>DBHK01000008.1:0-113461 GCA_002295635.1 Alphaproteobacteria bacterium UBA830 | reverse complement strand
ATTAGGTCTGGGCAAAAAGCTGCTACAGTAACTGGCTTCAGGCCCTTAAGAGCTTTACGATTTTTCCCGCGCCCGGCCAACCGATACAGAAAATACTGCCGCTACTTCGCAAAGATGGGTGATCCAGCGCGAATTATATAAATACCTGACAGCGCGTACTTAAACCGTTCGCATGTAGGTGATCTCGAAGGCCTTTGCGCTGCGGAACTCTTGCAGTCTGTTCGCCAGGTCGATGGATTTTTGCCACCTCAACACTTTCGTTGATGAACAGGCCCCCCGTTGAAAAGATGGGGGAGACTGGAAACAACTGTTCTCAATGGAGACTTATGGAACATCGATCCTGCTAATGAGAGAGAGATACTAGTCGACCTCCGTGAGCGGGGTCTTAAAGTTGAGAAACGGGAAGATCTTTGTTTCTATTAGGGTGTGCATAGATGCGATAGATTCTAGCCGAGCCCGGCCGGTAGTGCCGGGCGCGTGCGTGCGATCCACGCATCAAGGCGCGGGTCTTCGGCAAAGGAAGTGTCTATAAGATAAAGACCGGCGGTCGGGCAGATCGCGCCGAGTTCGACGAGGACGGGTTTAAACAGGAGATCCGGCGCTAACAGGTGCGCCGGACCGGCACCGAGCATCACTGGCAGGGCGGTGACGCCTGCCAGCCCGTCCTGCGGAATCTGATCGAGAAACAGTTTCATCAGCCCCGTATAGGTTGCCTTGTATGTCGGGCTCGCGAAGATGACCACCTCCAGCGCCTGCACGGTCTCGACCGCAGCCCCAACATCGGGATTACCCCATTCCAGCAATCCGGCGCCGAGGTCCGCGATGTCGAGCACGTAATCGGGCGCCGCGCCGGTCAGCTTTTCCGCCACCAGATTAGCGGCTTCGAAAGTACGCGATTTTGGTTTCGGGTTTCCGACGACGACTCCAGTTTTCATTATGCGGCCTCCTGGTCCCGGTCTCCAATGATCGCAATCGCTCTGTTAAGTACGATTTGATCGTAGATGAAATTTGAAATTAGAACGACAAGTACAAGTATACCGGCAATTGTAATCATACCCGCCAAAGCCGGGCCGACAGAGTCTTCACGCATCCAATTAGGAAGAAGAGTTATAAGATCTTTAAAATATGGCCCTAGATATTCCATAGTGATCACTCTATTGAATTTTTTCTGATCTCTAAGGTTATTCTAACTAACCAACGCCATTTTAGAAATAACGAGAGAAATAAGTTTGTTAGAAATCAATAATGGATCGACGAGACCCAAATCCTTTTAGCGACCTCTCCACTATCATTAATTAATAGGCGCCTGGTGGAAAAGGACATTTTGCGTGATCAAGTAGGATTTACGACCAAGAGAATATTCTCTCTCGAAAATTGATAACAAACCTATAAAAAAATCATAATATTTCATAAATCCCCACATTGCTCATCCTTTTCCTATATAAGCTAGCCTATTCGATATTATAAGCCCTGCTTGTCCCTCGACCTGCCACCCTATGGTACGCCATATTCTCCAAATTCGACCCCATCTCTGGAGGGAACCTTTCGGCAGCTACACATTCTGCATCTGCTCGTGATCCTGTTGGATAGCCGCAAAAATGCCCCATTCCGGCCACTCCTTGACCTCATTCGAGTGTTTTCTTCGGGGGACTCGGATAGAGAGGAACACCAAAGGAGAAGTATCATGATGCCGTTAGGATTTGTCGCTGCAATCGGCGTAATTGCAATTACTTCAGTTGAAATCGACGGGATTGGGGTTAGCTCGCTACCCTCTATTGCACCCACGGCCTTTGATACACCATCGAGCGGGGTAACAAAGATAGAAACAAGTGCCTACGACGAAATAAATCTAATGGTCAGAGGCCCACTTGAGAAAAAAGCAGTATACTCACTGCCCAAGATAACAGAAAAGGCCAGCCCCAAGGTTGTTCTGTCAGAGATGGCCAGGGAGGCAAACCTTGATCGCCGGTCCCAGATAAAATTTGAATCCAATGAAGAAAATTCAACCAGTTGGGTGAAGTAAGGCAGAGAGGTACTGCTTTGAATTTCGGAAGATATTTGTGCCTACTTTGCTTGCCCGAGACCGTCTTCTGACACGTAATTATTGGAAAAAATCATGCCTGTTCAGAGATCGCTATTTTTCTGGGTATAGCTGAGATCAACGCACCTACTAGGTGGCCAAATGGATTAAATGCACCGACAAGGCCCGCCTCCATCGACCAGAGCCGGTACCGACGGGGGGTATACGCAAACCGTCCCAGCCCCATACCGATCAGCAGTGTCGCTGCGCTGCCAATCGAAATTCGTATCCAGCTGGATAACGGCAGACTGCATCCCATGGTTTCTGTTGGATAATTGAGGTTTACAAGTAAATAACACTATGCGATGCGGGCGCCTAAACATCTTCCAAGGTGACGCTACGTAAAAGTTTCAGATAGGCGTCGAATTCTTCGCGCAGGCTCTCCGGGCTCTCAATTCTTACTTGGCCCAGCCAGTCGGGATGGCATAGCTCATGAATAAGCTCTCTATGTCCCTGGCAGCGTAAATTAACGATTAGTTCGCCCTGAGAGTGTTGCATATTTTGGCTGGGATGAAATCGTACTTTCTCGGCCCGTTTTGCCGCTTCCCCCTTGAACCGCAGCTGGATGTCCAGAATCACATCGCCGTGATATATGCCGAAACTATCGGCAGACCACCTTTTCATGTTCCAGTCCGCGTACTCCTTGAAGATCCGGCCGGTAGGTAAAACGTCTTCGATTAGGTCTAGGCGGTAGGTCGCCGGGCGGCCGTCTCGCCCTGCAACTAGATAGCCAAATCGTCCGAATAGGAGACCTAGAGGATCGACCGATCGCCAGCTAGGACTGCGCCTTCCCTGCGTTCGATAATGGATTTCGAGACGCTCAAATCCCTGGATTGCGCGCTCAAATATTACCATGTGAGACTCGTTTGCCTGTGTGCGGGGCCCTGTCCGTCCGATGTGGGCGGTGCGTGCAATCAGTTCTTCTTCGTCGATTGCAAGATGATTCGAAAGTGGCTTCTGGCTGGTCAGTAATTTTGATAATGCGCGCGATGCCGTAGTGTCGGTCAGGGTCTGCAAGTGGCGTTCAAGGGCACTGCGTTCCTGCGGTTCTAGGCTAATTAATGTGCTTGGGAGATCGCTGTTTAGCCGCCAACGCTTGGTTAGGTGATGGTCGCTATCTAGTCGGCTGGGTTCCACCTCCAAACCCATGTCCGCGAGTCCTTTAAGCATTCTTTCAACAGTTTTACGGCTGCGACCGGTTCTTTCCATTAATTGTTCTATTGTTAAACCCAGTGAACTGACCTGCAACTCTAAGGCCATCCCTAGCATGTCACGCATCTTTGCGTAGGCCATGAATCTTTCCCTCCTAAAGTTCTTATAACCCGAAAATTGACGCATAAGAACTCTATAATTTGATAACTGGAAGAACTCGACGACACGATCAGCAAAAGGAATACATCATGCATACAGATTTTTTGCCGACCCGAAAGATTGCTATCAGCCAGCTATATGGTTGGAATAGCCAGCGCGCAGTTCCGCTAGATATAAATTTAAGCCATCGCGGTTGCGTGATCCGGGAAAGGTTCAGCGGCACCGCATTTTTAGTATCGTTGGACGATCAGGGCTACATCCGCGGGGCGACCCTTTTTGCTGATTCTCGTGATCATCTGGCACACGGCATTTTATCGGAAATGACGGGCTGCGAATGGGTTAATGAGTATTCTGACCAGTGGTCCCTCTATAGGTGTTGGACTGAGTCGGAACGTGATGCACACGCCCGCGAGGTTGCGGAGGATCTAGCTGAGGATCGTGCCGAGGCCGATATGATTTCGATCGACGAGGCTTTTGAAATTGAATACAGGACAGTTTATATGATGCATCCAATCATCATAGCCGACTGTCAGGTTGCGGCGTAATTCCCCCAATGTCCTAATATGCCCTCGAGAAAAATACGGGATCGAATTTAATTAGTAAGCTATCGGAAATTGAATGAGTTTGATCTAAAGCGACCAAGTATCACTATGTTTTCAATAGACTCCAAAATGCCGGGGCAACGATAGAATTTTTGCGCTGACATTGAAATCGATGATAGTGGATATTTGATATGTATAAATTAATTTTCATTTAACTAAACTTTGTCCACCGAACCGTTCGAGGAAATTTGGGATCGCCATCTCATTGACTACATGATGGGGGACCTCCCCGCGCATCGCTGTCAGGGCAGCGTTAATCGCCCAAGGTACTGCCGGTTCTAGGCTGGCGCCTTTGTTGGCACTTACCATGTGGGGTGACAGGAGCACCTTGTCGCCGAGGCCGCGCAAAGGAGATTGAAGATCTAGCGGTTCGTTCTCAAACACATCAAGACCCGCACCGGCTATTCTATCGCAGTCGAGTGCCAAGAAGAGCGCGTTTTCGTCGATGATCGGTCCACGGGCGGCGTTTAGAAGGATTGCGGTTGGTTTCATTTGGTCGAGTTGAGATCCGGAAATCAGATGTTCTGTCTCCGCGGTTAAGTTAGAGTGGATGGTGATTACGTCCGACGTGCGGAGGAGCGTCTCTAAGTTAACGGCCTTCGCGTTGTGAAGGGCAAACTTCGATTCATCAACATATGGGTCGTACGCAATTAGGTTCACCCGCCAAGGGGCGAGTAGATCGCAAAGTCGCGATCCGATCCTACCGAGTCCTATCACACCGACTGTGATTCCTTCATAACCGTCTTGTCGTGCGCCCAGAAATGTCCCGGCAAGTGCATCATCTCGCCAGCCACCGTCGCGTACGTGGCGGTCTTTCTCTCTTACCCGTTTCAGCAGAGTTAGCATCATCGTCATGGTGCCTTCCGCGACACCACCCCAATTAGCTTCGGTTGGCGAGTGCGTCACTAGAATGCCCAGATCGGTAGCTGCGTCTATATCGACATCGTCATAGCCGATAGTCAATTTGGAGATGATCCGAGTATTTGTTAGTCGGCTCAGAAAATCGTGGTCGAATGTGAAACCGCGCATCACGGCTCCAATGATGGCGTCGCGGCCGTGAGCGATGGGGAATACATTCACTTCCGATGCCCCGAAGGCATGTCTCCATTCTGCATTCCCGAAAGTGAGTTCGCAGCCGGCGTCCTCTAGCTTACTGTACTCTGTGTCGGCATCGCCCATGGGCGTATAGATTAAGACTTTCGGATCCAACACTTGACTGCGCCCCGTCAGCTCCATGAAAACTCGGTCAGGATATCCAACCGATATTGTATTGGAACCCTTAACGAGCCTTGTTTCAAGACAAGCATTTTAAGCCTATGGTTTAAAGACGCTTGGGTGTTTGGCGTGCCGTGTGGTGCCCGCACAGATATGTTATCCCTATCCTCCGTCTCGCTCTGACTTCAAACACGGAAAAATACTTCACATAGAGTTGGCATATCACGTGAAAACGGGATATTTACCTCACTCTCAACATTAGCTTACCACGCAAGTGCCTACTTTCGCTTATTTTTTGGGCTTCAAACGCATCTTTTAGATCGAAAACCTGAATCTCCGGCACGCTTACGACACCCCGTTGGAGGAGGTCGGCAACTCTCTCCATGTAGTGCCGGTCGCGTCCGACGTTGGGCCGGAGCGACTCGACATCGTTACGCGCCGGTTTCGGCGATTGCGTGCCGGAGGCGATAAATGCGGCGCGACCTCCAGGCTTTAGTACATCAAACGACTTGATGCCCGTTTCTCCGCCAACCGTCTCGAATACCGCATCGCAATCCGAAACAGCCTCTACGAAATCTACCAAATTATAATCTATGATTTCGTCGGCGCCGAGGCTGCGAACATATTCGTGATTGTACGTACTAGCTGTAGTTACGACGTGAGCACCGATATGCTTTGCAAGCTGGATGGCGAAGCCCGCAACGCCTCCGGCACCCCCTTGGATCAGGATCTTTTCCCCAGCTTGTAATTTGAGCGTCTCTTCAATCGAAATAACTGCAGTTAGTCCAATTAGAGATAGAGCATCAATTTCCATGTGGTCTATACCAGCTGGTTTCTTTGCCAGCACTGATGCATTAGTGACCACTTTCTCGCAATAGGTACCTTCCTGGCCTACCGGTAAGACGCCGAATACCTCATCGCCAACCTCCAAATCAGCACCAGGTCCCACATCAGTAACGATACCGGAAAAGTCCCGGCCGCAGATATAGGGAAAATAGGCAACTTGAGCATAAGAACCGGTGCGAACTTTCCAGTCCGCACCATTTACGCTGGCGACATAAATATCAGCAACGATTTCCCCTTCGCCCGCCGTGGGATCGGGGAGATCGCCGTATTTCAATACTTCTGGTCCACCGTGTTTTTCAAAATAAACTGCCTTCATTTTGGTCCGATTCCAATATGTGATTGATGTTTGACATAGTGTAGTGAGGAATCAATGCGTTGTCAGATATACAAAAATCTCGCAGAATTGGATGAGATACCTTTAAGAGTACCGTTCGATGACCATTGACATTCATGCCCACTGGAGTCCGCCAGAGCTGATCGAAATCTATCGGGTATGCAAGGAACTGCCAATGATTGTTCGCCTTGCGCCGCTTATTAACCTGTCTCAGGCTACGGAGTAGTAGGCGTCAAATGCCAGATAACGGTGGAACGGGTATAATCACCGACATGTCGATGCACGAGCTCATCCGAGCCCAGGTCCTACAGGTTTTGGAGAGCTCGGACATGACGGAAACCCAGAAACAGCAAATTCTGGTAGCACTGAGTTGTCCGTGCTGCGGTGGTAGCGGCATGTCTCTGTCTATCCCGCTAGATAATTCTAAGCCCGTTTTTTGAAATCATGAGGTGCTAAATCGGCACGTCGCCCTCGATCCCGACCCTACGTAATAGCCGTCTTTCATGCGCGGGAAAATTGGTTCGTGCGTGCTGGGTGCAGCGGTTGTCCCACAACACGAGATCGTTCTTCCGCCAGATGTGTTCGTATACGTGATGGCGGTTCTCCGCGTGAGCAAACAATATTTGCAGAAGCTCGTCGCTTTCAACCGGTGGAAGTCCGAGAATTTCCTCGGTCATGAGACGGTTGACATATAGGGCTCGCCGCCCAGTTTCAGGATGGGTCCTCACCACCGGGTGGGTTGCGTGTCGGGCGGTTAAACGTTTGTAGGGTCCAGTCTTAACCTGTGTTTCATAGTCGAATACGTTGACCGCGCGTAGCCCGTCGATCCGAGTTTTTAGTTCTTCGCTGAGTGATTGATAGGCAGAGTACATGCTGGCAAACAACGTGTTGCCGCCCTTCGACGGTAACTCCTCCGCATAAAGCATTGCGCCCATCAGGGGCCTTTCAAGGAAGACCGAGTCTGAATGAAACATTAGTTCGCCGTCCGGCAATGCGCCAATCGGTTTACCGTTCTCGCGAACGTTACTGATGACCATAAGTCGACGGTCACCCCCATCGGCCCGAAGTTTAGAACGCGCGCCCACCGTGGAACCGAAACATCCCGCAAACTGGATTTGGGAATCCTCTGAAATTTCTCCACAACGGAATACTAGGACAAGATGCTCAAGCCAGGCAGACTTGATATCCGCCAGCGTCGAATTGTCTAATGGCTGCATAAAATCGATACCGCGAATTTCTGCGCCCAGAGCGGGCGATAACGTGGTTATATCCAACCCAGCCATGCCTTCAGCTATTCATCGCAGCGTTTCAGCCGCTGAGATAAGGAAAAAGTTTTAGTGCGTGGTCTCGTTCTATTCCTCTCAGTACTTCGGGATCCAGCCCCATCTCTTTGAGTTGCTTGACTGAGCTCACCATGGTCTGTTCTGGGGCAAACGGATAGTCGCTGCCAAATAGAACGTGATCAGGATCAACTAGTTCGAAAAGGCTGCGGAATGCCAGCCAGTTGGTTGACAGAGCGGTATCGTAGTAAAGCCTCTCGAGTTCGTGAATGACGCCGTTTGGTATGTGCTCCTTAAATCCCGGGCGGCCCTGCAGGCGGCCAATACGTTCGGCTAGGAACGGGATGGTTCCACCCGCATGGCTGAAGATGAAGTTTATGTTCTGGCACCGCGAAAATGTGCCGTTGAACAGTAGGCTTACCACTGCCCTCGTGGTATCGAACGGGAAGTCTAGTGTTGCGGCAGGGATTTCCGGTTGGCACTGGTTGCAGGGCGCATTGGTGGGGTGAAAGTAGACAGTCGCTCCGCGCCGGTTCAGCTCGTTGAATACAGGCACGAACTCCGGATCGCCAGGATATCGGTCTCCGTATGATGTAAGAAGGCCAATACCATCGGCGTTTAATTCATCCAGTGCATAGGCGATTTCCTTAAGGCTGGCATCCACATCCGGAAGCGGCAGGCTGGCGAACACGCCAAAACGGCCGGCATGATCGCGGCTGATATCGGCGGCATATTCGTTACAGTGTCGACACAAATCGACAGTTTCCTGCGTGTCGCCAAACCACAGGCCGGGAGCGGAAATCGAGGTCAATGCAGTCTGAATCCCGTTCCGGTCCATGGCCTCGATCGACATTTGCGGTGTCCATTCCGGCGTCTTACCAGCTAAGATTAGAGGCCCAATCCGGTCATCGCCGACAATATCGACGTAATTAGGCGGCAGTATGTGATGATGAACGTCGATGCGATGACATTCGGCCATAGAGCTAGGTTCCTTAAAGTTTTTCGTATCCTGGGATGAAGTCGGACAGGTCGATATCTTCATTACCCGGAACGTATATTTCGTCGGGATAGTTGTCCTTTCGGGTAGCGTCGATGCCCATTTTGGTTACAAGGTGCGAGCCGGCTTTTGGATCGTATGATGAGGGATCGAGCGGCGAGCCCTTGGCATATGGTACCATAAAGATATCGCGATCGGCGCGGACGCGGGTCGCAATAGCGTGCATCACCTCGGTATCGCTGGTGATGTCGACATCGTGATCAACAACGATTGCAAATTTAAGGAACGGATCGGTGACAAAGGCTGCCATCGCTGCCGCCTTTGCTTCGCCTTCGATCTTGCGGTCTATGGCGATATAGCAGCTAAACCGAAATCGCCCGGACCGTGGCATGTGGACGCCGGTTACCGTTCCACAAGCAATTTTTACCGTTTCTTCAATGGCGGTCGATCGGATTACGCCCGACAAGAGCAGGTTATCGGCATGTCCGACGAACGCATTCTGATATAATGGGTTCCTGCGATGGGTAATCGCTTTGATATCGAGCACAGGGTTCATTCTCTCAGGTCCGTAAGTGCCGGGGAATTCGCCGAATGGCGCCTCGGCGCGCCGTTCTTTTGGGCGGATTACGCATTCAATGACAATTTCTGCGTCCGCGGGTACGTTCAGAGGGATAGTTTTACACGGTACTAGCGGTACAGGGCGTTGCAAAATGCCGCCGGCGACGTGGAGTTCGTTAGAGTCGATCGGGGTGTAGCTCAGAGAGCCGAGGAAGAAAGCCGGATGATGACCGATCACGAGGGCCATCGGCGTAGGCTCATCGCGTTCTTCATATTTTTTCCATATCACGTTACCATCCGCGGTTTCCGAAAGCTGAACGCCGAGTTCGTTCTTGCTGTGCACCTGGTGGCGGTAAATGCCTATATTGTCGATCCCCGTATCGGGATCTCGCATGAGACCCAGCGCGGCGGTTATGAACTTGCCGGAATCCCTCTCGTGATACGTAAGGATCGGTAGCTCCTCAACGTCGACCTCGTCTTCCGTTTTCACAACCTCTTGCACAGGAGCCTCGTCTATTATGACCGGTTCGATTGGGTTGGCTTCAAGGGCACCATAGGCGCGGAGAAATTCTTTTTCGGTACCTTCTTCCATCCCAATAGCGTATTTCAGGCGGTTGAAGCTGCCATGCATATTGGCGACTAACGGAATGTCTGAACCCTTAACATTTTCGAAAATGACAGCCTTGAAGTGGCCCTCTTTTTCCATGCGGTGAAGAATGCCGGTGACCCCGAATTTAGGATCAACCTCCTTGGTGACGCGGAGGATTTCATCCGGATGCTCCTTTTCGAGATATTCGATAAATCCGCGAAGATCGGGGGTGAAAGGCTGGTTAGAAAGACCGTCCATGATTGGTAATTCCTTACTTAATGTCTTTTGGTGGGTCGATAGGGCCACCGGCCCTAATCCAGGCGTCTATACCGCCTTCAAGATGCGCAACCGGAGACAATCCCATATCCTGCGCAGTTTTCGCAGCTAAAGCAGATCGCCATGCACCAGCACAGTAAAAAATGAATTTCTTGTCTTCTGCAAAAAACTCTCTGTGATAGGGTGTTTCGGGATCTATCCACATTTCCAGCATACCGCGCGGCACGTGCCGAGCACCCACTACTCGGCCGGTCTTAGCGACTTCTCGGATGTCACGGATATCAATAAAGAGCACGTTTGAGTGACCGAGAAGGCCGCGTGCAGCGTCAATACTAATCTCTTCAACTTCTTCGTTTGCTTCAGCAACCATCTGTTTGACGGTGCGGGTAATGTTGATGGCCATGATTATGAATGTCCCGAGCAATTGTGGTAAGGGTGACGGTCAGGATATTCCGACCAATACCATTTCGCCATCTCGCCGAAGATTTTCATTGTAGAAGGCGGTTTTTTTTCGTGAGAAAATTCACGGTAAAGGCTGTTGACGTTGATAAAGATACGCTCTCGATCAATCCAGTGATTGAAAAAATCAACAACGATTTCCTCAGATGCTGTCACCCAGTCGAGCCCAGCATCGTATCGTTTGTGTGCTTCGTTGTGCAACTCAACCAGATAAGATCGTAACGCTCGGACTTCGTCTTTTCCGCTTATTGGTCCATGCCCGGGCACCACTGTTTCAACGTCGAGACCCAGAATATGATCACAAGCAGAAATCCAGTTACCGACGGGGCCTGCCCACATTACGGGATGCCCGCCGACAAAGATGATATCGCCAGTGAACACGGTCTTATCTTCTGGAACATGTACCAGCACGTCACCACGGGTATGGGCAGGGCCGACATTGGTCAGTTCGACTCTTTTGTTGCCTACTTCAAGCGTCAATTCGCGGTCAAAGGTCCGGGTTGGCAGGCAGTTTTTGATACCATTGAAATCGAACTTCCGGCCCATCAACTCCCAGATGATGGCACCCGCATCTCCCATATCTCGCCATGCTTGGACTCGGCTGATGAAGGCTTCAGGCGGCCGTATTTCCATTTCAGCAGCACAATCTGCAGAAGCAATGATATCGGCTCCATCGACTAGCTGGTTTCCGTATGTGTGGTCTCCATTGGCATGGGTGTTCACCAGCATGTCGATCACTTTAGCGTCGGGAACCGCGTTGCGCATGGCTGCCAACATATCGGCGGTTAGCGGCAGGTCGAACAAGGTATCAACTAGGAGTGTTTCACCGCTATCGGCGATCAACCCGGCATTGCTCCAACCCCAGCCGCCATCGGGCAGTAGATAGGCCCAACTCCCGTTACCGAGATCTTGCAAGCCTTTCGTATATTTCCAATTCAACATACAGATCGTTGACCCCCCCTCCATAAACCTTGTACCTCTTCAGGGATGTTACGAAAAGTAGGAGGCCGGAAACGATCTCATGGCCATTCGGTTTGACGATATCGGGAACCGCCTGAAGGCATTTCGCATTGCCTCTGGCCTTAGTGCCGACGAAGTGGCGGCTAGACTGGATATTTCGCGTACGGCTCTTTACCGTTTCGAAAAAGGCGACGTCGCTAAGATCGAAACCCTCGAGAAGCTGTCGGGTTTGCTCGATGTCTCGGTGCCAACGCTCATGGGAGTGGGGGTTGAGTATATCTCCTCAGCGTTAGCGTTCTTTGAACGGTTGCGCCAGATCGAGGAATTATCGGAACACATTATCGTGTTAGCCGGTCCGGTTTCGTTTCTCCTTGCATCGGATGCCTTTAGCGAGACTCTCGAGGAAGTATTGGCGGAAAGCATTCCGGAAGGACTGGCGGAGCGGGAAAAGGCACAGGATGTAATTCGCGAATTGTTACCGATTCTCCATCAGCGGAAGGAAAATTGGCGAGCGCGCAAGCCCGGTATTCTGAATTTGATCTCCGGGGCTGAGATCGACCGATTTCTTCGTAACGGACTTGTCGGTCGCCTTGATCTGCCTGACGATGTACTTGCGGAGCGTCGTCTGCGAGCGCGAGCGGAAGCTGATCATCTTATCCGCCTGATGGAAGAGGAACCGATTGGCATTCAGATTGGAGTTGTGCCGGGAGCGCTTCCACATAATAGTTTCCAGATTTTTCGTCAGGCAGATCGTAGGATCCTGACTCTGAGCCCATTCCGGTTAGGTGAACAGCCAAATATATATGGCGGTATTGCGATGATTACTTCGGCGCCGGAGGCCCTTGAACTGCATGAGCGCACAGTCGAGAATTTGTGGCGCCGTGCCCGCAAAGGCCGAGATGCGGCAAAATTTATGCGTAACCTGATCGACAAACTACCTGCCTAAGATGGCCCAGGAATTGATTGAAGACCGGATCGGCCGGGCGATAGCTGCGCAGGAGGCGCGCGACGATGCGGCGGCGGAAATTGCTTACCGAGAAGTGCTCGAAGAAATTCCCACGCATACCTTGGCTCGGAATAATCTCGCGGCACTACTCGCCCGGCGAGGAAACACAGCCGAAGCACTGGAAGTGCTTGATGCGTTGATTGTTGAAGAACCGGGATATACGCCGGCATATTTCAACCGGGGTAACGTTTTGCTTGCTTTGGGTCGGACACTCGATGCTGTCGAGATGTTTCGTGTCGTCATAGATCTCGATCCCGATAACATAGGAGCCCATCGCGCACTGGGATTTCAGTGGTTAGCAGTTGGTCACCGAGGACGATCGCTCGATCACTTTGCGCGAACGTATGATTTGCGCAGAGGAGAAAGCAGAACTGGTATTGCTGAGAAATCTCTCCGAACGGCGTCGGCTGAAAAGTTAAAACATGACTCCGATCTGTTCCGAAATCTCCCTCTGCGTAGCCGCGACGGACAGCGTTTTGAAACACTGGCTCGATTATACGATCAGGTTGCGGCTAGCCTCGACGATGGGGTTGTCGAACTTACCGACGAACAGCTCGAGATTTTAGGGACGGATTACAACACCCTTATCCATTCAGTAGAAGCGCCGGAGATATTGAGCGGTGCGGTCAGCCCCAGCCTCGACGCCGAGATCATAGAAGCATCATGGATTAATAACACAAACGGGATCGTTACCATCGACGACCTTTTGACTGATGATGCCTTGAGACTATTACGGAGGTTTCTTCAGCAAAGTACGATCTGGCATGACTTTACGCATATCGGTGGGTTCGTTGCCACTTACCTTGAGGATGGTCTGGCCTGCCCGCTAGTCATACAGATTGCTGATGAAATTAGGACTGCTTTGCCGCAACTTCTTGGGCAATATCCGCTTACACAGGCGTGGGCCTTTAAGGCGCTGAATGGCGATTCTCCAATAGACCTTCATGCGGATGATGCTGTGATCAGTCTTAATTTTTGGATTACGCCGGATAGCGCAAACCGTAATCCCGAGACGGGTGGATTGGTCGTCTATAATTCGCTACCGCCACCTGAATGGCCGATCGTCGATTACGACGCTGACAGATCACGAATTCAGAGATTTTTAGCCCAAAATGGAGACAACAAAATCAATGTGCCGTACCGTGAGAACCGAGGGGTCATATTTGACTCTCGCTTGTTCCACGGTACCGACCGGCCAGAGTTTTCGCATGGCTATGAAAGTCATCGTATTAACGTCACAATGCTATTTGGTATTAATAGTTTAATGTAATAAAAATAGGAATTGTATTTATTTTGTTACACCCGTAGGGTATGACTTCAGGAAGTCTGTCAGATAAAAAGCGCTGAAACCATGAACAATCTTGCTCAAAACGAGAAATATACCGATTCAGCAATTCGACCGGACGATCCCGACCCATATCCTGACAAGCGCGTTGGCGAATACCTTACCGACGTTGTGTCCAATGATTGGGTAAACGCCGAGTACAAACTCATGGTACTCAAAACCCATGAGAAAGCGCTGTCTGCCTACGCCGGCCAGTTTTTTCATCTACTTTGCCCCACGCCCGATGGGGCGGAGGTTTGGATGCGTCGTCCGATGAGTGTCTATAAGGTTGACAAGGCGGCAGGCCAGCTTGAATTTTTATATAAATGTGAAGGACGGGGCACAAAGGGTATGGCGACGTTAACGGCGGGAGATACATTCAATGTCTCCGGTCCGCTCGGAGTCGGATTTCATTTGGATCCGACTTGGAAAAACATTGTCGTCCTAGGGCGCGGGGTCGGCCTAGCGACGCTCGCGCCGCTGTCCCAGCTAGCTTCCGAAAATGGAGTGGGTATTACGGCCATACTCAGTGCACGTAAAGCCGATCTGGTGATGTCTGAGGATTTGTTCCAGGAACTAGGTGCCAGAACTGTTACGGTAGTCGATACAGATGGCAGCAGCGATGTTGGCAACGTCTCAGAAATATTAGAAGAATTGGTAGGTGACGGAAAGGCGGATGCCTTCTTTACCTGCGGTTCAAGCCGTCTCCTGAAGCTCATGCAAAATGTTGGTAAGAAGTACAGCGTTCCTGGCCAGGTGGCGATGGAGCAGATTATGGTGTGCGGTGTTGGGGCCTGTTACGTCTGCATGCGTACCTTTGAAATCAATGGGGAAAGGACCTTAAAACGAGTGTGCCGTGAGGGTCCGGTATTCAATATTCAGGAGGCTGTGGGATGGTAGACCTTTCGGTACAAATCGGCGATCTTACCTTTCAGAATCCGATACAGCCGGCGTCAGGTGCATTCTCTTGGGAATATGATGAGGTAATAGATCTCAACAGACTCGGCGCTCTTGTAGCTAAGACGATCTGCCGTGAGCCTCGCCTTGGCAATCCAACGCCTCGTATGGCTGAAACTGAGGCGGGAATCATCCAGTCGATTGGCCTACCTGGAAAAGGTATCGATTATTTCCTTGAGAATGTCGTACCGGAATACTCAAAATTTGAACCACCGCTCGTCGTGAGTGTTTCGTCGGAGTCGATCGATGATTTTGCAGCTTTGGCGCGCGAGTTGTCTGTTCCAGATGTCGACGTGATTGAATGCAATATTTCCTGCCCAACCCGGAACACGACAGGCGGAAACTTCGCTCTACAAGAAGAGCATACCAAAGAAGTGATGAGCGCAATACGCGAGGCGACAGATAAGCCAGTCTGGGCCAAGCTGTCACCGAATGCTGGAGACCTTACGTCAATAGCGTTGGCTGCGGAGGCGGCGGGGGCTGACGCCCTGGTCATCGCGAATACGTTCCTGTCGTTGAAAATTCGAACAGATAATTTCCGGCCTGCACTCGGCAACAAGTTCGGCGGTATGGTCTCACCGGCACTTAAACCCATCGTTCTGCGCATGGTCTATCAGGTGGCGAAAGAGGTAAACATTCCAGTCATCGGCGTCGGCGGGGTGACCAAGGCAGAGGATGTTGTCGAATATATGCTGGCCGGAGCGCATGCGGTCGGGATTGGTTATGCCGGATTTCGTAATCCTACGGCGCTGACGACCATCATTGACGACTTGGAAGCCTGGTGCGATGAACGCGGCATCGGAAAGGTCACTGATCTTATCGGTGCGGTAAAGGATGACGATATGGAAATGGATCCATTGGTCGCGGCGTCACACGGCGTCTGATGTAAACATGCCTGCTACCATAACCTCTCCGCTGAGTGCGGCGGTGGTGGGGGAGTATCATGCGACTGATGTATGGCGCGATCAGACAATTTATGAGATCGTTTCCGCCCATGCAACTGATCGGCCAAACGCGACAGCGCTCCGTAGTAGTTATCGCAACTTTACTTGGTTTGAACTAATCTCATGGGTCGACGCCCTCGCCGCTGATCTCGCCAGTCGTGGATTGAAGCAAGGAGAGACGGTCTTCGTCGGGTCCCCAAATCGGATGGAAACCGTAGTCGCACTTCTGTCTGCATCGCGGGATGGTTATGTTTGTTGTCCGTCACCTCATAGGAATCATACTGTTTCCGAAATCGCCAACATGTGTGAACGTGCTGCCTGCGCGGCTTACCTTCACGAACCGGGTCATGGAGCGGATGCTAAAGGCGATGAGATTCTGACGGCAATCGGCAAGCTTAAATCGCTCCGTCATATCTACCGACTGGGCTCCGCAGATGACGGGGTGCCGTTCGCTGGTCTTCTTCGTCCCAATATAGAGGGCGGCTCAGAACCTAAAGGGAATCCAGACTTTGTGACGTACCTTGCCTTCACATCCGGGTCGACGGGGCAGCCAAAGGGAGTTATGCACAGTGACAATTCGCAGCTCGTGGCCGCACGGGGAATCACGGAGGCATGGTCCCTTGGTCCCGACACAGTTACTTGCTCACTAAGTCCGTTGAGTCATAATCTTGGCTGCGGAACTTTGTGGACGTCGCTGGTCTGCGGTGGAGAATTCCTTCTCCATGACTGGCCGCGCGGTGAATCGTTGGTGGACCATCTCGAAGCTGCTAACGTAACTTACTTGGTCGGTGTACCTACCCATGCGATGGATTTCCTGGCCGATTTAGAAAGTCGGGGTATTGAAAGATACGACCGGCTCGAAAGTTTCCGCGTCTCTGGGGCAGCTTGCCCTGAGCATGTTTCTTGTGCTCTTTACGATCTCGGCATCCCGGTGCAGAAGGGTTACGGAATGACTGAAACCAATGGTCATCAGCATGGGCGGATGGGTGACTCGCGAGATATTGTAGCCGCTACCTCCGGCGTCTGTTGTGATGGGTATGAGCTCGGTGTTTTCGATCCGAACGATCCTGACCGGGAAGTGCCAATTGGTACGCCCGGGCTGATCGCCGGTAAGGGTGGATCCCTGATGCTCGGGTATTTCAATGACCCGGATGCGACGGCATTGTCGATGAACGCCGGTGGCTGGTTTCTGACCGGTGACCTCGGAAAGCTTGACGAAGAAGGATATTTGACTCTCACTGGCCGACGTAAAGAATTGATCCTACGTGGTGGCCATAATATCAATCCCAATTTAATCGAGAGCCTAGCCCTAAGCCATGAGGCGGTCTACCTTGCAGCGGCAATTCCCGTGCCCGACAGCCGACTCGGAGAACGAGTTTGCCTTGCTGTCATGTTCGAAGATGGACATAGTGCCACTATTGCCGACATACTCGACCATCTCGCCGATGAGGGTTTGTCGCGATACGACATGCCGGAATTTTGGCTACCTGTCTCCGATATTCCGCTGATGCCAAATGGCAAACTCGATAAACTCGAGATCCAGCGCCGGATCCGAACAGGAGATCTGGTGCCCCAAGCCTTGACTTAAGGGAACCGTATGCGCGCTGTCGTCTTAAACGAGTATGGATCTACAGGAAATCTTACAATGACGGAATTTCCGGCTCCCGTTCCGGGGCCCGAAGAGGTAATCGTCGATGTCCACGCGACGGCAGTCAACTACGTCGACCTGGTTATGATTTGTGGCGCCTACCAGTTCAGGCCAGACGTACCTTTTGTGCCCGGCAAGGGACCGGCGGGAGTCGTAAAAGAGGTCGGCGAAAACGTAACTGACTTCGCGCCCGGTGACCGTGTACTGGCGATGGCAGAGAAAGGGGGGTATGCTGAACTAGCGCTCATCCACCGGAACAACTGTTATCGCTTACCCGATATGATGTCGTTCGTCGACGCTGCTTCGATGGCGCTGGTTTATGATACGGCTTGGTTTTCATTGATCGAGCGCGGCCGTTTTCAGGTGGGTGAGACGGTGCTGGTCCTAGGCGCCTCCGGCGGGGTCGGGCTTGCTGCGATTCAGCTAGTAAAGGCATTCGGTGGTACCGCTCTTGCCGGGATCGCAAATTCAGAGAAGGCCGAACTTGTGCGAGACGCAGGAGCGGATCATACTATCGATCTGGCCGCCAGAGATTTGCGAAATAGCCTGCGGGATCAAGTATTTGCTGTTACCAACGGCCGTGGCGCCGACGTCGTAATCGATCCATTGGGAGACGAAATCTTCCATGCGGCTGTCCGCGCAGTCGCCTGGCGCGGTAGGATGGTGGTGATTGGCTTTGCCGCTGGGCAAGTTCCAACGCTTAAAGCCAACTACCTACTGGTAAAGAATATTGATATTGGCGGCCTACAAATCAGCGATTACCGGCGTCGACGTCCAGATCTGACGGCAAAGTGTTTCTCGCAGATATTTGAATTCTATGAGTCCGCTAAGATCAGCGCCCTACCAACGGAGAGAATGCCGCTGGAAGATTTTGCAACTGGATTGAGGAAGGTACAGGAACGTACCGTGCGTGGGCGGATCATTCTGACACAAAACTAATAAACCGGTTCTAAATTTTTGTCATGTTTAAACGTATAGTAAAAAATTAGATCTCGGCAGAACTCCAGTTCATTGCGCAACGCCTGCCGCTTGTCCATTATTCTGCCCAAACCACCGATGACGGGGAACACAACGATGACCGATACCAAATCCACATCCACGTCCCAAAATGAGCCAATCCAGGACTTGCGGCAGTGGCTCGAAGCTGTGGACGATATTGGCGAACTAGTGAAAGTATCGGAGCCGGTCAACCGAGATCAGGAAATGAGCGCGATTGGTTATCTGTTGGCTAAGCAGCAGCCGTCCCCCACGGTGATGTTCGAAAAGGCGGAAGGATTCGATGATGGTGGGATCGGAGCGCGGCTTCTGTGGAACCTTGCGGGACCCAGCCTGAGGAGAATTTCTATAACGCTGGGGGAAGATCCGGAGACGTTAGCTATTGAACTGATCCAGAAGGTAAAATCTAAACTCATGCAGCGGATCCCGCCGCGTGAAATTACGGCTGAGGAAGCACCCGTATTTCAGAACACTTTGACGGGTGAAGATATCGATCTCGACAAATTACCTGTCCCGATGCATTGGCCGCTCGATGGTGGGCGATATCCGGGAACTGCAGACTGCGTTATCACTCGCGATCCCGATACCGGATATCTGAATGTCGGTACCTACCGCATGATGCAGCAAGGTAAGCGACATTCTGGGCTATATCTGTCACCGGGAAAGGATGCGCGGTTACATATTGAGCGCGCTTGGGAGCGGGGCGAATCTATAGAGGTCGCTGCAGCCTGGGGGGTGGATCCGATTTTCATGCTAGTCGGCTCGCAGGGTTTTCCGAAAAATATCTCGGAGTACGAATTCATCGGCGGTATCCGGGGTCAGGCGGTGTCGGTAGTGAGGGGAAAGAAGACCGATTTGCTGATTCCGGCAAACGCGGAGTTGGTGATTGAGGGTGTTCTCAAACCGGGTTCCATGAAAGGTGAAGGTCCATTCGGTGAATTCACCGGGTACTACGGCCGGCCAGAGGGAGAGGCTCCGCTGATTGAGATTACAGCACTACACCATCGTAATCAGCCGATAATGACCAATGCTTTGATGGCGGATTATCCGTCCTGCGAGCAGTCAGGATTTTTCGCTATAATCCGCTCAGCGCGGGTCTGGAACGATTTCGATAAACTCGGTATTGCCGGAATTAAGGGCGTGTATTGCCATCCCGCAGCGGCCGGCGGCTGGGGTATGACTTGCGTCAGTATTGAGCAGCGCTATGCCGGACATGCAGCGCAGGTACTCGCCCTCGCCGCCCAGGTGCCCGGCGGAGCTTATTATACTAAATGGATCATCGTGGTGGATGAGGACATCGATCCCTGTGACATGGATCAGGTTCTGTGGGCGATGGCGAGCCGCAGCAATCCGGTTGATGATGTCGAAATTTTGAAAAATACTTGGAGCACCCAGCTTGATCCTAGCCAGTATCCCCCAGAAAATCGGCCTTACGGATCGAAATGCTTGATCAACGCTTGCAAGGATCACAAGCATATCAAGGAATATTCGAAACGCACCATGCTGGATGAAAAAGTCTACAACAAGGTCGTAGCAGACTGGGAAAGACTGGGTCTTCCGGGAACCCCACCCGCGGTTCAGCATTTCGAAAAGGACGTGTGATCGCTTAAGCCCGGGTAAATGAGGGCTTAGAGAAATGTCTCTCCGTACGGTTAGCGAATGCGACAAGTGATAGCATGACCGGCACTTCGACCAGTACGCCGACGACTGTTGCCAGTGCCGCGCCGGAATTTAGGCCGAAAACACTGATGGCAACGGCGACCGCCAGTTCAAAAAAGTTTGAGGTCCCGATCAGCGCGCAGGGTGCGGCCACGTTGTAGGGAACCCGCCATGCCCATGCGGCGGCGTACGCAATGAAAAAGATGCCGTAGGATTGGAGAAGAAGTGGTATGGCAATCAGCCCGATCACAATCGGCTGGTTAATGATTACCTCACCTTGAAAACCGAATAGTAGTATGACCGTCGAGAGTAGAGCGAAAATAGAATACGGTTTGATCCGGCTGACGAAGCGATCAACCACTTGATCTCGGGTCTTGCCCCGAGAGGCGTGACGCATCAGCTGGAGGCGAGTTAGATAGCCGGCGAAGAGAGGAGTGACTACATATAGCCCCACCGATAGCAGCAAAGTTCGCCACGGTACCGTGATATCGGTTACCCCCAACAGTAACGCCACGATGGGTGCAAACGCGAAGATCATGATCACATCGTTGACTGAGACCTGTACCAGCGTATAAGTCGCGTCACCTCGGGTAAGCTGCGACCAGACGAATACCATTGCTGTACAGGGAGCCGCGCCCAGTAGGATCAGCCCGCCGATATACTGGACGGCATCTTCCGGGGCGATTAGGTCGGCAAAGACTACCTCAAAAAATAGTACGCCGAGAGACGCCATGCTGAATGGTTTTATCAGCCAGTTGGCAACGAGCGTGATAATCAGCCCCTTGGGACGATCTCCGATATGACGGATCGATGCGAAATCGACATTCACCATCATTGGGTAAACCATTCCCCAGATCAGGAACGCGACCACGAAATTTACTGATGCGTATTCGAGCTTGGCGAGAAATTCGAATAGGCTGGGGGATATATTCCCGAGCATCAACCCCCCTATAATGCAAAGCGCTACCCAGATCGATAGCCACTTTTCAAAGAAACCAATTCTAGCGTTCTCGGCTGAGAGTTTTTGAATGCGGTGTGGTGGCAAAGTGTTGGTCATGATCCGGTGGAGAGTTGCTAGAAGGGCATAGGCGTTTAGACGTCGTTTCCGGCAATACGACGCGGACGTAGATTAAATGAGCTATATAAACATCATAGGATCGTCTCAATTTTATTCCACTCTTTCTGGACCGTTGACACTTACTAGTTGGATATCAAGATCTCTTCATTGGACTAATCGGCGCCGCGATTTGTGGTTTCTCGTTGCTAATTTTCCCATAAGTCGGGGGGGAAGCCGGAACGAATTTGCTACATCATCGAATATATAATACGCAACAAAGGGTTCGGCATATGATGGTAACCATGGCGATAGTATGTGGAATTCAGTGAGCTGGCGCTTCATAGCTAGGATTAGAATATCTATTAAATAAGGGGGATCCATATTGTAGGCCTACGCCTATCTGCAGAGCCTGCCGCAATATAATATGCGAATACATAAAGAATTACCCGACAAGGCAATCAATATTCCAATAATCATCGATATTTCGACCTTCGAAAGTGTTGTCCACAAAAATAACTGGAGCGTATTACCTTGAACCGCATGCCAAAGATATCTGTCATCGGAGGGGGGCTGGGCGGACTCGCAACGGCTCTAGCTTTATACCGGCGTGGCATTGACGTAGCGGTCTACGAAAAAGCAACGGAGTTGGGAGAGATCGGTGCCGGCGTGGTGCTTAGCCCCAATGCGTTAAAGGCAATGCGCTATCTAGGTATCGAAGATCGGGTCATTGATATCGGCGTAGAAACGCGTGAACAGTCGATCCGAAGTTTCCGTAGCGGTCGCGTAATCGTGAAACCGAGACCCGGAGAAGATATTAAGGCGCGCTACGGTGCAACCTCTCTGACCATCCATCGGGCTGATCTTCATGATATCTTGGTCCAAGCAGTACCAGAGAAAATCGTTAACTTGGCGAAGACTTGTATCGGCGTTGACATGAGGGACGGCAGCGCGGTGGCGATTTTTTCCGATGGGACCGAAGTCGATGCCGATATCGTCGTTGGCAGCGATGGCATTCACTCCACAGTCCGAGATAGCCTTCTCGGGCCGATTGAGCCGACCTTCACCGGTTGTATTTGTTGGCGTGGGCTAGTACCGAGTTCAAAGCTCGGCAATCTGCAGCTTGCCCGGCAATTCACTATTTGGTGGGGACCTCACGGTCATATCGTGCATTATCCCGTCCGGCGCGGAGAATTGGTCAATTTCGTCGCTCATTTCGAGAGTGACGCATGGACTGGGGAATCCTGGGTCGAAGAATGCCCTCGTGAGCAAGTCATGGAAACCTATGCCGATTGGAATCCTGACTTGTTGGAACTCATCGGTTCAAGCGAGCGATACTACAAATGGGCACTTTACGATCGTCCACCCTTGGAAAATTGGATCAAAGGTCGGGCGGCGCTGCTTGGCGATGCAGCGCATCCGATGCTGCCATATCTTGGGCAGGGTGCCTGCATGGCGATAGAGGATGGATGTGTGCTCGCTGAGGCCATCTACAAGACGCCGGACGATCTCGATACAGCGCTATCGGACTATGAACGTGTGCGCAAACCGCGGGCGATCCGCGCGCAACTGGGATCACGTTTTCGGGCAAAGGAAAACCATATAGCCTCGCCGATTGGGCGTTTCGCCCGAGATGTAAAAATGGCTTGGAGAAGTCGTTTCGGGAGCGATGGTTCACCCACCCAAGCCGCGGAATTTTACGATTATGATGTCGCCTCGAGCAATATTTTGGACTCGGATAACGGGTAGATTATTTTTTGATCCATTCACTTCTCGGTGGGTATTGAAATCTTTCTTCCCCGCTCAATCGAGAGGCCTTCGATAGGTATTTACCCGATCGACTACCTCGCCTCCAGACTTTCTGGGTTCATAGATTGACGAATTTTGGGAAAAGTGCCGCGGCGTTATCCCGATTTATAGCGCCCTTCTCAGCTTCGCTGATCCCGTCCCACGCGTCCAACCCGCTGCTTTCTATCGTCACCTTTTCGGCAGAGATATAGGGATAATCCGTTCCAAACAGGATCCGAGATTTATCTGCAATGCCTATCAGGCCAGTTAAAGGTATCGCATTTCCCGAAAGGGCTGTATCGAACCAGAATTTTCGAAAATATGACATTGCTCCCTCCGGATAATTTTCACGAAACGGCATGTCCTTATCAAAGATTGCAATCCTGTGTGCTAGAAAGGGCAACGTACCGCCGGAGTGGGAAAGTATAAATTTGATATGAGGATAGCGCTGAACGACGCCCTTTAGAATTAGGTTCACTGCGACGCGGGTCGTTTCGAATGGGTAGTCAATGAGCATGCGCGGAATGTCCCAGCCACTAGCCTCGGTTCCCGGCGGATAGCAGGGATGGATGAATACTACTGCTTTGCGCCGATTGAGTTCTTCGTAAAGAGGCTCGAAATCGGGGTGGCCTATATATTTATCGTCGATACTAGTCAGCAATGTGATTCCGTCGAGAGCGAGGTCGTCAAGCGCGCGTCCGCATTCCGAGATGGCGGAATCGATGTCTGGTAGCGGCAGAAAGCCAAATCCGCCGAACCGCCCCGGGTGATGCTGTGCCAGCGCTCCTAGATAGTCATTGCAGCGTTGCGCTAGAGATTTAGTCTGCTCGATGTCGCCAAACCATATGCCAGGCGATGTAAAGGACAGGATAGACGTGGAAATCGCCTCATTGTCCATCACGTCCAAGCTGTGCTGGGGGGTCCACTCGGGAAATCCTCTATAGGCCGTGCTGGTGATGCCGGCGCTTTTCTGTGCCTCAATATAAAATTCGGGCAAGACGTGATGGTGTACATCAATTCTTCCGTCGGCGGCCATGGCACCTGCTCCCTTAATTGTAGATGAACTTTAACGGCGCGGCGACTATTTCGTCGAGGGGGTTTACTGATACGTTCTGTGTGAACGAGAGGCAATCCTATCGATATTTAATCGGATCTAGGCTACTGCGTTGCAAAGTCACTAATGTGACAAATCAATTACCTGCTAATTAACTGAGCGCCGCGCGGGGGTTACTATAGCTTTAAATGATCTGTTTATCAGAATTCTGCCAAGCTTTTCTTGGAGAGTCCAAGACATGCTTGCAAACCGGAGGGAATTGGCATGACGGTTGCTACTAAAAGCTATGCGAGCGGCACCTCTGATGTGCCGTTAATAGGATCAACTATCGGGGCACAATTCGATTCGGCGGTTAATAAATGGGGCCCTCGCGATGCGCTGATCGTTCGTGAACAGGATATTCGATGGTCGTGGTCTGACCTGAAACAACGGGTAGATGATTTCGCATCTGGACTGATTGATCTGGGCCTACGACCAGGTGACCGGATCGGCATCTGGTCTCCCAATAATTCAGAATGGACCATTACTCAGTTCGCGACCGCCAAGGCGGGGTTAATCCTAGTCAATATCAATCCTGCTTACCGGTTAGCGGAGTTAGAATATGCCTTGAATAGGGTCGGGTGTGTAGCGTTAGTGTCGTCAGTGGCGTTCAAGACCAGCGACTATCTCGGTATGCTCCGCGAGCTGGCTCCGGAATTAGACGCCGCCGCGCCGGGAGAATTGAAATCCGCTAAATTACCAACTCTACGTCACTTGATCATGGTCAATGGAGATGGAATCCGAGGTAGCTATGCTTTCGGCGATATTCTTGAACGTGGAAAGGCAGCTGGACAAACCCGCGTGAAAGATTTGGCGACGAGCTTACAGTTCGATGACCCGATCAATATTCAATTTACGTCTGGTACTACTGGCGCCCCCAAAGGCGCGACGTTGACCCACCATAATATTCTCAACAACGGTTTCTTTGTTGGCCGGGCACAGGCGTTAGGCGAAGACGATCGTATCTGTATACCCGTGCCGCTGTATCACTGTTTCGGTATGGTTATGGGTAATCTAGCCTCCGTTACCCACGGGGCGGCAATGGTCTACCCAGGCGAGGGTTTTGACCCAATGGCAACATTGGAAACAGTCTCGATGGAGAAATGCACAGCGCTCTATGGGGTGCCGACGATGTTTATCGCCCAGATACAGCATTCGGACTTTGATCGTTTCGATTTATCGAGTCTCCGCACCGGCATAATGGCGGGGTCTCCCTGCCCGGTAGAGGTTATGAAACAGGTCATTGAAAAGATGCACATGGAAGACGTAACAATCGCTTACGGTATGACCGAGACTAGCCCGGTCTCGACCCAGACGTCGGTTGATGATCCGATCGAACGCCGGGTGTCAACTATCGGTCGTATTCAGCCCCACCTGGAGATTAAGGTTATAGATGACGACGGGCGTATCGTCCCGCCGGGCGTAACCGGAGAACTATGTACCCGCGGCTATTCAGTCATGCGTGGCTACTGGGATGATGACGAACGCACTGCAGACGCCATCGATACAGCAGGCTGGATGCACACCGGTGACCTCGCCACGATGGATGAGGGTGGCTATTTCAATATTGTTGGGCGAATCAAGGACATGGTTATCCGGGGCGGGGAGAACCTCTATCCGCGTGAGATCGAGGAATTCCTTTTTCGTCACCCAAAAATATCCGACGTTCAGGTGTTCGGTGTCCCGGACGACAGATACGGCGAAGTACTGTGCGCTTGGATCAAATTGGCGGAGGGCGAAGAGGCGGAAGAGTTGGATATTATGTCATTCTGCGACGGCCAGATAGCTCACCAGAAAGTACCGCGTTACATTCGCTTTGTCGACGAATTCCCAATGACGGTGACCGGTAAAATACAGAAATTCATTATGCGCGACCAGATGATTGAATCGCTAAAGTTGTCCGAGGCGAAGACAGCCTAGAAGTATTTCGTTTGCTCCGAACCTTTATGGCCGCGTTCCGCGTGTCGGCCTAGGCTATTTACCTCAAAGGGTTAGGCCATCGTAGATTGGTTATCGGTGCGGATGTTTAACGTGCGGTATATTACTACGCTATTACGCAGGCCGTTGTAATTGTGTGCGGACCGTGGCACACCGCGCGCCATGTTACAGATCGAAAATCTCACCTACCGTATTGGGCCGCGAGTTTTGCTTGACGGGGCATCGGCTTCGGTTCCAGCTGGGCACTGCGTCGGGTTGGTGGGGCGCAACGGGACTGGGAAGACGACGCTATTAAAATTGATTATGAGCGAATTAGAGGCCGATGGCGGGTCGGTTTCAGTCCCTCCGCTATGGCGGATCGGCGTTACCCGACAGGAAGCACCAGACGGCGCTGGCACTCTGGTCGATGCAGTGTTGGCGGCCGATACAGAACTACAGGAACTAAACGAGGAAGCAGAGACTGCATCCAATCCGGATCGTATCGCCAGCATTCACGAACGGCTTGCCGAAAAAGACGCCCATAGTGCTCGGTCACGGGCAGCGAGGATCCTCGCGGGGTTGGGTTTTGACGATACAGAACAGAAACGGCCTTTATATGAATTTTCGGGTGGCTGGCGTATGCGCGTGATGTTGGCATCGCTGCTTTTTGTTGGGCCAGATCTGTTGCTGCTTGACGAGCCGACGAACCATCTCGACCTCGAGGCGACGCTGTGGCTGGAGGAATATCTCCGCCGATACGAAGGCACCATCGTCATTGTCAGCCATGACCGGGGTTTACTCAACCGGGTCGTACAGGAGGTCATACATCTCGAAAACTCGAAGCTCACGATGTACCAGGGTGGTTACGATAGGTTTGAAGCGACGCGGCGGATGCGGTTGGAACAGAATGAGAGAGCACGCAGCAAGCAGGAAGCGCAGCGCGCTCATATACAAAAATTTGTCGACCGTTTTCGATACAAGGCGACTAAGGCAAAACAGGCGCAGTCGAGGATCAAGATGCTGGAACGGATGGAGCCGATTCCAGAGTTTTCCGACGGACCGCGGGTGACGTTTAATTTTCCTGATCCCGAACCGCCGCTATCACCACCACTGTTCAGCGTGCTTAACGCTATGGTTGGATACGAAGACAAAGTAGTCCTAAATAATCTCTCCCTTCGGCTCGATGAGGATGACCGGATCGCGCTAATCGGCGCAAATGGTAACGGCAAGTCGACGCTGATCCGCTTACTAGCCGGTCGGCTGCAGGCGATGTCCGGCACGGTAACTGCCGCGCCCAAGTTGCGGGTTGGGTATTTTGCCCAGCACCAGACAGACGAGCTGGATATGGAGGCGACGCCAGTGATTGAACTGGCCCGAAAACGACCGAAAGACCGGGATGAGCAGCTGCGAAGCCAGCTTGGCCGCTTCGGGTTTAGCCAGGAGAAGGCCGATACCCAAGTTGCTAGCCTATCGGGTGGTGAGAAAGCACGGTTGCTCTTTGCGCTTATGACCTGCGACGCTCCGCATATTCTGTTGCTTGATGAACCGACCAACCATCTCGATGTAGATTCTCGCCAGGCGTTAATCCAAGCGATCAATGGTTTCACCGGTGCTGTGGTTATCGTCAGCCACGATCCGCATGTGTTGCAACTGACCGCCGATCGATTCTGGTTGGTCGGCGATGGCGGCGTGAAGACTTATGACGGCGATTTGGAAGAATATAAGGAATTTCTTTTGGGTCGTAAGAAGAAGGAGCGAGGCAAGGATAAGTCTTTGGCCCCCCCGAAGACTGATCTACCTCCCGTCGACAGGCGAGGGCAGCGCCGCGCGGCGGCGGAGCAGCGACAGGTGCTCGCGCCTCTCCGAAAACAGGTTGCTCGTATTGAGAAGAATATGGAGAAACTTGAGGCGGAGAAGAATGAAATTGAGGGGAAGATGGCTGACCCAGAATTGTACGGAGGGGCCTCAGAGACGCTCGTAAGCCTTCAGAAGGATCTAGGATGGATTTTGCAAAAGCTTGCCGAGGCCGAGGAAGCATGGCTAGTCATGCAACAGGAGCTAGAAAAGTCTGACGAGACCGGGGGTACAGGATGAGGAATGAGGCTTGGATTCCCTGCGAGGTCGATACTCGTGTGCCGCCATCTAAAAGACAACATGGATTGTTACTTAGGTGTTTCCCTAGAACTCGCCCACCTAATTCAAAAATGCTATTTAGTTCGATAAAGAGCGATAGAACGGGATGAAAATATGATCGACCTATACGCGGCGCCAACATCCAATGGCCTTCGAGCTAAGATCATGCTGGATGAAACGGGACTGGATTATGCGCTACATCCAGTTGATCTGGCGGGCGGGGCCAATAAATCGGAGTCGTACTTGTCGATCAATCCGATGGGCCTGATTCCTACGATTGTCGACCCGCACGGTCCCGAGGGCAAGCCACTCACACTATCTCAGTCAATGACGATTTTGACCTACCTAGCAACTAAATCCGGCAAGTTTATGCCTGATCATCTGGCGGGGGATACGTTTTTCTGGCGCAATACTATGTCTATCGCGACGGATATGACCGGCGTCCTGATGGCAATAATGACTATCGGCCGTATGGAAGACCCGCACCAGCCGACTATGGATGACTTCGGCGCTCGGTTTAATCGCTACCTGAAATATTGGGATGGGCTGATGGCGGGGCAAAAATATGCCGGGGCGGATGAGATCTCTATCGCCGATTTCGCCTTTTACCCTGTGGTCTATCGCGCAAGGGCTGTGGTGCCACAATACTCGGATGGGTGTCCCAATATCGACCGATGGTACAATGAAATTGGCTCCCGTTCGGGTGTTCAAAAAGGCTTAGATTTTGGCTAGGGCTAATCATTTTATTTTGTTTGGAGTATGTTGATAGGTTCTAAAATGTTCCTTCGTTCGGTCGCAATTGAGGATCATTTACCCAGGGAAGCCCGCGCACGCTCGCACTTTTTCTGAAGTACGCATAAAAGAATAAGGATATAGAAATATGAAAATCGCCGTTCCTGATCTTATCTCAAACTCTTACCTTCCGGCGCCGGCAGCAGTTGAACTCGGCTTTTTTGAAAATGAAGGCCTTGATATAACCTACGAGCTGATCTTTCCAGTCGACGACGCTAACAAGGCGTTACGAGATGGCAAGGTCGATTTCGTCGGAGGTTCTGCGCATTCGACGCTAGCCGGGTTTCCAGAATGGGAGGGGGCAAAAATAGTCTGTGCACTTTCGCAGGGGATGTATTGGTTTTTAGTAGCCCGAGCGAATCTGAATATTGAACTGGGTGACACGCAGAAATTGAAAGGTCTAAATATCGGTGCTGCACCCTGGGTTGATCTGGGCCTGCGTGCACTGCTGAAGGAAGAAGGTATTGATCCCGATGTTGACGTGAATATCGCCCCCATACCAGGGACGGTTGTGCCCGGGGTTTCTTTCGGGGTGACGGCGGCCGCTGCGTTAGAAGATGGAAAAATTGACGCTTTCTGGGCCAACGGAATGGGGGCGGAGGTTGCCGTAACTAAGGGTGTCGGGACCATCGTACTCGACCCCCGCCGAGGCATAGGCCCTGCAGCTTCATTCAACTTCACTCAGCCGGTTTTCGCGACAACCCAGAAGATGATAGATGAAGAGCCCGATACCGTTTCCGCCGCAGTGCGAGCTATCGTCAATGTTCAGAAGGCGATGAAGGAAGATGTTAGTTTGGCAACTGAGGTTGGGCGGAAAAGTTTCCCCGAGGCGGAAACCGCATTGATCGCCCAAGTTGTAGAGCGAGATCTGCCATTCTATGACGCTGCTATCACGCCGGAATTCGTCACCGGTATGAACGCGTTCTGCCGTGACATGGGTTTAATGGATGGCGATCCAACATTTGAGAGTGTCGTTGCGACCCAGTTCAGTAACCTTTGGTGAGCTTGACTCTTAAATGGACTCTGGGGTTGGGGAATATCTGAAAAGGATTTTAGTAACTATTACCACTCATATCTGAAAGGCCACTGAAAAATTTGGTTTTTTAGAATATAAGTCTTCAGTTTTTAATTTCTTTGCCAGGTCAATCATCTTTCAATAGATTCTGTTTTGTGTGAGTGGTCAAATATACCCGCTATCGAAAAAAGGGCGGGGTGTTAGCCGTATTCCAGCGGCAGACGACAAAGGTAGAAATTTCTCTCACCGCAATCTGTTCCCAGGGTGTTCCGCTAAAAGGCTCGTTTATTATTCGCAGCTAACTATAGCGCCGCACCAGTCATTCGTTATATTTGATTCTGAGATAAGGGAGCGCGATGTGACGGCTAGTTTTAAAACCAAATCAGACTCAAAAACGATTCCTGTGACGCCGGTTGAAGCTGAGGTCTTTGATGCGTGGTTGGCGGGGGAGACTGCTGAGGTTAAGAATTGGGTTAAATCATCGGGTTTCAAAGCGAGGCCTGGACAGATCAGCCTGGTTTCCGGCTCGAATGGATCACTGGTTCGCGTTCTGCTGGGGGTCCAAAACTATGAAGGCATGTGGGACTATGCGGTTCTACCGGCGAACCTTCCCGGCGGTAGTTATAAGCTAGACGTGCGTATGGCACCTGCCGCGGCGACCGCGGTGGCGATAGGCTGGGCACTCGGTGGATATAGTTTTGATGCCTACAAATCCATAAAATCAAAGAAGCCACCGGTCTTGGTTTGGCCTGCTCGAGCAGACAAGGCTAGGGTCAAAGCGATGGTGGATGCGATTTTCCTAGTGCGTGATCTGATAAACACTCCGGCTGAGGACATGGGCCCATCGCAAATTGCCGCAGAGTCGCGGAAACTCGGGAAGCGGTTCAAGGCTGACGTCAATGTTATTGTTGGTGACGCATTACTGAAAAAGAATTTTCCTACAATACACGCTGTTGGACGTGCCAGTGACGATCCGCCTAGGTTAATCGATCTTAAATGGGGCCCGAAAAACGCCCCGAAGGTATCGATTGTCGGTAAGGGCGTGTGCTTCGATACAGGCGGGCTCGATCTAAAGCCCGCCGCTGGCATGCTAAGGATGAAAAAGGATATGGGAGGTGGTGCCCATGCGTTGGGCCTTGCGAGCCTGATTATGGCATTGAAAATACCTATACGGCTTCGAATGTTAGTTCCGGCTGTAGAAAATAACGTGGCCGGCAATTCTATCCGTCCACTCGACGTTATCAAAACCAGGAAAGGCATCACGGTCGAGATAGGTAACACGGATGCCGAGGGACGGCTCGTGATGTGCGATGCGCTTGCCGTGGCGGACGCCGAAAACCCGGACATGATTATAGACTTTGCCACGTTGACGGGAGCTGCGCGTGTAGCGGTGGGGAGCGAGCTCGCGGCGATGTTCTGCAACGATGACAGTCTTGCCACGGATCTCGAAAACGCTGCCAAGAATGTAGACGACCCAATGTGGCGGCTTCCATTGTGGCGGCCTTATCGCCGCATGCTCGACAGCAAGGTTGCCGACATCAACAACGTATCGGAAGGGGGTTTTGGTGGCGCAATTACGGCGGCGCTGTATCTGCAGGAATTCGTCAGCAAAGATACGCCCTGGGCGCATTTTGACATTATGGCGTGGAACACGTCACCGCGCCCCGGTCGGCCTGTCGGTGGTGATGCACAGTCTCTTCGTGCGGTCTTCGAGATGATCGAAAAGCGATACCGTTAGATTGTCGTCACCGGATTTCAGAAAACCCCTCAATAGTATTATTGAATCGTGGGGTTCATACCTGCGGTTGTTTATTCGATGAGGTGGTTTGTCTTAATCGCGTCTAGCAAGCCGATCGATGCCGCCTCGATCATATCGTAGACGCGACTAAAGCCGTTTCCTGATCCGTAATAAGGGTCGGGTACGTCGCTGATCCCTGTTTCCTGCGCATAGTACATGAACATTCGGATCCGCGATTGCAATCTCGGCGGGCAAAGTTGGTACATTGCATCGTGATGGCTGTAATCCATTGCGAGAAGAAGGTCGAATTCTTCAAAGTCGTCGAGAAGCAATTTTCGGGCTCGTTGATCGCTGATATCTACCCCGCGGGTCATTGCCTCGTCTATAGATCTCGAGTCTGGTGGATCACCGATATGCCAGGCACCAATCCCCGCAGAATCCGCCGTAACTCGGTTGCTGAGCCCCTGCACTTTGACTAAGTCACGGAACACTCCTTCCGCAGTTGGGGACCGGCAGATGTTACCGGTACAGACGAACAAAACTCTATACACGCATGGTCTCCAAATCCGAAATCTGCGTATAATAGAATAAAAAACCTCCAAAATCCTAATGACTTGCTATCTCGAAACGCATTACCGCGATATCCAAACCTGCAACCGTTTCGGGGCTCGACCCATTGATGTGAGGTCGATCGTGCGCAGCACGCGCAATACCTGGATCCAAATTATCGACCATGCATTGCGGGTCTGCATATTCAAAGGCAACGTCCGATCGCATGACTTGATCCACGGGCGACGGCTTAGTTGGCTTGAGGTCGATGATGTACTTCTTATGTCTCTACCTCGTCGCATACTTGGACTGATCTGATGAGAATATCCGCCACCTATTGGGCATTACCTGAGCAAACTCGCGCAATCTTATTAATGACGATTTCGGCTGTCGCCTACGCGCTAACTTTCGTTACAGTGCGCGAGCTCTCGGAATCGTTTTCCGTTTATATGTTGGTCATGCTGCGGGCGGCCATCGGCACGGCTTTTTTATTGCCGTGGCTATACCGGTCTGGCGTCGGTGTGCTGCGCACGTCACAGACTAGGCTTTACGGGTTCCGGGTTGTACTTGTCTACACAGGAAATCTGTGCTGGTTTTACGCGCTTGCCAAAATGGCATTGGCCGACGCTACTGTGCTGTCATTTCTGATTCCAGTATTCACCGCCATAATTCTCGCCATCTGGATGCGCGAACATTTAACTTTGCCGCGCGTCTTCGCGCTGACGATGGGTCTCGCTGGCGCGTTCATCGTAATCCGCCCAGGTTTTGCCGAAATCAGCTTAGCGACTATCGGTATGCTGTACACCACAGTTGCCTATGGCGCCGCCACCGCCGCGACGCGGGTGCTAACCTATAAGGACGATCCTAGCGTAGTGGTCTTCTTCATGTTCGCGTTAAACCTCCCGCTAGCTATCGGCCCTGGGATATATCATTGGACTACACCGTCCTTCGACGATTGGGCCCTGATAGGCGCTTTCGGGTTGCTCAGCCTGTATTCGCAAATTTACATGACGCGAGCATTGGCACTGGCCGAGGCGGTCGTCGTAATGCCGACATTCTACCTTCAACTTCCGCTTGCGGCGATGTTTGGATTTCTGCTCTTTGGCCAGATACCAGAAATCTGGGTGATCCCTGGGGCCGGGCTGATAATTGGCGGCAGTTACTATTCTCTTTGGAGCGAGGCACGCAAACGACGGATCGCGAAAGAACAGGCTGGTTCGCCGTGACCCGACTGACTTTTGCACCTGCCGTCACTGGCTTGCTGTGGATGAGCGCAACCGCCGCTTGCTATGCGGCTAGCTATGTTGCAATGCGGTTACTATCGGATGATATCAGCATTTACGAGATCACGTTTTTGCGGTCGGTTATTGCATGCCTTATTCTCGGCCCATGGATTTTGGCGATCCGGCCCGCTGCCATCCGAGTTACTCGCTGGAGAGTATACTGCATTCGATCAGTTGCAACTTATGGTGCGATGATGTGTACGGTCTACGGAATCGCGTATGCTGCGATTGCCGATGTGACGGCTTTGTTACTAGCCTCGCCGCTATTCACAGTTCTATTTGCGGCCCTTTTTCTGAAGGAGCGTGTAGGAATTCATAGGTGGATTGCGCTGATGGCAGGTATTGCAGGCGCACTGCTGATTATTCGCCCCGGCTTTGCAACGATCACTTTTGCCAGCTTTGCGGGTTTGCTAGCGGCATTTGGCTACGGAATTGCCAACGCTGGCACCAAGGCGCTGACAGCAACCGACCATCCCGATGCAGTAGCCTTCTGGATGTATGCGTTGATCGTTCCCATCTCTGCCGGGCCGGCAGTATGGTACTGGACGACGCCGGGCTGGGGCCATGTACCTCTAATTGTGCTGCTTGGTGTTTTGACGATGTTATCGCAATACTGCATGGCTCGCGCTTTTCGCGCCGCCGATACCAGCGTTGTGCTGCCGGCACATTATCTTCAGATGCCGTTCGCGGCCGGGTTGGCATTCCTCGTATTGACGCAGGTGCCCTCGGCCTGGGTCTGGCCAGGCGCGGCGATTATCGCGGCTAGCGCTTATTACACCGCTATAAGGGAACGAAAGCACCGGTGATGACGTTGATATCATCTAGCCGCGGAGACGACTAAAGATTGGATCAGGTGGGTATCACTATACCCTTCGCCATCCCTTGATTGTATGGCAGATAAACTTCAAGCTAAATATTACCCGGGAGGAGAACTTGATGGTTGATAAACTCAGAGGAAAGGTCCGGCAGAAGGCGCTAGGCTCTCTTAAGCACTGGAAAAAAGTCGAAGGACGCGATGCTATTTCAAAAGCCTTCCGGTTCGGGGATTTTAACGAGACATTTGGTTTCATGTCGCGTGTTGCGATTATGGCCGAGCAGATGGACCATCACCCCGAGTGGTTTAATGTCTATAATCAGGTTGTTGTGACATTGACCACGCACGATGCCGGCGGGGTTTCAGAAAGGGACATAAAACTAGCAAAATTTATTGATCGCATTGCGGGCAGAAAGGCTATCGCTGAACTGTCAAAAGCCGAAAAGATAAAAAAGGCGAAATTGAAGCGTCAAAACTAGCGCTCTGTCCTTATTCGAGGATATTTTTTTTACTAGAGTTATTGGCCTCGCTGCGCCTTGGCGTGGATTTTTTCCCCCCTTCGTACCGTGTGATATAGAGCGTCGCGCTGACGATGATTATTGCACCGACACCCGTCCACAAATCGGGCATCTCGGCAAATAATAGGTATCCAGCGATAACGGCGAATACGAGACGGATATATTCCATTGTCCCCATCAAGCTGGATTCTCCCACCGAAAAACCGCGCACAAAAAAATTCATGCCAATGGCAGTGAAGGTGGCGATCAGACAGAGTAAAAACCATTCCAGTGGCGTCGGGTGAACCCAGACATAGGCAGCTGGACCAGCGAAGATCAGTGTGCCGAAAATATGGTACCAGAATAGGATCGTTCCGGGTGGATCGTCGCGTGCCAGCACGCGGATAATGATCATTCCAGATGCAAATAAGAACGCAGTGAAGAGTGCCACGAACCAAGCTATATCTATCTCGCCGCCAAAGGGCCGTATCATCACAATCACGCCCGCAAAGCCGGCGATAGTTGCGCCCCAACGGTGCAGTCCGACGATTTCTTTCAGGACGAAGATAGCCAGGAAGGTAAGAAACAGTGGCCGAGTGAAAGTCATCGCGGTTGCGTCGGCAAGATGCAGATTAATGACCGCATAAAAAATGCCCGCTTGGCCCAGTGATGCGATGATGGCGCGAGAGAAATGTAGTTTTAGGCGGTTAGATTTTAGTTTTTCTGACCCCGTCTGGATGAACAACGGCACCAGCAGAATAAACCCGATGCCGTATCTAAAGATTGCCATCTGAGCCGGATGTATGCGATCCCCTGCGAATTTGACGGCGATGTCAGTCAGGACGAAAAAAGCGGTACCCAGAACTACGAAAACCGCACCCCGCATATTGGGCGGCAGTTCCTGAAACCATCGTCTTAGCGCTTTGATTTTCCCGCCCTTCCAAGCTGTGTGAGCCAGACCGAAGCCGCAAAAATAATTGTGCCTCCAATCCAGGTCGATATGTCAGGTAACTCGGCAAAAACTATCCAGCCCAGGATCGCGGCCCAAATCAAACGGGTAAAATTGAACGGCATAGCGATGGACATATCTGCCGCTTGGACACCCCGATTATATGTTCGCTGAAGGATAACACTCATGAAGCCGATGACCGAAAATAGTCCCCATTGTTGAAGCGTCGGATTGTTCCAAACGATGATTGTCGGGATAAGGAGGATTAGCGTCTGGGTCACGAATAGCCATGCAGCAATTGTGTCTGGAGGGTCGGTACGGACAAGTGTCTTGATCATGATAGATACTAGCGCTCCGGCTAGTGCCGAACCTAATGCATAAGCGATGCCGAGGTTAAATTCTGTGAATCCCGGGCGAATGACGATCAAAGCGCCAACGAACCCCGCCGCAATGGCAAACCAACGATGCCGGTTGACGACTTCTCCCAGCACGAAGCCGGCGATGGCGGCTGCAATTACTGGCTGAAGGAAGCCGATCGCGGACATATCCGCAATCGGGATCAGCGCCACGGCAGCGAATAAAAGCGTTACGTTAGTCGATGACATGAACCCTCGGATGATATGACGTCCTAGCTTGTTCGTTCGCATCGCGCCTAGGCCCACATTTATCAACCAGGGCATCATGAAGAGCACAGAGAAGGCGTTGCGGAGGAAGGCTATTTGGAAGACTTCGATTTCGGGCGCCATGTAGCGACCGATGGCGATCGAAATGACATAGGTCACAGCCGAAATGGACATCCAAACCCCGGATCGAATAGGTCCAGGTAAGGCCTGAAATCGTCTAGAAATTCGCGATTCGGTCACTCTATTCTCGTGTAGTCTATAGGGATGCGTTATCCTTGGAATTTCTTGCTTCGCGTCTAGCAATATAGACCGTCGAGAAAAAAATCAGCAGTCCACCTAGCGCAGTGTAAATTGACGGTATCTCAGAGAAAAGAATGAAACCGAAAAGGGCGGCTACAATCAGGCGAGTGTAGTCCATCGGTAGCATGATCGACGCGTCAGCAGCCGCGAACCCGCGGCTCATTGCTCGCTGCCCCAGAGTACCGACTAGTCCCATGAAAAGTAGCCAACCTAGTTGCTCCCAAGTTGGTGTCTGCCAGACGAACAATGCGAGAAGAAGCATTATTGGAGTCGTAAAGATTACATAGTAAATCGTAATGGTATCGGGTGACTCAGTGCGAGACAAAAACCTAATGAATACAGCAGATCCAGCACCGGCAATTGACGCGATAAAGACGGATGCAAGGCCAACATTCAGAACCTCAAAGCCTGGTCTAACCATAATCAAAACGCCTAGGAAACCTATAAGCAACGCCGTCCATCGACGCAGTCCGACTAATTCGCCCAGGAAGACGATGGCAAAAATAGTTCCGTAGAGCGGACGGCTGAACATGATTGCCACCGCATCGGCTAAAGGTATTTTCGATAGCGCGTAGAAATATCCGAGTGTCCCGATCGCTACAAAAAATGTGCGGCCTACGAAATAAGGTATTTTGTCAGTCTTAAGACCCTGTCCGCGAGTGCGCATAAGCCACGGCGCCATAAAGATGAACCCAAGACCTGTTCGGAAAAACGCGATAATAAAGGTATGAACGTCTGTCGAAATATGGCGGATCGTAGCCGCCATCGCGGTTAAGCAGAACGCGCTGGCGATTAGCCAAATTGCCCCCCGGATGGGCCCTGGCAGGCTGTCGAACCAGTGACGTGCCGCCGATGGGATCAACTTACTTTTCCGCTACTTCTACGGGACTCCGTCTGGCCCGCGAAAACCGACGCGCAGAAAATGACCGTCCCGCCTACAATAGTCCAAACATCTGGTAGTTCTGAGAAAACCACAAACCCAATGGCAATCACGAAAGGGAGGCGTGTGAAATCGAAGGGGACGATAGATCCAACATCACCCGTTGTGAACGCACGGGAGTAAAGTCGTTGGGCTGTTGTAGATAGACCGCCAAGAAGGAAACCCCAAAACCATTGCTCCCAGGTTGGCCACTGCCAAACAAATAATACAGCTATCAGCGCAAATGGTAGCATATAGATTACTTGGTAAATCGCGGCCGTATCCGGTTGGTCTGTGCGTAGGGTGGTTTTTAGGATCATTGCCGACCCAGCAATGCAGATGCCGGCGCCGATTACCATGAAGGCGCCAATGTTTATCTCCTGAAAGCCCGGACGGATTACAATCAGCGTTCCAGCGAACCCGGCGGCCAGAGCGATCCACCGTGTCAGAGGTGCTGGCTCCTTCAAAAATATGACTCCCGAAAGTGCTATAAAAAGGGGAAATGTAAATGATATTGCCGTCGCGTCCGCTAGGGGTATCAATGTTAACCCTCCGAACCAACCATACATCGCCACCGTACCCAGAAATCCTCTCCAGATGTATAGTTTGGTGTGTGGTGTCTTTAGCGCTGGCGCGCCGATCCGAATTAACCAAGGTAGCATTACGACGATTCCGAAAACCGCTCGAAAAAACGAAATCTCGATAAAATGTATGTCCCGTGCCAGGTAGCGGACGATACCTGCCTGCGCTGCAAAGAATATCGCGCTAAGTGTCATCCAGATCGCACCTCGTACTGAAGGCGGTAGATGGGTGAAAGTTTTTTTGACGTAAGTAATCATGGATAGGCCTATTAAGGGAGTACCGCTGCAAGGGGGGGATGTCGATGCGTTTTCGCGACTCGGTGGTAAGGATTACCAGAGCGTCCTCCGGTGTGGGAGCTGAGATGGCCATACCGATCGCTGCTGAGGATGCACATTTGGTTGTATCTTCACGAGACCAAGATGGTCTGATGCGGATCGGCGCAAAGTTTAACGGGGCCGGTGAAACAATGGTTCTGCCGTTAGATATAACCGATGAAGAAATCTTGTTTGCCGCGGTGCAGAGGGTGTTAAGCCGCTTTAACCGGGTCGATATACTGATCAATAAAGCGGGTCTGGCGCAAAGGACTCCTATTTCCGAGACACCCCTCAACGTTTACCGACAAATAATGGACGTTATCTTTTTCGGTCCAATTATGTTGACCAAGACGCTACTTCGCAAAATATCAGATCGAGCGGCGGGCCAGATTGTTTGTGTCACTAGTGTTGCCGGAAAATAAAGGTCGCCTATGAGTTCTGGATACAATGCGGTGAAGCATGCCGCGCAAGGTTTTTTTTGATTCTCTTTGAGAGGAGGTTTCGGCATTCGGGATTGACGTAACGCTGATTGTACCGGGCCCAGTTAAAACTGATATATCATTGAACGCCGTCAGACGTGATGGATCGCGCTATAATAGGTTGGATCCCTTTCTTGCAATGGAAATAGAACCATCAGATTGTGCTCGGCGCATCATAAATGCGGTACACGGTCGCAAACGCGAAGTTATGATAGCTATAGGCGCTGCCCGGCGTAATGTCTGGTTAAAACGCTTTTCGCCTGAACTATTGTCATGGGTTAAACCGGCTTTTCCCCAAGAAAGCAAAGTTTCATAGTTGTCCACCACAAAAACGAGGACAAACCATGAAAGGGAGCTCATCAAAAAAACGATAGCAATTAATATAAATTTGCAGCGGAAACCGTGAAGAATGCACCTTGAGACTGCAAGCTGATCGGAGGACCACGGGGAAATACGATCCCCTGGTGTTCGAAGCCCGTTGCTAGCTATTCGTCCGGTAGCCAAAGAATTTTTCTAATCTAAAAAACCCTTTGACCCGTAGTGACTACAAGATCATTTTGCTTCAGGCCGGATTTACTTTGTAACGGGATAGTCGGTCTGGGAGGCCTTTGGGAGGCGTATAAAGCAAATGTTTGAACGTGAATTTGGCGTTATGATGAAAGTAGGCGTTCTTCTTGCCTCTATTGGGATATTTTCCGTCGAAACATCTTTCCCGGTTGCGGCTCAAGGACTCTCTGATCGTGGCAAAGCAGCTGATAAGAATAAGAATGGCGTAATTGATCGTGATGAGGCTGGTGGGCCCCTGAAAGCCAATTTTGACGAGATGGATTGCGATAAATCCGGTACGTTAGACGGCGGAGAAATACGGGGATTTTTTACGGGCGAGGAGTGCCCCCCGCAGGTGGCAGCTGCACCGGAAGTATCCAAAAAGTCAAAAGGCATCTTAAAGGGCGGAAGTAAAGTTCGATCCGCTCGCCGAGGGCGCGCTGTGCGGGTCGACACGGTCAGGATTGAGCCACTTTCCCAAACGAGTCCGGTGCTTGGAAGACTTGTCGCTCGAAAGAGCGGAAACGTTGCCTCTCGCATTAATGGTGCCGTGATCTCCATGACCACGTCAATTGGCGACCACGTTAAAAAGGGTGATATAATTGCCGGCCTGGCAAGAGAGCGCCTCACTGCTAAAAGGAATAAATTTGCTGCGGCCCTTGCCACTCGCCGCGCGATGGTTCGCTCAGCGCAGGTTGAGTACTCCAAGAAAAATCAAGAGCTGCGTCGGATGGCCAACCTGAAGAAATCATCCGCCTTCTCGCGCGCCCGATATGAGGATTTGGAGCGGGATGTTGAAGCTCGTCAAGCCTCCATCTCAGAGCGCCAGTCTCAGCTTAAAGAGGCACAGGCGGAACTAGATCAAGCGTCCATTGATCTCTTTAATGGCATCATTAGAGCGCCCTATGACGGAGTGGTCAGTGAAAAGCATACTGAAATCGGCGCCTATGTAAATATTGGGTCCCCTGTGGTGACGTTGATCAGCGATACAGAAGTCGAAGTTGAGGCGGAGGTTCCATCAAACCGCATTACCGGCTTGGCTAAGGGTTCTATAGTTCGTTTCACTTTGGATGATGGTACCTGGCACCGAGCGGAGGTAAGGTCCATCATTCCGCGTGAAAACGCGCGCACACGAACCCGCCCGGTTCGGTTTCTTCCGAAGTTCGGTATGAAAAAGAAGCCGTTTGCTGTCAATCAATCAGTGACTGTGCTTGTACCCATCGGGGCTGTTCGCGAAGTATCGACCGTTCATAAGGATGCAATAGTTTATCGTGGTAATGACCGGGTTGTAAGTATTGTGCGTAGGGGTAAAGCTTTCCCACGGAAGGTAATACTCGGACCAGCAGTCGGTAATCGTTTTGTCGTGGTAAAAGGTTTGAAACCGGGCGATACGGTCGTGACCCACGGCAATGAGACAATGCCTCCAGGTACGCCCGTCCGGGTACTAACTACCGCATCACCAAGCGCCTCAATCAGGCGCAATGCAAACAAATAAGCCCGTATATTTTCCGATGAACGGAGCACGGCGATGAGCTTGATCAAATTATCCATTGAAAGGCCTATCGCTATAGTCGCGATGGTGCTGATGGTGCTGTTATTTGGTTACGTCGCGCTGCAACGTATACCGGTCCAGATGGCTCCCGATGTGCGTCAGCCGATAATAATAGTCAAAACGAGCTGGCCGGGAGCAGCTCCACAGGAGGTAGAACGAGAAATCGTCAATCCTCAGGAGGAGGTGCTAAAAGGGCTAGAGGGTGTAAAAAAAATGACATCCCGCGCGTTACGTAATCGCGGTGAGATAACCCTAGAATTTGGTTCAGGGGTAAATTTTGACCGCGCACTATTGCTGGTCGCTAATCGGCTAGACCGGGTATCCGATAATCCCGAAGAAGCTGATGAGCCAGTTCTTTCAACCTCTGGGACAGAAGACAACGCGATTGCGTGGTTTGTTATTACGAAGGAGGAGGGAAATCCAAGGACCATGACGTCCTATGGAGAATTTTTGGTCGACGTGGTTAAGGAGCGCATTGAGCGGGTAAAAGGTGTTGCGGGGGTCAACATCTTCGGAGAGACCAAACGCGAGATGTCGATCAATATTAAGCCGGAAAGTCTGGCACGTTACGGAATGACTATTACCGAGGTGCTAAGACGCTTAAGAGCGGCAAATGCATCGATTACCGGCGGAGATGTAGAAGAGGGAAAACGGCGCTACGTTGTTCGAACAGAAGGAGACTTGAACACTACCCGCCTTGTAGAAGAGGTCGTACTAAGAAGCGATAGAGATGGTGACGGTCGCGGTGTTGGGCGAGTTGTTCTCCGAGATATCGCGCAGGTCTCGATTGGTTACAAGAAGGCCCAAGCGAGGCTGCGGTTGCTGAACGAGCCCGCGCTTGCCTTCAATATAACCCGAGAACAGGGTGCTAATGTCATTAAAACGATGGCTGAAGTCCGCCGAGTGATAAAACAGCTGACTGCAGGCCCCGTCAAGCGGCAGGGCCTTAGTCTCGAACAAGTTTATGACGAAACGGACTATATCAACGCATCCATAAATCTGGTCCAGACAAATATTATCTATGGCGGAGTTCTTGCGGTCATCATCCTGATGATCTTTCTGAGATCCTGGCGTCCAACGGCGGTAGTGGCAATGTCTATTCCGGTATCCGTTGTCGGGTCTTTCGTCGCGATGGCGATATTGGGTCGGTCGCTCAATGTAATCAGCCTCGCTGGTATCGCATTTGCGGTAGGCATGGTCGTAGATGCTGCCATTGTTGTCCTAGAAAATATCTTTCGCTTGCGTCAGGAAGGAAAATCGAGGGCAGAGGCAGCCTATTATGGTGCTCAGCAAGTCTGGCCGGCAGTTCTGGTGTCGGCATTGACGACGGTGATGGTCTTTATACCGATCTTGATCATGGACCTCGAGGTTGGTCAGCTTTTCCGGGATATTGCTGTAGCAATTTCGGTCTCCGTCATGCTCTCTTTACTGGTTGCGGTGACACTGATCCCGGCACTATCCAACGGACTACTGGCAGGAGTGAAATCAGAGAACACCGCTTTGCGGATCGCTCCGTTGGACGCATTTGCGAGCTGGTTTACTCGCTTCTGGTCCAGATATGCGCAGTTCGTCGCCCACCGAAAATTCTTTGCCGTGGTCCTAGTGATGATGATTGTGATAGTAGCAGGAGCGATTTCGATACTAATTATGCCGAAGCTGGATTATCTGCCAAAAGGAAATCGTAATCTCGTTTTTGGTATCGTAATGCCGCCTGCGGGCTATAACCTCGATACCAATGAAGGCATAGCCCGAAACGTTGCCAACGCGACGAAGAAACATTGGACTCGCGGGAAGTACGCGGAAATAAATAAACCAGAAGACAAGAAGATCGATCGTTTTTTCTATGTTGCACGGTTGGGCCAGATGTTCATGGCGGCAACGCATGTCGATCCGCGCAGAGCAGGGGAACTAGAGGCTATTATTGAGGGGCCTGCTAGGGCCGAACCCGGGGTCTTCGCGTTTATGTTTCAGCCGTCCTTATTCGGGAGGTCCATCGGATCGGGCAGAGCCATAGATATTGAAATCGCTGGGCCCAACCTTGAGACTATATACAACGTCGGTCGAGAGGTGTTTTTCGCAGCGCGCATGGTTCTGCCACCCAATCAAGGCAATCGGGTGCGGCCAAAACCCGCGCTAACGTTAGGTGAACCGGAAGTTAGGATCACTCCAGACCGTGTGCGTCTATCCGATAATGGACTGACGGCACGAGAACTTGGGGAATCCATCGATGCCTTCAATGATGGTGTTAGAGTTTCCCAAGTCACCGTTGACGGCAAACGTATAGACCTGATGATTAAAGGAACGAACCTCGAACAGCAATCTACACAGGGCATACGATCCCTGCCCGTGGTTACTTCGGATGGACGGATTGTGCCAGTCGGTAATTTAGCGAAGGTGCAGGAAACAACGGGGCCGACAGAAATCCAGCGTATTGACAGGTCGAGGACGATGACTGTCAGCGTAGTACCGAATACATCCATCCCACTGGAAGCTGCGGCGGAGCTACTCGAAGAAAAAGTCCTCGGGCCGATGAGAGAGAAAGGCCTGCCCGAAGGAGTGCGGTTCCGTATCGGCGGAAGCGCGGACAAGCTGCAAGCGACTTGGAACCATATGCAGCTCGATCTATTGTTAGCGCTAATCATCGTGTTTTTGGTTATGGCAGTGCTATTTGAGAGTTTCCTTTATCCATGGGTAGTCATGCTCACCGTGCCGGTCGCGGCGGCTGGTGGTCTTGGGGGTCTTGCTCTCCTGAATACCTATGTGCCGCAATCTCTGGATATGCTGACTATGCTGGGGTTCGTAATTCTGATTGGGATAGTGGTCAACAATGCAATTCTTCTAGTCCACCAGACGTTGTTCCACATACGCGGTGACGGAATGGAGGTAAATCTTGCGATTGAAACCGCTACGAGAAATCGCATCCGGCCGATATTCATGTCCACCCTAACATCTGTGTTCGGTATGCTGCCACTTGTAGCATTTCCTGGTGCAGGCTCTGAACTATATCGTGGTCTAGGATCTGTAGTGCTCGGCGGTCTGTCGTTGTCTGCCGTTCTCACCATGGCGATTGTGCCGCCGATGATGTCGATCACAGTCGGTGTGGTCGAGCGGCGAAAACAACGTAAGGCGCGGGGTGCGGTGCAGGTCGCCCGCTGAATAAACAGCGCATATGAACGAAGAAATATTAAAACTGGCCCAGTTGATTGATGCTTCGGCCCGTATAGTCGTGTTTACAGGCGCGGGTATTTCTACTGAATCGGGAATTCCGGATTTCCGGAGCCCTAATGGTATTTGGTCGCAGACAACGCCGATCTATTTCGAAGAATATATTGCGTCTGAAAGTGCTCGGACTGAAGCATGGCGACGCAAATTCGAGATCGACAGGGATATGATCGGGGCAGAGCCAAACCGGGGTCACAGGGCTGTGGCAAAGTTGGTTGATCTAGGCAAGGTTAGCGCAGTAATCACTCAGAATATTGATGGCCTGCACCAGGAATCTGGTGTGTCGGATCGTCAGATGATCGAACTCCATGGTAACGGCACTTATGCAACTTGCTTGTCCTGCGCGAAACGCCACGAGCTTGAGTCCATCAAGGAGAACTTTCAAGCCGATAGCACTTTACCGATCTGCGATCATTGCGGTGGGATCGTCAAAACCGCCACCATCTCCTTCGGCCAGGCCATGCCCGAAGGGCCTATGAGGCGGGCACGAGAGGAAACGCTTGCCTGCGACCTGTTTCTCGCCGTTGGATCATCTCTGGTGGTTTATCCTGCGGCGGGATTTCCCGCAATGGCGAAGGAGAATGGTGCCAATTTAGTCATTATTAATCGAGAGCCGACTGATTTAGACTGTATCGCCGATATTGTTCTAAATTGGGAAATCGGACCAACCTTAGGTGAAGCAGTTAACGTGGATTAGACTCAACCTGCCGCGGAACCCCTTGGGAACATTCGGGCCTACCGCAGAGAGAACTAAGGAGCCGACTAAACTGCTGTTTACAGTATCTGGCAGCGTGCAAGCTATTTTATGATGTGTTGTATACGGGAGACTTGCGAGATTCTTTGACCACTGTAGAATCCGGAAACATGCGTGGTTATTTCGGCATCGGCATAGAGGGCGTTAGCAAGGCCATAAATGTTGGTAATCTTGTCAGATCGGCTCATGCGTTTGGAGCTAGCTTTATATTCACCGTAAATGCGAACTACGATGTTGCTGGGAGTGCCTCTGATACATCTGATACAGCGGGCCAAGTACCGATCTACCAGTTCGATGCCATCGCATCACTGCGAATACCGGAGGGTTGTTCTATGATCGGTATAGAAATTGATGACCGGGCAATCGACCTTCCAAGCTTTAGACACCCGCGCCGCGCCGCTTATGTGCTCGGGATGGAAAGGATCGGCCTTAGCCAGGAAATGATCGAATGTTGCGATCATATGATTAGAATTCCGACAAAGTTTTCTCTCAACCTAGCGACCACTGGTGGCATCGTAATGTATGATCGTATGTTATCGATGGGGCGGTTTGCTGACCGACCGGTGATGGCGGGGGCGGCCCCGGAACCACTGTCGGAGCCTGTATTCGGTGCTCCGGTAATACGTCGAGGCGCCTCCAAATTAAAAGGATAGAGATGAGGTTTTTCTTACTCACTTTGGTGGGTGGCATTTTATTGTTGGTGACACCGCTTTCGGCCCAGAAATTAGGCAGCTTCCAGCATTGGTCAGCTAGTGTGGAGGGGAAAGGGAAGTCTCGAACGTGCTGGATATATAGTAAACCAGTCAAGCACGAGGGAAAGTACAAAAGGCGCGGCCGAATTTATGCGCTAGTTACTCACGTACCTGGAAATAGGGTTATAAACCAGGTCCAATTGACCGCAGGCTACACCTTTAAGAAGGATAGCGTTGTTCAGGTAGCGATCGGAAAGCATAAATTCCAGCTATTCACCGATGCGGACACTGCTTGGGCCCAGAATAAGAAAGAGGATGCTGCACTCGTTCGGGCGATGCGCTCAGGATCTCGTATGATCGTCACGGGTGTATCGTCGCGTGGTACGAAGACGCGGGATACCTACTCCCTATCGGGGATTTCGGCTGCGCATGGAGCTATCGGTAAGGCGTGTAAAGTTAAATAGGTACGGCTGGTGCCGCTGCCGAGTGACGGGTAGACTGCGGTAATGAACCCTGCTGCGATCCCCCACATGAAACGGAATGTTGCGCTATTATCGCTATGCCAAGGCTATGCGCAAACTAGTGTGACTGTAGTGATTAGCGTCTCTGCTCTTGCTTCACTTCTGATCCTGCAAGATAAGTCTCTGGCTACACTACCGCATGCCTTCATGTGGGTAGCAACCGCAATAGTCGCGACACCGGCGTCGCTACTAATGAAGAAATACGGACGCCGAGGCGGGTTTGCGATTGGGTCGATTTTCGGATTGCTGGGTTGTGCGTTTTGCACGCTCGGTCTACATCTTGGCGATTTCTGGGTATTTATTGCGGGCACATCGTCTTTCGGAGCTTTTAACGCATTTAACCAATATTTACGGTTCGCGGCCTCTGAAACGGCCGATGACAATTTTCGACCTAAGGCAATTTCATGGGTCATTGGAGGTGGCTTAATAGCAGCCTTTGTCGGCGGTACTCTAGCGGGAAACACGGCTAATCTGTGGGTGCCGCAATATACGGCCACCTATGTGATTCTCGCCGTCGCACCAATCATGTTTGCAATCACCATTCAGTTCGTGCGGATGCCAGAGCCAGACCAGTCTGGCGTGTTAGCGCTGGAAAAAAAATCTTCGGGGCGTCCTTTGAAACAAATTATGAAACAGCCTGCTTTTGTCGTTGCGGCCATCGGCACGTCGGTATCATGGGCCGGGATGATCTTGATGATGGCGGCGACCCCGCTATCCATGAAGTTGTGCGGCTTGGAAGAGGATGTACCGTTCGTCATCCAATGGCACATGTTCGCTATGTTTGCGCCGTCGTTCTTCGCTGGCCAGCTAATCAGTCGGTTCGGCAACCTAAATGTTGTCATGATGGGATTTGTACTTTTCTTTTGCGGAATCATTTCTGGGCTGACAGGGATTACGCTGACAAACTTCTTCCTAACCAACATGCTAATCGGTGCGGGTTGGAACCTCATGTTAATCGGTTCTACCTCTTTGCTGGTCACCTGCCACACGGAGGAGGAAAAGGGGAAGGTACAGGGTGCGAATGACACCATCGCTTATATTCTGGCAGCGATCTCTTCGTTCTTTGCTGGCTATTTGCAGATCGAAATAGGCTGGAACGCCGTAATGATCGCTATCGTGCCCCAGATAGTGATTGTCGCCGGGGCAGTCTTTTGGATGCGTTCGGTCAACGCCCGGGCAGTGACAACCCATTAATTTGTTGCCTTTGTGACAGTCGAGTGCAGCTAGACACTTCCCCATATTTCATCGGCTAACTCGACAATCAGGTTGAGCTTTCTTTTCGTATCATCCATGCCTAGAACTTGACCGTCACCGCTTCCCGATGAAAACCCACACTGAGCGCTTAGCGCTAACTGCTCCATCGGGATGATAGCTGCCGCGTCGTCGATTCGAGATCTTACTTCCTCTTTTTCCTCAAGAATTGGCGATTTTGCACTGATTAATCCAAGAACGATGAGTTTGCCCTTCGGTACATGCCGGAGTGGTCTGAAATCACCGGCTCGTTTGGAATCGTACTCCATGAATATAGTATCGACATCCAGCTGATTAAACAGTTTCTCCGCGATCGGTTCGTAGCCGCCTTCACCCATCCACATACCCTTTAAATTTCCACGGCACATATGTAGACCAATGGTCATATTATCAGGGCGCTCCGAAATAGAATCGTTAATAACCTGAATATATGCATCAGTCAGGGTGTCCGGATCTTCGCCACGGTCCTGTATGGCTTTCCGGGCAGTGATATCGCAATTACAGGGGAGAGCGGTGTCGTCAAGCTGCACAAAGGTACATCCTGCTATAGCTAAATCCGCGATCTCAGCACGGTAGATACTGGCAAGATCGGCGAAATATCCTTCCTTATCTGGATAAGCATTTCTGTCGAAGCTTTGATCTCCAAGAAAAAAATGCAGCACTGGTGGTGACGCCATAGTGACCTTCGGAAGACCCCTAGGTTTCAGTGAATTCAGGTAGTTGTAGTCATCGACAACAATTGGGCCGCTGCGTTTGACTTTGGTCTCCGCGAAGGGCGAGGGGGGTACGAATACGTCGCCTTCCTTATTCTTGAAGGCTAGTGTTCCCGCGTCGCGTACAATAATTCCCTCAATCGCATCGATGACGCCAGAAGACCAAGCGGCCCGTCGGTACTCTCCGTCAGTGACGCTCGGTAGACCGATAGAATCCTGAAAGGTGACAACCTCGGCGATCGCTTGATCTTGGGATTCGCGAAATTCCTTACCGGAGAGCGCTCCGGTACGGTAGGAACGAGCCGCCTCTATCAGGCTCTTCGGACGCAGAAAACTTCCGATGTGATCGGCGCGGAATATATGCTTCCCGTTTGGCATCTTGTCTCGGAACTCCTACTTTACCCACGATTTACCCACCTTATTATCCTAAAAACTGGGCACAGACCTGTATAACTGTATTTACCCTCAAAGGGGAGGAAATGAGATGTGGAAAACACCCGAGACGATTTTTCCGGCTGAAAGCGTCTCAGAGATCGAACGTATTCAGAGTGCCCGAAAGAGAATCGCAGTCGAGAACGCCAAATCATCCGCATTCTTTTCTGGAAAACTCGATCATATTGATTTGGAACGGCTGGACGATCCGGAGGAGTGGCAGAAAATTCCTATTCTTACTAAGGATCAACTGCGCGAAGTGTCGCCGGAACATTTTTTTGATGCGTTCTGTATCGGCGATCGAACCGATGCGGTTGAGTACTGGCGTTCCGGCGGAGTAACCGGCCGGCCTCTATTCTATCCGCGATCTGCCGAAGACATGCGATTCGGGCTTGAAGCATTTCGCCGTTTGTGGGTGACGGCTAATATAGGCCCTGACGACTTAGCCCATATCTCTTTTCCGTTGGGGCTCCATCCAGTGGGAAGTCTTTACGCACGTTCGGCGGAGGAACTAGGTATTGGCACCGTTTGGTGCGGTGCTGGCAATTCGACGTCGTCGGAGCTGCAAATAGAACTTATACAGACGCTGAAGCCCACTGTTTTCGCCGGTATGGCCAGCTACGGCCTGCAGCTAGCGCAAGTGGCGGAGCGGATGGGAATTGATCTTTCTCAGAGTTCTGTGAATAAGTTTCTCACCGCTGCCGAACCTCTCTCACCGGGCAAAAGGCTGAGGATTGAAGAGATGTGGGGGGCAGAGGTATTCGACCAGTTCGGATCGACTGAAGGCTCGGCGCTCGCAAGCGAGACAAGCCTGCACGACGGAATGATATTCTGGTCGGATCTTTTCCACTTCGAAGTTCTTGATGAAGCGACACTTGATCCTGTTGCTGAGGATGAAAAGGGGATACTGATCATCACACCTTTATGGAACAATAATGTGACGCCATTTCTGCGATGGAACATGGGTGATTATGTAAGCTGGCAACGTTCCAAGCCGACTGCCAGTGATCCATTATCAATCTATCCTTTGATTCAACATGCCGCACGAACATCAGGATTCTTCAAGGTTCGCGGTATCAACATCAATCATGCCGATTTTGATGATTATATGATGCTGCAGATGGATGTCGCGGACTATAAGGTTGAGGTCCATGAATCCAAAACGCTTGATGTTTTGCGTGTTTATATTGAAATATCTGACACTGCCAATTATCTCGAGATTTCTGAGCGTATCGCAGGGGAAATCAAGAAACGGTTTGAAGTATCGCCTGAAGTTTTATCATTAGAGTCGGGTACCTTAGAGGCGGAATTCAAAGGTCAAATCAAACAGAACCGATATATAGACGCGCGGGGATAAGCCACGGTACTCACGCTACTCTTTCAAAAGGTATCTTGAAAAAGCTGAAATCGGTGACCTAGTAATGGGCTGTTGATCGGGCGATCCCAGCCCCTATATTGCGGCCATGTCAACGAAAACTAATATCTCTAAAGTAGATAGTGTTTCTGAAGCCAATGACGCCCAGATTGATCTAGTGGGACTGACGCGTGAGCAAATGGAGACCACTCTTACAGAGATGGATCTTCCAAGGTTCCGGGCGAAGCAGTTATGGCATTGGATATACCATCACGGTGTGCGTGATTTTTCAGATATGACGACCATATCGAAAAATCTCCAGCCTCAATTCGCAGAGAAATTCATGATCTCCCGCCCGGATATTGCCACCGAACAAACGTCGAATGACGGCACGCGAAAATGGCTGATGGGATTTACTGACGGGAACCTCGCGGAGGCTGTACACATTCCAGAAGAAGACCGGGGTGCTGTATGCATCTCTTCCCAGGTAGGCTGCACGTTGAACTGCAGATTTTGCCATACCGGCACTCAGCGGCTTGTTCGAAATTTGACCCCAAGCGAAATCGTTGGCCAGTTCATGCTAGCCAGAGACTCCTACAATGAATGGCCGTCTTCCAAGGAACCCCGCCGTCTAACTAATATAGTAATGATGGGTATGGGCGAACCCCTTTATAACTATGACAACATCGTTAAGGCTCTGCACATAATCATGGACGAGGAGGGTATCAACATATCCCGACGCCGGATCACCTTGTCCACCGCGGGCGTAGTGCCAATGATACCAAAGATTGGGGCAGATCTTGGTATCCAGCTCGCAATATCGCTCCACGCTGTGACTGACGACCTGCGTAACGAGATCGTACCGATAAATAAAAAGTATCCAATTGCGGAATTGCTTGATGCGTGTCGCGCCTACCCTACGGCGAAGAACTCGCGTCGGATTACGTTCGAGTATGTCATGCTAAAGGGTATCAATGACTCGCCTGCAGATGCTCGAGAGCTTGTTCGCCTTATTAGTGGTATCCCCGCTAAAGTAAATCTCATCCCATTTAATCCGTGGCCCGGGTCGCCTTATGAATGTTCTAGCGACGGGGATATTGCGGCATTTGCCGACATTGTTAACATGGCCGGATATTCATCGCCTGTTCGTACCCCACGAGGACGTGATATACTCGCCGCATGTGGTCAGCTGAAGACGCTCAGCGAGCGGACACGTAAGAACGCCTGAATAATAATTTACTTAGCCACGAATGGCCTGGATGGAAGTGCACTTGCCGGCCCCTTTGGAAAATTATAAAAAAATTTGGTTGATTCCGAAGAGTTAAATTCTTCTCTGTGTCTTCGCATTAGCCAAACTTACCTTTTAGTCGGCCGGCGGAAAAATAAATCTATTCGACAGAAATATTTTCCTGCTAAGTCAGTATTCATGTAAAATCCGAAGTCCGATAATGTATCTATTGATTTTATGATCCTCACGTTTGCGGCGATGTATTTAATCGGGTGATCGAGGAACCGAATCCTCTTGCTTGCCGCGCCCCGAGGAATGCCTATACTCCGCGCGATTCCGCACCGCGGGGTATGTATTACGAACCGAGAGGCATTCCATGGCCACATCAAAACCCGGAGAGGTCAAAAAAGTCGTGCTCGCCTATTCGGGTGGGCTGGATACATCCGTGATCCTGAAATGGCTGCAGCAGACCTATGAATGCGAGGTCGTTACTTTTACAGCTGATCTGGGGCAGGGTGAAGAGCTTGACCCGGCGCGCGAAAAGGCTGTCGCGGCAGGTGTAGAAGAAATCTATATTGACGATCTGCGCGAGGAATTTGTCCGGGATTTCGTATTCCCTATGTTCCGCGCCAATGCACTCTACGAAGGTATCTACCTGCTGGGTACGTCGATCGCGAGACCACTGATTGCCAAACGCCAGATCGAAATCGCTCGAGAAACCGGGGCAGATGCTGTCAGTCATGGCGCCACCGGCAAAGGAAATGACCAGGTTCGGTTTGAGCTTGGCTATTATTCTCTGGAGCCGGATATCAAGGTCATAGCACCGTGGCGGGAGTGGGATCTCGATTCACGCACCAAGCTGATGGAATTTGCGCGCTCTAACCAAATCCCGATATCGCGTGATAAGATAGACGAACCACCCTATTCAACAGATGCTAATCTTCTGCACATTTCCTATGAGGGTAAGGCCTTGGAAGACCCTTGGATTGAGGCAGATGATGCCATGTATACGCGCTCAGTCTCCCCTGAAGATTCTCCCGATACGCCAACCTACATTGAAGTCGAATTTCAGGCTGGAGACGCTGTGGCAATAGATGGTCAAAAAATGTCTCCAGCAGTATTATTGACTAAGCTGAATCAGCTTGGTGGCGCCAACGGTATTGGTCGCATCGACATTGTTGAGAATCGTTATGTAGGCATGAAATCGCGCGGTATATATGAAACGCCGGGCGGTACAATCCTCGCGGTGGCCCACCGCGGAATTGAGTCCATCACGCTGGATAGGGGCGCTGCCCATCTAAAAGATGAGCTTATGCCGCGCTACGCAGAGCTGGTCTATAACGGGTTCTGGTTTTCGCCTGAACGGGAGATGATCCAGTCTGCAGTTGACGAGAGCCAGAAGTATGTTTCCGGCACGGTAAGGCTGAAACTATTCAAGGGAGTGGCGAGCGTCGTTGGGCGCAAATCCCCTGTAAGTCTATACTCCGAGCAGCATGTCACTTTCGAGGCCGATAAAGTCTATGATCAACGAGATGCAGAGGGTTTTATAAAGCTGAATGCCCTGCGTTTGCGGCTAATGAACGCCCGAAAAGGATGATGGATGGTGCTGGGATCACGAGACCCCGATTTCTGATTTCTGCCTTCTGGGCAATTCTAGCCGCCGCCAGCTTTGCCGTTATGATAGCTAGCGTTCGTTATATGGACGGTAAGTTTGACGCGTTTGAGATTGTTTTCTTTCGCGCCCTGATCGGCGTATTTATCGTCATACCGCTTGTTTCGAGATCGGGTTTTTCTGCGCTGCGGACTAACCGGCTTCCGATGCACTTGGTACGCACGGTTTTTGCGCTTTTCGCCATGGCTACCCTTTATTATGCGCTGCCCTTTATTCCTGTAGCTCAGGCCGTAGCACTCACATTCTTGATACCCCTATTCACAACTGTAGCGGCAGGCACAGTGCTGGGCGAAACGGTGAGTATACATCGTTGGGGGGCGACTCTGGTTGGTTTCGGGGGTGCACTAATTATTATACGTCCTGGGTTCGTCGATATCAGTTTACCGATTCTGCTCGTAGTTCTTTCTTCGGCGCTCTACGCCGGAGCATGGTCGAGTGTTAAGATTCTGACTAAGACGGAATCAGCCGCTGCGACGGTATTTTGGATGAACCTGCTGATGGTTCCTCTGACCGCGATCCCGCTAATTTTTGTCTGGGAGAATCCCGGATCGGAAGATGTCGTGCCAATCGCCTTCATGGCGTTGTCGGGGTGGGCGGCACATTTCTGCCAAGCTCGGGCGTTTGCAACTGCAGATGCCAGTTCCGTTATGCCATTCGACTTCCTTCGCTTGCCATTGGGCGCGTTATTTGGATATCTACTTTTCAGCGAACTGATAGACGGGTGGACATGGGCGGGGGCGGTGGTGATTTTTCTTGCCGGATACTACATTTCGCGTCGCGAGGCTCGCAAAAACAGAAACTAACTCCCAAACAAATGGGAATCGCTTCTTAAAGGTTAGAGTCTCAGAGAAAGCCATTATATTCTCTATAAATTTGACGAGCACGGTCTTGCCAAATCAACCACTCTTAATTAATCGCAAGCGCCTCTGCCCATAACTCGAAAGAGATATTATGTCCCGTCTTGGGTGGGGTCTTGCGGCAATATAGGTTGACGGCATTTTATGCTACGAAATATCGCGTTTTCACTGTAGCAAAACCCATAAAAATTCCAACGATGTTACCTTAGCCACATCCATTCCTGCCAAGGTAAGCGGTATTGATCCGGATGCATCGCAGAGCTATTTAATATTCGGACGTAGACATTCGATCATCGAATACTGAGAAATAAGTAAAAAACGCTTTTTCAGATTTTAGGCACTTCGATTTGGTACTGCCGGCAGGTGGCGATCAACGTGTTGCGCAGTAGGCACGCAATAGTGATGGGACCGACCCCGCCAGGTACTGGCGTGATAGCCCTGGCGTTTTGGACCGCTTCATCAAACGCAACGTCTCCGACAAGGCGCGTTTTATCTTTCGTTTTGTTCGGCACCCTATTGATGCCAACGTCGATAACCGTTGCTCCTGGCTTGATCCAGTCTCCTTTTATCATTTCCGGGCATCCGACTGCCGCGATCAAGATGTCTGCTTCGCGACAGATAGCAGAAAGATTGGCAGTTCGGGAATGGGCTATGGTAACCGTGCAGTTAGCGTCTAGTAGGAGTTGTGCCATAGGTTTGCCCACGATATTAGATCGCCCCACTACAACGGCATTTAAGCCGGATAGATCGCCCAGAATATGTTCTAACAGCATGCGACAGCCCAGCGGTGTGCAGGGCACCATGCCCCAACGACCGGTCGCCAGTGCACCTACATTGCGGGGGTGAAACCCGTCAACATCTTTCCCTGGGTCAATGGCATCAATTATAGAGTCGGGACGGATGTGATCAGGTAGGGGTAATTGAATCAAAATACCATTAACCGCAGGGTCGTTGTTCAGTTTATCTATTATAGCTATCAGCTCTTCCTCTTGGGTGTTTTGGGACAGGGTTTCACCCAGCGAGAGCATCCCGATCTCTTGCGTTTTTTCATTCTTATTTCTTATATATATCTGGCTTGCTGGATCCTCACCGACTATTACGGTGGCCAATCTAGGGACTAGAGAATGGTTCTCGATGAGTTTGGCCGTTTCGGCTTTGACTCTATCGATAAGGTTTGCCGCGAATCCTTTGCAGTCAATTATAATGCCATCTGTCATCGTGGAATATTAGGAAACAATCCAGATATAAATTTGTTGAAGAATTCCATCTTTTAGGAAAAGCAGAAGCAGTATTGCAATAAGAGGGGAGAAGTCGATACCGCCGAAATTCGGGAGTAGGTTGCGGATTGGCTGAAGCATCGGCTCAGTCAACCGGTAAAGTGTATTGCCAGCGACATAGATAAACCGATTGCTGGTATTGACGACCTTAAAAGCAATTAGCCAACTCATGATAGCGGAGATAATGAAACACCATATGTAAAGGTTGACTACGACGTCGAGAAGATTGAACAGGGTGGCGACTAGCTGCATGTAAGAAGGGTGCCTGTGAGTAGTGAAATTACAGGGTAACGGCGGCCTGTTCTAGGTGCAAGCGGTTCGCTTGAAGCGGCCGGAGGAGAGATCTAATATTAACTCAGATGAATTCGTTTTAGCTTGCTTGACAGATATCGGCTTCGTCCACATTATCCGCCCGCTTGATCCTCAGGGATTGGCACCGTGGGGCCGTAGCTCAGCTGGGAGAGCGCTGCGTTCGCAATGCAGAGGTCGGGAGTTCGATCCTCCTCGGCTCCACCATCCTTCTCCCAGCTACCTTAAGCTACGGACCGGTCTCTATGTTGCCGAGTTCCCAAATAAAATTACTATGAGAAATCTTTCGAAGTCCGAGGAAACTAACTGCCTATTTTTCGCGGGCGGCTAGTACACGCAGGAAGGGCGGCTATTGACGCCGCCCTTGTCATTCTCTCTCTTTTTACCTTCAGGACATATTGTCCAGATTGCTTATAACCTGTTCGGGATGGTCCGCCGGTGTCACCTCTTCATATGTGACGGCGACATGTCCGTCCGGCCCGATCAATACTGATTTGCGTGGTGATCGGGCATTATCAATTTCAGAAACGCCGAATGCGATGGATGCAGCGCCATCTTCATCACTCAACAAGTCGTAGGGAAAAGAGAATTTATCGCGAAACGCACCGTTAACCGACGGGCTATCATATGAAATACCGACTATCGAGGCGTTACGGTCTTCGAAGTCTTGGATTCTATCACGGAACCCGTTGCCCTCTATGGTTCAGCCAGGTGTATCGGCTTTGGGGTACCACCAGAGCAAGACATAGCGACCGGCGAAATCGTCTTTTTTCACCGTCTTTCCGTCCTGGTTCGGGAGGCTGAAATCCGGCGCGTTGAGCCCGGCGGCTATTAATGCCATTCAGATTTTCTCCATTATAGGTATCGTAGATACCAAGTTTAGCACTTGACCATGAGACTCTACATAGTCTTGAGAAAAAATATTCAAAACGCCAAGTATTTGGCAAACCGATCCGGTCATTTAAACGAAATCGGGTTCGCTGCGTTTCCGGCAACGCAGACACAGGCGGTTGTGCCAACCTTCGCTAGCAAATTTTTCGCCGCAAGACATACAGTTGCGGTCTGTAGGTACATCACTTACAGCACGATGATCCATTACTAGTTCTTCGGCTTCCAGCGAGCTTGTGTTCGATTCGCTCATCAAATGGCTCCCTTTTACTACTCGATTACGATGTAATCGTCGGTTGTCCCAACCACCCTCTCGGTGGCACTATATCTTTACGCACATAGGCGAATTACCTGGCGTAATTCCGCGTTATTTCAACACCCTTACATTGAGTATCCGGCTTCGGAAACTTCAGTGTCAGCGGTTTTTACTTTGGGATTTTTATCCCATATTTGCCCACACAAGCGGCAAATAGACCTTCCATTCGGTTAGGTATGTGGCGAGTGTTGATCCCCGCTATCATCAATTCCCTAACACACGCACCTTTTAGCATAAAATCGCCCAAAAAGGGTAGAAAATCCTTATACCCACATGGCATCGGCTGATAAATTCATAGAGCTGGGAGAATCGCCGTAAATTGCAGCTGTTCGGGCGACTAAAGCGTTTCTAAAAGGACATACTCGACGGGATTGCTGCGATAGCGGCGGCCGCCACCTCGCGATCCTGCTCCCCTGTGCCTGATCCTACGCCAACACCGCCGATACAGTGACCGTCGACAATAATCGGCAGGCCGCCAGGTAGGTTAATCCGTTGGCCGTCGGTGCCAATCGCCAGTTTTATGTCGACACCTTCCATCAGGCCACCCGAAGGATCGCCATAACAGGCGGCTGTGCGGGCCTTACGTATAGATGTCTCCATAGACATATGAAAAGCACCGTTCATACGAATGAATGCTAGCAGGTTGCCACCATTATCCACGATTGAAATACACTGAGGCTGGTTCATCTCTGCCGCCTTCGTTATACCTGCGTTCAGTGCAGTTAGAGCACCTTCATGTGTGAGTTTCAGAAACTGTTCTGTTTCGGCCATAATGTCATCCTCCATTACAAATGATTGTCAGTTGTCCACCAGCTTCAGCGCTGTGCGACCATAGGATCTTTTTCACGGTGAGTTAACAGTGAGTGGTGATTTTTAGACCTAATACAGCCTAATCAAAGAGATGCAAGGCGCGACACTGAGAGCCTTATAAATAACACAGTTCACTCAAAAGTCTGTGTCTACTTCCATCCAAATTCTACCCTGCACCGACAAACCGTGGATTTTCAATTGGCCGGTCGTCAATACACCAGTGAATAAGCGCGGCCCCAGCCGACAGCCCGATCGCTAGCCACCACGCTGCATCGTAAGTTCCAAAGACGTCGTAAAATAACCCGCCCAGGTAAACGCCAGCGAAAGCACCCAACTGATGGCTCAGAAAGACAATAGCGAACAAGGTTGATATGTACCTCGGACCAAAAATCTGTGCGACGATCCCGCTGGTTAAGGGCACGGTTGATAGCCATAAAAGTCCCAGAATTGCGCTAAACCCAAGGACCGTTATCTCGTTAACCGGCAAGTAGATAAAAACTAAAAACAGTAAACCACGCGCCAAGTACAACTGGCCCAAGAGGTTTCTTTTTCGCCATTTTCCTCCGGCCCAGCCCGCGATAATAGTACCGAAAAGATTGAATAGCCCGATTACGCTTATAGCAGCCGTCGCGAGCCATGCGCCAGCTCCTGTATCCGTAAGATACTTGGGTAAATGTGTGCCGACGAATTGGACTTGGAAGCCGCAGACGAAAAATCCCATGACCAACAGCCAGTATCCATGGTGACTGCTCGCCTTCTTCAGGGCTCCCCCGAGGCTTTCCTTATCAGGCTCGGAGAACGCGATATCACCTGCCCGTCTCATAGAATAAGCCAGCGGAACAGAGACGAACGCGATAATAGCTAGTCCTAAAATTCCACCCGACCAGCCAAACCCCTCGATGAGCCCCATGCTGGTCAGAGCAAAAGTGAATTGTCCGGCAGATCCGCCTGCGGTAACTATTCCTATCCAAAGCGTTCGTGAGTTTTCAGGGGCAATTCGGCCGACTATACCCAGTGGCAGGGTCAGCCCAACCCCTGATGCACCGATACCGACTATAAGACCCGCGGAAAGGAACATTGTTTCTGGAGTCACTGAAACCGAAATCAGTGCGAGCCCCGCGGCGTATAGAGCTGCGGCCAGAGTAATCACTGTCGTTGGCCGCATCCAGCGGTCGGCTAATGCACCGGTAAAAGGCGCCGCAAACCCCATCACGAGATTTTGTGCCGCAATAGCTATGGCGAACTCGGTGACACCCCAATTAAGATCTTTGCTAATTGGTTCCAGAAAAAGCCCAAAACTTTGTCGAGACCCATTTGCAATAAGCACAACTGCCGTAGCAGCGAAAAGTATATATACCTGGGAACGATAGAAATCTTTCATTTAAACCGATTCTGGATCGTGAGGCCGCATCAATGTCAATTTAGTTAGCTATATCGCAATTAGCCATTGCCCTGTTCAAGCCGATGAATTTCTGCTCCCGCTGTGATTTTATCCCCTTCTTTGAGCTCACCAAGTTCAATCAACTCGATCTTCTCTCCCCTACTCTTAACCTTATTGGTCGAAGTGCGGATCTTGCTGATATCCTCCTGCGCTTGACGGAAATGAACCTGTAATTTGTCGACCCGGTCATCAATACGGGCTACGTCAACTAATAACTTGCGTACTTGCGACTGGATGACGCCCGCTTGTTCCTGCATAGAAGCATCCTTTAACACTGCACGAACGGTATTTAGTGTTGCCATCAGAGTTGTTGGTGACACGATCCAGACCCGAGCGCGGTAAGATTTTTCGACGGTTTCTGGATGGTTGGCATACAACTCTGCATAAACCGCTTCTGACGGTAGAAACATCAATGCTGACTCCGCCGTTTGACCCGGGATGATATATCGGTCCGCTATATCGTGGACATGTTTGAGCACATCCGTGGCGAACGCCCGTGACGACTTTATGCGTCCGGCCTCATCTTTAGCAGCGCGTAACGCATGATAGCTCTCAAGCGGGAATTTTGCATCGATCGCGATGGCGCCCGGCGGGTTAGGTAGGTTTAGAACACAGTCGGCGCGTTTATTATTGCTGAGGGTTTTCTGAAATTCGTATGCTGACGGCGGTAAAGCTGCTCTGACCAAGTCTTGTAGTTGTATTTCTCCAAATGCACCGCGTGCCTGCCGATTGGTCAAAACGTCCTGAAGCTGAACCATCTGTGCCGACAGGTCGGTGATGTTTTTCTGCGCCGCATCTATCACTGCGAGTCTTTCTTGGAGTTTGGCCATTGTCTCTGAAGATTTCGTATTAGTCTTCTGAAGCGTGTCTCCAACCCGTTTGGTGACGTCTGCAAGACGTTCTTCTAGCGTCTTCGTGATCGCTATTTCCTGGTTCTGTAGTCGTTCTGACAGTGCTTTCTGGCTGGCTGCGTCCGCTTCAGCGATCTGTGACAATCTGCCGGCAAGTTCTATCTGTTGGGTGGTGAGTCGTTCTGCTGTTCGTGTAATCTCTTCGGAAATATTTCGCGAGTTGCCCCGCAGTAGAACCAATGCGACAAACGCCAAAGATCCAATGGCAACGACCACCGCAATAAATGTCACTGACTCCATAGGAAAGAACGTATCACGAACTTCTCCGAATCGGCTGATCGTCGACACTTTTAAGTCACGCTTGACCCTGTGGAACCGAAAGCATACCTAATTCCAACTGAAAACTAAGGATTTCGATACTATGGCATTAATGCCTATTATCACCGCCCCTGATCCGAGACTGAAAAAAGTCTCTCATCCGGTCGAATATGTTGATGATGGCGTACGCCGTCTGATGGACGATATGCTTCAGACAATGTATGCGGCACCCGGTGTGGGGCTGGCGGCACCCCAAGTCGGTGTTCTAAAACGGGTCATCGTAGTCGATGTAGCCCGCGCGGATGGGAAGCCGCAGCCGATACGCCTCGCAAATCCCCAGATAGTTGACGCCTCCGATGAATTATCTGCGTTCGAGGAAGGTTGTTTGTCATTACCCGAGCACTTTGCGGAGGTTAAGCGACCCGACATGGTGCGAATAAGTTACCTCGACTACGAAAACAAGATTTGCGAGAGGGATATGGATGGGTTTCTCGCAAAGTGTATTCAGCACGAGATTGATCATCTCGATGGTGTGCTTTTCGTTGATCATATCTCAGGCCTCAAGCGCAGCATGATAATGCGAAAACTAACCAAGCTGAAAAAAATACGCGCCGATTCGAGAGCCAAAGCGGGCGTCTGAGGGTACCCGCCGTGCGAGTTATATTCATGGGAACTCCCGACTTTGCAGTCCCCGCGTTGTCGGAGATTCTCGCCGCTGGTCATAACGTAGTCTGCGTCTATTCTCAGCCACCCCGTCCCGCTGGACGGGGCTATAATGAGCGGCCATCGCCTATTCAGGCATTAGCAGAATCTCTGGGTCTCAAAGTCCGATGTCCAACAAACCTAAAAAATACGGCCGCGTTGGACGAGTTCACTCAGATGAATGCTGACGTAGCCGTCGTTGCCGCCTATGGTCTTATTCTTCCCCAGCCATTCCTCCGCGCCCCTAGGCTCGGTTGTCTAAACATACATGCCTCGTTACTACCGAGATGGCGCGGCGCAGCACCCATCCAGCGCGCAATTCTTGCTGGAGATACAGAGACTGGCATCACGATCATGCAGATGGATGAAGGCCTCGATACCGGGCACATGCTGGCGACCCAGTCCTTGCCGATAAGTTCAACCACCACAACATCCGATCTTCATGACGTACTATCGGAAATCGGTGGCCGCCTGATTGTCGATACTCTATCGGGGAACCACCCGACCCCGGTACCACAACCGAAAATTGGCGTCACTTATGCCCCGAAACTTGATCGCAGTGAGGGTCGTATTGACTGGACGAAGGATGCAGCTGATCTTGACAGGTGGGTGCGTGCACTAAACCCTTGGCCCGGTGTCTGGTGTGAACACAACGGCCAACGCTTACGCATCCTGGCAGCTGTCCCGGAAACTGGGGGGACCGCTCCCCCTGGGACAGTTGTAGCGGAACCCCTGACTATAGCTTGCGGTAAGGGTGCGCTGGCCATAACTTCGGTCCAACGCTCGGGAAAATTGGCAATGTCTGCGGAAGATTACCTCAGGGGCAACCCTGCACCGTTCGGGGTTGTTTTCACATGATCCGCTGGAAGCTGACTGTTGAATATGATGGAGGGTCTTATGTCGGTTGGCAACGGCAAGAGAACGGTCGGTCGATACAGCAATCTATGGAAGAGGCTGTTTTTCATTTCTGCGGAGAGGAGACGCGGGTGCATGGAGCCGGGCGGACTGATGCCGGTGTGCATGCGATGGGCCAAGTAGCGCATGTCGACATAAAAAAACAGGCCAGTGCGCACACCATTCGAGAAGCACTGAACGCTCATATGAGGAACGAGCAAATCGTCGTTACCGACGCGGTCCAGGTAATGCCTAATTTTCATGCCCGGATTTCCGCAGTGAGAAGAACATACCTTTACCGCATTTTGAACAGGCGCCCGCGCCCGACATTGGAGGCCGGCCGAGTTTGGCATGTACCGTTACCGCTGGACACGAAGGCTATGCACGCTGCGGCACAGGCTCTAGTCGGCCGCCACAACTTCACGAGCTTTCGAGCTGCGATGTGTCAGGCCAAATCACCGGTTCGGACAATTGAAGAATTGAGCGTAATCCGGAAGGGTGATGAAATTCAGATACACGTGCGGGCACAATCATTTCTGCATCATCAGATCCGAAACTTTGCGGGCTCTTTGGAGTTAGTCGGGTCTCGTAAATGGACAGCTGCTGATTTGTTAGCAGCTTTGGCAGCTGAAGACCGATCAGCTGCCGGGCCCACTGCACCGCCGGACGGCCTTTATCTTGTTGAGGTTGAATACCCCAATATGGATAGTAGTCAGGCGCCGGAATAATCGGTGTAGAAAGACTGTATTAAAATCTTGAGGCATAGAGCCAATACGAAATCTATGGAAACCACTATGAGAGCAGCGCTCGCCCGTATTTCTAGAGTCATGGTTGCAATGTAACCCTGATAAAATAGGATCGTGATTATTGCTATCAGACTCACGAATCCGGCAAGCTGTGCAGGTACAATCCCAGTCGTAATCAGGGTGGTTACGGATAGAAAAAGTAGCACCTGCAGTATGATTGACCAGTTCCAAGCCGCGACAAACCGATAGTACCGATCGAACCGGTTCAGAGTGTCTGTAAATGATATCATGATCAGAGGAAAGATTACCCAACCGATCACATATGCAGTCGACTCCACTATCACAATTCTTGCACCCGAGACGTTAACGGGCCGTTCCACGAAATTTTGTGACACCAGTAGAATGTATGCGGGTAGAGCGATCAGTGCCGAAGAAAATGATCGCCAGAATGCTTTCGGAGTATTTTCGAAATAGTCCACCGCGTTGCGCTTGAACTTCGCAAATTGATAGGCCCCGTATATTGAAAGAAAGACCTCACGGCTGGAAATCATGATTCAGTCGGAGCTAAGTTCGCAAAATATTTCGATAATATCGCCGTATAAATATCTGTCAGGTCGCGGATATCCGCGACGGCGATGCGTTCATCTACCTTGTGCATAGTATGGCTTACTAAACCAAATTCAGCCACGGGGCAGAAATCCTTTATAAATCTCGCATCCGACGTTCCACCCGACGTGCTGAGTGCCGGAGAATTACCAGTGGTTTCTTCTACGGATTTTGCGATCAACGAGCTAAATTCCCCAGGCGGTGTCAAAAAGGCCTCGCCTGACACGGTAATATCCAGCTCGTATTTCCCTCCCTCGGCGTCACACTGTTCTCTTAGCCATCGAGTCAGGCTTTCACCGGTGTGGAGGTCGTTGAAACGAATATTGAAACCGGCCGACACGGACGCGGGGATGACGTTCGACGCTGGATTCCCTGTGTCGATCGTCGTTAGCTGGAGGTTTGATGGCTGGAAATAATCAGTGCCCTTGTCAAGTTCGTATGAGGAAATTGCATCAAGCATCTTTATCAGTCGTGGCAGAGGATTTTCCGCCAGGTGCGGATAGGCAGTGTGTCCTTGCACACCCATGACCGTTAGTTGCCCAGTAAGGCTCCCACGACGGCCAATTTTGACCATATCACCCAACTTATCAGGATTGGTAGGCTCTCCCACTAGGCAGACGTCGATAGCCTCGCCCTGCTTTGCCATCCAATGCAGAATTTTTTTGGTACCGTTGATGGCGGGCCCTTCCTCGTCGCCGGTTATTAGGAGGCTGATTGAACCCTGCACATCGCTATCCGCGAGCAACCGGCTGACTGCTTCGACAAATGCGGCGATAGACCCTTTCATATCGGTCGCACCTCGTCCGAAGAGAAAACCGTCGATGATCTCTGCACCGAATGGATCCACTGACCAAGCTTCGAGATTACCCAATGGCACGACATCGGTATGGCCGGCGAAACAAAAGTTGGGGGAAGAATCCCCGAGTCGGGCGTAAAGATTGTCAACTTCCGGAGATTCCGTGTCCGAGAAAAGCAGTCGATGACAGGTAAAGCCCATCTCCTCCAACGCCGTTTGCAATACGCCCAGCGCGCCTGCATCCTTCGGCGTTACGCTTGGGCAGCGGATCAAATTTCGGGCAAGTTCAACTGCGTCAACGATGATCTTCAGTCCCTCAATAGATCGTTAATAGAGGTCTTTGAACGTGTCTGCTCGTCAACTTGTTTAACGATGACCGCACAGTAAAGGCTCGGCCCATCGCTACCATCGGGTAGATTTTTTCCCGGCATTGAACCTGGGACGACGACCGAGTAAGCGGGAACGCGGCCAGAGATAATTTCGCCGGTTTCGCGATTCACAATTTTAGTCGATTGACCGAGAAAAACACCCATCGAAAGAACGGCGCCTTCCTCTATGATCACGCCTTCAGCAACTTCCGAACGGGCACCGATAAAGCAGTTGTCCTCGACTATGACGGGGTCAGCCTGTAGCGGTTCTAGGACGCCGCCAATCCCGACACCGCCAGAGATATGACAATCCTTACCGATCTGCGCGCACGAGCCTATCGTTGCCCATGTATCGACCATTGTGCCCGAGTCTACATAAGCACCTAAATTTACAAAACTCGGCATCAGGACCACGCCAGGTGCCAAATATACCGAGCGGCGGACTGTGCAGTTGGGCACAGCGCGGAAGCCGGCGTCGCGGAATTTTGCTTCATCCCAACCAGCAAATTTTGATGGAACTTTGTCGAACCAAGAGCTGTCCCCGATACCGGGAAAAGAAGGGCCGCCTGCTAACGGCGCCATATCAAAAATACGGAAGGATAGAAGTACGGATTTCTTTAGCCATTGATTGACGGTCCAGCCGCCGTTGCTTTTCTCCGCGACACGTAGTGTCCCGGAGTCCAAGCCTTCGAGTGCTGCGTCGATTGCGTCTCGACTTTCGCCCTTTGTATCTGGCGTGATGTTGTCCCGGTCTTCCCAAGCCCGGTCTATTGCTTCTTCAAGTGTGCTGTTACTCATGTCCCGATCACTTTTCCCCATTAAAATTCGGCGCGAATATATAGGAATTTCTTTGGCTGTGGAAACTACTCAACTACGATTGATAACGTCACGCAGCCAAGTAGAGAGGTTATCTGTAACATAGTTGATATGACTAGTTTCATTATTAGCTTTTGCCCAGTCGGTGTCGGTGCGTACCCAGACCGTCCTCATCCCAAGCTCTGCTGCGGGTTCTAGATTGCGTGCGATATCTTCAACCATTACTGCTCGTGAAGGGTTGATATCGTGCAGTTCGCACAAACGGCGATACGATTCAATCGCGGGCTTGGGAACAAAACCCGCGTCACTTATATCAAACACGCCGTCAAAATGATCGACGATACCGATCCGTTCCATTACCTCACGGGTATGTTCGGTAAACGCGTTTGTATAAATAAACTTACGGCCGCCAAGATTGGCCAGAGTATCAGCAAGTTGGGGGTCGGGCCTTACCCCGCTGAGATCGACCCGGGAAAGGTGGTCGATGTAGACTTGAGGTTCAAGTCCGTGCTCAATCATAAGTCCCCTAAGTGTGAGTCCATAGCTCCGGAAATAACCCTTCTGAATGCGTCGCGCCTCCACCCGATCAACACTCAGGAAGTCTGAGATAAAAGAGCCCATCAAATCATCGATCTGGGCCAGCATCTCGGGAGTAGTGGGATACAGGGTGTTATCCAAATCAAAAACCCATGCCTCAATGTGGTCTATGCAGTCCGCTGTAAAATAGTCTGACATACTACGATTTCGACCCTCCTCGACGCCTAAGGTAAAAAGCTTTAACTGCCACGACCGTAAAGACAATACCCGAGGGTTTATCCACGAACAAAATACTAGATAAACATATGTAAGACTTCAAATGTGGTGCATTTGTGGAGGTAACTCCAATGCTTCGCTGATTTTATGCCAGATTAGCCTTCCTTGGCTCGGATCATTGTACCAGCACCATGTTCTGTAAAAATTTCTAGTAGAAGAGCGTGCGGAACACGACCATCCAGAATCACCGATGCTTCGACACCGTCTTTTACCGCATCGAGACATGTCTCTATCTTGGGGATCATTCCTCCGGAGATTGTACCGTTTTTGATTAATGCGTCTGCTTGGCGGGCAGTGATGTCGGTGATCAATTCGCCTTTCTTGTCGAGTACGCCAGCCACGTCCGTAAGCATCAACAGACGAGCTGCCCCGATCGCACCGGCAATGGCGCCGGCTGCGGTGTCGGCGTTGATATTGTATGTTGTGCCATGCAGCCCAATGCCAAGCGGGGCAATCACTGGTATCATATGGGAACTGGCAAGCGTATCCAGCACCTTGGTATTAACTGCATATGGTTCTCCAACAAAACCAAGGTCTACGGCCTCCTCGACATTAGAATCCGTCATTCGCTTGTATTTAAGCTTTCGGGCCTGGATGAGGTTGCCGTCCTTTCCAGAGATGCCAACGGCAGTTCCACCAGCGTCGTTAATAGCGGTGACAACTTCCTTGTTAATGGATCCTGCCAAGACCATTTCGACGATTTCGACGGTACGTTTATCGGTCACACGTAGTCCGTTGATGAATTCACTTTCGATCTTCATCTGATTAAGCATGTCGCCAATCTGCGGCCCACCGCCATGGACTATTACGGGGTTAATCCCGACTTGTTTGAGTAATGCTATATCGCCGGCAAATTGCTCGGCGAGCTTCTTATCCCCCATCGCGTGGCCACCATATTTGATGACGAATGTTTTACCTCCGAATTTCTGTAGATAGGGAAGGGCCTCAGTGAGGGTTTCCACAGTACGGAGAAGCGACTTGAGATTAGAAATATTCTTCTTATCGGTCTTTCGAATCTGTGCCATTGGAATTTCTCGGGCAAACGTACCATAAGACTCAATATAATTATCCGCGTTTAGCGGATATCGGCCATCATTGCCAGTTCTGTGCGTAATTCATCAATACCATTATTCTTAACCGAACTGGTGCGGATAATCGCCGGGTGGGCAGCCACATGCTTTACAATGTTGTTAGCGGTCGCGTCGGTCAGCTCTGCAAGAGTGTTCGGTTTTACTTTGTCGCATTTGGTCAGAATGATTTGATAGGAGACGGCGGATTCATCTAGGTCATTCATAACCTCCACGTCATTGTCCTTCAGTCCCCGCCGTGCATCAATCAACAGACAGACGCGTCGAAGAGATGGGCGACCGCGAAGATAATCAAATATCAGACCGGTCCACCGCCTAATGTCGGTCTTTGATGCCTTGGCGTATCCGTAACCCGGGAGATCCGCTAGCATCAGCGCGCCCGGGATCTGAAAGAAATTGATCTGCTGGGTGCGTCCAGGTGTGTTCGACGTGCGCGCCAAGGTTTTACGGCCTGTCAGCGCATTTACCAGGCTAGACTTCCCGACATTAGAGCGGCCGACGAAAGCGATCTCCGGTAGTCTAGCTTCCGGCACACCGTCATAGTTGACCGCACCAGAAACAAAAACACATTCCTGCGCAAACAGCCAACGGCCGCGCTCAACCATTTCCCGATCAAGCTCCTCTGAGTCCTTCAAATACGTCACGACTTGGGCTCCGTTAGCCGGGCTTAGCGGCGTTTCCGCTGGCGGCGGGTCTTGCCCTTTGCCTTAGCCTTCGTTGTTTTCTGAGGTGGCGCTGAATTATCTGTTTCTTTCTTCGGCGGTTCCTTCCGACTGTTTCCCCGGGGTGGCGCTTTCGGTATTTCTTCGTTAATGGATTCGCCCGAAGCGGACACTCCCATCTGGCGCATGATAACCCATTGTTGAGCAATCGATAGCGTGTTGTTCCACGCCCAGTATATTACCAAACCCGCCGGGAAACCGCCCAGCAGGAATGTAAAAACAATCGGCAGTACCATGAAGATTTTTGCCTGCATTGGGTCTGCCGGTTGCGGATTAAGCTTTTGCTGGAGGAACATCGTGAGGCCCATGATGATAGGCCAAATACCGACATTCACGATGGTTAGCGCCTGAGGTACGTCCCAGGGAATCAGACCGAACAGAATAAGTATACCGAGTGGGTCGGGTGCTGAAAGATCCTGAATCCAACCGAAAAAAGGCGCGTGGCGCATTTCAATGGTCACAAATAGTACCTTATAGAGAGCAAAGAAAACAGGAATCTGGATAAGGATCGGGAAGCAGCCAGACATCGGATTCGCCCCCTCCTTTTTATAAAGTTCCATCATAGCCTGGTTCTGACGCTGACGATCATCTTTATACCGGTCCCGGATCTCGATCATCTTAGGTTGCAGCTTTTTGAGCCGGCTCATCGATCTATATGATTTGTTCGCCAGCGGGAAGAAGGCGATTTTTATCAAAACCGTCAGCAGTAAAATTGCCAGCCCAAAATTTCCCAGTATGCGATTAAAGTATTCAATAGCGTAGAAAATGGGCTTAGTTAGATAGTAAAACCAGCCAAAATCGACGAGCTTATCGAAGACAGGGAGCGACAGCTTGTCGCGATAGGAATCCAGTAGCTTGACCTCTTTTGCTCCAGCAAATAGGCGGGTCTTGTATTCCCCTGTCTCTCCGGGCGCTAGAAGGCTCGCGGATGCAAGGTAATCCGCTTGGTATTTTTCCGACTGTCCTCGAGATGTGCTGTGCACCCATCGGCCTTTATTCTGGGTCTTTTGGTCTGGCACGAGCGCAGTCGCAAAATATTTTGCGGTGATTCCGATCCAATTGGTCTGGCCGTCCGGAGCGATCAGACCATCATCCTCATCTTGGAGGGAGCTATAGCTTTCCTCGAACAATGTACCGTTGAAAGCGCCGGTCATACCTTCATGCAGAATCCAAAAGCCCGATGTCTCCGGCGTGCCGGTTAGGGAGATAAGTCCGAAAGGATTAATCGTAACTGAACCTTCGCTGCCGTTCCTAACCTTCTGTTGGATCGAGAACATGAAGTTCTTATCGAGGGAAATAGTCTGGATGAATTCTACGCCCTGCGCATTAGTCCAGCGCAGGGTAACCGGCTTTTCGATAGAGAGGTTTTCTCTGTCGGCGGTCCAGACAGTATCGGCGCCTGGCACCGTTATGTCGGCCGTCTGAGAGACCCATCCGAACTGTGCGTAGTATGCCTCTGTAGTACCGAGAGGTGACAGAAGAACTATATTTGGGCTGTTTTCATCAATCGTCTGTCTATAGTTAAGCAACGTTAGATCGTCGATCAGCGCACCTTTTAAGCGGATGGACCCAATCACGCGATCGGTCACAATTTTTACCCTGGCGAAAGCGTTGAGAACTTTTTCGCGCGAGACTTTCGGCCGCATCGCCGGCTGACCCGCGACCGGGGCATTGGCGCTTGCCGGTGGTGCCGCACCAAGAACCCCCGGTGTATTAACTGCCGGAGGGATGGCACCAGGCGTGACAGGCTGAACGGTCTTGGCGGTATCTTGCACTTTTTGCGCTTCTCGAGAGGCGCGTTCCTTTTCGAGGCGAGGCGCTTCAATGAATATTTGGAAGCCCAGTAGGATAGACACGCTGAGCACAATTGCCATAATTAGGTTACGTTGGTCCATGATCTAGCGCCTATCTTTCTCGGGTACTGGATCGTACCCGCTACCACCCCACGGGTGACACCTGCCAATCCTTTTTAATGCCAGCCATCCGCCGCTGACAGCCCCGAATTTACGGATCGACTCGATCGTGTAACCTGAGCAGGTTGGATGAAAACGGCATGTTTGCGGTAGCCAAGGTGAAACCAGTAACTGATATCCGCGGGCGAGACATATCAGCATAAAGCCAAGAAGTCGTTTAAGTTGATCCATACCGTCCCGTTACCTATTGCCCTTTGTTTCGGGCATCGTTGTAATTTCTCAGCTCCCGCGACATTCCGAGTTTCTCGAGACCTGTTTTAAGATCCTTTCTCAGGGCCGCAAAATCACGCGAAGGTGTTGCTTTTCGCCCTATCAGGACATAATCGTATCCTGTTTCTGCCGCACCCGGGAGTATCTCCTCAGCGACCATCCGTAGACGTCGGCGCGCGCGGTTGCGGATCACGGCATTTCCAACACGTTTGCTTACCGTAAGTCCGTAGCGTGGCCCGCCAAATTCTGCCCAGTCATCAAGCGGCTGGGGGGCTGCCTGAAGCACCATTCCAGGGGTCACCCATTTGTTTTGTTCCGCGGCGACTCTAATAAACTGCCGCCGAGATTTGAGGCGCTCCACCATCGCGCCTACTCAGTCAGGCGGAGAGACGCTTACGACCCCGGGCGCGACGCCGGGCCAAAACCCGGCGACCACCGACAGTTTGCTTGCGCGCGCGAAAGCCGTGCCGGCGTTTGCGTACGAGGACGCTGGGCTGAAATGTACGTTTCAAGGCTTTCTCCGGCTTTAATCAGGTCGAAAACTGGCCCGGTGTATAGAGTTTCAAGCCTTCCAAGTCAACGAAACTAAGACATTTCCCGAAAACCCTCAAACAAAGCCCCGGGATAATTTCTTGGTCGTGTTAATTGTCTTTGTTACTTAAAAGAACCTAGGCATCCCTGTAAGGGCGTTATATGCCGGCTATGGATAAATTGTATGGCGAGGACTTTGGCCGCTGCGGGGTCTTCGAACGAGAATTGAAGTACAGGAAGTTCGTTACTGGGCGTAGAATGGCCGAAATGAGTGATCGCGGTACCCTAAGTCGTAAAAAGAAGTTGGGCGTTTCTGTTGTCCGAGTTGTGTTGCTGGCACTTTTAGTGACAGCTCTAACTGTATTCATCGTGATAGATCTAGACAAGTATATCTCCCTTAATGCCCTGAAAATGCACAGGGAAATATTGAAAGTGTGGGTCGTGAATCACGGGATCTTGACTGTAGTCATATTCGTGTTGGTTTACGCGCTGGTTGTGGCTATCTCGATTCCTGGTGCCGTTTTTATAAGCATTGCTGGCGGCTTCATGTTTGGCCCATATCTTGGCACCCTTTATGTTGTGATCGGAGCAACGATTGGGGCTGTGATAGTTTTCCTTGTGGCGAGACACGCTCTCAGAGAGATGTTGCGGGCTAAGGCCTACCCCACCATGAAACTCATGGAGTTGGGGTTCCAAGAAAATGAGATGAGCTATCTTCTGATCCTCCGGCTCGTTCCTATTTTTCCATTTTGGCTGGTCAATTTAGTTCCCGCCTTACTTGGGGTTGGTCTGCGAACCTACACGGTCGGGACATTCTTTGGAATAATCCCGGGAGCATTCGTGTATACAATGGTTGGTAATGGCGCTGGCACGCTGCTCGATGCCGACGAGGATTTCAAAATTGATATTGTCTTCGAACCGAATTTCTTTGCACCCCTTGTCGGGCTGGTATTCCTCGCCTGTATTCCAATAGTCTACAAAAAACTACGAGGACGGAAAGGCCGCCTGTATTCCTTAATAGTTGCCCTGATAAATAAGGTTTCAAAAGAATGAAGGAAATTACCACTGACATCTGTGTTATCGGCGGCGGTTCCGGCGGATTGTCGGTAGCAGCAGGCGCATCCCAAATGGGAGCCGAGGTTGTGCTTATCGAAGGCGACCGAATGGGCGGGGATTGCCTTAATTACGGATGTGTACCGTCCAAATCCATGATCGCAGCCGCTAATGCGGCCTATAATGTTATGGGTGCTAGCAAATTTGGGATAGAGGCGGGCGAGCTTAATATTGATTTTCAGAAAGTCCATGATCACGTCCATAAGGTAATAGATGCCATCGCGCATAATGACTCCGTCGAGCGATTCGAGGGCCTTGGGGTCAGGGTAATCGAAGCCCGCGGAAGATTCGTTGGGCCGACGGAAGTTCAGGCGGATGATACAATCGTCAAAGCGAAACGCGTTGTCGTTTCGACTGGATCGAAAACAGATACACCACTTATAGAAGGTCTTGATACCGTCCCGTATCTGACAAACAAGACAATCTTTGATTTAGTCAAGAAACCCCCAAAACTGTTGATTATCGGCGGCGGTACGATTGGCAGCGAGCTAGGCCAGGCGCATCGCAGACTCGGATGCGAGGTTACCATCCTAGAGATTGAGAAAATGCTCAATAACGAGGATCCTGAGCTTAGCGAGATTGTGCGGATGCGCATGTTAAGGGAAGGTGTCGTTATCCGAGAAAAAATCGAGATTCTTGGTGTCACGAGAGACGCGGATGGGATTACTATCAAGATCAGTGAAAATGAAACCGAGGAATACGTAAAAGGCTCAGATCTTTTGGTGGTTTCCGGCCGAGTACCCGATCTAGCCGACCTAAATTTGGACGTTGCGGGCATCGAATACACCGAGCGAGGCATAAAGGTTGACGATCGCCTGAGAACATCCAACAAGAAGGTTTTCGCTATTGGTGATGCTGTCGGTAGTTTCCCTTTCACGCATAGTGCCAGTTACCACGCTGGCGTGGTCATACGGAACGCGCTTTTTGGTTTGCCTGCAAAGGTCAATTATTCAGCGCTGCCCCGGGTCACCTATACAGACCCAGAACTGGCCCATGTCGGCTTGACCGAAAGACAGGCGCGAGAGAAATACAGCGCTATCCGTGTGCTGCGCCACCCATTTTCTGAAAATGACAGAGCACGGACTGAGGGAGAAGTCGATGGCCTCGCCAAGATCATAACTACGACCAAGGGGGTCGTCGTCGGTGCGTCTATTGTTGGCACTCGCGCCGGCGAATTGATTCAGCTGTGGATCCTACCGATCAAGAATAAGATGAAGATTGGTACCATTGCCGGATTGATCATTCCCTATCCGACGCTAGGCGAAGTAAGCAAGCGCGCCGCTGGAAGTTTTTACACGCCCAAATTATTCAGCGAAAAAACGAAGAAAATTGTGCGCTTTCTTCTCAGTTTAAGATGATATTTCTGTGCTACAACGAAACCATCAAGTAGAGATGTCCATACTAATCTGATTTGGGGGTGCTGGTCATGAACGCGGCGCCTTAGATCGTTGCACCTGAGCGCTTGAACGGCTATTTATTGGGCGTAACATACGTATCGACAGCGAAACGAACGATGACAAATTTTTCAAACTGGGTTCTGGGTTTTTTTACTGCCGTTATGGGAATTGGGGGACTGTTTGTCTCCTCGAATGCGGGACATGGTCTTGGTTATTATGGTGGACTAGCGGTGTTTTTGTTCGCCGTATTATTTGTATTTTTTCTCATCCGTACAACGCTTGACCATGAAGAACAGGGGCACTGAGGGCTAAATTGTGTCATCTTTTGTGTTCCCGGCAAGAAAAATGCCGGTTGCGCCACCAGCGGCTGATAACGCAATCATCGCATAAAATGCCCCTCCACCATAATCTTCGTAAAGCCATCCGGTTACTAGCATCGTTAGTCCCATGACTAGTCCGGTAGCAAAACCCGAATAAAGGCCCTGTGCCGAAGCCGACAGGTGTTTAGGCACCGTTTGCAGCATGTAATGTATCGCCGCCAGATGTGCGGCGCCAAAGGTCAAACCGTGCAGCCACTGGGTCGCGAATAGAGCCGTTAGGTCGGTGGTGGCTGCAAGGACAGACCAACGAATAATTCCAGCGGTCGCGGCAATCCACATTAGTTGGACAGGGCTTGTCCTAGAAACAACGGCGCCAGAAAACGCGAAGAGGATAATCTCGGCGAGCACTCCCTCAGCCCAAAGCGCGCCAATTACCGCATCTGATATCCCTGCCGAACGCCAGTGAATCGTTCCGAAGACATATAAGACGGCATGGCTAGATTGAAGCAGACTTACCGCGATGACAAATAATAGAAAACGCTTCCGGCGGATAAGTTCAAAAGCTGGAAACTGCACGGTGGTAATTTTTTCAAAATCTCGGGTAGATCGTTCAGGTAGACCAAAACCGGAGACGAACGCTGCCAGCATGGCAACAACGATCATCCAAAGAATCGCACCATCCCCCGTTTGTTCCACCGCCCAGCCGGCGGTATAGGAAGCAACAATAAATGTTATCGACCCCCAAAGACGCACCCGGCCGTAATCGAACCCGTGTTCGACCGAAGCCCGGGATGCCATGTTTTCGCCTAGGGGAATCAGTGCCATGAACATGGCGCTTGCCAAAATATTGATGCAAAATACCGTCCAGAAACTGTCCGCGATACCGAACAATCCATATGCGATTACTGCACCACCAGCGGAGATCAGGATTATATTTTTATGAGCGCCAGACCGGTCAGCGAAATGGGTAATAATGGGGTTGGCGAAGGCTCGTATCCAAACTCCTACAGACAGGATCAAGCTGATTTCCGAAGGATCAAGTCCACGGAATTCGAGCCAGGCCGGCCAGAAGGGTAGGTGAATGCCGATAACCAGGAAAATAGCGGCATAATAAAGGGAAAAACGTGAAGCCATTCTGAGGCTGGTTTAGCATGCGGCCATCAAATCGGCATCGCTAATCTCAGCGACCAAGCTTTTTTGATAATGAATAGAATCGGTTTTGGAATTTTGTCCTTCGATCCTGAACTCAGGTCTTACCATTCATTGTCTGTAGACTTGGCCTAGATCAGCGTCGTCGTCCATGCTATCCGATTGGAATAAACAAGAGATTAGAGGAAGCTATGCCAGCCAAGACCATAAACGTGGATAGCGCGGCGGAGGCGTATCTGACGTTATTGAAGGACCGGGGAGTTGATTACTTGTTCGGCAATGCCGGTACCGATTTTCCGTCTATTATTGAAGCTCTTTCCAAGTCTTTGACCGGCGAGGGTAGTGCTCCAACACCAATGACAGTTCCACATGAAAACCTCGGTGTTTCTATGGCGCACGGATATTACATCGCGACTGGCCGACTGGCAGCGGTAATGGTGCATGTGAATGTCGGCACCGCTAACGCGATTTGCGGTATTATGAACGCAGCACGTGAGAATGTGCCGATCTTGATGACATCGGGTCGAACCCCGCTGACAGAGGAGGGTTTTGATGGTTCGCGCTCGCTATTTATTCACTGGGGACAGGAAATGTTTGACCAAGCATCGACGCTCCGGGAAATGGTCAAATGGGACTACGAACTCCGCAATGCCAAACAGATTGAGACTATTGTCGACCGCGCTATTAATATAGCTATGACGGAGCCGCGAGGACCGGTTTACCTTTCGCTACCACGCGAAGTTCTTGCTGAGAAACCTGGTGAATTCACATACCAGTCGCCGTCGCGGCGTGTCGCAGCCCAAGGCGCTGCCCCAGACCCAAACGCTTTGGACGAGGCGGCAGAGATCCTCTCCGTTGCCGAAAATCCTTTAATCATAACTGCTAGTATGGGGCAGAACCGCGCTGCTGTGCCCGCCCTAGAGTCTCTCGCCGAGAGGTTTGCGCTACCCGTGATCACCTACCGCCCACGATATGTGAATATCGCATCTGACCATCCCATGCATTTAGGTTATGAACCCGGGGCGCATCTGCCGACTGTAGATGCTGTGTTGGTGCTAGATTGCGATGTACCATGGATCCCTTCTCTTCATCACCTTAACCCTGATGCAAAGGTCGTTCACCTCGGCGCAGATCCTCTCTACGAGAACTATCCGGTTCGTGGGTTTCCGTGTGATCTTGGAATCCGCGCCAATGCCGTTAACGCTCTGCCGCAACTTGAGGAAGCGATGGCGCAGCGCGAGAAATCAGCCAAGGATAGAATCCAACAGCGCCGCAAAAGGATCAAAGAAATAAAGGCGGAACAGGTCGCAAACAATCAGGTAAGTGTTGAAAGAATCGCCTCGGGAGGGGCGGCTATGGATAACGCTTGGGTGGCACATTGCATTGGCCAGCTTAAAGAAGAAGACGATATACTAGTCTCGGAATCTCAATTGGCGCTGCCCAATCTCGGATTGAAAAAACCCGGCACATTTTTTGGCACCGGTCCCGCGGGTGGTCTCGGTTGGGGGATTGGCGCAGGGATTGGTGTAAAGCTTGGCCAGAAAGACAAGCGCATCTGGAACGTGGTTGGCGATGGGTCCTATATGTTTGGCAACCCGACACCGGCACACTTTGTGTCGGCCGCCTATGACTTGCCGATCCTAACCGTGATTATAAATAATAAGATGTGGGGATCAGTTCGCAAAGCAACTCTCGGTCTCTATCCTGAAGGTGCCGCATCGACCGCTAACCAGGCGCCGCTTACCTATCTGGAGCCTGCTCCAGATTACCATAAGATAGTTGAAGCTTCTGGCGGTTACGGTGAAGAAGTGAACGATCCTAACGACTTGCCGGCGGCCCTCGAAAGGGGAGTGAAGGCAGTCGATAATGAAGGACGAACGGCGGTCATAAACGTTCATACAACGTATGACGATGCTGCCGCTAAGGCTGATGCGGTTCGCTGATGTCGTTTCCGAAAGAGGCACTGAATGATCAGCTTGATAAACTAACCAAACATCCTTTTTATAAAGGGCGGGTACGGTCAGGTTTCGACGGTCCCGCGGACTTTGCAGCCAGTATACCTTTGATGAGTCGCGCTGATCTAATTGCCGAAATGATCAAGCCAGGCTACGGCGCATTCGGAGGTATCGATCCAGTCCGTATCAATTTGAGTCCGATGGGATCATCGCTGATACCTGTTATGCAGACGGCAGGGGATATCGCCAACCTGATTTCCGCAACGCGTTCTCATCTTGACGCTTGCGGCATCGGGTCTAGCGATGTATGCGCAGTGACTTTCGGATATCATATGTTCGTAGCCGGATTATTTTATCAATCGCAAATGGAAGCCCATGGCGTTGCTTGTATTCCGATAGGCCCCGGAGAGGCTGAGCGAACTGTCGAGATCTGCGCCCAGCACAGTGTTACGGTGCTAGCTGGTAATCCGTCTTTTTCGTTGAAACTAATCGAGGCAGGGCTCAAGCCGCCCAAGGTATTCTTCGCTGGCGGCGAGGCATTTACTGGAAACCCAACGCTATATGGCGCGGTGAGGTCAGCGATGCCTAGCACGGCGCTGGTGGATTCATTCTCACTGTCTGAGTTTCTGCCTGTGGCGCGTACATTCCCCGGGGGCGAAGGGGTGCACATTTTCGATGAACTTGTTTATGCGGAGGTGATTGAGCCAAGCACAGGCGTACCGGTCGTCGATGGTGAGCGGGGCGAGCTGGTACTGACGCATTTGAAAAAGGAAGCGCAGCCATTGCTGCGTTACCGCACTGGCGATCTAACCGTGCGACAGACCACCGCGCCGGTTCATGGCCGTACAGTCAACTTGCCCCGTGTTGTGTTTGGCCGCACAGATGAAATGGTCAAGGTGAAGGGCGTCAAGGTATACCCTTCGGAAATTCGCAGCGTATTGCTGGGTCTGGATGGCCCTACCGGTGGCTACCGTTTGACGGTGTCAGCCGGTGATGGCGGTGGTGACCGCCTCGAACTGGCTTTGGAGGGCGCCGGTGGTGATGACGTTAAGGAAGAAATTACTCGTCGGTTCAAGAGCCAAACATTGATTTCGGTTGACGAAATTAAATTCGAAGAAGAAATAAAACAGGGTCCGGTGGTCATCGATGCCCGGACATGAGGAGCTGCGGGAAAACATTATGAGCGACCCTATGTGGCGTCTGATCGTTGACAAAAATTCCTATGCCGATTTTTCGGTGTCAGTGTCTCCCGCCGTTGAACGGGCTGTCGTGAATGGCGATGCGCCACCTACCATCTTTCTCAACATATTCGATCAGGATTCTATCACCATCGGTGTAAACGAGGACCCGGAACAGGTCTTGGATCTCACTTTCTGCCGTGACAACAATATCGATTTCAGGCGCCGGGTGAATGGCGGCGGTGCAATCTATACCGGCACGGGATCTGCCTTTATGGTTTACTTCGTGCCAACATCTCATCCCGATGTACCCGAAACTACGGCGGAGGCGTTCCCAAAAATTTTGACGGCATTCGCCGAAACCCTGACCGAACAGTTCGGCTTTCCAGCCCGATACCGCCCGTTGAACGATGTACAAGTTGAAGGTCGTAAATTGGTGCCGACTTCGCTGAAAATCGAGAACGGAGTGATGACATTTCGGTTCGTTGTAAATGTAAAGGAAATGAACACCGAGATCGCCGGAGCGGCTATGCCGATGCCGCCCGAAAAGGTGCAGGACAAGGTGCACAAGGACCTTCAGTCGCGCTTTACCTGTCTAGAACGTGAAGCCGGGTACGCAATTTCGGCAGAGGACTTGGAACAAATGGCGCGCGCCGCCGTCGCCCATGCTTTTAGCGGCACCAAACTTGAATTTGGTGTATTGACCGATGTTGAACGCAGATACGCGGAAGAATTCCGCGCTGAGTACGATAATGATGGATGGCTGTTCGGAAAATCTGAATGCAACCGGTTTCGCTCCGATATGAAGGCGGGCGATACCGTGGGGTATGGTCGTGAAAAGGCAGTTGGTGGAATGTTATGGGCTACACTGGCTGTCCGCGACGGCAAGGTTTTCCACGCTATCCTGAATGGCGATTGGCACCCTCGCCCGATCGATGCCGTGGGCTGGCTGGAAGATGCCTTGGTCGGTGTTGATGCAACTGAGGACGCGGTATGCGATGCCGTGACTTCCTTCATGGGACGGGATGACGTGGAATTCGCAAGCGTCGAAATAGCTAATCTGATGGCTGCGTTTGGAAAAGCGCTGGCGGCCCAGAAACTGGTTGGTTGATCTGGACCCAGCTGCCCTGTCCGCCGATGGCGGCGCCTATCTTCTGTATTTCGATATACGAGAACGGGTCATCTTGCCCATTTCGCAGCTAAACAACCCCTCGCTTGGCAACGGTACATTTGTATATGCCGGTAGCGCCTACGGTCCGGGTGGAATCCGGGCCCGGGTGGCACGCCATCTTCGTACCGAAAAGAAGCCCCATTGGCATGTGGATTATCTGAGTGCCTGCGTCACTTGTACTCGCGTCGAGGTGTTCCCCGGCGGCAAGGAGTGCAACCTGGTTGTCGATCTACTCCGCGCGGGTGGGGATATCCCTATCCCAGGATACGGCAGCACAGACTGCAAATCCTGCGAGGCGCATCTTGTTCGCCTTGCCGGTAGATAGCAAAACGGCAATAGTGCGGCTGAGACAAACAGGGGAAGTCGACGAATGTCTGCCGTAAATATATACTTTAGGGATGACGGCATCGCGCGTGTTGCGATCAATCGACCCGACAAGCGAAACGCGCTAAACGACGAAGTTCGAGCAACCCTGATTGCCGAACTTCCACCTCTGCTGCGGGACGAGGCGGTACACGCACTGGTGTTAACTGGCGAAGGCGGAAATTTCTGCTCCGGTGGTGATATTGGCAGTATGGAGGGGCTCGATTCTAAAGCTGCACGGGCTAGGATGAAGGATAATCACATGATTGTTCGCCTGATCGCAGAATCCGAAAAGCCGGTAGTGACGGCTATCGAGGGGTTCGCCGTTGGTGCCGGCGCCGGGCTGGCGATGCTCGGTGATACGGCGATTATAGCTGAGGGTGGTACTATCGGGTTCCCCTTCTTCCGCGTCGGCCTGATTCCAGATTACGGTATTCTCCATACGCTACCGCGCCGTTCGGGCGGCGCCAAGGCGCGACAACTTTTACTTTACGCGCAGATGGTGAAGGGACCAGATGCGGTGCGGTGGGGGCTGGCGGATGAACTGGTCCCCGACGGAAAGGCCGAGGAGACTGCTATTGAAAGGGCGTTGACCTTGGCGCGGATGCCGCCCTTCGCCTTTGCCATTGCTAAGCAACAGCTTGGTTTGGCGCCTGTAAAATTGGATGAAGCACTTGAAATGGAAGCGCTGGGACAGGCCGGGTGTTTTGGCGCCGATGAATTTCTCGAAGGCTCAGCCGCATTTCACGAAAAACGTAGACCCGTTTTCCGGAAATAACCGATGGTTCCCCAAAAGTTTTGTACACGGATCACCAATCTATTCGGGATCGCGCATCCCATCGTTTGCGGCGGGATGATGTGGCTGGCGGACGCCGAATATGTGTCCGCGGTTGCCCGTTCGGGCGGGATCGGTTTCTTAACGCCACGCTCTTTTCCCACGCCGGAGGACTTTCGAGAACAGATTCGTAAGTCGCATGATCAGTCCGATGGCAAACCCTTCGGTGTGAACCTCTATGTTTCGGCTCAGCCGGAGTCCAATCAGCTATTGCAGACGTTTCTGGATATTTCCATCGACGAAGGTGTGAAATTCGTCGAAACGGCAGGTTTTTCGCCCAAAGAGTTCATGCCCAAGATTAAAGATGCCGGCATCACGGTGATGCACAAGTGTACTACAGTGCGTCACGCTTTGTCGGCGCAGAAGGCGGGTGTCGATGCGATTGCGATCCTTGGCGCAGAAGCCGGTGGTCATCCTGGTGTGGATATGGTCGGCACCATGGTGCAGGGGGCGATCGTGCCGCGAGAACTGGACGTCCCCGTCGTGCTCGCCGGCGGTATGGGTACCGGGCGTCAACTGTTGGCGTGTCTGTCACTCGGCGCCGAAGGTATGTTGGTTGCCACGCGTATGGTGGTAGCGGAAGAAATCTGGGCGCACGAGAACTATAAAAAACGCCTGGCGGAGCTGGGGCCCGATGACACGAGGGTTATCATGTCGATTTTCGGTGATAATTCGCGTGTTATCGACAATGCGTCCGCCGACGCGGTGCTGGCACTCGAAGCCAAGGGTAACAACGATTATGAGGCCTACCGTCCCCATGTGAAGGGCACTCTGCAGAGAAAAGCTTATGAGAATGGTGACTGGACCACCGGCACTATGTCCATCGGCCAGTCGGTTGCCTTTGCTGGCGATATTGAGCCGGTGGAAGCAATTATCGACGGAATCATGGAAGAGGCCACTTCCGTCCTAAATTACCTTAACACATTGTAAAAGAAGGAAGAAAGTATGGCGCAGGATGTCAATTCTCCCGACTACATCATTGGCATCATCGGTACTGGCACGATGGGACGCGGAATCGCGCAGATCTCCGTCGCAGGCGGTTACAAAGTAAAAATGTACGATGCACAAGAAGGCGCTGCCCGGGAGGCTGAGGAGTTTATCCACCGGATGATCAGCCGTTCTGCCGAAAAGGGTCAGATCTCTGAGGGCGAGGCGGCAGCTGCAAACGGGCGCCTGAACATCGTCAATAGCCTGTCTGACTTCGGCGATTGTAGCTTGGTGATCGAGGCGATCGTCGAGAAACTAAACGTAAAGCGCGAGGTGTTTTCGGAGTTGGAAGGCATCGTCGCTGGAGATGCTATACTTGCATCCAATACGTCGTCGCTGTCGGTCACACAGATCGCTGCCGGATGCAAAAATCCTGAACGGGTCGCCGGCTATCACTATTTTAACCCGGTTCCCCTATTAAAAGTCGTTGAAGTTGTTGAAGGCCAGATGACAGCTCCTTGGGTTGTCGAGAAACTGGAAATTATAGCCCGTAAATGTGGTCACGAACCAGTGCGGACTCACGACACTCCCGGTTTTTTGGTGAACCATGCAGGGAGGGGTCTCTATACAGAAGGGGTTCGTATTTTAGCCGAGGGTATTGCTGACCCACATCAGGTTGATGATGTACTTCGCGAAGGCGGCGCAAGTTTCCGCATGGGTCCGTTCGAGTTGATGGACACGACCGGACTTGACGTGTCAGGTGTGGTGATGGAATCAATCTACGAACAATTCTATCAGGAACAACGGTTCAAGCCGCAGGCTTTTATCCGCAACCGGATGGCGGCGGGACTGCACGGTCGCAAGGTTGGGCGAGGTTTCTACAAATACGAAGATAATAGAAAAGTTATGCCAGAGGAGGCTGCTGCGCCGACCGGTCTACCCGATTGTGTGTGGGTAGGGCCGGAAGGGCATGACGGAGCCAACACGCTGGTTGAATTCTTGAAGAAGCACGTAGATGTCGAAACCGGCGGTAAGCCGTCTGCCAAAGCGATTTGTATGGTTGCGCCGCTCGGCAGCGATGCCACGATGACCGCCATCGAACTAGGTGTTGAAGCGGAGAGAACGGTGGCAGTGGATACGCTGTTCGGGCTCGAGGGGCGACTGACATTGATGACCACAAGCGTTACCGATGACGGCGTACGTGATTTGGCGCACGGCGCGCTGGCCGCGGATGGTGCGAAGGTGACAGTGATCCACGATAGCCCCGGTTTCATCGCTCAGCGGGTGATTGCAACAATCGTCAATATTTCCTCTGAGATTGCGCAGATGCGTATTGCGACGCCGGAAGACATCAACAAGGCAGTTAAACTTGGTCTGGCCTATCCCCAGGGACCACTCGAGTTCGGCGATACGCTGGGCCCACAAAGAATTCATGCCATCCTATCTGCGATGTGGAATTTTTACGGTGATCCGCGCTATCGCCCCAGCCCTTGGCTGACGCGGCGGGCTCGACTTGGTATTTCTCTTATGACTCCGGAAGCATAATCCGCCGCGCTGTATAGCGGGGGATGCCGGCAGCATTCGGGTAATGGCGAGCCTGCTTCCCCTAACAAACAAATCCGGCGTTTGCCGGTAGCTGTCATTGGCGCTTAGTGGGTCGGGTTTCGTATAAGCTGGAGAGCAGTATCACCTAGTGCGTGTCAAGCACCGCTTGGTACATTTCCAGTTGCGCTTGTATAGCTGCGGTTTCCGTATCCGTCGGATGGTCTGGGTCTGCAGCGGGCGGCGGGGCGCCGAACTTCATCAGGCAGGCCATTAGCACCAGCCGCGCTTTAGTTGAAGTCAGGTTGCTACCACCCAGAAATATACCGGCCCGTGCTGAAAACCCTTCGTTGTTACCGCGCCCGACACGCACCACTGGCATGCCGCAATAGACAGCCTTCTTCATCAGCGCATTGCGTTGATCGTTGGTCATCGACCCGTAGGGTGATTGCCCTTCGACTACGAAACCCGCTAGTGGCGCATGTTTCAGGTTGTCGTTGATCTGAGCGACGAGATCGACTTCCCGTTCCGGCCCCGAATCCGGAGATTCCGGGCTGTAGTTGCCTTCTTTGGTGATGGTTACCTTCGGGATGGAGGATTCGAGAAGAGCACCGTTTGCATCTTTGATGGCCACTTTAACCGGGGACAGACCCTTGCCGGAATTTATGTAGCCGGTCACGGTTTCGTTCAAACGCGTGCGGTTCACTTCGGACTGATAGGTGTGCTTTGATCCCGGTAGATAGGTCAGGATCGGGGGCATACCGTGACGAACGGCGCCGAGCAAGCCACCGTGCCCCCCTGTGGCGACGTATCCGCCCGGGCGTGCCTCGCCTTTTTGTACTTCGCGTGACGCGAAGATCTGCTGTTCCTGTATGACTACGGTGCCGGCGCGGTTTTTACCGTCAGCGTCCTGCCAGATTTTCGATGTAATATAGTCCACGGAATCTAACAAGTTCTTAGGTCCATCGTTACTGATCTCACCGTGCGTTCGCTGCGCAGCATTACCACAGACTGGTAACGTGGTATCGAGCATCAGGTTCAGCCAGTACAGCGTTTCCTCCACCCTAGGGCTACCCTGGGTCCAAATCGCACCGAGGTAGTTGCCACTATCCAGAATGGCTTGGATATCGTTGACTATACGCGCCATCCAGCTTCTCGACGGAGAAGTTGCTAGATGTACCGGGCGGTAGGCGAAAAAGTCCCGCCCCATGACCTCTGGTTTTATATCACTGTTGCCCATATCAGTGCGGTCGGCAGCAGCCAATCCCTTGGTGTAGCCGCCTGAAGGCATGATGCGGAAGAAGTCAACTTCTGCGAGCTGGGAAATCAGGTTGCCGGTACCGTCTTCGGCAATACCGAACCGGTCGATTTCCTCAAAAATACGTGACCCATCAGGATAATAAGCCTGCCGAGATTTTTCAGCCGGGGCACCAGGAAACGCGCAATCGTCCTCCCAGGCGCTCCCATCAGCCTGCCGCGCCATATAGGGGAGGGGATATAGACCATCATTTGGTAAAAGGTTAATTTCAAATACTGGCGTATCGCCATCCGATTGTCGATCGGTGTGAAATTTACCCGATCTGTCCATGTAGCCGTCTGGCGGGCCATACAAATTCGCGGCGTCGGCTTCTAACGGGTGGGCGCTAAACTGCTCGACGTAGACTGTCACGGGGGCTGCAAGACGCTGCGGGCGCAATACGTCAAATCGGGTGGCGCTCCCGTCCGGATTGGTCCTAAGTGGCAGGCCATGTTGTGTGCGCGCTTTGTTACTGGTTATCAGAGGCGGCGAATTGCTGATTGTGGCATTAGCGCCTGAGAGACAAGCAATACGCGGTTTTCCGGTCATCAAATGATCCCTATATCTGTATGATTTTTACCCTAGCAGGTGGGTTTCCATCTGACGACAGTTTATCGTTGCTGTCTCTTACTTTTGATTTGGGAACATTAACCACAACTATATATGGTATCAATTTCTTCCGCCCCAGAGGACTTTTTTATTAAAAACCGGATCTTGGAAAACCATGAGATATCTAAGTAGTGTTCTTCTCGCCACGGTAATACTTTGGTTTTGGGTAGGGGTTGCTGAAGCTGCGTCAACGCCGCGACAAACGACTTGGGAGGATCTTGCACCGCCAATGAAAAAGTTGATCGAAGATCCATTAGCCCATCTGGATCCCTTCATCAGACTTGAAATTTCCGAAATTTCCTTCGCCATTCGTCAACATAAAAACGGTTTAATATCACCGGTTAGCGAAGATTACGAAACCGCCATGGAAGCTAAATACCGCCTAGAGAGAGACGGTATTGAGGTGGAGAATATTCTTAGTCGAATCGAGGCTATCCAAGCAGAGATACTCCGATGGGGCGAACAGATGGTGTATTCACTCGACGGACAGTTTATAAAAATCCCGGGTTATGCCCTTCCAATCGAATTTGACGGAGTTGCGGTTAAGGAATTTCTGCTCGTGCCGTATGTAGGGGCCTGTATCCATGTTCCACCTCCACCGAAGAACCAGATGATATTCGTAGAGCTCAGAGAGCCATTTGCCGTCGATAGCCTTTTTGAACCAGTCTGGGTTGTTGGCCGTATTTTGGTCAAAGACACGAGAAAGACCCTGCCGGTATCGGACGGCGAGATACCCATCCGTGCGGGCTACCTAATAGAGAACGGCAACGTTGAGCCATACAGAGAGTGAAAACTTATAGAGCAGATATGAAGGTTCTTAAAACCGCGACCGTTATGTTATAACACTCAGGGTGGTTTTGCGGCTAGCTTAATTAGAGACTGTTTCGTAATGAAGATTTACCCACTGCACTTTTGTACAATGAAAATTGCCCTTTGTTTTTTTATGATATCGGGGGTGACGCCATCGACCCTTGCTGCAGACAGACTTCATAATGCGCACCAGCATGGGGTCAGCAAACTCAATCTCATGATTGAAGGGAAACGCCTTAAAATAGAGTTGCAGTCTCCCGGATCCGATATAGTCGGCTTCGAGCATGCAGCCGCGAGCAAAGCGGATAGGTCTTCGATTAACTATGCTGCTAATCTTCTGAAAGATAATGGTAAATTATTCGATTTATCGATCGCTGCAGGGTGCAGGTTGGCTTCTTCCGAGGTTGAGGTGCCCGGTGGACAGGAAAAGTATAAACACCATAATCGTAGACACGGGCACGGTGAAAAGAGCCATTATCATCATAATGAGAGGATAGAAGGTGAGGAACACTCTGAATTTCACGCACGTTACCTCTTTACGTGCAAACAGCCGGAGAAACTTACCCGAATAGACATCAAATATTTTGACATATTCCCCCTTGCTGAGAAAATTGACGTTCGGGTGGTTACGCCTAGGATTCAGTTCCGAACGGAATTGACAGCTGGAAAATCGCGGCTGACTCTATAGCAGAAATTTATCTTGGAGACCTAGACGACTCATGTCCTTGGCCGTAGATCTTTCCGGTATTGTCTACCGGTGGCGGAAGGCGCTGCCAGTTGTGCTCGATATCCCGGAAATCTCCGTGACCGTCGGGGAGAAATTGTTCGTTCGCGGACCTAGCGGTAGCGGTAAAACGACGCTTTTAAACCTGCTCGGTGGGGTTGCTATACCGGAACAGGGGGAACTCAAGATTTTGGGAGAACGTCTCGACCTAATGCCAGCTCGTAGCCGGGATTCCTTCCGTGCTGACCATATCGGTTTTATTTTCCAGCAGTTTAATCTGATTCCCTATCTCTCGGTGATTGACAACGTGCTATTACCCTGCCGATTTTCTCTTCGAAGACTCTCCAAGGCGAAGAGTCGGGGAAGAGAGCCGGAGGCCGAGGCCCGTCGTTTACTTAGGCGTATGGGTCTCCCGGTAGAGAATCTTACCGGGCCCTTAGTCACCGATCTGAGTGTCGGACAGCAACAAATGGTAGCAGCGGCAAGGGCTCTGATAGGCGGCCCGGATCTGATAATCGCTGACGAACCAACCTCGTCGCTGGACGAGAACGCCAGATACGCGTTCCTAAATCTTCTCTTTCTGGAGGCGGAGGAGGCCGGACAGACGTTGATTTTTGTGAGTCACGACGGGCGTCTAGCGGAGGCATTTGACCGGATCGTTGACCTCCCAGACATAAACCGAGCCGGAAGGGGAAAATCGCCTAAATGCTAACCTTTCAACTTGCCGTCAAGAGCCTTAATAGCCGAAGGCTTACCGCCTTTCTGACTGTGATCGCGATTGCCGTCAGCGTTTCGCTACTTCTGGGAGTAGAACGTATCCGCACAGAGGTTCGCGCTAGTTTTGCGAATACCGTATCTGGAACAGATTTGATCGTCGGTGCCCGAGGCGGATCAGTGCCACTACTACTTTACTCCGTCTTCAGGATTGGGAGTGCCCAGAACAATATTTCGTGGCGGAGCTACCGTGAAATTGCCGCAGACCCAGATGTGGCTTGGACTATTCCTATTTCTCTTGGCGATTCCCATCGGGGGTTCCGGGTATTGGGCACCAATACTTCTTATTTCCACCATTTTCGCTTCGCCCGAACTCGGCATCTCGAATTCGCTCATGGCAAGCCGTTTGATGATGTTTTCGATACGGTTTTGGGCGCACAGGTTGCCTCAAAACATGGTTACTCTGTTGGCGACCGCATAGTAATAGACCACGGCGTCGGCGAAATCGGTTTCGCTACCCACAAGGACAAGCCATTTCGCGTATCCGGCATCCTGGTGCGTACGGGTACGCCGGTCGATCAGACAGTCCATGTAAGTCTCGCCGGGATCGAGGCGATCCATATTGACTGGCGGTCGGGCAGGAAAATCCCAGGTCTTAAAATCGATGCCGATAACGTGCGACAGATGAACCTTCACCCAAAATCGATCACAGCATTTTTCGTCGGACTTAAGTCTCGGTTTTCCACCTTTGACGTGGAAAGACGGGTGAATAATTATACAAAAGAGCCGTTGCTCGCAATTTTACCCGGTGTCGCATTACATGACCTTTGGTCTCTAGTGGGGACCGCCGAAAATGCGTTGACGGTAATCACAGTGTTCGTTGTAGCCGCGGGGCTGGTCGGCATGGTCACTATGCTGATTGCAACACTGAACGAGCGGCGTCGCGAAATGGCGATACTACGGTCAGTTGGTGCACGACCACATCATGTTTTTTGGCTCCTCATTTTCGAAGCTGGTTTCGTGTCTGCACTTGGCGCAGTGCTTGGCGTCGTACTCCTCTTTGCCTGTATGGTTTTAGTTCTGCCAGTCATTGAGTCCAGATATGGGCTTTTTATTGCTATAAATGCATTGTCCGCAAATGAATGGATGTATTTGGGGGCCGTATTTTTTTTCGGAATGACTGCTGGTATTTTCCCCGCCATGATGGCGGCCCGGAGGTCTCTAGCCGACGGCGTGATAATCAGGAGTTGAGCGAGGAAAGAAATCTTTAAGATGTCCTAGAAGTTTACTCTCGCTATTACCACATTAACTGCCCACCGTTCGGATGAATAATTTGGCCAGTGATATATGACGAACGATCACTGAGAAGAAAATCTAATACGGCGGCGATTTCGTCCGGCTGTCCCAGCCGACCCAACGGTAGCTTATCAGCAAGCGTGATCCGGGCTTGTTCATATTCCTCTGGTGTGCGGCCAGATGTCAGGATCGGCGTGTCGATGGGCCCTGGTCCTAGGGCGTTGACGCGGATACCGTGTGGCGCGAACTCTATGGCGATGGTCTTGGTAAGGGAATATATCGCTGACTTCGCGGTCATATAAGCTGCGGCCCCCGGGACAGCCATAACGGCGAAATCTGAAGACATGTTAACGATCGCCCCTTTACCAACGGCAATCATACCGGGGAGGACGGCCTGACAACACAGAAAAGTGCCTTTAACATGGATGTTGATCATACGATCCCATTCTTCCTCCGGGATATGTCCGACCACGCCGCGAATAAAGATTCCGGCAGCGAAGAACGCTGCGTGGACTGAACCAATTGTAGATTCGATACAGGTTTTCATTGCGGAAACGGAGTTTCTGTCGCTGACGTCAACATGTATTGTTGTCGCCGATCCTCCTTTGGCTTCAATCAGTGCGACTGTCGTTGCCGCGCTGTCTTCGTTCCAGTCCGCCGCGACGATATGCATATTCTGTGACATACGTAGAGCGGCAGCGCGACCGATTCCGCTCCCTGCGCCTGTGATAAGGATATTTTGTTTCTCTCTCATCAGAATAGACCCGCCCCTCCATTGACACGGATATCCTGTCCGGTAATGAAGCTAGCATCATCCCTCAACAGGAAATAAGCGGCTTCAACGATTTCTTCTGGCGTGCCGATACGGCCCAATGGAATATTATCGCCCTTAGCGAACATATCGACCTCAGCCATCACCCGCCGCGGCATTTCCGTATCTACAATACCGGGAGAGACTACATTGGCGCGGATTCCGGCGCGGGCGTGGTCAAGTGCTAACGCCCGGCAAAGCCCAAGCACTCCGCCCTTCGTGGCGGCATATGCCGCGCTCTTCGGTGCTCCGCGACGGGCGATGATAGAAGAAAACATAACGATACTGCCTCGACCCAGTTCTATCATCGCCGGCAGGACGGCTTGGCAGGTCAGCATGGTCCCCTTGAGGTTGATATTCAAATGGTCATCCCAGTCAGCTTCGCTGAGGTCAAGAAATGGAGCTGTGCGGTATATCGCGGCGCATGTGGCAAGTCCGGTTATTCCCTGAGATAATGAGGCGGCCTCTTCCGTCGCTGCTATCATTGCCGAGGCGTCTCGTACGTCAACTTTATTGAAGGTCAGGTTTTCATCTTTAATGCTTGCCAATTTACCTGGTTCGATATCCCACGCGGCAACTCTGTAGTTCTCTGATAAAAGTTTCTGGGCCAAACTAAAGCCTATGCCGCTACCTGCGCCAGTGATGACAATAGTCTCCATGCCGGATTATTCCCGTATCAGTTGATGGGCAATGCCCCGAAATTATATTCATTAGAGGAACCTTAAGTTTAATCTTACTCTATTGTAAAAAGCCTGGCGATTCGGTCGGAAGGGGGTTGAATCAAACGGTGGGGTGGATACATTGCGCCCGTCCATTACCGGAGGAGGTCTGTCTGTCCGGACACCGCGAAATGTCCGACCTATCCACCTGTATCCGCTTTAGAATTCCTTGGCCAAACCCGTCTGCGCGTCCGCGCGCCGGCCAGAATGAAGACTGCACCTTGCCAGAATCAAATAATGTCGATCATACCGAGCTCGCTAATGCTATACGCGCGCTTTCTATGGATGCGGTTCAGGCCGCTAATTCGGGCCATCCCGGCATGCCAATGGGCGCTGCGGATATGGCGACGATCCTATTCACCAAATATTTGAAATACGATCCGGCTGATCCGGACTGGTTCGACCGTGACCGCTTCGTGCTGTCCGCCGGGCACGGGTCGATGCTGCTGTATTCGCTGCTCTATCTAACGGGCTACCCGGATATCTCTATCGAACAGATAAAGAATTTCCGACAATGGGGCTCCAAAACGGCAGGCCACCCTGAGTATGGCGAAGCCGGTGGCATAGAGATGACCACGGGACCGCTTGGACAGGGCATTGCGTCCGCGGTTGGTATGGCTATCGCCGAGCGGTCAATGAATTCTCGTTACGGCGACAGCCTAGTTGATCACCGTACTTGGGTGATTGCGTCCGATGGTGACTTGATGGAAGGAATCAGCCATGAGGCAGGTTCGCTCGCCGGACATATGAAACTCGGTCGTCTGATCGTTCTATACGACGATAATGGAATCTCTATCGATGGAAGCACCGATATATCGCTGTCGGATGATGCGCTTGGCCGGTTTGAAGCATACGGCTGGCATGCCCAGCGCTGCAACGGCCATAGTCCGAATGAACTGTCCGACGCAATCGACGCCGCACTGTCGTCTGGCCATCCATCGATCATCGCCTGCCGTACCACTATTGGCTATGGCGCCCCAACCAAGGCCGGCACGTCCGGATCCCATGGTGCACCGTTGGGCGACGAAGAAATTGCTTCGACACGGGAAGCGTTGAATTGGCCTCACGATCCCTTCGTTGTGCCGAGCGAGATCATTTCGGCCTGGCGCGTTGCCGGTGCTCGTGGGGCTAAAGTGAGAAATGAGTGGAATGAGCGTTTAATTAACTCGGACCGACGCCAGGAATTTGAACGCGCCGTCGCTGGTGATCTGCCGGCAGCTTATGAACAGTCTGTGATAACCGCTAAGAAAGCGTTTTCTGACGATGCTCCCAAACTAGCAACCCGGGCATCGTCGGGTAAGACGTTGGATCATATTTCGCCGGCCGTCCCTGAAATGATCGGCGGTTCTGCCGATCTGACCGGTTCGAACAATACCAAGGCAGACGGGTTTATGGGTCTTTTGCCGCCCGACTACTCCGGTCGCTATTTGTATTACGGCGTTCGAGAACACGGAATGGCGGCGGCGATGAACGGTATGGCCTTGCACGGCGGGGTGATCCCATATTCCGGCACTTTCCTGATCTTCTCAGATTATCTACGTCCTTCGCTTAGGCTAGCCGCCTTGATGGGCGTGCGGGCGATCCATGTGCTAACCCACGACTCAATCGGCCTTGGTGAGGATGGACCTACCCATCAGCCGGTCGAACATTTGGCTGCCCTCAGGTCCATCCCTAATGTTAACGTTTTCCGACCCGCCGACGCAGTTGAAGTGGTGGAATGTTGGCAGCTGGCTCTGGAAAACAAGGGTGGACCCTCCGTACTGGCGCTGACCCGCCAAGGGTTACCGACACTGCGTACGGATCACACCGACGAAAACCTCTCAGCAAAGGGCGCCTATGTTCTCGCTGAGGCGGAAGGGGAAAGGGCCGCGACCATTTTGGCGACTGGATCGGAGGTCGAAATTGCGATGGCCGCGAGAGATATGCTGCAATTGGATGGGGTGCCGACCGCAGTGGTTTCCATGCCTTGCTGGGAATTGTTCTCTGTGCAGGATAATGCTTATCGTACTGCCGTGCTGGGCGATGCCGTTCGGGTTGCGGTTGAGGCGGCTATAAAGTTTGGCTGGGAACAATGGATTGGTCCCGATGGCGGATTTGTAGGCATGAAAAGCTTTGGCGCATCCGCGCCCGCCAGCACTCTCTATGACAAATTCGGTATTACAGCTCAAGCAGTAGTTGCCACAGTTAAAGAACGGCTTTGAAGCAGCTATTTTTGGCCGTAAATATGGTAAAACGCAAACGGTAAGTTAATTGGAGGTATCAGACATGGCAGTTAGGGTTGCAATAAATGGCTTCGGTCGTATCGGTCGGCTGACGCTTCGGGCGGCGCTAGAATCGAAACGAAAAGACCTAGAGTTCGTGGCGATCAACGATCTTGGATCCACTGACATGAACGCATTGCTCCTACAGCGAGATACTACGCACGGGCCACTTGCGAACAAGGTAAAAGCCACCGCGACTGGTATTAATGCGGGAAACGGTGTGATGAAGGTTTTCTCGGAGCGGGATCCAGAAGCATTGCCATGGGGTAAGCTTGACATTGACGTCGTTTTGGAATGCACGGGTTTCTTTACTAAGCGCGAAATGGCGGAAAAACATCTGAAAGCCGGAGCCAAGAAGGTGCTGATCTCTGCCCCCGGCACCGGCGAAGATTTGACCGTCGTTTATGGTGTCAATGATCACAAGTTGCGTAAGTCACACAAGGTGGTGTCAAACGCCTCGTGCACTACAAACTGTCTGGCCCCGGTCGCCGCGGTCATGCACAAGGCCTTCGATATCCAGCAGGGCTATATGACGACGATCCATGCCTATACAGGCGATCAGCGCATCTTGGATACCCTTCACGGTGATCCACGCCGCGCCCGAGCAGCCGGGCAGTCGATGATCCCGACATCTACCGGCGCTGCCAAGGCGGTCGGTCTGGTGCTGCCGGAACTAAGCGGTAAGCTAGACGGTACCTCCATTCGCGTCCCGACGCCGAACGTCTCCGTTATAGATTTTACTTTCATTCCCAAGAAAAAGACGACCGTCGAAGCAGTGAACGCCACCGCGGTGAAGGCTTCCAATTCGGACCGGCTAAAGGGAATTTTCAATATCAATGAGGCGCCGCTGGTATCATCTGACTTTAACCACGATCCGGCCTCGTCGACTTTTGATCTTACCCAGACGCAAGTGGTTGATGGCAAGTTAGTCCGAGTGGTTAGCTGGTACGATAACGAATGGGGGTTCTCAAATCGGATGCTCGATACAGCGGCGGCCATGGGGAAAATGAAGTAGCAGTGCGCTTAGACTCTTAGGTCACGCTAAAAAAGAACCCTTACCTTTGGGAGGTCCGGCTGGATTATCCGAAGAGTGAGGGTTTTTTATATAAGGATAGAACAGCAATGTTAAAAACCATCGACTACCTCGACGTTTACGACAAAAAGGTGTTCCTCCGTGCCGATCTGAACGTACCCATGAGTGACGGGAATGTGACAGATTCCACCCGTATAGATAGAATCGCACCAACTGTTATGGAACTTGTCGACAAAGGCGCGATAGTAATCGTCGCCTCTCATTTTGGTCGTCCCATGGGTGAACGCCATCCCGACATGTCCCTAGAACCGTTGGCCGGTGAATTGTCGCGCGCACTCGGAGGGCGGAATGTTTCCTTTGCCCATGACTGTATTGGTCCGCATGCGAAGAAAGTAGTCAATGGGGCGAAAAGGAGCGAAATCGTCCTGCTAGAGAACCTACGTTATCACGCGGGTGAAGAAGCTAACGACCCGGACTTTGCGAAACAGCTGTCTTCACTTGTTGATGTATACGTTAATGATGCGTTTTCCGCGGCACACCGGGCACACGCTTCCACGGATGCACTTGCGGGTTTACTACCTGCGGCGGCAGGGCGTTTGATGCAGGCTGAGCTTGAAGCGCTGGATTATGCGCTCGGCAACCCTGAACGACCGGTCGGCGCCATTGTCGGAGGTTCTAAGATTTCCACCAAAATCGACCTGCTCGGTAACCTTGTCGAAAAGGTCGATATGCTGGCAATCGGCGGGGCAATGGCGAATACCTTTCTTCATGCCTTGGAGACCGATATTGGAAAATCGGTTTGTGAACACGATATGGCGGATACCGCATTGCAGATCCTTGGTAATGCTGACGAGGCGGGCTGTCAGATCATACTGCCGTCGGACGCCGCTGTTTCAGCTGAATTCGCTAAAGGGGCCCCTAGCCAGGTCGTACCAACCGCAGCAATACCATCTGATATGATGATTCTCGATGTTGGACCGGGCAGCGCTAACTCGCTGGCCGTCAAATTAAATGATCTTAAAACATTGGTCTGGAACGGCCCGCTAGGCGCATTCGAGATTCCGCCATTTGATGCAGGAACGGTGATGGTTGCGAAAGTGGCAGCCGATCTTACCCGATCTGGTCTCCTTAAAACCGTAGCAGGCGGCGGCGACACAGTGGCTGCGTTGGCGTTGGCCGACGTACTTGACGAATTTTCCTATGTTTCTACTGCGGGCGGTGCATTTCTCGAATGGCTGGAAGGTAAGGAACTACCGGGAGTGAAAGCATTGGGCTAAGAACTAACCTTTTGTATTTTCTGTAATAAACTCGTCTATCTCCGTGTCCGTCATAGCACCCGGAAACATCTCGGTACGCATTCTCACGCGCTGAGCACTGATCTCGCGAATTGCATCTTTGATGCGAACCATATCATCATCTGTCTTTATTAGGTCGACACAGATCTTGGCCTGTTCAGCGTAGTGATCCTTTTCATCGTCGTAGATGATTTCCATCGCCCTAGCCGTCATGTTGTTGACAGTGCTGCCCGATAGCTTGGCTCCTTCTCGAAAAAGCCGTGCACCGCCGCCTTCTGTAAATCCCACAGCCGACCGGGTTAGTTCGTCATTAACGTAACTGCGGCGTAGATCGCCCAGCTTTCTTTCCTCAGGTAGCTGCACTGTATCTTCCGCATTGATTTTTCGGCCCGTGACGTGCTCAAAGATGTCGGCCAGCATGACGTAGTGATTGAATTCCTCCGTCAGCTGGGTCAAAAGAAAATGATATTCGTGTCGGTCTATGGACTTATCAACTTCCGGAAATCGATCCGCCAGTTCTTTCAGTTCTCGGTGTAGTCCATTAAAAAATCCATCCACTGGGTGCAGTTCTTTCCAGAGCTGGGCTTTCAGATAAAAGGCATGGTCTTCATCAGTAGCACTGGCATAATAGCGCTTTGCTATCTCGCCTTCGCACTCCCAGTACGGCCATGCAACGTCCATTAGAGTCTGCTCAGTATCAGTTATCATAAAAACCTCCCTTTAGTACATTTTAGCAGCCCTCTATTCTCTCCGCTAGTTTGCGAAAGTGGCGCAGATTAGCGAATATGTAGGGAATAGGAGTTCGATATAAATGATTCATCTTGAAACCGACGTTCTAGTCGTCGGATCGGGTGGTGCGGGCATGTACGCTGCTATCGGTGCCGCGCGGAACGGGGCTGACACCATCTTGGCTGACAAGTCTATGATAAGTCGTGGTGGCGCCACTATTATGGCGCAGATGACAACGGCGGCGGCGCTAGGCGAGCAAGAGCCCGACAGCTGGCAAAAACATCTAGCCGACACCTTGGAAGCAGGCCGCGGCCTCTGCAACGAGGGGTTGTCGGCCATTCTGTGCGAAGAAGCCATCGACCGTATTCGCGAGATGGACCAGTGGAAGGTAGGCTGGGCGCGAAAAGATGGCAAGATCACTGGCGTCATGGCGCCGGGTCATAGTGTGCCGCGCTGTGTCTACGTTGATTTCCTTAACACCGGGCCGGCGGTAGCGAAATGCCTGCGCACTCAGGTCGCGCGCACCGATTCTGTGATGCGGGTTAGTGGTCTGGCAATCAACGACGTAGTGGTTGATGACGGGGTCGTGGTTGGGGCGGTTGGCTGGAACTTGGAAGACAAAACACCGGTTACCATCGCGGCTAATGCGGTGATCCTCGCGGCCGGCGGGTTGACGCGTCTATATGCTCGTAATAGCGCATCGGTCAATATGAATGGCGATGCCTACGCTATGGCAATACGAGCGGGTGCCGATTTAATAGATATGGAATTTCCACAGTTCTTTCCCATTGGTCATCTGGCACCGCGGTTGGTCGGAATGGATCCAATAATGTGGGATCCATTCCGCTACAAGTTGGGAGGAAGACTGTTCAATATTGAGGGCGAAGAATTTTTGTACCGATATGGGGGCGAAGACGCCGAGAAATATACCACCACCCGCGATATCATTTCCTACGGCATAACGAAGGAAAACGAAGCGGGCAGGGCAACCGAGAACGGCGGCGTTCATCTCAGCTTTCAGCACATTCCAGAAGATGAACTGCGCGAAGCGTTCGGTCCAGTTATCGACAAGCTAGGGAAGAATGGTATTGATCTGACAAAGCGCACCATCGAGGTCTCGCCTATCGCCCATTATCACATGGGAGGTATTCGAGTGAATGGGCAAATGGAAACAGGTGTTCCCGGACTGTATGGGGCGGGCGAAGCTATCGGCGGCGCTAACGGCGCAAACCGCCTGTCAGGTAATGCGATCCCGGAGGCCTTTGTTTTCGGTGAACGGGCCGGAAAGTTTGCAGCGGACTACGTGCGTGGCCGCAACCACGCTTGGTCTGATGACGCCGCGGGAGAGCATCTCGATCGACTAAAAATTGTGACTGGTGGCCAGAGAGATGCTAACGGTGAAAAGGCGGCACTGGGTGAAATGTGGGCTGAGTTGCAAAAACTAATGTGGGACAAAGTCGGCGTACTGCGCACTGGGGTTAAACTTACTGCAGCTCTAAAACGGATAGGCGAGTTGCGCATTCAGCTAAACAGTATCGTCCCGGCGGATGATACAGAATACAATATGACCTTGCAGGACTGGTATGATCTGCGTTCTGCGCTGCTGACTGCGGAATGTGTAACCCATGCGGCGATTAACCGCACCGAAAGTCGGGGCGCCCACCAACGCGAGGATTTTGCGGAAATGGATCCTAACCAGACTTCTAACCAACGTCTGCGTCTCGATAACGATGGCGGTCTTGTCTCGGATTATTTGCCTGTGGGAGCCGTTGTATGAATGTCGTTCCTGAAACAGTGCCTATTTCAATACAACGAGGAGCCCCAGGTGAGGATAGTCATCTCGAGACCTATGATGTTCCCTATCGTGAAGGAATGTCTGTACTAGACGCTGTAGTCTGGATCCGGACTCATGTAGATTCCTCGGTCGCGTTCAGATACAGCTGCGTCAACGCGAATGCGTGCAAGGAATGTATGGTTGCGGTGGACGGGAAAACCGAATACGCCTGTACAGCGAGGCTGTCGACCGGCGGTACGACTGTTGGGCCATTGACGAACAAAACACTGATACGCGACCTTGTGACGGATATAGTACCTCCGAAAGAGAACCTGCGAAACCTCCTTGCGGAGTCGAGGGAATCTTAGTTTAAGGCCTTCATCCCGAAGGGAGTCGGACTTCCTATCAAGTGTTAGAGGGTTGTTGAACAGTCGTCTCTTTGCCAAAGTAAGGTGTCACCGAAGGTGGTTTATTCCGCCGCTAGCATTTTTTCCATTACACGACGCGCCTGAAGAACGCCCGCATCCGCGTTTATATCGATTCCTTTCCAGCCGGCCCCGGCACTATCGATACTGCGTTGTTGCGCTGCTAATATATCTACATCTTCTCCGAAAGCAGTGCTTGCGGCTTTGGCGAGAAACTTGGTTAGTTCGGGGTCTTCGAGACGGTAATTCCGTGCATGGTGCCAAAAGTAGTGACACGATTTTTCGGTTTCGGGTGTTATCGTGTGATTAGAATATACTGTGATGCCCTCGTCACGATTTCCGTCGCGTGCGCCGGTTCCTGCATTTGCGCACCCGGCGTCTATGACAACGTGGGTTGGTGCTGTCCACGTGATCAGCTGCCAACGGTCCACATTACCCGAGAAATCGCCGGCTCCCGCAAACATCCCGGGAGGCGGTTTGTCCATGATCCATCTGTCGATATAAACGTGATTGGTATCACGCCGAGTATCCAGCGGCGCATCGGTCACCCCGTCGGCGCCCAGTGTTGTTGCATGGACAAACTGAACATGTGATAGATCTAGCAAGTTATCGACTAATAGCTGGTGATTGCCCTCAACATAGAAATAGCCCGTGTTAGAAACCCACATTGGGTCCTCGTTCCAGTGATAGTCCGGGATGAGGTCCGGGTCAGCCTTGCCCGGGTCGCCCGGCCAAATCCAGATATAACGGTACCGTTCAATCACCGGGTAGGCCCGGACGCTCGCGCCTGGGGGTACGCGAGACTGACCCGGGACGGACACGCAATCGCCCGACGCATCGAAACGTAGCCCGTGATATCCGCACTGCACTGCATTGCCGACTCGCTTGCCTAGTGATAGAGGTAAATGGCGATGGCAGCATCGGTCTTCCAATGCTGCGGGGGCGCCATTTTCCTTCCGAAACAAAACCACCGGGTCACCGCAGATCGTGCGCCCAAGAAGTTTATCAGTGACCTCAGAGCTTTCAGCAGCTGCGTACCAAGTATTTTTGATGAAGGTCATCGGGCAGCTTCCCTAATCATTTCCACGATTCGCTTCGGCTCAATTGGGAGTTCCCGGATCACCACACCAAAATCTGACAGTGCATCGTCGATGGCGGACGCGATGGCAGATGTGACCGGGATTGTTCCCCCCTCTCCGGCACCCTTTACGCCTAATGGATTCAATGGAGTAGGACTTTCCATATGAATGATATCATAAGACGGCACCTCTGGTGCGGTCGGCAAAAGATATTCTCCAAAATTGGTGGTCTGTGGCTGACCTTGATCATCGTAAATCATACGTTCAAATAACGCACTGCCGAGACCGTGGGTTGCACCACCGGTGATTTGGCCCTCGACAATCATCGGGTTAATTAATTTGCCACTGTCATGAACGATTATGTAATTTAAGATCTCGATTTGGCCGGTTTCTGGGTCTACCTCAACCTCCACGACGTGTACGCCGTTGCAGTATGTCAGGGTGGGTGGGCTGAAATTAGCGGTTGCCTCCATCCCAGGGTCGACGCCACCAGGAAGCGAGAAACCTGGCATGCCCTGAACTGCACGCGCGACACTTCCAAGAGTGACTGACATGTTTGCTACGCCGCGCACCGATATTTTCCCATCGGCGATCTCTAGGTCCTCTTCCGCTGCCTCTAGCATGTGGGCAGCGACTTTAAGCGCCTTATTTCGGACTTCCATAGACGCGACATGGACCGAAGACCCGGCTGTTACTGCCTGTCGGCTAGCAAACGCGCCGAGACCAAGAGACACCGAGCCTGTGTCTCCGGTAACAATCTCAATATCGTCTATGGCTGCGCCCATCTGAGAGGCGCAGACCTGCGCTAGGGCGGTTTTTAACCCTTGACCCTGGTCGGTTGCTCCGGTGAAGACTACGATTTTACCTGACGGTTTAACCCGGACTATAGCAGATTCGAAAGGCCCACGACCGGTGCCTTCTACATAGTTGGCGACGCCGATTCCGATGTAGCGGCCATCCCGGCGGGCAGCGGTACGGCGGGTAGCGAAGTCCGAATAGCCAGCGCGCGCTAGCGCATTGTCAAGTGCAGCCGGATAGTCGCCGGAGTCATATGTCATGATCGCACCGTCGCGGGTTTTGATTCGGGTGTCGTAAGGCATGGCGTCTGCAGGAATCAGATTACGGCGGCGAACATCCACCTTATCAAGACCTAGCTCACGCGCGATTCGGTCCATCAGACGTTCCATGGCAAAGGTTCCCTGCGGGCGCCCGGCACCGCGCACTGGGGTGACCGGCGTCATGTTGGTCAATGCTAGCTGTACTTCAAGCAACATTGCCGGCAGCTCGTATGGTCCTAAGAAATTCGTCGCTGCGTTGTAGGGTAGATTGACCCCATAAGGTGTATACGCACCATGATCGTGAGTCATTTTCCCACGTACTCCTAAAAGGCAGCCATCTGAATCGACAGCCACTTCAAGGTCCCATAACTGGTCACGTTCCATGGTGGCGGCAGTGAAATGCTCGCGCCGATCTTCCACCCATTTCACTGGTCTGCCCAGTAAAATAGCCGCGACTGGGACCCCAACCTCTTCTTGATAGAAGACGAATTTTGGACCAAATCCGCCACCGACATTGGGCGTAATGACCCGGACGCGGTCTTCGGGTAGATTCAGTAAATCGACTAGAATCGATTGGGCCCGATGAGCCATTTGGGTCGCTGACCAGACCGTTAGGCAACCGTCTCGCTCGTCGATGCGGGCGGCTACACCGCGGCATTCCAACGCATGGCCGAGACCTTTGTGTTGGTGCAAGGTTTCGCGGAAGACGTGTGCGGCACTGGCAAATGCCGAAACCGTGTCCCCATAAGCCAATGTAAACTCGGCGACGATATTGTCAGTCAGGGTGGAGTGCGCTTTCGGTGCCGTATTTTCTAGGGCGCCAATATAGTCCGACGAAACGGGAAGTGTATCATAGGTAACGTCGACGATCCCGGAGGCGTCTTCCGCGTTGTATGCTGTTTCAGCGATCACCAGCGCTACCGGCTCGCCCACATGACGGACTTCGCCGTCGGCGAGGACGGAGGGGTTGGCTGATTGCTTGAGCGCGCCCGAAGGCTGCTCCACTGGCATAATGGTATTGGTCAGATGAGGGCGCAGATCGTCAAGTGTGTAAACGGCAACGACACCTTCTGCCGCTAAAGCGGCTGAAGCGTCGATTCTGGTAATCCGGGCATGGGCTAGAGGGCTTCGCACGAAGGCGGCATGGAGCATGCCGGGTAGGTGAATATCATCCAGATACCTGCCTTTGCCGCGCAGCAGCGCGGGGTCTTCCGAACGCTTTACTTTTTCACCGAACATCGCCACACGCTCCATCAATATAGACAGAATACCGACCCTAGGGTCCCGCGTCATCCTCACGTGATAGATTCACCCAGTAACGTTTACCGGTAAGCGGCTGTGTTGACGCGTAGCTTGAACCTAGCGGGCGGATCGATAATCGGTATTGTTAAGCCACTTATTCACGACTAGCAAAGCGCCCCAGTTTCCGCTTGCCTGTAACTGCCAGCCGATCCATCTTCGTGTTATGGTTGATATTTCCGAACTAGCCGGTCCTTCCGTCCTATCGATCCCCGAAGGGGACAATCGAGAACGCCTGACTTGTCCAGATTGCGGTTTCATTAATTACGAGAATCCGAAAATCGTTGTAGGAGCTGTCTGCACATGGGAAGAGAGAATTCTGCTGTGCCGGCGGGCTATTGAGCCGCGGCGCGGATTTTGGACGATCCCAGCAGGCTATATGGAGTTGAACGAAACTACTGAGGTTGGGGCCAAGCGGGAGGTTAAGGAAGAAGCATGCGCCGATATTGAAATCGATGGCCTGATCGCAGTCTACACGATTCCACGGATTAGCCAGGTTCAGTTAATATATCGGGCAACGCTGCGAGATGGTATATTTGCCGCGGGCGATGAGACTGAAGAAATCGACCTGTTCGACTGGTGCGATATCCCGTGGAAGGATCTCGCGTTTCCGTCTGTTAAATGGGCGCTCGATCATTGGCGGGAAATTCGTGAGACCGAATCCTGGCCGCCCTTTTCCAACCCATCCGGTCAGGATGGAAACTACTTATGATTTCCGATTGAGTTGCTTGGAAGTTTTAAGGCCGTGAAGCCTCTGGCGGAAACAGGCCCGCCTTCCCGATCATTGCGGGAATTACATGCCCGAGTTGTTCCCCAATCCAGTCGCCCACCGCAATAAGTTTATTGATATCAATTCCAGTTTCGACCCCCATGCGGTCTAACATGTATACTAAATCTTCCGAAGGTACATTGCCGGTGGCCCGCGGTGCAAAGGGACACCCCCCTATCCCGCCTGCCGAGCTATCAATAGACTGGACGCCGGCCTCGACTGCGGCATAGCAGTTTGCGAGGCCCGTATTACGTGTGTTGTGGAAATGTGCTCGGAAACGTGCTCCAGGGCTGATATCCATAACCGCGCTGAAAAGTTCGGTGACTTGGCTGGGCACGGCGCAGCCAATAGTGTCAGCCAAGGCGATTTCGTATGTCTCGTCACCAGCCACACGTTCGACAAGGTCGATGACGCGTTCGGGCGGTACTTCACCCTGAAAAGGGCAACCGAACGCCGTTGAGATAGTCAGTGAGCAGCGCACGCCGGCAATTTTAGATTCTGCGGCAATATCTTCATAAACGGCGACGGCCTGTTCGATCGTGGTTCCTTGATTTTTCTGGCTGAAGGTGTCCGATGCTACCAGCGCATAGTTTACCTCTTTGCAGCCAGCCGCCAGTGCGCGATCGAGACCACGGCGGTTTAGAACTAAGCCGATATAAGTTACGCCATCGTCTTCGGGCAGCGCGCCGAGGACTTCTTCCGCCTCCGCCATTTGTGGAACGCGCTTTGGATTCACAAAGCTGACGGCTTCCATCCTTTTGATTCCCGCGTCTACGAGTTTACGAATGAATGCCACCTTAGTATCGATACTCAGTATCTTGGATTCGTTCTGCAGACCGTCGCGCGGGCCGACATCGATGATTTCGATTTCGCGTTGGTTAGTCATTGTATCTATCCCTTACCTATTGTTCCTTATAGAGAGTTTTTAAGTGTTCTGTCATTCACTGGCTCGTCGTTCCAGCGGTCGCGATATTAGTGCAAGAATGGCGGCGACAGCCGCGATCGAAACCACAAGCCACATAACATCGTTCCAGTTACCGGTATTTGCACGCACTGTGGCTAAGGCGGGGGGGCCAAACAGCATGCCAGCATTTGTTCCCATCACCATCAGCCCGCTCATGGTACCAATTTGCGCTGGCGCCGGTGTGTAGACCGCGACCGACCCCATTGCGGCTGCAGGAATCATGCCGCCGAAAATACCAAAGAGAAGACCACAGATAAGCCGCACTTCGTCACTCAGGACAACGGAAAAAACACCAAGCTGGGTCAGCCCCATGCCGAGCGCGCCCACCGAAAGAAGCAGCCAACTCTGGGCACCACGGCTCATTACCGCGGCCGATATCCAGTTCCCAACGGCATTGAAAAGCATCACGACGGCCGGAACCATCGCAGCAGCCACAGGGGATGCGGCATACTCCTCACGCATGTATGTAGGCAGCCACGCTATGATTGAGATATGCTGAGCGGCGTACAAGGCAAAACAGGTTGCAACCAGCAGTGCGCCAGGCTGTTTTAGACAGGCTACGACGTTATGCATAAGTTTCTCGCCACCGATACCGCCACCACGTCTCCGCCAGTTGTTAGTGGCAAAAAAGACGACCCCGGCCCATGCAAAGGTAATAATGGAGCTAAGTAGCCAAAGTGTATGCCAGTCGAAAATACTCAGAACCAACCCCCCCCCGATCAACATCCCCGCGAAGCCAACAGGCACGTAAGATGACCAGATCCCCAGTGACCATTTCCTATCACCTTTTGCTGTGACGTGGGTGATCATTCCGGCCCCTGCTACCGTCGCTGCGCTATATCCTATGCCTTCGATAAATCGCGACACCAGCATCACCTCGCTGGATTGGGCAAAGGCGCCGATCAGGCTGCCCCCTGAGATGACTAGCAACCCTGATATAAGCACCCAGCGTTGGCCGAAACGGTCTGCGATCGTACCTGCGATCAGACCGAGCGCGAACCCTGTGAACGAGATCATCGACGCAATCCAGCCACCCATAATCAGGCTGGCATCCAAATCAATCATGATCTCGGGCAGGGCAGGAGGAAGTTTGCCAAGATGGGTCGCCGCGATAATGCCACCACCAAAGGCGATCCACATTATCGACCACTGAGTTTTTTCTTCCGATAAAGAAACAGTCATACGAACGTTATCCCCTGTCCACCTTGACCCGTCCATACCCCTCAGCGACGATGTAAAAATACGAAATTATGGAGAATATATAGAATGGGGACGGATTCCGCTCCGCGGTCGGGGGCTCTCACAAATATTAGGGTTATAGAAATGGGCACGATGATTGCCGGGCCGTTCTGTGGCCAGCTTTTAGCCGACCACGGGGCTGAGGTGATAAAGCTAGAACAGCCAGAAATCGGCGATCCGATGCGCCAATGGGGTAAGGAAAAACCGCATGGTAAGGCGCTGTTCTGGCCTGTTCTGTCGCGCAACAAGCTTTCCGCCACGTTAAATGCCCGGGACGCAAAGGGTCAGTCCCTAGTTAAGAAACTAGTGGAAAACGCGGATATCTTACTGGAGAATTTTCGACCTGGAACGATGGAGCGCTGGGGGCTTAGTTACGAGGAGTTGTCTATTATTAATCCGAGGCTGATCATGATCCGGGTATCTGGTTTTGGGCAGACCGGACCTTACGCGAAACGGGCAGGCTACGGCGCAATAGGCGAAGCCATGGGCGGCCTGCGTTATACGACTGGCGATCCGTCTTTACCACCCAGCCGGGCAGGGATCTCGATCGGTGATTCTCTGGCGGCAATGCATGCCTGTCTCGGTGCGATGATGGCTCTACACCAAGTTCACCTGACGGGCAAAGGGCAGGTGATCGACGCTTCAATCTACGAGTCCGTTCTAAACATGATGGAGAATATCGTCACTGAATACGATGTCGGCGATTATATCCGCGAAAGGACGGGATCTTTTCTGCCGAAGATAGCGCCATCCAATATTTATCCGACCAGAGACGGGATCTGGCTGGTGATTGGCGCCAATCAAGACTCGGTATGGACACGTATGGCTGAGGCTATGGACAGGCCTGAACTTGCCACCGATGAACGCTACGCCACACACGGCGCACGCGGTATCAACCAGATCGAACTGGATAAACTAATTTCTGAGTGGACAAAAAATTTCCCTGTGGCAGATCTGGAGGACCGGCTAAACGATTATGGCATTCCTAATGGAAAGATTTATCGCCCGCCAGAAATGCTCGAAGATCCCCAATTTAAGGCTCGCGACAGCATCGTTCGGGTGGAACATCCAGAATTTGGCACTATTGCTATGCAGAATGTTACCCCGCGGCTTTCCGAGACCCGGGGCAGTGTCCGCCACCCCGGTCCGAGGCTAGGTGAACACAACGACTATGTCTGGGGAAGATTGGCTGGTAAGTCGGCCGAAGAAATCTCTGATCTACGCGAACGCGGGATTATCTGAAGCCATGATCCGCACGCTAGCAAGCGAGTCTAAACCGACTGCCGGATAGCGTCGTCGGTTGAAATGATTTTCCGAATATTGTTTGATTCGCTGAATTTTTAATCAGCGATCAGCCTCTGATCGGGCCAATAGGTAAGCGCTAATAAAGATTACCACTGCGCCAGCAATAGTCCATTTATCTGTGGGTTCACCGAACATCAACCAGCCCGCAGCACCGACAATTGGCAGGCGGAGGAAGTCAAACGGTACGACGGCACTCATTTCGGTTGCGCCATAGGCACGAGTAATAAACCAGATTCCTGCTGTTCCGGTAATGCCCACACCTATTAGCAGCACTATGTCGATGGTCGTCGGCTGAACCCAGTAAACCGCCGCCGGCACACCGGCCAGCGGGCACATCAGAATGTTGACCCATAGCGTGGTAGTTCCAACGTTCTCGGTTGACGTTAGTTTTTTTATGCACAGATTTGAGCAGGCATAGGAAATCGCCCCGCCTAAAACAACGGCGTTGCCGAACCCGATCTCATTGAAACCCGGGCGTAATACGATAAGGACGCCGAGAAAACCACCCAGAGTCGCCGCTATGCGCATCCCGGCGAATTTTTCGCCCAACAGAATTACTGCAAGAACGACGATAAAAATCGGTTGTGTAAAGCTCAATGATACGACCTCAGATAGCGGTATTTCGCCAATTCCGATGAACAAACCCAACATGCCGAAATACGCGAATATGGCCCGGATCAGATGCGTCGGGAACCGCTGGGTCCTGAGTATGCGGAAACCGGATTTGTGAAGTAGTGGGGCCAGCAGAAAAAGGGCAACTACTGTCCGGATAAATAGAATCTGGAAGGATGTGTAATCCTCGGAGAGCGCCCGAACCAAAATCATCATCGTCGACCACACAGCGACCGCCATCAGCATGCAGCCGATGCCCCGAAGCGTCTGGTTCTGAGTGGTTTTCACGTACTTTTTGGGGGTATTCGCCCTTCCTAACTTAGACCTATCATAATGTGTTTCTGGAATGAGGGACGTTCGCACAGGGCGTCGTACCAGCGCTTCAAATTGGTGAACCCTTCACGCTTGATTGGTAGTTCGTACCACCGATAGGCGATGGGTCCAATCGGAATATCGGCCATCGAGAAGAAATCACCACCGACAAAGGTGTTACGCGAGAGATGATCGTCAAGGATACTCCATTTAGCGGCCCAGTCTTTGCGCGCAGTATTGATGATACCCATGTTTCGTTCTTCCGGGGGTTTTCTGATAAGGCCATGGAACACGGGAACCATACCTTGGACCAGTTCGGTTAGCTGCCAGTCCATCCACATTTCGCAGCGGGCTCTATCAGCCGGATCCGCGGGACATAAAGTTCCAAGACTATGTTTCGAGCTGAGGTAGCGCACGATGGAATTCGACTCCCAGAGTATTAAATCGTCGTCTATGACGGTTGGGATCCGGCCATTGGGGTTAAGGTTTAGATATGGTGTTTCGTGGTTCTTACCGAACTGTCCACCGACGTCTTCACGTTCGTAATCCAGACCAATTTCATCAAGTACCCAAAGCACCTTCATGACATTGGACGAGTTCGTCCGGCCTTTCAATTGCAACATTTTGTATTCCTTTCATTCCGGCACCGGATTAACGCCATTTCTACATATCTGAAGGTTGGGCCACCTAAGGGTAGCCGGCAAGGGTAGTCGGCCGGGGTATAAAAAAGCGAATTAATGCATTCCGATTTCGATGACATGTTTTTTAAACGCCGGGCGGGCGCAGATGGCATCATGCCAGCGTTTTAGATTTGGGAAATCTTCCCGCTTTATATCTAGGTTGAACCAGCGAAAAGTGAGAGGAGAGGCTGGAATATCGCCGATACCAAACGCATCCCCTGATAGGTATTCGTGATCCGTTAACCAGGTTTCGAGCACGGAGTTCGCCTTCGCCCAGCCATCCCGTGCGGCGGCAATTTTCTGTGTATCGCGGTCGACTTCCAGTGTTCGTATCAGGCCCTGATAGACGGGGACATGCGTGGACGCGAGTGTAGACAGAGCCCAATCCATCCAGCGGTCGGCGCTGGCCCGCGCCTGATCGTCGTCGGGCAAAAGTCGAGTGCCAGCACTAAATTTGCAGGCGAGATACCGAACAATCGCGTTCGATTCCCAGAGCACAAAACCGTCGTCTTCGATCGTCGGAACACGGCCGTTGGGGTTTAACGCCAAATACTCCGAATCGTCGTTGCCGCCGAATGGACCGCCTATGTCGGTACGTTCGTATGGCACGTTCAATTCCTCGCATATCCATATTACTTTCTGCACATTGGACGACGTTGCCCGACCCAGAATTTTTAGCATTGGTCTGTTCCTTCTAATCGACTTGTATGAAAAGGCATTTCAGATATGCACTTTCCGGCAGACTTGGGTGTGCGGGGTGATCCGGGCCCGCGCCGCCGGTATGTATTATACGCCCTGAGCGTCCAGCATCCCGGATCCCACGATTCACATTATCGGAAAATGATACTAAGTCCATGTGGTGCGAACAGGATGCCACGCAAAGGATGCCGCCCGGTTCTACAAGAAATGTCGAAAGCCGCGCCAGCTTGCGGTATCCACGCGCCCCGGGTTTTAGGTCTTTCTTTGATTTTACAAACGCAGGTGGATCGGCAACTACGATGTCGAATCTTTCTTTGTTTTTACCTAGCCGTTCAAGAGCGCCAAAGGCCTCCCGCTTCTCGAAGCGGCAGATATCGCCGTATCCGGCCGCCTCTGCTGACTGAGCAGCAATCGTCAAAGCCGATTGTGATCGATCTATGCATAGCACATCTGCCGCACCTGAAGAAGCGGCCGTTAGGCCAAACCCGCCAAGATAACTATAGACGTCCAACACTCTGCGGCCTGACGCCAGAGAAGCAACCCGAGCTCGATTCTCGCGGTGATCATAAAACCAGCCGGTTTTCTGACCCGCCGATAGATCGGCCAGAAACTCGACCCCGTTTTCTAGCACCCGGGCCTGTGATGGGAGGTCTCCGATGACGTCCGCTGGCGCATCTTCGAGCCCCTCCATCCGTCGCGCTGCACCAACGCGTTGCAGGACGATCGATGTCGGTGTCGACACTTCCTCTAGGGCCGAGACGATTTCTTCGGCGAGTTGATTCATCCCTGCCGTATTCAACTGTACCACGTATATCCCAGAGTACCGGTCGACCGTCAGGCCGGGTAAGCCGTCAGCTTCTGCGTGGACCAGCCGATAGAAGGGTTCGTTGTACATCCGGTCGCGCAACTCCATCGCGGCGGAAAACTTTTCCGATAGCCAGTCTGTGTTGATCACCGCGCCCGGGTCACGATCTAGAATTCGGGCGCTGATCAGTGGGCGTGGGTTAAACATTGCTGTCCCGAGCGGCCGTTCATACGCATCCTTAACGGTGACGATCGTGCCTTGTGGTAGGGCTTTAAGGTCCTCGGTCATATCGATCTCGTTAGAGTATATCCAAGGGTGACCCGCATAGACGCGCTTGTGACGTCCGGGGAGAGTCGAGATCGTCGGGCGATTTTCCATCGTTGCCTTTTGGAGCGTTTCGATACCGTTCATGGCGGTAGTCTACAAGCTTCGAAATTACAAGGGTATCGCCTAGGTTGATTTAGCGGATGACATTTTTCCGTAGCTAACGGAGGTGCCGGGGGAGAGAATCAGAAACTAACCTGAGAGTTTAGCCTCACTCACGGTACTGTAATACCCGGCGGCAAAAATAATCAGCGCACCGGCGCCGGTCCAGATATCCATAACCTCCGTGAAGAGAAGCCAACCCAAAATTATAGAAAATGGAAGACGCATAAAATCGAATACGATGACAAAGCTTGCGTCTCCAACCGCGAGCGATCGAGTGATACAGTAATGAGTCGCGTACCCGGTGATGCCAAGTCCGATCATTGCTGGCATGTCCGTCCAGTCTGGGGTCTGCCAGACGAAGAATGCGGGGATGGCCGAGTAAATAAGTATTGTAACACTCATATAAAAAACGACCGTGTTGCCAGACTCTGTATCCGACAGACGCTTGGTAACGACGTGAGCGCAGGAATACAGAAATGCTGCTAGTAGGATAGACAATGTACCGACGTTTACTGGGATGATACCGGGGCGAATAATGATCAGCGCGCCTGCAAAACCGACAAGTATGGCAAGCATCCGGTGACCACCGACTCGTTCGCCAAGGAAGGCTGCCGCGATGATTGCGGTAAAAAGTGGTGACGTAAACTGAAGTGATGCGACATCCGCTAGTCCAATCTGCGTCACTCCGAAGAACCACGCAACGTTACCGCTATAAAGAAACACGTTACGTAGGGCATGGGTACCGAGGCGTTCGGTCTTTAAGACTTTTCTGCCCTGACGAAAAAGAGATGGCGCCATTAGTAATAGGTTGATGACGTTTCGCAGGAAGATCATCAATAGTACAGAATAGGTTGGCAGATAGCGTATACAAACCGCCATCGCCGTCAACGCGGCTGCGGCAGCGATCATCCACCAAGCGCCTTTGGCAGCTTTGCTCATGAAACCTTCATCAACTTTTTTATATCATAAACTATCTCGTCAATCTTCAAGAGCGATCCGTTCTCGCGGCTGGTCGGCGCTCCCATACTTTCCTTCGATTTTTCTGTCGTTCTCTCGAAGGTACGTTAAACACCCCACCCAATATCAGAGCTCCGAGGTTAAACAAGGTTCAGGACCATTAGGGAAGTAATTGCAGCATCAATAGGGCTTTCCCGGTACGCAAAATGTAACGCGAGGCTTCGAAAGCCATCAGGTTAACGGCGGAGGTCAAGCATTGCCGAGCAAGATCAGTGTCGTTTTGCAGGCAAGAAACCCGGCATCCAATCCTATCAGAAGCATGGAAAAGTCTCTTTTCTGAAGAAATTTACTCAATAAAGTGAATGAGTTGTAGGAAATTTGTGGAATTCCTTTTGCAGGTGCGAAAAAGAAGGTAGAAAAGCCCATCCTCTCGCCGAATCAGCCTACGGAGGGCGACGATGAGTACCCCAAGCCGGATAAAACGGATTACAGCGCCGGAACTGTCGGCGCGCAAGGGTAACGAACCAATCGCGGTTTTGACCGCCTACACTGCGCCGATGGCACAGTTGCTCGACGAACATGTCGATTGTCTTCTCGTTGGAGACTCTCTTGGGATGGTCGTATATGGACTAGAGACAACTCTTGCCGTGTCGCTCGAGATGATGATCAACCATGGCGCAGCCGTAGTGCGCGGATCGAAGCACGCCTGCGTGATCGTTGATATGCCATTTGCGACCTATCAGGAGTCGCCGGAGCAAGCCTATCGTAATGCGGCTGAGCTAATGCAGAAAACTGGCGCTGACGGGGTAAAGCTAGAAGCCGGTCTCGCATTAGCATCCTCGATTGAGTTCCTAGCCCAAAGAGGCATTCCAGTGATGGGCCATGTAGGGCTAATGCCCCAATCTGTAAATACCTATGGTGGATTTCGGGTTCAGGGTAAGGAAACGTCGGTGGCCCGTCAGGTAATCGACGATGCGCGTGCAGTGTCAGATGCTGGGGCGTTTTCAATCGTGGTAGAAGGTGTCATGGAGCCAGTTGCACGCGAGATTACGAATGTGGTTCCAGTGCCTACAATCGGTATCGGTGCATCCGCTGAGTGTGACGGACAAGTCCTCGTTACGGAAGACCTGCTCGGTCTATTCAGCGACTTTACTCCGAAATTCGTCAAACGATATGCGGAGCTTGGGAAAGCAGTCTCGGTAGCCGCAGCGACCTATGCCGGAGACGTTCGTGCCCGTCGTTTCCCCGACGCTAAACATTGCTTTGGCGCACTACGGGCCGACGGCGCCGAGGTGAGACACCTTAAAACCTGATCGGCATCCCACGTGAGAGGCTTTGATAGGAAAAACGGCTTAATGCCGATGCAGAATATTGTGAGGACAGCCGCTGAACTGAGGAAAGAGGTTGAACGTGCAAGAGGAAAAGGCCTGTCCGTGGGGTTAGTACCCACGATGGGTGCATTGCACGAAGGGCATTTTGCGCTGGTGCGACAGGCGCGGCGAGATTGCGGAATAGTAATCGCGAGTCTATTCGTCAATCCCACACAGTTTGGGGAAAACGAGGATTTCGATACCTATCCACGAGACGAAGTACAAGATTTCGGTCTATTTCAACAGAATGGTGTTGATATCGTCTATGCGCCCGGGGTTGAGGAAATGTATCCGGAGGGATTCGGAATAACCGTAACCGTGGCCGGTCTGACTGAGGGATTATGCGGGACGATCCGGCCGGGGCACTTTGAAGGTGTAACTACTGTAGTTTCCAAGCTTTTTTATCACTGTTGTCCGGATGCTGCTTATTTTGGCGAGAAAGATTATCAACAGCTTAAAGTTGTGGAACAGATGGTACGAGATCTCGATTTATCGATCCGGGTCGTGGGGATCCCTATTGTTAGGGAGCGGGATGGTCTCGCACTTTCGTCACGAAATGCCCGACTCAGTGTGGCAGAAAGGCGTATTGCACCTGCGTTACCGGCTGCAATGAGAACAGTAGCCGGCCGTCTTTCTGCTGGCGTCGACCTGGAGGCGCAATGCGTTTGGGGAAGGGATGAATTGCTCCGAGCTGGATTCGATCGAGTCGAATATTTCGAGATTCGAGATAGTCAGACGCTACAGCGGGTGGGGAACTTCCGTTCCGGGCTTCGTTTGTTCGTGGCTGCTCGGCTCCGTGAAACACGATTGATCGATAATCTTGCAGTCGACAAAATCGATTAGCAGTTATTTTGGTGTTCTTGGGACTTGATTAATTCTAGGACACGAATTGGAGATACGAATGTTTTATGAGACCGCAAAAAACGATCATGGGCTGCCATATAATCCCTTTAAATCCATCGTAGTGCCGCGGCCCATCGGCTGGATAACCACCCTTGATTCTGATGGCGTGGTTAACCTTGCTCCATATAGTCAATTCAATAACCTAGGATACGATCCACCATATGTCATGTTTTCATCGGGATCCAAATTCGATAACGGTGGGCCGAAAGATAGCGCAAGAAACGCGCTAATCACCGGAGAATTTGTTTGCAATATGGCTACGTGGGAATTACGCAATAAAATCAACACTACCGCACAGATGGTGCCGCCTGATGTGGATGAGGCAGCGTTAGCAGGACTGGCAATGGTTTCCTCTAAGATGGTCGCTCCCCCGCGGGTTGAGGCGTCACCGGTGCATCTCGAATGCCGGTACCATGCTACGCTTACTTTGCCCGGAAACTCGGTCGAGAATATTGTCAATTTAGTGGTCGGGGAAGTGGTAGGCGTTCACATCAGTGACGATTTTATTACCAAAGAAGGGAAGATAGATATCCTGAAGTGTCGTCCCCTCGCCCGAATGGGGTATTTCGACTATACCTCAATTGAGACTGTGTTTGAAATTTCGCCCGAGGGACCAAACCTTGAAAAAATACAGCGCGGCCTCGAGGGGCAGGCGCGGGGCGGAAAAAACTCCATTAAGTAACCCACTATAGGGTCAGGAAAAAAACCTGCTATTCATAGTTCTTTTATTACAAGCCATCAGACCTCTAACGCACGTAAATATGTACCTCGTTGGTCGCTGCGGTGTTACTGGTAAGGGCCGACAGGCGAACTCGGTCTAGGGGCAGCCCCATATCTGAAAGAGACCTCAGAACCGTCTCGGCGTTTTTCTTTGAAGAACTAGCGGAAAGGGCTACCCGCGCAGCGTTACCTTGGTTCGGAGCTATAGCAACTAAATCGAACATAGCGTTCGGCCGCCGCTGCAGCGCGCGACTTACAGCATTATATAATGGCTGCTCATATTGAACGTTTTTTCGGTCAAAACGGATTACCACCAGAGGCTGCCGAGAGCTTGCGGGAGCAAGGGCCGCAAGACCGTTACTTGTAACCGGTGCGGAAGAGGAAAACGCGCGATTACCAAGGCTCGATCCGAGCATCTCGCCATTTTTAATTGCTAGGGCCATCGTCGTTAGATTGGCCCGCTCAGTACTAAGATAATTACTCTGGCGCGATATATCTTCACTTAACTCATTTAGTAGTCGATCAATCAGAACAACTGTTCGGTTCACCTCATCCTCGAGAATGGCAAGCTGACGGTGATCTTCGTCGATCGCGCCCGACAGACCATATGCTGCGCGGGTTGTTTCCAGAAGGTAGGCCGACAGTGTCGATGTGCTGGCAACACCGTTGGCGAGTGTGTTCATCTGTGCAATATCGCTCTCTACCTGAGCGAGGCTTGCTTGTGCTACATTCCATTGCGTCACGAGTGCGGGGTTGCCGGGCGTAGTGCCCACCTGAAGCCGCGAATTAATTGCGCCGACAGTTGTGTGGTAGCTCCGCGCATGCTGAACGGTAAGAACACGAATCCCCTGAAGCTGTGTATTCTGTTGGTTAATTTGGGATTGTAACCGCCGTAATTCACCTCTAATTTCCGTGACTCTCTGGCCAACATAGGTCCCTGTGGTCGCCCCCCGAGACACTTTCGGCGGGACGAAATTTGTCCTGCCCAAAGTGGGTGGCGGTGGCGGTGACAATGTCGGTTGCGGATTCGCCTCGGCGAGCGATGGCGGTATATTGCTCTGCACATTTTGATGACGGGATGGCTCTTTCCCTGTTAGTGAGGGCCACAATACGTCAGACGCAAGGGAACAACCACTCAGCATGGAGCCAATCGCCAGAATGATCACGCAATTTTTTTTCATATTCGTTCGGGTTCTCAAAAGGGCCATGATGAAGGCCTTACCCCCAGTTATTCATTGTTCTATGGCCCCGTTATCAATAAATGGCAAACACCTGTAAAAAAACATAGGGATCTGCAAATCCAACCGAACCGGACGACATACTACTTTAACGATTCTCAGTCGACAAGCCGATTGTAGGAGATCAATAGAGGCGCCACCGAGTATAATTTTTATTCAATTTAACCTGAATCAGTTGGGGTTCACCTGTTTTCGGGCTGTCGTCTGCATCAACGCCTATTTAGGACCGGTTACGGGCATCACGCGAGTGATTCGCAATCGGAATGCGGATGAATACAAAAGAGCGGAAAACCACCAAAGAACAGATTGCGCCATGTATCTGCTTTGGCTATACCCTTGCAGCCTCGCGCGCCCGTAGCTCAACTGGATAGAGTGCCTGACTACGGATCAGGAGGTTGGGGGTTCGAATCCTCCCGGGCGCGCCACT
>DBHK01000020.1:0-73784 GCA_002295635.1 Alphaproteobacteria bacterium UBA830 | reverse complement strand
CCACCAAGATGAGGCCGAGATCGGAATGATCGGGTCCAGAGGGGGGGATGCGTTGCTGTTACCGATGATTTGCTGAAGACGCAGAAAGCGTGACGTGTTTTGGGTTGGGCTCATGCCAAGTTCCTTGGGTTTAGTTGGACATGGCCCTCCATGATTGCTGCCTGAAAGTCGGAGCGAGAGGTTTAAAAAAATTAAGGCGTATCGCCGGTTTTGTGCCCGTTTTTCAGCGTCTTAGCCTCATTTCCTTGGGGGAGTTACCCCCTTTTCTTCCACCTTCGCGCACTTTTTTGCCTATTTCAGCGTCAGGTCTTTCCCGTTCTCTTCGCGCTTCTGATTGGGCCAGCGCCACCCGCAGCCACTCGTTCTCCTGCCGGGACGCTTCAAGTTCCTGTTTGTAGTCTTCGGGGGAACCCAAGCCTATCGCTCCACCGACTTCTCCCGCCGCTGCCACTCCGCCAACCTCTACGGTCTCACCGTGTTGCATGCGGCTGATGTCAGGGTTTTCCGCCCCGTATCTCCTGTTCGCCCATGCCGCTACCTTACAAAATTCAAAATGTCCCGCGGGAGTAGTCGCAAGGAATCCTCGTTTGACGGCGTACCGAACATGATTGTCCACCTGCCGCCTCCGATCCCAACGCTCACCGTCCTGGGCTAGGAGATCCGTGATCATGGATACGGCTTCGCCATGTTCAATCATATCGTCGTGCGCGTAGTTCTCGGGTGGATCGTACTTAAGCCTTCTGTAAGGTTTACCCATTGCCTGCCATTAACCGCCGGACCTAAATTCTACCGAGACCACTTGGCCTTTAGCACCGCATACATAGTCAGCCCAGGCGGCCATCAGTTCTCGCCGCTTCTCCAAAAGATCACCGCGCCGGTAAGCAGCCTCTACCGAGCTGGTAATCTTGTGAGATAAAGCCATCTCGGACACTTCGTTGGGAAAGTTGGTTGTCTCAGAGGCCCAATCCTTAAAACTGGAACGGAACCCGTGGACCGTTGCCGTGAGCCCGAGGCGCCGCTGCAGTACAAAAAGAAGCGTGTTGTAGGAGAGAGGGTTCCCGGTGATTTGATTGGGGAAGATGAACTCGGAATTGGGTGACAGCGCTCTTGCTCGCTCCAATAGGTCTAATGCATGGCTGGTAAGAGGTACGCGATGCGTCTCTTTTGTCTTCATCCTGCTTCCCGGGACGGTCCACAACCGCTTTTCAAAATCGACCTCGTCCCACTTCGCCCCGAGAACCTCGATGGTCCTTGCGGCGGTGAGAACCAAGAATTTCAAAGCTAGTTTCGATTCCGGCTTGGCCGAGCATGCACTCAGCTTACGGATAAGTTCGGGGACGTGATCGAAGTGGAGCGATTCGTGGTGCCGCACATCGTGTTTCTGGCGCGGCAGGCCTGCCAGTGCCGCCTCGACTGGATCGTCGCCTGTATAGAATTCGCTGGCGCGCGCCCATTTGATTACCGCCGAAATCCTCTGGGCAAGGCGCTTTGCGGTCTCCGGTTTCTCCGTCCAGATCGGGGATAGAATGCGCAACACGTCCGCTGAGGTGATTTGACTGACTGGCCTGGCTCCGATTAACGGAAAAGCGTACCGCTCAAGGGTATTGATCCACTGTGCCGCATGCTTGGGGTTTTTCCAGCTTGGTAACAGGCCTGCATGGACGGTGATTGCGGCCTTTTCAAAGGTGGGTATTTCCTTGCTCTCACGACGGCGCTCTTCGAGAGGATCACCGCCGCTGCGGGCTATTGCACGATATCTCTGGGCCGTCGCGCGGGCCTGTGCGAGAGATACTGTTCTTATACCGCCGAGCCCCATATCCCGCCTGCGGCCACGTACTACCGTTCGGAGTATCCAGCGTTTTGCGCCAGACGTGTCAACAACCAGATATAGGCCATTGCCGTCCGCGTAGCGCCCCGCGGTAGACAGCTTTGCAATCTGCATGGCAGTGAGCGCGCTGACAGGATGCTTACCTTTAGCCATTTCCCATCCCACAAAACATACCACATTTTATGCTGGATCGGGTTGGACGTCAATGGACGGGATTAGCTGTTTATCCCATATTATCCCATATAATCAATATCTTAATATATGTTATTGGACAGCCCTAGACAGTAAAATGGCGGACGGGGTGGGATTCGAACCCACGATACGGTGTTACCGCATACACGCTTTCCAAGCGTGCGCCTTCAGCCACTCGGCCACCCGTCCGCGGCGGCGGATAATGCCCAAGGAGCTAGCGTGATGCAACGCCGAATTAGTGGGACCAAATAGAAGTGTCCTGCGTATACCGTCACTGTGATAATACGTCGAATTTTGACTGCGTTTTGTCTGTGTTACGATTATTAGAGACACTTGGAAAAAAGACCGCAATAAATGAAAATAGGACGCATAATCGGCTGGATATTTATAGTTCTAGCTCTGATTTTAGCCGGCTACCAATTTCTTTTCGCCCCAACGGACGAAGGGAGCAGCATAGTAGTACTTGGTGAATTGTGGTTCCGCCTCGACCAGATTTTAGGGACCGGATCTTTGAACGTTACGCAAGCTTTTATACAGCGTTATGTTTCCGTATGGCTGTGGGAGAGCGCCATCCAGAACATCTTAAGTTCCCCTGCCGGTCTTGTGTTGGGCATTCCCGGGATGGGCCTGTTATGGCTGTTTCGCAATCGCCCCCGGAGGTTGAGGCGATAGGGCAAGCCGGAGGCAGATTAACTCGTCTACTCGTCTCCTATTCGAAGTGCTTCGATAAATGCTGATTGCGGGATTTCCACTGCACCAAACTGGCGCATTCTCTTTTTGCCTTCTTTTTGCTTTTCCAAAAGCTTGCGCTTGCGGCTGACGTCACCGCCATAGCACTTGGCTGTCACGTCCTTACGCATTGCCGAGATTGTCTCGCGGGCAATAATCTTGCCACCGATCGCCGCCTGCAAAGGAATCTTGAACAGTTGTCGTGGGATTAGGTCCTTTAGCCTAGAACAAATAGCACGGCCGCGGAATTCAGCCTGGCTGCGATGTACGATCATGGACAAAGCATCAACCGGCTCTGCATTAACCAGAATGCCAAGTTTCACGAGATCGCCCTCTTCGTAGCCGGTAACGTGATAATCGAAACTGGCGTAGCCCCGGCTAACGGATTTCAACCGGTCGTAGAAATCAAATACCACCTCATTTAACGGAAGTTTATAGACAAGCATGGCACGCCCACCCGCATAGGTCAGCTCTTGTTGGATACCACGACGGTCCTCGCACAGTTTTAGTATCGCGCCGAGATGCTCGTCGGGTACCAAGATAGTCGCCTGGATCCACGGCTCCTCAATGCGATCGATCTTCACTACGTCCGGCATGTCAGCAGGGTTGTGTAGTTCCAGAATTGTGCCATCCGCCATGTGTATACGGTAGATCACAGATGGTGCTGTCGTGATAAGGTCGAGATCGAATTCACGGCTGAGCCGTTCCTGCACGATCTCTAGATGAAGCAGCCCAAGAAAGCCGCAGCGGAACCCGAATCCTAGTGCTGCAGAGGTTTCCGGTTCGAAGTAAAAGCTGCCGTCATTGAGCCGCAGCTTTGCAAGGCTGTCACGCAGATCTTCGTAATCCGCCGCATCAATAGGGAACAAGCCACAAAACACTACTGGCACACTGGGCTTGAAGCCAGGCAGCGGTTCACTAGCTTGTTTCTTCTCTTCCGTAAGGGTATCTCCGACCTGCGCATCTGCCACGGTTTTGATAGAAGCGGTTATGAAACCTACCTCTCCTGGGCCAAGTTCGGTGACATCTTTACGCTTGGGCGTGAACACGCCACACACGTCAACTTGGTGCGTCGCTCCGGTACCCATCATCCGGATCTTCATCCCTTTTTTTAGTACCCCATTGCGCACGCGCACCAACACAATTACTCCAAGATACGAATCGTACCAAGAATCCACCAGCATGGCCGTAAGCGGTGAGTTACGTTCGCCGGCAGGGGGCGGCAAACGTTCTACCAGCGCTTCCAGTACCTCTGAAATTCCTTCGCCAGTCTTAGCGGAAACAGCAATAGCGTCCTCACCAGCGAGACCGACCACGTCTTCTATCTCCTGCCGCACACGGTCTGGCTCGGCAGCCGGCAGATCTATCTTGTTCAACACGGGAATTATTTCGTGATCAGCATCGATGGCGAGGTAAGAATTCGCCAGTGTCTGCGCCTCAACGCCCTGGGACGAATCGACAATCAGTAGAGAACCTTCGCAAGCAGCCAACGAACGTGAGACCTCGTAACTGAAATCGACATGGCCGGGTGTGTCCATCAGGTTGAGCTGATAGTTCTCCCCGTCTAACGCTCTATACATGAGACGTACGGTCTGCGCCTTTATAGTAATACCGCGCTCACGCTCGATATCCATAGTATCGAGCATCTGTTCTTTGAGCTCGCGCTTCTCAACCCCACCGCATTCTTGGATAAGTCGGTCGGCCAGCGTGGACTTACCATGATCGATATGTGCGATGATCGCGAAATTTCGGATATGCGATAAACTTGTCATTGCGCGCGGAACATAGGGTTGCCTGAGCGCAGGGGCAAGCAGAGAGCAAGTCTAAACAACACAAAGAGCCGACTATTAGAGATGTTGTGATGATTTAATATAGCGTAACGACAACGGAGACTAACCCCGCAACACCCCACCCGTCCGCTGTTTAACTTCGGTCGTTATTTTTTTCACTACCGCCTCAATCTTCTCGTCAGTGAGCGTGGCTTCGGTCGGCTGGAGAGTAACAGAAATCGCCACCGATTTTTTATCTTCGCCGACATTGTCACCCTCGTAAACATCGAAGACCGACGCGTCAACAACCAGATTCTTGTCGGCTGATCGAGCAGCGCGGAGAATCTCTCCAGCACTCACAACATTATCGACTACGAAGGCAAAGTCGCGGTGCACAGCCTGAAATGGGGATAAATGTAATAGCGGGCGAGCAGCCCCGCTGCCGGATTTTGCCTTATTCTTCCGTGCCAACGGCACCAAGTGCAAGTTAACGACCATACCGACCGCCGGTCCGTCGATATTCATCTCTCGAAGGGTTGCTGGGTGAATATCACCGAAGGATGCTAGAGCATTTGGACCTAAGCGAAACACGCCAGCCCTACCCGGGTGAAACCACTGTGGCGGATCCATTGTAACCTGCAGGTTTTCAATCGGTGCCCCAACTGCTTCTAGTGCAGCATAGGCATCCGCCTTTGCATCCCAGGCATCGACGTCGCGTTGGGGTGTGCACCAATGCCGAGAATGTTGCTTCCCGATACGGATAGCGGTTGCAACGTTCGCCTGTCCGTCTTCTTCATCGCTGGAATATATGGGCCCTACCTCGAATAGTGCTACATCTGGATAACCACGATCGGCATTACGCTGTGCGGCCTCCAAGAGGTTGGGCAGAATCGATGGGCGCATGGTATCAAGATCAGCGGAGATTGGATTGTCGACTGCCAGCGCCTCGTTATCAAAACCGAAAATTTCCGCAGTTTTCCGCTTCATAAAGGAGAAAGTCACCGCCTCGGTCATGCCGCGCGACGCTAATATCCTGCGAGCGGCAGATTCGCGCCGCTGACTGGCTGACCACGCCGGCATGGCAACGACGGCCTCGCGCGATAGCGGCACCGCAGGAATGTCATCATACCCCCTGATCCGCAAGATCTCTTCGGCCAAGTCCGCTTCGCCATTTATATCCTGCCGCCACGAAGGTATTACTGTGCAAATGTTGTCACCTTCGTCCACAGGATCAAAGCCAAGATCGGCCAGAATACGGACCTGTTCGTCGCCGGGGACATCAAGCCCACCCAGCGACGCGACGCGGGATATGCGTAACCGTAATTCGCGCCGCCAGTTCGGCATCTCGCCGGCAAATGTCAGCTCTGAAGCCTCACCGCCGCATAAATCGAGAATCATCTTAGTCGCCACATGGGTGCCCCAGAAGGCGCTCTCCGGATCGACACCGCGTTCGAAACGATAGCGCGCGTCCGACATGATGCCAAGCTTTCGACCCGAAGTTGCGGTGCGTACGGGATCAAACAGCGCAACCTCGAGAAACACATCGGTCGTATTTTCGGTAACGGCGGATGCTTCTCCTCCCATAATGCCGCCGATCGCCTCGACGCCGTTGTCATCGGCGATGACAGTCATGTCAGACTCGAGCTCATACTCCCCGCCGTCCAACGCCAGAACCTTCTCACCATCCTTGGCGAGACGCATGGTGATATCGCCCTTAACGTTGGCAGCGTCAAATACATGTAGCGGCCTCGCCAAATCGAACGTGACATAGTTGGTAATATCTACTAGTGCCGAAATGGGACGTAGACCAATAGCGCACAAGCGGTCCTGCAACCATTGCGGGCTGGGTCCGTTTTCTACACCCCGGAAGTAGCGCCCTACCACCAACGGGCACGCACCTTGGGCGTCATTAGGAAAATCGCGTTGCCACTGGATCGGAGAGGCGAAGTCGCCTTGGGTTTGCGGCGCATCCAAAGGCTTCATAGTGCCCAAACCAGCTGCGGCGAGGTCGCGAGCAATACCCCGGACACCAGCGCAGTCCTGTCGGTTGGGCGTCAGCCCGATTTCAATGACGGGATCGCTAAGCCCCAGCACATCGACCGCTGCAATGCCAATCTCAGTATCTTCAGGTAATTCCACTATGCCTTCATGATCGTCTGAAAGACCCATTTCCCGCTCAGACAGAAGCATGCCATTGGATTCCTCACCACGAATCTTACTTTTCTTGAGCGTGACATTAATTCCGGGAATGTAGGAGCCGGGCGCTGCGAACACGCCTTTCATGCCGGCTCGCGCATTGGGCGCGCCGCAGACAACCTGTATCGGATCACCGTCTCCGCAATCGACCATGCAAACCTGCAGCCGGTCGGCATCGGGATGTTTTTTTGCGGAGACTACAAGGGCAACGCGGAAGGAAGCTAACGACTGGGCGCGGTCTTCCACCCCCTCGACCTCAAGCCCTATCATGGATAGTTTTTCGACGATGTCGCTCAGCGGTCGCTCGGTATGCAAATGCTCTTTTAGCCAGTCGAACGTGAATTTCATCGAAACAGCCCTTCCGCAACATTTGGTACATCGAGCGGGACGAAGCCATAATGCTTCAACCATCGGATATCTGATTCATAGAATGTGCGTAGGTCGGGGATGCCATACTTTAACATTGCCGCACGTTCGATGCCGAGGCCAAAGGCGAAACCCTGATATTTCTCGGAGTCAATTCCGCAGTTTTCTAGAACGTGAGGATTGACCATGCCGCAGCCCAGAATTTCCAACCAATCTGCACCGGCCCCAATGGTCAGTCCTCCGTCTTCGTGCGAGCAGCCAATATCTACCTCTGCCGATGGCTCGGTGAATGGGAAATACGAAGGACGAAACCTTACCGGCAGATTATCAATGTCAAAAAATGCGCGGCAAAACTCAATCAGGCAGCCTTTTAGGTGGCCCATATGGGTAGTCTGGTCGATGACTAGACCTTCGATCTGGTGGAACATCGGCGAATGGGTGGCATCGTGATCAGCGCGGAAAGTGCGGCCAGGTACTACGATTCGGATCGGTGGCTTTTCATTTACCATAGTGCGGATCTGCACGGGTGAGGTATGCGTCCGCAACACCTTCCGCTCACCTTTTTCATTTGCCGGGAGATAGAACGTATCGTGATCCTGACGCGCAGGGTGCTCCGGGGGGATATTTAGCGCCGTGAAATTATTAAAATCACTCTCAATATGGGGGCCTTCCGCTACGGTGAATCCCATTTCACAAAATATCGCAACCATCTCGTCGATTGTCTGGCTGATTGGATGAATCCGGCCTACCCCCTCTGGGCGCTGCGATAGAGAAAGATCAATTCGGTCGGCGGCAAGGCCGGCATCCAGCGTCTGAGCGTCAAGTGCTTCCTTTTTCGAATCTATCGCATCAGCGATCACCGTCTTAAGAACATTCAGCTGCTGACCTACGTCGCGCCGGTCTTCTAATGGAAGCCGGCCTATACCCTTGACCATCTCGGTAATGGAACCGCGCTTGCCAAGCAGCGACACTCTAAGCGCCTCAAGTTCTTCTGGATCCACCGCCTCCACCTGCGATAGCAATTCGTCCCTTAACTGTTCGAGATTTTCCATAGGAAGTCCTTCGTCCGTCTTTCAACGGCCGCCTCGAGCACTACGTTGGAGAAAAACCGGTGTTAACCAGCGACGTCGAGAGCGGCCTTTGCCTGTTTCACGACACTACTAAAAGCCTCCGGCTCCTGCGCAGCAAGATCAGCCAGCACCTTTCGGTCGAGCTCAATTCCAGCCTTACTCAGACCGTGCATAAACTGAGAATAAGTGAGCCCATGCTGCCGTGCTCCGGCGTTAATACGCTGGATCCAGAGTGCGCGAAAGTTGCGCTTCTTGACCCGGCGATCGCGGTAAGCGTATTGGCCGGCTTTTTCAACCTTTTCCACCGCAACTCTGAACACCTTGGAATTACGCCCACGATAACCTTTCGCCTTTTTCAGGACTTTCTTGTGGCGGGCGTGGGTCGTGACGCCGCGTTTTACTCTCGCCATGTCAGATTTCCTTTATTTCGCATAGGGCAGATAGGATTTGACGATTTTCGCGTCTGCATCGGAGAGGATCTGTGTACCGCGCGAGTTGCGCTTCATTTTCTGAGAGCGCTTGCGAAGATTGTGACGTTTTTTGGCAAAGTTGGAACGGACTTTTCCAGTAGCCGTTGTGCGGAATCGCTTTTTCGCGCCGCTTTTTGACTTCAGCTTGGGCATTTACGTCTCCTATGTTTGTACCGACGTTAGGTATGTGTAGCGGTACGGACGTCGTTTAAACGGTCCCGGCATGCCCTTCCAAGCCGGACCGCTTTCATAAAGGCCGGTTTATATAATTGGTTGCCCAGCAATGTGCAAGTGCCAAAACCCGCCATATAAGAAGGGTTTTTGACTTTACATCACCAGATTCATACCGATGATTGTATCCATTCAACCAATTTACTCTTGGGCAAGGCCCCGACCTTGGTCGCAGCAACCTCACCATCCTTAAAAATGATAAGGGTTGGGATACCGCGTACGCCATATTTCGACGGCGTCATAGGATTTTCATCAATATTAACCTTCGCAACGGTGATCGCATCACCCATTTCCACTGAAATTTCTTCCAGAGACGGGCCAATTTGCTTACACGGTCCGCACCATTCTGCCCAGAAATCGACCAGAACAGGGCCTTCGGCGCCGAGAACATCGGTTTCGAATGAGTCGTCTGAAACTGGTTTACTTGTCATTTTGATACTTCCTTTATCTCAGCAGCTGGCCCAGAACCATAAGCGAGGTCCAGCCTTCATAACTCAAATGCTCAGTGTTTGTTCGAATCTAAGGACGCACTGAGAACTGGTCAAGGTTCATAGCTATCAAGTAGTTCTGTATCCAGGAGCATCAATCTGGGTCCATCGGTCCACACCAGAATACACTCAACTATTTGATTTTTATATATTTCCCGTAATAAGGCGCGATAAGCAGACATTTGTTGCAGATATAACACTGGAACATCCTCTGCTCGCGTCGGGGGAAGACGATTCGTCTTAAAATCAAGGATTTTGACCCCAATGGAATCAACTACCAACCGGTCTATTCGCCCGGAAATGGTAATCCCCCCAATAACACCTGCAACCGGAACTTCAGCTCGAGATCCGGGCCCAAAAATCGACGCGTAGGCGTTATCGTTTAGCACCGTAAAGGTTTCAGCGATCAAGGTATCGATCTGGCCGGATTCTAAATTGTGAATCGGACACGAGAGAAACGCTCGCGCTGCCTCCACCCGATCGGCTTCTGCTAGATCGGGCAGGGTCTGTAGCAGACGATGCACCAATAACCCGCGCTGGAAGGAAAACCCCCGGTCGTCGCCCAACGGAGAGAGGGTCGCAGGCTCCGGAAGTGAGGGGCGCGACGGCACGAGCGGACGAGACGGCAACGGTTCCTCGGGTGCAGGCGCGTCGATCCAGCCGGGCAATCCCGGAATTTCAACCGCAGCGGTATCTTCCTCCACTTTGCGATCAGGCCTGGTGGTCTGGGGCATTTCCAGCCGCAACCCGTCACCGTGCCATGCAATATCGAGGTCACCGTCCGGCCCTCCGGGATGGGAATTGAATTCAAATGACTGTGCAACTGGCTCCAGACCCCGCGAAATGACATTCCACCAAGCGGTTTCCGGGGCCGCGCGCCGGGCGCCGTATCCGGCAACATACAACCGGTCTTCCGCGCGCGTCATCGCGACGTAGAGCTGACGCCGATATTCTTGGTCCTGCCGGGTGCGTTGTTCGGCCGCCAGGCGCTGCGCCGTACGTTCCCGCACCCGTGATCGCGGCGGCCAGAGCAATACCTCCGTGTCCTGGTCAAGACAGCCGTCTTCATGAGTCCACATCAGCCCGCCGTCCGGCTGCGGTACTTGCATGGTATCGGCAAGGATCACAACCGGCGCCTGCAGACCCTTAGCGCCGTGAACGGTCATGATCCGCACCTCGTCGCGCAGCCCTTGATCGAGGTCGCGCTTGATCTGGGCGTCGCCTTCTTCCAGCCAACGCAGGAAGCCCTGCAGCGAAGGTGTGTGCGTTTGTTCGAAGGCGAGTGCTAGCGCGAGAAACTCGTCAATGGGATCGTTAGCTTCCCCGCGCAGCCGGGCCAACAGATGCGCACGGCCCGTCATCGGACCCAGTATGTGAGCGAAAAATTCATATGGCGGCGAAAGATCAGCCCGGGCGAGCACGTCGCCAAGAGTACGGTATGCCGCCGCGCAGGCGGGATCGGTTTGCGCCATGCGACGCAATGAGGCCCAGACTGTACCGTCGCGGCGGTGACAGATCTCGAAAAGCTGCGCCTCATCGAAGCCTATCAATGGCCCTTTCAGGACAGCAGCAAGGTTGAGATCGTCATGCGGCATTAAGGCGAACGCGCCAAGCGCCGCCAGATCCTGCACCGCCAGTTGATCGGTCAACACCATACGGTCCAGACCTGCGACATCGACACCCCGGCTTTTAAGTTGACCTATCAAATTATCCACAAAGTCGGTACGTCGCCGTACCAGTACCATAATATCTCCGGGCCGCAGTGGGCGACCAGCACTAGGCAGGATTTCGCCTTCCTCTATCCAGCGAGATATCCGCCATGCAATGGAGTGTGCCAACCTGAACGGAGGTGTCATAGAACTCTCAGAGAGATCAGCTATTTCCCAAGCAGACTGTTCTTTACGTGCCTCCGGCACCACGGGCGGCCATAGTTCCACCAGCCCGGCCTGACCGCGCCGGTGCGCCGTGTGTCCTATAGCGGTCGCCGACACCCCCTCGCGCGCGGCATCGTCCGCAAACACTGCGTCGACAGCCTGAAGAACGGCAGAGGTCGACCGGAACGAAACATCAAGCGGTACCCGGTGCCAGTTCTGCCCTGCGTTGGTTACGCGTTGTTCGAAATAGTCGCTCATCGCCGCGAACTGGTCCGGCGCGGCACCCTGGAAACTAAAGATCGACTGCTTCTCATCACCAACCACAAACAGGGTGCGTTCGACCTCGCGCGCGCCGGTACCGGCGTGGAACTCGTCGACAATGGCGCGCACCACCGCCCACTGATCGGCGTTACTGTCTTGGGCTTCGTCGATCAGCACATGGTCAAGTCCGCCATCAAGCTTGAACAGCACCCATGGCGCCGCCCGCTCCACCAGTACCCGCGCCCGTAGGATCAGATCATCATAATCTAGCATCGCATTACGATGCTTGTGGTTCTCGTAACGGTCGATCAGCGCCGTCGCAATCGCTAGGATTGCCTCCGTCGCCTCCGCCGTCTGGATCGCCTTACGCTTTTTCTGAACCGCGAACACTCGGTTGGCCTCGCGCTGCATGACGTCGACGATATCGGGCATGACTTCGACGGCACCCCTGCCGGCGAGCTTCGTCCGGATCATTCCGCCGGCGGTGAGATAAACCGCCGCATAGGCGTCAAAACCCGCGACACGCCGTTCGGTTTCGTCGGCCAGCCAAGGCATCATACAACCAGCCTTTTCCTTGTCCTGTTTGCCCCCGGCCGCCAGAACCCCCGCGGCCGAGCGTAATCCCAATTGGTCGATGGCGGCATCGGTGGCCGCGGATGTTAGCAGAGCATCAACCGTTTCCTCGGCTGCAACATTTAGTACTGCTCGGGTTGCCCGAATCGCGCCATCAATGCCTTTATTGGCGAGAACCAGACGATGCAGTCGCCCGCGGCTGGATGCGATCGTAGCCATCAGATCAGCGAATTCGTCCTCGTGCACCCAGCCGGTGACGATGCCGAGAGCGTTGGCCAGCGCATAGTTGGCACCGCTTCGCGCAGTATTTAGTATTTCGTCGCGCGCCACCAGCAAAGCCTCCTCCGCGGTGCGTTCGTCCATCACCTTGAAATAGGGCGCGAGCCCGGCTTCTACCGGGAACCGTCCTAGCAGGGACTCGCAAAACGCATGGATAGTCTGGATCTTCAGACCACCTGGTGTGTCGAGTACTTCGGCAAATAGACGTCGAGCGATCGCGTGTGTCGCAGGCGTCGACGTTTCACCGGACAAATCAAGAATGGCGGCATCTAGTTCAGACTCCGGCATAACAGCCCAGTTTCCCAGCAGACGGCGAATGCGGTTTTGCATCTCCGCCGCAGCGGCGCGGGTAAAAGTCAAACACAGGATCTTGCCGGCGGGGCTGCCGTTCAAAAGCAGACGCAAGACCCGATCGGCCAACACTTTGGTCTTCCCCGACCCGGCCGAGGCAGACACCCAGACCGATGCGTTGGGCGTCGAAGCGATCGCTTGGGCTCTGGTATTTACGAATCCGCCGGGTTTACCACCAATTTTTTGGACCGCCTCATCAGTCACGAGCCGACGACCATTCCTGCAACCGTTCCAGATGTTCGAAATCCGAATGCCGAGGTGCTATATCTGGATCCGGACGCGCGGCGTACGGCGTTTCTGGGTCGCCATAATAATCCAGCAAGGAAATCAGCCCCGCTAGGGCTTGCTCCGCAAGAGTCGAGGGATCGTCGCCCACATCGCGGATCTCGCCGGCCGGATCACCACCGGACAGCTTCCAGTAAGTCAGCGCGGTCACATTGCCAGGAGCAATATCACCGAACGCGCCGTGAACAATCATCGCCGCTTCCAGCGGCAGCTGAGGCGATAGGCCGGCGTTCACGTCCTTCTTAGCGGGGACGGCGCCGGTCTTGTAATCGACGATTTCGTAGCTGCCATCTGCCAATTCGTCGATGCGATCTGCGCGGGCGCGCAGCTGGAACGGCCGGCCGCCCCGGTCGATATTCAGAATACCGTGGACCTCGGTGAAGCGCTTTGTGGTTTCGGGCGCGCGTTCAGTTTCGAGGGCCACGACCCATACGGCGATGCGCTCGAATCGTGGCCACCAGAATGCGCGAATACCTGGGCGATCCATCCATGGTGCGAACTCTTCCTCTCCAATTTCCAGCAACCGGCCGAGCGCGTCGTCGCCCTCCGCGTAACTCGAATCGCGAACGAAGCGGTCGATCGCGTTGTGGATAATCGACCCTCTGTCGGCAGCACTAGGATCAGAATCCACCGGATTAAGCGGCGACAGTTCTAGGATACGCCGGGCATAAACTGCGTAGGGGTCGCGTATGAGAGTTTCGACCTCCGTGACCGACAGCCGGTCGGGCCGCGAATCTAGGGGCGGTACAGGAGCGGGCGCTTGAAGGGGTATCCCTTCCCTGCGGGTGTCGATTTCATTCTGCCATGAAAGCCATTTTTCTTCGTCCCGGGCCCAGTCCCGCAAAACGGTAAGGCCACGTTCATTAGCAGACAGAAACGTCTCGATACGTGTTAGCCAGCGGGCGGGGACCGTGGGTGAGCCGTCGACCCGGGTGGATCGTGTCACCACGGCATTTGGGGCCGATATAGCCTGAACGAAATCGTGCGCCGTGAGCCCGATACGCCGCTCTGGCGGAGCGAGACCGAACGCTTGGCGCATCGGACGGCTCATCCACGGATCGGTGGCGGGTTCGGGTGGCCACACACCTTCGTTCAGACCGCCGAGGATAACCACATCTGCCTGTTGCATGCGGGCCTCGAGCAGACCCCAGATATTGAGCCGGGGGTGCTGCCCGTATTGCGGACGCACCACCACACCCGCCATCATCACATCCAGCAGGGCCGGCCAGTCACCCCCCGGTATCGGCGGCAGGACTTCCATCGAGGCACGAAGATCGTTGAAAAGGGCGGCGACGCCTTCCCCCGTCGGGCCAGCCCATAGCCGCTCGGTGCCGGTCTGGTCGTGCGACGACGCCAAGATCTCCGCAAAGGCGACATGGGCTTCCAACAGTTCTATCGCGTACACGCTGCGGCGATTCATGAGCTTCGTTAGCGGACTTGCCATTTCCGCGAGGCCCTCCACCCAAAGGGTCAGTGAAGTTTCCGGTTCAATATGGGCAAGCTGTTCATGCAGCCCACGGAACCCCGGCGCCGGGCGCGGGCCTCGCATAATCGCGATTTCTATCTCCCTCACCCGGTCGCGGAACTTTGCCGGGTCCATCCCGCCGGCCGCCAACGGATGCTTTAAGGTTGCCAGCAGCGGCACCGGTGCGGCATCCGCTCCCACAGCGTGAGCGGTAAGGCGAAGAAATACTCCGGGCACGGTGTCGGCAATCGGCGTACCGCCGGAATCGTCGATATCGATTCCCCACCGCCGTAGTTCGGCTGCTACCCGGCGCGCCAGACGGCGGTCAGGTGTGATCAGGGCAGCAGTACGCGCGTCGACTTCCAGAACTTCCCGCATAATCAAGGCGATCGCCAGAGCTTCTTGCTGCGGGCCGGGGGCGGTGACGACCCGGACACTCGAAAATGCCATACCCAGATCGCTAGGCGGGTCCTCCGCCGCCGTTGTCACTGGCGGCCGCAAGGCCAAATTCAACACATCAACACGGCCAGTGTCGTCGGAATCGCCACGTGTCCACGGCAAAACGTCGATAATATCGACGTTCATTCGCCGTAGCAGGTTGACCATCCCGAATTGCGCGTGGCCCGGACCCAGCGCATCGCGGCTGCTCTCGTCGAGCGATTGGTCAAGACCGGGCAGCACGACGGCGCCGTTCGGGAGGGACGCAACGCAGCACATCAGATCAGCGGTCGCGGGGATGCTACCGGTCGACCCCGCCGCGATAACGGGCCCGGCGGGCGGATTAGATTGCCACAGCGCGATCTGTGTCTCGATTAGACGGTTGCGGCGGTCCGCCGGGTCGATGCACCCCTGTTCGGCCAGAATAGACGGCCAATTCTCGGTTACGATTTTCAGGAATTCCAGGGTCTCCTGCCAATGGCCAGCATAGCGTTCGGGAACGATCCGACCAAGTTTAGAAAAATCCAATCGTTCGGTCTGGGCCTCATCGAGCAGTCGGGCTAGCTCCCTCGCCAGCAATGCTGCATGGGCAGCGGACATATTTTCGTTGCCGACCATAATCAGACGCGATAGTAGCAGCTGCCGTCGCAGCGCCGGTATCGCGGGCGGCAAGTTTGTGTCTGGGGAGAACAAGGGCTCTTCGAAGGTAAGAAAGCTGAACTCGTCCTCGTCGATATCACCGATGGGTGTCATTTTCGGCAGCAGGACCGGTGCGCCGCCGGTCCCACGCAAAAATGCCTCGCTAAGGGCCCGGCAGGACCGCCGGGTGGGAAGCAAAACATGGACATCGGACAGCGTCTTAAGATCGGCTCCGTAGCGGTCTAGGATACCACTTACCAGCGCATCGAGAAACGCCGTACCCGGGGCAATCGTATAAATTCTTCTGACGGTCGCCCGCACCGGGTGCTGCATTAGAACAGTAGTCGCACGCGGGCGCCTTCCTTCTCAAGAATTTCGGCATCGGCAACGTTGATCGCATCCGGCGTGCCAACGTGATACCAGTCACCGTCATGGGCCATACCGTAGAGGCGTTCCGATTCCAACGCACGTTCGTACAGCAAGTTCATGGAAAACGGTCCGGACGTCGCATCCCTAAACAGGCGCGGATGAAGTATCTGTAAGCCGGTGAAGACATAGGGTGCTATCTGCCGTTCCGGCCGCCGGGTTAGTTTGCCCATCGGGTCCATCATGAAATCACCGTCACCGTCATATCCCGTCGCCCGCACGGTCGCCGTCAACATTAACAGGGCATCCATCCGGTCGTCATCCCAAGCGCGAGCCAGCCGGTCGAGCGCCGGGATGGAAGAATCGCGCCAGACGATGTCAGCGTTGGCAGCATAAAATGCGTCGTCTCCCAAAAGGGGGAGTGCTTTGAATATCCCGCCACCGGTTTCCATGAGCACGTCCTCGCGCGAGATATTTATCTTCGGGCCCGCACGGTTCGCCAAATGGTCCTCGATCTTTTCCGGCAGCCAGTGCGTGTTGACCACGACCTGCGCGACCCCTGCACCCTGCAACTTATCGATCGCCTGATCGAGCATAGTCCTGCCGCCGACTTCCAGTAGAGGTTTGGGCAGGGTTTGGGTCAGCGGCCGCATACGAAGGCCCAGTCCTGCAGCGAGGACCATCGCATGGGTCGGCACCCGGTATGACATCGTATAGGTCATGCCGCCCGCCTCTCGGGCGGAACGATTCGTCGATCGACAGGCACATACTCGTCGAGCCAGCGTTTCAGCTCACCCAGCGACTGATGCGTCACCGCCCGTTCAAGCAGACGCCACAGACGTGGCACGTGCCTCAGATATACGTCCTTGCCGTCGCGGTCGCGCAATCGCGTGAAAACACCGAGCACCTTGCAATGCCTCTGCGCGCCGAGGATAGCGCAGGAACGATCGAACGCAGCTGCATCGATTTCCGGAAAAGCGGCTAAGTATCGTACTCGCATTGCACTGGCGAGTTTGTCCGCCACATCACGGCGAGCATCTTCAATAAGCGAGACAAAATCATAGGAGACAGGGCCTTTCACCGCATCTTGGAAATCGAGCAATCCACAAGCTCCGATTCCTTCACGGGCACTGACTCGGATTAGATTGTCTACATGAAAATCTCGGAGCACAAGCGTATCAGGTAATATCTTGGCTTTTGGCAGCAATCTACTCCAGATATCGTAATAAGAAGCGATCGCCTTTTCTTCAAGTTCCTGCCTCAACACTGCCGGGAGGTACCAATCCACCATCAACCCAGCCTCAGCCTTCATAAGAGCGTCATTATAAGTCTTAACGGTAGAGGGTAAGAGATCGGCAACCGGACGGCTATGCATATCTATCAAAACATCCACCGCCAGCTCGTAAAGGGGCTCTGGGTCAGTACCCGCATCGAGAAGGCGAGAATAGGTATCATCTCCCAGGTCTTCGAGAAGCAGAAAGCCTTGCCCAACATCCTCGGCGAGGATAGCAGGCACGCTATAGCCGAGGTTGCGCAGCGTCCGCGAAATCAGCATGAATGGGCGAACATCCTCGAACTTCGGTGGTGCATCCATCAAAACCGCATGCTCTTCCGCCCTACTCACGCGTTCGTAGCGCCGGAAGGAAGCATCTTGGGCAAGAATAACCCTATCAGCCCCGGGCCAGCCGGCGGAGGCTAGAAACAAATCAATCATCTCGGAACGGCCAACCATCATTTGGATTCCGATATCTCCGCGATGCGGGCCTCTTCTGACAATCCGGAAGTAAGGTGGACCACAATGGCACCAGCAGGAAGATATGCTTCTATTCGATCTGCCCATTCAATAAGCGCCACGCCCTCCGCAAAAGCCTCCTCTAGTCCAATTTCCCACACCTCCTCTGGCTCGGAAAGCCGGTAGAGATCGAAATGATAGATCGAGAAATCCGGTAAATCGTATTGCTGTAACAGCGTGAAGGTGGGGCTAGGCACCGCACCTACCTCAATCCCAGCGGCTTTACTCCGCGCCTGGATCAGCGCACGTGCAAAAACCGTTTTTCCCATACCTAGGTCGCCGGTTAACGCTATTACAGTCCCGCGGCGCAGAGCAGACGCAAATTCAGCAGCTAGCGCTTCAGTTGCCCGCTGGTCTGGCAGGGTAACACTACGCATTCTTGTATATTTTCCGACACCAACCATTTTGTTGGTTTATCCCCAGCGCCGATTCCACGCAACGGTTGGAAAGTGGCCGAATGATATATCAATAAGGCCCATCCGCGGCCAAGCGAGGCTCTCACCTCAACCCCAATAGGCCAAAAAAGACAGACGATATCCCGGACAGAGTAATTTGTTCAGCGCTCAGAGGCTTCTGTTCCGAAGATCTGCTTTAATGGAGTGTTAATCATGAACCCACTACACGCTAGAGGGCCAAGATTATCAACGACATCACCCAGTTGGGAGTAATTGATTAGCGGTCGGTTAGTATCGGTAATGATCTGGCTTATAAGGACCCTCCACATCGAGTCCTAGATATTCTGATTGCTCCTTGGTCATCTGGGTAAGATTTACACCTAGTTTTTCCAAATGCAGTGCCGCCACCTTTTCGTCCAAGTGCTTAGGCAGCACATATACCTCTTTCTCGTACTTGGCGCTGTTATCCCAGAGTTCCAGCTGAGCAATCACTTGGTTCGTAAAAGACGCACTCATCACGAAACTCGGGTGCCCGGTCGCACAACCAAGATTCACGAGCCGGCCTTCCGCTAGAATGATCAGTTTCTTGCCGTCAGGGAATTCGACCTCGTCTACCTGAGGTTTCACATTATCCCACTTATAGTTTCTGAGTGCCTCGATCTGAATTTCGCTATCAAAATGGCCTATGTTGCACACAATTGTGCGATCTTTCATCTCACGCATGTGGTCAAGCGTGATCACATCGATATTTCCGGTCGTAGTCACAAAAATGTCGCCGATAGACGCGGCTTCTTCCATTGTAACCACTTCGTAACCTTCCATCGACGCCTGAAGGGCACATATCGGATCAATTTCCGTCACAAGAACTCGAGCACCCTGATTCCTGAGCGATGCCGCCGAACCCTTACCAACGTCTCCGTACCCGGCCACAACCCCGATTTTTCCTGCGACCATAACGTCGGTGGCACGTTTGATGCCATCAACCAAGCTCTCGCGGCAACCATAAAGGTTGTCAAATTTGGATTTTGTAACCGAGTCATTGACGTTGATCGCTGGAACCAAAAGTTCACCCTTCTTCACCATCTCATAGAGACGATGAACTCCAGTCGTGGTCTCCTCTGATAGGCCTTTTACATCTTGTAACATTTCAGGGTATTTCTGATGCATCATCAGAGTAAGATCGCCTCCATCATCGAGGATCAGATTTGGCGTCCACCCGTTAGGTCCGGTGATGGTCTGCTCAATACACCACCAAAATTCTTCATCGGTTTCCCCCTTCCAAGCAAAAACTGGTACACCGGCGGCTGCCACAGCCGCCGCAGCTTGGTCTTGCGTAGAAAAAATATTACACGATGACCAACGGACTGTCGCACCAAGCGCTATCAAAGTCTCGATCAATACCGCGGTCTGAATTGTCATATGCAGACAGCCGACGATCCGAGCTCCTTGAAGAGGCTTTTTATCACCATATTCTTCTCGAAGTGCCATTAGGCCGGGCATTTCGGTTTCGGCGATCGCGATCTCTTTGCGACCCCATTCGGCGAGCGACAAGTCAGCAACTTTGTAATCGTTTTCGGTGCTCATCTACAGGCTCCAATGTTTATTATTCGAGAATCAAGGCGTTTAAATCCAATGTTATTTCCACCATCGGGCGATGTGCGAAACTTTGGATTTAGATGCGTATAGCAGGGTAAAAGTCAAAAAATCAACAATGGATAATTACACAATTTAGAATCTGCCATGCCAAGACCCACAGACCAGAAGATACCGAGAAGTAGGAAATCTAGGGCGATAAGAGAAAACACAAAATTTCCTCTAAAACTCATTGTGCCGCATCGCATCTACCCGCTTGGTGTAGGTACCGAAATGCCCAAGCCGCTCGAGGCACCGCCTACTCTAGGATCTAATTTCTATCTCCACCGAAGCCACCTATTTGTGACCGGATAGGTCGCGGTGGCTGATCATTACCCGCTCACTGATACGATTCAGCCAGTCTTTGAGTTTTTCGGCAACATAAACCGACCGGTGTTTGCCACCCGTACAGCCCACAGCAATTGTCAGATAGCTCTTTCCCTCAGAACTAAACCGAGGCAAAAGCGGTTCTAACAGACGGGTCAGATTACCGAAATAGGATCCGAAATCGGGATCTCCTTCAATGAATTCCCCAACCGGCGCGTCCTGGCCGGATAGCGCGCGAAGACCATCCTCGTAGTGCGGGTTCTTCAGAAATCTGACATCGAATACAAGATCAGCTTCATGCGGCAGTCCGCGTCGATATGCGAAAGAAGTTATAAAAATAGCAAGGCCGGGCGCAGCTTCCAAAGCGTAATTAGAATCAAGTAGGCGTTTTAGATCGCCAGTCTCCATGTCTGTTGTCTCAATCACCTCGTCTGCACGATCGCGCAATGGGGAAAGAAGGTGACGCTCTCCTCGGATTCCATCAGTGACGCGACGGTCTGGCGTTACGGGATGTCGGCGACGAGTTTCTGAAAATCTCCGCTGAAGTACTTCCGGGGCACAGTCTAAAAACAGTAACCGGACTCTTAAGTCATCTCGCGTAATCAGTGCGTCAAGTTCTTCGATAAACGGTTCCGCACCAAAATCCCGGGTACGCGCATCCACGCCAATAGCAAGCGGGCGGCCCCCGCCACTTCCGGGGGATAGTAGGTTAGACAGTAACGAGAGGGGTAAATTGTCAACGGCTTCATACCCGAGATCTTCAAGCGCCTTCAAGGCGGTGGATCGTCCAGCACCAGACATGCCGGTCACGATAACTACCGGTGACTCCTCACCGGGATCGCGATTAATTTGTTCCTGAGCCCCACTGATTAAGGTCATACCGTTGTTTTAACCCTTAGTTGCCCGAGATATAATCAGTCCTTGCCGTAGTCCTTCAACACGCGTGCTTCCGAGGTGGATCGGGCCGATGACGCATAAACGGCTACACGCACCTTTGCAATCAATGTTAGCCTCAATTGCGAAATATCCTGTTGCCTGGTCCCAATCCTTAAATACTCGTACAAAACGGAATATGGCAACCACTAGAATACGGCCTTGGGCACATGGATCAAATTACGGGTCACGTAATTGCGGCGGGTAGCCGTACTACGAACCTAGCACCGAGTAAACTCTCCCCCGCACCTCGGACGTTTTCAGCATATATCACTCCACCATGTGCCTCGACGATCTGGCGTGAAATACTCAGCCCCAAACCAGAATGCATACCGAAAGTCTCCTCCTTCGGCCGCTCCGAATAGAACCGTTCGAAGATTGAATCAAGACTATCCAGTGGGACACCCGGACCTTGATCTTGTACTGTCACAATAACATCCTGCCGGTAACGTTTTAGTTCCACGACGATCTTATCGCCTCGCGGGGTGAATGACCGCGCATTACTTATTAAGTTCTGAACCACTTGTACCAACCGCCCTTCTATTCCTCGAACCTTATATTCGGAGTTCCCGCCGCTAAATAGGATATCAGCGCGAGGAGCCTCACCAGCGAGATCATTTGCCGCAGTCGTGTGCACCTGTACAAGTGCTGGAAGCAATTCACCGAGATCGACGATCTCCATTTGACCTCGTGCTAGTTCCGCATCAAGGCGTGAAGCGTCGGAGATATCACTGATTAGGCGATCGAGGCGTTTTACATCGTCTTGGATAATATCCATCAAGGCAGCCTGCTTCTCTGAATCGTTGACACGAGAAACAGTTTCCACCGCGCTGCGCAGAGATGTAAGAGGGTTCTTGATCTCGTGCGCTACGTCTGCGGCGAAACTTTCATTGGCCTCAATCCTCTGCCAAAGCGCCTCTGTCATATCCCGTAGGGCTTCAGATAGATCTCCGATTTCATCTCGGCGCCGGGTGAAATCGGGTATTGTGTCGGCTTCTCCATGCCCGCGACGAACCGTATCTGCAGCAGCCGCGAGGCGTCGCACCGGACGAGCGATCGCTCCGGCGAGATAGAGTGACAGGAGTACAGTTACCCCCAACACGATGCCGAATACTTTTAGGATATCGAGACGAAAATCACGCACAGCAGCATCGATTTCCTCCGAATTGGCAGTCAAGAGTACGGCACCCAAAACCCGCTTGAACCTCTGCACCGGCACAGCAGCACCCAGCTTGACCCCACCATTCTGGACCGACCATCGGTCTGTCCCAGACTTTCCGGCCAACGCCGCCGATAGAACGGGGAGTCGCGCAACGTCTAGTGGTACCGAATCTGGAAACGGTGGCTCCTTACGCCGTTCGGGGAGGAACTTAAGGAATGTGTTGTAAACCCGGTTAAGGATTGACCCGGTACCAGTCGTTTCACCGGGCATAGGCAGGAGCTCGACTTGTACCGCACCCCCCGGCCCGGACAAAAACCGGCTATCCGCGATCTCGACTCCGTCAACACCAAATACCAAGGCACGAACGCGGGTGCGGGTCGGCGCGGCGAGCCGCCGTAACATACGCCGCGCAACACCAGGAAGAATTGATTGCGAACCGTCCAACCGAGTACCGATCGCTCCCTCGCCCCCGATCGCCCCCTCACCTAAGGCGCCTGCAAAAATTTCAGCCTGTGTTTCCAAGGCTGCCAAATCTGCCTCGATCAGGCCATCACGATATTCGTCGAGATACAGAACCCCTATCGCAAGGATCGCGAGTGGTAAAACGTTTACGGTGAGGATTCGCCGGGTAAGCGGCGAGAACAGCCGGAAAGTCATATTCTACAATTATAACGGCGCGAAACCGCTCCTCCATTAACCTTCCCTATATCGATATCCTATCCCGTACATAGTTTCTATCTCGCCAAAATCTGGATCCACAGCGCGGAACTTTTTGCGTAGTCGTTTAATATGGCTGTCGATAGTTCGGTCATCGACATAGATCGATTCGCCGTAGGCAGCGTCCATAAGTTGATCGCGCGATTTAACATGTCCAGGATTCTGCGCAAGTGCCCGTAGAATCAGAAACTCCGTCACCGTAAAATCAACAGGGGCATTTTTCCACATACAACTGAAACGGTTTAGGTCGAGCCGCAAATCGCCTCGGATGATTGGCGGCTCGGAGTCCGCGGCCTCGTCTTCTTGGTTTCGGCTTTTATGGCGACGCAGCAATGTGAGAATACGTTCGATCAATAACCGCTGAGAAAAAGGCTTTTTTATGTAGTCGTCCGCCCCCATCCTAAGACCAAGAATCTCATCAACCTCGTCATCTTTTGACGTTAGGAATATTATCGGCATCTTTGACTGACGACGAAGCCTGATTAGTAGTTCCATGCCATCCATCCGAGGCATCTTGATATCGAGAATCGCAAGATCCACCTGCCGGGACGATAGACCCCGAAGGGCGGATTCCCCGTCGACATAGGTTCGGACCTCAAAACCCTCGGCCTCGAGCGTCATCGAGACCGAGGTAAGGATGTTACGATCATCATCCACTAGCGCGATTGTCGTGGCGCCAACCCCACTATCAATTTTAGAAAGCGTATCTGTCACGATTGTCATACTAACACCTCAGGCTTGGATTCACTGCGAAGTAATTTTTAGGCTGGGCACCCAATGCCCGTCGTCTGAATTGAAAGGACCCGGAAGGCTCATCTAGAATCTGAAGATAGACGCAGCAACATTGTCGACACTATTCTTGTCAGTTCGCACAGGCAACAATTTGGCCATCCACATTCATCGCTATCAATTATGCTGTGTAGGGGTTCCCGAGGATAAAGCAAATCGACAGTTATTTCCTTTCCGATCACCACCGTTACTACCGCAAAGCGAATGGTTAAATTCGTCTTCACTTTGACCTACGGCTATCTGAGGACAAATAATATGCATACGGCGCAAAATGCCTTTTTATTTTTCGGCTGCTGTAGAGTGTTTTTTTACTCCCTAATTAGGGCAAAAATAGGGCATGGTTTAGCCAATTCTAAGCGAAGTTGAACGATTATCTTCAGTGCAAGAACCAACCATGAGCGACATGAAAATTCCGGGACAGATACCGATAGAAACCCTTTCACGCCAGTTGCTACGGGCCTGCGATCAGGCGGTGCTGTCTACCGCGCTGGTGGATGGAGGATGGCCATACGGATCACTAGTTATGACGGCCTGCGACCACATGGCAGCCCCATTGCTACTTTTATCGGATCTTGCTGAACACACTATGAATCTTGCTCGCGACAACCGAGCCTCGCTTTTGCTAAACGGGACCGTTGGCCTTGACAACCCACTCACAGGTTCGCGGATTACGGTCCTTGGCAAGGTCGTAAAGACAGACGAACCGAACCTAAAGGCGCGCTATGTATCTCGCCATCCTGAAAGTGAGATGTTCGTGGGTTTCAAGGATTTTAATTTATACAGAATGACTATCGCGAGGGCACATATTGTAGCTGGTTTCGGTATCATACATTGGATCGGTGCCGAGAAACTGCTTTTTGACACCGCCGGCTTCGAGGGCATCGCAGCAGCCGAGGCTGACATTGTCACCCATATGAATGAGGACCACGCGGAAGCGGTCTCACTCTATGCAACTTCTTTACTAGGGCTGGAGCCCGGGAAATGGAAAATGACTGGTGTAGATCCAGAGGGGTGCGATCTTCGTGACGGCGGCGAGGTCGCCCGGGTCAACTTTGATAAACCTGCTGCCAATGCAGAAGATGTTCGTGTTGCGCTCATCAGATTGGTTAAGACAGCGCGAGCTTCAGAAAAAGTTTAAAAAAGACACCCTAAATCGACTCATTCGCGTTTGACTCCCGCCTCGCCAAGAGTATGTTGCGGAGGTTTCAGAAATACGAATAACAAGGCAAGCTCAGTCTGAGCAGTAACGCGGAGTAATCCAGTGAAAAATTGCCTGTTACGCTCAGGAGGTAAACGTGGAGCATAACGGACGTCCGAGCTCATTCGGGCTTGAAAACCACGGCTTAGAAAACCTTGTTTGTGCCCATTGGAATCTGTCGATACCGGCACTCTACGAACAATCGCTTCGCCGCGGTGAGAGTGAGCTGGCTGCCGGCGGTGGGCTGGTCGTCACCACAGGTGAGTACACAGGGCGATCACCAAAAGATAAATACATAGTCGATGAGCCAGAGAATACCGATAACATCTGGTGGGGCCCGGTTAATAATAAAATCTCGCCTGAGTACTTCAACACCATGCGAAATCGAATGCTGGCCTATATGCAGCATAAGGAAGTTTTCGTTCAGGATTGTTATGCGGGCGCCGACCCTGATTACCGAATCAAGGTTCGTGTCGTAACTGAACAGGCGTGGCACAGCCTTTTCGCCCAGAACATGTTCATCAATCCCTTAGAAGAAGAGCAGGTCGATTTTGAGCCAGATTTTACTGTGCTACATGCTCCGAATCTTCAATCGATACCGGCGATTGATGGGACTGGGTCGGAAGTGTTTGTGATGTTAAATTTCGCCGAAAGGCTTATCCTAGTTGGAGGCTCCCATTATACAGGAGAGATCAAGAAGACGATCTTCTCGGTTCTCAACTATCTACTACCGGGCCAGAATGTTTTGCCGATGCACTGCTCCGCCAATATCGGAGAAAAGGGTGATACCGCCATTTTCTTTGGGCTATCCGGAACCGGAAAAACAACCCTTTCGTCCGACCCCACGCGGACCCTGATCGGCGACGATGAGCATGGTTGGTCGGATAATGGCGTTTTTAATTTCGAGGGCGGATGCTACGCGAAGGCGATCAATTTATCGCAGGAGGCTGAGCCCGAAATCTACGCCGCTTCCTTGCGATTTGGCACCGTACTTGAGAACGTAACGCTCGATCCGTTCACCAAGTTCCCGAACTTCGACGACGACTCTCTTACCGAAAATACCCGTTCCTCCTATCCGCTCCATTACATACCAGGCACAAGTGATACTGGTATTGGAGGACAGCCAGAGAATATTGTAATGCTCACAGCGGATGCGTTCGGAGTTCTTCCGCCAATCAGTCAGCTTACTGCAGACCAGGCAATGTACCACTTCCTGTCCGGCTATACGGCGAGACTTGCCGGAACGGAACGTGGCGTCGATACCCCACAGGCTACTTTCTCAACCTGCTTCGGAGCACCCTTCCTCCCAAGGCACCCAACCGTATATGCAAAACTTCTTGGCGAACGAATTGCAAAAAGTGGTGCCAAGTGCTGGCTGGTCAATACGGGTTGGAGTGGGGGCGGCTACGGCACTGGTGAACGCATGAAGATTGCGCATACCCGAACCATGGTTCGGGCGGCGGTTGAGGGCAAACTTGCGAAGGTCGGGGTTACGCCGGATCCCAATTTCGGTCTACTGATCCCTGAGAACGTTCCGGGCGTTCCAAAAGAAGTTCTCAATCCGAAAGAAACTTGGGTGGACAAGGGCAGTTACGAAGACACCGCACGTGACCTGGCCCAACGCTTTGAAAGTAACTTCGAACAATTTGAGGATGAGGTCACTGAGGAAGTTAAGGCCGCCGGCATCCACGCTGCCGAGTAACTCTGTGAACAAAATAAGAGAAGGTGGGCGTCTCGTTGATACAGCTCTCAGTGAGCACTCAATGCACGACGCGCTGACAGGTTTCGCACCGCGCGGAAACTTCAAGCGTATGTAGCCGTTGATCGACCCAGGCGAGTCGATCAGCCATAGCTGCTCTCAGGAATGGCCTGTCCGGCACCAGACCATCGCGACGCTCCAACAATCCCTGCTTAACGTCCAAGTAGAACCTTTTTAAATCGCTGATCACGGCGGGCATATCTTCTTCATCTGTCACGTCCAGCAGGCCAAACTTTATCGTGGCAGCTGATCGAGAAATCGGATCATCCCAGTCCGGCAGTGGGCGGTTCATGAGATCTCGGAATACCTTCGCGCCCTTTGGTGTAAGCGTATAGTAAAATGGAATAGAGCTAACCCAACTCTCCGTTGCGAGGATGGTTCCTTTGGCCGATGCTTTGCGCAAACCATCGGCGATTACTTCCTTCGGGGGCCGCCATCCGCCTCCCGTCAGACACCAAATCGTATTAATAAGACACGCTAAAGAAGTCATGCGACACGTTGTAGCGCCGTACAGCGCGAGTTCTAAGGCGGCGTCGGCGTCTAGATGGCATGCAGGTGTTCCCTCCCGTTTAGGTAAAACAGCGATGTCCGTCAGCTGTCTTAATTTACTAGAATTGGTCATCCATTTTTCCTTTTGGAATCAATTACCTGCACGCTTCCATACGTCAATTGCAATCACCTTCATCGCCTCAGTTTAAATGAGAATGATTATCATTACAAAATTTATTGTATAAATACAAAAATTTTATAAACAATTCTTGGACGTTACGGCCGTCGATAATTGGCGATGGATACTCGGTGAGCGGAAAGCAGAAAAATCCTCAGAAACATGGTTAGCAAAGGGCTTAGCGCCAGGATTCGGAAGTTATTTCGGAAAAACAAATGCCTGATCAGGATCAACCTCGATCCAGATCTTATCGCCAAGATCATAAGACACCGCCTCGGGATGCCGTACCTCTATATGTGAGTGCGGCTGCGGCCATTCACCTATCCCCAACCGGATAAGGCTTGAATTCCCCGTATATTGGATACCGCACACAAGTAACTCACTTGCAAAATTAGAATCTTGTTGAACCGGCGATACCCTAACCGCCTCTGGGCGAAGGAGAACTTGAACCTCTATACCATCAGAGAGTTCAGGGTTTGGAAAGACGCCTAGATCGGTTTTTATGTTTCCACCGTCGACGACGCCATTAATTTGACTGATCCGCCCAAAAAACTGGGCGGCAAAGACGCTGGAGGGAAATTTATACAGTTCCCTCGGCTCTCCGATCTGAACAATCTGGCCCTTATTCATAAGCACGATCCGGTCAGCCTCAGTCAGCGCCTCCTCAGGGTCGTGGGTAACCATAATTGAAGTAACGCCGAGTTCTTTGAGGGTGCCGACAGTCTCTTCTCTCATCTGCTCCCGTAGCATCGTGTCAAGTCCAGAAAACGGTTCGTCCAGCAACAATAATTTCGGGCGGGGTGCTAGAGCCCGCGCAAGAGCCACCCGCTGTTGCTCGCCCCCCGACAACATGTGTGGGTATTTGTCAGCATGCTCGGAGAGCCGAGTCCGACGTAGCAGTTCGTCAACCCGAACTCCGGTCTCGCGCCGGTCACTCGACACCAATCCGTAGGCAATATTCTGAGAAACCGTCAGGTGAGGAAATAGTGCAAAGTCCTGAAACAAAAACCCAATATCGCGCTTGTGGGGCGGAACGACCTTTTGCTTAGAAGAAACCGTTTTGCCTTTTATGCTGACTTTACCGCTGTTAGGCCTATCAAGCCCGGCGATAAGCCGAAGGGTCGACGTTTTCCCGCAGCCCGATGGCCCAAGAAGGCACACCATTTCCCCCTCCCGGACCTCAAAGGAAGCATCCTGCACAACGGCATTTTTGCCATAACGAAGCCAAACGTTCTCTAAAACCAGCATAACACCAAAGTCGCAATCATCATCATAGGGTATACACTTTGCGGGGTAACGCCAACAAATCAGGTTAGTAAGAGCTCAATTTCACATACCCGTTGTGCAGTTCCTGTGCAAGGAGCATCTGCGAACCGTTTTCGAACCCAAGGCCTATACCGCTGATATATGGAATGAAGCGAAATTCCGAAGAAATATGAACAAAGCTGGGACGAGCGGAACTAAGTTTTCTCACGCTTTGCGCCCTTATTTAAGTTTGACATTGCTTTGGTCTAGCTATAGAAAAACGTAATTGCGATTGATTCGCATTAACTACCATAGAAGGTCTCGCCTGCCGCCCCTCGGCAGACAGTTCAGTCTCTGGGAATACAAACACATTTATGGGAAGGGAGAATCCCCCATGAGAAAACTTGTTATTGCGGGCGTCATCGCAACGGCCGCTCCGCTTATGGCCGCACCCGCTGCGGCCGACGATTCTGTTTATGGTCAGTTTCCGGTCACATTAAAGTCTTGGCTGGGCACCGAGGAAAACAGTGTAGCCTATACAGGGCAAATCGCGCGCCAAATACTGCACGACTCACTTAAAAAACTTGCGGGCAAAGGTAACGGAAAACCCAATTCTGCCCTCAAAGCCGAGATGTTGCTCTACTATGAAGGCAAGGGCAAGGACCGCAAGATTATTGCTCCTTCTTCAAAAGGGCCTTTTGTCGTAAAGCAAAAGACGGTCGGAGAAATAAGCAACCCGAACCTGTCGGGCAAAACCTATAAGGGTGCCGTCTCCGGAATGCCAAATAACATGACAGGCCCGGAACTTATAAAGTTTTGGATCGGAAAGGCCTCTAGTGCGAACAAGGGCGTCGACACGGCTAACGGGTATAACTATCCGCAGCTTATATCTAAGTTCATTCTAGGGGCAGTGTTTTACCACCAAGCCGTTGATAACTACCTCGACGAGAAAATGACGGCAAAAAATAAGCCGAACAATAAGCCATACAAAAAAGGTAAACATTACACAGGCAAAGAACACAGCTGGGATGAGGCATTTGGTTACTTTGGATTTCCTGCCCACGGCCTCAAACTCTCGCCAGCACAGCTCTACGATATTGCGAAGCGCAAGCCGGCGGGGGCGGGTTATGCCGATGCTGACGGCGACGGAAAAGTAGACCTTTATGACGAAATGGTTTTCGGTCCAGCATATTACGCAGCCGGCTCCGACAAATCTAAAAAGACCAACTACGCGCAAACTATTGGGCGGGCCTTTATAGATGGCCGTAAACTCATTGCTTCGGCAGACGGTAACGCGCTAACGGATGCGCAACGTGCCCAGCTGATGAAATACGCTCGGACAATCGAAACAGCTTGGGAGCAAACCCTCGCGGAGGCTACGTTCAAGTATGCTGGCTCTTGCTTTAAAGACCTGAAGGCGATCAAGGCAAATCCGTCGGATGCCAAGGCGGTTGCAAAGTACATTAAACATTGGGGCGAACTCAAAGGCTTCTCTCTGGCAATGCAAACAGGAAGAAAGAATTTGGGCGAAACCGCGACGCGCCTTAACCGACTTATCGGTTTCGGGCCAGTGATGCCCAACTCGAGCCAGGTTACTGACATTGACTCCGCCGGAAATTATGTAAAAGGCCAATCTTCCGGTATCAATGAATACATGGGGCACATGCTCAAAGTGCAGAAATTGATTGTCGATAAATTCGATGTAAAGGCACGAAAAAACGACCAACTATCAGGCATGGCAGACATGCTTAAGAAACTCGGTAGCGGATCCGCCGCTGAGAACGACTAATAATCTACCTACAAGGCGGCCGCCAGGTTTTGATCGGCGGCCGCCTTATTTTTGATTGGGAGTTCTAGGCCGTGACGATCCTAGATTGGATAAGCCAAGAATATATCCCTCAACTTTTGGACAGCTTTTTAAATCCGCAGAAGAGGGTGTCCATATATTATCTGGCGTTGGCAGCATCTATCGCTCTCTGCTGGAGCTTCTTTGTAGCCCGCCGAGGACTACGAAATAGCTTTAAGCATACTCGCTTTTATCTCTTTTCTCGAAATATATGGTTCTCTCGTTCGGCTTTAGCGGATTACAAAATCTTATTGGCAAATCATGCATTACTAATTTTAATTGCGCCATTTTTTATCTCTAAACTGTTGGTAGCAACGGTATTATTCTTTGCCCTGCAAGACCTTATACCTGCCGGAGGTGCGATCCTATCGAACGTATCACCGCTATCGGTGGCTATCGGCTACACGCTATTTCTTTTTCTACTAGACGACTTTTCACGGTTCGCAACGCACTTCGCACTGCATCGGATCCCCGCCCTATGGGCATTTCATAAAATCCACCATAGTGCTGAAACGTTAAGTCCTTTGACTGTCTACCGAACCCACCCAGTAGAGGCGATAATTTTCTCTTTCCGCTCTATTGCGGTTCAGTCAATCTCAATATCTCTAGTAGTATTCTTATTCGGATCCTCGGTCGATCTCATTTCGGTTTATGGCGTGAACGCAATCCTATTCGTTTTTAACGTCACCGGATCAAACCTTCGGCACTCTCATATTCAGATTCGCTATGGTCGCAGGATCGAACGATTCCTAATCTCACCGGCTCAACATCAAATACACCACTCTCTTGACCCTCGCCATCACGATAGAAACTTTGGTGCCGCGTTGGCGATTTGGGATTGGATGGCCGGCAGCCTGTATATCGCACGGCGAAATATGAAGCTCGACTTCGGTCTAACAAAAAACCAAACTGCACAGACTCACCTACTTTCCAGCCTCTATCTCTCCCCATTTTATGAAGTTTTCAAGAGCATTCGTATGGCGATAACCCGCCACAACCCATCTAATAGGAGCGCGAAGAAACATGCAATTTAAGAAAACAATGATAGCTTCTTGGGGCGCGCTCACGCTTCTCGGAGCTGCGTCTCTTGGCTCTCCAACCGGTGCCAAAGAATTAAATGTCTACTCTCACAGGCAACCTTTTCTTATCAACCCCTTTCTCGACGCTTTCGAGAAGAAGACAGGTACAAAGGTAAACGTGGTTTTCGCCTCTAAAGGCCTCGTTCAACGTCTTTTGGCAGAAGGCCCGAGAAGCCCGGCAGATGTGGTCCTCACTGTTGATATCGGAAGGCTATACGCCTACGCGGATAAACGCCTTTTCGCAAAAATCTCATCAAAAAAACTCACGACAAATATCCCGGCACATCTTCGCGACTCTGAAAATCGTTGGTTTGGTCTGTCGAAACGAGCACGGATCGTGGCAATCTCAAGGGACCGGGTAAAGGCTTCTGAAGTGATTCGTATTGAGGACCTTGCAAATCCAAAGTGGAAAGGCAGGATCTGTAGCCGGCCGGGAAGCCATGTTTATAATCGTGCCCTACTTGCCTCAATGATAGCCGCACACGGGAAAGAGGCTGCAGAACAATGGGCCCGAAGTCTTGTGAAAAATATGGCGCGCAGGCCTCAGGGTAATGACCGCGCCCAGGTCAAAGCAATATTTGAAGGCGTGTGCGACGTCGCCATAATCAATAGCTACTATTACGGCAAACTCAAAACATCGAAGGTGCCGGTCCAACGAGAATGGGCAAAAGCCATCCAGATTATTTTCACAAATCAGAATGATCGTGGCAACCACGTAAATATCTCTGGTGGAGGTGTTGCAGTCCACTCGAAAAATAAAGCTGAGGCCGTTCGATTGTTGGAGTTCCTGACCGAAAAAACCGCACAGACTTTATATGGCGAAATAAATTTCGAATTTCCGGTCAATGCAAATGTCGAAGCAAGTAAAGAAGTCAAGTCTTGGGGCTCTTTCAAAGAGGACCGTTTACCCATAGAGCGGATTGCAACATTGACACCGGACGCTCAGAGAATTATCGATCGAGCTGGATGGTAGATGTAGGTTTCCGAGGAAAGAAATTAAGTCTGGGCGATGCTGCCAGTCCGTGGTCCCTTGCAACATTATTATTTGGCCTGCTGCTAGTTGGTCCTTTTGTTGCACTAATTATTACAGCGTCAGGCGATAGTGGTGGGTTATGGCCACACCTGATGAAAACCGTCTTTCCGCGATACGTGGGAAACACCCTCGCCTTAATGGTCGGCGTGGCAGTCATTAGCCTTGCCTTCGGGATTACCACAGCTTGGATTGTTGCAAGATTCAATTTTCCGGGAGGTCGAGTGATCGAATGGATGTTACTTTTACCCGCTACTGTCCCTGCCTACATTATAGCTTACACATACACTGATCTTTTGGAATATGCTGGGCCAGTTCAAGGTATGCTGCGAGATGCCTTTGGCTGGCAGTCCGCCCGTCAGTACTGGTTTCCCGAAATTCGATCAATAGGCGGGGCGATGCTTGTTATGGCATCAGTATTATACCCCTACATATATCTACTAGCGCGGACGGCATTCCGACTAACCCCTGTATCTTATTTGGAGGTCGCACAGCTTCATAACCGAAACTTTACTTTTACTGCTGACATTGCACTCGCACGTCCTGCGATCGTAGCCGGTCTGGCTCTGGTTTTGATGGAGGTTATTTCCGATTTCGGTACGGTCGATTTCTTCGCGGTGGAAACCCTTACACTAGGCATTTTCAACGTCTGGCTAGGTATGAACAATCTAACCGCTGCTGCGCAGATCGCCGGAATGGCATTCATATTTATTCTCGCGCTTCTCTATATCGAGCGGTCTGCCAGATCAAAACAACGGTTTGCCGATACAACGCAGCGCAGCAAAACTATTGCTCCCGTAGAAACGCATGGTGGTTGGGGGATAGTTTGTATTGTGACCTGCCTAACGCCCATAATTCTGGGCTTCGCAATACCCGTAGGGGTCCTTTTGAGTTTTATCTTTCAGGGACTGGCGATCTCCGAACCCGACGCTCTGACAAGCTGCGCGATAAATTCGGTAGTTGTATCTCTGTCTGCAGCCGTCACCGTAGTACTTCTGGCCTCTGTTATGGTCCTCACCGTCTCATATAGAAAACACCCCATTCTGGGGATTCTCAGTGCAGTCTCAGCTACCGGGTATGCCTTTCCAGGTGTTGTTCTTGCAATCGGTGTTGTTTCATTTTCCGGGGCCGTCGATAGCCTAGTCCAAACAGCTATCGCAGATCTACTCGGTTTTTCCACTGATGGTTTTCTAATTGGTAGTGTCGCCTTGCTGATTCTAGCATATGTCTCGCGATTTCAGGCTATCGGGTATGGCGCAGTAACTTCCGGCATTCAACGGCTCTCACCCAACGTGATGAATGCGAGCTTCGTTCTAGGGCGTGATTTCTCAGGTACCATGATCTCGATGGCACCGCGTTTGTTGCGCAGCTCAATGGCAGCCGCCGGGCTTCTCGTTTTTGTCGACGTTATGAAAGAGTTGCCAATGACACTCTTATTGAGACCATTCAATTTTGATACTCTGTCTACCTACGTATATCAGTTTGCAAAGGATGAACTACTGGAAGAAGCATCGCTTGCGGCACTTGCCATTGTCGCTGTGGGGCTTGGGCCAGTTATCTTGATGAATATCTCCCAGAAACGACGTGACGAAAGCTCGTACACCGTCTAATTTTTTCTCCATACGTCTCCGCCTTTCCTATAATTTAGTCAATGCGCGAAGTTCAATGAGCCTCGTCCCAATTAAGACCCGTACCAATATCGATGACCAAGGGTACGCTTAAATGGGCCGCATCTTCCATGGTTTTTGAGACAGTGGTTGCAGTTTCATTGATCTCTTCCTCAGGTACTTCGAAGATCAACTCATCGTGGACCTGAAGCAACATGCGTGCACCAAGACGCGCGTTCGCCAGATCACCGGGTATTTGGATCATCGCGCGCTTGATGATATCTGCAGCTGCACCCTGCAACGGCGCATTAATAGCAGCGCGTTCAGAAAAATTACGCCGTGCTGGATTTTTGTCCTGTATGCCCGGGGTATGGCACTTACGTCCGAAAAGCGTCTGTACGTAACCATGCTCCCTAGCAAAATTTTTCGTTGTTTCCATGTAGTCCTTAATTCCGGGAAACTTCTCGAAATAGCTTTCGATGTAATGCTTTGCATCTCCTTGGGGTATCGAAAGCTGTCGAGCCAAACCAAAGGGGCTAATTCCATAGATAATTCCGAAATTGATCGCCTTGGCGCGATTACGCACCGAGGAATCCATTCCATCAACAGGGACACCGAATACCTCGCTCGCGGTCATAGCGTGAATATCCTGTCCATCTCGGAAAGCTTCACGCAGCACTTCTATTTTAGCAACATGGGCCAACAGACGCAGTTCAATTTGCGAATAGTCAGCCGACATGAGTACACAGCCCTTCTCGGGCACGAAAGCCTGCCGAATCTTGCGGCCCTCTTCTGTCCGGATCGGGATGTTCTGAAGATTTGGGTCAGTCGACGACAGACGGCCGGTAGATGCAATAGCTTGAGCATAGGACGTATGGATGCGTTTGGTTTCCGGGTTAATTTTCTTTACAAGCGCATCTGTGTAGGTGCTGCGTAGCTTTGATAGCTGCCGCCAATCCAGAACGCGGCTCGGGAGTTGATGCCCCTGAGCAGCGAGCCCCTCAAGAACGTCTGCGCCGGTTCCGTAGGCGCCACTCTTTGTCTTCTTACCACCCTCGATACCTAATTCTTCGAACAGGACTTCACCCAACTGTTTGGGGGAACCGATATTGAACTCATGGTCTGCCAGCTCGTATATCTCGGCGGCAATATCTGCAGTCCGTTTCTCAAAATCGCTGGATAGTTCTTTCAAAAACGTTGCGTCAACGATAATGCCGGCGCGCTCAATAGCTGAAAGAACGGGCACTAGTCTGCGTTCCAGCGTCTCATAGACAAAGGCCATGCTTTCCTCAGCGATGCGCGGCTTAAAAAGACGGTACAGTCGGCCGGTCACCTCTGCGTCTTCGGCCGCATAATTGAGGGCTTTATCAAGCGGCACTTGGTCGAAGGTTATCTGTTTTTTTCCGGTACCAGCAACCTCAGAAAACTTAATATTGGTATGGCCGAGATGCAAAATCGCAAGTTCGTCCAAACCATGACCGTGCAACCCACCTTCTAGTACGTATGAAAGCAACATCGTATCGTCAATCGGTGCAACCTCAACACCGTGGCGCAGCATTACCTGCATATCGTATTTGATATTGTGGCCGACCTTGAGAATCCCAGGGTTTTCAAGCATTGGCTTTAGGATCTCGATCGCACGATTAAGTGGAATCTGTCTAGGAATATCTTCCGGCTCGCCAATTGGTTCGCGGCCAAGATCTAGCTCCCGGTTACTTTCTTCACCCGGTGCAACATGCGCCAGAGGCACGTAGCAAGCACTTCCGCCCTGTATGGAGAGCGATAGGCCTACCAGAGAGGCCTGCATAGAATCAAGAGAGTCAGTCTCGGTATCGAATGCGACCACACCAGCCGTTTCGATATTATCGACCCAAACTTGTAAGGCAGCCTCGTCCTGCACCAACTCGTAATCTCCCTCCCCGAGAGAAATTTCGGCATCGGGTGTTAGAATATCTTTCTCTATTCCCAATTCGGACCGAGCCCGTGACAGTGCAGACTTGAAACCTTGTTCTTCTAACCATGGGATCAGGACATCTGGATCAGGGCGCTTTTTTCGGAAAGCCGAAATATTTCCCTCGACAGGGACGTCGGCTCGAAGCGTGACCAGTTCACGTGAGAGAAGGGCGATTTCCCTTTCCTTATGAATGAGATCAGCGTAGCTGGAATTAACCTTGGAGTAAAATCGGTAGTCGATTATTCGTTGCGCAATTTCATTACCTTTAGCGGCAAGTTCCCGAAGCGCAGCGGCATTGGTGGTGGGCTTCCCGGTTTTCTTATCTTTTGGGACCGGCAGCTTAAGCTCATCGATCAGCACTTCCTTTAGTTGCTTCGGTGAACTGATACCAAATTCGCGCCCCGCCAGATTGTAGATGCGGGCTTGGCAATTATCCGCCTTTTCGACTGCCTGCGCTTTCACTTCTTCAGGGTTTTTGACCGCCTCTATAAGATTGTCGAGATTACCATATTCGCGAACTAGCGCGGCAGCCGGCGCCTCTCCAATACCCTTAATTCCTGGAACGTTATCCGTCGAATCACCAAGTAGAGCCTGAACGTCAACTACGTTTTCTGGTCCCACACCAAACTTTTCAAACACCTCATCAGCGCCGATAAATCGATTTTTCATCGGGTCCATTATCCGCACTCCGGGCCGGACCAGTTGCATCAGATCCTTGTCGGACGAGACGATCGTCACCTCGTAGCCCTGCTCGACAGCCAGCCTGGCATAGGTTGCGATCAGATCATCTGCCTCAAACCCTTCCAATTCCAAGCAAGGCAGAGAATAGGCACGAGTAGCCTCTCTAATCAGATCAAATTGAGGCACCAATTCTTCTGGAGGCGGCGGTCGATTAGCCTTGTATTCAGGATATATCTCCGTTCGGAAAGTCTTCCTCGCAGTGTCAAAAATCACAGCTAAGAAATCAGCTTCGGAATCCTCAACTAACTTAGTCAGCATGTTAGTGAAACCGTAAACAGCGTTAACTGGCGTGCCATCCGGTCGCGTCATCGGAGGCAGGGCGTGGAAGGCGCGGAAGATATAAGCGGAACCATCCACCAGATAGATGTGATCAGTTGCTCCATTACTCGAGGTGTTGATGACCATTGTGCGGTTTCCCGTCGAAAGGATTATTAACTCACAGAATGCAGAAACCAACGTCAGGAGTCGAGAATCCTGGGCCAAAATTACGGGGTCTCATTATCCACCGGCGCTTACGTAAGTTCAGCGTGAAGTCCAGCTCTGGTTCCAAAGACAAGGACGGGCTGGCCAATGGCAAAATTGCTAACACCGGGTCCGACGGCAACAACGTGCCCGGACATTTCGTTACCGATTACGGCTGGCAAGTCCGGCATCCATTTGTATACGCCAGCACGCAGAAGTTCATCGGGCTTACCCACTCCAAAGGCTGTGGCACTCACCAGCACTTCGACGGCCCCAACGATTAGCTCCTTTAGATTGACTAGCTGTAGAACTTCGGGACTGCCGGTCTCTTTAAATTGAATTGCCCGCACTGATCAGTCTCCTAACAATTATCGGTCAGAAGCGCCGGCTCGACATTGTCACCCCAATGATGATCAGAACCGCACCGACAATGTGAAAAACTCCAATGTTTTCACCGAGCAGGGGAATCGCAAAAACCGCTGCGTAAACCGGCACCAGATACATATGAAAACCAGCCCGAGTGGGGCCGATCCGTGCAATGGCACTGTTCCAAAGAAGAATTGCACAGACAGACGGGAAAATCGCAACGAACCCAAGAGAAATCCATGCCTTGGCAGACCATATCACCGCAATTCCCGACATGATCTCGTAAACGAAAAACGGGACATGGCATACAGCACCAACCGCGCATACGATTGTGATCAAAGATAGCGGATGAAAATCTCTGGGCAAGCGTTTGACGGCAACACCATAGCCAGCCAGACCTAAATTACACGCGATTAGGATAATGTCTCCGACATTTAAGTTCAGATCAACCAGCGTAGCCGGATCAGCCCGTGCGACGATATACAGAACACCAAAAATGGCTACTGCGATGCCAACCCACTGTATCCCGCGTGTCCTCTCACCAAGGAACAGCCATGACAATAGTACAATCATCACGGGCATCGAGGTCTGGATGACGCCACCGTTTATAGCCTCGGTATACGTAAGCGCCACATAGGTCACTCCGGCACCCATAAACGGCATGAGAAACCCGGCAAGACAAAGCAGCTTCCAGTTAGCTCTAATATGTTCCGCGTCGCCTTTGAGATGCGTTAGTGCGAAGGGCAGCAAGATCAGCGTACCAAAGGTCCAGCGGACAAAGCCAAGGATATAAGGCTGAACGTCCCCGGCAACCCAACGGCCAACAACGTAGTTCAAGCCGAAGATTAATACGGCGCCCATCATCATTACATGGGCGAGGCCCTCGCGGCCCCTGGAGTCAATGTCTGCTTGATCGGTCATGGACGGTAAATTTTTGTTCTGTTTTTTTAAAATTGTAAAGTTACCATTTGGTCAGTTTGCGGCAAACTCATTGTCATGATCCAAAATGAAACTCTTCCAAGAGCCCTTATGAGGGAATTCGACAATATAAATGACGACCACTTCAGCCTCGATATTCACGCCGGCTTAACACGGTGGTTGGAGCGTTTGTCCGGTTCACGCAGAAATCACATCGTGTTTGATCGAAAGACAAGCTGATAAAAATAGCGCCCAAGAATAGAATCTCTTGGCGTAAAGGTGGACTGTGTCTGACCTATTCGAGACCTAGGTTGATTTGAAATTGGCAAGTTAGCGTCAGGCATTCTGGGCGAATTTTGGGTTAGTATATTGTGCGTTATTGGTTATCATTTTAACCGGTCCGGCAAATTCATTATGTCTCGGCAGCGGACTGCCTAAAATACCCCAAAGAAAAAAAACGTTGATATTCGATTCAAGGCTGATATCGAAGATTAATTTTCAGGAGAGGGAAACCACGATAAACTTCGGAAAAAAACCTGAGAAATACAGGTAGCTAGGCTGCCTCGAGCATGTTGCGGATCACATACTGCAAAATGCCACCGTGTTTATAGTAGTCGAGTTCGTCCAACGTATCGATTCGGCAAAGCAACTTGATGTTGATACTGGAGTCATCGGCGCGGTGGATAGTGCAATCGAGTTCAGACCGTGGCAAAAGGCCATCAGCGACACCTTTAATATCGAATGTCTCCGTTCCATCGAGACCTAAGGATTCGCGGGTATCACTACCCGTAAACTGAAGAGGTAGTACACCCATCCCGATCAGGTTGGAGCGGTGGATACGTTCGAAGCTCTCTACGATCACAGCTCGGGCGCCAAGCAGTGTGGTACCCTTGGCTGCCCAATCGCGCGAGGACCCGGTTCCATATTCTTTTCCACCAACGATAACCAACGGTACGCCATCGGCTGCGTATTTCATTGCCGCGTCGTAAACTGGCATTTCCTCACCTGATGGCTGGTGCTTGGTAAATCCACCTTCGACACCCGGCACCATCTCGTTTCTGATACGTATATTGGCAAAGGTTCCGCGCATCATTACCTCATGATTACCGCGCCTCGAACCATATGAGTTAAACTGAGACGGTCGGATCTGACGTTCCAAGAGATACTCGCCCGCCGGGCTTTCCTGCTGGATTGAACCCGCCGGAGAGATGTGGTCGGTGGTAACAGAATCCGCGAGGATCAGCAGCGGCCGTGCGCCATAAATATCAGTAATTTCCCCGGGCTCCCTCTCCATCCCCTCAAAAAAAGTCGGATACTTCACATAGGTGCTCGCGCTCTGCCACCCATAGGTTTCGGAACCAACGCTATCAATTAACTGCCATTCCTTCGGTCCCTCGAAAACATTATCGTAGCGAGCCCGGTACATGTCGGCGGTCAGGCACTCGCGCATGGTATCATGAATTTCCCGATTGGTCGGCCAGATGTCCTTTAGGTAGACCGGGTTGCCATCGGGATCGTTACCAAGGGGATCCTGTGCAAGATTGATTTTTAATGACCCAGCAAGGGCATAAGCTACCACTAAAGGTGGTGAAGCAAGAAAATTCGCCCGTACCTGCTGATGCACCCGGCCTTCGAAGTTGCGGTTACCGGATAAAACGGCCCCGGCCACCAGATCATTTTCATCAATCTGGGCCGCGACCTTTTCGGGAAGCGGGCCAGAGTTACCGATGCAAGTAGCGCAGCCGAACCCGACAATATTAAAACCGAGTGCATCTAGATCTTCCTGAAGTTCCGCCTTCTTTAGATAATCCCTGACTACTTGGCTCCCGGGAGCTAGAGAGGTCTTCACCCACGGTTTTACGCGAAGTCCCCTAGCGACCGCGTTACGGGCCAGTAGTCCAGCGCCTACCAGAACTGACGGATTCGAAGTATTAGTGCAGCTGGTAATCGCCGCGATCACGACATCGCCATCCTCTATCTCGAAATTGTCGGTTAGATCACGGTTTAGCTGGTCTTTTTCTGCCGGGATCGCGCCACGATAATCTGAAATTGCATCGATCGCCGCACTAGGCACGCTGGACAGTAGCACTCGGTCCTGGGGGCGTTTGGGACCGGCGAGCGAAGGTTCTACGTCGCCAAGATCGAGTTCCAACGTCGCAGTGAACACGGGGTCGGGTGTATTCTCGTCGCGCCACATACCCTGTGCCTTGGCGTAGGTCTCGACAAGTTCGACACTATCATCATCGCGACCAGTGAATTTTAGGTAATCGCAGGTCTCCCGGTCGATTGGGAAAAATCCGCAGGTAGCGCCGTATTCGGGCGCCATGTTGCCAATAGTGGCCCGGTCCGGTAACGAGAGGGCACTCAGCCCGGGACCGTAGAATTCTACAAACTTGCCCACAACGCCCTCGGCACGAAGCATCTGGGTGACCATCAGCACCAAATCGGTAGCGGTGTTACCCTCTTTCATCTCACCCGTTAGCTTAAAACCGACGACTTCCGGCAAAAGCATCGAGACCGGTTGGCCAAGCATTGCAGCCTCGGCCTCTATTCCGCCAACGCCCCAGGAAAGAACAGCGAGGCCGTTAACCATAGTAGTATGACTGTCAGTGCCGACAACGGTATCGGGATACGCTATCTTTTTTCCCGATATGTCCTGTGTTACCCAGACCGTCTGCGAGAGATATTCCAAGTTGACCTGATGACAGATACCCGTGCCAGGCGGCACGACACGGAAATTGTTAAAAGCCTTAGAGCCCCAGCTAAGAAATTCGTAGCGTTCCTTATTTCGTTCAAATTCGAGTTTGACGTTTTGATCGAATGCGGCATCTGTTCCGTGTTCATCAATCATCACCGAATGGTCGATCACAAGGTCGACAGAGTTCAGTGGGTTAATCTTCTGCGGATCGCCGCCAAGCTGCACCATGGCATCGCGCATCGCAGCCAAATCAACCACCGCAGGAACGCCCGTAAAATCCTGTAGCAGAATTCGTGCAGGACGATAGGCGATTTCGAGATCAGAGGTCTGCGTATCGACCCATTTGGCAGCGCGCTCTATGTCGCTGATCGAAACCGATCGGCCGTCTTCGTAGCGTAGAAGATTTTCCAACAGAACCTTCAGCGAGAAGGGAAGGCGGGAAATATCCCCGTAGCCCGCATCGGATACCGCATGCAGGCTAAAGTAGTCATAATATTTTCCGCCAACTTCCAAAGTACGGCGGGCCTTTAGCGTATCCTGTCCAATAGCACTCACGTTCATTCCCCTCTCGGGCGGGAAACTAACGGCAAACTTCACCGAATCCAATAGCGGTTAAAGCGGATCTGTCCATGGCAGCACGGAATACCAGACGATGGCCGAAGCTATGTGTGGAGAAGGTCCAATGCCGGGTTCTGAGACCCAGACTAATAAGATTGCCGCATCAGCGTTATTGTTCGATCTCAATATCGTAAAAACATCATTCAGTATCCCTCGGTGGTCTCCTTAGAAAGCCCAACCAATGGAAAGATCGAATTTCTCCGTGGCCGCTGATCGTGTCAACGGCCGCTGCTATTTCCAGGTGACAGATCAATAGTCTTGGATGACGAATGGTCTTTTATAGGTTATCTCGTCTGTTATGGAAGGTTTCACAGGCACGGAACTCACCTGTATTCGCAATGAACGTGTCGTCTTCGCCGAACTCGACTTCTCAGTCACGACAGGTGGGGCGCTGGTGTTATCTGGCCCAAATGGGTCCGGGAAATCCAGTCTGTTGCGCGTTATGGCAGGTATATCGCGACCAGCAGAAGGTCAGATTTCCTGGCGCGGAACGCCGATCGCCGAAGACCCGGAGACTTATTTTGCCGACATGCACTACGTTGGGCATCGTGATGCGGTGAAATACTCTTTGACGGTGAGGGAAAACCTGACTTTTCACTGTGCTCTGAGGCCAGTAGCACCAAACATTGATCGCGCCCTTGATCTTACCGGACTTACCGCCCTCGCCGATCTGCCCGCACGCATGTTATCTGCTGGCCAAACCCGCCGATTGGCTCTGGCCCGAATGCTAGCGTCGCCTGCGCCCCTGTGGCTGCTTGACGAGCCGACAGTATCGCTAGATACAAGAGCGATGGAAAGACTTGTTGCTGCAATCGCCGATCACCGAGCAGGCGGCGGCATAGTTGTCTTATCGACTAATGTTGCGCTTGAGATTGAAGGCGCCACAACAATTGACACCTCAGTCTTCACGGGCGGGAATAAACCTCTTTGGAGTGGCCCGTTAGATAGTGAATCACCGTCGGGTGACGAAGAATGAGCGCGTTTTTCGCCCTTATCGCGCGGGATATTCGCGTCGCGCTTCGCCAATTAAGCGACACCCTTATGGTGATCGTTTTCTTCGTCATTGCAGCTGCGTTATTCCCGTTCGGCGTCGGAGCAGAGCCTAACCTTTTAGCCCGTATAGCGCCGGGAATCCTTTGGGTTACTGCGCTTTTATCGGCGATGCTATCGTTTGACCGCTTGTTCCAGAATGATTTTGAAGACGGTACGCTAGATCTACTTGTCGTCGCGCCGCAACCTCTCTGGGTAACCTCATTAGCGAAGATTATTGCACATTGGTTAACGACCGGACTTCCTTTTTTGGTGGCCGCTCCGATGATTGGTATCATTCTAAATCTCAACGTGGATGGGTATATAGCATTGAGTTTAGCGATGGCTCTTGGAACAGCTATCATCAGTTTGATAGGAGCGTTAGGGGCAGCTCTCACGTTAGGCTCACGCAGAAGTGGGGTTTTATTCTCGTTGTTGGTACTCCCCCTTGTCATCCCAGTGTTAATTTTCGGCGTTGGGGCTGTAGAAGCGTCGATCGGAGGATACGCCGTCACTCAGCAGTTATTGCTACTTGGTGGGTTATTACTTGCTTCCCTTGTACTTTGCCCCTGGGGATGTTCTATCGCTCTTAAATTTGCCGTGGATTAGCATCTGGATAAATCATCGATAGATGAAGGAGAAGTTACAACTCTGTGTTAAATACCGGAGAGAGGTCTCGTGAAATCGCTTTTATACTACTTAATATATGAGGTAATCATATTATCGTGATAACCCCTGCTCTGCTCTGTAGCAAAAAGGCAATAAAATCAGGAAATGTTTCAGAAATACGCTAATCCGACCCGCTTTCTCAAAATCGCAAACGCATTCCTCCCCTATTTGTTGGTCAGCACCGTCGTTTTGATTGGTTTTGGTGTTTACTACGCCTTTGCCGCATCACCACCCGACTATCAGCAGGGGCAAACAGTCCGAATCATGTACGTTCATGTACCGGCTGCTTGGATGGCAATGTTCACCTATGCTTTCGTTGTCATAGCCAGCGCGGTCGGACTTATTTGGAAACATCCGGTAGCCCATATAAGTGCACTTGCTGCGGCTCCGATCGGTGCGTGTTTCACAGTCATCTGCCTAACTACCGGATCTCTTTGGGGAAAACCAATGTGGGGTACCTGGTGGGTATGGGATGCGCGCCTCACCTCAGTCCTGATCCTACTCTTTCTCTATCTCGGGTTTATCGCTTTAGCGAACGCCTTCGACGACGCGGCGCGGGGAGAAAAGGCATCCGCCATCCTCGCGCTGATCGGCGGCATTAACTTACCAATTATCAAATTCTCGGTCGACTGGTGGAACACATTACATCAGCCCGCTAGTGTCACCAAGATCGGCATGCCGTCAATACACAGCTCAATGCTTATCCCTCTGTTACTAATGGCATTTGGGATGACGACACTGTTCTTCACACTTTTGATCATCCGGATTAGGGCCGAACTAGCAACGCGACGGATCAACGCTCTCCGCGCGGTGCGTATTCATGCCGAGTCTAGCGGTGAATAATCTCAGAACTAGCCTACGGATAATCTGAGATCTATATCTGTATGGAGAGAGGGTGAGTTCAGTGGATAATCAGAGCAGGGTCGGAAAGTTTCTCTGGGTACCTTTACGAAGAATTGAGCGTTCTTCTTCTCAGGAATGCTTCAGCTGACCAAGAGCAAACGGGATAATGAATGAATTTTTAAATATGGGTGGATATGGAGCCTACGTCTGGCCAGCATGGGGGATTGCGGTCTTTTTTCTTGGCATTCTGATATTCACCAGTGTTCGTAAGATGTGGGCATTGGAACGCCAACTAGCAGAGTTGGAATCCGCTTCACCCCGTCGACGAAGGAGCGAAGAACCATCTGGGGATAACACGTGACGCGGAAACGCCGCCGTCTGATGGTGGTCCTGGTGGGTGGGCTATTGCTCGCTACAGCCACAGCCCTTGTACTTACCGCTTTTGAAGACAATATCGTATTTTTCCATAGCCCAACGGATATAGCCTCTAACACGGAGTTGAGCGCTGACCGGCGGCTTAGGGTTGGTGGGCTGGTAAAGCCCGAAAGCTGGCACAAAGCAGCAGACGGACTGACACACAATTTTGCCATTACCGACCTAACCAACGAAGTCCGTGTCGCGTATCGGGGCATCATGCCGGATCTATTTCGAGAAGGCCAGGGTGTAGTTGTTGAGGGTCGTATGAAATCAGACGGCCGATTTCATGCAGACGAGGTATTGGCCAAGCACGACGAAAACTACATGCCGCCTGAGGTCGCCGAGGCACTTCGTAAATCGGGTCAGTGGAAAGGAAACACGAAAAAATGATAGCGGAAATCGGTCATTACGCGATCGCGCTAGCACTCATGCTTTCCGTTGTTCAGGGCATTATTCCATTGATCGGCGCCCACAGAAAAGATGCGGTCCTGATGGGAGTCGCCCGACCAGCGGCCCGAGGTCAGTTTTTATTTGTCACGATCGCGTTCGTAGCACTTACGATCTCATTTGTTAATTCCGATTTTTCGGTGGCACTAGTCTCTCAGCATTCCCACACGCTAAAACCAATGCTTTACAAGGTTTCAGGAGTTTGGGGAAATCACGAGGGCTCGATGCTATTGTGGATACTGATCCTCGCTCTTTTCGGTCTACTGGTGTCGGAGTTCGGCCGTAATCTGCCAACCGGATTACGCGCCCGAGTGCTGGGTATTCAAGGCCTAATCGGCCTTGGCTTTCTTGCATTCTTACTCTTCACATCCAATCCATTCCTGAGGCTCGATCCAGCGCCGGTCCAAGGGGAGGGGCTTAACCCACTCCTGCAAGACCCCGGCCTCGCCTTCCACCCGCCGTTCCTATATCTCGGCTACGTCGGCTTTTCGATGGCTTTTTCATTCGCCATCGCTGCCCTAATAGAGGGTCGGGTCGATCCCGCTTGGGCGCGCTGGGTGCGGCCCTGGACTCTGGTGGCATGGATAGCGCTGACCATCGGGATCGCACTAGGAAGCTGGTGGGCCTATTATGAACTTGGGTGGGGGGGCTGGTGGTTCTGGGATCCGGTAGAAAATGCTTCCTTCCTTCCTTGGCTGGTTGGAACCGCGTTGCTGCATTCCTCACTGGTAGTTGAGCGCCGCAATACACTTAAAAGCTGGACCCTACTGCTCGCGATAATTGCTTTTGGTATGTCGTTATTGGGTACATTTCTCGTGAGATCTGGCGTACTTACATCTGTACACACTTTCGCGACTGACCCGGAGCGTGGTGTCTTTATTCTCGTTTTACTAATCATCGTTATCGGTGGTGGACTGCTTCTTTATGCGGTGCGGGTACCGCTGTTGAAGACCGGTGGCCTTTTCGCACCTGTCAGCCGCGAAGGTGCGCTAGTGTTAAATAACCTGTTGCTTGCTACGGCTAGCGCAGTTGTACTTCTTGGGACGCTGTACCCGCTTATATTGGATGCAATCGATGGCGGTAAAGTCTCCGTCGGGGCGCCATTCTTCAACGCTACGTTCGTACCTCTAATGACTCCTTTGCTTATTGCCTGTCCGATCGGCGCAATGATGGCTTGGAAACGTGGCGATATTACTGGCGTTTTAGGGCGACTCAAATTTGCGGCAATGACGGCAGGTCTGGTAGCGGCTTTGTCGTTATGGCTAGACGGATCAACTGATGTGCTCGCGGCCATCGCCCTCGGCGTTGCAGCCTGGTTAATTGTTGGAGCGGCGCTTGATATAGCAGAACGCTGTCACTTGTTCCGCATTTCTTTCCGCGAAACCTTACGGCGCGCCGTAAACCTACAACGTAATACTTGGGGCTCCGCGATCGCACACGCATCCCTTGGTATTATGGTTGCCGGCATAACTGCCTCTTCAGCATGGCAAACGGAACGCATTCAGATAATGAAACCCGGCGATACCATCGAGCTTGCGGGTTATACGGTCACATTTAAAGGAGCCGGCGAGGTCCGGGGACCAAACTACACAGCATTGCGAGGTACTTTCGAGTTGACCGATGATGGGGAAAAGATCACGGATTTGCTTCCTGAAAAACGAAGCTACCCTGCAGAGGGGTCAGCGACTACTGAGGCCGCGATCTACACAACGCCCATGGCTGACGTCTATATTGTTTTAGGCGACTCTGACGGAAAAGGTGGCTGGGCCACACGTATTTATCATAACCCCCTAGTGCCTTGGATTTGGGCAGGAGCTATATTCATGTCAATTGGAGGGTTAGTATCTCTGACCGACCGACGGCTACGAGTTGGGGCCCCCAAGCGAGCCCCGGCAAAAATGCCGTACGCGACCTGAACTAAAGCATGCGAATATGAAGCCTATTACTATCATTCCCATTGCGATTTTCGCTGCTCTTGTCGTCATATTTGGCCTCTATCTCTGGCAGGTAGGGCCAGGTGGCAAGGATATCTCGCAGCTACCCTCAGCGATGATCGATAAGCCAGTACCACAATTCAAACTGCCGCCGATTCTAGGTCGTAAAGATGGTCTTACCACGTCTGACCTCAAGGGTAAGGTCTCTCTTATAAATGTTTGGGCGTCTTGGTGTCCGCCATGTCGGGCAGAACACCCAATCTTAATGACCTTGGCACGCGACGGTGTGACCATATTTGGAATCAATATTCGGGATAAGCCTAAAAATGCAAAGAGATTTCTCGATCTGCTGGGTAATCCTTATGCACGGATCGGCGCTGACACCAAGGGGAGAGTTTCAATCGACTTAGGAGTTTATGGGTATCCGGAAACCTTCTTTATCGACGCCAAAGGCCGCATTCGCTACCGTCATGTGGGATCTATTAGTCCGGGACAGCTCGACAGTATCATCCGCCCATTGCTGAAGGAGCTAGAAGGATGACTTTTCGGCTTGTGCTGTTCTTGTCCCTCTTAGCTACAACGGCACTAGCTGTAGAACCGGATGAAATACTCCCTGACGTCGTTATGGAGGAACGAGCTCGAGAAATTAGCAAGGAACTTCGTTGTCTAGTATGTCAAAATCAGTCGATCGACGACTCCGATGCACCTTTGGCGCGAGATCTGCGCCTATTAGTCCGCGAACGCCTTCTCGCCGGGGATACCGATGAAGAGACGGTATCATTCATAGTGGATCGATATGGCGATTTTGTGCTCCTTCGGCCGCCCTTTAAAGCGTCGACCCTCATACTTTGGGTCGGGCCGGCACTGCTCCTCATCTCTGGTATGATCGGTGTAGGAATTTGGCACCGGCGTCGACCGGCAAATGAAGCATCAGAGTCAGTAGCACCTCTAACGGCCGAAGAGCAGGATCGCGTTAAAAAATTGATGTCCCGGGAGAAAGAGTCTTGATCATCGGTATCTTGTTAACACTGATGACGTTAGGGACAGCATTATTTATCGCATGGCCGTTCTTTCGATCAAACGTCGATGGTACAAACCGTATCGATCAAGAACTCGCAATTTACAAGGATCAGTTAGCAGAAGTAGACCGTGACCGAGAACGCGGCCTAATCGGGGAAAGTGAAGCTGACGCCGCGCGTGCCGAAATTGGCCGTCGCATCATTGCGATTGACGAAGCCGATGCGCTGAACGCCCCATCAGTGGGTCGCGCTCCGGTTTTGGGAACTTTTGTCGCAATTTGCGTCCCATTTTTGGCGTTGGCGGTTTATCTCTATCAAGGCAGTCCAACATTGGAACAGCCCTCTCAAATTGTTGCAGAGGAACAGCCAACGAGGACCTCATTAGACAAAAGTGGAATAATCCAAGATCTTACCGAAGCGGTACATCAGGATCCTAATGATACCGAGAGCTGGGTCTCCCTAGGTAATGCGCTAAAGTCGATAAAACGTTACCAGCAGGCTGCCGTTGCATATACTCGCGCAATGAACTTGGCGCCAGAGATAGCTGAGTACGCATCTCGAAGCGGGGAAGCTATTGTATTTGCCGCTAACGGCCAAGTTACGCCAGGTGCAGAAGCAGCATTCCGGGAAGCCGTGCGGCGCGACCCCGACGACCCGCGGGCTCTATACTACCTCGGACTTGCCGACCGGCAAGGGGGACGACTGCGAGAAGCACTGAACCGATGGCTTATACTAGAAAATGGATCACAGTCTGATGCGCCATGGCTGAATTTCCTGATAATACAAATCGATAGGGTATCAAAGGAAGCCGGCCTCACGTCTCAAGATTTGGCGAGCTTGCGTGAGAAAATCAAATCAGGAGATGTTCCGGTCGCCCGAGGGCCCACTCGGGAGCAGATACGGGCCGCTCAGGAGATGTCAGAAGAAGATCGCCAAGAAATGATTCGCGGGATGGTAGACCGCCTTGCGGACAGGCTGAGGGACAACCCTAACGATGCGGCAGGTTGGCAACGATTAGCGCGTGCACGAATGGTCCTAGGGGAAAAAGAAGCGTCCAGAGATGCTCTGGGGAAAGTCGCCGATCTGCGGCCTAGAGATATTGAAGCACAAATAGCTTATGCCGACGCTATCGTCGAAACCGCCGCACCAGGCACCGCACCGGCAGATATTCTCAAGCCAGTCGTTGACCGCATTCTTGCACGCGACGATCGGAATCCTCAGGGTCTCTGGTTGTCGGGACAGCTCGCTCTATCGGCTGGCAACGTGAAGATTGCCAAGCGACAATGGACACGTTTAATGCAATATGTAGATCCGAACTCGCCTCGATATGTAGAGCTCAAGCAAAAGATCGATGCACTTCCGGAAGAATAATATTCGCCTAAAGGTAAAATTTTTTACCGATCGCGGTGGTGATGGAATCATATTAATATTAGTGGTCGAAAGGCACGGAAAATTTAAGCGATACTACACCGGCCGCCGGGCTTTTAGCGCAGCAGATAGGGTCCCATCATCTAGGTAGTTGAGCTCGCCGCCAACCGGAACACCTTGAGCAAGTCGCGTAATGTTAAGAGATAAATCTTTCTTATCGACGAGATCTTCAATCCGATCAGAAATGTAGTGCGCAGTTGTCTGCCCTTCAACGGTTGCCGAATTCGCAAGAATTATCTCCGTCACATTGCCGCCAACGACACGGGAAATCAGCGACGAAATATTGAGATCTTCTGGACCGCGGCCATCAAGTGCCGACAGAGTGCCACCGATCACGTGATAGACACCTTTGAAAGCCGCAACCCTCTCGAGCGCCCACAAATCGGAGACATCCTCGACCACACAGACCTGACCCCGATCACGCCTTGAATCAGCACATACGGTGCAGGGATCCGTAGAATCTAAGTTGCCGCAAACGCCACAAGTAGTCACCGAAACTGCAGCCCGCGCCATGGCCGACGCGAGGGGCTCAAGTAGTGAATCTCGATACTTGATCAAATGAAGGGCCGCCCTCCGCGCCGAACGCGGCCCGAGACCCGGTAGCTTTGACAGCATCTGGATAAGGAGTTCTATTTCCTTAGAAGACATGAGTTTTCTGTCACCGTGTTTCTCCTCCTCGCCGGACATACCTTTGGGACTACCACGATAGATTTTGTCGGGGGAGTTAACAGTACCGCGAGATCCATAAACTAAAACGGCAGTTTAACACCGGGCGGAAGATTAAGCCCGCCGGTAACTTCTGCCATCTGTTCCTGCATTTGCTGTTCGGCCTTGGCCTTAGCATCGTTGAAAGCTGCAACGATCAGATCTTCTACCACTTCAGCATCTTCGCTATTAAACAGCGTCGGGTCGATTTTCAGACCTCGCATTTCACTTTTTCCGTTTAGTGTCACTCGTACCATACCTGCACCAGATTCGCCGGTGATTTCAATCTCGGCCAGACGGTTCTGCATCTGCTCCATCTTCGCCTGCATTTCTTGTGCCTGTTTCATAAGATTGCCAAGATTTTTCATCAGTAATCCTCGTCGGTGTCCTCAGGGTCAAATATGTTCACTTCGACATCGTCATCCTTAAAGTTTTGGGATGGATAATCTTCCGGCACGAACGGAAGATTATCTGTCGACTCATCAGAAACGTCACGATCAGCCATAGTGCGTACGTTAGATACTTCGGCACCAGGAAAAGCGTCCAGTGTCCTCTGAACCAATGGATCAGCGATGGCAGCTCTGCGTTGCTCGGCAACAACATCTTCACGTTGCTGCTGCAGGGTGGTGCCCCCTTGCTCATTACTAGCCTCAATAAACCATGCCCGGCCCGTCCACTCGTTAAGGCACCGGCTAAGATGCTTAGGGAGATCCCTCGGCCCTTCCTCAGAGACCCGAAGAGATATCTTACCGACTTCGTAGTTCACTAGATGAACATTGTTGACAAGATATGCGTGAAGTAACGGTTCACCCTTGGCGGCGAAAAGTTCTACCATGTTTTCAAAATTTACCGGGATTTCCGGATGCCCGTCGAACGCGCTAACCTCTGCCTGTGGGGTAGGCCTAATGGCTAACGCGGTGGGACCGTCTGTTTGCAGTGCTAGTTTTGTCGCCTTAACCCCAGCGGCCGGCGGTGTTTCGGACAGGCGGGTAGCCTTTTCCGGAGTTTCAACAGGTGTCTGCGCAGCGTCGTTTTTGACCCCGGCCGGATTCGGCACAGTTAAATCCTCCTTGGCCAATGTTGCTATAACCTCGGCTGGTGTCGGAAGATCAGCAGCGTATGCAATACGGACTAATACCATTTCGGCTGCTTGGGACTGGGAATATGCGGTGCGAGCCTCTTGCAGCCCCTTCAAAAGTATTTGCCAAGTGCGGGTCAGTGCTGATATCGGTATGCGGACAGACAAATCCAATCCTCGATTGAGATCGAGATCTGTCGTCGGATTCACTTCGGCAGCCTCGGGGGCGGCCTTCAATCTTGTTATCCAATGCGTTAACTCTGCGAGGTCCTGCAGGATTGTGACTGGATCGGCCCCGGCTTGGTACATTGAGTCGAAGGTCGAGAGTGCGGTCGCGATTTCTCCTCGCATAAGCTGATCGAACAAGTCGAAAACCTTCACACGCTCCGCAACACCGAGCATTTCCCGAACTAATTCTTCTCCTATCTCCGCCTCTGAACCGCTATGAGCCATTGCCTGATCCAGTAGAGACAGGCCATCACGAACCGACCCATCTGCCGCCCGGGCGATAAGACTTAGCGCACTGGGGGTGATGTTCGCGCCCTCTTTCTCAGAAATTTCGGAGAAGTGTTCAACCAACATCGAGAAATTTATCCGACGCAAATCAAAGCGTTGGCAGCGCGACAATACCGTGACCGGGACGCGCCGTATTTCCGTGGTTGCGAAGATGAACTTTACGTGCTCTGGCGGCTCTTCGAGCGTTTTTAGCAGGGCGTTGAATGCGTTACGCGAAAGCATGTGCACTTCATCGATGATATAGATTTTGAATCGGGCTGATACCGGACGGTAGAGTACTCCGTCGATTAATTCTCGGATGTCTTCGACCCCTGTACGGCTTGCAGCATCCATTTCCATCACGTCGACGTTGCGGTCCTCGGCGATTGATAGACAGAAATCGCAAACGCCGCATGGCTCTGCTGTTGCTTCTCCGGCACCGTCTGCCCCGGTACAATTCAGGGCCTTCGCGATTATCCGCGCCGTTGTAGTTTTCCCAACTCCCCGCACACCTGTGAGGATAAAAGCATGTGCCAACCTATGCGATGCGATCGCGTTAGATAGGGTTTGGACCATGGCTTCCTGACCGATCAGAGACGTGAAATCTCTAGGGCGGTATTTCCGCGCCAGTACGCGGTAGGGCTGGTTATCGGGGCTGTCTGCCATTCAGGGCTGGCGCCTCATCATTCTATACAGCAACGGTTTACCCCCCGAGACATCCCAGGGCCGATGCCTAAAATTTCTCCCCACAATAGGGAAAGCCAAACGGTTGGGAGACTGGCCAAGCGACCCAGAGAAATCTCGTTACGGCTGCTTCCTTCCGGACCTGACCGGGTTGGCGAGCAATCTGTCCGCTGCCAATCTCCCAACATTAGTATACCAGTTCCGGCGCAGGGGCCAAATTAACCTGGCATACGAAGTGTATATTCTTTCAAACCGCTACATTTGCTCCCTCGGCGCCAGTATGCGAGTACTTTAGCCATGACCAATGACAATTATTACACGGCCGAAACATTAAATCGTGCATCTCATTTACGTAGCAACGAATCGTGGATGAATCTTCAGCTGCGAGCCGATCATACCGTCATCATCCCGGTATGGCGATCGCGCAACCTAATTATAAACCGCGAAGAACCAAAGGGTGTGATGCTGCCAATGTCAAAGGCGCGGACACTTATAGAAATTGATCACACATTAGTCTTCCTAGGCCTTAGAGACGAAGTCGCCCACTTCGCCATCGATATATCCCATCTCGAAGAAGAAAACGCGCGGGACCTCTTAGATGACGGGGAGTTCGTCGACTTGCGGTTAGTAGGTGCCGTCATGGATAGATCGGAGGCATCGATCTTGGCCTACGCTAGGGGAATCACCCACTGGCACTCGCAACATCTCTACTGCGGCGTGTGCGGGAGTGCGGCTAAAATCGGCGATTCCGGACACATTCGCAAATGCATTAACCTCAGCTGCGGCGCGGTGCATTTCCCGCGAACCGACCCTGCGGTGATCATGCTAGTGGTAAAGGACGATCGCGCCCTTCTCGGCCGCAAAGAGGAGTGGATGGAAGGCATGTATTCAACGTTAGCTGGTTTTGTCGAACCAGGCGAAAGCCTAGAACAGGCGGTAACACGCGAAGTGTTTGAGGAATCGGGGGTAAAGATCACTAACATTCGCTATCATTCCTCCCAACCATGGCCGTTCCCGGCATCTCTGATGCTTGGTTTTCTCGCTGACGCTGTTACGGAGGATCTAGTTCGAAGCGAAGAAGAACTCGAAGACTTGCGGTGGTTCACCAGACAGGAATTATCTGACGGCGGCGCAGGAATTGCGAAGCGCCCACGTTCCGATTCGATCGCTCGGCGACTTATCGACGAATGGATAAGACTTACAGATTGATTGATATACTGTTCGGACTTCGAACATAAAGAGGGAGTTTATCCCTTTCCTAACCGCAACGGGTCGGCCGGATAGGTGCCTAAGATTTTCACCTCATGGGTGTAAAAATCTAGCTCTTCGAAGGCGAGCTTAACGTTCCGATCGCGCGGATCGCCCTCTACATCGGCGTAGAACTGTGTCGCAAAGAAATCACCTCCCACCATGTAGCTCTCCAACTTGGTCATGTTGACACCGTTGGTCGCGAATCCGCCTAACGCCTTAAACAAGGCTGCCGGGACGTTTCGAACCCTGAACACGAAGCTGGTTACCAACACGCCGTCGTTGCGGTTGGGCCTTACCGGCTTCTTCGACATTACCACGAAACGCGTGGTGTTGTGTCCCGCATCTTCGATACTCGCTCGGACTGATTTTAGGCCATAAACCTCGCCAGCCAATTCAGAAGCGATGGCCGCCTCCGACTTGTCGCCGTTCGCACCTATATCGGCCGCCGCCCCTGCAGTATCTGCATGTACGACGGCCTCTAAACCGTGTTTTCGTAAAAAGTTGCGGCATTGCCCTAGCGCATGAACGTGGCTGTGTACGCGGCGAATAGATTTCATCGTCGCACCCTTCGGCGCCAAAAGATGATGATTCACTCGCAAAAACCGCTCGCCGATTATGTAAAGACCAGAATTAGGCATTATACGATGGATATCCGCAACACGCCCTGCAACAGAATTTTCGATCGGTATCATCGCTAGTTTTGCATGACCGCCCTGCACAGCAGCGAAAGTATCTTCAAATGCGGGTGTCGGCAGCGGCGTCATTTCGGAAAAATACCGACGACACGCAAGATGGGAATACGCACCGGGCTGACCCTGGAACGCTATCGTACGCAACGGCGAAGCAGTTTTCAATTTCGAATGGGCAACCATGGCGTGGGCACCTTAATGAAGCTGGATAGCGCTCTGGATTTCAGGGCGGACCGCCCGATAGCAGATTCCTTACGCGATCCAAGTCTTCAGGAGTATCGACACCAACTGGGACGGTGTCAACGAGTGCAACGTCTACTCGCATACCGACTTCCAGTGCACGTAGCTGTTCCAGACGCTCCTGTCTTTCAAGGTTACTTTGCTCGATGCTGACAAACCTATCAAGCGCCTCACGTCGGAAACAATATAAACCGATATGATGATAATGTGGCCCATACGGTGCGTGGGGGATCGTCGCACGGCTAAAATAAAGCGCGCGACCAACACGTGTATCATCGTCCTTCAACGCGATCACTACCTTAACAACGTTGGGATCGGTGCGTTCACGATCTTCCGAAATCTCTACAGCCAGTGTTGCAATGTCGACGTCGGGATCTTCGAAGGGACCTAATACCGCGGTAATTAACCGGGACTCAATTGTAGGTAAATCTCCCTGAACGTTAATGACCGTATCGTATTGCCGGTTTGGATCATATATTTTAAGTGCTTGATGCACCCGATCAGACCCACTTGGAAGACCGGGATCAGTTATCACCGCATTACCACCGGCATCCAAAACAGCATCTACAATTAGTTGATCACCTGCAGCGACTAAGACCGGTGCAATACCGGCCTCAACCGCCCGGCGCCAAACATGAACGATCATTGGATCACCGTCGATGTCGGCAAGCGGCTTATCCGGAAACCGTGTCGCCGCAAGGCGGGCGGGAATTACAATTACAGGATTCAATGTTGTTTGCATTATCACAGGCCTGTAGGTGGCGGAAATGTATTTTAGGGTGCGACATTATACCCCTTGTACGCCGGCGGGAATGAAGTATTCGTGTGTAGGTTATTAGACATCCCAGTGCGCAGTAGTTAAATTTGCCGTTCCGGAGCAATCATTTCAAAGTCTGTTATTCCAGCGGAAATCTGACATGTCGTCATTCGAACTTAACAAGGTTATCGGTGCGTTCCTGCTCGCGGTGCTAACCATGGTGGTTATCGGCAAACTTGGCGATAATCTTGTAGCTACGGAAGAGAGTCACGGCGGCAAAAAAGAAGCCGATAAGGTAGTTGTCGCCTCCGCTCCCGCCAAGCCGAAGAAACCAAAAATACTTCAGCCGATCATTGGCATGCTAGCATTGGCGGATCCCGCCGCGGGCAAGAAGGTGTTCGCAAAGTGCAAAGCCTGCCACAAGATTGCAAAGGACGGTAAAAACGGGATCGGTCCAAACCTCTGGAATGTCGTTAGTGCCAAACGCGGGGTGGTCGAAGGCTTCAAATATTCCGATGCACTCAAATCCAAAGAAGGAAGTTGGACTTATGAAAGTCTCAACGCTTTCCTCGCCAAACCCAAGGAATATATTAAGGGCACTAAGATGTCATTTGCTGGCTTGAAAAAGGTAAAGGACCGCTCAAATGTAGTGGCTTACCTCCGAGAAGGTGCCGACGCGCCGGTGCCCCTTCCCAGCCAATCAGAGATCGACGCCGTGATGAAAACCCTTAAAAAGGAAAAGACAGCGGCGGAATGAGCCTATACTCAAGTTGTATATGCGGAAATGCCCCCACGTTGGTTTACACGAATCTTAGCACCGGTACCCGCGCTCTCTTTCAAAGAGGTGCGATTCGCGACAGACTGGTATGATGTCTGTCACCAATTCATTCGAGTTTATTTCGCTAGCGAACCGCCTTGCGGATGCTAGCGGCGCGGCAATACGCCCTTACTTCCGCAGACCAGTTGCTATTGATACCAAAGCAGATGCATCACCGGTCACCGTAGCAGATCGAGAAGCAGAGCATGCAATCCGTTCGATTCTCTCTAGCGTCAGGCCCGAAGATGGGATCATTGGTGAGGAATTTGGCAGCGAAAATATTGACGCCGAGAATGTCTGGATTATCGATCCAATCGATGGCACTAAGTCCTTTATCACCGGCCGGCCAATCTTCGGTACGCTAATCGCGCTGACCAAGAACGAAACTCCGATTCTTGGTGTCATCGATCAGCCAATTACCGGCGAACGATGGATAGGGTTACGGGGCGAGGGAGTATCTCTTAACGGGGAGGCCGTCCGCACGCGACGCTGCTCCACTCTAGCACACGCTACAATCGCAACTACCGACCCATCTTTGTTTGGCGAGGAGGAGATTGGCAAGTGGATACTGGTGGCGGAAAGAGCACGTCACGTTGTTTACGGTGGTGACTGTTATAACTATGCCCAGATTGCAGTTGGACTCGTCGATGCGGTTATAGAATCGGGCCTTCAGCCATATGATTTCGCCGCCCTCCCCCCTGTGATTGAGGAGGCGGGCGGTATCGTCACTGACTGGCGGGGGAACCCCCTGACACTATCGTCGGACGGCACTGTCATCGCATGCGGTGATTTAGAAGTACATACCGAGCTTTTAGATTTACTGGCCGGATGAAGCGTATTTAATTTGGCTCTGAGCTCGACCACCGTTAAATCACATTAACTTCGGGTCTGGGACTTGCCCCGACACTCAAAACGCATAATTGTGGTCTTAGTGCAAAGATAGGTATCTACCGTGAATGGAATATTGGCTATTGCTGTATCAGCGATGCTGCTTGCAGCCCCGGCCCACGTTAAGGGCGAGAATTCAACTTCGACTACCAGTCACGGTTTAACACTATTAGAAAAACTAAAATATCCGAAAGAATTTAAGCACTTGGAGTATGTGAATCCGAATGCGCCAAAAGGAGGCATGCTTCGACAATACAGAATCGGATCGTTCGATACCTTCAATCCATATATCATCAAAGGCACGCCTACCGGTGCGTTAGGTATGGTCGTACAGAACCTCATGGAAAGCCCACTTGATGAGGTTTCAGCCGGATATGGCCAGATTGCTGAAAGCGTCGAGGTCGCGGATGATCTCTCCTATACGACGTTCAATTTGCGCCGTGATGCACAATTCCATGACGGGACCCCTGTCACAGCAGATGACGTAACCTGGACATTTAATGCTTTGAAAAAAGACGGGCGCCCTTTTTATCGCTTCTATTACAAGAATATCACCCGTGCTGTGAAACAAGGTCCGCATCGGGTTAAGTTTGAATTCAGTGGCCCCCCGAACCGGGAACTTCCGCATATTACAGGGCAATTGCCCGTCATGTCTAAGAAATGGTGGTCAACGCGCGATTTCTCCAAAACAAGCTTGGAACCACCAGTCGGGAGCGGCCCATATCGTATTGTGAACTTTGAAGCTGGTCGTTACGTCGAGTTGGAAAGAGTAAACGGATGGTGGGGCCGCGAAAAACCTCTTAATAAAGGACGTTATAACTACGATAGAGTCCGAATCGATTATTACCGCGATCAAACCGTAGCGTTAGAAGCATTTAAGGTCGGCCGTTACGATCTGCGTAGCGAAAACACCTCCCTAACATGGGCCACTGGATACACTTTTCCGGCACGGAAAAACGGACGCGTAAAGCTCGAAGAGATTAGACATGATCGACCCACAGGAATGCAGGCTTTCGCGTTCAATACTCGCCTTCCGATGTTCCAAGATATAGAGCTACGCCGGGCGATCGCCTATGCCTTCGATTTCGAATGGTCGAATAAGAATCTATTTTACGGCCAATACGCACGCACCAAAAGTTTCTTTTCAAATTCAGATTTAGCCGCCACTGAACTACCGTCAAAGCAAGAGCTTTTTCTGCTCGAGCCGTGGCGAGGTAAGATTCCAAGTCAAGCTTTTACACAGGTCTATGAACCACCGACTTCTGATGGATCAGGTAATGTCCGGCGAAACCTGCGTATCGCGCTGAAAATCCTGCGCACAGCGGGATACAAGATCCTAAAAAATCAATTGATTTCACCCAAGACTGGCAAACCAGTTATATTTGAAATATTGCTTGTCAGCCCGGCCTTCGAACGTATCGCAGCACCCTTTGTCAAGAACCTCGCACGCCTTGGTATTAGGGCAAATATTCGGACAGTGGATCAGTCTCAGTATATTAATCGTGTCCGTACTTTCGACTTCGATATGATTATCTCTAGCTTTGGCCAGTCAGAGTCTCCCGGGAATGAACAGCGAAATTATTGGAGTTCCGAGGCCGCGGACCGGCCTGGCGGGCGCAATGTGATCGGCATAAAGAACCCGGCGGTCGATGCGTTGATTGAGAAGATAATAAATGCCAAAGACAGAGAATCGCTAGTCTATGCGACCCGTGCGCTAGACCGTGTGTTACTTTGGAACCACTACGTTGTTCCGCAGTGGCACGTTCGCATCAGCCGCATGGCGTATTGGGACAGATTTGGAATTCCTCAGCACCCTAAGTATGGAGTTGATCCAATGAGTTGGTGGATTGATCCAGGGAAAGAGTCTGCGCTTAAAGGTGCCCGTAAAAAGCATTAACGCCAGTGAAAGCCATCGGACTAAAATGGTCACATGATGAAAATCTTAATTGCGTTAATCGCAGTAGCAATGCTGTTTCCAGAATCTACGAGGGCTGCCGATCCAAAACCTCGCTTTGGGTTAAGCGTTTTCGGTGACCTCAAATATCGCCCTAATTTCAAGCATTTCGATTATGTCAATCCACAGGCGCCAAAGGGCGGTACAATTAAGGTGCCTGGACTGGATACGTTCGAAACCATTCACCCATTCATCCTTAAAGGTCGTAAGGAGCTTTTTGCCGAACCGCTACTCTATGATAGCCTTATGGCGCGGTCATTAGACGAGCCTGATTCCTATTATGGGCTAGTAGCTAGGACAGTCGAATTACCGAAGGATAGGTCTTGGGTGGCGTTCAATCTTGATCCTAGGGCAAAGTTCCATGATGGTACGCAGATTATAGTGGACGATATTATCTTCACTTTTAATGTACTCATAAATCACGGTCACCCACGCTATCGAATAAATTATAGGGATGTTGCAACAGTGACGGCAACGTCTTCCTCACGGGTAAAGTTTACATTTAAGGCCGGCTACCACCGAGATCTGCCGACACGGCTAGCCGCTCTGCCGGTTCTTTCAAGGGCCTATTATCAAAAGACCGACTTCAAAAAGACATCCTTTAAACCGGCGCTTTCCAGCGGGCCATACAGGGTGGGTAAGTTAGAGCCGGGCCGTTCAATCACCTATAAACGAGTTGACAATTACTGGGCAAGAAATCTGGCAGTAAACCGCGGTCGTTTCAACTTCGATAGGGTGACGGTTGAGTACTACCGAGACCGAGAGGTCGCTTTTCAAGCTTTCTTCTCCAATCAGTACGACTTCCGAGAAGAATTCACCTCTCGTCAATGGGCAACTCAGTACGACAAGCCGCCAGTGAACAGGGGGCTAATTGTTCGAGAGACCTTGCCCGACGAGACCCCTTCCGGCGTTCAAGCATTCATCTTGAATCTGCGCCGCCCTAAATTCCAAGACTTGGGTTTGCGAACAGCGATGGATTTAGCTTTCGATTACGAATGGACTAATAAGACGCTTTTCTATGGGCTTTATGACCGCACCAATTCGATGTTCGAAAACTCAAACTTAGCGGCCAAACAGTTACCATCAAAAAAGGAACTCGCACTTCTGGAGCCCCTCCGGGGCAAAGTACCGAAAGAAGTATTTAACGAGGTTTTCCGCGCACCAGTGACGGATGGGTCGGGCCGTATTCGTGGTAATCTGCGGAAGGCTAGCCGACTTATAAAACAGGCAGGATATCGAATCAAAAACGGTTTTCTGATTGATAAGTCTGGAGTTCCGTTGGCAATCGAATTCCTGTTATTCGAAGCAAGTTTCAAGCGTATCATCAATCCATACCTTAAGAATCTTAAACGCCTGGGTATTAAGGCGAGTATTCGCATCGTCGATGCGTCCAACTTCAAACGTCGTCAAGACAGTTTTGATTTTGACGTGGTCATCCGGAGAATTGCACAACCGCTTACGCCCGGGATTGAACAGCGTAATTACTTCGGATCAGAGTTCGCCGACATCCCGGGATCATTCAATATCGGCGGTGTGCAAAATCCAGCGGTAGATATGCTAATTGAGAAGGTGGTTTCCGCGAAAAATCGAAACGATCTTATCGTCGCCGTCAGAGCATTGGACCGGGTTTTATTATGGAACCGATATGTCGTCACACAATGGTACAAGGGCGTGCGCAATATCGCTTACTGGAACAAGTTCAGCCGCCCGGCGATAACACCTAAATTCGATCTAGGCGTGATCGATACGTGGTGGTTCGACGCGAAAAAAGCGGAGATGATAGAAAAAGGCGACGCGCCTCCGGCGCCGCCCAATGCGATTTGGGCACTACCGAACACCAATATTCGATCATCAACCGAATGATTGCCTATATCATACGACGCCTATTGCTGATCATCCCTACGCTGCTGGGGATAATGGTTATCAACTTTGCTATCGTTCAGTTGGCGCCGGGTGGACCTATTGAGCAAATCATTGCAGAGCTAAGCGGTATAGATGCTGGCACTACCGGGCGAATTAGCGGAGCCGGATCAGAGGTATCTGGCGGCACAGCACAGGCCTCTGCCAGCCTCAATACCGACGACAGCGGTTACCGCGGAGCCCAAGGCCTTGATCCTGAGTTTATCGAGGAATTGGAGAGACAATTCGGTTTCGACAAACCGGTACATGAACGATTCATCAATATGATGGCCAGTTTCATTATGTTTGATTTCGGTACTAGCTTTTTCCGAGATGAGACGGTTATCGATCTCGTGTTGGAGAAAATGCCAGTGTCTATATCACTAGGTCTTTGGACCACAATGATAGTCTATCTGGTCTGTATACCGCTTGGAATTCGAAAGGCCGTTGCGGACGGCAGCCGTTTTGATATTTGGACCACAACCCTACTAACACTCGGTTTCGCAATTCCATCTTTCGTGATGGCGATCCTGCTTATCGTCCTGTTCGCTGGTGGCAGCTTCCTTGATATTTTTCCTCTCCGCGGTCTCATCTCGGAAGATTTTGACCAGCTGTCACTGGGCGGTCAGGCTCTCGACTACCTCTGGCACTTGGTACTCCCGATCACCGCGCTAGTCCTAGGAGGCCTACTGTCGCTCACAATGCTAACCAAAAACTCATATCTTGATCAGATCAATATGCTTTATGTCCAGACGGCTCGGGCTAAAGGGCTAAGCGAGAACCGAGTAATGTACGGCCATGTCTTTCGAAACGCTATGCTTATAGTAATCGCAGGATTCCCAGGCGCTTTCGTCGGAATACTTTTTACCGGCGCAATGCTAATTGAGATAATTTTTTCGCTTGATGGTCTCGGACTATTGGGTTTCGAAGCAGCAATAAAACGCGATTATCCGATTATGTTCGCAACGGTCTATTTCTTCACCCTACTTGGGCTGATAATGAATCTGATCGGCGACCTGATGTATACTATCATCGATCCGCGGATTGATTTTGAAGGCCGTCATGTCTGACACCATGTCCGCTGATCGATCATCGAGACAGATTGCGTTGCCGGTAAAGAAAACGGCACTATTCGGAATCCGCGTCTCCCCGCTTAATTTACGGCGCATAGAAAATTTTAAGCGGAATCGGCGCGGCCGCTGGTCATTGTGGATTTTTACAGCGCTATTTCTAGGGACACTACCCGCAGAATTTATCGCTAATGACCGCCCTCTTATTATTTGGCACCAAGGTTCTATCTATACTCCAGTTTTGAAAACTTATGCTGAAACAGTGTTCGGCGGCGATTTCGAAACTGAAGCAGAATACCGCGAACCAGACGTGAAGGACCTTATAGAAAAAAAGGGCGGCTGGATGATTTGGCCGCTTATTGAATATAGTTACAATACCGTCAATCTGAACTTGAAAGTTCCGGCACCGGCGCCCCCGTCACTAGATAATGTGCTTGGTACTGACGATCAGGGCCGTGACGTTCTGGCTCGGATCATATACGGTTTTCGAATATCAGTTCTATTCGGGCTGATTTTGACAGTATTTGGATCTTTTATTGGCATCATAGCGGGAGCGTTCCAAGGCTTCTTTGGCGGGCTCTTGGATCTTCTGTTCCAACGTTTTATTGAGATTTGGGGCGGGCTTCCGCAGCTCTATATCCTGATCATCCTCTCGAGCGTTATCATTCCGGGCTTCTGGACGCTGTTACTAATCCTTCTATTATTTGGCTGGACGTCACTGGTTGGCGTGGTTCGCGCCGAATTTCTTCGCGCCCGTAATTTCGAGTTCGTCAGGGCCGCTCGGGCACTTGGAGCTGGAAATTTAGCAATTATGTTCCGTCATGTCTTGCCTAACGCCCTCGTGGCAACGCTTACATTCCTTCCGCTAATCTTGACCGGATCGATAACAAGCCTTACGGCGCTCGATTTCCTTGGTCTTGGCCTGCCACCAGGATCGCCGTCACTCGGCGAACTTCTGCAACAGGGTAAAACCAACCTTCAGGCGCCATGGCTTGGGTTAACATCTACTATCGCAATATCCTTAACGCTGATCCTGCTAATTTTCGTTGGCGAAGCAGTCCGCGATGCTTTTGATCCGAGAAAAACTTTCAATGGCTAAGTCAGCGGAAATGGATAAATTGATCGAAATCAACGATCTATCAGTTTCGTTTGGTCGCGGCGATGCGGAACACCGAGCAGTCAAAAACGTCTCCTTCGATATTCGGAAGCGCGAAACCATAGCCCTCGTTGGTGAATCCGGGTCGGGTAAGTCAGTCACCGCGCTTTCGATCATGCATCTACTCCCCTATCCCAATGCGCATCACCCTTCCGGCTCGATCAATCTTCTTGGTGAAGAACTGATCGGCGCTCCAACGGCGCGCATGCAACAGATTCGGGGCAACCGAATCGCGATCATCTTTCAGGAACCAGTAACGTCACTTAATCCGCTACATACAATCGAAAAGCAGATCAGCGAAATCCTCTTAGTGCACAAAAAAGTTGATAAGGGGATCGCGCGCAGACGTTGCATCGAACTGCTGACCGAAGTCGGTTTGTCAAGCGAAGAGGAAAGGCTTTCGGCTTACCCTCATGAGTTATCTGGTGGCCAGCGTCAGCGCGTTATGATTGCCATGGCGCTGGCTAATGATCCCGAACTCTTGATCGCAGATGAACCGACTACTGCGTTGGACGTTACTATTCAAGCCCAGATTCTGGCCCTGCTTAGGAAGATCCAGCGGAAGAGAGGTATGTCGATACTTCTGATCACTCACGATCTTAGCATCGTTCGCAAGATCGCTCATCGCATTTGCGTTATGAAGGACGGTGAGATCTTAGAGTCTGGAGAGACTGCCTCTCTTCTCGAAAATCCCCAACACGAATACACTCAGCACCTCCTTGCGTCCGAACCCAAGGGGAACCCTCTGATAGCCGGGAAGAATTCGAGGGCAGTCATTGTGGCTAAAAATATTCGTGTCTGGTTTCCCATAAAAAAGGGAATTTTTAGGCGTACGGTTGGTCATATTAAAGCGGTAGACGGTATAGATATTACCGTTCGAGAAGGCCACACAGTCGGAGTCGTAGGTGAGTCAGGTTCGGGTAAGACAACTTTAGCGATGGCGCTCCTTCGCCTTGAGCGTAGCGATGGCGTCATCAGCTTTAACGGGGAGCGAATCGACGAATACGGTTTTAGGGGTATGCGGCCACTACGGAGAGAAATGCAGGTCGTATTCCAAGACCCGTTCTCGTCACTTTCACCGCGCCTGTCAGTGGGACAAATTATCGAGGAGGGTCTGCGTCTCCACAACTGCACAGGAGATACCTACGTTGCTCGGCGCGACGTGATTGCAACTGCTTTGACCGAGGTTGGCCTATCCCCTGATTTTCAGGACCGCTATCCACATGAATTTTCAGGCGGACAACGGCAGCGGATAGCTATCGCGCGGGCGATCGTCCTGAAACCAAAATTTATAGTATTGGACGAGCCGACCTCCGCACTTGATATGTCAGTTCAAGCACAAATTATTGACCTTCTGCGTAACCTCCAAGAACGGCACCGTCTTGCCTATCTCTTCATCAGCCATGATCTGAAAGTAGTGCGTGCGCTTGCGGACGAATTGATTGTAATGAAAAACGGTAGGGTAGTTGAACGGGGTCCGACAGTTGAAATTTTTGAGGATCCGGCGGAGCAATACACCCGATCGCTGATCGCAGCGGCGTTTACGGCGAAAGCCATTAACATCGACGCTGTCGACATCTGATTACAGAAATCCTCCAGCTCGAACATGTCTTCCAAACTGGATAAAAGAAACGGTAAATTAGAAATTTGTTTTCCGTGATAGGCGCCTAAACGCTGTTGAGCATTTGCAACTAGGGCAGATTAGCTAATTATCCACCATGAGAGTCATATCATTTTTTCCCGATAATCCCAATGGTATGGGAGTACTGTTGGGAAGCAGCGTCTCACCTTAAGCGCCCACCATCATTCGCCAGAGGAATCCCAGCTTCGAATGGAGTGGGACTTTCCAGTTCGCGGCCCGCTTCAGACACTTGTTCGGCAAATTTCATCATGAATATATGGCCTTTTCCGGTCCCCCGAACCCGGACGCTTCGGCGATCGTATTCATTTCGATGACGAAGTACAAAGCCCAGTTTCTCAAGTCGATCAAGTGCGCGTGAGATTGCCGGCTTAGAAATGTTCAGCACCTCTGATAATTCACGCACGGTGTGCGGCGATTGCACGGTATACACCCTTAGCATAATCAGCATCTGTCGAACTGAAAGATCAGGGCCGTCCCCCCGCACACTGGCGGCAAGTGCATCTCGCCATAGCGAAAGGGCGTCTTCGTGGTTAAGAAATACGGGCATATTAATCTGACCGTTGTTCAAGCGCTTCGCGCAATGATTTCATTTCGAAGTGACTGTAGTTTAGCACGAATCAAACGTAACTTGACCACTGGGAAACGATGGCGGCAAAGAGTATTGAAATTTCATGATATGGAGATCAATCAATGACCATGAGATTACTACTTCGGGGTCCCTCACCATTTGGACGCAAATGTGCATTTTCCATTAAGCATCTCCAATTATCTGACCAAATTGGTATTGGTGTTCCAGAAAGCGAAGATCATATCCGCAACTTCAATCCTCTTGCGAAAGTACCTACACTGATCGTTGACGACGGCGAAGCACTATTCGATAGCAGAGTGATTCTCGAATATTTGGATCACATTACAGGAGGTGGAAAAATCATTCCAATTGAAGCTGCTGCCAGATTTAAAACGCTACGGTTGGCCGCGTTGGCCGATGGAATTCTAGAATCTGCCCTGCTAATCACGTATGAAGCTCGCTATCGTCCCGACCAGACCCCCTATGAGCCGTGGATTGATTTCCAACGGGGTAAGATTCAGCGAGCCCTGTCAGCAATGTCAGATCTGCTGCCTGCGACTAACCCGCCCATGGTGGATGGGATCGGGCTAGGCTGTGCGCTTGAATATATGGACTTTCGAAAGCAATACGATTGGAGGGCGGAATTTCCCGCCCTCGTTGGGTGGCTAGACGATTTCAATGTGTCAAATCCCATTTTTGCCTCCACCCGCCCATCGAGCTGAAAAAAGTTTCGTGCACTAAAGTGCACACCTTAAAATAGACTTTTCCCCACCGACATTTTTTTGTACCGAGATTGCACGGTGTTTTGGGAATCAGAAAAATTCATTGAGCACTAGCAAACCGGTAGTTCGCGATCGGTAAATAATTGGGGCCATTTCTACCTATACGGCTTTGGTACAGCACGAAATTCGGGACACTGAAGGGTGTGGAGACGAACGTACTGTTGGACCGGAGCCAACCGATTACCCGGTTTCTCCGAGCGTTTTTAATCCGGCCAATGGTCACATGTGGAATATATTTCCGGCCATCGAGCTGCAGGCCAGCACGGACTAATACAATATCTACTTTATTACGCAGGACTTCTAAATCCGGGGATTTATTCACACCAATCCAAAGTCCACGCGTCCGTCCTCTACTAGCAAACTGGCCCGCACCGGCCAAGGTTACCGAAATCGGACCCGCACTCACAGTGTCGAGGTTGTAAGCTATATCATCAACGACTGGCTCGGACACCTCTCCGATAAATCGTAATGTAATGTGAAGGTTTTCTGCAGACACCCAGTGCGCTCCATCTACTCCGCAGCCAAGTGCCACCAACCGGACCGCTAAATCATCAGGCAGGGGCAGGGCAACGAAGAGTCTGATCATTTGAAGCGAATTTGGACGCGAAAAACCGTGGCAACGCCGTTAAGGTGCAGCGATTCATTCGCCTTTCGGTATAAGAACATTATTTGACCATGAGATCCCAAAACTACCATTTAATTATTTCTCCTGATCTCCCCTAGGAGGTTTTTGAATTCACCCTGAGAATTGTTGCTACAATCTTATCAACCGATAAGCGTAAGTACTCCAGTATAGCCATAAACCCGGTTTTTTGAAATTTCTCCATTAGCAAAGAATCCAACTAATGGGACATCGGCACCCAGCGCCTCCTGAACGGCGGTAAGCTCGATAGAATCGGGGCCAAAGAGATTTGGGCCACGGGCAACGCAGGAATAATACAATGCCGCTTTCGGCGCGCCAATCGACCGAGACATAATGTCGGTGAGCATCCGGTTAAGATCCTTCATTGCCGATGTTCCGTCTCGGCGAACAAACATAACCCTGTCACCGGCGGAAATCCGATCGCCGATTGCCAAAATTTTATTTTTTGGATCAATGCCGATCATGTTACGCACTAAGTAATCTCCGCTATCATCGCCGGAAACCGGCAGCGCGACGTGAATGTACCCGCCGACGCGTTCAAGTTTCCGTGCTAGCACCTCACCGATATCTTCCTTAAAGACATCAAGCGCAGGTCTTCCATCAAGCTCGAGCAGGAGATTGTCCTCGGATCGAGTGACATCGTGAATTTCTCCAACCGGCGAGCAGCCCTGACTGAGCCCGGTCGTTAGCCCAACATCGCCAGAAAACAAAACACCGGAGACTCCGCCTTCGGTAGGTTCTTCAGCAATCTGAACCTGTTTGCCGCGTGATGCAGTCAATCCACCTACAAGGAATGCCTCGGTATCATCAGTTATCGAATCTAAAATATCGCTGACATAGGCATTACGCGGATCGGCATGTACTATGCCTAGGAAGGGGGTTTTTCGCGCCACCCAATCCATGATACACTCCGGCAATGGGTCTCCAGGTGTATCGATAGTGGGCATGACCCGAAAATCATCTTCATCGAGCACTCCAATCATCGCCACAATCGCAGGAGTATCAAAATACTCCCTGCCACCCACCATAACGCCAAAGCCTATCGTACCAACCCAGTGATCAACCCCAGTTTCTTTTCGCAACCGTTCGGCAATCAGTGGGAAGTCTTCATCCAGGGTGTCGGTGACATAAAGGAACCCGAGGTTCGCCCCAAACGGGACAGTACCGATCTGGTCGAGACACGACGCAATCAGCGTTTCCCAGTCGGCATCCGATGCATGACCGAGTCGGAATGTGACTGCAGTTGTCTCCATTAAACTATTCCTTTTCGTCTAGAAACTTTACTATAGAGGGCAAAATACGTTCGACAATTATGGCAACCCCCTTTTCGTTAGGATGCATGCCGTCTTTTTGGTTTAGTTCCCGTTCTGCAGCAACACCGTCCAGAAAGAAGGGATAAAGCATTATTCCGTATTTCCGAGCCAGATCAGTATAGAGCGTGCGGAAAGCATCTTCGTACAGTTTACCGAGGTTGGGAGCAGCGTACATACCCGCGAGCATCACTTTAATGCCGCGGGCTTTTACTTGGACGATAATAGTTTCGAGATTTTTACGGGTCACCTCAGGATCGAAGGCACGGAGCATATCGTTAGCCCCTAATTCGACCAAGACATGGGTGGGGTCCGATGCAAGCGCCCAGTTGAGACGCGCTAGACCACCCGCCGTAGTGTCTCCGGAAACTCCGGCATTAATCACAGTGACGACTCTGCCCTTAGCCCGCAGCGCCGTCTCCAGAAGAACTGGAAATGCCTGATCCTGAGGCAGGCCGTAGCCCGCAGTCAGACTGTCACCCAGAACCACCAAGCGCGGGGCAGGACTAGCGTGCGATACTGCTCCAACAATTAGGGCCGCAAAACCAGTAGCAATCCAACGTTTGAGAACCCCCGTAAATAGACTATATCGGAAGTCGTTAAGGATTCTTTTTAAATACCCCACGGAAAATATGAGAGACGATAGAGACAATAAGAAACCCATGGTTCTCCTCGAGAATGTCCAGCTTAAGCTGGAGAGTGAAGCCGGCCCCGTCAACATACTCAAAGGGATTAATTGCAAGATCGCAGCCGGCGAAACCGTCAGTGTAGTAGGTCCGTCAGGGTCAGGTAAAACCTCTTTGATGATGCTAATAGGTGGCCTCGAACGTCAGACAGTTGGAAATATAAGCGTTGCAGGCATTGATTTATCCCTAATGGACGAAGACGGGCTTGCCCGTTTCCGGCGCGACAATGTCGGAATTGTATTCCAGAACTTTCATCTGATACCAACCATGAACGCTCTTGAAAACGTTGCTATACCGGTCGAGCTAAACGGGCTGGACGACCCTTTCGACCGCGCCGAATTAGCTTTGTCAGCAGTCGGGCTCGATCAACGAACGACCCATTATCCAAGCCAACTGTCAGGTGGCGAGCAGCAACGGGTGGCGCTCGCCCGCGCTATAGTTGCAGGGCCACGTCTTTTGCTAGCGGATGAGCCAACCGGCAATTTAGATGGCAAAACCGGAGATGAGGTGATGGAACTTCTGCTCAGCTTGCGTACCGACTATGGAGCAACTTTAATCTTGATTACGCATAACCCTGTGCTCGCAAAGCAATGTGGCCGGTCAATTGATTTACAGGACGGTTCGATATTTAGCGATAAAATTCTCACATGATCCGATCCGCAACATGATAAACTCATGGCGTATAGCACGCCGCGAGCTCCGCGGTGGTCTGCGTGGGTTTCGCGTGTTCCTTGCCTGCTTAGCGCTGGGCGTCGGAACGGTCGCAGCAGTCGGATCCATAGCATCTTCTGTCATTGGCGGATTGGAAAAAGACGGTGCAACCCTCCTAGGCGGCGATGCGACGCTGAGCATTACATATAAGGATATTACAGTTACCAAGCGCGCATGGCTTGGTCAGAACGGAGATGTTTCCCGCATTTTATATTTTCGCTCGATGGCGCGTTCAGTCGATAATGACAAGACGGCGCTGACGGAAATAAAGATGGTCGATAATGCCTATCCGCTCTACGGAAAATTGGAAGTCTCCCCCCGGTCAGAAAATGCCGAACTGTTCGTAAAACGTGAGGGTGTCTGGGGCGCAGTGGCAGATGCGGTGCTTCTGCGTCAACTTGGTATCAAACACGGTGGGCTGCTCAAGCTTGGAGATGTAACCTATCAGATCCGCGGAACCATAAAAAACGAGCCGGACCGGATTTCAGGCGTTAGTCCGATTCCAATCGGTCCGCGATTAATGGCGTCGACCGAATCGGTACAGGATAGCGGCTTGGTAAAGCCGGGCAGCCAAGTCTGGTATTTTTATCGCGTACGATTGAAGGATGGCCAAAGTCTTAAAAGCTGGAAGACTAAACTTCAAAAAGCTTTTCCGGATGCTCTTTGGGTATTACGCGACCGCTCCAACGCATCGCCATTAATTAAAAGTTTTGTTGATCGCACCACCCTGTTCATGACCCTAGTTGGACTCATAGCACTGCTGATCGGCGGAGTTGGTGTCAGTAATGCTGTTAGGAACTATCTCGCGAACAAGTTCGAGACTATCGCCACCTTGAAATGCATGGGAGCAACAGCGCGCCAGATTTTTGAGGCCTATCTGATGCAGGTAATGATCATGGCCCTCTCAGGGATCACCCTCGGGTTGGTAATAGGGGCGCTTGCGCCAGTTTTTGCGACCGAAATGCTACATAACGAGCTGCCGATCATGTCGCGTATCGACGTATACTGGCAACCTCTGGTACTGGCAGCATCGTTCGGTTTGTTAACTGCTTTGGCGTTCTCCATTTGGCCCATAGCACGGGCCTGTGACCTGCCGGCAGCTGGTTTGTTCCGAGCCTCTATCGTCCGCTTCCGAGCTGTGCCCAGATGGCCCTTCGCACTGGCAACGTTGCTCCTGTTAGCTGCGCTAGCAGCACTGGCAATTGGGACGGCACATAGCCCTATCATAGCCCTCTGGTTCGTCGTAGGCGCTACTGCAGCCATGCTTCTTTTCGGTATCACTGGCATACTTGTCGCTCGGGCTGCGAAGGTCGTGGGCTCTGCGGGGGGCACAGGTCTGCGTCTTGCGCTTGCAAATCTGCACCGTCCGGGAGCACCGACAGGCAGCGTCGTCATGTCATTGGGATTGGGACTGACCGTTCTTGTCACGGTGGCACTCATTGAGGCTAACCTGAGCAAACAAATAAGCAAGTCCCTGCCGGAAAAGGCACCAGGTTATTTTTTTATGGACATCCAAAATGACCAAGTCGATGCCTTCGAGTCTCTGGTAGCGGGGGTGAGAGGGTTCCGCGAGCTGCGACGTACTCCAATGCTGCGTGGGCGGGTGACACGGCTGAACGGCAAGACCGCGAAACCCGAAAATGTGGCGGAAGAAGGGCGTTGGATTTTGCGGGGCGACCGGGGTGTCACATGGGCACGCGAACTTCCTGACGGCGAAACGGTCGTAGCCGGAAACTGGTGGCCCGCCAATTACAGTGGTACGCCGCTGGTATCAATGGCAAAGCGAAACGCTGCTGCCTTAGATCTTGATATCGGAGATACCATCACAATAAATATTTTGGGGCGTAACATAACTGGCGAAATTACCAACCTCAGGGATGTGCAGTGGGGATCTCTCCGAATGAACTTTTTATTCATTTTTTCGCCTGGACCGCTTAACGACGCACCGCAGACCCACTTGGCTACTGTGCACGCAAACCCATTATTAGAAGAGGGTATCGAGCGCGCTGTCACTAATAACTTCCCCAATGTCACCACCATCCGGGTGCGTGAGGTGCTAGAAACTGTAAACGTATTCTTGGGTCGCCTCGGCTTCGCAATACGTCTGACGGCAGGTGTCGCGATAGCGGCAGGTATACTTGTTCTCGCGGGAGCCGTCGCCGCCGGACATCGGCGGCGAATATACGATTCAATCGTTTTAAAAGTGTTAGGCGCGAGCAAGCGACGAATTATTGGAATCTTAATGATTGAATACAGCCTCCTCGGCCTCGTCACGGCGGTAGTTGCATCGGTCGTCGGTTCAGTGGCCGCTTGGGCAATAGTCACCGAAGTCATGCGTCTGGAATTCACTGCGGATATCGGCGCCATAATTTTAGGTTTAGCGATAGCAATGCCTGTCACCCTCGTGCTGGGGCTATTTGGAACCTGGCAGGCATTAGGTCAGAAAGCTGCGCCCTTGCTCCGCAACGATTAACTTGAGGCCGTATGCAATCATCTTAACGATTGCAAACTATACCAACGACTTCAAGTTGATTTCGTTTCGATAACATCCCATACTTATAAAGTCTGATTATTTTTTGTTATCAAAGAGGTCTAACATGGCTTTCGGTTCTGAAAAAACTTTGTACACCGGCGTCCAGGTCGATCAAGCAGAGTTTGACGCCGGCCTCCGGGCACACATGCTCCGGGTATACAACTATATGGTTTGTGGCCTGCTACTGACCGGCATTCTGGCCGTTGTCGTAGCTCAAATGTCTGTCGTTACTAATGACGCAGGTCAGATCGTCGGGCTGACCGGTCTTGGTCAGACGCTGTTCGGCTCTCCGCTTAAATGGGTGGTCATGTTGGCCCCGTTGGGAATGGTGTTTTTCCTGAGCGCCCGTCTACACGCAATGAAGCAGTCTACCGCGCAAGCAGTTTTCTGGATTTACGCGGCAATGATGGGTATTTCGATGGCTACCATCTTTATGGCCTTCACGGGTGCCAGCATAGCACGCGTATTTTTTATCACAGCGGGCACATTCGCAGGTATGAGCCTCTGGGCCTACACTACTAAGAAAGACTTATCAGGATGGGGCTCTTTCCTGATGATGGGCGTGATCGGTATCGTCATCGCAATGATCGTCAATATGTTCATTGGATCATCTGCTTTACAGTCAGCCATATCGGTGATCGGCGTTTTGGTCTTTGTTGGACTAACAGCCTACGATACTCAAAACATTAAGAACGAGTACGCGGAACACTTTGACGAAGATACCAAGGGTAAACTCGCTATTTCTGGCGCTCTTAGGCTATACCTCGACTTTATCAACCTGTTCATCATGTTGCTGCATTTATTCGGCAACCGCGATTAGCTGTTGCTTTTATACAATGTATAAATCTGGCCCCCAACTTGGGGCCAGATTTTTGCAACTTTCCTTTGAGGATCAGATCCGCCCAGACTGCTTTTCGCCTCACAAGATGCGGGCGTTTATTATGTCGCGGCTGAGTTCTTCCCACCGCGGGATTAATTAAAGGCAGATCTCAAAATATTACTCCGCCGCCTGCGCAGTCGGAGCCGGTTCATTTTCGTCATGGATCATAGAATCCAGAGTGCGGATCGCCTGCAACCCTCCACCATCGTGATTGATGTCTATGCGCTCTGGCGTGATACCGCTATCGATATTTTCCTGCTGCAGGGCGATTATCTCCAAATCCTCAAGGAATGCCTCGTGTACGTTCGCTACTAATAGATCTGTGATCCACGGCTCATCGATTCGAAAATCGTGCGCTTGCGCCCAGAAATAGTGGGTGGTCTTGTCAGTTTCTGGCGTGATCGCATTGAGGTTTCGCATTGTGAAACCCTGAGAACGGTCACCGTTCTCGGCCCCGGTTCCAGCCTTTGCTGCTCCTACGTCCAAGCGCACGAATGCGGGCGGTGTCCAGGTAATGTGTTGCCAGCGATCGACATGCTCGTCCGCTGAAAAACCACCTGCCTTAGTAAAAAACGGAGGGGGCACAGAATCCATCACCCAGCGGGTAACCGTAACGTGGCGACTGCCACGCTCAAACTTCATCGGCGTCTCCGCTACCGCATCGGTACCCAAGGTAGTGGCATGGATATAGCTGAGATGCGAAAGATCTAGCAGGTTCTCAACCAATAGCCTGTAATCTGCTTTGAGGTACATCC
>DBHK01000003.1:158425-171476 GCA_002295635.1 Alphaproteobacteria bacterium UBA830 | reverse complement strand
CCGGAGGACCTTCACCTTCGCCCGGAGGACCTTCACCTTCGCCCGGAAGACCTTCACCTTCGCCCGGAGGACCTTCACCCTCCGGATCTGGAGCATTATTTTCAGTGTTTTGTTGTTCCTGTCTTTGTTCTTCCCGCCTCTGTTCTTCGTTACTTCGTTGCTGCGGACGCGTTTGAATTGCTGTACCGAATTGTTGTTGAATTTGTTGGACAGGAATTACTATGGGGGGCGGAGGCGGCTGGCTAAAGCTTGTTAGAGTGATCGCTTGCCCAGGTTGCGTGAGTGTTTGGACGCCAGCGCCGTTCGAGATAGTTATTTGACCAACACCGCCATCAGAATCTCTCAAAAGGGCGATCGTGTTTTGTTCGCCCTCCTGAGCGGCGCGGCCTGCAACCGTGGTTCCCCTGATACCAATTGATGCGACAGGTGTTTCGACGAGCATCGAGTCACTACCGGCTTTCGCAATCTTTCCAGATACAAAAGAAAATACACCCTGAACAAATGAGGTTTTAGAGGTACCTGTCTCCGTCGTAGGATCGTAAACGAACTCATCCAGTACCATGCGTCCGCTCTCGGAGAGAGAGATCGTTGTATTATCGTTGAATATGAGGCCTACCTTACCAGCCGGATTTGTTTGAATTACATCGCCCTGGAAAATTGGATCGTTAAGATTGAGCTGTATATTTGTTCCACCAGAACGAGTTACATTGACGGTCCCTTCTATAGTTTTTACCGATCCTATTGGTGAAGAAACCAATGCTTCACTAAGTTGCGCGTATTGAATGGGGGTATAGGATCCCGCAAGTTTTGTTGCGAGTTCCGCAGAAATTCTCGCGCCACCCTCCGTGAACAAATCTGGCGGACTTTGCCCTGCAAAAAAGTTAGTCAGGTGGACTACTTCGCCATTGTCCCCTGTGAGGACAAGGTCAGAACCGTTCCGGGAGTAATCCGCGGTCAGTAAAAAAGTACCACCGGGCACAATTATATCCGCATTGATAGATGCGTCTATAACTTCGAACGCCTGGGTGTCGGCGCCGATCTCGGCAGGTATGCCAAACTTGGATGTCGAGATTTCTCTTAGCATTAAATGCTATGCATCGCCCTGGTTTTAAAAGTGACTAAAGCTTAATTACCTAATAACTGCTCCTAGTTAGGAGTCCGAGTGACAAGATCATCGAGGGATAAAAGCCCCATATTAAAAACCACCCTGATGGCCGCAAGAATTTCATCATATTTCGCTAAAGTATAATTTATTTTTGCGTCAATAAGCTGACTTTGAGCGTCCAAGGTGTTTATTGACGTTTCTTTCCCCGCTTTTTCCATTCTCTCTCTCGCAACAACTATCTCTTCGGCGATTCTGAGGCCGTTTTCCATAAGTTCTTTATTTTCTAGAGTTGTCCTTAATTGCTGAAAACTGACGGCGAGATCTGTCTCAATCTGTTTCTTTGCGACATCGTATTGGCTTAGAGACGCCGCATAGTTGCTGCGCGCAGAACGGGATCCATAATAAGTACTGAAACCATCAAACAGGGTCCAACTCGCCTTCAAAAGAATTGACCAGTCACGGCGTATTCCAATGACTCCACCTGCGTCTTCCTCGTAATTGTATTTTGCCTCCACATCAAATTTAGGCCAGTAACCTGCTTTCGCCGCCCCCATCCCAAGTCTAGAGACGTCAACACTAGTCTGAGAGGCTTCTAAGGCTGCACTATTCTTGAGTGCTGTACTCAGTGCGTCTTCCAAAGACTCTGGGATCTGAGGCAACTTCAGCTCGGAGTCGATAGCCCCATTCAAGATAGGACGATATTGGAACAAATAGGTGAATTGGGTCTTGGACTGTTCCAGTTGGCCTTTGAATTGAATTTTTCGCTGGGTAGAAATTTGGAGGCGGCTTTTTGCTTGAAGAACGTCTAGCGCGATCCCCTTACCCTTTTCCACCTTTTCGTTTTCAAGCTTAAGTTGTTCCTTGGTAAATGCTTCCGCTTGGATAGCGTAATTAAGCAATTGTTTATCACGAACGATGGAAAAGTGTGCCGTCAGCCCCTCGAGTAAAACAGCGCTTTTAGTACTCGCCAGATTCAAATCCGCAAGCTGTATTTGTTTACCAGATATTCTATAAGAAGCGGAGTCCGCTCCACCCGAAAACAGATTTTGTGTGAGTGTTACTGTTCCTTTCATTCGGGTTTCTCGTTGTTCGTCCAAGCCCGTACCACGAGTAGTGGGGCTATCTATGACCTCTCGCCCCTTTTCCGAAGTAAAATTAATGTTTGGAAGAAAAGAAGAGAAAGCCTGCTCTTGGCCAGAATCCGCGGCCTCCGATGTTTTTTCGGCAGCCTTAATTCGCTCATCCGTTTCCAGTAATTGAAAAAGATCATTGTTCAAATTCGGGACCGCCGAGGGCAAGACCGTAGCGTTCGATTGAGCGTAAGACCCAGTCGGGGAGATTAGAAAATTGGAGAGAAGCACGGTTACTAAAATCAGGAAACGCGCAGGTTCACGCAAAGCCATACGAAACTGCCACCTATTTTTTCTCAATATAAAATATTCATATGGCAGTTACTACATCATATTATGGGATATAAAATTCTTAAATATCCCAGTAAAAGGGCTCGAGGGCTTCCTCAGTGCACTAGCTGAGAGAGATGTCAGTATGCCGCTACGTGTCCAGAAAGCTCCGCAGCATCCGGCTTCGTGACGGATGCTTCAATTTACGGAGGGCTTTCGCCTCAATCTGTCTAATACGTTCACGTGTCACGCTGAACTGCTGGCCAACCTCTTCCAGAGTATGGTCGGTGTTCATCCCAATTCCGAAACGCATGCGGAGCACGCGTTCCTCGCGGGGTGTCAGACTTGCCAGTACTCGAGTGGTAGTTTCCCGCAGATTACCCTGAATAGCGGCATCCAATGGTTGGACAGCATTCTTATCTTCGATGAAGTCACCAAGATGGCTGTCTTCCTCATCACCGATCGGTGTTTCGAGGGAGATCGGCTCCTTAGCAATTTTGAGAACTTTCCGTACTTTTTCTAGCGGCATTCCAAGTCGCACGGCTAGCTCTTCAGGGGTCGGCTCGCGGCCAATTTCATGGAGAATTTGACGACTAGTCCGAACCAACTTGTTAATGGTTTCGATCATGTGAACTGGAATTCGGATCGTGCGCGCCTGATCAGCTATCGAACGCGTAATCGCCTGACGAATCCACCAGGTGGCATAGGTCGAGAATTTATAGCCACGCCGGTATTCAAACTTATCGACCGCCTTCATCAGTCCGATATTACCTTCCTGTATGAGGTCTAAGAATTGCAGGCCACGATTCGTATATTTCTTAGCGATGGAAATTACGAGTCTAAGATTGGCTTCTACCATCTCTTTCTTCGCACGTGAGGCCTCGCGCTCGCCGCGCTGGACCTCGTTAGTCAACCGGCGAAATTCGGGAACCTGCATTTCGGTCTCTTCTGAAAGCGCGGTAATTTGAATCCGAATATCCTTAATTTCATCGCGATACCGCTGAACGAATGGCTTCCACCCCTTACCCGTTAAACGGGAAACACGATTTAGCCATTTGGGATCTGTTTCGGATCCCAAATAGTATTCAAGAAATTCGGCCCGAGAAACCTTGGATTTTGTCGCCATACGCAGCAGACGGCCTTCAAGCGCTAGGAGCGTCTTATTGTAAGTATACAGCTCTTGTACGAGTTGTTCGATGCGGAAGTTGTTCATCCTCACGTTCTTGACGTAGCCGACCAGTTCGATGTGCAGCTTAGCTAGATTCTTCTCCGATATAGCGCCAAATGAACCGTTGCCAAACTCTGCCTCTTTTCTCTTTGCACGCAGTTTGGCAACTTTCGGCCAAGTAATAGAAATTTTATCCAGATTCCGGATAACTTTAGGGCTAAGAGACTCTTCCATCGCTGAAAGTGAGATGCTAACTGCGTCGTCATCATCTTCGTCCTCGTCGGGTTCGCCCTCGGCCTCTCCCGTCGGCGCGCCGGTGCGGGGTGGGTTAGCGGTGCCATTTTCGTTAGCCGCCGCGGGTTTGGGATTGTCGCCTCCGTAGGCTGCATCAAGATCAATCACGTCACGCAGCAACATTTCTTCGTTTTTCAGAGCTTCGCGCCACGAAAGGATAGCACGAAACGTCAGTGGAGATTCGCAGATAGCGGCAATCATCTTTTCGCGGCCCGCCTCAATTCGTTTGGCAATCGCAATCTCACCCTCACGCGAGAGCAGTTCTACCGAACCCATTTCTCGCAGGTACATACGGACCGGGTCGTCGGTGCGGCCGAGATCTTGGTTGTCGTCGTTTGCAGCCTTACCGTTGGCCACAGCCTTGGAATCTTCGCTATCAGGATCTGAGTCGTCAACCTCATCATTTTCAATGACGTTAATTCCGAGCTCCGATAATTGTGTAAGGGTGTCCTCAATCTGCTCGGAAGATACATTATCGGGCGGTAACGCCTTGTTCAGGTCATCATAAGTGACATAACCACGTTCCTTACCACTTTCGATAAGCTTCTTTACTGACGCATCGACGGAGTCAATTACTGGAGCGTCGTTAGTGTCTTCGACGGCAGATTTGTCCACGACTTTATCAGACTTAGTATCCGTTATTTCGCCCACCTCCGTGTCGGCCTTCCCCGGTGCGGTATTTCCTGCAGACTTGTCGCCAAACTTGGTTTTATTTTTCTTCGTACCGGTTTTTGCATTTCCATTGACCGTGGCTGCGGGCTTCTTGGCAGAGGCTTTCTTCGGGGCCTGTTTCTTCTGAGAAGCTTTCTTCCCGGCAGGCTTGGGAGAAGGCTTTTTCGCGCTCGATTTCCCAGCAGTTTTTGTTGCAGTTTTTCTCCTCGCCGCAGGCTTCTTATTAGTTTCCGCTTCCGGTTTAATCTTTGTTGCCATAAGAGTTTGTCCCCTAATTTACAGCGTGCCTACCCTAACGCAGCAAGCGCGAACTAATCTTTCAACGGTCTTATCGCCCGCTACCGACAGCGCCAGCGAAGATATTTTTCACTACCTATCTCATATACCGCCGTGATTGCATCTCTGAGTCTTGCTGTCCAACACTCCCCGTTTTCAGCTTTTCGAACCTTCTCCAATTCTCATCTGTCGGGTCTTCAATGTAACTCTGCCGCGCCTCCTCCAAATCTGCCGTTCTCGCGGGCTGAAGCTGCCTCTCCAAAATCTCAAGAAAACCGGTCCGCACTTCCTCGTCCGTCGCACTCATACGTGCAAAACCGGCGTGGACGTATACTTCCGATGATAACACAGACTGCAAAATTTCCCCGTCTCCGTTGCTAGATAACTGGTTCTTAAGGTCGGTTGAGTCAAGTTTTCCCACGAGGGCGTGAACCTTTAAGATTTCCTGTAGTAGCTTGTCAAGCGTTGGATCGGAAACGTTAACCATTGCTAGGTCCTCAGCAAAAGGGTCAAGCAGGCTAGGATGGTTGATGATAGTCGCTAGGAGTCCCTGCTCGAGACGCCGCTTAAGGATGGCAGGATCGGACCTAGTCCCCAGAAAACGAGTATTTTTCCCCGGCCCGACCCAGGAGTTTTCGTCCCGTTTTATACGTTGGCCACTCCCCGTGGGGCCATGCCGAGCTTTAGCTAGATCCCGTAACTTCTGTCGGAAAAGGTTTCGGTACTGGAACTGGACCTTACGATCGGCGATGGAGAGAATCCGATCTTCAAGTCGTTTCTCTAGTCCAGCGATACGTTCTGGGGTATCAATTTGGCGGCCGTCGGTCTCCAACGACCAAACCATCGCAGATAGGGGGGCTGCATCATTTATCAACGAATTCATTGCAGCTAGCCCCTTTTCGGTCACTAGGCTATCCGGGTCTTCGCCCGCAGGCAGCTTTACAAAGCGAAGTGACTTCTCAGGTGCCAGAAGCGGCAAGGCCTTCTCTGCAGCCCGTCCCGCAGCACGGAGGCCTGCCTTATCACCATCGAAGCACATTACCGGCTCGTCCGCGAGCTTCCAGAGTTGCGTGATATGATCTTCTGTCAGCGCTGTGCCAAGGGGCGCGACTGTCTCGATTAGTCCTTCCTGCGCGAGGACTATGACATCCATGTAACCCTCTGTGACGATGACGCGACCAGAATCGCGTGCCCCCTTGCGCGCTGTATCGAGACCAAACAGCGTACGCCGCTTATCGAACAGAGGTGTATCAGGGGAATTAAGGTATTTCGGCTCGCCTGTTCCCATCGTTCGGCCTCCGAATGCGATCGGCCGGCCGCGACCATCACGAATGGGAAAGATTACTCTGTCACGAAAGAAATCGTATGTTTGACGACCGTCATCCGGACGGCGAATTAGCCCCGCCTTCAGTAGAATTACTTCCGGCACCTCTTCGGAGACAAGCGCCGTTTTAAGTGGATTCCCTGCCGGTGCGAACCCCAGCCTGAAGCGCCGAATAGTATCATCCGTTAGGCCACGACCACGCAGATATTCCAGACCCTTGCGTCCAACGGAATCCCATAGTTTGCCCTCAAAGAAAGTACAGGCAAGCTCTACGGCATCAACCAGTTCCGTACGCTGCTTTCCCCACCCTTGATCTTGTGGTGTCGAAATCGGCACATCCAAACCCGCCTCTCTTGCTGCCTGCTCTACGGCCTCGGGAAAGGACAACCCATCATGTTCCATGTAAAAAGAAATAACATCCCCATGCTTGCCGCATCCGAAGCAATGGTAGAATGATTTTTCATCAGAAACGGTAAACGACGGCGTTTTCTCCGAATGAAAAGGGCATAAACCTGAATGTTCGTGGCCTTTCCGGGTTAATTTTACTGACCGGCCGATGATATCTGACAGTGTCAGGCGGGTGCGGATTTCATCGAGGAACTTGGGCGGAAATGCCATCGAACTCGTCCATTAAGTAACCGTTATACGGAGGGGCCTGAGTTCTCTCCGTTTATTTGGGATAGTGTACAAGTCCTAAGTCGTGACGTCAGCCCGCAAGATACGCCTTTAATGCGGCACCAGCCTTACCGAAATCCATCTGCCCGGCATACCGATCACGCAGGGCTCCCATAGCCGCCCCCATATCCTTGATAGTCTCTGCACCAGTTGCCCGGACTACCTCGGCAATCGCCGCCTCCATTTCGACATCGTCAAGCTGGCGCGGCATAAATTCTTGGATGACTATGATCTCTTGCGCCTCCCTCTCCGCAAGTTCTGGGCGGTTCCCCTTCTTGTACATCTCAATCGAGTCATGGCGTTGGCGGATCATAGTCTGGAGAACCTGCAAAATCTCGTCATCCGATATGCCGTCATCCACGCCCTTGGAGCGGGCGGCGATATCGCGATCCTTGATCGCCGCCTGGATCAGACGCAGCGTCGACACCGCGATCTGATTTTTTTTCTTCATCGACGATTTGAGGGCGTCACTGATCTCTTCTCTGAGCATGAAATCGTATCCGCTATCCTTGAAAGCGCGAGACCGTAACGCAAAACGAAGCCCGGCGCAAACGCCTTACAGGAAAACAACTTATTGAAAAATATAGATATTTTAAAAATATGGTAGTTGACGAGTCTGCCACAGCAGTCTATCTACTCTTAGGCGTTAGCCATACTGTCGCCGCGCCTCCGCAGGTACCTATTAAACGCCGAACGAAGCACCGACCATGGCAAAGACCGCGACCCCCACCATCGACTTTCCCACCATCGTACCAAACGGCGCGACCGGCGCGTTGGTACTCGCAGATGGAAGCGTCATTTGGGGGCATGGAATTGGTGCGATTGGCGTCGCAGTGGGCGAGGTTTGTTTCAACACTTCAATCACCGGTTATCAGGAAATCCTCACAGATCCATCTTATGCTGGACAAATCATTTCCTTCACGTTTCCTCACATAGGAAATGTTGGTGTCAATCTGGAAGACTTCGAAACAACAACGCCCGTGGCCCGCGGACTGATCTTGCGGGCGGACATAACGCATCCCAGCAACTGGCGGGCAACGCAGCACTTGGACGCCTGGCTCAAAAGGTATAATTTAATTGGAATCACAGGGGTTGATACACGTCGTCTCACAAGACTGATTCGGGAGTTCGGTGCACCAAAAGGCGTCATCTGCAATGCATCGGACGGTGATAACCTCGGTTTGGAAAAATTTTCGGGCAAACTTGCCCTTCCCAATTTACTAGAAACCGCCAAGGCGTGGCCTGGATTGGAGGGTATGGACCTTGCAAAGGAGGTTACCTGCCAACAGACATATGTATGGGATGAGACCCTTTGGGCTTTAAATCATGGATTCGGAAAGCAAGTCGCGACGCAGCGCCACGTGGTAGCGATAGATTTCGGAGCCAAACGCAACATTCTTCGCTGTTTAGCTGATGCGGGCTGCAAGGTGACCGTGGTTCCGGCCACTGCCAGTACTGAAGACGTTCTACGCCATAGTCCGGACGGTGTTTTCCTATCCAACGGACCCGGAGACCCAATGGCGACCGGTGAATATGCCGTGCCCGTGATACGCCAACTCATAAAGTTTGGCTTACCGATTTTTGGCATATGTCTGGGCCATCAACTACTGGCACTCTCGCTAGGTGCCAGCACTAAAAAGATGCACCTAGGTCATCGTGGCGCAAATCACCCAGTTAAAGATCTCGTTACCGGAAGGGTGGAGATCACCAGCCAAAATCACGGATTCGTAGTTGATAAGGCGACGTTGCCGGAAGGTGTGAAAGAAAGCCATGTATCGCTATTCGATGGCAGTCTAGAGGGAATCCGCTGCACGGATGGGAGAGAAGTTTTTTCAGTCCAATATCACCCCGAAGCCAGCCCTGGGCCAGAGGACAGTCACCACCTTTTTGGGCAGTTCATGGAAATGATTGATAATGCGTGAGGCTACCTTAAGCCTTGTCAAATTTGTCTCAAAAGTTTGGAATTGTGGAATTCCGGTCTCGTCGGCTATCGTATTTGTCGTAGTCAAAGGAAAAGAGCTCTTGCTAAGTGAGCGCATAGATTTTTTGGCAAGGTAATTGGCGATAAAAAAATGGCCTATCCGAGGTTCGGTTTCCTGAAGTTAGATGGCCATTTATAGGCCAACATCACACCGAGCTATCCGCATACACCCCCTCTTAAAATTTATCGATGCGTGCCGAAGTAAGCACGATATAAAATTTGCAATCCGGGTCTGAGTAAAAGAAAAATATTGTACCCCCACTCCAAAAAAAAACTGAATGATCGTTGTGAGCAAAGTCTACCTATTGTGGAAAATGCGGTCAGCGCAGTCCACAGGACTGCGAAGGCAGCTCCTCCAGAAAAAACTGTCCTATTTTATCCATCACATGAAAACGTTCCAGCGCGTCTATTCGGGATAGTCTTGGCGCAACCGAGTCGCCAGAAACACTATTAACGTCAATCCAGTCGATACTTTTAGCGCCGCGATGTTTGCGGTACCCCCCTGTTCTCACTGGCACAAATGGGGCAGCTACCGTCGAAATATACAGTCAGGCGCCCTTTGGTGACCCTAGGTAAGCCCAACCTCACCAAGGAACTTCTGCTCCTTTATAATCAAAAAACCCACCTGACTGAGATGGTGTTAGATGGTCCAAGACGGAAAGACAGCCCTCAGCCGCCTCAGCGGCTGACTGCGCCTGAAATCGAGATTTCAGAAACGGGTCGGAGAGCGGACTATCGACAGTACCTGGATGATAGGCGACGCACAATGCGTCAGGTCTAAGGCGTTTAAGTTCAATCGCCGAAGTACGGACAATCTGATTGAGTGCCGCTTTTGATGACCTGTAGCTGTACCAGCCTCCGAGCCGATTGTCCGCGATACTACCGACCCGGGCCGATAGGGTGCAAAAAACGGATTTACCCTCTTTAGGTAGGAGAGGCAGAAAATGTTTCATCAACAGTGCTGGCCCAATTGCATTAACAGCCATCGCATATGCCATTTTAAAGCCATCTATTTTGGCCAGAGCTTTTTCGGGATATGTATCATCGTCATGCAAAAATCCCGTGGCATCTATCAAAAGGCGAACGGGATAATCAAATTCAGAGACCGCTGACGCCGCGTCAGCAATAGATTTTTCAACTGTTATATCTACGGATGGCGAGGTGGAACGGGAGAACCCAGCCGTCCTTTCGATGGTTTTTTCGAATTTAAGGCGATTTTCCAAAGCCGAACCGATCGCTCCAGAACTTCCAAATATGACAGCACATCCACCATTTGGAAGAGACGAAAGGAGCATTCTGGATTTTTCACTCATAAAAGACATCTATCGAACTAAAAATATAACTACCGCTGTCATGTCGTTCTAAAATACCATTTTAGCGAGATTAGTGTCGGTGATGTCTTTGTTTTGCGGGTGAGTTGTCAAAATCAAAATCTGTATTTTTTCACGCAAAGTCCGCATTTAAGGCTTCTTTTCCCGCTCTTCAGAACATAATAGTTTGGTTACGCGATAAACACGTTATTAGATCAGTAAAGGTATTTCTTCCGGAGGGGCTTTAGTTTCTGAGAACAGAGCTCCCTAAATGTCATAAAATGACATTGAATTTATATATACCCCTCTTGCCTACGCCCGCGAGTCGTGAGAAATACCTGTCGGTCAATTCTTACGTTTGACCCACTTGTTCTGTCGCGCCTGTCCGGTTTTTTATCGTCAGGTGCTGGAAGTCGATTGACGCCCATGCCCAAACGTACTGATCTCAAAAGTATTCTCATAATCGGCGCAGGGCCGATAGTGATCGGTCAGGCATGCGAATTCGACTATTCTGGTACCCAAGCCTGTAAAGCGCTTAAAGACGAGGGCTATCGCGTCATACTCGTTAACTCCAACCCTGCTACGATAATGACTGACCCGGAATTTGCAGACGCTACCTATATAGAGCCGGTGACGCCGGACTTAGTCGCTAAGATTATTGAAAAGGAAAAGCCGGATGCGATCCTCCCAACTATGGGAGGGCAAACTGGCTTAAATACCGCTCTATCGCTTGCAAAGATGGGTGTCTTGGACGCGAACGGGGTGGAATTAATCGGCGCCAAACGCGAGGCGATAGACAAGGCTGAAGACAGAGCCCTCTTCCAAGAGGCAATGACAAAAATTGGCCTTGAAAGTCCGCGAGGGCGGATCGCCCATTCCATGGATGAGGCATTGGAGGTGATGGAAGAAACAGGCCTTCCGGCAATTATTCGCCCATCTTTCACCTTAGGTGGCACTGGCGGTGGGGTAGCCTATAACCGTGAAGAATTCGAAGATATTGTGCGCCGGGGCATTGAGGCCTCGCCGACCTCGGAGGTTCTCGTTGAGGAGTCAATTATTGGCTGGAAAGAATACGAGATGGAAGTGGTCCGCGACAGCGCGGATAACTGTATTATTATTTGTTCGATCGAGAACGTCGATCCCATGGGGGTACACACCGGCGACTCAATCACTGTCGCCCCCGCGCTAACGCTAACTGATAAAGAATACCAGATTATGCGTAATGCCTCCATCGCGGTGCTACGAGAAATTGGGGTCGATACGGGCGGATCGAATGTGCAATTTGCAGTCAACCCGCGAGATGGCCGGCTGGTAATAATCGAGATGAACCCGCGCGTCTCACGTTCATCGGCGCTAGCATCTAAAGCCACCGGATTTCCCATCGCCAAAATCGCCGCCAAACTGGCAGTAGGTTATACGCTCGACGAACTTGATAACGATATAACGGGTGTTACCCCCGCATCTTTTGAACCGACGATCGACTACGTCGTCACTAAAGTGCCACGATTTACCTTCGAGAAGTTCCCAGGCACCGAGCCAACCCTGAGTACCCAGATGAAATCGGTTGGCGAGGCTATGTCGATTGGCCGCACTTTCCAAGAGTCTCTGCAGAAGGCCATGCGATCTATGGAGATCGGGCTCAACGGCCTAAACGAAGTATTTATTCCAGGCGCAATTTCCGATGACGAAGGATCGGAGGGTGAGGTCGACGAGGCGGTGATCTTAGGCGCTCTTAATATACCGCATGTAAACCGCGTACTGCTCGTCGCTCAGGCGATGCGGCATGGTGTTGACGTCGAAGCGATCCATCAGGCTTCTGGATTCGATCCCTGGTTCATCGAACAGCTTAAGGGTATCGTGGATATGGAAAAAGATCTGCGCCATAACGGTCTGCCCTCAGGTGCGCGAGCTCTTAACAGGCTAAAGGCGGCTGGATTTTCCGATGAGCGTTTGGCAGAAATAGTTGGTGTTAACGCCAAAGAAATTGCAGCAAAGCGGATCGAACTCGACGTTCGACCAGTTTACAAACGGGTCGACACCTGTGCGGCAGAGTTTGGATCACAAACGCCATACATGTATTCGACGTATGAAAACGCGGGGTTCGGGCTGGCGGAATGCGAGGCTGATCCATCCGATCGAAAGAAAGTCATAATTCTTGGCGGCGGGCCCAACCGAATCGGTCAGGGAATCGAGTTCGACTACTGCTGTGTCCATGCTGTTTTTGCGCTCAATGAAGCCGGCTACGAAACTATAATGATTAACTGCAACCCAGAGACAGTATCGACCGATTACGATACATCTGACCGCCTTTACTTCGAACCGTTGACTGCCGAAGACGTAATCGAGATTTTCCGAAAAGAAGAAGAATCGGGCGAAGTACTGGGTCTGATCTTACAGTATGGTGGCCAAACACCTCTAAAACTGGCCGTAGACTTGGAAGCAGCTGGCGTACCAATCTTGGGAACCACGCCAGATGCGATAGACTTGGCGGAGGACCGCGAACGTTTTCAGATTTTATTGCAGGAACTAAATCTGCGACAGCCTGCTAATGGCATCGCTCGCACGGACGACGAAGCCGTTCGTGTTGCAATGGGGATTGGCTACCCCGTCGTCATTCGGCCATCCTATGTGCTCGGCGGTCGGGCAATGGAAATTGTTCACGATGAAACCGGACTGACCCGCTACATCACCAGCGCGGTGCAGGTATCTGGAGATAATCCCGTATTAATAGACTCCTATCTACGTGATGCGATAGAAGTCGATGTAGACGCAATTCGCGACATCAACGATGACGTCCATGTCGCAGGCATCATGGAACATATCGAGGAAGCAGGAATTCATTCTGG
>DBHK01000003.1:0-158110 GCA_002295635.1 Alphaproteobacteria bacterium UBA830 | reverse complement strand
AGGAATTCATTCTGGAGACTCGGCGTGTTCGCTTCCACCGTACTCTTTGCCGCAAACCATTCTAGAGGAGCTGCGCCGGCAGACGGCGGAGCTTGCACGGGGTCTAGAGGTAGTGGGCCTCATGAATGTGCAATACGCCATCAAGGGCGAAGAGGTTTATATCCTAGAGGTCAATCCGCGGGCTAGCCGAACGGTACCGTTCGTTGCAAAGGCCACGGGCGTGCCTATTGCCAAAGTTGCCGCACGCACAATGGCGGGCGAAAGTCTGTCTCACCTTCTCGAGGTCTATTCTGTAGCCACTACCGTCGACCATATCGCGGTTAAGGAAGCTGTTTTCCCTTTTGCCAAATTTCCGGGCGTGGACATTATCCTCGGCCCCGAAATGAAATCAACCGGTGAGGTTATGGGAATCGACTCCGATTTTGGGCGAGCGTTCGCAAAATCGCAGCTCGGCAGCGGAACTTCGGTCCCGACTGAAGGTACGGTTTTTATCTCCGTTCGCGATCGTGACAAAGAGGCCATGATTTCCCTCGGACGCCGGCTAAGGGAAATAGGCTTCGACTTAATCGCAACCAGCGGAACAGCGGTCGCGTTGAATGCAGCTGGCGTTAAGACCGAATTTATAAAAAAGGTACACGAAGGCCGGCCGCATATAGTCGATTCGATGATATCTGGGAATGTTCAATTGGTATTCAACACAACGGAGGGCGCAAAAGCGATAGCAGATTCATACGAACTTCGGCGATCGGCTCTTGTTCGTAAAATACCGTATTACACTACCGTAGCAGGCGCAAAATCAGCCGTGGAAGCTATTTTTGCTATGCGCGCCGGTGGGCTTGAAGTTGAACCGCTGCAGTCTTATTTTAGGGTACCTAACTTATCAGCATCCTGACCCAGACACCGCAGAAGGTGCCTTTATTTCTTTGTCTGCGGCAACCGGTTTTTTGTGCGAAGGATACGGCACGATGGAAAAAGCACCGATGACCCTTCAGGGGTACACTGACCTTGAAACGGAGCTGAAACGCCTCAAATCGGTCGAGAGACCCGATGTAATTAAGGCTATAGCGGCAGCGCGAGAGCATGGCGACCTCTCTGAGAATGCCGAGTACCACGCAGCGCGCGAACGCCAAGCATTTATCGAGGGTCGGGTTGGTATTATTGAAGACTTGCTTAGCCGGGCAGAAGTCATTGACGTTTCAGCAATCAAAGGACGAGTTATCAAATTTGGAGCCACCGTGAAGGTGGAGGACGAAGATACTGATGAGAAGTCGACTTACCAAATTGTCGGCGAACATGAAGCCGATATCAAATCGGGTAGGCTGTCAGTGACCTCACCTATGGCCCGTGCGATGATCGGTAAGACGGTTGGGGACTCGGTGGAAGTCACCACTCCCGGCGGAACTAAGTCATACGAAATTATGAGTGTGCGTTATAAATAATCGACTCCGGGCTACTGGTCAGTCGATCTAGGAGCCCGCCAACAAAAACATCCTCCTGAGCGTATTGATTTGAGGCCCAAAGATGCTGACTCGATCCAGACCTTCTTGGGAATTACCTGAGTCTTCAGCTACCAATGAATCCGATTTTTTGAACCGTCGCCAACTCTGCAAAACGATTGCCGCGGGATCAATTCTAGCGGGATCTTTTTCGTTTATTAGTCCATCATTTTCTTTAACCGCGGCCGAAAAGGACCCCTCTGCACATCTTTATCCCGCCAAACGCAACGACGCCTTTTCGCTCGACCGTGAAATCACCCCGGAGGAGCTTGCTACTACCTACAACAACTTTTACGAATTTGGCAGCCATAAGAACATATGGCGGGCAGCTCAGAAACTTAAAATCCGGCCTTGGGAAGTAACTATCGATGGCATGGTTGAGAGGGAAATAAAGATCGACATCGATACCTTGCTAAAAATTATGCCGTTGGAGGAACGTCTCTACCGCCACCGGTGTGTCGAGGCTTGGTCTATTGCAGTGCCCTGGACCGGTTTTCCGATCAAAGCGCTCCTAGACTTTGCTAAGCCGCAGGCGGGAGCGAAATACTTGATGATGGAAACCTTCCAAAATAAAAAAATAGCCGCGGGACAACGGCAATTTTGGTACCCTTGGCCCTACCGTGAAGCAATCACTATCGAGGAGGCTGGAAACGATTTATCGATGATCGGTTCTGGCGCCTACGGCAAGCCCATGGCCAAACAAAACGGTGCTCCCTTACGGCTATTGGTGCCTTGGAAATATGGCTTCAAGCAGATCAAATCAATTGTCCGGTTCCACTTCACAGACAATCGGCCTCTCGGCTTCTGGCAAAGTGTCCAAAGCAAGGAGTATGGATTCTGGGCTAACGTAAACCCGGAGGTTGATCATCCGCGCTGGAGTCAGGCGACAGAAAAATTGCTCGGCTCCAACAAGCGTTTACCCACGTTGCTTTACAACGGGTACGCGGAACAGGTCGCCGGGCTTTACACCGAGATCCGAAAGAAAGAAAATATTTTTTATTGATGCCTGAAGAATTGTCTTTCTGAAAATGAACAAACTACGAATTGGGGGGGCAACGAAAGAGGTCAACCCAATCGAGATAGGTGTTTACTCTCGTTAAACCAGAGTCGCCTCAGTCGCTTGTCTCACCTGTTGTTCGGATACGCCTTCAGCCAATTCAATTGATTTAAGGCCATCTACCGCCACGTCGAACACACCGAGATTAGTGATGATCCGATCAACTACCGATCGTCCGGTTAGTGGTAACGTGCACTCCTTAAGTAGCTTCGGATCGCCGTTCTTTGATGTGTGATCCATTACCACGATTACCCGACGGACACCGGCAACCAAATCCATTGCTCCCCCCATGCCCTTGACTAATTTACCAGGAATCATCCAATTAGCGAGGTCACCGTTTTCGGAAACCTCCATTGCTCCGAGGATAGCCATATCTATTTTTCCACCACGGATCATCGCAAAGGACTGGTCGCTACTGAAATAGGACGTACGGTCCATCTCTGTCACAGTCTGTTTCCCAGCATTGATCAGGTCGGCATCAACCTCTTCTGTAGTCGGAAATGGGCCGATGCCGAGCATACCGTTCTCGGATTGAAGCGTCACATCAACCCCCAAGGGTATATAGTTGCTCACAAGGGTCGGTATACCGATTCCCAGATTTACGTACCAACCGTCTCGGAGCTCTTGCGCCGCCCTCGCGGCCATTTGGTTTCTATCCCACATATCACACTCTCTCCTAAGCAGCACGCACGGTACATTGCTCGATGCGCTTTTCGTGCTGCCCCTGAATAATTCTGTGCACATAAATGCCCGGACTATGAATACGATCGGGGTCAAGAGCGCCCGTCGGTACGATTTCTTCCACCTCAGCAACGCATATTTTGCCGCAGGTGGCCGCGGGTGGATTGAAGTTCCGCGCCGTCTTACGGTAAATCAGATTACCCTGATTGTCGCCTTTCCACGCCTTGACGATGGCGAGGTCGGCGACGAACCCACGTTCCAGAATAAATGTTTCCCCATTAAATTCTTTCTCCTCTTTACCCTCAGCAATCACCGTGCCGACGCCGGACTTGGTGTAGAAACCCGGAATGCCAGCTCCACCCGCGCGCATCCGCTCCGCAAGGGTGCCCTGCGGATTAAATTCAAGATCCAACTCACCCGCCAGATACTGGCGCATGAACTCGGCGTTCTCGCCTACATATGAGGAGATCATTTTCTTTATTTGTTTTGTTTCGAGAAGGAGCCCTAGACCGAAGTCGTCGACACCCGCATTATTGGACGCAACAGTAAGATTCTTAATACCCGCATCTCGGATTGCCTTAATTAGAAGTTCTGGAATCCCACACAGACCAAAACCACCAGCAGCGATCACCATCCCATCATAAAGAATACCGTCCAGCGCCTCTTCGGCGGACCCATAAACTTTATTCATAATTTTTACCCCGTCTCGTTACTATCTTTCCTCCAGCCTCATCGAGGCGAATGGATTTTCGCGTATTGAGCTTATCTAGCCAAGGGCTGCATCTAAAGAAAAAGCCCGGTGCCAAGGCACCGGGCAAGTTTAACAGGGAGGCTTCACGTCTGGGAGACGTAGGATCGCCCTATTCTTAGTCTTTAAAAAAAAGACCAAAAGTCTGCGACCCTTGGCCGGAAGATCCGGCCAAGACGGGTACACAGGGTGTATGTAACCGTCTTACCCATGTAAATAATCCGAGCGTTCCCGAATTTGAACTGTCTGTTTGGTAATTCAGCTATGCATTATTCGCATAGCGTTCAAATTTGGAGGAATTATTTCCGCCGCGAACTAATGCTACGCAGCAGAAAATCGCGGAATACGACAATCCGCTGCGAATGTCGCAGTTCCTCTGGGTAAACTAAAAATACATCGAACTTAGGCCCTTCGAGATCCGGCATAATTGGAACCAGATCATGAGCGAGCTGACCCATGTAGTCAGGTAGCGACGCAATCCCCAAACCGCTCGCTGCGGCACGGAACATGGCGTAAATGTTATTCACCCTCAATACCGGTTCTCGCACATTACCGTCCGCTCGGCCCGCCGCCATCAGCCAGTTAATATTAGTAAAAGGCTCATGAAATGAATCATCGTAAGCAATAATCTGATGTGTATCTAGATCATCAATGCTGTGCGGCGTCCCGTGATCTTTCAGATACACTGGGGACGCAAAAACCCTATGATGCATAGCCAGAAGCGGTCTCCGCACCAAATCTCCTTGGGTGGGTGGCGACATACGGATCGCAACGTCCGCTTCGCCCATACTGAGATCGAGTTCATCTTCAGAAACGATTAAGGTGACTTGGATATCTGGATAGTGCTCGATAAATTCTTTAAGCCGCTCGGTTAACCAGATTGATCCGAACGCGACTGTCGTGGTGATACGCAGGGGCCCTTGGGGTTTGTCCCGCGATTCAGAGACCAACGACTCTGCAATCACTACCTTAGAAAATACGTCTTTCGCCGTGGCATAGAGCGTTTCACCGGTTTCGGTCAGTTTCAGACCGCGTGCATGACGGTGGAATAGCGGAACGTTAAGACTTCGTTCAAGCGAAGACACCTGCCGGCTCACCGATGATTGTGACAGGTTCAGTATTTCCCCAGCATGAGTAAAGCTGCCGGCCTCTGCGACAGCGTGAAAAATCCTGAGCTTGTCCCAATCCATAGCGAGTTTTCCTAACCTGCGTTACCCCGAGATCTCCGCCGATTCATTCTCTAGCGCGGCGATGAATTTTTCTACCTCGAGCGCAGCCATACATCCGGTACCGGCAGCCGTAACCGCCTGCCGGTATATTTTATCCTGAACGTCGCCAGCAGCGAATACACCTGGCACGCTGGTACAAGTAGAATCCGGCGCCGTGACGATGTATCCTTCATCATCCATTTCGACCTTACTCGTGAATAATTTCGTTGCTGGGTCGTGTCCAATGGCAACGAACACGCCGTGAACCGCCAATTCCGACGTATCGTCAGTCTTGAGGTTACGCAACCGAATTCCGGTAACGCCCAGCGGGTCATCAACACCAAGAACTTCATCGACCACGGTATCCCACACAACTTCAATCTGTCCGTGTGCCAGCAGGCGGTCAGCCAGAATTTTCTCCGATCTCAACGAGTCACGACGATGTATTAGCGTGACCTTAGTGGCGTGATTAGTAAGGTAAAGCGCTTCCTCGACCGCTGTATTACCGCCACCGACAACAGCGACCTCTTTGTCCCGATAAAAGAATCCGTCGCAAGTAGCACAGGCTGATACACCGAACCCCTGGAATTTTTGTTCAGACTCCAAACCAAGCCATCGTGCCTGAGCTCCAGTCGAAATGACGATCGAATCTGCCGTGTAAATTCTACCGGAATCGCCCCAGCACACGAATGGGCGCACGTTGAAATCAACGTCGACGATAAGATCGTTTATCATTTCTGTACCGACATGCTCTGCTTGGGCATGCATCTGCTCCATGAGCCACGGCCCCTGAATAACTTCGGAGAATCCCGGATAATTCTCAACGTCGGTTGTAATACTCATCTGGCCGCCGACTTCCATGCCAGTAACTAGAGTGGGTGCTAATGAGGCGCGCGCAGTGTAAACTGCGGCCGTATAACCGGCAGGTCCAGACCCGATAATAAGAACTTTCGAATGATGTTTTTCAGCCATGCTGCGTTTCCGTAAAATCTGTGTCAATCTACATTGTTCTAGGGTGCAGTCGGCGTTGAAGCAAATGTGGCATATCGGTCCGCAACTTCTTCCGCCACAAGCTCAGTGTCGCGCAGCGGATCATAAGTCCAGCTACGAAGCGTTCCATCGAACACGCGCGTCATCCCGCGGTCTCTTAAATGACGGTGAAAACGATTGAGCTTTACGGAACCTCCTTCGAGCGCCGCGATGTAAACCGGCTTACCCGTGGAACAGGCTTCTGAGATCATTGAAACGGAGTCTGCAGTTACCACTATGGCGTCGGCAAGCGCCAAAAGACCGAGATAAGGATTTTCTCCCTCTCCGTTCCATATCCAAGTGGATGCACCCGTTAATACCTTGCGTAGGAGCGCCTCGATTTCCTTTCCAGTCCGGCGTGAGGTGGTGATCGCAAGCCCGGCCTTCTGTTCGGCAGATAGGCGCTTCAAACCTTCAGAAAGACGAATTGTCGCCTGTTCTGTCATACGGTACCGGCCGTTAGAGCCCCCAATCAGGACCGCGACCAGCGGTTTCGGTATAGTCGCCAACGTACCGGAGAATCGGTCCGAGGCATTGTCTAGTACTGCTTGAGTGATACCCGTAAGAGCCCCCGCGGTCTCTACAATATTCTCGCCGGAAATGCCATCATGTCGGGGGGCAGCTATCACATCGAATTGATTACGCCGACTGACCGGGTCCTGTACTTGAATGCAGAAGGTCCTTCCCCCAGATGCAGACTTGATCGCCAAAGCCGGCGCCACCGTCTGACGCCCTGCGGCGATTACGATCTCCGGCCACGGAGGAATCAATTGGTCACCGTCTGGGTCTGCAAAACGAATAGGGCTTAGCCATAGTGAAGGTGGCAACTTGGACCACGGGAATTTTGGCGCTACAAACTTCACACTCGGCTCCACCTTCAAAGCCGCCGCTAGCCCTAGGCTCTGATTTTCATGTCCAGTCTTCCCGTCAGTCAGAACCCACACTTTGGTGTTAGCTAATCCGATCATCTCCCGGCCTCATTAATGCCGAATTGAAATATTATTATCATTCTTTAAAATAAAATTTCGCTTAAAAGAGTTGGGGTTATTGTCGAAAATAGAAATTACCGGAATTTGCAGTAATGGCCAGAGTCAAACTTGATAAGATCGATCTAAAAATTCTCCGCGACCTGCAAGATCATGGCCGGATGACGAACGTCGATTTGGCGAAGAATGCAGGCATTTCTCCGCCACCGTGCTTACGTCGCGTAAGAACACTGGAAGAAACGGGCTGCATTCGCGGCTACCACGCCGACATCGACGCAGAAGCCCTCGGGTTTGGCGTCACCGTATTCGCCAATGTCGGGTTACACAGCCAAGCCGAAACCGACCTGGTCGCTTTCGAAGAACGAGTATCCCAGTGGCCAGAGGTCAGAGAATGCCATATGCTCGCAGGTGAGACAGATTTTCTGCTCAAAATTGTCGCCACGGACTGGGACGCTTATCAAAAGTTTCTTACCACCAACCTTACGCCGGCGCCAAACGTCAGCGTTGTCAAATCAGCTTTGGGAATACGCACAACTAAAAGATCTTTCGGTGTTCCGATAAACGTCGACGCGGACTTTAGCTGAAATTTTTCTGGCGAAGCAAACGCGAATCCTAGGTATCAGGAGTATAAAGATAATTTCAAAAATTTGTAGCTTGGACCCAAGATACCGAAGAAAAGTTCCGACCGGGTCCCGGAGGAAAACATAAAATAATTAACTACCCACCGACTACAATAGGAACACTTCAACTAGAATTCGTCCGCCACCCTGACCATATAAAATAGCATGTCTGATAGTATATCGCCCAAACCCAGTCTGCCAAAACAGCATAAAAGCAGGGCGTTCGAGATCATATCCGATTTCACGCCTGCCGGAGATCAGCCCGTCGCTATCGCCAAACTTCTAGAGGGGATTAACGCTAAAGAGAAGGACCAGGTTCTGCTAGGCGTCACCGGTTCAGGTAAGACATTCACAATGGCGCATGTGATCCAAGAAATCGGTCGGCCCACTATCGTTCTGGCACCGAACAAAACACTCGCGGCGCAACTCTACGGAGAAATGAAGTCGTTCTTTCCAAATAACGCTGTCGAGTATTTTGTATCCTACTATGATTACTATCAGCCGGAAGCTTATGTTCCTCGATCCGATACCTATATTGAAAAGGATGCATCGATCAATGAGCAGATCGACCGTATGCGTCATGCTGCAACTCGTGCATTACTAGAGCGTAGAGACGTAGTAATCGTCGCAAGTGTGTCATGTATTTATGGTATCGGTAGCCTGGAGTCATATCAATCGATGACCATCCCTCTAAGAGTGGGAAATACTGTAGAAATCGGCGATTTACTCCAACGATTTGTATCATTGCAGTACCGTCGAAATGACCAGAACTTCATACGCGGCGCCTTTCGGGTACGCGGCGATAGTGTTGAGATTTTCCCCGCACATTACGAAGATCGCGCATGGCGGCTTTCGTTCTTCGGCGACGAGATAGAAGAAATTAAAGAATTCGATCCACTGACAGGTGAGCGGGTGGCGGAGTTGGAAAAAATAACGATTTACGCGAATTCGCACTACGTTACTCCGCGCCCGACAGTTCAACAAGCTATCGGGCTGATCCGGGCAGAACTAAAGGAACGTTTGGCTGAATTTGAAGCCAGAAATAAGCTGCTCGAGGCCCAGCGTCTTGAACAGCGAACCAATTTCGATTTGGAAATGCTGGAAACCACCGGGCATTGCTCGGGTATCGAGAACTATTCACGCTTTCTCACAGGCCGAGCGCCCGGCGAACCGCCGCCCACGCTGTTTGAGTATATACCCGACGATGCCCTACTGATCGTTGACGAGTCACATGTCACTGTCCCTCAGGTCGGAGGTATGTTCAAAGGTGACTTCAACCGCAAGTCGACGCTAGCAGAATTTGGCTTCCGCCTCCCGTCCTGCGTTGACAATCGGCCCCTCAAATTTGAGGAATGGGATGCAATGCGGCCACAGACGGTATACGTGTCGGCAACACCAGGGACTTGGGAACTGGAACGAACCAGTGGCGTCTTCGTCGAACAAATCATCCGCCCTACCGGTTTGATAGATCCGGTATGCATCATACGGCCGGTAACAAACCAAGTGGACGACCTACTTGGCGAATGCGTTGGTTGCGCCAAGAAGGGTCAACGGACGCTGGTTACTACTCTAACCAAGCGCATGGCGGAGGACCTGACCGAATACATGCAAGAAGTAGGTATACGCGTGCGCTATCTGCACTCGGATATCGATACCTTGGAACGGATTGAAATCATCCGAGACCTGCGGCTCGGAGCATTCGACGTCTTAGTTGGTATCAACCTATTACGGGAGGGACTCGATATCCCCGAATGTGCACTTGTCGCGATTCTCGACGCCGACAAGGAAGGGTTTCTGCGTTCGCGGACTTCTTTGGTTCAGACTATCGGCCGAGCGGCCCGAAATATTGACGGCCGTGTTATTTTATACGCGGACAATATGACTGAATCTTTGAAATATGCGATCGAAGAGACCAATCGCCGTCGCGAAAAACAACAGGAATACAATGCCGTCAAGGGAATCACTCCGGAAAGTGTTAAGAAGGGAATATCAGATATCCTCGAAAGTGTATATTCGCAGGATTCTCTTACGGTCGATACCGGGGATAAAGAAACTGGAAATTTAGTCGGTAACAATCTTCAGGCCTATCTCAAAGATCTCGATGAACGAATGCGCACGGCGGCAGCCAATTTAGAATTCGAGGAGGCCGCACGGTTGCGAGATGAAATCCACCGCCTTGAGAACGTCGAACTTGGCGTGCCTACTGGGCCCCGTCGGCTACAGGCCCGTATCGACGCCGCCAAGAGAACCGTTCGAAACCGTAAGCCAGGGAAATCAAAGAAAGAGCGCAGAACCGTGGATAATTGAAGTGGCACCTTAGATGATTGTTTGTAGTCTATACTTAATGTTATTTGGACCTGAGGAGAATCTATCACCTACAGAATTCGTGTTGAATACGAGGGTGACAGAAGCTGTTGCTGGAATACAAGAGAGCCTCATGCTACCTAAAGCCTGTCGCTCGGTTTCTTAGCCTTATCGAGACTTGCTGATTTATTCTTCCCAATGACATATGTCCTCATCATCGCCGGTTTTACACTGCTACTGTTAGGCGGTGAATCGGTCGTTCGTGGCTCGATAGCACTCGCGCGGCGGCTTGGGGTTTCCCCTTTGATTGTGGGTCTTACTGTCGTTGGGCTCGGCACCTCGCTTCCGGAGATGGTGGTTAGCGTCAATGCGGGCCTCGCAGGCTCACCCGGGCTTGCAGTCGGTAATGTTATCGGCAGCAACATCGCCAATATATTTCTCATCCTTGGAGTCGCTGTGCTAATTGCTCCTTTCTCTGTTCATCCAAAAGCAGTGAGGCGCGATGCCCTAGCCATGGGCGCGGTGACGCTTACTTTCGTATGTCTCGGGATGACTGGCCATATCGCCCAATGGCATGGCATCGCAATGATTTTTATTCTCATAGCCTATATTGGGTTCTCTGTATGGCGCGATCAAACGGCAAACCAATTGGCGGTAGATATGGGCGCCGAAGAGGTCACTGGAGTAGAAATCGTCAAACTAAGCACAGTTAGCATCTGCGGTCTCATAATAGCCGGCCTTATCTTACTTGTAGTTGGTGCAGAACTCCTAGTCACGGCTGCGATCACCTTAGCTATGGCCTTGGGCGTACCGAAGGAAGTAATCGGCCTCACCGTCTTCGCTTTGGGGACTTCTCTGCCGGAACTTTCGGCCTCTATAGTAGCCGCTTATCGTGGACACTCGGATGTTTGCATTGGGAATATCCTAGGCAGCAATCTCTTCAACCTTTTCGGAATCACGGGTATTACGGCTTTGCTGGTGCCGTTACCCTTCTCGGAAAAGATCGTCAGCTTCGATCTCTGGATCCTTCTATTGGCCACAGCGATCCTACTACCGTTCCTCTTGAGTGGGCAGAAATTTTACCGCTTATTAGGTTTGTTATTTCTTTGCGGATACATATGTTTTGTTGGAGCTCAGTATACAGTCTTGGGAGGTATGACAATTTGATTTTGGCGACTTGAAACGCCGACTTTCTTCAAGCATCTTTGACATATGACTATATCTTCGAAGGGTAATGTCCTTATAACGGGTGCCGCACAGCGTATAGGCGCCGCAATCGCCTCTGCTATGTCTGCAGACGGCTGGACAGTGGGAATCCACTACTTCCAGTCATCGGGCGCGGCGAACGCTCTTTGCGATGACCTCAATAATCTAAACGCGAATGCCTACGTCGTCGGAGCCGACCTCAGTGATGATCGCGCGGTCCAAGGCATGATCAGCCAGGCAGCAGTACACGGACCCGTGACCTGTCTGATTAACAATGCTTCGATATTTGAACGCGATGATCTACATTCTGTCACCCGCGCTTCGTGGCAAACCCATATGAATGTAAACCTCTGGGCACCGTTGTGTTTGTCTCAAACCTTCGCCGCTGCCCTTCCGATTGGCGCCGAGGGCAATATAGTTAACATCGTCGATCAGCGCGTCGACAAAATTTCCCCGGATTTCCTATCGTACACCATCAGTAAGACAGGTTTATGGAACCTGACCCAGAGCCTCGCGTTGACGCTTGCCCCCAGTATCCGTGTCAACGCGATAGGCCCCGGGCCAGTTCTGCCCAGTCCGCGACAGAGTAACGAACAGTTTAGCCTGCAGGCATCACGCATGCCCTTAGGTCAGGGTGCGCCGGTCATCGAGATTGCCGATTGCGTACGCTACATCCTCTCCACCACTTCGATGACAGGGCAACTTATTTTTCTCGATGGTGGCCAACACTTGGGCTGGGATCTTCCGGATCCAGGGTCTCCTCCAATAACGGAATAGAAACGGGTAAAATGGCCGCTAACCCTCTCCCTACACATTCCACCAATAGATCAATTGTCTCAACTCGACGCGTATTTATTAATGATCTTGTGCTCGACTGCCTGATTGGCGTGCACCGGCACGAACGGGACGGTTCCCAGAGTGTCCGGATAAACTTAGATCTGACAGTGCTAGAATCCTCCGAGCCGATCGACGACCGCCTCTCAAACGTGCTTTGCTACGAGGAGTTGATTGTAAAAGTCAGGGAATTGGCCGCGTCTGGACATGTAAATTTGGTTGAGACACTAGCCGAACGCTTGGCCGATCTGTGTCTTCGTGAACCATCCGTGCAATCTGTCAAAGTTCGGGTAGAAAAACTGGACGTTTTTGCAGATGCCGCAAGCGTCGGTATAGAGATAAATCGACCATTATAATTAATGTTTGAAGTAAAAACCGTTATAGCATTTGGACGTACCTTAAAAGGGAGTTTTACACATTGCGGGTAGCACATAGAGATCCAAATAAACGCAAGATCAGATAAGTGATTTTTACATATTCATTACTTCGTATATAAAAATATATAATAATAACAATATCTTAAAGTATTTAAAGTCGTCAGTATTTTGGGAATAAAGGGATAGATTTATAAAGGGATAGGTTTATTAGGTCCAATTACCTTGTGGAGTGGTTTTTGAACAACTTTATCCACAGAATCCGTGGATAAAGTTGTTAGATTTACCTGGCATACTGGCGGGTACGGTTCCAACTTTCACTAGGCATCGATGAATCAGGTTAATATATCGGCATGTCAGTAAAACCAATTCTCCGTTCTAACCTATCCGGTGCCGCGCTGATTTCGTCACTGTTGAAACATCTACCCGCCGGACCAGGCGTATACCGCATGATCGATGCATCTGGGGTACCTTTGTACATAGGTAAGGCTAAAAGCCTGCGCAAGCGAGTGAACTCCTACACTCGGCCACAAGGCCTGTCTAAACGTATCCGGGTAATGGTCGAACACACCGCAGACTTGGAGGTCGTAAGCACTAATACTGAGGCCGAAGCGCTTCTTCTTGAGAGCAATCTGATTAAGAAGTTGCGCCCCCGCTACAATATCTTGTTACGCGACGACAAGTCATTTCCATTTATCCTATTACGGACGGAATCCGATTGGGCTCAGCTAATAAAACACCGTGGCGCGCGGAAACGAGATGGTGACTATTTCGGCCCCTTCGCATCGGCAAGCGCGGTTAACCGTACAATTAACACGTTGCAGAAGGTATTCCCGCTCAGAAGTTGTACCGACAGTATTTTCTCAGGACGTAATCGCCCATGCTTACAATACCAGATTAATCGCTGCACCGCACCCTGCGTTGGTCTGATCAGTCGTCAAGAATACAGCGAGATCGTGGACCAAGCTAGGGCCTTTCTCACTGGCCATAGTCGTGATGTTCAACATACACTCTCAAAAAAAATGGAGGACGCGAGCGAGGTAAGGGACTACGAAACTGCTGCCATTTACAGAGATCGAATACGCGCATTGACTCAGATCCAGGCTCACCAAGAGATCAATGTTGGGTCGATTGCCGACGCAGATATTATTGCTGCATCCCAGAACGGGGGTCTTACATGTATACAAATCTTTTTCTTTCGATCGGGCCAGAACTACGGGACCCGGACCTACTTTCCTAATCATGCCAAGACGATATCTGTAGACAGAGTATTAGAGGCTTTCATTGGCCAGTTCTATTCGGGTAAGGAACCACCGAAGCTCGTTCTGATTAGTCACGAGTTACCTAATCAGATTCTTGTTCAGGAGGCTCTAGGGATCCGGGCTGGGCGCAAGGTTGAAATTTCACTGCCGCGGCGCGGCAGCCGCAGGGCGGTGATCAATAACGCAATACGGAATGCCAACGATGCGCTTGCCCGTCGACTTTCGGAAAGCGCATCGCAGCTAAAGCTGCTGGAAGGTGTCGCGGATTTGCTTGATCTTGAGGAGCCCCCAAAACGCATCGAGGTATACGATAATAGCCATATTTCCGGGACCAACCCACTCGGTGTCATGATTGTGTCGGGTTACGACGGCTTCGAAAAGAAAGCATACCGCAGGTTCAATATAAAAAATCATGAAGCGGAACCCGGCGACGACTACGCTATGACCCGCGAAGTGTTGACCCGTCGTCTGTCCCGTGCACTAAAAGAGGATCCAAACAGAGAAGGCAGCATTTGGCCCGATCTCATCCTACTCGACGGCGGGAGAGGTCAGCTATCCATCGCTATGGACGTACTGGACGAACTTGGCATTCCCGACCAGCCTATCGCTGCGATCGCCAAGGGACCAGATCGCAATGCAGGGCGCGAACGATTCTACGTACCAGGACGCGAGCCATTCACCCTGCCAGTCCAAGATCCAGTTCTGTATTTCATGCAGCGTCTGCGAGATGAAGCACATCGCTTTGCCGTAGGCGGCCACCGCGCGCGTCGCGGGAAAAATACCTTTCGTTCGGTCATCGACGAAATTCCCGGTATCGGCATTAAACGAAAACGTGCTTTATTAAATCATTTTGGATCAGCAGCTAGTATCGCCCACGCGGGCTTGTCTGATCTTGAGGCAGTCAATGGTATCAGTCGAACTGTTGCGCAAAGGGTATACGATCACTTCCGAGTGGATGGGTAATCTTCCCGCTTTTGACAGAAATCTGCTAAATGTCACGTCCGATGATAATTACGTTACCAAATATCCTGACAATGTCCCGGGTCGCGGTGATTCCGATATTCGTGGCACTGTTCTTTTTGGAAACCGCAACTGGACAATGGATTTCGCTTATACTTTTTGTGTTCGCGGCGTTTACCGATTTCTTCGATGGTTATTTAGCGCGTCGCCACGGCCAATTGTCAGAATTCGGTAGGTTTCTCGACCCGGTGGCTGATAAATTGCTAGTCGCGACCGCTTTACTGATGATGGTGGCGTTCAAACAGATTTCCGGAGCCGTCGTCATCCCCGCCGTGATGATCCTATGTCGTGAAATTTTGGTATCCGGCCTGCGCGAATTTCTTGCAGTCTTCGCAGTCAGCCTGCCAGTCAGTAGGCTCGCCAAGTGGAAAACGACTGTTCAGATGATAGCTATCGGATTCCTGATTATAGGCGATGCATCCCATCCTACGATTCCAGAAATAATTCCTATTCGGCTGATTGGCGAATTAGGATTATGGATAGCAGCATTAATTACATTCATCACCGGATTCAAATATCTACGTGCTGGTCTACGAACTATCGGTAGGTCAGAAACACCATGACCTTTCATCTTCATTCACACAATGTGATCGGTATTACCGGCTGGAGCGGTAGCGGCAAGACATCACTTATTATTCGCCTTATACCGGAGTTTCGGGACCGTGGGCTGCGAGTTGCAACCATCAAACATGCGCATCATGCATTCGATATCGATACGCCCGGCAAGGATTCATACGAGCACCGAAGCGCCGGGGCTGCTGAGGTCTTGATAGCGTCTGAAAAACGCTGGGCTATAATGCACGAAAATCGAGAGATCAGAGAACCTTCTCTCGATGAGTTGTTAGGACGGATATCGCCAGTAGATATTGTTCTGGTGGAAGGCTTCAAAAACGATAATCACATGAAAATCGAGGTACACCGACCGTCCATGGGGACGAACCTTATCTGTGCCGCCAATGATTCAATCATCGCTTTAGCCTCAGATGGAATTATACCGGATACGAGTCTTCCTGTATTAGACTTAAACGATAACTCAGCCATTGCTGATTTCATCCTTAACAGTTGCGCCCTCACTTCCCGGGTGCCGGGAGAACCCTGACATGGCGCAATTATCCGATGATTGTTTCGCTTTTGGCGGCGAGCTAATGAGATCGGACGAAGCACTGAAGATGCTCTCAGATCGGCTCGACATAGTCGTGGGATCAACCGACGTTAGGTTACGCGACGCCGAAGGGCGCGTGTTAGCCAAAGACCTCAAATCACACATGTCAGTGCCGCCACACGATAACGCTGCCGTGGACGGATACGCCGTACGCTTCGAAGATCTTATTCATGATGGTTACACTCGTCTTATAGTCACTGGTCGTGTTGCGGCGGGCGATAGACCTATGCATATGCTCGCCGGGGGTGAAGCAATTCGGATATTCACAGGCGCCGCTATGCCGCCAAATGCAGACACAGTTCTAATGCAAGAAGACTGCCGCGAGGATGGTGATGAGGTCACCATCCCACCGGGGATCAAATACGGTGCAAACCGACGTTTCGCCGGAGAAGATATAGAAATGGGTGACACAATCTTAACTGCCGGCACACGACTAAGACCCCAAGAAATCGGTCTAGCATCTTCCATCGGGTGCGTCGAATTGCCGGTCTACGATCGGGTACGAGTGGCCTTGTTCTCGACAGGTAATGAGTTGCGTGACACTGGTGACGAATTACCTCCAGGATGTATCTACGATGCCAACCGATACTCATTGGCAACTGCGCTTGAACGGCTAGGCTGCGAGGTAAGCGATCTAGGTATCCTGCCCGATGATTACAATATCATTCGCGATACACTAGAAGGTGCTACCGATGGCCACGACCTAATCATCTCTTCCGGCGGCGTCTCGACAGGTGAAGAAGATCACGTACGAAACGCGATTGATACATTGGGGCACTTACATTTCTGGAAGCTCGCTATTCGTCCGGGCCGGCCCCTTGCACTTGGTCAGATCGGTGTTGTTCCTTTTCTGGGTCTGCCGGGTAACCCGGTTGCTGTCCTAGTAACGTTTATGCGATTTGCGAGGCCGGCAATCCTACGCCTTGGAGGCTGTACGACCGTCAATCCAAACATATACCGTGTTCGATCAGGCTTTAATATGAGAAAGAAACTGGGACGGCGCGAATGGCTTCGGGTGAGCCTCGGATATGATCATGACGGTACGCCAGTAGTTCACAAGTTTCCGCACGACGGTGCGGGGATCCTTACTTCGATGGTTGCGGCCGACGGTCTAGTCGAACTACCTGAGGATTTGACTAGTCTGAAAACCGGCACCATGGTGGATTATCTCCCTTTCAGCGAGGTTGGATAATGCAAATACTTTATTTCGGCTGGGTGCGATCACGTATTGGCCATGATACGGAGACGCTTCAACTTCCAGCTAATATTGAGACCGTCGCTGATCTTATCGAATGGCTTAAATTACGCGGCAAAGGCTATGCATATGCGTTTGAAGATTCTGGCGCAATTAGGGCGGCGGTCAATCATGAAATTGTACCCCCCGACACTCTCGTCCGAAATGAAGACGAGGTCGCTCTGTTTCCACCGATGACTGGGGGCTGACAGGATGATCAGGGTCCAGAAAGAAGATTTTGATATCGGTATAGAAATCTCGCAATTGACCGCCAAAAACACTGAGATAGGCGGCCTTGGCATTTTCGTCGGGCTAGTGCGCGATCACGCAGGGGATGAAAAAATCACCTCGATGACCCTTGAACATTACCCCGGCATGACGGAAAAACATTTAAAACGTCTTGAAGTCGAAGCGCGCGAACGCTGGCCGCTTCAAGATGTCCTTATCATACACCGACACGGAAAGTTAGTACCGGGCGAACGTATCGTTTTGGTTGTTACAGCATCATCACATCGTGAGTCATCGCTAGAAAGCTGTCAGTTCCTAATCGACAGGCTGAAGACCAAAGCCCCGTTCTGGAAATTGGAAAACATGGAATCCGGTGCGAAGTGGGTGGAGCCTCTGGAAGAGGATTGCGCCGCTTCCGACCGCTGGCTACGGATGGATAAACGCTAGAAGTGGTCCTCACCTACAGAGGAAAGCTTATCGCTCACTCAGGCCTCCCTACTACAGCGGACCAACTCATCGTAATCCTCTAACAGCGTGCGCGTTATCAAACCAACATGAAAATTGTATTCATCGATCTGGCCGACCGGTGTCACCTCTGCGGCCGTACCAGTAACGAAAACCTCGTCTGTCTTTTTTAGCTCATCCGGCAAAATAGTACGTTCTATGACTTCAATACCGCGATCATTAGCGAGCTCGATCACGGTCCTGCGCGTTATACCATCGAGGAAACAGTCGGGGGTTGGTGTATGAATGCTATCGTTCTGAACGAGAAAAATATTAGCACCGGTAGATTCGGCTACCCGACCTCGCCAGTCCAACATAAGTGCGTCGTCCCAGCCCTCTGCCTCGGCCTCGTGCTTTGACAAGGTACAGATCATATATAGTCCAGCTGCCTTGGCATGGACCGGCGCTGTTTGGGGATCAGGGCGCCGCCATTTAGACGTTTTAAGACGAATACCGCGCATGCGGGCCTCGGGTGAAAAATATGATGGCCATTCCCAAACAGCGATTGCGACGTTAATGGTCGTTTCCTGAGCGGACACGCCCATCATTTCGCTACCTCGCCATGCCACAGGCCGGACATAAGCGTCCGGGTATCCTTGAGACGCAACGGTATCTCGCGTCGCCCCCTCTAATTCCTCCAGTGAATAAGGAATTTCAAAACCGAGTTCTTTTCCGGAATCTATTAAGCGCTGAGTATGTTCTCTAAGTTTAAATACTTCACCGTTGTATACTCGTTCACCCTCGAACACACAGCTTGCATAGTGGAGACCATGCGAAAGTACGTGCAACTTTGTCTCCCGCCAAGGAACTAGCTCTCCATTATACCAAATGTAGCCATCCTGTTCGTCGAAGTTGACCATGCGATTAATACTCCAGCGCGGGCGCCTGACATCATATTATTGCGAAAGAGGGTTGCAGTTCGTAACATTAAAAGGCATATATGTCAATATGACTGACATAAAATCAGGATTTAATCCGTTGTTCCTGCGCGAAGAGGACATTCGTCAGGGTATTGAGTTGTTATATTTTGCCTATCGCGATTTTACGGCGGAACCTGATGCAATCCTGTCGGAATACGGATTCGGACGAGCACATCATCGGGTTATATATTTCGTTGGTCGCAACCCACGGATCAACGTATCCGAACTACTTGCCATTTTAAAAATTACCAAACAGAGCTTGTCCCGCGTTCTTGGGCAGCTTGTTCGGGAGGGTTTTATAGTACAGCGCAAGGGTATTAGCGACCGCCGCCAGCGATTATTAGAACTAACCGACGTTGGTATTAAGCTTGAACGGCAGTTGTCAGAAAGCCAACGTCAACGTTTCGCAGATGCTTACCGCGATGCTGGTGTCGAAGCGGTGCAGGGATTCCGCGATGTGCTGACCAATATGATTTCCGAAGATGACCGACAGCGCGTTTTTACGGCGCGCGGCTCAGAGGACGACTGATTTAGGGATAGAGATAGGGCAATGGCCTCTAATCATAAAAATTTACGTGGAGTCTATTCCAGCTGCTAACTAACACTTTTTAAGGCGCATAGGGAGATACGGTATGACCATGGTCAATAGGACCATGTCCCTGACCGTAACCCGGGGCACCACGGATTGCCTCCACAACATAGGCTTGGGCAAGTTCAACAGAATTCGGTAGAGAAATTCCCTGAGCTAGTCCTGTTGCTATCGCGGATGCCATGGTGCAACCAGTACCATGCGTGTGGACAGTATCGATTCTCTCGGTCTCAAACAGATAGAAGTTCTCACCATCGAACAAAATATCGGTCAACGTATTACCGTCCATATGCCCCCCTTTGATTAAAACCGCAGCAGGACCCATCCCGACAATCGCCTCCGCCGCGAATTTCATTTCATCCAGTCCTTGGATAGAATTTCCTAACAGGTTTTCTGCCTCGGGAATATTCGGCGTTATCAAGCTGGCCAATGGCAACAACCGGCCGCGCAATGTGGAAATCCCGTCATTATCCAGAAGAGTTGCACCACCCTTCGCAACCATTACCGGATCTACCACTAGCGGTATGCTCTTCGCCTCGGCTTCTAAGACGTCGCAGACCCCGTTTATTACATCTGGACTATGTAACATGCCGGTTTTTAGACAATCAGCTCCGAGATCATTGAGGACTACTCGCATCTGGGTCTGAATAAAACTGGTCTCAACTGAAGAAATATCATGAACCCCTAACGTGTTCTGCGCGGTCAGTGCAGTTATAGCCGTCGCACAGAACCCGCCCAGAGCTGTTACAGTCTTGATATCTGCCTGGATACCAGCTCCGCCACCGGAGTCAGAACCTGCCGCTATAAGGACGCGTCCTCTCATTCTTTGGCTAGCCGGAAGCCTGTTCGATCGCCGAGACGATATCATTCACGACGCTCTGCACTATTTTCTGGTCCTCGCCTTCAGCCATGACACGTATCATCGGTTCCGTTCCCGATTTTCGGATCAAGACACGACCAGTCTCGCCCAGTCTGGATTCGGCCTCTTTTACGGCTGTTTTAACCACTGAATAATCTAGGGGGGAGGGGCCACAAAATGCTACGTTTTCCAGAATCTGCGGCAATGGATCGAAATGGCGTCCAATTTCACTGACGGTCCGCCCAGTCTCGACTAGCGCGGCCAAAACTTCGAGGCCTGCGATGAGGCCGTCTCCTGTGGTTGTGTATTCACTGAGAACGATATGACCAGACTGTTCACCACCAACATTGAAACCGTGCGCCCGCATATGCTCAACAACGTACCGATCACCAACCTGAGTACGTTCCAGCTTTAGACCGATGTCGCGCAGATAGCGCTCAAGCCCAAGGTTTGACATTACCGTGGCGACAATACCATCCCCGGTCAATTTTCCCTTTCGCTGCCATGATTCTGCGACGGTAGCCATCAGTTGATCGCCATCAAGCAGGGTGCCGGTCTCATCCGCAATCAAGACCCGGTCCGCATCTCCATCAAGCGCTATACCTATATCCGCGCCGTGTTTGCGCACCAAGTCGCACATATCAATCGGGTCACTACTACCGCAATGGTCATTGATGTTAAGACCGTTGGGCTCAACCCCATGGGTCACCACGTCTGCGCCTAGTTCCCAAAGGGCCGTTGGCGCGACCTTGTACGCTGCGCCGTTGGCGCAGTCGACGACGATTTTCAGCCCGTCGAGCCGATGGCCCTTAGGAAAAGTATTTTTGACAAACTCGATATATCGACCTTCAGAATCGTCTAAACGTTTAGCCCGACCGAGATACGCAGGGTCAACCAAATTGCCCTGCATGTCGCTCTCGATCATTTTCTCAATTTGTTCCTCGACATCGTCGGATAGCTTGTATCCATCAGGACCAAACAGCTTAATTCCGTTATCATGAAATGGATTATGCGATGCAGAAATCATTACGCCCAGATCCGCACGAAGGCTGCGGGTTAGCATCGCAACTGCCGGCGTCGGCATTGGTCCGACAAATGTGACATCCATGCCCATTGCAACAAATCCGGCCGCTAGTGCAGGTTCAAGCATGTAACCGGATAGACGGGTATCCTTTCCAATCACCACCGAATGCCGATGCGCACCTCGAGTGAATATACAGCCTGCCGCCATACCAACCCGAAGTGCGACCCCCGCCGTCATCGGATCTGTATTTGCCAGACCTCGAATACCGTCCGTTCCAAAATAATTACGCGCCATATATGACTGCTCAGCTAGATCTATTACGCCGAAACCCTTTTGTAGTCGGCGTTGTCAAGGGGTGTATAGCAATAAGTACCTCATAATTCACCCGTTGTCGTATTGCGCCTCCCAGATTGCGATGGCCTGACGTATCGCCGCAACGTCGTGCACCCGGTGAATCTGTATGCCACGCGATAGCGCTATCGCGGTTGCGGCTATGGTACCAGGCAACCGCTCCTTAGGTGTTTCAATACCACCAATTCTTCCGATAAAACTCTTACGGGACACGCCGACCGCCACGGCGCAGCCGAGCCCATGGAAAAGCCCCACGCGATTGAGAATCTCCATGTTATGTGTATCAGCCTTGCCGAAGCCAATCCCGGGGTCCACGGCAATTTTGTCCGGCAAAATACCCGACTTCAAACAGGCGTCGATACGCGCCCTCAACCAGTTATAGACGTCGAAGGATGCGAGCCCATAGCAAGGGTTGTCCTGCATATTTTCCGGCTTGCCTTGCATATGCATTAAGATAACGGAAACCCCAGATTCCGCTACCGTTTTCAGAGCAGTGTCATCGTCGGTCAACGCAGTAATATCGTTAACAATCTTAGCTCCGGCTTCAATTGCAACACGCATAGTCTCTGCATGCCGGGTATCAACAGATACAGTCACGCCAGCCGCCACTGCTGCCTCGATGACGGGCAGGATACGTTTACATTCTTCCTTTACACCTACGGGCGCAGCCCCAGGACGTGTGGATTCACCTCCAATATCTAGTACATCTGCACCGGCATCTATCAGTGCATCGGCATGGGCAATCGCCCGCGCGGAATCCGGATAGTCGTTTCCATCAGAAAAACTGTCGGGGGTTACGTTAATCACACCCATAAGTAGCGGCCTTACGAGATAATGCCCTGCAAAGGGTGCCCTTGAACCAGTTAAGGATGATAGATCAATTCCTACTTCAACTGCAGAAGAAAATCGCCCATTAACTTTCCCCAAACCATCGGACTCTAGAATTTCACAATGAGTGAAGGCTATCCGCCCCCCGGCAAGGGGCGACGCCATCCCAGCAGCAACCGCCGATTTTGCAGCCCTGCCTGATAGCAATCCAACCGGATTAACAACAAGACCGGAACCAGAGAGGGTTCGGTCAGCACCAAAGCCGGATGCTCCTCTCACGAATATAGTCCGTCAGAAAGCCGACAAACCGTCAGGTTCCGGGCTGTGGTTGGGGCTCCATTCCGCCCGACCCTTCGCCACGTTTCTTCTTGCTTGATGTGGGCACGGACGACTTCCTACCCGACCCGCTCGGCGGATCATCTGATGTAACACGAACTATCTCCTCGCCCCTCAAAAGCGCATCAATTTCGTCGCCTGAGAGATTCTCGAATTCTAGCAACGCAGTCGCAATTTTTTCTAAATCATCGGCCCGTTCAGAGAGAATTCGACGTGCTGTCTTTTCGGCTTCTTCAATCAGTCCGCGCACCTCAGAGTCGATCATATCGGCGGTTTGATCAGACATATTTTTTTGCTGGGTTACAGAGTGACCTAAGAAAATCTCTTCCTCATTAGCAGAATAACGAAGAGGGCCAAGCTTCTCGGAAAAACCGTATTCGGTAACCATACTCCGCGCTAAACTTGTTGCCTGCTGAATATCATTGCCAGCGCCAGTAGTAACGTTTTCATCTCCAAAGATTAACTCCTCGGCGACGCGTCCGCCGAACATCATCGCTAGCTTTGACGTCATTTCAACTTTGGTCATGGAGTATTTGTCACGCTCCGGTAACGACATCGTCACACCGAGCGCTCGGCCACGCGGGATGATCGTCACTTTATGCAGTGGATCGTGCTTCGGCACGGAAAGAGCTACGAGCGCGTGGCCAGCTTCGTGATAGGCAGTAAGTTTCTTTTCATCTTCTGTCATGACCATGGACCGCCTTTCAGCCCCCATCATCACCTTGTCTTTGGCATCCTCAAACTCGGCCATGGTAACCAAACGTTTATTTTTTCGCGCGGCGAGAAGCGCTGCTTCGTTAACTAGATTGGCAAGATCCGCGCCGGAAAAGCCCGGGGTTCCGCGGGCAATAACCTTGGCGTCTACGTCTGGCGCTAGTGGCACCTGCTTCATATGGACTTTAAGAATTTGCTCGCGCCCAAGAACGTCGGGATTGGGCACGACTACCTGTCGGTCAAAACGTCCCGGTCGCAACAACGCGGGGTCGAGAACGTCCGGACGGTTGGTGGCGGCAATCAAGATCACTCCTTCATTGGCCTCAAAACCGTCCATTTCAACCAGTAATTGGTTGAGAGTCTGCTCTCGTTCATCGTTTCCGCCCCCTAGTCCAGCGCCTCTATGTCGACCAACGGCATCGATCTCATCGATGAATATTATACAGGGTGCATTTTTCTTGCCCTGTTCGAACATATCGCGCACGCGGCTGGCTCCAACTCCGACGAACATCTCTACGAAGTCTGAACCCGAAATGGTGAAAAATGGGACATTGGCCTCGCCCGCGATCGCTCGGGCGAGAAGGGTTTTACCGGTGCCTGGCGGGCCAACTAACAGTACGCCTTTTGGGATTTTACCACCAAGTCGCTGAAATTTTTGGGGATCACGAAGGAATTCAACAACCTCTTCAAGTTCCTGCTTCGCCTCTTCAATTCCAGCGACATCCTCGAATGTGACACGGCCGGCACGTTCAGTCAGAAGGCGAGCCTTCGACTTACCGAAACCCATCGCCTTACCCCCGCCGCCTTGCATCTGCCGCATAAAGAAAATCCAAACACCAATCAGAAGCAGCATCGGGAACCAAGATATAAGAATATTCAGGAGAGACGGAGACCCGTCATCCGCTGGAGCCGCATTCACGATAACACCAGTTTTATCGAGCTTATCGATCAGATTTGGATCATTTGGTGCATAGGTAGAGAAGGAACGACCATCTTTACGCACACCGGAAATTGAGCGCCCCCTAATCGTGACCTTTTCGATTTGTCCACCCTGCACTTCGGCGAGAAATGTCGAATAAGGCAAACCCGACTGACCGCTGGATTCTGATGGCTGCTGGAACAAATTGAAAAGAGCAAAAAGAAGAAGAATAATAATCGCCCAGAGAACTATGTTTTTACCGAAATTATTCAATGTTCCTATATCCCGAGGACAAATCGGAGATGCTCCGTCATGTACTCATATCTGTTGTGTTTGATATACATAATGCTCTTCATCGGTTAAGCAACCCAAAACAGCGGCCCCGAAATTGGAGAACGGGGTCTGCATACCGCATTTTCAACAATGTTTTCAAGAATTTGAGACGATCGGTAGCCAAGGTGCCAAACCTGAAGAATATTTGTGCCGCGACGAATGGCAGGCAAACTGTAACGCGATGGGCCGGGAATACGTCGGTTCTGTTCGGAAATGTCCGCCGCAATCGCTTCCCATCCGTCTCGGCCTAGCGCAGATATGACAGAATCCAACGGCGCATTCGACGGCTTTAAATTGATCAAGAATCGATTATCCCATACCACTTGGCATGAACAACAAACCGCCACTGTATCCGAGATAGTCTCGTATTCCCTGTAAAGACGGACCTCCGTTTCGTTAACCGAAATAATGCAGTTACCCAATGTTCGAGTACCAATCCTACAGGGATCGCTAAGAAAATCGAAAAGCCTTGCGCTACGGAGACGCTTGGGTGCGTATTCGCGCCCGCCGATTTGGGTCACGAGAGCCGCAACCATAGCCGCAGCAATCTCTGGATCGGCAGCAATCAGGCCCTGTCTATCGACGAACGCATATCCCTCTGGATAAAGGGTGACTAAATTATTAGCAAGATCCGCGATCCTTTGCTCTCTTGCTAACCTTAGTCGACCGAAGATCCGTGCTGTGCCGGCGATTGATGCCGGTCCAATGCCCTGCTCCGCAAGTTCGTTTAGGCGTTCCCGCATTCGAACCCGTGCGAAGCGTCTGTCTTTGTTGCCGGGGTCCTCTACCCATGAATACCCGCTTGCTCTTACCGTAGCCTCCAACCGAGCTCGACCAACCGCCAGAAACGGGCGGACAATCCGGATACGGTCACGCTTAGATACCAGAGGCATTGCCGCCAGACCATTTGGTCCGCTGCCTCTACTCATTCGCAAAAGAAACGTCTCTGCCTGATCATTTTCGGTGTGCGCGACCAGCAGATCTCCCACCCCGTGACGTACACACCAATCCTCCAGAAGCGCGTATCTTACCCGACGAGCAGCTGCCTGAATTCCATAGGCGGGTTTTTCACCCGTCCAGCAGAGGATATGATGTGATATTTCCATCTCACGGCACCAGCGTCCGACAAGCGCTGCTTCGTCAGCAGAATCTGCTCGCAAACCATGGTCAACAGTCAACGCATTTAACGAAATTTTTCTTGCGGCCGCCCAGTCGGTCGCAAGAATCAAAAGTGCCAAGCTGTCTGCACCCCCAGAGACGGCAACGGCGATAGTTTCGCCAGTTTCAAATGGGTCAGCTGCCGACATCAGGCCCGAGAATTCTATCGGTGAAATTAGTTCGGGAATATTGGACTTGTTGCTGGGTCCGTTACAACCAGTCACCGGCATTTCGCCTCGATACGTTCACGATTGATACGGGCTTTTAGTCGGGCACTAGCCGTAGGGTAGTTAGATAGAAACCTCGTGAAGGCGGTGCATGCTTCCGCGCGTTTTTTCATCCGACTGAGCGACATCCCGAGCTTCAATAGACTATCTGGGGCCTTCCTACCATCAGAGTATTTTTGATAACCCTCAGCAAAAGCGAAAGCCGCATCCTGATATCTTTTGCGGACATAATAAGTCTCACCCAACCAATATTGGGCGTTTCCTGTTAGACTTTTGCGAGGATACTGTTTTACGAACGCTTTTAGCGCCTCTTCAGCCCGCGAAAAGTCCTGGTGTTTGAGGAGTAGCGACAACGCATAGTCATATTGTGACTTCGGAGTCCCCGGCGGGAGCGGCGAGATAGGCTTGGGAGCTGCGGGCGGGCGGCCGGTCGAGAATCTCTCTGGGCCACGTGGTGATGTAACGGCCATACTCTTGGGAATTGTGCCCAGGACACCTGATTTGGAGGCGGCAAATTCCGGGGGAAGGGGCAGTGTCTCCTCCGGTTTACCTATATGTTTCCCCTGGTGAATATCTAACTCAGTATCGAGTGCCGTAACGTTTGTCTGCTGCGGATTTCCACCCTCGGTCTCAGAATCACGGGCTTCGAGAGAAGTAAGCCTCTGATCAAGATCGATGACCAGTTTGTCGAGACGACCCTTGATCTGACGCATCCCGAAGTTTATCTCCTCTAATGTCCCTGTAAGACGGCTTATTTCATTTTCCAATTGCGAAATACGTACCGTTTGTCTAGCCGCCGTCCTTGGAGAAACGGTCGAGCCGGACGCTGAAGGCCCCGATGGTAGCGGCGGTCTCTCACCCTGATAAACCTGTCGTTGCAGTGTTGTAAGTTCGCGTTGTAGTCGGTCAACTCGGTTCAGCAGTTCCTGCATGCCGGTATTCTGTGCGTTTACCCCGGCCGGGACGGTCAAGAAGAGCACAGCTACAGATAGAAAAACGATCAGCGCTGGGTGTTTCACCCTAGGTATCATCTATGTAAACCACTTATAGTGTCGGACAGTGGACTGCATACATTATTAGCTTAAATAATGGCAGAATTGCGGCGGCATGATAACGGTACTCAGCCAGCGCCACCGTCAACTACCGCGACCGCACGCCGGTTCCGCGCCCAAGCCTCCTCATTTGAAGCGGGATCTACGGGGCGCTCCTTACCATAGGAAATCGTTTTTACCCGGTTGGGATCAACATCTAAGGCGATCATGTAGTCGCGTACCGAATTTGCGCGGCGGTCACCCAGTGCAAGATTATATTCACGAGTACCGCGCTCATCTGCATGGCCCTCAACTGTAATCGTGACGCCGGGATAACGTTTTAGCCAAACCACCTGGTTCTCGATTGTCGTCCGCGCCTCGGCTGTCAGATCGAACCGGTCGACCAAGAAAAGCACTCGATCGCCGACGTTAACGACAAAGTCTTCTACACTTCCGGGCGCCTGCGCTACCTGTCGCGAGACTTGCCCACTAATTAGTGGGCCCCCGGTCCCGGCAGGAGCGGCACCAGCACTTGACAAACCGTCCCCGGTCGCGGCTGAGCTCACTTCGGGAGATGATTCACACGCAGCCAGAGCAAGTCCGGCAAGCGCACAGGCGATATATGAAAAGCGCATCAGATTTTTCCCCAATATATTTCTGGCATTTTATTTCTCTCGTCCCCAAGGTCACGCTGGGATTTAACATAATCACAAAATCACGCAGCTTTTACGGCACTCGTTGTGAAGCTTTCACAAGTTTCAAACAAAAGTCTCTCGGTCGCAAGTCATCATTATTTCACAATCGGCGACCACGCAGGATCGGAGGCTCCGACTGGCGTTGGAATCGGGCGTTCATTATACCCCGTGAGATCGATCGAATAGAGCTTAGCTGTGCTAGCACCATTGGCGCGGCGGCGTTGTTCACGGAAAAACATTAATACGCGGCCATTCGGTGCCCAGGTCGGTCCTTCCACGAGGAATCCTGTGGCCAGAATGCGTTCGCCTCTTCCGTCAGGCTGCATTACACCGATTGAGAAGGTTCCGCCGCTGCTCTTTGTAAATGCTATCAAATCCCCACGCGGTGACCAAACCGGGGTAGCGTACCGCCCGGCTCCGAAACTGATTCGTTTCACACCGCTACCGTCGCTGTTCATTAAGTAAATTTGTTGAGATCCGCCACGGTCAGAATTGAACACGATTCGACGGCCGTCCGGGGCGAAGGAAGGTGAAGTATCAATCGCGGGATGGCGGGTGAGCCGACTCACGCGCCGCGTCCTTAGGTCCATTGTATAGACCTCGGTATTCCCGTCCTTGGCCATACTCATGATTACTTTGTTTCCGTCAGGTGAAAAACGCGGTGCGAACGTCATACCCGGAAAATCGCCAATAATTTCCTGCTGGTTTGTATCAATATTATATAAATAAACGCGTGGCTTTCCTCGGGTGTACGAAAGATAAGTAATTTCTTGCGCTGTCGGCGAAAATCGGGGGGTCAAGACCAGCGCACTGCCGTCGGTCAGGAACTTATGATTGGCTCCGTCCTGATCCATAATTGACAACCTCTTGATCCGCCGGTTGGCTGGACCGCTCTCGGAAATATAAACTACCCGGGTGTCAAAATACCCGCTTTCTCCGGTGATACGCTTATAGATTTCATCAGCAATGATGTGAGCAACACGTCGCCAGTTTTGAGGCGTAGTGAAAAACGCGAGGCCCGTCATTTGCGTGCCACCAAACACGTCCCATAACCGGAATTCTACTTTAAGTCGTCCGTCGCGCTGAGTCTGGGCACTTCCAGAAATCAAGGCTTGGGCGTTGATCTGACGCCAATCACTGAAGCGGGGCTGTACCTTCAAGGCCGATATTCGTTGGATAAAAGCACGCCGGTCGATTGGCCGAAATAGCCCTGAACGTTCAAGATCAGTTGATATCAGGTCCGCGACATTACGGCCAATGATAACCTCTTGCGGGGTCTTTCCGTAAAACTCCGGTATCGCAATGGGTAGCGGCTCGACCGTACCTCGGGTGATATCTACCTGGAGCTGAGCCAGCGCCGGCGTCACAAGTAATTTAGCGACAATGAAGAATAAAGCATAAGTAAGAGCCTTCGTCGTGGCGTGCGGTATTTCACGAAACTGTTTCATTGTGCAAGAGCTTCCCTGGGATCAAAGGTAAACACGATTTCTTTCCACATATCATAATATTCATAGGGCAACTTGATCGGTACGCACGAAGGATCTCGAAGGGCGCGTAACGCGCTCTCCGCGACCGCCCGAAAAAATGGCTCCTTTTTCATGCGCTCCCGATCCTGAATCTTTGGTAAAGCGCCTAGAGAACCATCGGGGTTGAGACGCATTCGGATCGCGACCCTCATGTTCGCGGCATCCTTCGCGCCCGCCTGGATCTTCCAACATGGAGTGATCTGCTGCGTAATAGCCGCTACCAAGCCTGCGGAAATGCGCCGCTTCTCTATCGGGGAACGCCGATGTTCTCTCTCTTTCCGCTTTACCATCTGATCGAGTTTCTGTTTCGGAGCCGCTTTTTGTTCCTTTTGTTCCTTCGCTAAATTTTTTAGTAATGATTGAAATTCGTCCTTCGGCGGTCTGGGCTTCAGTTTGGGTCGGGGCGGCACCGATTTTTTGACCGCGACTTCCAATCGCTGAGGTTTGGGTCTTGGTTTGGGAGGCGTGGCTTTCCGCTTTCTTTTGGGTTTTGGTATCGGCAGTTGTTCGACCTTTGCTTTTGGAACGTGCTTCGGCTTGACCCTTGGCCTTACCGAAGGTTTTGGGGGCTGGTTCTGGATTCTTGAGACCGGTTTGGGCGCAGATGATCGCTGAGGCAGCTTTCTTAAAGCCGTTTCCTTGGGACCTGACTTCTTCGTCATCGCATTCAGAGAAACGATCTCGACAGCGATAGGGGTAGCCGAACGACGCTCCGATTGAAGAATACTGGGGAGACCAACCACGATCAGCACTATGATGATTGTGTGCATAAACGCCGAAATAGTAGCGCCATACCGCATCTTTCACTTCTTCCCTCCGGGCCCAGCACGCTGTGGCAACTCAGTGACAAGCGCCACCCGGTTAAATCCCGCCAAGTTCACCAACCCCATCACCTCCATTACCTCGCCGTAGGTGATCGCCTGATCGCCTCGGACAAAAATACGTGTGTCTTTTTTATTTTGGGTAATCGCTTCCAGTCGCGGGACGAGTTGATCCCGCGGGATCTCGGTTTCTTGCAGGAAGACTATTCCCCTCGAGTTTATGCTGATCATCAGAGGTTCGTCCTGACCGACCATCTGAGATGAATTGGTTTTCGGCAGATCCACTGGAACCCCGACTGTTAAAAGCGGCGCCGTCACCATGAATACAATAAGCAGAACCAGCATCACATCGACTAGAGGCGTCACGTTGATTTCGCTCATCGGTATGTGACCCCCGCGTCCCCTGCTGCGGCCGCGGCCTCCCCCGCCATTCCCTGCCATCATTGCCATTGATCAGGCCCCATCGTCTTCGCTCTGGCGCGACAGGATCGCGCCAAACTCTCCGGCGAACGCCTCTAGACGGCCGGCGTACCGGTTAATATCGGTCGAGAGCTTATTATAGGCGATAACTGCCGGTATCGCTGCGACAAGACCAAGTGCGGTGGCAAATAGCGCCTCAGCGATACCCGGCGCCACGACCGCCAGCGATGTATTTTTTGACATGGCGATAGCGGTAAAGCTGTTCATAATGCCCCATACGGTGCCGAACAGTCCAACGAATGGCGCGGTCGAACCAACCGACGCAAGAAAAGTCATATAGCGTTCGAGCTGTTCGAGTTCACGGTTAAGGGTGATCTGCATCACTCGGTCAATACGTTCCGAAAGGCTCTGGTGCCCGTCTGGATCCCGGCCAGATCGCGATGTCGACCGCCGCCACTCGCGCATCGCAGACGAAAAGATTGCTGACATCGGATCAACGGGACGGGAGCCAATACGGTCGAACAAATCATCCAGAGAGCCGCCAGACCAGAAACTCTCCTCAAACTGAGAGCCCTTAGCGCGAAGGCGCCGCATCCGCATGAGTTTTTCGAAAATAATTGCCCAACACCAGAAAGAGGCGAGCAGCAAGCCAATCATCACCGCCTTCACGACGAAGTCTGCTTGCATAAATAATCCCCAGATCGACATGTCGGCGTGTACAGACCCTGCAAGAAGGGTGGACTGAACTGCTGCTGATTCCATTACTATATCCGTTTTAGCCTGCGGTAATTTCTGTTAAGCGATATCCTCAACGAGCATGTAAGAGCCCGTCCAGAGACTTTCTCAGTTTTTCCGGTAGTCGCGTCGGGCGCCCATCAACCTTCATGCAAACCAGCCGCACTTTCATCTCCACTAGCGTTTCGCCGGTGCACTTCACCAATTGTTCCAGCAAAAAACTGGCACCTTTTACTTCCAAGCAGCGAGAATAGACCTCCAACATGTCATCCAATCGCCCGGGTTTTAAATACTCCGCCTCGCACCGCCGAACAGCAAACATCAGACCTCTTTTCGCCAAAAGGGTTCTTTGGTCGATTCCGGAATCGCGAAGTAGCTCCGCCCGAGCTCGTTCCGCAAATCCAAGATAATTGCTGTAATAGACAACACCTCCGGCATCTGTATCCTCGTAATAAACACGAACGAGGTGTAAATGTTCGGGTGCCCTATTAGTCATTACTGTCTCCCATCGGAGTCAAAAGATCTGCCTGGTCATCAAGACCCTTTGGAGCTGAAACGCCTATATGTCGAAAACCTTTCAGAGTGAGCATTCGGCCACGCGGCGTACGCTGCAAAAAACCGGATTGCAGGAGAAACGGCTCGATGACCTCCTCGATTGCATCCCTCTGCTCTGACAGGGCGGCTGCAAGCGTATCAACACCGACAGGTCCGCCGGAATAGTTTTCGGCGATACACATCAGATATCGATGGTCCATCGAGTCAAGGCCGATCTGGTCAACCTGAAGGCGAGAAAGTGCGGTATCAGCGATTTTCGCGTCAACAGCCTCAGCTTGGGCGACACCGGCGAAATCCCTAACACGTCGTAACAGGCGAACGGCGACACGCGGCGTGCCGCGGGACCTAGCTGCGATTTCAGTCGCACCATCGTTAGTCACATTGACACCAAGCACCGCCGCACCGCGGCGGACAATCCGCACAAGATCCTCAATCTCATAAAAATCAAGCCGTAGCGGTATTCCGAATCTTTCTCGTAATGGCGTCGTCAGTAGACCCGATCGGGTAGTCGCCCCCACAAGCGTGAAAGGTGGTAGTTCGATCTGGACGGATCTAGCCGAGGGACCTTCTCCAATGATTAGGTCTAATTTACCGTCTTCCATCGCAGGATAGAGAATCTCCTCAATCGCTGGATTAAGCCGATGGATTTCATCTATAAACAGGACATCTAGTGGCTCGAGATTCGTTAGAATGGCGGCAAGGTCTCCCCCCTTTGCAATAACGGGGCCAGATGTTGCGCGGAAACCAACACCCAATTCCCGCGCCACAATTTGCGCCAGGGTTGTTTTGCCTAGCCCGGGCGGGCCGAATAAAAGCACGTGGTCCATAGCTTCGTTGCGACCGCGGGCTGCTTCGACAAACACGCGAAGATTGTCCAGCAGACTAGGTTGACCTACAAATTCCGTGAGCATTTGCGGCCGCACATGTCCTTCCGGACGATCATCTTCTGAGAAACCAACGTCGACTGCGCGATCTTCGGTCATGCCGTTAGCTCCCGTAAACCAGCGCGGATCAAATCCTCAACCGGTGCTTCCTCTCCGAGGTTACGCATCGCGGCGGATACAGCAGCAAAGGCGGCAGCTCGATTATAACCTAGATTTACTAAGGCCGACACAGAATCATCGAACGATCCGCGCGCATGACCTCTTTGTTCTGAAGACTTCACGTTAGCAATCGGCGGCACAATCTCCGCAAGACTGCTTACTTTATCTTTCAATTCCGTCAGTAAACGGGATGCCAATTTTGGGCCAACGCCCGGCGCTCGACTTATCATCGCCTTGTCCTGGGCAAGGATAGCATCCGTGAGATCCTTGGGAGCGAGTACCGAGAGAATTCCCAACCCGACTTTAGCGCCGACTCCCTGTACCGTCGTCAGCAGTCTGAACCAATTGCGTTCGGCCTGTTCGAGGAACCCGTAAAGATGAATATGATCCTCACGAATGTGCGTTTCTATAACAACAGAAACCTCTTCGCCGCACACTGGAAACTGTGTCAAGGTTCGGGTGGAACAAAATATTAGGTAACCAACACCGTTGACGTCTATCACGGCCCAATCGTCACCCGTAGTATCCAGGATTCCTGTCAGCTTCGCTATCATGCGCGAGCCTTGTTTAATGCAGCGCCCGAAATTGTCGGCAGTTGTCGGTGATGAGCGTGGCAAATTGCTATGGCAAGGGCATCAGCCGCATCCGCAGTCTTCGGTTTGGCGCCAGGTAACAATACGCATACCATCGCCTGCACTTGGTTCTTGTCGGCATGCCCGTTTCCAACAAGTGACTTCTTAATCAAATTGGCTGAATATTCAGAGACTGAAATTCCCAAGCGTGCCGGCGCCAGCATCACCGCGCCGCGCGCGTGGCCGAGCTTGAGAGTTGAAGATGGATTCTTATTTACGAAAGTTTCCTCAATGGCGGCTTCGTCGGGTGAATGAAGGTTGAGCACGCCGGTTATAGATTCGAAAAGTTGAGACAACCGATCGGAGAGCGGCAAGCTAGCTGTCGATTTGATTTCGCCAGATGCGACATGTTTTAAACTACTACCATCGACCTCGATGATACCCCAGCCAGTGCATCGCAGGCCGGGATCTAGGCCGATAAGCCTTATTGCCATATGCGTGGTCCCCACTCAGTCCGAGAGCTCTGACATGACGGCATCTTGGATCTCGACATTCGACGATACCTTCTGAACGTCGTCATTATCCTCCAGAGCGTCTAGGAGATTAAGCATCGTCTTAGCACTATCTATATCAAGATCCACTGTGGTCTGGGCTTTCCAAGTGAGTTCTGCAGAATTCGCCGGGCCAAATAGGCCCTCTAGGTCTTCACAAACATTATTGAAGTCATTGGGTTCGCAGATTATTTCGTGTCCGTCCTCATTCGTTTCTACCTCTTGGGCACCGGCATCGATCGCGGCCTCAAAAACGGTTTCTGCATCGGCAACATTCAGGGTGTAAAAGAGCTGTCCGACTCTATCGAACATGAAATTGACGCTACCTGTCTCGCCAAGATTACCACCAAACTTAGTGAACGCGGCGCGCACATCACTGGCTGTACGATTCCGGTTATCGGTTAACGCTTCCACGATCACTGCGACCCCCTTGGGCCCATATCCTTCGTAGCGTATTTCTTCGTACTGGTCACCTTCATCGTTTCCAGAACCTCGGGCAATGGCACGTTCCATGGTGTCCTTCCCCATATTGGCATTTTTTGAAGCGGAGATGGCTGCCCGCAGGCGAGGGTTTGCATCAGGATCTGCTCCACCCTTCGCCGCAACCGTTAGCTCTCGGATCAACTTTGTGAAAACCTTGGCCCTCTTGGCGTCCTGAGCACCTTTTCGGTACTGTATGTTCTTAAATTTTGAATGCCCCGCCATTGTCTCTCCGACTTCATCCCCAAATTGATATAATTTATACCATACCTAGTGTTATGGCGACCCCGAACCCCCACATGTCCGGGTAATTTAGTAGTAGCAACAGCTTGGCAATGTAATGTGGCAGGAATAGGGCGGGGATGCCCTGATTTTAACTAAATAAGATTGCTCAAGACCCGGACAATCCAATTTAATTAAGTCAATCAGGTTGTTCGCCCCTAAGACGCCCGCCGATCCGAATCGGCCGGATATCCGTGGTAAGCCCAGTTGAATCGTCTGTATCGACCAAGACGGCACAAAGGGTAGCAACCCCTTGAGCGGCTTCCATCCGGACCGTCGGCATCTTTCGAACAAAACGATCTACGGAGGTTTCCTTACGGATCCCGATCACTGAATCATAGTCTCCACACATACCGATATCTGTCATATAACCTGTGCCGCCGGGAAACACCTGTGCGTCAGCCGTTGGAACATGGGTGTGGGTACCAACAACAACCGAGACGCGACCGTCAAGAAAATGTCCCATAGCCATTTTTTCACTCGACGCTTCACCGTGAAAATCGAGTACAATGGCATCCGCGTTTCCCGCTAGTCGCCACGTATTCAGCATCTCGGCAGCTGCGGCGAATGGATCATCAAGGGGATCCATAAATAAACGCGCCATCAGGTGCAGAATGACAACTTTTCGGCCACGGGAATCTGTGAATTGCGCGGCACCCTTACCGGGCGTTCCTATAGGAAAGTTTGCCGGCCGCAGGATCCTTGGCTCTTTGTCGAAATGTGGGATTATGTCTTTCTGGTCCCAGACATGATTTCCAGTAGTAATTGCGTCAGCGCCAACACCGAAAAATTCATCGCAGATTTTTGGCGTGATACCGAACCCACCCGCGGAATTTTCCCCGTTGACGATAATAAAATCGATCGCATATCGGTCTTTAAGTATAGGCAGTTGGTTAATTACTACATTACGGCCGGACCGGCCCACCACGTCGCCGCAAATTAGTATTCTCATTTAGTCTGCATTTCCCTCTCTGTCAGGCGATATCGTTCGCCGGGTGGTGAATATTATATCAAGCGGCATGTCTTTGGCGTCTACGGGTATTTTGTTGCACTCCTGCTCATCATAAGCGACGCCCACGGCGAGAATTCCGGGCGTAATTCTAAGCGCCGCCAAGGTTCTATCATAATAACCACCCCCATACCCCAAACGATTACCGGCGGCATCGAAACCAAGTATCGGCACTACCACGATATCCGGAACGATGGTGGGCAATCGTGGGTCAGGTTCGAATACCTCGAAGTCTCCCTTAAACAGTCTGTCGCCCGGGGCCCAGCGGCGAAACACTAACGGCTTATCTCTCCCTACCGTCACTGGAAGCGCCGTTATCGCTGCGCGACTCACGAGTTCATTTATCACCCGGCGGATGTCAATTTCACCCTTCATCGGCCAGTAGCCTGCTACTACACAGCCTTCTAACGTCTGATCAAAATGTTTAAAGAACCGATCCGAAAGTAATTTCGCGGCATTCGTGCCATAGGTGGGGCCCAACTTGCTACGCTGCAGGCGCAGTTCACTTCGCAACTCCGATTTTTCTCGATCTATCCAGTCCGTATTCCTCAACAAATCAGAACCCCGTCTGGTTTTGCAGAAACGAAGCGGCGGAGCCGTCGCGGCCGGCTGTCAATATGATCCTCTGCGGCCTGCACGAAACAGGTGGGCACCGCGTACCGAGGCCAAGACCCCGACAGAGGCAGTTCCCGAGAGAATTGTATTGGCCCCAGGGATGTAATGACCTATCGCACCGGATAGCCCCGCCATAGCCTAACCTAAGGCATAAATTGTAAACGGGAAATGGACTTTGACTTTTAGTCTGGACCTTAGTCGGACAGAATCCGAGTGATATCTTCGATCTGGGCAGTTGCGGAATCGACGATCTCTGCGAGCGCGGCCTCCTTTTTCTCAACCGACCCGGCAACTTCTGCTGCGGCTGCAGTTTGATTAAGATCAGCGTAGGTTTCGGCAAGTTCGTCCGCAACTAGCAGCGATACCATGACAAGGAGTCGAGAGTCCCCCACCTGACCGACCGCCGACACGAGTTCTTGAACTCGCTTGTCGACATATTCGCCCAGTTGGACTAGATGAGCTTCTTGGCCGTCGTCGCAGGCAATTTGGTAGTTTCGACCGTTGATTTTTATCTCGACCTGCGCCATGTCATTTATCCAAAATGTCTTTCACACGCAAAATCGCAAGATCTAGCCTTTCCGCGACGGACGCGTTCAACGCTTCAAGATCGCCGGCCTTGTCCCGCGCCGCAGAAAGGTCAGATTCCGAAGTACCGGATAATGCGGCTCTTTCATTTTCAGATTTGGTACGGGCTGCTTTTTCCAAGGCTGTAACAGCTTTTTGGAGGCGCTTTGCCGCTTCATCTAATTTCGACACGAAGTCCTCTAACCCACCGTTTTTTTTAATTTTTGCACAATACGATGTTGACGAAAGTGACGTCAACCTATCCAAAAGGTTAGTAACTAAAAGTCGTTACAACCCCGAATCGATCTCTCTAAGAATAGCCTAAAACTCCCAGTTTTCCGCGAAAATATAGACTGTAAAGATTGAAATTACCGGGTCTATCTAGTATTGACGGGGTTAAGTTATCGGAAGGATCGATCGATGCGCGTCAGCCAGAAAGTTAAGAAAATACTCGCCGGATACGAAAGTGATAATCCAGGCACAAAGAACAAATTGGCCAATATACTGATGCACGGCAAACTAGGGGGCACCGGTAAGCTTGTGATCCTACCGGTTGACCAAGGTTTCGAGCACGGCCCGGCGCGTAGTTTTGCTCCCAACAACGCGGGCTACGATCCCCATTATCATTTCCAGCTCGCTATTGACGCCGGCCTATCCGCGTTTGCCGCCCCACTCGGCATGATTGAGGCAGGCGCCGACACCTTCGCTGGTGGGATCCCGACAATCCTCAAATGTAACTCGGCCAATTCGCTAGCGACGGAAAAAGATCAGGCCGTAACCGCGACAGTTAGCGATGCGCTTAGGCTTGGCTGTTCGGCGATTGGGTTCACGATTTATCCCGGATCTGAGTATCAGTTTGAACTTATGGAGGAAATTCGCGAACTAGCCGAAGAGGCGAAATCCGTGGGCCTTGCCGTCGTCGTCTGGTCCTATCCAAGAGGTGGTATGGTGACCAAAGAGGGTGAAACCGCAATGGATGTCTGCGCCTATGCTGCGCATATGGCTGCCCTAATCGGCGCTCATATTATCAAGGTTAAGCCGCCTACAGATGCGATTTTCCTTGACGCAGCAGAAAAGATTTACTCCGCGCAGAAAATTCCGGTTACCACTCTTGCCAAGCGTATCGAACACGTTGTCCAGGCATGTTTTAACGGCAAGCGCATTGTCGTGTTCTCCGGCGGCGAGGCCAAAGAACTTGACGGCATCTACAAGGAAGTCACTGCCATCCGTGATGGCGGCGGCAATGGCTCCATTATAGGTCGAAATACCTTCCAACGCCCAAAGGATGAGGCTTTGGCCATGCTCAATCAGATCATTAAGATATACCAGAATAAGGCGTAAACAGAGGGATCTTGCGCATCGCTGCCCAGACCTGCCAGCTTTACTTGATATCGCCGCCAACTTTCGATACGGGCGGTGCGATCGCATTCGCAGAAAAACTCGGCGCAGCATTGGATGGAGGAGATGTCGCATGTGTACAGCTCCGGCTGAAGAATGTGACCGACGACTACATACGTCACGCGACGGAAATCCTTAGGCCGGTGGCCCAAGACCGCGATGTCGCCTTTATAATGAACGACCGTGCTGATCTTGCTGCAGACATGGATTGCGATGGTGTTCATTTAGGGCAAGGTGACACGCCCTACGTAAATGCCCGCCGACTGGTTGGAGACAAAGCGATTATCGGTGTTACCTGCAAGGGCTCGCGTGAGCTGGCATTTGATGCAGGCGAAGCAGGCGCAGACTACGTCGCCTTCGGTGCATTCTTTCCCTCGTCCACAAAAGAGACCGCGACGCCAGCGGACATCGCAATCCTTAGTTGGTGGCAGGAGTTGATGATAGTGCCCTGCGTCGCCATTGGCGGCATAACTGTCGACAACTGCAGCACCGTCGTGAACGCCGGTGCAGATTTTCTCGCTGTTGGCGGTGGTGTCTGGAATTATAGCGGTGGGCCAGCGGCGGCAGTTAAGGCCTTTAATCAAAAGATGGCACGATAGTTTCAACTGGCTATTTCGCCGCCACGACATGGCTGTACCCAAAACACCAGAAGCCCTCGGAGTTTGAAGTAATGGTAGCGCAGGGGCACGCAGTTATGGGGACACCGGAACAAGTAACCGAATTTCTGGCAGAGCCCATGGCCACGGCAACGGCTAGTTACCTGGTTTGTCAGATCGCATTTGGTGATTTAACGTCGGAAAAAATGCAACGGTCAGTTCGATTGTTTGGTGAATGGCTCACCCTCAATCTCTGCGATTAGCCATTGAGCGGTGTTAACTAATAGTCGGCCCAACCACTGGAGCCCACAATACGTCGTCGATTCGCAGGGCACCCGTAGCAAGCATAACCAGCCTGTCAAATCCTAGAGCAATGCCGGCGGATTCTGGAATGCCGGACTGGACTGCCGCTAGAAAATCCTCGTCAACCGGAATGGGATCGCGGCCGGCAGCGATCCGTTGCTCAGCGGTCGCTGTAAATCTGGCTAGATGCTCATCAATGTCCGTAAGTTCGCTGTACCCATTAGCCAGTTCAAGTCCGCATACAAAAATCTCAAAGCGCTCTGAAACGCGAGGATCTTCAGGGGATAACCTCGCTAGTGCCGCCATCGACGCCGGGTAAGAGTGTAGTACAGTCGGCGCTTCCAACCCGAGTCCCGGCTCTACCCGCTCAAGAAAAATTCGGAAAAAGACATCTTCCCAAGTGTCGCTATCAATAGTGCGTACCCCAATCTCTTCGGCGGCGAGTCGTAGCGCTTGTTTATCAGGATCAAGCGGATTCTGGGTTGTCTGCAGCAGATCAATACCGGTACTGCGTTCCACAGCCTCCGCGACTGAGAGATATTCCCAAGGCCCTGCGACATTACAAACAAAATTGCCGCGCCGTGCAACGGGGCCACATACCGCACGCACGAGTTCTTCCGCCATTTCAGCAATAGTGCGCCAATCCGCATCCACCCGATACCACTCAAGCATCGTAAATTCAGGATGATTCTTGGTGGAGCGTTCGCCGTTCCGAAAGACTCTCGCAAACTGGAAAATACGTTGCATGCCCGCGGCTAAAAGTTTTTTCATCGCGAATTCCGGTGACGTGTGAAGGAATAGTTCACGATAGTCACCGTCCGGATCGTAAAGACTAGTCACGAACGTGTTTAGATGCGGCTCCATCCCAGGACAGACTTGAAGTGCCGGTGTCTCGACCTCAACATAACCGCTACGGTCGAAGAATTCGCGGGCAGATTTAAGCATGTCGGCGCGGCGAACTAAGTAATCCGCGCGCTCTTCAAAACGGTCCCGGCACCACCAGGCGCCCGAAAACAATCTTGGGGTTTCATTGTTCGCCATCGTAGCAATAATGCCTAATAGAATGGAGACCGTCACCTTGTCAAAAATCAACCCTACCCCTGCTGTATTACGGACCGCCCTCCAACTTGATCAGGCGGGACTTATAAAGCATGAAGAAATTGAGGCCCTTGAACGAGTTGGCGAGCGCTACAGTGTCGCTATCCCCGCCGGGGTAGTCGCATTAATGGATCCAAACGATCCTGAAGATCCAATCGCGAAACAGTTTGTGCCCGACACCGCGGAGTTAGACGCATTGGATAACGAACTAGCGGACCCTATTGGCGATCACGACCATTCTCCGCTTCCAGGTTTGATACACCGATATCCCGATCGGGTACTACTGATGCCAACACTATCTTGTCCGGTGTACTGCCGCTATTGTTTTCGCCGCGACCGTGTTGGACGTAACGCGGCCGCACCCTCCTCGACGGATATCGATTCAGCCATCGCATATATTAAAGACCGTAAAGATATCCATGAGGTAATCCTTACGGGAGGGGACCCACTGTCCCTTTCCGACACCAGACTCGGCGCGCTGTTAGCTCAGCTATCCGCGGTTCCGCATCTTAACAATCTACGTATCCATACCCGTGTGCCAGTCTCCCTACCAAGTCGCGTAACTGACCGACTCATAAAAGCTTTGCGTTGTGATCTTCCGGTCTGGATGGTGCTTCACGTTAATCATTCGCGCGAACTCACCACAGAAGTTGCTAACACCTGTGAACGTCTTACACGGGGTGGGATCCCTCTATTATCTCAGTCAGTACTCTTAAAAGGCGTGAATGCCGATATAGAAACGCTATCGGAGCTGTTCCGACGATTAATCGCACTCAAGGTCAAACCATACTACTTACATCACCCAGATCAGGCCCAAGGTACTGCCCGTTTCCGTCTCTCTCTAGAAGAGGGACGCGCAATATTTGATGCCCTTCGAGGACATCTTTCGGGTTTGTGTCAGCCAACTTACGTGGTCGATATTCCCGAAGGGTACGGGAAAGTGGCAGCTCAAACCGCCGCAATCGAGCAATCTGATCAGGAATGGAGAATGAAAGACTTTAAGGGTGAGATTCATCGCTACGAAGAAATTTAAATTATACAATCACAACGAGCGGCTTGGTGTTATGTCGGCTCTAACACATTCAAAATAGTTGATCGGATCCTCTCGGCAGGTCCATGGTCTGCCACCTAAAAATCATGAAAAAACCTCGAAAATCGTGCTAACTGATTTTGACCAATGAACGATTTTACAAAAACGGAATGAACTTACACTAATGTCATCAGTTAGGAACGATCGCAAAAAATCGATTAACCCTCTCCGATTGCGCATCCCGGGCCAAGCTGATAGGTCTACGCGCCATATTAAATAGCGGAAAAAAAGGATGAAAATCCAGGCGAACACCATCCGGCCGGGTAATGTGATAGAGCATGCGGACAAGCAGTGGACTGTGATGAAAACCGAGATGCTTCTGCCCGGGAAGGGTAATGCGTTCATCCAAGTCGAAATGCGAGATGTCAAATCCGGAAATAAGACAAACGAGCGATTTCGAACCTCAGAGTCTGTCGAAAAGCTCATGGTCGAAGAAAAAGAAGCCACCTACTTATACGTAGATGGAGATCAAATCACCTTCATGGACAGCGAAAGCTACGAACAATTCACGGTCCAAATAGACCAAATGGCTGAAGCTGCCGCTTTTCTGCAAGACGGGATGGCGGTGACAGCTGATCTGATCGACGGAAAAGTCGTGGGCGTCCGACTTCCTCAGCACGTAACTTTAGAGGTTGTGGAAGCAGACCCGGTTGTAAAAGGGCAGACCGCTTCGTCGTCCTATAAGCCATCAGTAGTCGAAAACGGCGTTCGCGTTATGGTACCGCCTCACATTGAGGCGGGTACGCGAATTGTGGTGAATACCGAAGACGGATCTTACGTCGAGCGCGCTAAAGACTAAATTATCACCTGCAGGCGTAAACCCTCGCCAGCCAACCAATCGAAAGACACTTGTTGCCATGTCGTTGCCTACACCACTTATAAATGTCATGGAGGCCGCGGCTCGAAAAGCATCCCGGCGGCTGGTGCGAGATTTTGGGGAGGTCGAACAACTCCAGGTATCCCGAAAGGGTCCAGGTGATTTCGTTACTGAAGCCGACCGACGTACAGAGCAAATTCTTTACGAGGAACTTTCGAAGGCGCGGCCAAGTTTCGGCTTTTTGATGGAGGAAGGGGGTGAGGTCAAAGCCGAAGAAGGCGACGAACGATGGATCGTTGACCCCATTGATGGGACTACCAATTTTTTGCACGGTATACCTCATTTCGCCATCTCAATCGGGGTCGAACGTGACGGAAAGCTATTTGCCGGCATCGTATATGATCCTATTCGAGATGAACTTTACTCGGCGGAAAACGGCGAAGGGGCGTTTCTGAATCGCCGCCGACTCAGGGTCTCCGAACGCGGTAATTTAGCAGATTCTCTCCTTGCTACAGGCATTCCCTTCGGCGACCGCATAGGCAAGAAATCCTTTCTGGTCATGTTAAATGCAGTCATGAAAAGGACATCCGGCGTGCGGCGGTTAGGATCGGCTGCGTTAGACCTCGCCTATGTCGCAGCAGGGCGTTATGAAGGTTTCTGGGAAACTGGTCTTTCACCCTGGGATATAGCTGGCGGCATAGTTATCGTACGCGAAGCGGGCGGGATGGTCGGTGAGATCGATGGCCGAAATTCTGTGCTTTACGGTAACTCGATCATTGCCACTAATCAGCGTTTATACGATCCGCTGCGCAAACTTTTGATGGAAGCGGTACGAGATGAAAAATTACAGCTCATAGAATGACGTCTAATTTCAATGGGTTGCTCGATTGATTTACTACCAAACTGGTTGTTCGAGCGGTCCCCCTAGGTTAGATTAGTTTTACGGGGTGTGCATGCCTCCGTAGAATTTCCGGGTTAATAGGCTTGGGTTGAAAAAAATGACTCCGAAGTTTTTAGGATATGCGCGGGCCGCGACGGCGATAATGATCGGCCTCACTATTTCTGCGACAGACCCGGCCGGGGCACAAACGATGATCGGCAAACGTCATTCCGAGGCAGTATCTGTCGACCTCAGCGTTCTTAATCAGCTTGGGACTGCGCCAACGGTGCCTAAGCTGTTACACCCGTCTGTGCGATCGTTGTTGATGCCGAATAACCGCCAGCCAGCGCGGTCGCAATTCACATCAATCGGGATATCCCGTCCTAAGCCGCCTTCGACTTCGACTTCGACCAGTACCGTTCACCTCAAACTACCCACCGAAGAAAGAAAAGAGACCACGCCCGCCCACGCAAGAAACAACAAGAAATCACTACCCAAGCGTCGAACCGTAACGCCGACTGCGCCTAAAACCCCACCGCAGCATACAACTGCCATCACCCCGAAGGTAGCGGTGCCGCCGCCTCCGATGAAGCTATCCAGGCCTTTAGCAAAGTTGCCGCCTCCGCCTAAACAGAGGCGCTCTCTAACCGGTGGTTTCAAGCCAAGCGAGGAATTCCGTCTCGCATTTGGCACTGGATCCGCTGAGATAGCCGCGCGATCGAACACAAAGCTCGACAAAGTCGTCCAAATTCTCAAGAGGGACGGAAATTTAAGGCTGCAGCTACTCGCCTATGCGGGTGGCGGCAGTCAGACACCGAGTCAGGCTCGGCGCCTATCTCTTTCGCGCGCGCTGGCCGTGCGATCCCGCTTAATTGAAAAGGGTATCCGTAGTACGCGTATTGACGTTCGAGCGTTGGGTAAAAAGTCTGATGGTGGACCACCAGACCGGATCGATATCATCATTACTGCCCGCTGACTAAACAGAGATGCGATTTTTCCAACCAGAATTCTGACGGGGTTCGCAAAAGGATGACCAATCCGCGGCGCTACTTAATCCGAATGATTATTTTTCTGGGCACGGTCGCAGCCGTGGCTATAGCCCTATTTTCAGGTATGCGTGATGCCTTCATTTCGAATCCTGCATTGAACGGTCTAATCCTAGGAGTCCTAGTCCTCGGCATTGGGTATATATTTCGTACTGTTGTTGTTCTCACGCGCGAAGTAGCATGGCTCGAAAATTACCGAGCGGGGCAGCCACCCACATCCAGCGTAATGGATCCCCGTCTGTTGGCACCGATGGCGTCGATGCTCGGCGAGCGGAGTGAACGATTTAGCCTGTCGGCGATGTCAATGCGTTCGTTACTCGATGGGGTTGGTGCTAGGCTAGACGAGTCACGAGATATCTCGCGCTACCTAATCGGCCTACTTATTTTTCTCGGACTTCTTGGAACATTCTGGGGACTACTCCAGACCATTGACGCGGTCGGTGGAGTCATAGCCAACCTAACGGTTGGATCCAAGGAATTAGGTCCAGTTTTCGATGATCTCAAAGCCGGTCTGCAAGCGCCCTTGTCGGGCATGGGTACTGCATTTTCATCATCTCTGTTCGGTCTCGCCGGTTCGCTGATACTGGGTTTCTTAGAACTGCAGGCAGGCCAAGCACAAAACAGATTTTATAACGACCTTGAAGATTGGCTATCTGGTCAGACCCGTCTTGCTTCAGGGGCCCTATCAGCAGACGGTGAACATGCAGTCCCCGCCTACGTTCAGGCTTTGCTCGAGCAAACTGCCGATGGCTTAGAGAACCTGCAACGCTCCTTGCAGCGCGGCGAAGACTCTCGTATTAGCGCCAACAACAGCATAACCGGCTTGGTTGAACGTCTTAGTACGTTGACAGACATGATGAAGGCTGAGCAGAACCTTATGGCGCGGCTGGCAGAAAGCCAGATGGAGCTCACACCGGTTCTTTCACGCATCGAAACGACACTCTCGAAGTCCAACCCAAGCGATAACAGTGCTGACGATATGCGCGCATATCTGAGAAACATCGACGGACATTTAGTTAGGCTTCTAGAAGATACAGCCAACGGGCGTACAGAACTGGCCCAGGAAATCCGAGGCGAAATCCGCGTCCTGTCTCGCACGCTTGCAGCAATTGCTGATAAATCCGGACGTTAACTGTAAAGAAAATCTATGCCGGGAACCATTCGAAGAAAGAGGCAGACGTTCGATATTTGGCCAGGGTTTGTCGACGCTCTTTCGGCTTTGTTGATCATTATTATTTTTTTGTTGATGGTTTTTACTCTAGCCCAGTTTTTCCTTGGCGAGATTCTGTCTGGTCGCAATCAGGCACTGGAACGGCTAAACCGACAGATCGCGGAGTTGTCTGAAGTCCTGTCTCTGGAAAGGTCTACTAATGCCAACCTTAGAGAAGAAATATCACGCCTTGCTTCCGATCTGCAGACGTCGACGGCTACGCGTGAGCAATTATCTAGCCAGATTGCCGAACTTTTGCCACAGCGCGATGCACTCGAGGCTGACCTAGCAGCGGCGCGTAGGACCGTCGCTGCTGACAAAGATAAGATCAAAGTGCAGATTGCGAAAATTTCTCAAATCAATCGGGATATCAGAGCGCTAAAAGCCGTTCGTACCGAACTCGAAAAGAAAGTTTCTCAACTAGCGGCAATCATCACCAAACGAGACAAATCCTTAGGTGCGCTTCGCGATCAGTCTAAGGAACTCAAGGCTGAGCTTGCCGGCGAACAGGAACGTTCGGCACTAGCGCAAAAAGAAATTCAGGGAAAGAATCTGACAATTCGAGAACTAAGCGCGCAGGCAGAACGGATCGGCGACGACTTGACCAAAGAAGAACGGGTAAGCCAAGACGCCCTTAAACGGGTTAAAGCAATAAACAGGCAACTTTTAGCGTTGCGCCAACAACTAGCGCGACTGACTGTGGCACTCGAAGAGTCCGAAGCAAAAGCTGCTGCTCAGAACATAAAAATTATCAGTCTTGGTAAACGACTTAATGAGGCGCTTGCCAGCAAAGTAGAGGAACTAGCTCGGTATCGGTCGGAGTTTTTTGGTAGGTTACGCGAAGCGTTGGGTAAGCGCAGCGGGATCCGCGTTGTCGGCGACCGGTTCGTTTTTCAGTCTGAAGTATTGTTCCCTTCAGGTTCGGCCGAGCTAAACCCCGATGGTCAGAATCAGATAGGGAAACTCGCGGCAACGTTGAAACAGATTTCGCTGCGTATCCCTGCCGATCTTAATTGGGTCCTCAGAGTCGATGGACATACAGACCGAAGGCCGATCCGGACTCGGCAGTTTCCATCAAACTGGGAGCTATCTTCTAGTCGGGCAATTGCGGTTGTGAAAGCCCTCATCTCTAGGGGGGTCCCGGCGGAACGCCTCATGGCTGCTGGGTTTGGAGAATTCCAGCCGCTAGATAAGCGAAGCGATGAGGTCGCACATCGCCGCAACCGGCGGATTGAATTCAAGCTGACCCAGCGTTAATTAAAAATAGTGTCTGTCTGGTATGCTAAAAGGCGCCGCGGAGAGACGTGCCCAAACAACTCGTCAATCGGGTTTACCCGATCCCGAGATCCTTGAAGCGGCTGTTGAACTTGGCCACCTGCCCAGCCGTATCAACAAGACGTTGCGACCCCCCCGTCCAGGCTGGGTGCGACTTCGAATCGATATCCAGCTTCATGGTATCGCCCGGCGCACCCCAGGTGGAACGCGTGGTATAAGTCGTCCCGTCCGTCATCACGATTTCTATTTCGTGATAATCCGGGTGAATATCTTTCTTCACCGCAATTCTCCCGTAAAAGAGCGCGTTTTATAGGGAAGGCTGAGCAGGTTTGCAACAAAAACGGTTAGAATTGCTATACGAAACTGTAAACGCTTTAATCGATGCTGGTTTTTCGGAGATACTATTTTTTGAATAACCCTTCTACGCCACTTCGATGCGCCTCTTTTTTTTCGATTTCCGCCAACACTCGTTCGATTTCCTCTTCCATCTCTGCGATATAGATCTTGAGCTCTTCGATTGACAGGGGATCAAGATCCCGTTTGGGTTTGGGCATATTTTGGGGAAGATCATCGTTTATATCCACTGCGCCCCTCCGATACTCACAATCTATGTTTCCACTATGTTCGGACTTGCCAGTTTGCCTTTGAAGCGATAGACCTGCAACCATCATTTCCGACACAATAGAGCGTGACGCAAAATGTCAGTCGACATTCCAGAAACTATGACCGCAATCGAAATTAGCGAATTCGGTGGCCCAGAAGTGCTTAAACCGGTATCGCGTCCGGTCCCACACCCGGGTGAAAGTGAAATCCTAGTCAGGAATTCGGCGGTCGGCGTTAATTTCCCCGATACCATGCAGCGTGAAGGACGCTACCCTCCACCGTCAGGTACAACCGACATACCAGGGCTGGAACTCGCCGGCACCGTGGTTGCGACCGGACCAAGTGTTAGCCGATATTCACCAGGAGACAAAGTATGCGCCCTTGTTTCAGGCGGCGCCTATGCCGAATACACCGTGGTCCCCGAGCAATTAGCGTTGCCATTGCCCAAGGGCTACGAAATGTTAAACGCATCAGCTATTCCAGAAAATTTCTTTACAGTCTGGACAAATTTGTTTGACGGTATCCAACTATCTGCTGGCGACAGTATCCTCATCCATGGCGGTTCTGGAGGCATTGGTACCGCTGCCATCCAAGTGGCATGCGCGTTCGGCGCTACAGTATACACAACCGCTCGGAATACCGAAAAATGCAATTTTTGTAAAAACCTGGGGGCGACCCGAGCCATCAACTATACCCAAGAGGACTTTGTTAAGGTGGTGAAGGATGCCACTGAAGGTGCGGGATGTTCTGTGGTTTTCGATATCGTGGGTGGTGACTATTTCTCTCGCAATCTGGATGTCCTCTCAACGGATGGCCGCATGGTGCAGGTTGCGGTACAAAAGGGCGCCAAGGTCGAGCTTTTTATCCCTACCATAATGTCTAAAAGGATACACTATACGGGATCAACGCTCCGTCCCCGCTCGGTCACTCAGAAGGCGGTTGTGGCAAACGCGGTGGAGCAGAATCTCTGGCCGTTATTTGAAAAAGGCGATATCAAGCCTGTGATTTATACTACTTTCCCGTTATCGGAAGCTGCCGACGCCCATTCGCTGATGGCAACGAGTGACCATATTGGAAAGATTATACTATGCGTAGACGACGATGCCTGACGCGGCATTAGATACGAAAACCCGAAGGAAAAAGAGAGCACTTCATTATGGCCCGCCAACAATTTGAGAGTACTAAACCGCTAATGCCAAAAGCCACTGCTGTGTGGCTTATAGAAAACACTGGACTGACTTTCCGCCAGATAGGCGCGTTTTGTGGCCTACACGAATTGGAAGTACAAAGCATCGCGGACGACGAAATCGCGCCTGGGATGGTAGGCTATGATCCTATCGTCAATGGCCAGTTGACTAAACAAGAAATTGAACGTTGCGAGTCCGATTCGGCACAACGCCTTACGATAGCCAAAACCGATGTGCCCCGACCCGCGTCCCGAACGAAAGGCCCAAAGTACACCCCTGTTGCCCGAAGGGGCGACAAACCCGATGCTATCGCGTGGCTAGTAAAACATTTCCCGAATCTTACCGATGCACAAATTTCACGCTTGATTGGCACCACAAAGCCCACGATCAGCGCCATCCGCGACCGGTCTCACTGGAACATGAATAATATTAATGCCCGTGATCCTGTTGGTTTGGGCCTGTGTAACCGTCAGGATCTGGACAAGGAAGTATTGAAAGCCGGGTACTCTTCCACCTTAGAGGCGCCGCCGATTGAAGAAGAAAAACCAAAGGCTTCGTCCGGAATTCAGATGCCGGAGTTCAAGCTGTAAAAAAGTCCTTGCGCAGAGCACTGTGTATAGAAGATAGCTCTCTAAAAAATTCGCCTATAGTCTCACCGTTTAGGATGCGTACTTTTTCTTTACCTCACCCGACTTACAAAGTGGAAACATCAAACAACGCAATGACATTCTTTAATCGAAAATTTGGTTTTTGAATATCTATGGTTTTCAGATCTTCACGGCTGCCGCCTCCACTTGCTCAGCAGTCAAGTCGCCGAAAACGACGTTGAGGATCAGCGTGAGATTTCGTCGGTCTACATCGGAAACCTTACCGAATCCAGCGAAATAGATGGAAATATTTGAGACAGAATCGGCTAAACGGTCAGAGATTGTTTTGATATTATCTGCGGTGAGATCAACTGAGGCAGCCAGCATTAGCTGTTCCGCATGCTCACAATCAATCTCGGTCTTTTGGATACTCTGACGCAGAGATTCTGTTAGAGGCTCAGGCGTGGCTCCTTCAACCCGTTTCATCCTCACGCGAATAGCCCTAAGAGCGCGAACTACATCTTGATGCCATTCGTTCACCGCCTCGTTCACGGCCGCCATTTGGGCAACGGTCAGGGAACCTCGACCGGATGCACCTACCCACATACAATATAGCAAAATGTTAACGTCTAGCTGGTGCTCGTTCTGCAGTTCTAGACAAGCTTGTCCGACGCCATCAGACATATAGACGTCGAGAGAAAAGTCCCAGAAAGGATGAACAGGAAAGTCAGACAAATCCGTCTCCGCTTGGACCAAAATTGTGGCAACCATCATAAAGTTGTGGCCGCCAAATAATCCGCCACAACCAAACTTTTATTTTACTACCCACCGCGTCCTCCAGAGAACACGTAACACCTGTACTCCACAATCGTTCGGACTATAGCGGCTCGTATTATAGCACGAAGGCAGCCAGAATCTCTGCCGCCCATTTATATATCAATATTCCCTACGTTGATCCTAAAGAATTTATTTTTGGGAAGTAAACGCTCTGTCAAAACTGACAGAGGGTCCGTATTTCTGCTATCCTCATTAAGATTTTGGGAGCCAAAGTGAATACAAAAATGAGTGATCAGGAAACGCTTCGTCAGGAACTCGGTGAGTTGGAGCTTGAACACCGAGATTTGGACGACGTGATCGCGCGATTGAACGAACGTGCACCCTACGACCAGCTTCAAATGCAACGGCTAAAGAAACGAAAACTTATTCTTAAAGACCAAATCGCGCAGTTAGAGGCCAAGCTTTATCCCGACATCATTGCCTAGAAACGTATTAGGCCAAAGTTTTTTGCTAAAGACCGTTTTAACCTTATAACGCCGCGCGCGTTGCCTTAAACGCCCGGCGTAAGATAGTTTTATAATGGTCAAACGATAACTGGACACCTATGCTGGTAACTCTGAATCGATAGCTGTTCCAAAAATTCTTATCTTTAGATCCAGACTATGTTTTGTGCATCTTGCAAAAAACATAGTGATTAATTTATGAATGATTAATGAGGTTCTTTTGGGCTACGCCCATATTTCCAGTTGGGCTCTGTTGCATCTCTTGCGCTGCTTATCGCTAACCTCTTTACTCGATCGAACCACAAATATGGCCCCGATTAAGAGATTATTATCAATAGGCGTAACTAACCTCTCCGGTCCGGAAATTCGGTCGGTTTGATGACTGGATAATTGTCTGTAATTCCTCCAGAAACCGGGGTTTCGGGGATTTGCGATGATACCGGACCAGCTTATAATAGAGGTTTCTGCCGTTTGCGCGTTGCCGAACCGTCAGCAACACACTATAGGGGAAATTGAGATGGCAGCACGTAAGATATCGAAACACTCGTCGCAGCGTAAAACCTCGCAGACAGCACCCGTTGTCGGTGTAATTATGGGTAGCCGGTCTGACTGGCCGACGATGAAATACTCCACGGATATCCTCAAAGCACTCCACGTACCATACGAAACAAAGATAGTATCGGCGCACCGAACCCCTGCTCGGATGACAGAATACGCCAACTCCGCCAAAGAGAGAGGTCTCAGCGTTATAATCGCGGGCGCGGGAGGTGCCGCGCACCTCCCGGGTATGGTCGCCTCAATGACGACCCTCCCGGTGCTTGGCGTACCCGTCGAGAGCAAAGCGCTGAGCGGAATGGATAGCCTTCTCTCCATTGTCCAGATGCCGGGAGGTGTGCCTGTGGGCACACTAGCGATCGGATCATCCGGTGCAAAGAATGCCGGAATCTTAGCTGTATCTATCGTGGCATTGAAATACGAGGAGGTGGCTAGTCGCCTTGAAAAATGGCGTGCCTCGCTGACGGATAGTGTGCCTGAAAATCCGGTCGGCCGATAGAGCATAATTACGTGGATACACCGCTTCCACCCGGCGCGACGATCGGCATCCTCGGAGGCGGCCAGCTTGGTCGTATGTCGGCATTGGCAGCAGCACAACTTGGCTATAAATGCCATATCTTCAGCCCCGATGCAGATGCCCCTGCAAAGGAAATTTCAGCTGTGCAGACAACAGCCCCATACGAAGATATAGATGCAGCGCGACAATTCGCTGAAAACGTTGATATAGTTACCTTTGAGTTCGAAAATGTGCCGGACGCTACGCTAGCGGCCATTTCTGAAATTTCTCGCGTTCGACCGAGTGTTGCTGCATTGCAGGTGTCGCAAGATCGGCAGATCGAAAAATCCTTTTTAAATGATCACGGGGTCGGCACGGCATCTTGGGCACCCATTATCGACGTGGCAGATATAGCGACTGCAATAGCTACTACAGGGCTACCGGCTATCCTCAAAACGTCACGATTTGGTTACGACGGCAAAGGACAGCTTCGTATTGATCAAGAATCTGAATTAGTAACTTCTTGGGGTAAGATCGGTAACACTCCGGCAATACTCGAAGGGTTAGTGGACTTTGAAAGAGAAATCTCCGTCATAGTCGCCCGGAGCGCTGATGGCACAACAGAAACATATGTACCAGTAGATAACGTACACCGTAATCATATACTGAATACGACAACTGCACCATCTACCGTAACGGACAGCGTTGCGAACGAGGCTCGGCGGATGGCTGTCCAGATTGTAACAGCGCTGGAACTGGTCGGTCTGTTAGCGGTAGAGATGTTTGTCTTATTTAACGGCGACCTACTCGTAAACGAAATCGCCCCTCGACCCCACAATTCCGGCCATTGGACTATCGATGCCTGTGCTGTCAGCCAGTTTGAACAGTTTATTCGTGCGGTTTGCGGTCTTCCGCTAGGTGATCCGTCACGTCATTCGAATGCAGTTATGACCAATCTAATAGGAGACGAGGCTGACACTTGGACAAAGTTAACCGCGGAAACCGGAGCGTGCCTGCATCTATACGGTAAAATGGAAATCCGCCCGGGCCGCAAGATGGGTCACGTCACGCGGCTATCCCCGATATCTTGCTTGGCGTAGCGTTTTTCAATCACATTTTTAAAGATAGAAAATGACCCTAATACGCTATCGCGCGAAATTCTGACTCTCTTGGAGACTTCGTGTAACCTCATTACATCAGCGAGCCGCCGGTATAGAAAAGCTCGAGTCTCTAACCCGTCTTCGCTGTGGTCGTTGAGCCAGAACAGACTCGTAGAACTCAGTACACCAGCCAGAAGTCCGCGTTTCGTATAGAACGAAAAATCGGCCGACCGGTCGCCGACTGCGTACCAGATTTCGTCCACCGTCCGGTATAGCAATTGGGCGCCAAGCACCGAGTTATGAGGCATTGAGAGCCAAGTTAGTCCGCGAAGAACCGATTCCCGATAAGGTTCAAGATAAATGAGCCGATTTTCCACAGCCCTACCGACACGCTCGTGAACGCGGAGGGCTTCAAGATCTAAATCCTCCATCGACTTTACCATAAACCGGTCTGTCTGTTGGGAAAAATACTGGATCGCGTCGGAAACCCCCCTAGGGAATACGCTTTCTACAATTTCTGCATTGAGGCCAATATCGCGCGCGCCGGACTTAAGGGCCGTGATTGACCATCCGTCGAATGGAATATGCATCAAGGCACTTTTGATAAGCGCGTCTCGGATCGGGACCCCGCTATCTGTCATATTTCAGGTCTGTTATCATTCGAATTTACTGCGTCTTGAACCGAGGTGTTCTCCATAAACTTCTTAAGCTCTTCGTTAAAGCTTAGCAACGAAAGATCGGTCATCCGCATAGGGAAAAGAACGCCGTCGAGATGGTCAATTTCATGTTGTACGACGCGTGCATGAAAATTCGTTGCTTCCCGCTCAATAGGCTGTCCACTAGCCAAATATCCACGATAAATGATGTGGGAATAGCGCGGGACTACCCCTGTAATACCTGGGATTGACAAACATCCCTCCCAACCCATCGCAAGTTCGTCGCTCGCAGGCTCAAACTCCGGATTTATCAGCGCCGTGAGCTCAGAAAAATCTGTTTTAGAGCCCTCTTCGTCTCCTCGTTCACGAGGCGATTTAAAAATGATCGCGCGTTTACCCTCATAGACCTGCGGTGCCGCGAGCCCTACCCCCACCGCATCTTCCATGGTTTCGACCATATCTTGGAGGAGACTCCCGACTTCCTGAGAAGTAGGATCTTGGATCTCGTTTGCCACCTGTAGAAGAACCGGGTGCCCCATACGGGCAATTTTAAGTAGAGTCATCCGAAGGTGCTATCCTAACAAATGTAAAGGTTTATTTATTATGTATACCACCTAAGTAAGGAGATTGCTGCTAGGGACTTTAAAATCAAGTCGTATTTATGCTATAAATTGTGTACTAACCGGTGGAAACGCCGGTTTTCGGCGTTTCTGGAGTGGTAATCCTTACCCCTATAGGCGTACAAACCCGGTCCGTAGAGGGCCATATGCGATCCGACTGGAGATGATGTAACCGTGGAAGTATCTGTAAGAGACAACGATGTAGATCAGGCGCTGCGCGCTCTGAAGAAAAAAATGCAGCGCGAAGGCATTTTTCGGGAGATGAAAATGCGCCGGTCTTATGAAAAGCCGTCGGAACGCCGCGCCCGAGAAAAGGCTGAAGCTATTCGGCGCGCCCGCAAGCTTGAACGCAAAAGGCTGGAGCGCGAGGGCTTCTGACGCTACTTTAAAAGAAAGATTAAAAAAGGCTGCATATCGCGGCCTTTTTTATTGAACTTTTTCAGACTACCATTGTTCCCTCATGGTTATCAGAAGTGATTTTCCACGCTAGGACAATAACTTGGACCGCATCCAATATAAAATTCGGTTGTCATCCAAAATTTTATCAGCCTACCGAGGCTCCGATGACTGAAGAAAACACAGGCCAGATTGAATTCTGGAATAGCGACCACGGGCTCGCATGGGCAAGATATGCTGACACGGTGGATATCATGTTTTCTTCCATTACCGAAGCAGTGCTGGAAGCGGCGCAGATCCGAGCCGGCAACCGCGTGCTCGACTTGGGTTGCGGCAATGGTGGAACCACCCTAGCTTTGGCAGATCTCGTCACAAACACTGGCATGGTGATGGGGATAGATGTTTCCAGACCGATGATCCAGCGTGCTCAAGAGAGATTAGACACCGTCGATCTATCTAACGTCTCTTTAGTGCTGGGTGACGCGGCAGTCTATCCCTTCGCTGATAGATCATTCGACAAACTGGTTTCTCGGCTAGGGGCGATGTTCTTCAGCAACCCCGCGGCGGTTTTCGCTAGGCTCGGACCGACACTGGATAAAGGCGGACGTTTAGCCCTCGGCGTATGGCGCCACCCCAGAGAAAATCTTTGGGCGATGGAACCAGTGGCTGCCGCAAAACCTTTCCTTGAAATGCCACCGCGTCCAGGACAGGAAGAAGCGGGCCCATTCTCTTTTGGTGATCCAGCCCGCGTTCGGCGCGTACTGTCCGGTTCGGGATGGCAGAATATCGAATTAACCCCGCTGGATTTTCAAGTGCCGCTGGGGCGCACCTTGGAAGACGCGTATGCCTTTGTTACGGAAATGGGCCCGCTTTCGGCACCGTTAGGAAAAGCCTCATACGACCAACGCTTGAGAGCAATTAACGCCGTAAATAGAGTGCTGGAAGAAAACACCGGCGACGACGGTGTCGTCCGGCTTGCCGGCGCCTGTTGGATAGTCACGGCGGTGGTGGGCTAAAGTTAATAGTTTCAATCCCCACACCACCGACAAACCTAGCCAAGACATCCCGTGTCTCAGAAAGCTGGATGTTGCTGTCCTCGGTTTCGTTTACGATGATACGATCAATAACGATATTTCTCGCTCGGAGCGCCTCTAGCGCAGTGAGCGCATGGCTCAGGCTACCAAGATAGCTGCCCACCACCAGTATGACGGGAATGTCGAGAGAAGCAATTAGGTCACGTATCGTGCGGGTATCATCAAGCGGCACCATTACCCCGCCCACCCCTTCGATTAACAGGTGTTGACCTTCTCTCTCTGCTCGTTCGATCGAAGCGCGGCAGTACGCGATAATCTCATCAACCGGGACAGTACGATTTTCCAAAAACGCCGCCATGTCCGGTGACAACGGTGCGGTGTAGCGCCAAGGCGAGACACGGTCGATGTTACCCTGCGTCGGATCTTGGCCGAGGGCGGCAATCAACAAGCCGGTATCGCATTCATCCACCGCAGCCAAATCAAAGCCGCTTATCACAGGTTTCAGTACCTGCACTGCCTCTCCCGCAGCCCGATGGTCGCGGATTATTTTTTCACACACGTAGGTTTTGCCTCGGCCTGTACCGCAGGAGGTTACGAAAATCGCCGTCATGTCAGCCATCGGCCATTGGAAATGGGTTTCCGTAATCAAGTTTAAGTGAGTTCACAGCCGCCGCAAGTGCCGTGACCTGCGCCTCGCTATGTTCGGCCGTGAACGTAAACCTCAGGCGCGACGTTCCGGCGGGTACGGTTGGCGGCCGGATCGGGGCGACCAGAAAACCCTCCATTTCTAACGCGAGGGATGCTTCAAGCGCCGCTGAATCCGTACCGAAAATTATAGGCACGACTGGGCTTTCCGGCGCCTCTAGCCCGACGCCATTACAGAACTCTCGCGCCAGGGAGAGCGGCCGAGCGACGCGGCACGGATCCGTTTCAATGATGTCTACGGCCTCGATGGCAGCGGCTATAACTGGGGGGGGTAAGCCAGTAGTATATATTAGACTGCGCGCCCGATTTTTCATCAACTCGATCACCGGCGAACTGGCACAAAGAAACGCTCCGTAAACGCCAACTGCTTTGGACAGTGTTCCCATCTGCAGTGGAATTTCGGGTATTGGGTCGAATTCGAAAGCACTACCGCGTCCGCCACCCAACACACCGAAGCCGTGAGCATCGTCCATCATCAGCCACGCGTCGTGGTCAGCGCACACCCCGGCCAAAATGTCGAGTGGAGCACGGTCGCCATCCATGCTGAAAACCCCTTCTGTGACCACTAGACACGTTCCAGCAGAGGCTCTTTCACGTGTTAAAACATCTGCGAGATCATGCACATCATTATGCCGGAACGTCAAAAATTTTGCCCTCGCGGCTCGCGCGCCCATATTTATCGAAGCATGCCCCAATTCATCGGCTAAGATCAAATCGCCAACACCCGCGAGAGCCGGCAGAATGCCCGCATTGGCCATGTAGCCGCTGCCGAACACACAAGCTGCCTCCGTACCCTTCAGGGCTGCGAGTTTATGTTCGAGTACCGCGTAAAGTGGGTGGTTCCCGGTAATCAACCGCGATGCCCCGGCTCCAGCGCCATAACCTGCGATTGCGGCAGCCGCAGCATCCTTGACCTTAGGATGATGAGACAGTCCTAGGTAATCGTTACAGCAGAACGATATGAGATCGCGCCCGCCGCGCCGAAGACGCACGGAGTCAGTACGTTGCGTCGCGATCAGAGACCGGTGCAATCCACTTGTCATCAGGCGATCGAGTTTCAATTTCGCGAACTTGTCCAGCGATTCGTTGGACATGCGGAATCCTGCTTGTCGTGTCTTTTACCGGCCTTAGTATAGCGGACATGATGATTTTATCCGATTCTTATAAAGAGATGCGCCACGACTGGACCACTACTGAAGTTCGCGCACTAATCTCTGCCCCCCTAAACGATCTTGTGTATGCTGCGCAAACCGTTCATCGCGGACATTTCGATGCCAACGAGGTACAAGTTTCAACTTTGCTGAGTATCAAGACTGGCGGATGCCCGGAAGACTGCGCCTACTGCTCACAGAGCGCCCATAATAAAGCGGATGTCGGTGCCGAAAAGCTGCTGTCCCTGGAAGCGGTACGCGCCGCTGCCCTGCGAGCGAAGGACTCCGGTGCTACACGGTTCTGCATGGGGGCGGCTTGGCGGGGTCCGAAGGATCGAGACATGGACACTGTTTGCGAAATGATCAGCGAGGTTAAATCATTGGGTCTCGAGAGTTGTGTTACGCTCGGCATGCTCGAAGATGGCCAAGCCAAGCGCCTCAAGGAGGCAGGTCTAGATTATTACAATCACAACATAGACACGTCAGAATCATTCTACAGCAATGTTATCTCTACCCGCTCTTTCAATGATCGGCTCGATACACTCGCTCGTGTCCGTGATGCGGGTATCAACGTCTGCTGTGGCGGTATAGTGGGTATGGGCGAAACCAGAGATGACCGAGCTGATATGCTGCAGTCTCTTGCTAACCTAACTGAACATCCGGAGAGTGTTCCGTTGAACATGCTTGTGGCGGTCCCAGGTACGCCGCTAGCGGACATTGAGCCACTCGATCCGTTGGAGCTAGTACGGGCAATCGCTACTGCCCGTATCGTAATGCCGAAATCGATGGTTCGGCTGTCCGCTGGTCGGTTGGAAATGGATGGCGCTACCCAGGCGCTATGTTTCCTCGCCGGCGCAAACTCGATCTTCTACGGCGACACTCTTCTGACCACGGGAAACCCGGCTCAGTACACCGACCAGGCACTTTTCGAGAAGCTTGGCGTCCGGCCAATGCCCACTGACGCTCAGGCAGCGGAGTAAAATCCGCACGTGGGTCGACACCGATGACCACTCCAATTCCTCATCTTTGGCTACCCTATAGTCAGATGCAAACTGTCGCAGCACCTCTAAGGGCGGCACGGACAGTCGGCACGCGCATCATACTGGATGACGGACGTGAGCTGATCGATGCGGTATCATCTTGGTGGACAGCGTGTCACGGTTATAACCATCCACATATCGTGATGGCGATGGAGAAACAGCTAAAGAATATGCCTCATGTAATGTTCGGCGGGCTGGTTCACGAGCCAGCAGAACGACTGGCAGCACGTTTAACGTCGATCCTGCCAGGACCGTTGAACCGTGTCTTCTTCGCCGATTCTGGTTCCGTCGCAGTCGAGGTCGCTATGAAAATTGCGGTTCAGTACAATTTGAACTGCAGCGCTTCAGGGCGAACGCGTTTCCTCAGCTTCCGTGACGGATATCACGGCGACACTATGGCAGCTATGTCGGTTACCGATCCAGACGAGGGAATGCATTCGCTTTTCAAAGGCTACCTACCGGAGCAGATAATCGCACCTATACCTAGAGACGAGAACAGCACCGCCGAGTTCCGCCGCCTGCTAGACATCCACAGAGACGAAATTGCGGCCGTGATAGTCGAGCCGCTAGTGCAGTGTGCCGGGGGTATGAAAATCCATAAACCAGAAGTCTTAAAGTTTATTGCCGATTCAACGCACGATGCTGGCGCACTATTGATATGCGACGAGATTGCCGTCAATTTCTGCCGCGTCGGTACTATGTTCGCTCATACACAAGCAAATATTGCCCCCGACATTATCTGCCTCGGAAAGGCCTTGACCGGCGGCGCTATTAATCTCGCCGCCACGGTGGCAACTGCCGATGTTTTTGAGGCATTCCTGTCCGAAAATGCCGAGGCGGCCTTAATGCACGGACCGACCTATATGGCAACGCCATTAGCCTGCGCCGCTGCAAATGCCTCCCTTGACCTCTTCGAGACTGAACAATACCTGTCGCGGATTTCTGCGATTGAGACACAGCTTATGCGCGAGCTTGCGCCACTTGAGGATCTTCCTAATGTTACCGATGTGCGCGTCAAAGGAGCGATCGGAGCAATCGAAGTAAAAAACATGTACGACCTTGACTGGCTAAAAACGCAATTCGTCGAAACCGGTATCTGGCTACGTCCGTTTGGCAAGGTGATATACACTATGCCCCCCTTCTCTATTACCGCATCCGAATTGTCGTTAATTTCTGGCGCGATGGTGGAAATTCTGCCGCGCTGGGCTCAGCGTTTTCACGGCTAGGAAAATTATAATCGGACGAAGAATTTATATTACCGTAACAGACGGTAGCGGTGAATTTGGAGCTCATGTGTCGCCTTCACCAGCAAAACCTAGCCCTGATGTTTTGATGTTGCATGAAATCTTCGGTATAACTGACTGGATTGAAGAGATTGCAGATTGGTTTACAGGATGCGGCTGCCAAGTGATCTCGCCGGATATGGTCTGGCGGATTAAGCCGGGTTTCGTTGCCAATTACCGGATTCCGGAACAGCGCGAAAAAGGCCTACGCCTTCGGCAACAATCACCGGCCAGAGCTGTTTTCACGGGTTTCGGCCAGGCAGGCACATAAGCGATCGTTCGATCTAATAGATACGCTACGTTAAAGTAAAATACGGATATCAGAACTGCCCTGTAAATATTCTTACACCGTAAGTCTTCTCAATGTGACGTCCAAATCGAAATTTTATCTCTGGCCCGTCCATCGGCGGTTCCTCGATATTGTAGTCCTCGGGCGTAAACGGATCCAATTCCAGCACAACGAAGCGGTGGCCCGTCGCATTGCGGCGAAACGCGGCATCAAAGCCGCCTTCAAGCTCTTCCTGACTCTCGAAGGACCAGATATTCTCTAGACCCATGGATTTAGCCATACCGATATAGTCATTATAAAACTTGTTCGGCAGATCTAGATCTGATGTACCACCATAGACCCGGTTCGATAACAGGATGTGGGTCAGATTGGGCAAATCGAGATCGTGTTCGACCATCAGCATCCCCGGATTCATGGCAAATGCGCCGTCGCCCATAAATGCCCACACCTGGGCCTGCGGCAAACCATAGGCGATTCCAGACGCAAACAGTGTCGACAGACTCATTGATGCATCTAGATAAAAGACCTGATCAGCGTTTCGGGTAACCTCCCACCACATCTGTGATGAATTTCCGGCAGATGTAACGACTAGTTCGTCGGTCCATTGATCGGCTAAGAATTGGAACGCCTCCCGGTACGGTATAGACATTATTCAGGCCTCCCCGCGCAGCACGTCTCGCGTCAAAATTGCCACCGTAGGCCGGCTAACAATGCGTGAGTGATTATAAAGGCGCCTAATCTCAGGTATTTTGTCGGCACTATCTATCAACGTATAAGATAGGTTGATCGCGTCCAGCGACGGCAGAAAATACAAACCGTTGGAGACGTGGAACTTCGCCTTGTCCCCTGGCGCACCACGCAGAGTCGTCAAGATCGTCACAGGAATTTCGTATGTGTAGTTGATCTTGGTTATGGCATAGATCAGGGTCATCAACCCCGATGCGCCCATCACGGCTAGCGATCCTGAACCAGAAAGAAAAGCCCCTGAACACAGTCCCACGGCGGACTCCTCACGGTTAACTAGTATGTGGCGAAACCGGTTATCTTTATCGAAAGTGCGGATGACTTCCGCCATCCAGTTATCGGGAAGGCTAGCGACAAGTTCGACGCCACAACCAGCCGCCTCGTCTGCGATTCGTCGCGCAATTTTATCTTGGCTGGTCACAGGCTTTCCAAGTCGAAACCTTCATAGCCGTTGGCTACGACAATTTGACACTTTTTGACATAGGATGGCCAGCCACCAATATAAGGCGCGAACACGCGCGCCTTGCCTTCTACGTTAGACCCTACGTACCACGAATCGCATTTCACGCGGAGTGATGCGCTGGCCGCGCGGTTTACCTCCTCGACCCAATCTGCCTCCGCCTCCAAAGTAGCGTCGATACGAGTATGGCCCATTTCACGCATGAATTCCAGGCAATCAGCAACCCAATCACCATGTTGTTCAGCGGCGGTCACCATGGTTGCTAGCACCGACGGGCTGCCCGCACTGACCATATTAAACATATTAGGAAAGCCCGAGACCGCCAAACCGATATATGTGCGCGGACCATCGGCCCATTTCTGTTGAATAGACTGCCCGCCCGTGCCGGTGATTTTAATCTTAGTGACTCCGCCGGTCATGGCATCGAAACCGGTAGCATAAATGATCATATCAAGAACGAAGTCTTTGCCAGCAGCTCGAAGTCCTGTCGAGGTCAAACGCTCTATCCCAGAATCGAGGGCATTTACTAACGTGACATTTTCCCGGTTATAGACCTCATAATAATCAGTACCAGAACATAATCTCTTGCAGCCTATTGGTTCGTTCGGTGTCAGCAGATCCGCAATTTCTGGGTCCTTGACTACAGCTCGCATGCGGCTTTCCCAGTAGTCGGCCACTTCGCGGTTGGCGTCGTCATTTGTCAGAATATCGTTGAAAGCACCCAGAAACGGTAGGCCGCCAATTTCCCATTGTTCATCAAGCCGAGTCCTACGGTCTTTTGGCGACAGGTCGAATACCGACTGGTCGTGACGCGGGAATAGGAAAGCAGACTGGAGATCCCAGGCCTTTGCGCGAAAGCCCCTATAATCAGCTTTAATGGTCGCGACGTCATCCTCACCGAGCGGATGATTCTGTGCCTGAACAACGAAGTTAGGCGTTCTCTGATAGACGTAAACATGTTTAGCTTGCTCCGCAATTAGCGGAACGGATTGTACTGCGGACGATCCGACCCCAATTACTCCAATTCGTTTGCCGGCAAAATTAACTGGGTCTTTAGGCCACATGCTCGTCTGATATACCTCGCCGCTAAATTCCTCAGCACCGTCGAACTCTGGCCTGATCGGGACTGAAAGGCATCCAACACTCATGATGAAAAAGCGAGCACTCAACCTTTCGCCACAATCGGTCTCCACCTCCCAAGTATGGCTGTCTTCACCGAAGGTCGCAGCCTGAACCCGGGTTTCGAAGGTAATATCACGTTTTAGGTCGTAGCGGTCCGCAACATGCTCGATATAAGCGAGTATGTCGGGTTGGGCGGCGTATCGCTCCGGCCACTCCCATTCCTGCTGCAACTCCTCGTCGAACTGATAAGAATACTGCATACTTTCTATGTCACAACGTGCGCCCGGATAGGAGTTCCAGTACCAAGTGCCGCCCACACTCGGCGCAGCTTCGAAACACCGGGCCGAAAAACCCTTTTCGCGGAGTTTTATAAGCATATAAAGTCCGGTGAATCCGGCTCCTACGACGACAGCGTCGACATCGGGCTTCACGGCGGAACGAAAGCTATCGTTTTTAGTTATGGTATTCATGACTTTTAAAACGTTTATCGCAACATAATTTAAGATCAGTTTTTCGTTTAGCGTAACCCCTATCTACTAGCCAGTCCTTGCACGATCCAGTCCCTCCGCGTCAATCAGGATGGCAGCAAACCGACACGGTTCGGGCCCGTGATTGACCCAGTTGTGCATTGTTCCCCGCTGTACCAGCACATCCCCAGCATGTAATTGCACAGTCTCCGTATCGAGCACCATATCCATCTCTCCCGACATAACGATTACGTAGTCTATGGTCTCGGTGGAATGTGGTTCCGCAGTGACGCCGGGCTGAATTTCCAAAATGCGGATTAAGGTACCGCGTGAGGGCGGCGGACGACCAACTTCGCGCGCACCAGCATCTTCGTTCCCATCGTAGGATGCCGGCGCGTCGTCAGTCACCCAAATCAGTCTTGAGTCGTGACCTGGACGCCGCGAGACCGCGTTCGAAGCGATATCGTCGATCAAGACTTGGGACCGCCCCTTTGCGTCATGTCCCGTAACGATCCGCCTAACTTCCATGTGGCGCCCCCTATACTTAGTTCACCGAATCTATTTGAATACGTTCGCCATGTCAGTTTGTATTAGTCGGGGCGATCAATGCCGAATTTCCGTAGCGCGGCGGACTGGCGTTTTTCTAAGACGTCGACATTGAATTCTCCGATTAGGTCATTGAACAGGCGATGCCAATTGACCTCCGCCTTAAGATGCAGAAAGACGGATCCGAGGCCGACAGCGGCGCGGTCCATAAGAACGAATTCTCGCGGCGGGGTAACGCCGCCGAGGCGGCGAAGCTCATTATGGACCCTGTTGGCAACCTTAGCACCGTACATGGTCCCATCGGTTTCTTGGATTCTTCGCTTTCGATCCTCCAAAAGCGGGCCGTAAACAAACTCTGCCCAGATGTTAAGGGTGTCTAGAACCTCGGTAGAAAGGTTGGCGAAACCCCAAGTCTCGTATGCATGAACGGCCAGATCCCGGTCACCGGTTTCGAGTGACCGGTAAAGATCGATCACGCCTTTTACGAAACGAGGATCAAAAATCCGGATACAGCCAAAATCCATCAGATTAATAGATCCATCATCCCGAACCGAGTAGTTGCCGAGATGCGGATCACCATGAATAGTTCCAAAATAATAAAATGGTACGTACCAAGCACGAAACATGTTCTCTGCAACCTGATTTCGGTTTTTCAGAGCGGTATCCACCCAGTCAAGTAGTCGCATTCCGTTTAGCCAGGTCATCGTCAAAAGGCGGTCTGTTGAGAGCGCCGGCACTGGCTCCGGCACATGTACTCCGGCTTCATCCTCAAGCATTAGCCGGTAGAGATCGATGTGTTTACGCTCCAAATAGTAATCTAACTCCTCGCGCAGACGGTCGGAAACCTCTCGATGGATGTTTCTGAAGTCGACTGCTTTATCGTAGCGGCTGTAGATCGAGAAAACCATCTTGAGCTGCTTGAGGTCGGCTTCAACTGCAGATTTCATGTCTGGATATTGAAGCTTACAAGCGAGATTACGACCATCGGCGTCAATAGCCCGATGTACTTGCCCCAGAGACGCCGCGGCTGACGCTTGTTTCTCGAAATTTTTGAATTTCTCCCGCCAGTCTTCCCCGAGTTCTGTCCTCATCCGGCGTCGAACAAACAGCCAACCCATTGCTGGGGCGTTGGACTGCAGTTCCGCCAATTCGGTGACATATTCTTCGGGCAGCATGTCGGGAACGGTAGACATGATCTGTGCGACTTTCATCAGCGGGCCTTTTAATCCACCTAGTGCCTGTTTCAGGTCTTCTGCATGCTTGCCCTTATCAAGGTTTAATCCGAGGTAGCGTTCCCCCGCGACCCGCGCCGCTAAGCCCCCTACTGCGCGACCAACTTTGGCATAGCGCTTAGCTCGGCTGCCAAACGAATTGTTTTCAGTAGGGTCAGTCACTCCATTACTTCCAACTCATCGATCATTACGCCAACAACATTGAGGCCTTTTTTCCAGAAGGCAGGATCCGAGGCGTCAAGTCCGAACGGCGCCAGCAGTTCTTTGTGGCGCAGGGTTCCACCAGCACGAAGCATATCCAAATATTTTTCGGCAAAGCCGCCCGCCGATTGCTCGTAGACGGCATAAAGAGAATTTACGAGGCAGTCACCGAATGCATATGCGTAAACGTAGAATGGTGAGTGTATGAAATGCGGAATATATGTCCAGTACCAGCGGTAGTGCTCATCGAACCGGATGGCAGGGCCGAGGCTATCAGCCTGCACCTCCATCCAGATATCACAGATCTCTTCTGCGGTCAGTTCTCCATCTCGGCGCGCGGTGTGTACCCGAAGTTCGAAGTTGAAGAATGCGATCTGCCGAATGACTGTATTCAACATATCCTCGACCTTGCCGGCCAACATCACCTTGCGTAACGTTGGATCTTCTTCGGTGCGCAACATCTTCCGAAATGTCAGCATCTCGCCAAATACCGAAGCTGTTTCAGCTAGGGTGAGCGGTGTATTCGCCATCAGGTTGCCCTGCGGTGCGGCTAAAACTTGGTGGCAGCCGTGCCCCAACTCGTGGGCAAGCGTCATAACATCGCGGACCTTTCCCTGATAGTTCAGCAAAAGATAAGGATGTGATGACGCCACCGTTGGATGGGCGAAAGCACCAGAGGACTTACCTTCTCTAACTGGCGCATCAATCCAGGCATTATCGAAAAATTTCTGTCCTATATCGGCAAGATCGGACGAGAAATCACGATAAGCTGTCAGAACAGTCTCTTTCGCCTGATCCCAAGTGACAAAAGTGTTATCGGCCTCTGGCAAGGGAGCGTTCCGATCCCAATAGTCGAGGCAATCCTTATCAAACCATTTCGCTTTCATCTTGTAATAACGGTGAGATGCCTCGGAATAAGAATCGGTCACAGCGGCGTTGAGCGCGTCAACGACCTCATCTTCAATCTCGTTAGAGAGATTTCGAGAGGAATCGGGCCGGGAAAAATTTCGCCAACGATCCTCAATTTCTTTATCCTTAGCTAACGTGTTCGTAATTAGGGAAAACGTTCGAGAGTGTTTTCCGAGCTCTTCGCCAAATGTCTGGCCGGCGGTCTTACGGACATTCTCCTCTGGACTGGAGAGCAAGTTCATTATCGCTTCAGATGTCAGTTCACGACCTTCATGGAGAAACCGCATGTCGGACATGGTTTCGTCAAATAAGCGGTTCCAAGCTGCCCGGCCCGCAACGCGCTTGTCATGCAACAAATGTTCTATCTCTTCCCTTAGCTGGTGTGGGCGTAACGCACGGATGGTATTTAACCAAGGCCGGTATGCACCCGCAGTAGCGGATTTGAGCTGTTCCGCTAAGGCCAAGTCATCGATTTCATTAAGCTCTAGAGTAAAGAACAAAATATCAGCTGAAATATCGTTCAGTTTTTCCTGTATGGATTGATAAAATCTTCCAATTTCGGGATCGGAAATATTGCCTGCATAGACCAACTGGGCGTAGGACATAATCCGGCCTATTATTTCGTCTACCTCCTCGTACGCCGAGATTGCCTCTCCAAGCGCATTACCAGTCATACGAGAGAGCTTACCTTTGTAAAGGTTCGAGAATGCGCGCGCATCCCTCACCGCCCTCTTTAAATCTGCCTCTAGTTCTACACTATCTATTGCGCCATAAAGATCGGAGAGATCCCAAACCGGCAAATTTTTGAGGCTCGCTTTAGATGGATTATCAGCTGTGTCCATAGTCATGTATAGTTCTCATGGGTTCCTCACGATATAAATTTTTTAACTGTTACGCCAAGAGGGTGACCGATGGATTACGATAACTCGACTAACCTCCCAAAGATCTTTTTCACAAATACTACGGAGATTGGAGACAGGCCATTTCTATGGGCGAAGCGCCACGGCGAATGGCAGCCTATGACAGGCAATGAAGCCCACAACTTGGCCGCAGCCATGGGTAATGCACTGATCACTATGGGAGTTACGAAAGGTGATCGTGTCGCACTAGTGTCTGAAAGCCGTCCCGAATGGATGATCGCCGACATAGCAATCATGACCACGGGCGGAGTTGCAGTGCCAGCGTACACAACCAACCAGATTGCAGATCATATCCATATTCTTCGAGACAGCGGCGCCAAAGGCGCAATTGTCTCAGGCTCTGCTTTGGCTAAAAACTTGATCCCGGCCGCCTTAGAGGTAGGTCTGGATTTCATCATTTCTATGGAGCCTTTGTCCGATTTACCGGATAACTTGTCGGTTTTTCAATGGGATGATCTTGTTGGAACAAACTCGAACCAAGTGCCAAGCGTCAGCAAGATCACACGTAAAGATACATCCTGCCTTATTTACACATCAGGAACCGGTGGTGCACCAAAGGGCGTGATGCTCAGCCACGGTTCAATCATCTCAAACTGTAAGGGCGCGTATGAGCTACTTTTGAAACTCGGTCTAGATGACGAAAAGTTTTTATCTTTCTTACCGCTCTCACATTCGTACGAGCACACAGCAGGCCTTATGTTTCCGATGTCGATTAAAGCGCAGTTATACTACGCTGAAAGTATCGATAAACTTGCGGCAAACATGGAAGAAGTAAGCCCGACCATCATGACGGCGGTGCCGCGGTTGTACGAGACAATGCACGGGCGGATTGTTCGCGGCATCCACCAGAAAGGTGGCCTGTCAAAGAAGTTATTTCTAAAAGCGGTGGAAATTGGCCGCAAGAGATACGAAGGTAAAAGTTTGCATCTCAGCGAGGTACTAATCGATCCGTTACTCACCAAGCTTGTTCGTAAAAAAGTAGCCGCGCGCTTCGGCGGCCGGCTCAAGGCTATGGTATCCGGGGGCGCACCGCTGAATTATGACATCGGCACCTTTTTCAAGGCGTTGGACGTACCCCTTCTACAGGGATATGGCCAGACCGAATCGGCTCCTATCATCAGCTGTAACCTCCCAAATAAAAATAAGATTCACACGGTTGGGCCCAAACTTGTCGACGTCGATTTGAAGATCGCTGACGACGGCGAAATCATGGTGAAAGGAGAGCTGGTGATGCAGGGTTATTGGAATATGCCCGACGCTACCGCGGAAACGATAACCGACGGTTGGCTAAGAACCGGCGACATCGGCGAGCTAGATAAAGACGGGTTCTTGACGATCACCGACCGAAAAAAAGATATCATCGTTAACGCTGGCGGAGACAACATCGCGCCCCAAAGAATCGAGGGTTTCCTGACGCTTCAGCCGGAGATCGCTCAGGCAATGGTTTATGGCGACAAAAAACCAAACCTCTCAGCCCTAATTGTACCGGATCCAGATTTTGTCGCCGACTGGGCGAAGCAAAACGGAAAACCCGAGGATACTTCCTCGGTCATAGAGCACACGGAGTTCCGAAAAGAGATATTATCCGCCCTTGATCGGGTTAACGAAGATCTTTCGGTCATCGAGAAGGTCCGCCGTTTCGTGTTAATTGCGGAGCCTTTCACGATAGAAAACGAAATGATGACACCGTCACTTAAAATACGTCGTCACGTTATTAAGGACCACTACGGCGACTCCCTTGAAGCGCTTTATGTGCGTTGAACACTTGTTACGTACAAATTTTCTTGGATTTATATATGATTCTCGAAAATGTCGGTTTATAGGAGCTATTTTCCAACAGCCTCCGAGAGCTACCGGGGCCGAGACTGCTAACAAGGAGTCCTGATAGTGACCGTATTTACTCGAAATTTCCGACCACTATTCGTCGCCGTAACCTTCGTCTTATTTACCGCATGCACTCAACCGACCGGCCTAGTAAATGTCGCCTCGTCGCCACTGGAAGATAGATCAATAGAGACGCTACGAGACGACGCTGCGATCACTTTGGACCTCACAGAAGCATTGATCGGTACTCAATACGGCGATCTGTTTGCGGAGATTTCCACCGATGTCTATGAACGTGTGGTAATGCTGACCGGGACCGTAAAATTCGCCCAGAATAAGAAGCGCGCGTCTGATCTCGTGCATGGCGTGGAGGGTGTAAAACGTATCATCAACGAAATGCAGGTCCTAAAAGATTACGGTCCCGTTGCAGCTGCAAACGATCTTTGGATTGAAACTAAGCTAAAAGTAAAATTACTCGGGACTAAGGGCATCCGATCTATCAATTACCGCTGGCGGTCGGTCAACGGTGTGGTTTACCTAATCGGCACCAGTCGATCTCCGGAAGAAATGAATACGGTGCTCGACATCATCCGCTCCTCTGAGAAAGTGAAGAAGGTAGTTAATCACGCTTGGATCAGGCCACCCAAGGTAAACTGAGGATATACTTGGAACGTCTCATGTACTCAAAAATGTGAAGAGAGGAATAATGCCGGACAAAGAAACTGCCCTTATCGTCGGCGCTGGAAAGGGCTTAAGCGCGTCTCTCGCGAGGCTATTTGCATCGGAGGGTATGGATGTTGCCATCGCGGCCCGTAATATCGACAAGCTCTCTGAATTATGTGAAGAAACCGGTGCAATTGCCTACCCTTGCGATGCGGCGGACGCGAAACAGGTGGAGACACTTTTCGCCAACGTCCGCACGGATATCAGCGAGCCAGATTTGGTGATATACAACGCCTCAAACCGTGCTCGAGGGCCAGTGCAAGACTTGGATGCTGAAGCGGTCCGAACCGCGATCGAAATTAGTTGCTTTGGCGGTTTTCTTGTGGCCCAAGCAGCTGCAAAACAGATGATCCCTCGAAATAGCGGAACGATTCTGCTAACCGGCGCCTCCGCCAGCGTTAAGGGTTATCCAAATTCGTCTTCATTTGCGATGGGTAAGTTCGGGCTACGCGGTTTGGCGCAGTCACTAGCCCGCGAGTTGCAGCCTCAGAATATCCACGTAGCGCATTTCGTAATCGACGGGGGCATCTTACAGGGCCCGGACGACGCTCGCGCGTCGGAACGCGGCAAAGACGCCATGCTGCTACCTGATGAGATAGCCAAGGATTACCTGCACGTCCATCGGCAGCACCGCTCCTCTTGGACTTGGGAAATAGAGCTCCGACCTTGGGTAGAGAAGTTTTAAGTTGATTTCATGACGTAATGCCCGCGTAGGTAGCATTTTTACGCACTAAAATCCTTTCAGTATGGAAACAAGGTGACAAATGTGCCGATCACGAACCAATGTTCTATAATTTTTATATATTGGCTTAAACTGTTGTTGCGGGAAGATCTAACATGCCGAGTGCAGAAAGATATGTGTCTAGTAAAAATTCGGCCTCCTGTCGGTCGCTAGCGTCCATTCTTCTGAGGTTAATCACCCTTCGCATCGTTTTCACGTCAAAACCTGCGCCCTTTGCTTCGGCATATACCTCCTTTACATCGGCCATAAGAGCCGATTTTTCTTCTTCTAGGCGCTCGATACGTTCTATAAAAGAGCGCAGCCGATCCTGCGCTATGGGACCGCCCTCAGACATTATATTACTCCTTTATTTTCGATCTTAACGTGGGGGAGACTAGGAGCGCTTCGGCGAATCGGAAAGAAATAGGACTTTAACTTTTCTCAAAAACATTAATTTTCTGGAGGAAAACAGGTATAGAGCTGTGGGTCAGTGACCCTCGCTTTCCTCGGAAAACTTAGCCAGTTGCTCAGGTGTTGCTTCCTTCTGGTACCTGTCGCGCCACTCAGCAAAAGGCATGCCGTAGACGATTTCTCTTGCGTCGTCCTTGTCCATTTCAATCCCTTTCTCGTTCGCTGCTTCCTGATACCAACGACTCAGACAGTTGCGACAAAAGCCAGAAAGGTTCATGAGATCGATATTTTGAACATCCGTGCGCTCTCGTAAATGGGCAACGAGTGTACGGAACGCAGCGGCTTCAAGTTCAATTTGCGTCTTGTCATCCATGGTGGTGCTCCTCATCATTAGAGAACAGTGATATAGGACTTATCGGGCGCGCTTGCAAAAACAGCTTTGGAAGGAAGGTCGTTAGCCGATATAAGGCGAACATATGACTATTTCACCCGAAACTGAGCGCTTGAACCGGGAGCGTATCGCGATCCTGGCAATTTTTGTCGGCGCCGTAACCATCGGTTTTGCACCAATACTGGTGAGACTAAGCGAACTTGGACCCATGGCAACAGGTTTCCATCGATTTCTTCTCGCAATCCCGCTGTATTGGCTAATTTCGGCAACTCTGCCCCAACGGGAAGAGGTAGAAGGTGATGAGACACCCAGCTCACTCGGAGATTTTATGCTGATTGGCTTCGCTGGGTTGTATTTAGCCGCTGATATCATGGCCTGGCACTACTCCATCCAAATGACGACTGTGGCTAACTCCACACTGCTCGCAAATGTGGCGCCGGTCTTTGTCGTATTAGGTGGATGGTTACTATTCCGTACAAGGGTAACAAAAACCTACCTCATAGGCCTCGCTGCCGCAATGACCGGTGTATTTATCCTGTCACGAGCAAGTCTTTCGTTAAGCGCGGATCAATTTCTGGGCGACCTTCTGGGCGTTCTTGCGGCTGTGTTTTATGCCGCATACCAGATGTCGGTAGAGCGGCTGCGGAGAAGGTTTTCGACTATAACAATCATGAAGTTCGCTATTCCGGTCAGCGCGCTATGCATGGTGCCGGCGGTACTGGCGAGCGGCGAAAACCTATCGTCGGTCACGGTTGCGGGTTGGTTATTCCTAGCGGCACTAGCCATTGGACCACAGGTTCTGGGCCAAGGTATGATCGCGTGGGCGCTGGCACACCTTCCAGTCGCGTTTGCCTCTGTAAGTTTGCTGGTCCAACCTGTAACCGCAGCAGTAGTCGCTTGGCTCCTATTCGGGGAAATAATCGGCCTGCAGCAAGCGATCGGCGGAATGATTATCCTAGCAGGTATAATGGTAGCGCGACGTGGAAGCACTCCTAGATGAAAAATCTAAAACCGGACAAATTCCTACGGGACCTGTTTGACAGAGCCGTCTCAGCAGCTGATCCGCGGAATACCATAGGGCCCTTTCTGCCGTCTCCGCCAACCGGACGGACACTGGTTCTGTCCGCCGGCAAAGCCGCTGCATCAATGGCGTTCTCTGTCGAAACGCATTGGCACGGTGATATATATGGATTAGCAGTAACCCGCTACGGCCATAGTTTTGACTGTAAGCGTATCGAAGTAATCGAGGCGGGGCACCCACTACCAGATGAGGTAGGCCGTGTTGCCACTCAGCGCTTCCTATCTCTCGCAAATGAATTGACGGAAGATGATTTACTGCTATTTCTTATATCAGGCGGCGCATCCGCACTACTTGTAGAGCCGGCTGACAGGCTAGATTTTGAGGACAAGCGGGTCATTACAAATGCCCTGCTGAAATCCGGTGCGCCAATAAATGAAATTAACTGTCTACGAAAGCATCTTTCAGCCGTTAAGGGCGGTCGTCTCGCTGCAGCAGCCTACCCAGCACAGGTCATTACACTCGCTATATCGGATGTGCCAGGTGACGATCCCTCTGTGATAGGATCTGGACCCACAGTGGGCGACCCTACGACATGTCTCGATGCGCTTAGGGTCGTTGACAAGTTTAGAATTAATCTGCCGCACCATGCTCGCGCCGCCCTTATTGAGGGCAAATGGGAGTCTTTAGATCCGAGCGATCAAACCTTAACGAAAACGACTTTCGAGCTTATCGCCTGTCCCGCTGACTCCCAGAACGCTGCGGCAGATTTTATACGAAATGCGGGTTTATATCCCATGCTTTTGGGCACCGATATAGAGGGCGAAGCGCGCGAACTCGGTTTGGAACACGCGCGGCTTGCAGTTTCTGCAATCCCCGGGGTAATACTATCCGGTGGTGAAACCACCGTAACAATTTCAGACCACCATGGTCGTGGTGGTCGTAATTGCGAATATCTTTTATCTCTGGCAATAGCACTAGACGGCGCACCCGGCATCCACGCAATTGCCTGCGATACCGATGGTATCGACGGCACAGAAGATGCTGCCGGCGCAATTATAAGGCCGGACACCCTCGCCCGAGCTAAACGGGCCGGATTAGATGCAAACTCTATCCTAGATAACCACGATAGCTATACCTTTTTCGATACACTCGATGATCTTGTTAAGACCGGCCCAACACTCACTAACGTCAATGACTTTCGCGCCATACTTATCTCCGGTGGCGAATAACCGTCAGCTGCTCTATAAACCGGCTCATGAACCGAAACCGGCGCGCCAAGATCATTGCCACCCTCGGACCTTCGAGCGACCGTCAGGAACAGATCGAAGAACTGTTCGTCGCCGGAGCAGATGTTTTTCGTTTTAATTTCAGTCACGGGTCACACGCCGAACATAAGGCGCGAATGGACGCAGTTCGCTGGGTGGAAGAAAAACACGGCAGGCCGATTTCGGTTCTAGCTGATCTCCAGGGACCTAAGCTACGCATCGGCCAGATAATCAATGGCGGCATAGACTTAGAGGAGGGCCAAGCCTTCCAGCTCGATATGGATGATAAAATAGGCGACCAGGACCGTGCACCGCTGCCGCACCCAGAAATTTTCACTGCGTTAACCAAAAACACTCAGATTCTAATAGATGACGGTAAAATCCTTTTACAGGTTGTCGATATAAAAGACGGACTTGCAAACACAGTCGTCAAGGTTGGTGGACGTCTGACCGATCGAAAGGGCCTCAATATCCCAAACGCGGTTCTTCCAGTTCCGGCAATTACCGACAAGGATCGTGTTGATTTACAATTAGCGTTAAAACTTGAGGTAGACTGGGTCGCGCTTTCTTTTGTCCAACGTCCCGAAGACCTTGTAGAAGCGCGCGATATCGTGAAGGGGCGTGCGGCTTTACTGTCGAAACTGGAGAAACCATCGGCGATAGATAAGTTGGACGAAATCATTTCACTTTCCGACGCAGTAATGGTTGCTCGAGGCGACCTCGGCGTTGAACTGCCACCGGAAGACATTCCCGGCTTGCAGAAACAGATTATTCACCGGTGCCGAGACGCTGGAAAGCCGGTGGTCGTCGCCACGCAGATGTTAGAGTCGATGATCGATTCTCCATCTCCGACCCGCGCCGAGGCTTCCGACGTTGCTACAGCGGTTTACGACGGGGCCGATGCCGTAATGTTATCAGCCGAGACGGCGGCAGGGGATTACCCAATTGAAGCGGTGTCGATCATGGATCGGATCGTCGCACGGACGGAACGGGACAACGCCTACCACGCGGTCATGAAGACGACCCACCCCGACCCAGAAAGTACGGCGCCGGATGCTATAACCGCCGCCGCCCGACAAGTAGCCGAAACTATCGATGCCGCCGCTATCGTCACTTATACAACATCCGGCTCAACTACGTTGCGTGCCGCCCGCGAACGGCCCGAAGTCCCCATACTTTGCCTTACCGAAAAAAAATCCACGGCGCGGCGCCTTGTTTTAGTATGGGGCATACACAGCGTGATCACTCAGGACGTTCAGGATTTTTCAGATATGATCGAAAAAGCTTGTCGGATTGCCAAGGAGGAGGGACTGGCCCAAAAAGGTGAGCGTTTAGTCGTTACCGCTGGCGTCCCTTTCGGGACCCCCGGCGCCACCAACGTATTAAGAATTGCCTGGCTGGGCGATTGAAGACCTAGCTTCATTTACATAACTTCCATAAAAGCCAGTGAGAAAAACCATGAGGCTCAGCGATTGTCATAATTTTCAAGATTTCCGGCGGTTAGCGAAACACCGTATTCCGAGCCCCATTTTTCATTATATCGATGGTGCTGCCGACGACGAAATTACGCTTCGTAGAAATACTGAAGCTTATGAAACATGCGATTTAGTCCCAAACGTTTTAGCAGGCGTCGAAGAAGTAGATTTATCCGTCGAAGTAATGGGACAGAAGCTTAAAATGCCCGTGTTTTGCGCCCCAACAGCGCTTCAACGCCTCTTCCATCACGAAGGAGAGAGAGCAGTCGCTCGGGCAGCAACTAAATATGGAACTATGTTCGGCGTCTCATCGCTAGCAACCGTCACAGTCGAAGAAATTACAAGAATTGCGCCTACCCCAAAAATGTTCCAGTTTTACTTCCATAAAGACCGCGGTCTAAATGACGCCTTATTACAACGAGCCAAAGAAGCAAAATTCGAAGTGATGGCGTTGACAGTTGATACTATCACCGGCGGGAATCGCGAGCGCGACCTCCATACCGGATTTACATCGCCGCCAAAATTAACGCCAAAGTCTCTCTACAGTTTTGCAACCCATCCGAGATGGGCATGGAATTTTCTCACTAAGGAAAGATTCGACATGCCCCATTTATCGGATCATGTAAGCGAGGGAATTAATGTAGCAACTTCCGTAGGAAATTATTTCTCGAATATGCTCGACCAGTCGATGAATTGGAAAGATGCAGAAGACCTCTGTCAGAAATGGAATGGGCACTTCGCACTCAAAGGCATCATGAGTGTTGAGGACGCAAAAAGAGCCGTCGATATCGGCTGTACAGGGATTATGGTATCGAACCATGGTGGTCGACAGCTTGATGGGTCACGTAGCCCTTTCGACCAGCTGGCCGAAATCTGCGATGAGGTGGGTGACCAAATAGATGTCGTATGTGACGGTGGTATCCAGCGCGGTACACATGTACTTAAGGCATTATCACTAGGTGCCAAAGCCTGCTCGGGTGGGCGGTTTTATCTATATGCCCTCGCAGCCGGTGGGCAAACTGGCGTAGAGCGAGCTCTGGATAATATGCGTGTCGAAGTAGAACGCGATATGAAGCTTATGGGTGTTACAAAAATTGCACAACTCACGCCTAGCAATTTACGTTTTCGATCAGGACTCCAGAATTAGTTATCGGATTATTACGTCTACAAAAACCAATCTGGCCGGAATCTTAACCGTAGAGGAGATCAAAATTAGAAAAACAAAAACTTCTGGTAGATCCAGAAATAATTGCCACACCTTGGGCGCGGCTACCTCGGTATTTACAGAAGATGGTCAGCCCTGCCGGGCCTTAAATCGAGGGTTACGCTTGTTGATTACATAGGTACGCCCCCGCCTGCGGATTACTCGGCAGAAACGATCTCTTTTTTTTACCGATTTGAGCGAATTGACGACCTTCATTCTCTTTACCTCACTGCGAGTGCAGCTATAATTCTCGGATGGCGGCGGAAGATACTGGGGCCCATTGGGCCTGTCAACGGTCGGTTTAGAAGATTACGGACCCCCGGCTGGGAGACTAATATAGTAAACGCGTGGTCCAGAAGATAGAAACCCTCGCCATAGTTTCAAAAGGACCAGAATACTAGCATTTCTGCCTTTATCTAGCGATAAGGCCTGATCAAGTTGATTTGAATCACTCGCCAACATAGCGAAACCCGAAGCCGTCTCTCTGCCTTACTATCAGCCCTGCAGTCGGAGCGGGGAAATGTGAGGGAACGATGGTCACGTCAGTTTCCGCATATTCGTCCAAAAAAGCCCTACGTGTAATCCGCGCCGCATGCATATCAGCGCAGGCGATAGTACTCCAGTCCGGAATATGACACTGGATCATGTGGTGCATCATGTCACCGCACAGAATAGCTTCTGAATCTTTAGATTTTATGCGAAGGCCCACCATACCTGGTGTGTGCCCGGGTAACGGCAGAAGAGACAGACCATCATCCAGCTGATAATCCGTTTCGACTAGAACTTCCTGTTTAGCCTCTAATATTGGTAACACGCTATCGACGATGTAGTCACCGGTTCGCATCATTTTTTGCTGTCCCGATTGTTGCTCCCAGAACTCCAATTCTGTCTTTGCAAAAATGTATTTTGCATTGGGAAAGGTGGGTATCCAGCGGCCATTTTCAAGTTTCGTATTCCAGCCAACATGGTCAACGTGCATATGGGTACACAAAACGTAGTCAATATCTTTCGGCGTTACACCCAGCGCAAGAAAGTTGCGCATCCAAGGAAAAATAGCACCATCGAACATATCTCGTTTACGCGGCTTATGATTACCAACGCAGGTATCGACTAAGATCTTATGACGAGGGGTCTGCACCAGAAATGCCTGTATATTGATAACGACATTACCTGATAGTGGATCGTAGTGACGTGGCACCATCCAATCAAGATGCGGTTTGACCGCCACCTCTCTCCAATCAGGGAAAAATACGCTTGCCTCCAACAGAGGCATCTCCATCTCAACGATGCGTGTGACGGTGATATCGCCGAAGCTAAGATTAAACATAGGAGCCTCCCTCAACGGCCTGGTCTAAACATTTTTCTCGGCCGGAGCAATCGAGAGGCTACTGCGCGGGATACGTATCGTCCGCTTCTAAACGCCTACCTTGATTTGAAATCGCATCGCTACATTTAATGCCGCATATCATGGACGTTTCCGTCGCGGAGCGCTCGATACGTCTGTTCGCTGAAAAGGTTATACCGGAATTCTGTAATAATCGGCAGGCGGCCGGCCGATAAATAGATATTCCCGACCAGAGAAACTTGAACCTAACGGCGGCAGTCAAAAGTACAAGCGGTCATTTCCAGTGGGTCAGAGAAATAAGGCGCAAAAGCTGTTTGCGCCCAAGTTAAAAAAGACCACCACGCTCTGCCCATTAAATATTTGACTATGCGCGGTGGCAACAATTTGGAGGAATTACCGGATCACTTCTCGTTACGAATCGGGTTTGACAAAAGGCCGACGTTCTCAATCTCTATCTCGCATATATCGCCCTGCTTCATGAAAATCGGCGGCTTACGGACAAATCCAACACCAGCACCAGTGCCAGTCAGAATGAGGTCACCAGGCATGAGAGTAATAGCCCGCGCGAGTTCATATACTAGCGTCTTTACGTCAAAAATCATCTCTCGAGTATTAGTTTCCTGTAATACCTTGCCGTTTAAACGACACTGGACGTTCAATCCCTTAGCACCGGGCGGTAACTCGTCGGCGGTGACAAAATCCGGGCCGATTGATCCCGTCGAATCAAAATTCTTACCGATAGTCCACTGAGACGCCTTCATTTGATAGTCTCTGATAGACCCTTCATTAGCCACGGAATAACCTGCAACATACTCAAGGGCTCTAGATTTCTTAATATTTCTTGCTTTCTTACCAATCACTGCGACCATTTCGGCTTCGTAATCAAAGTGTTTGGAGGCCTTCGGACGAACTAGCGCCTGGCCATTGGCCACAAAAGAAGTTTCGAAACGGGTAAAAACCACTGGATAGGTTGGGATTTTAAGGCCAGCTTCCGCAGCATGATCCTTATAGTTTAACCCAATACAGAAAATTTTATCCGGGTTCTGAATGGGGGTTAGATAGCTAACCCGTCCTTTAACAACCGCGCCGGGCTTCGCATTTTTGGCAGCGCGTCCGGCTCGCTGTAGTACTCCTTTACCTTGCGCAATCAGTTCCTTGAGATCGGTCGGAAGTTTTCGGTCAATCTTGGACAGATCAACAAGCCCCGCCTCAGTGCGAACACCGAGTTTATTTTTGCCATCTTTCTTGAATGAAACGAAACGCATTTTGATCTCCCGTTTTTTAAGTTTCCTGGTGGTTAAGTGTTGCTTTTGCCGAGTATGTCCTTCGGGGATTTCAGCGGCCTCTTTTGGTTAAGAGCGGGCCGCAAACTAACTCATCGGCGACAGTGTTCAAGGGATTTTATTTCAGAATTTGTATCCGAGTCTTTCTCTCGGCCCAACAACGGCAACAATACGGAAGCAGAACTCACTCCAGTTTCCGTTTGTTTTTTTATATTTTGGTTTTTAATTTTTAAGGTCGGAATTCTTCGGAGTCGACCATTTAATTACCCCCCTATGGTAGGGGGGCAGCTTGGTGTAGAAACGCAATATATGAAAGAAAAAATAAATATTCCTCAAGGTAGTTCTTACACGGACCTCTGGTCGCGCCCAGGTTTCCTTATCCGAAGGCTGCACCAACTCCATGCAGCAATCTTTATAGAGGAATGTCGAGACTACGATGTTACTCCAGTACAATATGCCGTCCTAAGCGTTTTATATAAGAGCGATAAACTCGATCAGGTTTCTGTTGCCGCCGAGGTTGGTATCGACCGAAATAATGCAGCCGACGTATTACGACGTCTTGAACGCCGCGGTTTCTTGGAGAGTATTCCCAGTGTAGTCGACAAGCGAGCGAAGCTTAACCGGATTACCAAATCAGGGCGCAGCTTCGTGGAAGACGCTCACGGAGCTATGGAACGAGCGCAGAGCCGGCTGACCATGGGTTTGAATGTCCACGACCGTGGGCGGTTCGTTGAGTTGCTTCAGAAGGTCATGATTGACAACAATCATGCCGGCCGTGCACCCTTAAAAAGGCGGCACGAAGCAAAAAAATAAAGCGGTCCCGGCGCAGCCTGTTATCGCGTTCGTGATAACAAAAACTTATTCGGCGGCTACCTTCGGCGAACTCGCCTCAATTGTCTCGTTATTGTTTCTATTGGTCGCAAACTTAAGGTCCGCCGGTTCGTATATTTCACTTTGGATATGAAAATAGCCATCGGCGAAGTTTGCCTCCGACGTAGGCGACATTGATATCGATTTAAAGGGGCAAACATCCAAGCATAGCTCGCAACCGATGCACTTATCGGTATGCACATTGATTTTACCGGAAGGGTCCTGGGAAAGCGCCTCATAGAAGCACATCTGGATACAAACGTTACAGGTCGGATTCTGGCACGTTTCGGCATTAACATTTGCATGGATACGGCCCTTTGCGAACTGATCCGAATAGTCTGTCGCCGCCGCATCAGATGCGATTCCGTACATGGACTTGATATCCTCATACCCATTTTCATCCATGAACCTATCTAATCCCCGGATGATGTTTGGTAACCACTTCATACCCTTGACCATCAACACCGAGCCAACTTCCACTATATCCGCGCCAGTCATTATAAATTCGACTATATCGCGGTGATCAAACACGCCGTTGGAACCCGCGATAGGAATGCCGACTTGTTTGTAGATATTGTGCACGTACCTAAGGCTGAGTGGCTTTGTCCAAGTACCGCCGATCCCAGCAGTTCCACCGAGTCTCGGCTGCGCTGTATCAATATCGACCGCGAAACCGGTATAACGGTTGGTAGCGGTAACGGCAGCAGCGCCGGCTTCCTTGACTGCTTTAGCAATTTCGACAGGCTTAGACTGATCCGGTGTCAGCTTAATAACGACAGGGATATTCACTGACTCGCACACCGACTGTGTGACGCTGAACGCAACTTCCGGATCCTGACCGATCATCGACCCACCATGAACGCCTGGCATCAACGCCGGGTGGGGGCAGCCAAAATTCAGTTCAACCATAGGCAGACCGCAATCTTCGATTGTGCGGCAAATATCCTTCCAGCCTTGGACATCCTTCGCACCTGCGCTACCAATCAGATGCGCACCCCTCTCACGGGCGTATTGCCCAATCTCTCTCAAGTATGGGATCCATTCCTTGTAGTAAGTGCTGGAATAACCCGAGCGACTATAAAATTTAAAATCTCGCGGAACCTTGCCTCTAATGATATCACCACGGTCATTCATGACTGCGTATTTTGAGTTCATTGTCAGAACGGCCATGTCTTCGATATCTGTCAACGTCTTGATAATTGCGCCAGATGCACCATAGTCGAAAGCCTGTTTCATCAGGTCTGGGCTGTTAGTAGTCTCTAGTGATGCGATGACGACCGGGTTCTTGAACGGTACTCCGCAGAAGTCCAATGATAGGTCAGCCATATCATATCCCCTTTTCGCTTTTTAATGTTCGCGTCTTTAATTCCCACGTAGCAAATGTGCGCTCTTTTGGGGCCGATTACCAGTATATTTATGTAGTATACTACGTTTCTGCCCTCAGCAATTGAGCACGTAAATCCTCAGTTTTTTCTCTATTCACTGACTTCCCATCAAAGGAAGCAACCACACCGTAAATATCCCTCATTACCCCCTCCGAGATAATTCCGTCCCGCCAGTCGCGTAATACCGATTCAGGGTCGCGCTCCAGAGGCGGCCCATAGCCACCGCCTCCGGGAGACTGAGTGACGAACCGAACAGCATCGGTCCGCCGCAAACCAAATTTGGGGGCTTCCTCGGTTTGGCCGTCCCCGTGCCTAAGGTGCATCCGACCTGGCGCACCATTGCCACCGCCATTTATGCCGTAGCCAGTCTCGTAGTTCAGTCCTTCACCTCGAAATGAATGTGTCGCCGGTGTTAAAATATCTACCTCGTAGTCACATCCGGACCCGCCCCGATATTTCCCAGAACCGGCTGCGTCAATGCGGAATTCCTGACGCCGAAATATAACCGGGTATAGCTGCTCGTAAACTTCGACGTTTGGCATGGTCAGCCCACCGAGAGTGCAAACATGGCCGATTTGGTTAAAGCCGTCTCGCCCCTCGACTGCTCCCGATCCGGCGGCCGCTGCGCCATGGTAGAACACAAATGGCCGGCCGCTTTTCTCTTTCCCAACAGAAATTCCGAATACATTCTTTGCCCAACCTGCACAGCCGCGCTCCGGGTCAGCTTGAGCTAGAGCTTTCCAAACAGCATGAATAATCTCGTGTGCAAAAAATACCGTGCACATTGTTGTCGGCGCACCCTCATTAGCATTTACGATCGTCCCTATCGGCGCGATGACATCAACGCAGCGGAATGCTCCTTCGTTGTGGGGAAGATTCGGGTCCAGAAAAGATGCGAGGGCTGTAAAAATAGCTGAGTAAGTGTTTCCTAAAGAAGAATTCTTAAAACCAAGAATTTGATCATCGGTCCCACTGAAGTCGACGGTCATGTGATCGCCTTTAATCGTCAGCCTGACTCGGACAGTTACGTCACGGATTTCGAAGCAATCGTTGTCGGATCGGTCTTCGGCCTCGTAGATACCATCAGGTAGCTTGGCGATTTCAGAGCGTACCGATCGGTCAGCATGTTCCAATACGCCGGTGAAGTAATCCATTGCGGTTTCAACGCCCAGTTCTTCCACCAAAGCTGCGACACGCTCCATACCAATCCGAGTAGATCCGAGCATCGCTCGCAAATCTCCATCCTGTAGATGAGGCGTGCGTGTATTTAACATCAGCAGTTTCCAGAGGTCTTGCCGAGTCTTCCCGGCTTCAACTAGCTTCAGCACAGGCAACCGCACCCCCTCCGACCAAGCGTCAGTTGCAGCGGGGTTATAGGCACCTGCAGCCCCGCCACCGATATCGGACTGATGTGCACGATTGCAGGTTAGCCCAACCATCTGTCCATCGACGAAGATGGGCCGCGCGATAACCCAATCCGGCAAATGGTTGCCACCCGCTTCCCACGGATCATTAAGCAGGTATACGTCACCTTCGGCTAATTCTTCGCCAAAATCACGTAAGATCGCTCGAACTCCAAATCCGCCACTACCGGTATGTATCGGAATTCCGTCAGCCTGGCTCACAACCTCTCCTGTCGGTCCCGCAATAAAGCATGAAAAATCATGTGCCTGGCTGAAGATGGGGCTACGGGCAGTGCGCACCATCACCCACCCCATCTGATGAGAGATATGATCCAGGCGATTTTGGGTAAGCGCCAGTATGACGGGATCAAGTTTCTTAATCTTAGATTCAGCACCCATAAGCTCAGCCATCCGTCTCGAAGGTAACTAGATAATTATTTAGCTGATCTACTTTTACAGAGTCTCCGGGTCCAACAAGGATTGTTGTGGTTGCCTCTTCAATAATGGCTGGGCCAAAAAAACTATGTCCATGATAAAGATCTGCACCGCGATAAATCGGTGTGTCAAGGAATTCACCAGCGGATTCGGAGTAGACGGGACGGGTCTCGATAGGTATCGCCGCTTCATAGACCGGATCAAACTTAAGATCCTCCAACGCCGGTAACTTACCGATACCAACCACCCGTAACTTTGCAATATTGATACGGCTATCGGGGTTAGTGTGGCCGAATTGACGGTCGTATTCGACTTCGAACGCAACCCGTATATCTTCTGGGGTGGCATCTGGATCGAGCACGACACGAACATCCCATTGCTGGCCTTCGTAGTGTAGGTCTAGCTCGTAGTCGAATTCTGTATCTTGTTTTTCAAAACCTTCTTTGTTCAGTGCTTCTAGAGCTTGGGTTTCTAACCTTTTATAACCCTTCGAAATCGCGTCGGTTACCTCATTGTTAAGTTCCTGCATAACGACGTGGACGAAATCCCTTCGCACATTGGCATGCTGCATACCGATTGCACAGAACGCACCCGCCTGACGTGGAACATAAACGGCCCGGGCACCCAGCTTGCGCCCCACGGACGCGCCGTGCATCGGGCCAGCGCCTCCGCACGCGATCAGCATAAAACGGCCCGGGTTATAACCGCGCTGAATACTGATCCGTTCGACCGCGTGTAGCAGATTCTGTTCAACGATACGGATCAAGCCGGCAGCAGCATCTATCCGCGAGATACCGGCGGGATCCGCGATCTCTGTATCAAGTGCCTTCTCAGCGAGCGACATATTTAGTGACACGGATCCGCCTGCATAAGGGCCAGGACGCATTCTTCCAAGCACTAGGTGGGCATCAGTAACCGTTGGGCGGGTGCCGCCGTGGCCGTAGGCGGCCGGGCCAGGCCGCGCCCCAGCCCCTTCCGGGCCGGCATACATTAGTCCGGCACTATCAAGCCCTGAGATAGTACCGCCGCCTGCACCGACCGTATGGATATCGACCGACGGAGTAACCAGATCGTATTCGTTTACGGATAGAGAGTCTGTGATAGCAACGCGGCCTTCGTGCATCAGCATAACATCGCAACTGGTCCCGCCAATTTCCATGCTAACCAAATTATTTTCGCCGATCCCATCGGCCAAATGATGCATCGCTCCTACACCTGCCGAGGGTCCCGACAATAACAAGTTGACCGGCTGGCGGATTAGCTGATCCAGAGACGCGGCACCTCCGTTAGATTGCAACATTAAAAGTTTTGCCTGCAAACCCATATCGATCAATTTTTTCTGTAGTGCCGTCAAATAAGAAGCAACTCTGGGCATTACGTATGCGTTAACCGCCGTCGTAGAAGTTCTTTCGTACTCGCCCATAATCGGGACGATATCGGAGGAAACTGAAATCCAATCGCACCCACTTTCTTCCCGTAACAGGTCCACTACCGCGTTTTCATGGGAACTATTAGCAAAACTATTAAGTAGGCAGACAGCAATGGACTCGACACCCTCGTCGCGAAATATCCGGCATGCTTCGCGGACGTCACCAAAGTTGATAGGTTCTATTTCTTCTCCTTTAGAATTGATTCTCCCCCCAACCGGCTGGCGCAAATAACGTGGAACTAATACCGGCGGATAAGGTGTCCGGTGATCCCAAGGGTCTTTACGCAAGCCTCGGCGCGCTTCAAGGCTGTCTCGGAAACCTCTAGTGGTCAGCAATCCGACCTTAGCACCCTTGCCTTCAAGAAGAGTGTTGGTGGCCACAGTCGAGCCGTGCAGAAAGAACTGACAGTCGCCGAGAAATTTTTTGGTCGTCTGGTCTAGTGCAACACATGCTGCATCTAGAGCGTTGATCACACCTTCGCCCGGATCTGCCGGCACGGATGGTACTTTGAAGACTTCTGTCCGGCCCTCGCTGTCAGCAATCACTAAATCGGTAAATGTTCCGCCGACATCTACCCCGACTCGCCAGGGTGGCGATTGAATCGTAATGGTCATCTGCCTTTTAGACCCTTCAGTCGAGCTCCAAGTGCCCAGTAAGATTGGTTCTTCCTGCCCATCCGCCAGTCGTCTAATAATGAAATTGAGACATATTTTCTGATAGATATAGTCTCTCGGGGTTGTTTATACCGACCGCGCATATAGTTTACTCGACCACTTAGATCGCCTTCTGTTCGTTTCCATACATCCTACGGATCACTCTTCGCATAGAGAGCAATCCTTGGTCAGCAGGAATTGTGCCACGCGGGTTGGCATCGCGATTAAGAGATTCTGGATCTAAGTCGATAGCGCGCTGCTGCGCTTCATAGATGTCGAGGTCTTCCTTTAGCACCCCATGCATCTGCTCGACGAACAGCTCTCGCATATCCTGTGGAACCTTGTCCTTATGTCCAGCGACGGTCCAGAATTGATGTGTTGTTGTATCGGTTTCTGGCGTCATCGCGTGGTAGACCACAAAACCCCACTTCCCTTGGTCGTTGTTGCGTGTCTCTTGGTCTGCACCGACTCCGGTATCGACCGAACCATTGTTAATATTAATGTAAGCGGGAGGGATAAATTGGCTCATCTGCCAGCGATCGATATTGTTTTCATATTTCCCATATTCGCGAAACGCCAACGCGGGCTCTATATCCTCCATCCAGCGGGTGACGCGGACATTATTACCCTCTAGATCAGTGGTTAAGTCGGCGGATTCTGCCACTGCACGATTACCCGTCGTTGAGCCATGCACAAAAGTTAAGTGCGAAAGATCCAGCAAATTATCTAACACTAGTCTGTAACCTGCCTTTACATGGGTCTGCCCCTGGGCCCGGATCCAGTCTTCATCCTCGTTATATTTATGGTAGTCAGGCAGCAAATCTTCGTCGGCGAGGCTTGGGTCCCCCGGCCAATAGAATACCCAACCGTTACGCTCCGCAATGGGGTACCGCTTCACGGTCGCCCAAACTGGAGGTTCTTCAGATCCTGGGAGATGAGTGCAGACGCCATCGTTGTTGAAAACCATGCCATGATAGCCGCATTCGATTTCATCGTCGATCAGGTTACCTTCAGAAAGAGGAAGGTTTCGGTGAGGACAGCGGTTTTCGAGCGCGACCGGCGACCCGTCTTTTCTGCGGTAGAGCACCACGGTTTCGTTAAGTAGAATCCGACCGAGAAGTTCCCGGCTAACATCCTTCGACCAAGCGGCCACGTACCAGCAATTCTTGAGGAACATCCATTTTATCCCGAAACTTTTTTTTAAGTAGTATACTCCGTTTCCTCGAATGATAAAGTTTCATTCAACAATAAGGTTGAATTATATGAATAATAAATCTGTGGGCAACACCCCAACGTCTGTCTCTCCAGCCCTAAAACCCCATTATTCTAATAGCGTTCGGGTAGAGGCCGGACCAATGTTGTTTATCGCCGGGCAAGTGTCACTTGACGCCGGAGGTAAGCTAGTCGGTGAAGGTAATATCCGAACTCAAACCACTCAGGTTTTAGAAAACATAAGTGCCATCCTCGACGCCAATGGAGGCACCATGTCGGATATCGTACAGGTGACGGTATACGTCTGCGATATAGACGCCTTCGATTCAGTCTCGGATATCCGAGAAAGCTACTTCCCCAGCGAAGGCCCAGCATCTGCAATTGTCGAAGTCAGTGCACTTGCGTGGCCGGAATTCCTTATCGAAATCGCGGCAGTCGCGACACTACCGTCCTGAAGTAAAACGGGTAACCCAGAGGCGTCAATTAATCCGCGGGTCAAGAGTTTCTCAACTGTTATCAGGAACTGATTAGCAGCAGCGGGACGGTCCCAGGCCTCCAGCCAGTTCTGTTCAATGAACGCGCTAATTGCCGGTTGGCCGAGGGAAGCCTCGAGTAAAATACCCAGAAGAGACGCTAGTAATTCCTCTTCCTCTCTTTTATCATCTCCAACGCAACGTGCGGCTTCCGCTAGTTCAGTTCTACCAGTTTCAGGCCCCGGTCCAAGACCGAAATCCGGTAGAGCTCGCCGCTCGGGCGATGCGACTAGCCAGTGAGCTACCTCGTGAATAAGCACGCTTGCCGCGCTACCGGTACGAACGGCCGTTCCGTCCCAGCTAAACGCTTTAAGGGGCGGCTCGTCTATTTCGGGCATACCGACATATCGTACCAGTGCCAACGCATCCCGACGATGAGTCTCTAGGCTTGAGAATAACACCCGATCTACAGTGGTCTCCGCTATTCTCTTGAAAGCTGCAGCGGGAGTTGAAACCGGCTTGAGACGCGCTGCGAAACTGGCAAGAGCAGTCGGAAGAACTTCAGGATCGAAATATGTAAGCTGCAAAACCTGTCCAGAAACCGATTTCTTGAAGTAGAATAGATTAGAGGCAAATATCAATCTAATTGATCCAGCGCAAACTGGAGTGCGCAAATGTTGGCAGACCGGACTATACTGCGCTTCTGACAATCCTATTTCATATTAGACATTCTGTTTTGAGTAAGGAAGGGTCTGCACTTATCACAGACCCCGTCCTTCAATATTACGAAAGATTAATTTGCGCTGAACCGGCAGGCACCCATACATATTTGATAGAAAAATAGAGGTTCCCAAAATGCGTATACTCGTAATAGAGGATGATGAGGACGTAGCGTCATACATCATCAAAGCACTGGAGGAAGCCGGCCATAATGCGACCCTTGCTGTTACGGGAAAGCAGGGCCTCTTCCTTGCTACGACCGAGGATTTCGATGTTTTGGTCGTTGACCGAATGTTACCAGCACCTGACGGATTATCTATTATCCGCACCCTGCGCGCGTCTGACGACTTTACACCCGCACTTTTGCTCAGCGCTTTGGGTGAGGTTAGCGACCGAGTAAAGGGCCTAAAAGCAGGTGGCGACGATTACTTAACAAAGCCGTTCGCGGCATCAGAATTGATTGCTCGTTTAGAAGCACTGACCCGCCGTGTGGCGAATACCAGTCACGGAACAGATCCCCGGCTAGCGTTAGGCGACTTAGAAATGGATCTTTTGGCCCGCTCCGTCAAACGAGATGGCAAGGAAATTACCTTGCAACCCCGAGAATTCCGGCTACTGGAATACTTGATGCGTAATTCCGGAAATGTAGTCACGAGAACCATGCTACTCGAACATGTCTGGGATTATTACTTTGATCCACAGACTAATGTAATCGATGTACATATCAGCCGATTACGACAGAAGATCGATAAAGAATTTGAAACGCAATTAATTCATACTGTCCGCGGCGCCGGCTATACTCTCCGTACTTCACAACCATGAACCTGCCACTGCTTCTCCGAAGTGCATCGTTTCGCTTAATGCTGATCTATATAATACTGTTTGGTGGTTCGGCGGCAATTTTACTGGGTTTTCTTTACTGGGCGATCGCTGGCACGCTCTCGGAGCAGGTTGACGAAACGATAAACGCCGATATCAAGGGCCTAGCAGAACAATATGAACGACTTGGTACTCCGGGCGTCGCGGCAATTATTTCCGAACGTGTCCGAAAAGACCAAGGCGGAAGAACGGTATACCTGCTGACCGATCGGCTAAGACGAAGGATGGTCGGAAATCTCAGCAATTGGCCAACAGCTACTCCCGATTCCCGCGGCTGGATTGAATTCGAACTCCAAGATAGAGATTCTTCGCACGGGGAGTTGTCTCTCGCCCGTGCACGCTCTTTCGTTTTACAGGGTGGCCTCAACCTTCTGGTCGGACGCGAAGTCCACGTGCTGGTACGTACCCGTGATCTGGTAATCAATACCATCATTTGGGGTATAGCTATCACAATCGCACTGGCACTGGCCGGAGGTATCGCGATGAGCCGCACTACTGCCCGCAGGATAGAGTCCATAAACCAGACTAGTCGGGAAATTTCTCAAGGCGCACTGGATCGCCGCATACCGACACGTGGCACTGACGATGAGTTTGACCGCCTTTCAGCCCAGCTTAACGAAATGCTTGATCGCAATCAGTCTTTAATGGAAGGTCTTCGGCACGTTTCAGACAACATCGCACATGATCTTCGCACCCCGCTAACGCGCTTGCGCCAGACCCTCGAAGGAATAAAAGATTCAGGTTTGAATGATACGAGTCAGACAGCCCGCATAGAGAAAGCTATTGAGGAGGCTGATAGCCTCCTGTCCATTTTTAACGCGCTTTTACGTATATCCCAAATTGAAGCCGGGGGCCGGCGCGAAAACTTCGCGAAGGTCGATCTGAAGGAACTGGTAACCGATGTCGCCGACCTCTACGAACCAGTTGCGGCAGAAAAAAGCCAAATATTTAACATGCGTTGCGATGCCGCCGCTGAGGTGTTTGGGGATCGCGATCTACTGTTCCAAGCTATCGCGAATCTCGCCGATAACGCGATTAAGTACTCATCACCAGAGAGCGCGATTACGGTCCATGCAGCGGACAGAACAATATCGGTATCGGATACCGGGCCCGGGATCCCATATAACGCGCACAAAGATGTTTTTAACCGATTCTATCGATTGGAAACGGCAAGATCGACGCCAGGCACTGGTCTCGGTCTCAGCTTGGTCGAAGCGGTCGCACATTTGCACGAAGGATCTGTATATCTCGAAGATAATCACCCGGGCCTCAGAGTGATATTTTGCCTTCAATAGAAATCTGTGATCCGATGCTCAGACACATACATAATCTTTACGAGGTGGGTGGTGGTTCAAAGTACTCGAATAAAAAAGTTGAACACCCTTCGATCCCGTGCTGCTGGGTCATTTGTTTTGTACTGGATGCAGGAGGCACAACGGAGTAGGGGAAACCCCGCGTTAGAGTTAGCAATTCAGACTGCTAACGAAAATGGGTTGCCTATACTTGTTTGTTTCGCCCTTACAGATTGTTATCCGGAATCTAACGCTCGACATTATGCCTTCATGCTGGACGGCCTCGCGGATGTGGCAAAAAACCTCGCCGCTCGCGGCGTTGTTTTCATTGTCCGGCACGGACAGCCGGTTGATGTCGCATTGGATATTTCCCAAGATGCTACCGTCGTTTTCTGTGATCGTAGCTATTTACCACTGCAGATAGGTTGGCGGAATAGACTTGCGCAGGAAGCCGGCTGCTCTGTAATTCAGGTTGAAACGGAAGTCGTCGTGCCTGTCGACGTAACTTCAGACAAATCGGAATACGCCGCGAGAACTATTCGGCCGAAAATCCACCGTGTTTTAGACCAATATCTTTTGCCGCTGGAGGAAACTCAACCGAAAATTTCGGCAGATAATATATCTTTGGGAAGTGATTTCGATATTTTCAATCCTGATGCTACGCTATCAGCTCTTGATATAGATTGGTCAGTCGCCCCCGTGAAGCGGTTTAAAGGGGGGGAGAACGAAGCTCATAAAAGACTTAATCATTTTTTGAATAATATTCTCGAAGACTATGCTGAAGGGCGCAATGAGCCCTCGGCAGCGCAGACTTCGTTTCTTAGCCCGTACCTACATTTCGGGCACATCTCGCCGGTGCAACTTGGGCTTGCGGTACGCGGCACTGAAATAGGGACACCCGGCGACCGAGATTCGTTCATAGAGGAACTCATCATACGACGCGAACTCGCCATTAATTACGTCACGTTCCAACCAAATTTCGGAATATATGGTTCCCTGCCGGTCTGGGCGAGAAAAACGTTAGAGGAACACGCTGGCGACAAACGGGAATATTTATATTCCATTGTCGAACTCGAAGCCTGCGAAACGCATGATCCGCACTGGAATGATGCTATGCGCGAGATGATTCATACAGGTTTCATGCAAAATTACATGCGCATGTATTGGGCCAAGAAAATCCTTGAATGGTCACCGACGCCGCAACAAGCTTTTGAAACAACTCTTAATTTGAATAACAAATATTTTTTAGACGGGCGCGACCCCAATTCATATGCCAACGTTGCATGGTGCTATGGCCTGCATGACCGTGCCTGGACAGAACGACCAGTGTTCGGAAAGATTCGCTACATGAATGCTAGAGGTCTGAATCGAAAATTTGATATGGCTGCGTACACTAGTTTTGTTGACCGCCTGGTGGCCTCAGAAAAGAACTATGTTCAGCGTGATTAATTATAAATTCTGTTGGATAGAAAACCTCGCGCGCATCCAGGAGTAGCATCGTGAAAATCGGGTTCTTTACCATGCCGGTACATCGACTGGACCGAAATTATACGGAATGTCTACAAGAAGACCGAGAAGCCATCATTCTAGCAGATAGGATGGGCTACTCCGAGGCTTACGTGGGCGAGCACCTGACCGACGCTTCAGAAAGCATAACTAATTCAATGCTATTCTTAGCTAGCCTGATCACCGACACAAAACAGATCAAGCTGGGTACAGGTACGACGAATCTCTCGCATACTCATCCCGTGCTAGTTGCGGCGCAGGCAGCCATGATGGATCACATGCTCAAAGGCCGGTTCATCTTCGGGATAAGTCCGGGTGCCCTAGAGTCGGATGCGGAGGCGCTTGATATTCGGGGCATGGACCGTAACGAGATGTTTGCCGAGTCGATCACCCACATTCTTAATATTTGGAAAGGCGACCCACCCTACAACCTCAGGGGCAAGCATTGGACGATTTCGACACAGAATACAATAATGCCGGAAATTGGGTTAGGTCCCATCGCCAAACCCTACCAAAAACCGCATCCCCCGATCGTCTGTACTGTGGTGGCACCCTTTTCAAAAGGAGTGATTAAAATGGGTAAGAAAGGTTTTCTGCCTATTTCTGCAAATTTCCTTCTCGAAAAATGGGTAAAAACCCATTGGAATAACTACCAGCAGGGTTGCAAAGACGTGGGCCGCGAAGCCGATTCCCAAGACTGGCGAGTTGCACGATCAATTTTCGTACACGATGACCATAATACAGCGCTTGATTATGGCAGAAACAACCTGCGAAGCCCCTATCGCTTCTATTACAAGCAACTATACACCAAACTCAAAAAGGGGAATCGACACGCCGTTTTTAAGCCAAAACGAAATTTCCCTGATAAGGACCTAAGTCTTGATTACATTTTGGACAATATAGTCATAGCCGGCGATGTGAATAGCGTCGTTGACCAGATTCTCGCTTTTCGGGAAGTAACAGGTGATTTCGGTACACTTCTATACGCGGGCAAGGACTGGGAAGACAAAAAGTTAGGGAAAAGATCAATGGAACTAATGGCTGAAAAGGTTATGCCCGCTGTAAACGCCGCGATCGGTCAATAGCAGTAAAAAACGTGAAATCCAGTGATAATTAAGTAATAGAGCCCTCGAACGCTGCCAACCGCCTCCCGACGCAACTTCGAGTCTGGTCGATCGTGGAATTTCAAAATTAAAATCACCTGAACGCCCTAATTACTCATAGTCATAGCCTTAGGAGGCCGATCATTTTTGATGAAATAACAGATCGTCGGGCAATCGCTGGCGATGGTGATTAGACTACTGACCTAGTCTTTTCGACATATTTGGTCCCGGCCTGTCTCCAGCAACGGCCTTACGACTATACCCATTAGGTCGATACCTACGCCGCATTTGCAACCCTTGCAGCCGACGCAGGCGTCAAGCCCCAGATCAATGGCGTTTTCTAGGGCTCGAGTTTTTCCAGCTTCCGACGTAAGGGGGTCGAGACGAATACGCTGAAGCTTTAGCAAAGTGAAGGGATTTCCGAAAGGATATCCCGCCCCTGGGTCAGGCTGCTCCTCGACAGATTGATTAGCAGGTAGCCCGCCGCCAAAATTGCGCGCGTGCATCGGGCATTCATGCAAGCAAGCATAACATTCGATACAACCCGTCAGGGCGTGATAATCTGTGGGTGCATTAACGTTGAGATCGTTACCCTGCCTTACCGTCGCTAAGCGGCCGCGCATTTGTCTCGCGACCCCGTCGCGGCGTACCACTAGATCGCTCAATGCGGGAAGGGACGCCATTGGGCTTACCCGATCACCTTCCTTGATACGAGCGCGACAGGCGATCCGCGGACGATCATTGATATCGACTGTACAGACACCGCAATTCCGGGCGCGGCACCCGTACCTGAAGGCAAGGTCAGGCATTTCTGTAGCCTGCGCCTGTAGCAGAACATCCAGAACCATGGGTCTTTCGTCTTCCTCGCGCGGAGCGTAATCGTACTCGACAACGACCTCCTCTCCATCGCGACGGGTTACAATATCGACCCTCATGCCTCCGTTCCCTCTCCGACGGCGGCGGCTCTACCACCGGGCATCACTTCTTTTGTCGCCCCGTCGGCGCCCATAACGGCAAGATATTTCTTTTCCAACGCCCGGTCCTGCATACCGGCAGGAAGAATACGTAGCCACTTGACCCCAGCCTTGCGTTTCGCATCGTGGTACTTGAAAGCTATAATCTGTCGCAGTGGCGTTCGATCCCGGTCAACGCGTCGCACCTGCCAACTTCCCTCCGGATTTTTCGACACAACTGTGGAATACGGGTGAGAAAAAGACGAAATCTGTTTACGATCCAACCGCACATGTCCTCCCAAGCTGCCATCCCGTTCCCGGGCTGCAAGAGAAATACCCCGCGCACAAAAGATCAAATTGCGTAATTCTTCAAACTCGATAAAGGCTTGGTTCCACTCCGTGTATTCCGGAATAGCTACATCCTCGAGTTTCACCTCAAGATCGGAAAGAACGCGTTCCATTTCATTTATCCGATCAGCGGTCCGAATTGGCCCTATATTAATCCAGGCTGCTCTCTGAAGTTCGAGCTTGAGGGTAGCAGCTGCACAGCCCCCCTTTTGTCCAAACCTTTTTCGAAAACTTTCAATTAGCGAAGAAAACGCATCGTTTTGGCTTTGTAGCGAGGCGGTTTTTCTCGCACGGTTTGCTGCAGCTTCTCCGGCTCGCCGGCCAAACACCGCTCCTTCGGTCAACGAAGTGGAACCTAAACGATTAGCGCCGAAGACACCGCCCATTGCCTGGCCTGCCGTAAACAACCCAGCGACGCCACTATCAGCAAATCCATCACCCGCCCCGGAAACCGAAGCACCGTGTTCGTTGGCACGAATACCTCCCATCATATAGTGGGCACTAGGGCGTACCTCCCAGGGTACTTCACAGTTGCCGGCTGCCTTACTCATCGCCTGCCGCGCAACCTTGTAAGCCGACGGTAATGCGGATTCGACAAATCGCATGAAATAGGGACCCGATCGCGGTGGTCGTTTATTCGCCGTCATATCCAGATAAGCTCCGCCATTGGGGCTTCCGCGGCCATCTTCGACCGCTCGCATAATCGCCGATGAGCACTCCGCTCGAGTCCGCAAAAAAACACTGTCCAAAATGACTTTGCCATATTTATCGCGCAGGACTCCGAGATAACTCGCCGTCACAGGCTCACCGACCAAAAGGCCCTCGAAAGAAGGAGGCGACGCCAGGCAGAACGGTAGAAACTGAACCTGCTCCATATCAACTAGATCGGCACCAGCACGCACAGCTATTGCATAGGAATCACCCGTATTACCGCGCATTGTGTCGGTTTTTGGAAAATAAAGGGTCGATAAACCTCCTGAGGCAATTATTACGGAAGATGTTTTAACGGCGATCAACTTACCAAGTGCAGCGTGATAAATGATTCCACCGACCACAGATCTGGGTGCGCCGCCTTCTCCGTCATCCGTCACAAGATCAAGAAACCAGCTATCTTCGATGTAATCGATGCGGTCCCCTTGGACAACGGCATTCCAGTTTGCATGGCCGAATGCGATACCGCTGTTACGGTGACCGACGGAACGCCGCCGAGTATGGCCACCCATTGGAAGCGGCAAGGGTTTGGGCGTATTGCGGGAAGTATTAATGTCTGGACGCAATCCCTGTACTCTGTAGGTATCATATGCGCCCTTGCTATCAGCAGCGAATGCGTTCGTAATCGCATTAACCGGCAGATCGCCACCCGCTATTTTTAGATTCTCCGACAGCGTTTCCTCCGAATCATCGTCTGACCCAGATTCTCGAACTGTCGCGATACCCTCGGAAATCTTGGTATCCGAACATCCGATAGGATCTTTAGAAACCACCAGTACACGCGCACCATTAGCCGCAGCGGCCTGTGCCGCGTGGCTGCCCGCGCCGCCGGACCCTACGACAACAACGTCGTATTTGCACCAATCTACTTCTATGGGCATCGCCTATAGTCCCTCATCTAAATTCGATGTTACCCAAAGTACTGTTAGAATACAGGGCTGGTCCGGAGATGGAAGGGTATAAGAAAAAGGTTGAGATAATCAAATCGGGAAATGAGTAACAAACGGTGCGCCGAGGGTCAGGCACCCCTCACACAATCAATCAAAGCCGACGGGTTATCCGGCACTGCCTCTCCGCGCCATGCCACGTATTGGTCCGGCCGTATAAGCGCCAGATCTGCTTCATACAGGGCGCGGATCTGTGGGTTGTCGACCGAGAAAATGCTTAGCGGCACGCCTTTTTCTTCAGCTACCCGCTCTAGAGCCGATGTATCAGCTATGGAACTCCCGAGGCGAAGTAGGGTGAACCCCTTGCCGAAATGGTCGAACAGCGCTGTGCCGTCTGCCAGCCAACAATGTGGTGCGCGACCCCCAGGCCACGCAGTTGGAATATAAGTGAAGGGATCGCTTACCGGAACATCACCATGCTCGGCACATATTAAAGGGGAACCGTCATATCGCGCGCCGAGTTGGATACCCATACAATAGTACTCTTCCGCCAGGGTCTTTTCGGTGCGAATACCGAGATCTGCCCTTAACGCCTCACCTTCGGGTGTTTCGTCCTCAATTGCGGGAGGAACCGAAAGTGCAGACTTATCTTGCGCCAATGCATAGGACTGAGCGAGGTTGCGGATAGCTACCGGGCGGCGCTCGCACTCGTAGGTACCGATCAGACGATCACCCGCCCAGCCGCTATTCCATGCTTCCAGCTTCCAGCCAAGATTTTCGGCATCGCCGACGCCAGTATTCATTCCGAACCCGCCGGTGGGTGTGAACAGATGCACAGAATCGCCTGCTAGGATCACACGACCCCGCTGATATTCATTGGCAACCAATGACAAACCTGCCTGCCACGGTTTAGACGAAAGTATATTTACCGGTATTTCTTCCCCGACCACGCGCCAGATATAGGGGCGAGGATCTATCGAATAGGCGTCTTGTCCCGGTTCCAGCTTAGCCCAGGTAAGAAAATGTCCTTTCCCGTCCAACGCAACAATTGAGGCTCGGCCTTGGGGATTCATTGAATGAAATTGCCATGGCGCATCGGTCTTCATTACGTCGTAAAGTGCGGGAGCGTGAAAATAGACCGACAGCATCTGGCCCATCATGAAATCGACTTCTTCGCCTGACTTACCGACGTATTCAATACCGAGGCTGCGTCGGACTGTGCTGCGACCGCCGTCGCAACCCACCAGATATCCGCAGGAGACGGTCTCAATTTTGCCAGTATCAATATTCTGGATTTCGACAATAACCGCCTCGTCTGAAGGTTCGAACGAAATCATTTTCCAGCCAAACCGCATATCCACGGTAGCCTTGGTATCAAGCTCTTCTTTCAGTACCCTTTCTACGAACATCTGAGAGGCACGTTGCAGAGGCTCGGGGCCAAGTTCCAGATCGATGGACCCCGGTTTCAGACGATCTCGGACGCTGGGTATTTTGATACGTCCAATTTCATGAGCATTTATCCGCGTGACGAAAATCGCGTCGCCGCAATGATCTATCGGCAGCCCCACGTCCCGAATTCTATCGGCGATACCAAGCCGTCGGTAGATTTCCATTGTTCGCGCATTATTGGTGTTACCCTGTGGATGATCTGCTGTCGTTTTCCCCTGATTAACTAACATGCAGGGCACCTGTCGCCAGGCCAAGTCCAAGGCAAGATTTAAGCCGACAGGCCCGCCTCCGACGATCACGATGGGTGTTTCGGTCATTGGGTTGTTCCGCATAGAAAGTCTCAACGGTATTATAGCCCTGTGTAGGTCTAGATGTGAGTCACAGCGAATCGGGACCAAATCATTGGATTAGATTATTTGATAGTGAGGTTCACTAATCTTGCCGTGAGGTCTATTGGGGCATGAAAACCGTGTGCTATCCTATCCAATATTATCAAGATCAATTCGCAGGAATAAAAAATGAGCAACGCGAAAACATACGACTATATCATCATCGGCGCGGGATCAGCGGGCTGCACGCTGGCCAACCGGCTGACTGAAAATCCCGATACCCAGGTCCTGCTGATCGAAGCCGGCGGAAGTGACCGCAACCCGATCATCCGCGTCCCGCTGGGCTGGGGAAAAATTCTTTTCGAACGTCTGTACGACTGGGGCTACTTCACCGAAGAAGAAGCCAACTTCGACAACCGCAAGGTGGAATGCGCACGCGGAAAGGTTCTGGGCGGATCATCATCAATTAACGCAATGGCCTATGTTCGCTGTCATCGCGAAGACTATGACCGCTGGTCGCGGAACGGCTGTGTTGGATGGTCCTACGCCGACATACTGCCTTACTTCATCAAAGCCGAGGATTGGGAAAAAGGAGACCTACCCCTCCGAGGCACAGGTGGTCCGCTGTCCACCATCGAAAATAAATTTCCTGATCCATTGCATGAAGCGTGGCTGAACGCAGGCGAACAGGCCGGTTATGCCCGTACGCCCGATTATAACGGTGTGCAGAATGAGGGACTAGGTACGCTTCAGTCAACCATCCGAAATGGTAAACGATGCAGTTCAGCAGTTGCGTACCTTTATCCCGCGATGAAAAGATCAAACCTGACCGTAATAACTAAAAAGCTTGTTCACAAAGTATTGCTTGAAGGCAACAAAGCTACAGGCGTCGAATATTCCGCCGTCGAGGGTGGCCCATTAACCGCCGTTTATTCAGAGCGAGAAGTCATCATTTCCGGCGGTGTCATTAATTCCCCACAACTCCTAATGCTTTCCGGGATCGGGAACGGAGATCACTTAAACGAACACGGAATCAGTGTCGCAGTCGACCTGAAAGGCGTAGGTCAAAACCTCCAAGATCATCTATCTGTCGGCGTGGAGTATGAACGTATCGGCGATGGTCCGTTCGTAGGTAGGCTACGTTGGGATCGCCTGCTTCTGTCAATGGCACAGGCTTATTTCCTTGGTAAGGGATTCGCGACTGAAATGCCTGGACCGTTAACCGGATATATTAAGACTAGAGAAGACCTGCCCCAGCCCGATCTACAATTGCTAGCGCGGTTCATCCCGCCGGAATCGCAACCTTGGTTTCCCGGATACAGACCGAAACCGAAAGATGCCTTCATGGTCCGGCCCGTCGTACTGCATCCGAAAAGTCGGGGGGAACTTAAACTGGCGTCCAGCAACCCGGCCGATCATGCTCTTATCTATCAAAAATTTTTATCAGAACCTGAAGACCGGGAACTGCTCCGCGAGGGCATCGAAATCGTCAGGGAAATTGCCAGTCAGAAGGCACTGGATAAGTTCCGTGGGCCAGAAATCCAACCAGCAGACGAGTCTTTTGATGAATTCATTAAAAGGACGGCATGGACAGTCCATCATCCGCTCGGCACATGCAAAATGGGTGCCAATACAGATGAATGGGCAGTCGTAGACCCGGAAATGCGGGTCCATGGAACCGAGAATTTACGGGTAATCGATGCGTCTATTTTCCCGGATATGCTAGGGGGTAATATCAACGCACCGACAATGGCCTTCGCGGACCGCGCTGCCGACCTTATAGTCGGAGAAGTTCCACTTGCTCCTGTCAACATTCCAACCTAATTTTCTTTTGACCCCGTTCTGGCAGAAACCCCGGAGGATTTGGAACGATGGCCTCCAAAATAAATGTCGAATGCGTCGATCATACCGGTATCCGGGTAAAGAACGCTGAGCGAGCGATCGCTTTCTACGAACTCCTTGGTTTTGAGGTTATGACTTGCGTTGATTTCGATCCAGTCATTATCATTCGAAATTCACAGTGCGTTGAAATCAATCTTGTCGTAAACGCGGCAGATGAGCTCGATGGTTGTAACATCCTGATGGATACAAGGACTAAACACGCTGGCATCACCCATCTGGCACTGCGCGTTTCGTCCATCGAAGATACCATCCAAGTACTCAAAGACAACGATATTCGAATCACCCAGGGACCAGTAATGTTCGGACAAGACGGTCACGTGTCACTGTTCGTCCGTGACCCGGACCGCAACGTGATTGAACTTCGCGCCCGCGCCGAAAACCTGCACGAGATTGAAGGCCTATATAAATATGAAAACGTGAACTGAAATAGGTTTGGCCGTCGCCGGTCAGGTTACCCTAAAGCCACCACTGCAAAACATAGTCGTAAGGTCCCTCGCGGTTGACAAGATCGACCCGCTGCAAGGCGATGCGGTAGCCATCTGATGTTTTCTTCAGAAGATGCCGGTACTTCCCCGAGAACGAGCGCACTTGGTAGCGGAAATACTCCGTGCAGTGGAAACGAGATCTCACGATGATATCGCCATCGGCGTTTTCGCTCTCGATCACTACATTCGACACTACATGGTTAAGGCGATTATGTGGAGCCTGACTATGGGCACGCGGATGCGAATTCCGCGATATTCGCATCAGCATCAGATCATGATCTTCCCAGAAGATATTGGGCATGCCATCACCCTCAATCTGATGTTCCTCTGAGGGCATCCAGTAGTAACCGTTATCAGCAAATAGTCCCAGCCATTCATCCGTCCGTTTTTCGTCCAAAATATCCGCCTGACAATAGAGGAACCGCTCAACAGCACGATGCGTTTCGACACTTACATCTGCGACGGCAGCATTATCTGCCGCAGCCAAAATCTCGCAAGCCTCGGTCATTACTTTGCTCCAGTATCGGCGGTCATATAGTCGCGCCAAGCATACATCATATGACGTAGTGGGAGTTCGCTCATGCTTTCTGGCGCTGAGTAGGCTATTCCGTCACGTTCTTCATCCTGGCCTGCCTTGCGGTGAAAACTGACCCATTCGCTAGCATTTGAATCTAAGCCGTGTTGGCACTTCCACCAGTTAAACAGATCGTCCGCGTTAACCAGCGTTGAAGGCGAATTTACGAGGTAATAATAGGCCAGAGAGCGGCGATATATTGCTTCCGGCGCGTCTTTCAGTCGGAAATGCCATATTTCTGTAAGCGTCTTGTCGTGGGCCAGAGGACGGATTGTGCGAAGCTGCTGCAACGGTGGTTGAACGGAATTGCACGGATAGACCAACATATGGTGTATATTTATACCAAGAATCTCTTCTGTCTTTTCCTCTCCGTACGCCTCATACATTCGCCGGACATATTCGTTGGTATCCGGGTCATCAGGCCTCAGTCCCATATAGCCCTCGAGACTACTGTGACCGTTGCGGTACCCTACTGTGCCGAACTTTGTCCAACCGTCGTGGCCGAGCCGGGCGAAATCTGAGAGGAAGGTCAATTCAAGAGGGACTTCTTCACCTTCATCGCGTTTTTTGGCCTCTATACGCTGCGCGGCCTTACCAGTAGACTCATGGGTAACGCCGGGATGAGAGGCGTCGAGCTGATTCTCGAGGAAGATTTTCCAGTTCGACTGCTGAACCATGCGGAAGCAGTCTCCAACAACTTCCGTCTCCTTACCTGGCGCCCGATCAATCAATTGATCAAAGGCGGCAGTGGATTCACCAAGGTGAGTTTTTAAGTCTAAACCTTCATTCGAAAGGCTAGCAAACCAAAAACCACGATAATTAGCTGCGCGCGGCAACCGAGATATATGGAATTCAGGATTATCAAAATCGAGATTGGTACCGTCGTATTCCCTTCTCGCCGGCATACTCTCGAGCTTTCCATCAAGGTGAAAAGTCCAAGCATGATAAGAGCAATAAAAATGGTTACCCGTATTACCCTTACGCGCTGTACATAGCTGCGCTCCGCGATGAGGACATCGATTATACAAGACATTTACCTCGTTGTCCTGACCGCGGATCATGATCACCGGCTGGCGACCCACCTGAGCAAGATAATAGTCCCCAGGATTTTTTACTTGGCTTTCATGTCCTACATAAATCCAGGTTCGCTCGAAAATTCTTTCCATTTCAAGATCGAAAATTTCAGGATTCGTGTAGGCCATCCGGTGCGCTCGGTCGGGTTCCACTAATCCAGCAATTTTTTCTGTAGTCCAGATCATGATCGCGCCTTCATTTTTCATTCGGGTACCAATATTGGCAATTTTCCCTACGTTAAGGTCCCAGTTTGGAGCGTATAACTCTAGCCTTAAATGAGAATTATTGTCCCATTTTGCCTACCTAGGTACAATATCTCGCTTTTTGGAGATGGTCATTTCCTGATTCTGTCTTTCTAGGCCTTAGAGTAGTTGCTAAGGTTTGTTTTTGGGGCTCCGTATTGGATGTTCGGGTTGACAATGTAACGTGCCTCTTGCGTATCTCTAGCGACGAAATAGGGTGTCCAGTGTCCTTCATGTCTGACTTGCAAACTATAGCAAACGACGTATTCCTTAATGTCCGTAAACTTGGCGTGAAATGAACATTGACGCGGATAAAGAATCTCCCAAGACCCTTGCTGTCAGGATAGCGGAAACGATGCAAGCGCGAGGCGTCAAGCGCATGTTCGGCATACCCGGCGGCGGATCAAGCCTCGACCTGATCGCTGCAGCCGCTGATCTCGGCATAGAATTCATTCTTTGCCGTACCGAGGCATCCGCGGGGATAATGGCCGCCGTAACCGGCGAGCTAACTGGTATACCCGGTATCGTACTGACCGGTATTGGTCCAGGCGCAGCTAGTGTTGTTAACGGGGTGGCGTATGCGTCTCTGGAACGGGCACCGGTCATTATTTTTACGGATGCGCACAATGAAAGTGCTACCTCACCTCCGCATCAAATCTTCGACCAGCAATCCTTATTCGCGCCGATATCAAAGGCGCAGCAAAGATTGATGCCTTCCAATGGTGCAACATCTTTTGAGCGGCTTTTCGATCTCGCTACCGAGGAGCCACCGGGGCCGGTACATATAGATCTTTCAGCGCAGGATGCCGGCGCCGAAAGCCTCCCCGCCACCCCCAACGACTTTTCAAACTTGCCTGAGATTGACCCCGAGACGATCGAGACAGCGCGTAGGCGGATCGCCGCTGCGAAAAGACCCGTTATGATTATTGGCCTCCAGTGTCGGGCTGCCCATCGGGCAGCGTCAGCAAACCGGCTTGCAAGATCCCTTAATGGACCCGTTCTTACTACATATAAGGCTAAGGGTGTGCTCCCGGATACAGATCCAAAGAACATTGGTCTCTACACAGGCGCGAAACTTGATAACACGGTTCTAACGGAAGCGGATCTTATAATTTTCTGCGGCGTCGATCCTGTGGAAATGATACCCGGTAATTGGTACCACAACGTCCCTGTGATCGTCTTGTCTGAAACGCCACGTCTCTCTTGGCCGTTCAACCCGGACCCTGAGCTAGCCGGCTCAATATCGGAGCTCGCAGACTTTCTTGCTAAACAATCCAGTGGATCCGAATGGGCCGGCGAGGACATCTCTGGACATAAAATCCGAATTCGTCACGGCGTCACCAACAATATCGCCAATGGGCGATCCCCAGACGAAATCGTAGACGCTATTATTAGCGCCGCGCCGCGGGGTGCGCGTCTCACCGTAGATGCTGGAGCTCACATGTTTTCTGCAATGACGCGCTGGCCAGCTAACCAACCCCATGATGTACTGAAGTCCAATGGGCTCTCGACTATGGGTTTTGCATTGCCAGCGGCACTAGCTAGTAGCCTCAATGAACCAAACTGCCCTACGATCGCGATCATCGGCGACGGCGGGATGATGATGTCTCTTGCGGAATTATCGACCGCCGCCCGGCTAGGCGTTGAACTCAACGTAGTAGTTTTTAATGATGCTGCGTTATCGTTGATCGATATCAAGCAGCAGCGCCAGCAGCGCCCACCTATTGGCGTCAGGTATCCTCAAGTAGATTTTGCGGTGACTGCACGAGGTTTGGGATGTAATGCCTGGAAAGTAGGGGCACAAGACCCACTGGAGTTCGCGCTAGCGGAGGCGTTTCAAACGGAAGGCCCAACCTTAGTTGACGTGACTGTCGACCCTTCAGGTTACGGCAATCAGCTAAGTGCGCTACGCGGTTGAAAAAATTTACCCTTTAGCTATCTCTTTCGCAAAAGAGTCGCGCAGACCAACGGTCCGGTTGAAAACCGGCACTGTAGACTTACCCTCAGGGTCAGCGCAGAAATATCCTAATCGCTCGAATTGAATGACGTCGCCGACATCTGCCTGCGACAGCACGTGCTCCAGCTTGCATCCCGTAAGATTTTCGAGCGAATCGTGGCGTAGAAATGATAGAAAATCATCCGTCATACTAGGATTTTCATTGCTGAAAAGCGGGTTGTATAGCCTCACCTCGGCATCCAATGCATTAGATGCTGATACCCAATGCAGTGTCCCCTTCACTTTGCGCCCGTCTGGCGCGTTACCACCCTTAGTCTCCGGGTCATAACTACAACGTATCTCTATGATTTCTCCAGCTTCGTCCTTGACCACGTCGGTGCAGGTAATGAAATATGCCGATCTTAGTCGAACTTCTCGTCCCGGACTAAGACGGAAATACTTCCTCGGAGCGTCCTCCATAAAATCATCGCGCTCAATATAGAGTTCCCGACTAAATGTCACAGACCGTGTACCGGCCGCTAAATCGCGTGGATTATTGATAGCTTCTAATTCCTCAATCTTCCCTTCGGGATAGTTTTCAATCACTACTTTTAAGGGGCGTAAAACCGCCATGCGCCGCAATGCGGTATCATTCAATCTATCGCGAATGCAGTGCTCGAGCATTGCGGCCTCAACCATTCCGTCACTCTTGGAGATCGCCAGCCGAGAAATGAAGTCTCTTATAGCCTCCGCCGGAACTCCACGACGACGCAGTCCGGCGAGTGTCGGCATGCGAGGGTCGTCCCAGCCCGACACATGACCTTCCTCCACCAACTGGGTGAGCCGACGTTTGGACAGAACCGTATGAGTGATATTGAGGCGGGAGTATTCGTATTGCCTTGGAGATGTCGGAACGGGCAAATTTTCGAGTAGCCACTCGTAAAGTGGTCGATGATCTTCAAATTCCAAAGTGCATAGTGAATGAGTCACGCCCTCGATTGCATCTGTCTGACCGTGGGCAAAATCGTACGTCGGATAAATGCACCAAGTATCGCCGGTACGAGGATGTGGCGCCCGGCTTATACGGTACAAAACCGGGTCCCTCAGGTTGAAATTACCCGAATGCATGTCGATCTTCGCTCTTAGAACCCGGGCGCCGTCCTTGAATTCGCCCTCTCTCATGCGCCTAAAAAGATCGAGGTTCTCATTGACGCTGCGACCTCGATAGGGGCTGTTCTGGCCGGGTTTTGTTAACGTTCCGCGATATTCACGAATTTCGTCTGAGCTCAGGTCATCAACATAAGCCTTTTCTACGCTGATAAGATGTTCGGCCCAAGCATAAAGCTGCTCAAAGTTATCCGAGGCGTATTTGACTTCTCCATTCCACCCTACACTAAGCCAAGATATATCCGCCTGGATCGCGTCGATGAATTCCTGATCCTCTTTAGCTGGGTTCGTATCGTCAAATCGTAGATTACAGAAACCCCCGAATTCCATGGCTATACCGAAATTCAAGCAAATCGACTTGGCATGACCAATATGGAGATAGCCATTAGGTTCCGGAGGAAACCGTGTAGTTACGATATCGACAGCGCCATTGGCCAGATCAGCGCTAACACGGTCCCGGATGAAGTCGCGTACAGGACCGCCGTTGTCTTTTTCTTTGAGGTTATCGTTCATATTGAGCGAGCATATACCACGTTGGCCGCGCCACGCTAAGCTCGAATGACACATGACCTTCCCAGTGTTTATTGTCTCAACCCGTTCTTATGGACAAAATCGATTATGCTAGGCTGCCATACGACCATCTCCCACGAAATATAAGCGCATGAGCCGGCGACTAACAGCCGAAACCGCCCCGTTCGAGACGTTTGTAATGCGCTTGACCGCCAACTCATTCACCGTGGATCTAACGTCAGTGATTATGCGGTGACAAAGATCATCCGGTATTTTCTTCTGTAAAACGATGGAATAGGCTTTTGGCGCTCACTCTAATCACCAATCTTCGATCGTGTCTCCGATGGCGTAGCCGCTTTTCCCGCTGCCCAAGCAAGGAAAAGAAGTGAAAGCCACCACGATTGCATCAAACCGAATGCGACGCAGTAAACCGCCATAGCGCAGACGATGTAACCGGCCATGGGTCCACTTCTAGCAGATACAAGCTGCGTTCGTAATAAACTCCAGATTCCCAGCATCACGACAAAGGCACCAAACGCTCCAAGTTCAAGCCAGACCTGAAGTACGGCATTATGCGGATGTAACGGAAGGTTCTGATCCGGATGGGTGATGGGCTTATCGGACCAGGGCACCACAAAATGAATGGGACGAAGATCCTTACCTCCGGGAATTGCCCTTGACGTATCCAGGCCCCAGCCAAGCAGAGGACGCTCGGCGATACGCTTAAGTGTGAAATCCCAAATTAGCAGTCGGTGAATGAAAGAATTGGGGAAATTGGGTACGTTGCGCGCGATCGATTCGGGGTTCTTGGCCAGCGGATGAACAAGAATAGGCATCGTAAGGATTGATAGTGGAAGGATAATGATCAGCACTTTTTTAGTTACTCGAGCGCACCGATCATAGAAAAACCAAACCACTAGTCCAGAAACAAGGCCCAGCAAAGCACTGCTGCTCCCAGAGGCAAGACAGGCGGCAAACAACCCGATAAGAGACAGAAAGAGATACCTCTTTCTCCTCCCGGAAGTCATTAGATGCCCTAGCAAAGGAAAAGCGGTGACCACCAGAACTATCACTCCATTGTTGGAAATAGGCTTCCATACCTTAAATACATGAGTTCCCTGTTCGGTAAGGACATAAATTCCCCAGTCTGGCGAAAATATTCGCGCTATCGAAGTTTTTACCTCAGTTTCGAGAAATATCAGTGGCAACGCGATTAGCAAGGCAACCCACCATGCCTTGAGACCTAGCTCAGAGAGACGATGTCGATCCTTAGGCGTCCACCGGCTGACAACGCACATAAGCACTGCAAGCAGAACCAAAAAAATCCCGAACTTCCCCGCCCGCTCGAGTGACTGATACGGAGTAATTGACCATATCGCACTAACGAAACCAGTTGTAATCAATAGCATCCAAGCACTTACCGGCCTGAATTGCGGAAACGACCTGACGTAGAGCAACCCGCAGATTGTCGTGACGGCAAGGACGATCACTGTGCTTTTGGTCAGAAAAACCATTACAGGCAAACAGACCAAAGATTGCAGCGTCAGAAGGGCTACATCTTTTTTCGCCAATACAGCGGTTCCCAATTTATGAATGCCAATGGCCCCTGCTCCATTATGCAGACAAAATCCCAAACATGAGCAGGTAATTAAGATGCCCGAATTCAATGCCGACCGCAAGCAACGTGCTGAAATCACGAAGCTTTCGGATTAATCTATACTTTGAAGAAACGCTGGTTCGCGCAGGTTGGGCGCATCCGCTACACTTACGCTGACCATAGTTTCAACGAAAGGATTCCTGTGCTTAGAATCGGCCCTGCCGCTGGCATCTTTTGGATGTGCATGGCAACTCTTATCAGTTCTATTTCTGGCGGAATGGTCCGCGAGCTGGCAGGCCAGATTCCTACGATGGAGTTAGTATTCTTCCGTAACCTAATCGCGCTGATAGTTCTTGTCCCCATTGTCCGCCGTCAAGGGCTGACTTGGCCGGACCGATTACAGACCAGAATATACGTCTTGAGGGTTTTATTTGCATACAGCGCAATGACGATGTTGTTTTTCGCACTAAGCAAAATGCCGATCGCTGATGTATATGCGTTGCAGTACACAACCCCGCTATTCACCATGGTGCTTGCGGTGCTGATCCTGAAGCAGAAGGCTGACCGCCATAGCTGGATAGCATGCATGGTCGGTTTTGTGGGCACCTTGATCGTTATGCGTCCGGGAATAATCGAAATCACCCTTGCATCGGCCGCGGCATTGGGGATGGCATTTCTATACGCTGGCACCAATACCACTATCAAACTACTTTCTGGAAAAGATAGCCCTGAGGTCATCACACTGTGGACAAATTTACTGATGTTACCGCTGGCGCTTATCCCGGCCTTAGTTTTTTGGGTGACACCAACGCTGGAACAATGGCCTCTGGTCATCGGCATCGGTGTTGTAAGTAGTGTAGGTGGGTACTGCTTCACTCGATCGGTTTCCGCAGCAGATGCCCGGGTAGTCCAACCTTTTCAGTTTTCACGCATGATTTTCGCTACTGCAATAGGCTGGATCATGTTCTCGGAACTACCGGATATCTGGACCTGGGTCGGCGCAGGCGTAATCTTCTGCGCATCATATTATATCGTTTATCGGGAAGGCTTGGCTCGAAAGGCAAGAAGAGCGAAGGACGAACTTGCATGACTAAAACCATGATCTGAAGCGAATACTACGTGACAGACTGGACAGTTGCTGTCACCAGCCAAACTCTGCACCGACAATATGATTGACAACTCGTTACTTGCTCTCGACAGAGAAAGACAAATTGGACTTGGGGACCTAATTACTTCGAAACTTCCTTCAAATGAGCGTCGCGACGCTGATACAATTCGTCGTCGGTGTAACCCATAGCCTCCGGACGCCCCTTGCCGAGCATAACCTGAAACCACACTGGTTCCAGACTGTTATTATCATATCCGTGGATTACCCCTGGTGGGCAGCTGATGCAGTCCCATGGCCCGAGGCGTACAGTGGTGCGGGTGCCATCATCGTCTTCTACGAAAGCGTCAAGGTGACCTTTGAGCACAAAAAATGTCTCCTCAACCTCGTGGGTGTGGGGGGCATTTCCCTGACCTGGCTCGACAAACATAATACTCAGCGTATGGGCCCTCGCCGGAATAACGTTTTGCTCATCGTGTTTTCCCGATCCGCCCGCACCGATGAAGCGGTGTTGCGCCCGTTTCCAACCTTCGATCTTGGCATCCTCAAACGCCTCCCAGTCAGCCTGTCGATCAGAGAAGCGGGCCACATATTTACCAACTATCTCTTCTTTCTTTACACCCTCAAGTTCGGGTGGGCGCGGATGTCTGGCAACACTCATATCAAATTCTCCCTTTCTTTTGTAAGAATAGCCCGACGCGTGCTTATTCGCAGCCCCCAATTTGACGAGAACTAAATTAAATGCACCAATAGACACAAGTAAAAAGCCAAATCGGTAAACTAAAATGAAACCTGGCCCATTCAACTACTTTGCGCCGACAACCCTGTCGGAGGCTGTTAAGCTTTTAAGTGAACATGCTCCCGAAGCCCGGGTATTAGCAGGTGGTCAGTCTCTAGTGCCGATGATGAATTTCCGCCTCGCCCGACCGGGAGTACTGATAGATCTTAACCGATTAACAGGGCTTTCTGATATCCGGGACGACGGTGATTTTCTAGCGATTGGAGCAATGATCCGTGAACGCGAGGTCGAAAATTCTGATCTCGTCAGGACCGCTTGCCCGCTGGTCCATGACGCGACGCTCAATATCGCACATTTGCCGATCCGCAGCCGCGGCACCATCGGTGGTAGTATCGCAAATGCGGACCCGGCCGCGGAGTATCCAGCGACCATGCTAGCGCTCGATGCTACGTTGATGGCCCATTCAGTGCGCGGCGAACGTCGCATCGCAGCAGCCGATTTTTTTTGCGGAGTCCTTACCACAACACTCGAAGTAGATGAGATTCTTACCGAAATCCGGGTACCAAAAGCTCCTTCAAATAGTGGCGCCGCTTTCGTCGAGATTTCCCGGCGCCACGGCGACTTTGCACTGACAGGCGTCGGGGCGCAAGTGACGCTAGCCGGCAATAGTATCGCTGAAGTTCGGCTAGCTGCTTGCGGTGTCGGGGCCGGTCCTGTCAGGCTGACGGAAGCGGAAACCATCCTCCGCGGCTGCGGGCTGTCGGACGATATCCTGTCTCAAGCAGCTCAAGCGGCGTCGGCCCAAGTGGACCCTGACGGTGACACACATGCCACTGCGGCATATCGCCGGAAACTAGCTGGTGTAATGACAAAACGCGCAGTACAAAAATCCGCTGATCGTGCAAGGAGCAGTGGATGACCGAGCGCACAAAGGTCACTGTCACCGTCAACGGTTCGGCACATATCGGGCTAGCCGAACCGCGGATGCTGTTGGCTGATTTCCTGCGCGACGAATTGCGCCTGACTGGCACCCATGTGGGCTGTGAACACGGCGTCTGCGGCGCATGTACCGTGATCGTCGACGGTATGGCGGCGCGATCCTGCCTTATGTTTGCCGTTCAGGTCGATGGTGTCGAAATACAAACCATCGAAGGCCTTGCGGCCAACGGTGAGATGCATCCACTGCAAAAACTGTTTTCCGAACACCGGGCGCTACAATGCGGGTTTTGTACCCCCGGTATGCTGATGACCGCCATCGACCTCGTGAATTCCAGAGATAGACTTACGAAGGACGAAATCCGGATCGGTATGTCGGCTGCGCTTTGCCGTTGCACAGGTTATGAAGGCATCGTCAACGCGGTGACCGAGTATGCCCAGCAGGTATACGGGGAGGAAACCGAAGATGGCTGAAGATATACGACGCGACCGGGGCGGTTATATTGGTCAATCCGTGCCTCGCCGAGAAGATAAGAACTTGCTGTTGGGCAAAGGTGAGTTCGTCGCAGATATCCAGCGTCCAAACATGTTGCATGCTGCCTTTGCGAGATCCCCCCTTCCCCACGCAACGATAGGCTCCGTCTATACAGAGGCGGCCCGCTCCGTTGACGGCGTACATTTTGTCGCATCAGGCGCAGATGTCTGCGCTGAACTTCCACCCATCAATGGCATGCAGGTAGTCACGCCGCAGGGCTGGCGCGACCGGGTCGACACTGACATAGTTATCCCCGATCAGCCGCTTATCCCGCAAGACCGCGTCCGCTACGTAGGCGAGGCATTTGCGCTCGCAGTTGCCGAAAACCGATACATTGCCGAAGACGCTCTAGAGTTGATCGAAGCGGAGCTTGACCCGCTACCTCCGCAGGCGGATGCGGAATCCGCCCTAGCAGATGGAGCGGAACTAATCCACGAACATCTCGGTCGCAACGTTGCCGCATTTCTGCACACGAAGAAGGGCGATGGCGCCGCAGCGATGGAATCCTGTCCGAACCGCCTGAGCCGGCGCTTTGTCCACCACCGATACGCAGCCATGCCTATGGAAACCCGCGGCGTGGTGGCCGAATACGATCGTCGCACTGATATGCTGACCGTGTGGTCCGCGACTCAGGTCGTTCACTGGGTGCGAAGAGAAATTTCAATCGCGCTCGATATGCCGGAAGAACGTATACGCTGCATCGCGCCGGATGTCGGCGGTGGGTTCGGAGGAAAGGGCCACGTTTACCCGGAAGATATTCTGGTGGCATGGCTGTCTAAGAAACTAGACCGTCCGGTTAAGTGGGTGGAAGATCGACACGAACACATCCTAAACGCTGCCCATTCACGCGATAATATCTACGACGTCGAAATCGGGTTCAACGACGAAGGAAAAATTCTTGCCCTCACCAGCTCGTTTCTGGTGGACTCCGGTGCCTACACCCCGGTCGGCGCAGGCATCGCTGGCAATTCCATTGCCCACATGCTGGGTCCATACGATATCGCCCACTATGAAACTGATTGTAAAGTAGTGCTAACCAATCGTACACCGAACGCACCCTATCGCGGCGCCGGGCGGCCGGAAGTTGGATTTGCGATGGAGCGAGCGGTCGACCTAGTTGCCAATCATCTCAACCTCGACCCAGCCGAGGTGAGGTTCCTCAACATGATCCCAGCCGAAGCGATGCCCTACGATGTAGGACTGACATACCGAGATGGCGTACCAATGGTCTATGACAGTGGAAATTATCCGGAAGCGCTCAACCGCGCACTCGACGCGCTTGGAGGACTGAACGGAATCCGCGCAAGACAGAAAGAAGCTCTGGCGGACGGAAAATATCTCGGCCTCGGTATAGGCTGCTACGTGGAAGGTACCGGCGTTGGCCCATTCGAAGGAGCGTCGGTAAAGATCGATCCCACTGGAAAAATCATGGTTGCTGCGGGCGCCTGCCCGCAGGGCCAAGGTCACGAGACAGTCTTCGCGCAGTTCGCCGCTGACATGTGGCAAGTGCCGATCGACGACGTGTTCGTGACCGTCGCCGATACCGGGCAGGTAACCCAAGGCTATGGAACCATCGCCAGCCGCAGCACCGTGACTGCCTCGGGCGCAATAAAAGTCGCCTCCGACACCGTGCAAGAGAAAGCCTTTGCCATCGCCGCAAACATGCTTGAAGCCGGCGAAACCGATTTGGAAATGCGGGACGCGGGCATTGGCGTCAAAGGTGTGCCGGATCTACATGTTACCTGGCGCGACATTGCCCGCGCCGCCAAGCCCGGCTGGGATAATCAGCGCCCCGACGGGATCGAGGCAGGTCTAGAATCCACGTCTTATTACGAACCGCCGACGGTGACTTGGGCCTACGCAGCTAATGCTGCCCTGGTATGGATCGACGAGGAAACCGGGAAGCTCGATATCGAAAAATATGTCGAGGTACACGATGCCGGCGTCCTGGTGAACCCTGGGCTCGCTGACGGGCAGGTTAAAGGCGGGCTAGTACAGGGCATCGGTGGCGGATTATTGGAAGAATTGGCCTATGACGAAGAAGGACAGCTGCTAACGGGCAGCCTCGCGGATTACCTGCTACCCTCAGCCTCCGACGTGCCGCCGATCGAAGTCATTCACATGGAGACCCCGTCGCCATTGAATGCTTTTGGCGTAAAAGGCCTTGGCGAGGGGGGCGCCATCGCGCCCCCGGTAGTGATCGCCAATGCAGTCTGTGACGCGCTTCGCCCGTTCAAGGCGGAACTAAATTCTACGCCCGTACGCTGGAGCGTCGTGGCGGACATTTTCGACGGAGGTAAAGCCTGATGCCCAATGATGCCTTGTTCACGGACGCAAGCATAAGCTCCGCTTCAACGGATGCGATGATCAAGATCCAGGGCGTCGGCAAAACGTTCACGGGACAGGATGGGGAACATATCATTGCGCTGGAAGATACCGATATGGAGATTGGCCGCGGCGAATTCCTATCCATTGTCGGTCCCAGCGGCTGCGGTAAAAGCACCCTTCTAAACCTCGTTTCTGGCCTTCTCGAAACGACGCGGGGAGAAATACGTATCGACGGGGAAAAGGTCGATGGGCCATACACTGACCTTGGGTTTGCATTTCAGAGCGACCTATTGCTGGATTGGCGCACTGTGTTGCGCAACGTACTGTTGCAATGCGATATGCGCGGAATGGACTCAAAAAAACATACTCCCCGTGCTCGGGAACTACTAAAATCGGTCGGCCTTGAAGGGTTCGAAGACAAGCGACCGTTCGAACTATCGGGCGGAATGCGGCAGCGTGTTGCCCTCTGCCGGGCACTGCTGCTGGACCCACCTATGCTGCTAATGGATGAGCCTTTCGGCGCACTTGATGCGCTGACCCGCGAGCAGATGCAGTCAGATCTGCTTGGTATGTGGCAAGAAACGCAAAAGACAGTTCTCTTCATCACCCATAGTATCGCCGAAGCGGTTTACCTGTCCGACCGTATCGTGGTGATGTCGGCGCGGCCGGGCAAGGTCCGGGAAATCATCGATGTCGATATAGACCGGCCGCGCGACCTCAGCGTCCGCGATTCTGCCGAGTTCGGGGCAATCGTCCACCGCGTCAGACTTTTGTTTCAAGAAATGGGCGTCATTCACTAACAGCAAACTCAGGAAGACCCTACATGGCCGATCAGACAGAGCTCAAACGGTATTCTTTTTTCTCCGCCCGCGCGCACGGCTGGCATATCGACGCTTTCTGGATGTTCCTGTCCCTAGTTATCGTCCTGGTTCTTTGGGAGGCGCTGGTCGCCATCTTCGATTTTCCCGCCCATTTGCTGCCCCGGCCGTTGGCGGTCGTTAATTCGGTGATAGACCACTGGGGCACCATAGTCGAAAATGCCGGCGACACTACCATCGCCGTCCTACTCGGCTACGTGCTGGCCGTAATCTTTGCAGTTCCGATCGCGATCCTGATCGTCATCTCGCCACAGGTCGAACGGCTGCTTTATCCGCCGCTAGTCGCGACTCAGAGCATTCCGAAGATCGCCTTGGCACCGCTGTTCATAGTTTGGTTCGGGTTCGGTCTCGAAACCAAGGTAGCAGTCACATTCTTGATCTGTTTCTTCCCCATCGTGGTCGACACCATAGTAGGGCTACGTAGTATCGATCCCTCACTGATCCAGCTCGCCCGATCAATGGGCGCGCCGGCGTCGCGGGTTTTCCTGAAACTTCGCCTTCCTGGCGCACTACCAAGCATGTTCGGTGGATTAAAAGTCGCTTCCGCGTTGGCCGTAGTCGGCGCGCTCACCGGAGAATATATCGCATCGGATTCGGGGCTCGGCTACATCCTGCTAAGCGCGTCGGGAGAAATGAACACGGCGCTGCTATTCGGCGTGCTGATCGTCCTATCGGTCCTCGCCATGATTTTCTTCTATGCCATCGAACTACTCGAAAAGCTGCTTATCCCGTGGCACGTTTCACAGCGGAGTCACGCGCAATAATAATAAGAAACGATCAATCAAAGTTACTGCAATTTCAACAAGAACAAAGGAGAGACCGATGAAATCGACAACAAAATCACTAATTGCAGCCGGCGCCCTAGCGGCCGTTCTGACGGGACCAGCCCATGCCGCTGACAACGTCACGCTTCGCCTCGACTGGGTACTGGGCGGCTATCACGCCGTCTGGCACTACGCCAAAGAAAAGGGCGTCTTCGCCAAGAACGGTATAAATGTCAATCTGCGCGAAGGCCGCGGATCGATGACAACGTCACAGACTGTCGGCAACCAGTCCGACGAATTCGGCACTGCCGATGGGGGCGCGATGATGGTGTTGAGGTCGAAAGGCCTAAAGACCAAGATGGTCGCTGGCTATTTGCGGACGGGCCCTAGCGCACTGATCTTCCCAAAATCTAAGGGCTGGAAAAGCTGGAAAGATGTGAACAACGCCAAGATAGCGGATTCTGCTGGCGGCAGTACGATTTTCCTCTTCAAGGCCGTTCAGAAAGCCATGGGACTTAAAGGCAACAAGACCATCTTGGTCGCTCCACCCGCCAAGGTTAGTTCTGTTCTATCCGGCAAAGCAGATGGGACTAATTCTTTCGGATTTCTGCAAAAGCCAATCATGGCATCCAAAGGCACGCCTGCCGATTATTTCAGTTTCGCAGATGCTGGGGTTAACGTGCCGGGACTTGCCGTCATTGCCCATGAGGACCTGATCGCTAAAAAAAGCAATCTTGTCGGACGGATGGTAGCATCCGTTCAAGAAGCGATGGAGATCGTTCAGAAAAACCCAGAAGCAGCGATCGATGCGCTGCGCAAGGTTAAGCCAACCTTGAACCGGGATGTCCATCTGGCCATTCTGAAATCGTCGTTCGACCTGTATCATAGCGCGGCAAGTAAAGGGAAGCCGCTGGGGTGGATTCCGCCAGCAGATATAGAGAACGCGCAGAACATCCTAGTAGAATACGATCAGATCAAGGCAAAGGCTCCAACCAGCGACTATTTCACCAACGCATTTATTAAGTAGGAGCAACCTTAATGGCGGAAAACATCGCGCGCCATCCGCGACCGCCTGAATTCGAGGGCGTCAGCATTGAGGAGATCGCAGACCGGCAGGTTGCACATTTCAGTGACCGCAAACCGGACTGGTCCGCCTTCGCCGACGCCCTCATCGATGGCTATCGCCGAGCGCAACATCGCTTCATCGGCAACACCAGCGGGAAGGGTGATGATTCCATTATTCCCGCCGGTGCCTTCACGCTTAGCGTTATGTATGTACCAGCGGGCGAAGGCAATGCGGCCCACACCCACGAAGTGGAGGAAGTCTTTTTTATCCTAAAGGGACACCTAACGGTGTTTTTCGAAGATGAGAGCGGCAAGCGCATCGAGCGCCATCTCGGCCCTTGGGACTGCGTCTCCTGCCCCGCCGGTGTCATCCACGGCTATCAAAACGACTCGGTCGAGCCGGTTTACATGCAGGTAATGCTAGGCAAGGGTCGGGATCCGGACAGGATGGGCTATGCGGATGATAAACTATACAAAAACCGCAACGCACATCTGGAAAGCTAATTAATTTTGCCGTTTACGTGAGACCGTTCCGGCTTTTTTTAATTTCGCGTTCACAGCTCCGTGCAGTCGACGCCGAAATCTCAACTACGGGTTCCTAAAAAGGGACAAAGTCTCGCAGTTGACAAAAATCAATAGCTCAGATCAAGGATACTAGTTAAAGCTCAAACCGCCATCCGGCTCGAAAATCTGGCCGGTCATAAACTTCGCCTCTTCCGAGCAAAGAAACAGCATCGGCTTGGCGAGGTCCTCGATCGTAGTCAGTCGCGGCAAGCATTGCTGCTTCGCGAACATTTCAAATACTTTTTCCGGGGCCGACGGGCGTGGCACCTCGGTCTTGATTATGCCGGGCCAGAATGTATTTACGGTGATGTTCCAGGGTCCCAGTTCGCGCGCCATCGACCGGGTCATGCCGATCATAGCCGATTTTGAAGTGATGTAGTGAAGGTAATTGGCTGACCCGATAGCCACCGTCCCGGACGCCACGTTGACGATACGGCCCCATTTCGCATCCTGCATCAAGGGCGCCACCGCTCTGGCGCAATAGAACGAGCCCGTGATGTTTACTTGCATGGCACTATCCCATTCATCTAGTGGCAGTTCCCAGAAAGGTGCCATAGTGATCTGAGAAAATACGGCCGCGTTGTTAATCAGTACGTCGACACGCCCGGTCTCATTGAGTACCGCGTCGACCATGTGAGAAACCGAATTCATGGATCCCACGTCGGTCTCGAATGCCAGAGCGCAGCCACCCTCGGCCTCAATCTCTTTCTTGACCGCCAGGGCCTTCTCGCCATTCACTTCCGCGATTACGGGGATTGCACCCTGAGCTGCAAAGTGGCGTGCATAGCCGCGCCCGATACCCTGACCACCACCAGTGATGATCACCACCCGATCTTTCAGGCTGTGATAGTTCGCCGTCACCGTTATATCATTAACCATAATCTTGCTCTCTCTCACATTTTTGAAACATGTTAGCATCGCAGGCATACTCAGGGGAAATTATAGGAGTAATAGGCAATGAGCGACGAAATACAGACCACTTGGCCGTGGATCGACGGCAAACCATACCCCACACCAAATGCAAAAACTGAAGATTTGCGCTCGCCATGGAACGACGAATTGGTATTCCGCGTGGCTATGGCAAATTCTGATACCATCGATGCCGCCATCGCCAGTGCACGGAGTGCGTTCGAGGAGAATCTTAACGTCACGCCTGCCGAACGGGCGGTATGGTTGCGCGACGCTGCCCACGAGGTCGAAAAAGAAAAAGACGAGATCTCTGAAATCACCATGCGCGCGCTCGGCAAACCCCGCCGTGCCTGCGGAGTGGAAGTCGGTCGATCAGTTGCTTTCCCCCGACTCTGCGCAGAGGAACTCCTACGCATGGAGGGCGATGTACTGCCGCTCGATGCGTTACCTATGGGTAAGGGTCGGTTTGGCTTTACCCGACATCACCCGCACGGTGTAATCGCTGCTTTCACACCGTTCAATGCACCGTCGAACCTACTGATGCAGAAACTGGCGCCGGCTATCGCTATGGGTAACGCTGTACTGATCAAGCCAGCGTTCGAGGGAGTTGGGGAGGCATTGCTGATCGCCGAATGTTTTAGACGCGCCGGCGTGCCCGACGGTTTGGTCAACGTTGTTGCATGCCGACGAGACGTTACAGAACATCTTGTTGCCCATAGAGACGTCGCACTTGTTACGCTGACCGGCGGCACCGCCGCGGGCAATGCACTAGCTAGCGCGGCGGGTGCAAAGCCCTTCATCGGCGAATTGGGTGGCAATTCAGCCAATATCGTCTGCGCCGATGCCGATCTGGAAGACGCTGCTAAACGCATTGTGCCCTCGGCATTTGAAGCGAGCGGCCAACAATGCATCTCGGCGCAGCGAATCATCGTGGAACAGACCGCTATAAACGATTTCCTGCCCCACTTTATCGCCGCCGCAAAGGGGTTAACCGTCGGCGACCCAACACTACCAGAAACCGACGTCGGTCCAATGGTCAACGCCGCTAATGCGGACCGGGTGGAGCAGATGGTTGCCGACGCGGTCGCTGACGGCGCTAAAGAGGCCCTACCACTTAAACGAGTAGGCGCAATTATATACCCTACAATCCTAGTGGAACCGCCTCAGAATGCCGGCGTCGTAAGGGACGAGATTTTCGGCCCTGTCGCTGTAGTGATCCCGGCAAAAGATGTCGATGACGCCATCGCTATCGCTAACGATTCCGTATTCGGTCTACAATCGTCTTGCTTTACATCTAGCCTAGAGAATGCGTTCAAAGTATCAAAGGATCTGCATGTCGGATCGGTTTGGATCAATGAGGGTAGCCGCTTCCGAATGGACACGACGCCCTTCGGAGGCGTCGGTGACAGCGGCTACGGCCGCGAGGGAGTTAAGTACGCGATGAAAGAGCTATCGTATACAAAGTTCACCGGCATCCGTTTTCCAGGATTGGGTTGAGGTTAATGGTTGCTCTCACGACTGGGCTACTGTGTGAAACAGCATGAGGTACAAGGCTGGTAGACCCTATAATCTCTTGAGAAGATCACCGTCTGATCATTTTTTCTACGATCGTTATGGTACGTTATGCATAGTTTGAACTTATAGTGAAATAGGGTGGCTAATGACTTCAGAGTTATACAACTTGGTTAGGGCTAGGATCACCACAGATGATCTTGATGCGTTCAAGACCCAAGCAAAGAAAATGAAAGATGCAACCACCGATGAGCCGGGAACGCTCCTTTATGATTTTTTCATAAATGAAGAGAGCAGAGAGGTTTTGATCATTGAAAAATATGCGGATGGCAAATCTTTCATGGCGCATATGAATAAATTCACTCAGCCAGAATACATACCCACGCTACTGGAAATGCAGGAGATCACCGGCATTGAAATGCCGGGATACGTTGCTGACGAAGTGAAAGGGCTATTTGCACAGGGTGGCTGGCCTTATAACGGGTATCCAACTGCCATCTGATCTTTTCCATCCCCCTGAGTAAGCGCTGGGTTTCACGCCTTAGACCATAGCTAGAACGGACTCAGAGGACTCCAGATTCGCATCTCTGTTGGTTAGATCTCCGGTAAAGGCTCTGTACTGGACCCCAATGTATGACTTTTATGGCAGCCCTCTGAGTCATCCTGAATAGGCCTAATGATGATGATGTATAAACGGGGTTAATCGTGATGCGGTACTGTGCAGCGCATTAAAACATTAAGGGGCTGTAAATAGTGATAATATCTATGTCCCAAAAACAGTTCTATAATGTAATATCGTGTACCCTGCAGAGTTATATTCTTCTTATTCCTCTTTCATTCTTATCGTCGTCTTACTCGCCCATCTTCTGAAAGGGGTTAATCTGAAGTGCCACTGTAAATGTCTTCTAGTGAACAACGACCTTCAGATACAAGACCTCCAAATGTACCCAATAATGATAATTGGCTTGGTCCGCTTGGTCTAAAAGAGAGCTTAAGTCGGACCCAGTTATTAAGGCGGCCTATAGTTTTTTCATTCTCCTGGTCTCTGCGGTCATTATAGGTCCCACGGAACTCATCCATTGCCTCATACCTCGGAGATTTCCGCCCGATGGTTTTAGTCCCTCGTTGTCGATTTGGCCCTGATTTGAATGTCGGCAAAATCAATAATCTCATCCCTCAACGATTGTTTATCATTTAAGCTTCGGTAAATGCCCCACTTTGGTCGTATAAAATCGGCATCCTCTTTCCACATATTTAACGAACTATTTTCATAATGCATCAAGGGATGATTATCGTTCATAGAAATAATTTTAATTACTAATCTCCCCTCAGAACCAAAAATTGCATCTACATTTACCTGCAACCATTTTCCTAAAAATGGCTGTAACTCTGTTACCTTTATTTTGCTAGCCTTACCATGAGAGGCGTGACGAAGTTCAAGTTTGTCTGGTTGCCCTCTTAGCCCCTTCCGACCGGTCAATGTGAGCAACGGCATCATATAGGAGCCGCCCACACTCTTGAGTTGAAAAAAGTGGGTAAAGTTTTTGGATGGTTGGAAATTCTGATCAACCTTAAATTTCCATTTGTAGCTAAAGCTACTTTTGTCTGTCGCCTTCATCCAATTTGGTGACTTGGCATATACTTTTATTTCTGTCCTTTGTCGGTTAAATTTCACACACCTATCGGTATCTTCGTCCCTGTGTATATGAAACCGAAATACATGTTTTCGAAGAATTTGATCATAGATTTGGGTTATGTGGGGCCCAAAGTCTTTATGGCTGCAATCCGATGTCTCAAATGCATTACCGTCAAACTCGACAAGCTTATCATTTATCAAAGTATATGCATCTTGTGAGCCATTAGCCTCCAGAAACAAAGTTTGCGTATGGCTAGTTTTTATACACAGGGCAATGATCAGGCCGATTATTGCAGCCAAAGTTCTCATGATTGTGAGTTTACAGGGTCGTTAGCGTATATGAAAATTGGAAAAATCTCTCTCAGCTTGTGGGGTGAAGTGCTTGGGGTTGATTTTCTCTATTCAGTCCGCCTATCCTGATGTATGGAAAATCAACAAATCTTGCAGAAAATAGAAAACCTCAAGGGGCGACGTGCCTATGAGGAAAAGAGGGCTGCAAAACTCGGGTTTGCGTCTTTGTACTCGTATTTTGAACATAAACTACAAAAATCAGAATTAGCGGCAGCTGCAAAGGCGGCTCAGGTTAAACGGTTTAAGATTGAAAAAAAGATCGTAAAAACGGCGAAGGCTGAGAGAAAGAAAAGCTGTAGCTGCTGTTGAGTATCTCCAATGCCCTTCTACTGAGAGGTACTGTTCTTGGTGATCCGTTCTTGGTGTTTTCCAGATGAACTGTCCTTTTATCTGAATTCACGTCTGACCATTCAATGCCAAGTAGATCACCCCGTCTCATGGCAGTTTCAAGGGTGTTGAGTGACAGGGAATTTAGAGCACCAAATTACATGTCATTTCTGCTTTGAAGAATTTGAGATTTATGCAGAGATCCAAGAGGGTTTCACGGGACACAACACAGAAATTTATGACTGCGTCGTATGCTGTAATCCGAACAAGTTATCTTATGAGGTCTATGACGGAGAAATCACTTCTCTGACCGTAAGTGACGGTAACGAATAGAACTCCACCCACACCCCATTCTCTATACCCATTCCGAATGTTCTCTGTCAGAATTTCAATATGAGAAACCTGACCGCCACCATCTGTCTTACACTTGCCGTGCTTCTTGGAAGCACTGGGATGGGTTGGAGTGATGATGCGATATATCCACCAGGAGCGCCAAAAATCGACTCAGGGTTTGGCAGTGATATCGGCATTAATGGTGGGTACCGAGAAAACCCTCATCAGGGGATAGACATAACGGGAGTCGAGGGTCAGGAGATTTTAGCGGTTGCCGATGGTATCGTTTTAGAAGCAACAGTAGAACAGTGTTGGGGTCCAACAATAGCGGTGGATCATGGCGATGGGATAGATGGCAAAAAAATTATAGCGCTCTACGGTCACGTTGGTGAAATGTTAGTGGCCGAGGGTGATGTAGTACAGCGTGGTCAAATTATCGCCCGTTTAGGCGACAATCAGTATGATTTCGAATGCATTTGGGGAGTGCGCCATCTTCATTTTCAAATAGGTCAAAAATACCGAGATCGCTCAAATAAAGGATATTCTTGGGGACATTCGTATTTTCTGGAAGATGGGAAAAAGGGAATAAACCCGCACTTGTATTGGGCAGACGGACCGAACAGGGTAACTTGCTTCGAAGCGAGGAAGAAATACAAAAAGGGTACTATTACTTACCCTTTCCCATGCTGATGATTCCGCCCGTGAATGTGTCCGTCAACAATACAAAGGGTGTTGATCAGGTGTAAGACAGCGGCGCTTCACAGCAGACCAATGATGATCTCCAGTATCTCCCATATCCCGGCCATTGGTGTCATCTAGCCTACCTCACCTCTACCCAAGCTTCGGCATCCTTCTTTCTGGAAAAGGTTCTGGAGATGGAAGGACTACCTACCCTCCTGATCCTCACCTGATACTTCCCCCTATGCAGGCCAATAGCTGCCATCTTCGTCTCCAAGCGGAGCCAAATTGGAGCCGCACAATGCGGTAATAGTGATTTGGAAGGCGGGGTCTGGGAAGACAGTGCTGTTAAGGCATTGTTCTTCCTCAGAAAAAATGGTGGGCACGGCTGGGATTGAACCAGCGACCCCTACGATGTCAACGTAGTGCTCTCCCGCTGAGCTACGCGCCCGATCCTTGATTTTCGGTTTATCGTTTCCTGGTCCAGATAGCAAGTGCGGTCCAGGTAATAGTATGGAAATATAAGGTTTCTTCCTCCCTCGGGCCGGAACACACAGCCTAGCACGGGCCCGAACTGTCGATCAGCATCACTCTCGCGGACTTCGGAGAGAGTGATTAGAAGTGGGTGTCCTAGACACACAGCCGAGATCGATCCGGGGGCCCCGAATCGAATACTTTGGATTTCAAGACCCGGCCCTGAGGCTGCAACCATTGTTCATTTCCCTCCCCTCGGGAACTCCCAACATCTCGAAAGATTCTGCGCACGGTATAGCGTGTATTTTTGAAAAGCGCTTGAACAACCACTAGAGTCATACATTTAAACAACTACTGAGGTACTCGAGAATGTGTGGATGACAATACACATATTTTAGTCTAAGTCAGTGGTATGTCAGTTAAAGATTCCACGCCAGAAAATCTGGCGTATGTACCTCCTTTCGAAATCCTTCATCCAACCTCACAAACGGTACCCTTGGTCCTTGCGTCACCACACAGTGGGCGCATGTATCCGACTGATTTTGTGGCGGGAGCTCGGCTGGATCCTGTTTCGCTGCGACGCTCTGAGGACGGGTTTGTTGACGATCTGTTCGCCGCCGGCCCAAACCTCGGCGCTCCGCTTCTTCGGGCCACCTTTCCACGCGCATTCATCGACGCTAACCGAGAACCTTTCGAACTCGACCAAAAGATGTTTTCCGACCCTCTACCTGATTATGTCAATACGGATTCTAGTAGGGTCGCCGCCGGTCTCGGCACTATCGCACGGGTAGTTTCGAGTGGGCTAGACATTTACCCAGGCAAACTCACATTTAAGGAAGCAGTAGCTCGAATCGATGCCTATTATCGACCCTATCATCAGGCGCTTGAAGCACTAATCCACGAAACTCGTGACAAATTTGGCTACTGTGTCGTCGTGGACTGCCATTCGATGCCCTCGATTGGCGGTCCACTGGATCCCGACGTTGGTCGTGGGCGGGCTGATTTCGTAGTTGGCGACTGCTTCGGCAGCAGCTGCGCTCCGTATATCACTGACACGATTGAACGCAGTATCTCGAGCTTCGGCTATTATGTCGCTCGAAACAAGCCATTTGCTGGTGGGTTCACCACCCGACATTACGGGCAACCGCAAGATAATGTCCACTCGGTTCAGATCGAGATTAACCGCGCTCTCTATATGGATGAAATTCGAATCGAGAAGAATGCCGGGTTTGACAGAATCGCTGCACAGATGACCAACGTGATCGCCGCGCTAGCTCAGTTGATGGCACCAGATCTCGCAGCAGAGTGACGTAGGGCATCGTCCCGTGGCAAATCCATGACCTCAGCATAGCCAACCGATACCATACCAACCCGTGTCTTACGATCAAAACTTATGGCCCGTTGAACGATATGATTTTGCTTTTGCTAACCAGTCGAGCCTTATCAGTGTTGACCATGTGCTTTGGCACAGGAAGCTATTAATATTTCCGGGGCGTGGTAATCCCGGATTCTTAACTTGGCATTAAAGAGTGTGATCTGTTGTGAGAAAGTATCAAATGATACAAAAATTCCCCTATCCGCCCTACAGATTCGGCAACGAAATCACTTGTCATTTGCGAAAATTGGCCAAACTATTTAACCGGGAAAGTCAGTGGTCATCATAACATCGTGGGAATGAGCTTGCCCCCCGTCCACACTGAAGAGACACCGACAAAATAAGGACTAGTCGCCGGTTGTTTTTCAAACTGAGTAGGTTGCATCCGCCACCATCGCTAGCGCTCCATTGCCATTCATCGCCCACAATTGGCAGGTTCCGCCCTCACCCGGGGTCCCATGAACGGAAAAATCCATCGTATCGTAGACCGGTGAGACAGCCCGCAGATCAAGTGAAGTCATTGTGGCGCCCGGCATCTCCCGTCGGAATAGATCTAGCATAAACGTCATTGTAAGCGGTCCATGGACCAGCAGTCCGGGATATCCCTCGACGTCTCGTACATAATCCTTGTCGTAGTGGATGCGGTGGCTATTCATGGTGAGTGCTGAATAACGGAATAGCATCACAGAGTTCGGATGAACGGTACGGCTCCACATAGCAACCGCCGGCGCGGGACGGGGATGCGGAGGGGCTACACTAACCCCTGCGGGCTCGCGGTAAACCTGCGTACGGGTCTCGCTGGTAGTCAGCCGGCCATCTTCCCCAAATACTTCCTCGGTCGTGGTAACAAAACACATCTTACCCGACTTACCCTCTTTCATCACGATATCCGCGATGGTGATTACTTTCCTGAGCTTTTCACCTATGCGAATGGGGGATTCGAACCTCATCTTGGAACCTGCCCACATTCGCCGGGGAAATGGCAGTGGTGGCATAAAATCACCCTTGGCACGGTGTCCGTCTTCTCCTGTCGCAGCCAATGCGACCAGCTCATGGAAATAGAAGTAGTGCCAGGCCGGCGGTAGCGGATCGCCGTTCGTGAAAGGCGGGTCGTCTCGGTCAAGGGTGAGTGTGAAATAGTTAGCGGGATAGGCGGAAGCTGTACCGTACTCAATTTCCGATTTACCTATTGAGTCGCTAAAATCCGCCTCCCCGCTCATTGGCCAAATTCCTTCCTAATTACCTCTGTATGCGCCCCTAGTGGCGGTATATCTCCGAGGGTCCTTACGCCGTTATCAACCAGAGCCGGTGGAGCGACCATATCGACGGGCCCGCTAGGCGTTTCAACGGTCACCCGGCGCAAAGCCGGGTGATCGGACAAACCAGCGACGTCGTTTACCTCGCCGAAGGCAATTGACGCGTCGCGCAGTCGACGAACAAGTTCGTTCCGTTCAGTTTTGTTGAAAACATTCTCTAAAATTGCGTCGAACTCTGCCCGATTAGCGCATCGCGCCTCATTGGTTTTAAACCGCGGGTCCTCCGGCAAATCACCATCGAGCAAAACCGTCTCGCAAAGTCGAGAAAATTCTCGTTCATTCTGAATCGCGATCAGGATCTGACCACCGCCTCGCGTATCGTAAGCGCCGTATGGATGGATCGATGGATGGTTAAGCCCTACTCGGGGCATAATCTTTTCCCCATAATCATAGTGCAGCAAGGGTACAGTCATCCAGTCAGCGATACCCGCAAAAAGCGAGGTCTTTATCGACGAACCGACCCCGGTCGCGTCCCGTGCGATCAATGCTTCGAGAACGGCCATATAGGAATACATCCCACAAGAAACGTCACACGCGGAAACGCCCACACGACCGGGTCCTTCTGGTAGACCGGTGATAGAGCAGAGGCCGGATTCTGCCTGCACTAGAAGGTCATACGCTTTCATATCTGCGTAAGAACCTTCCTCGCCGTATCCTGAAATATCGACCGTAATCAACCTCGGATTACGCTTACGCAGCTCATCCGAATCAAAGCCCGCACGCGCGGCAGCCCCAGGGGCGAGGTTTTGGATAAAAACATCCGATTTATCGAGCACCCTGTATAGAAGGTCTCGGTCAACCTCATCCTTTATGTTAGCCGTAAGCGACTCTTTACCTCGATTCAACCAAACGAAATAAGCGCTTTCACCATGCACCACCGTGTCGTACGCCCGCGCGAAATCACCCTCAGGCCGTTCGACCTTTATAACCCGAGCGCCCGCTTCGGCAAGACGAGACGAGCAGTATGGCGCGGCGACCGCCTGTTCCATGGAAACGACGAGAGTGCCATCGAGCGGTTTCTGAGCATCTCGCGCCATTACTGAGGTTCTCAGTAGCTTTTCGGTAGACCGAGAACGTGTTCTGCGACGAACGATAGTACCAAGTTATTCGAGATAGGCGCGATACGGTAAAGCCTAGTTTCTCGGAACTTCCTCTCAACATCGTATTCCTCAGCAAAAGCAAAACCGCCATGGGTTTGCATACACATATCGGCCGCTTTCCAAGAGGCTTCGGACGCCAAGTATTTTGCCATGTTCGCCTCGGCGCCCCTCTGCCCGCCAGCCTCAAAAAGGCGCGCCGCTTTCTCGACCATTAGGTTCGCCGCCTCGGTCTGCATATGCGCTTCCGCGATCGGGAACTGTATACCTTGATTTTTACCAATTTCGCGACCAAATACGTTGCGGTTATTGGCATAATCGGTTGCCTTTTGGATGAACCAGAGAGCATCACCGATGCACTCCGCGGCAATCAGGATCCGCTCAGCATTCATACCGTCAAGAATATAGCGAAAACCCTTGCCTTCTGAACCGACCAAGCAATCCTTGGGAACAACCAGATCATCGAAAAACACCTCGGTGGTAGCATGGTTGATCATCGTTCGGATAGGCTTGATCTCCAGCCCGTTTCCATGCGCCTCGCGAATATCAACTATAAAGACTGACAATCCGTCAGTGCGTTTTTCGACCTCTTCTCGCGACTGGGTCCGCGCCAATAGAAGCATCAAGTCCGAATGTTCAACCCGGGACGTCCATATCTTCTGCCCATTGATCACATAATCCCCGTTACCATTCTTGGTCGCCGTCGTTCGCAGACTCAGAGTGTCGGTCCCGCTGGTTGGCTCCGTCACGCCAAAGGCTTGCATACGGAGGTCTCCTGAGGCGATCCCGGGCAGATATTTTCGTTTCTGCTCGTCCGAGCCGTGACGTAGCACCGTACCCATGGTGTACATTTGGGCATGACAGGCACCGCCATTACATCCAGACTTCTGGATTTCCTCCATGATAACTGCTGCCGCTGTGATTCCGAGACCCGAACCTCCAAATTCTTCGGGAATTAGGACGGAGAGGTATCCAGCCTTAGTTAAGGCCTCGACAAATTCCGTCGGATATTCCCGCTTCGCGTCAAGCTTGCGCCAGTATTCACTAGGATACTGCGCACAAAGCTTCTGAACTTGTTCCCGAATATCTGCGTACTCACCGGTCATGATGGTATCCTTGATAGAGCAATCAATTAATTTTACACATATGTAAAAATTATTTTTAAATCAAGCTCTGCATGTGCACAAGATGGCGCATCTTTACTCGCAAGAAAATACCGACGCAGAGGATTCGTGTATACTCGGGTATGGTCGATGCAAACTCCAGTTATTCTGAATCCGCGCCGGCCCACCAAATGAATGTTGCCGCGTTGGCGGTCGGTCACAGAGGTGCAGTCGTTGCCTTCGCTGACGGATCGCTGAAAACACTAAAAAAAGCGGCCGCAATCAAACAAATCGAACGTGGCCTGCTTCCGATAGTATGTCATGTGCCAGCAACCGCGCGACGCCTCAACATCCCCCCCTTTCCAGCGCTCGATATCCTAGAACTATTTGCTTTCGTACACCCGGCCCGATTCTGCCGTCCGACACCATCGGGTCTGGCGGATGCGCTTAATCTGGAAAGCTCAGATGCACTTGAAGACCAAGCGCTGCTGCTACAGCGCGCAATTGACCTCCTGCTGACAGACCTCATTCGCGTGGCACCAGAGCACGACCGCAATCTCATTATCGAAACGGCACAGGTCATGGGAGCCGGAAAATGGGCATGGACGCCGATAGTTTTGAGGTCTCTTGCGGCAGAATCTCTCCCCACCTTGCACGGGATTGAGAGTAGGGCGCTGGAAGTATGGCATCGCCTCCCGGAGTGGTCGGAATTCGCACCGGAAGGACAGCCTGGCAATATTTTGGTGTCTTCGGACGAGACACGGACCCGACTTGCCGAACTCGTCGGCAACGATGCGGAAGACCGCCCACAGCAGGGAGACTACGCTTCCGCCGTATCTCAAGCTTTCGCACCACGCGACGAAGCGAGCGCTCCAAAAGCGGTACTTGCGGAAGCTGGAACCGGTGTAGGCAAAACTCTCGGCTATATTGCACCGGCCAGCCTCTGGGCTGAGCGAAATGATAGCACTGTATGGATTAGCACTTATACTCGAAACCTTCAGCGCCAGATCGATGATGAACTCAATCGCCTGCATCCCGATCCCGTTACTAAGAACCGTAAAGTTGTTATCCGCAAGGGCCGAGAAAATTACCTATGCCTGTTAAATTACGAAGATGCACTCTCCGGATTGCAGAGCCGTCCCGACGATTCTATTGGGCTGGGGCTCATGGCGCGTTGGCTGACCGCGACCCGCGACGGCGATATCACTGGCGGCGACTTTCCGGCGTGGCTGGTTGATCTCGCAGGTGCCCGCAACACAACCGGCTTAACCGACCGGCGTGGCGAATGTATCTATTCGGGATGCACTCATTATCACAAATGCTTCGTGGAAAAGACGATCCGACGTGCGAAACGCGCTGATATCGTCGTTGCTAATCATGCTCTGGTGATGGCGCAAATTGCCTCAGGCGGGATGGATGATGGACACTATCCAACTCGGCTGGTTTTCGACGAAGGACATCATCTATTTGACGCGGCGGATAGCGCCTTCTCGGCACAGCTAAGCGGCCAAGAAGGCACGGAACTGCGTCGCTGGCTGCTCGGTCCAGAAGAGGGTCATAAAACACGGGCGAGAGGATTACGGCGACGTATCGAGGATGTCACCGCTCTCGACAAACGGGCCGCCGAATTGGTCGGATTGATTACAGAGGCCGCGCACATCCTGCCCGGTCCGGGCTGGAATCAGCGCATTGCTGGTGGCACATCGCTCGGAGAATCGGAACTATTTTTTGCCGGGCTCCGTGAACAAGTATATGCGCGAGCCAAGGACGCTCGATCGCCGTATAATCTGGAAGTCGAGACCGATAGCCCGACACCAGGCCTGCTTGAGGCCGCAAAAACTTTGAGGATATCGCTCAATCGGTTGATGCAACCAATGGAAAAACTCTCCGAACGACTAATTTTGGTGCTGGGCAAAAACGCCAGTGAACTTGAAACCGCCCAGCGTAACCGGATCGAGAGTGTAGTCCGAGGCCTGCGCCGCCGCTTGGAAGCTCAATTGGAACCCTGGTGTTCGATGCTCGACGCGCTTGTCGACGGTACATCAGAGGAATTTGTAGACTGGTTTTCGATCTCCCGGTCTCAAGGGCGAGATGTCGATATCAGTATGCATAGACACTGGGTTGACCCAATGCTGCCGTTTGCCAGATCCGTGGCAGCGCCGGCCCACGGAATAGTGGTAACCTCAGCCACACTTCGCGACGGTACTGGCAACGCAGAAATTGACTGGCTTGCTGCGGAAGAGCGTACGGGTACGATACACCTTGAAGAACCGCCGTATCGCGCCCAGGTTTCGTCTCCATTCGATTATGCCAAACAAACAAAAGTCGTGGTCGTCACTGATGTAAGCAAGAATGATATAACCCAGGTAGCTACGGCCTATCGGGAGTTGTTCCTCGCCGCGGGCGGCGGTGCGCTTGGAATATTCACGGCAATCTCCAGGCTGCGGGCCGTACACAAAAGCATTGCCCCCCAGATGGAAGACGCCGGTAATCTTTTATTAGCCCAACACGTCGATCGGATCGATACTGGTTGTTTGGTCGATATATTTCGCGCAGAGGAGAAATCCTGTCTTCTGGGGACGGATGCGATACGCGATGGGGTAGATGTTCCTGGGCGTAGTTTGCGGCTAATCGTATTCGACCGAGTGCCTTGGCCACGTCCTTCAATATTACATCGCGCCCGTCGCAAGGCGTTCAAAAGATCCCAATATGACGACCTAATTACCCGACTGCGCCTCAAACAGGCCTACGGCCGCCTAGTAAGGCGGAATAAAGACTCTGGCATGTTCGTAATTCTAGACCCAATGATGCCGTCTCGGCTTGCGGGTGCCTTCCCCCACGGTGTTAAAATCGAACGTGTTGGCCTTGCTGACGCAGTGGCTATCACCCATGGTTTTCTATCAACTTAACTATGGCCGGGTGGCGCATCAGCCACGATCGAGGGGCTGTCACTTACATTATTGTTTGCCAACAAAGCGCCGCAACCGGTTGCCAGAAGGTCTGGGCCTGACTAACTAGCTATAAAATTAAACCTGAAAGGCGTAAATATATGGCATTGGTTCGTGCCAATCCGCCCTACAAATCGATCCGTATTTGGCTTTTTGTCTGCTGCGGCTTTGTTTTCACGATGGTACTCCTCGGTGGGATTACGCGATTGACCGAATCCGGTCTTTCGATGGTCTATTGGCGCCCTGTTACCGGATGGTTACCACCCACTTCCGACTCCGCTTGGGCGTCCATATTTGACGCTTACCGAAATTCGCCAGAATTCGTAAAACTCAATTTCTGGATGGGGCTGGAGGACTTTAAACGTATCTTCTGGCTTGAATACTTACATCGATTACTGGGTCGCATTCTCGGTATTGTCTATCTTTTGCCTCTCCTCTGGTTTGCTTTCCGTTACCGGCTGACAACTCGGCTAACGGTAAGCTTGGGTCTACTTTTTGTGTTAGGTGCGGCGCAGGGCGTACTAGGCTGGTACATGGTCAAATCGGGGCTGGTGGAAGACCCCTCCGTCAGCCACTACCGGCTCGCTGCGCATCTCGGGCTGGCCGTTATGATTTATGGAATCATGTTATTTATCGCCATCGGCCTTCGGCCCGGAAGGAGAAAATCCTTTAGATCTGCCTACGGATCGAGTTGGCCGGCCGCGCTTGTTTTCACGACTATGATATGGGGCGCCTTCATGGCGGGTTTAGATGGTGGCTCGGTATTTAACACGTTCCCACTGATGGATGGACACTTTTTTCCACCGTATTCGCTTTCTTCTTCGCCACTTGTTCTTAACCTATTCGATAACATAGGCCTTGTTCAGTGGCTCCACCGTATCCTCGCTACCGTCACCGTCACCGTGATCATTTGGATCTGGTGGCGTGACCGAGCCAATAGATCAACAGCACTCAATATCCTTGGTGCCGTGGCTTTGTTTCAATTCGGACTAGGTGTTTTAACTATTCTTTCTGAGGCAATGATTTTTATCGCCTGGGCCCATCAAGCTGGCGCAATGATCCTCTTTTCTGCCGCAGTCTGGCGGTGGAGGGAAACTAGGCATTAAAGCATTTCTTGACGTAAAATCCCGACGGGGGTATTTCTCACTAACTGTCGTGGTAATTTGAGCCGACCGGCTTGCGGCCACGTTAAAATAAACGCTAAAAGGTCGGGAGATTCCTGAAAACCCCGGCCCTTAGGTCGGGGATTTTTATTTCGGCGTTTTCCCAGGAGCGAAAAATGGCAATAAACAAACCGGTTCAGGATAGTTGGCGTGGACAAACGCTGGCAGTACGGGGAGGCACAAAGCGCAGCGAATTCGGCGAAACCGGCGAAGCGATATTTGCGACATCAGGCTATGTGTACGAATACGCCGAGCAGGCCGAAAAAGCTTTCCAAGGTATTAACGACCGATTCATCTATTCTCGGTTCTCCAATCCTACCGTAGATATGTTCCAAGAACGGATGGCGCTAATCGAAGGTGCAGACAAGGGCAAAGCAACTGCCACAGGTATGTCTGCAGTGTTCGCGTCGATGGCATGTATGGTAGAGGCTGGCGATCATGTCGTTGGTAGCCGAGCTCTTTTTGGATCCTGCCTCTATATCTTGACTGATATTCTTCCGAAGTACGGGGTGGATGTCACAATTGTTGACGCTACCGATCTCAACCAGTGGGAGGATGCACTAAGACGGCGGACCAAATGCGTGTTTGTTGAGACCCCGTCGAACCCCGGCCTAGAGATTGTCGACATTTCGGCGGTCGCAGATCTCGCGCATTCTTCCGGGGCCAAGGTTATTGTAGACAACGTATTCGCCACACCTCTGCTGCAAAGACCCATCCAACTCGGAGCCGATATTGTGGTTTACTCTGCTACCAAGCACATCGATGGCCAAGGCAGATGCCTTGGCGGCGTAGTACTTGGGGACGAAGATTATTGCGAAAATACCCTCAAGCCCTTTCTCCGGCATACAGGTCCTTCACTGAGCCCTTTTAACGCTTGGGTCATGTTGAAGGGACTAGAAACGTTAGATCTTCGTATCCGTCGGCATTGCGAAAACGCCCGTTTGATTGCAGACTACCTCGAAACGCGAGGCGACCTTTCTAAGGTCCGGTATCCGGGTCTCCAAAGCCACCCTCAGTATGAGCTGGCATCGAAACAAATGTCGGATTTTGGCAACGTGATTACCTTCTCGCATGAAGACGGGAAGGAGGCTGTGTTCAAGCTCATGAACTCTATGAAACTGATAGACATTTCAAATAATCTCGGTGATTCTAAAAGCCTCCTAACGCATCCAGCTACGACAACCCACCAACGCTTATCGGCAGAAGATCGAGATAGTCTGGGGCTGGACGACGGCATGGTCCGGTTGTCAGTCGGACTCGAAGATCCACTCGACGTGAGGGACGACCTAGAACAGGCCTTTACCGCTGCCCGTTGTGCCGACGCCAATAAAGATCGTTGATTTAACTAGTTTAAAAAATCAACTACACTAACATCTGCTTTTAATCGGACCACACCATATGTATTCTGCTGTCACACGAGAGATCCGCGTCGATGTAGAGCCAATTTATCTGGAGGAACAATCGGAGCCAGAAGATGGACAGTTTGTCTGGGCCTACCGAGTCCAGATTGAAAACGTTGGGCCGGAGACAGTACAACTGCTGACTCGTTACTGGCATATTACGGATGGACTTGGCCGGATACAGGAGGTACGAGGCGCCGGCGTAGTCGGCGAGCAACCGGTCCTAAACCCGGGTGATTCGTACGAGTATACAAGCGGCACGCCGTTACCGACCTCCTCAGGTATAATGAAAGGCACCTACCAGATGAAGAACCCCCATGGTGAAAAATTCGACATCGAGATCCCGGCCTTTTCGTTGGACTCACCTCACGAACCCCGGCAGGTAAACTAAACTATGCTGCGGCAAATCCTTAATAGCGTCCTAACCTAGGTCATAAAACCGGATCAGAGCCGTGCTCGATTTCCGTCCAATTTTATATATCATAGGCATTCTCCTCACGACTTTAGCAGCGGCGATGTGTGCACCGCTAATCGCCGATCTGGTGGTAGGACATCCAGACTGGCAAGTCTTTGCGGCGGCGGCAGCGCTGACGGCGTTTATCGGCATAACCCTGCTGTTCACCACTATGTCTCCACCGTCACGTCTGTCAGTACGTCAGGCGTTTGTTCTAACAACGGCCAGTTGGGTGGCCATGACGTTTTTTGCTGCTCTACCTTTCGCTTTCGCCGATCTTGATCTTGGTCTCACGGACGCCTTTTTCGAAGCAATGTCGGGGCTCACCACCACAGGTTCGACGGTTATCTCTAATCTGGATTCAGCTCCAAACGGCATATTGTTATGGCGTGCAATTCTTCAATGGCTGGGCGGAATCGGAATTATCGTCATGTCGATTGCGATTTTGCCAATGCTTAAGATTGGCGGCAACCAATTGTTTCAGACTGAATCTTCTGATGGTTCGGAAAAAGTAATGCCACGAGTCGCCCAAGTCGCAAGCGGGGTCGGATTTGTCTATCTGGCGTTAACTTTAGCCTGCGCCACCCTTCTCTGGTTCTCCGGTCTTAGGGGGTTCGACGCAATCGCACATGCGATGACGACAATTGCGACAGGCGGTTTCTCTACCCGTGACGGTTCCATCGGTGCGTTCGTCAACCCTTCAGCGGAAATTATTATTACTAGTTTCATGCTGCTTGGGGCGCTACCCTTCGCGCTCTATCTGCAAGCCCTTCGGGGGAAGCCCCTTCTGTTATGGCGAGACAACCAAGTACGGTGGTTCTTCCTGATCGTAGCATTTTTCGTTATGGCAGTGACGGTTGCTCATTACATCAAAAATGATATCAATATCTTCCAGGCGCTGCGTGAGTCAGCCTTTAATGTCACTTCAATCATAACTGGAACAGGATACTCTTCAGCCAATTATGCGAGTTGGGGATCATTTGCCACTGGTGTGTTCTTTTTTATAATGTTCATTGGAGGATGCGCTGGATCAACCACCTGTTCTATCAAGATTTTCCGGTATCAAATTCTTTATCAGACCGCCAAGGTACAGATGAAACATCTGATTCGGCCACACGGCATCTTCATCGGCACTTTCAATGGACGACCGATCACCGACGAGATCGAAAACTCCGTAATGAGCTTCTTCTTCCTATTCATGCTAATCTTTGCAATTATCGCCGGGTTACTCCATTTCATTGGTCTAGATTTCCTGACCGCTATTTCCGGTGCTGCGTCGGCGATCTGTAATGTTGGACCTGCGCTTGGTGACACCATTGGTCCCACCGGCAATTTCTCCGCTCTACCGGACAGCGCCAAGTGGGTACTGTCCGCTGGTATGCTACTGGGTCGACTGGAGCTATTCACAGTCCTCGTACTTTTCGCGCCATGGTTCTGGCGAGGCTAGAATAGTAGCAGGTTGAATTCTTATAAACGGCCAGCACGCCGCCTGTATAGAATTTCTTGACTGTATTATGTGTGTGCTGCCTTAAGGGAAGTGCCAAATGTTCTTTTTTCAGCGCACCCAGCTCTTCATATGAATTCGGATCTGTTTCTCGAGGGTTTTATTCAGATCTTTCATCATCGCTTCGGTCATTTCAAACCAAACCGTCTCACGCTTGATTAGGGAGGTGTTTTCAGGCACCGTTTGCGATCGACTCACCCTTGACTCCACTTTTACGCGGACATCACCATTCTCATCTCGGATTTCGGCCAGCATATCGATCATCGCATCGTACCGTTCGGACTGATCTCTCGTGAAAATTCCCTTCAAACCCTCCGACTTTTTCAACGGCACCTCAACTACGCTCGCTTGGCGAACGATAACTCGAGCTACACCAGATGAACCTACGGCGCGAAGTCGGTCTCGTCCCCAATTGGTTGCAACGACAGCGGGAGAAGAAGGAAATTGGTGTTCGACGTTCGGCCGAGCTGCAGGCGAGACATAACGATTCTCGACCTCAATCCTTTCCACATTCAGCAATATCGGCTGCAGGTGAGAGAACGAGACCTGCGGAAATCCTGGAGCCGGAGCTTCGGTGGCGCACGCGGCGAAAAAAATAGCGACCAATGTCAGACCGGCGATTTTGACAGATTTGATGTCCATTCTGTCACTCCTAATTGAAGTTAACGATTTTTATGTTCCCGATTTGGACAAACATCAAGCGTTGAAAATCCGATCGAGGTCTTTTCCTGAGAACGAATAATCGCGGCCGCAGAATTCGCAGGAAATTAAATTTTTCAGGCTTTCGATCTCGGAACGCGGAAAAGATTTAAGCATATTCTCAACCCGCTCTATGGAACACCGACAACGCGCCTCCAGTTGAAGAGGATCGAACACCCGCACACCGTCTTCATGGAACAAACGGAACAGTAGCTCATTCGGATGCAGGTCAGCATCTAGAAGTTCCTGTCCTCGACTACTACCCATTAGAATAATCGCCCGGCGCCAAGCAACCTCGAAATCCTCTTCGTTAAAATCCTCCGACTGGATGACAAATTGTTCAGAAGGCATTTTCTGAATCAGAAGACCTCCAGACCGCCAAGCACCATCCCCATCCCGCCCTGATGTAAGCCTAACCACCCCATCAAATTGATCGGACTGTTGGAAATAGTTATGAGCACAGTCTGCGAGGGTAGCGCCGGTTAGTTCAACAATACCCTGATATCGGTCGGTGTTCTTACCCTGATCCACCGTAAAGCTCAGGTATCCACTACCAAGAAGTTGAGGAACAGGGTTTTTGTACCATTCTTTTTCCAACGTTGCGATTTCTCCGGCGCGAAACTGGGCATATCCCCGTAATGCGCCGTCGCTGGTTAAGTCCGCAACCACTATTCCTAAAGGGCCATCACCTTTTGCCTGTACGGAAAACAGACCATCGAACTTAAAAATTCCGCCCACAACCGCTGCGAGCGCAAGAGTTTCCGCAAGGGTGATAGCAACCGGATCTGGATAGTCGTGTGCGTTCAATATCTCGTCGGCTACTGTTCCAAGGCGCACTAAACGTCCCCGCGCAACCGAATTCTCAAGGAGAAAAGGCTGGACTATATTATCCGGAACATCGAGTTTTTCCATTAAACGATCACGACAGGCACCAAGCGAGGATGCCTTTCTGTGCATGAAGACGATTTTCAACCTCATCCCAGATCACGGATTGCGGCCCATCAAGAATCTCCGCCGCCACCTCCTCTTCTCGATGAGCTGGTAAGCAATGCATGAAAATCGCATCTCTCGCCGCACAGTCCATCAGTCGACGATCTACCTTGTAAGGTGTCAGAAGGTTGTGACGCCTCTCGGCCTCGGTATCGCCCATCGAAACCCAAGTATCGGTAACTACACAGTCGACACCCTTTACCGCTTCATAAGGATCGGTTGTCGAACAAATTATCGCACCTTCAGCTTTCGCCCAGTCGATAGCATCCAGCGGCGGTGCTAACTCAGGTGGACAGGCGAGGCGTAACTCAAACTCGAAACGCGCCGCCGCCTCGATCCAGCTACGCGACATATTGTTACCGTCACCACACCATGCGATCCGTTTACCGGCGATACCACCTCTATGCTCCTCAAAAGTCATTATGTCGGCAATCAGCTGACAGGGATGTGAATGATCTGTCAGTCCGTTGATTACGGGTATCTCTGCGTGCGTAGCTAGCTCGACCAATTTTTTATTTTCGGATGTCCTCATCATAATCACATCGACATAGCGGGAGAGTACGCGCGCTGTGTCGGCAATAGTTTCGCCCCGGCCGATTTGCATTTCATCTGGCGTCAGCACGACGACAGCACCACCAAGCTGTTTCATCGCGACTTCGAAAGACACGCGGGTACGCGTTGATGGTTTCTCGAAAATCATGGCGAGTGCCCTGTCCTTGAGGGGCTGCGAGATACCATTGAAGTTATCGCCGCGTTTGAACGATGCAGCGGTATCAACGATTCGCCGCAATTCCGTAGAAGAAATTTCCTTTAATTCAAGAAAATGCCTAGGCTCGGTTTTCATGACTCAAAATCTTGTACGCATGTTTCTATCACTTTCAGCGCCTCGTTGATCTCCAGTTTGTTGACTATCAGGGGTGGCAGAAACCGTACGACGTTATCGCCTGCTGGTACCGTCAGGAGCCCATGATCAAAAGCCTTTGCTACAAGCTCGCTATTGGACACAACGCATTTTATTCCCCACATCAGACCCACACCGCGCGCGCCCTCGATTACGTCGGGATACCGAGATACTAGGTCTCTAAGCCCTGCCTCGATAAGATCCCCCATCTCCATAACATGATCAAGAAAGTTTGCTCCAAGGACAATATCGAGTACCGCATTTGCGCACGCGGCCGCCAACGGATTTCCGCCAAAAGTACTCCCGTGTGTTCCCGGCATAATGCCCTTCGACGCCTCGGCTGTTGCCAAGCATGCCCCGATGGGGAACCCACCACCCAGCGCCTTAGCCGACGACATTACATCGGGCGCAACACCCGACCATTCGTGTGCCCATAGCTTGCCAGTACGTCCGATGCCTGTCTGCACCTCATCAAACATAAGTAGCAGACCTGTTTCGTCACACAAAGAACGCAGCCTCCTGAGAAAATTTTTATCCGCAGGCCGGATACCACCTTCTCCCTGGATAGGCTCGATCATAATACCCGCTGTTTTATCAGTCACAGCGGCGCGAACTTCGTCAATATCGCCAAACGCAACATGGTCAAAACCGTCGACAACAGGACCGAAGCCAGCTCTATGAGCTTCGTTGGCGCCGGCGGCGATGGTAGCTAACGTCCGGCCATGAAAGCTTCCGTCGAAACAAATCATCCGATAACGTTCAGAATCACCATTGTCGCTATGGTACTTGCGCATCAGCTTGATTGACGCTTCTACAGACTCCGCTCCTGAGTTACAGAAAAATACGGTGTCGGCGAACGAGGTTTCAACCAGCCTTTCGGCCAATTTTTGCTGCTGGGGAATTTGATAGAGGTTCGACGTATGCCAGAGGCAACTGGCCTGATCTGTTAAAACCTGTACGAGATACGGATGTGCGTGCCCGAGTGCGGTGACCGCAATACCAGCTCCGAAGTCGAGAAATTTTCGCCCGTCAGAAGTGTACAAGTACGCACCTTCTCCCTTTTCAAAGGCGATATCAGTGCGGCCATAGGATGGCATGACTGACTGGTTCACCGGTATTCTCATGCGGAAATACACCCAAATCCAATAGGCCCATTTCTAGGCCGCAAAAAGAGCGGAAGTATGTTGAGGTCGGCCTACGCTGTCAACGGCGGTTTGCTTGGATTCATGGCCTCAGAATACCCTTGATAGAGGGGCGGTCGTCCGGAATAATCAGCAAGCATCCTTTGGGGGGAGAAGAAGCAATGGACGGCGACAATAGGTTGATCAGGGACACCTACTGCCCCAACGGCTCTGACCGCATATGGCCCGCGGACGGAACGCGTATTCCGGACTGGATTTATACTGATCGGGACGTATACGAACGTGAAATCGAAAAAATTTTTCTGGGCCGCCACTGGAATTATGTCGGACTCGATTGCGAGGTTCCCAAAGCTGGGAATTATATCAGGTCGTATGTGGGTCCTTTTCCAGTAATTCTTACGCGTGACTTGGACGGAGAATTGCACGTATTTGAGAACCGATGCGCACATCGCGGAGTGGAATTTTGCCGAGAATACCGGGGTAAAGCGGATAGTTTCATCTGCCCCTACCATAACTGGACGTATAATCTGAAGGGCGACCTGACCGCCGTACCATTCCGGCGTGGGGTAAAAGGAAAAGGGGGTGTGCCAAAAGATTTTAATATGGCGGAGTTTGGGTTGAGGCGCTTCCACGTTTCGACCCGTGGCGGAGTGATATTCGCAACCGCCTGTAACGACATGGAGTCAATCGAGGATTATCTTGGCCCAGAGATTTGCGCGGAATTCGATGCAACATTTGATGGCACCGAATTTAAACTCTTGGGCATTCACCGCAATATTCTCTCGAGTAATTGGAAGCTTTACCAAGAAAATCTCAAAGATCCTTATCACGCCACGTTGTTGCATACATACCTGACAACTTTTGGGCTCTTCGTTTCCTCAAATGAATCCAATATTCCGACTGACAAACACGGCCGCCATGGCGGTCTTTTGTCACGACGGCCCGACGGTCGCCCAAATGTATCGAAAGAAGACCAGGCCAGCATGCAAGCGTTTAAGAAAACTATGGAACTGAATGACCCCCGGGTGTTGACATTTTACCAGGAAGCAGATTCGAAGTGGTCGGGCTCTGTCCTGACGATTTTTCCGACTCTAACAGCACTGCGTCAAACCAACATCCTAAATACCCGACTTCTTGTGCCGCGTGGCCCAAATGAATTCATGATGCTGTGGGCCGTGTTCGGCCGCGCGGATGACGACGACGAAATGACCCGCCACCGACTTCGCCAAAATAATATATTCGGCCCTGCCGGGTTTTTGGGTATTGAAGATAACGAAGCTTTGAAATTCCTGCAGGACGGGATACGCAAAGCAATGCCGCGTGAGGGTCTCGCCGTTCTGGGCGAAGATGACGAGCCGACCGATACTATCATCACCGAGCGGTCAATTCGTGGAATGTACCGCTATTACCGCGACGTTATGGGGTTTTCATAATAACTATGGAGACTGAAGAACAAACGACCGCTTTATACGAAGCTCGACGAGAAATCGAAGATTTCAACTACGCCTATGCGGAAACGCTTGACGCGATGGACGTGGACGGATGGGTCGACTATTTCACGGACGATGCCTTCTATCACGTTATAGCACGCGACAATGCGGAGTCAGCATTACCACTCGGTCTTATCTATTGTGAAGGTAAGGCGATGATGAAGGACCGTGCCTATGCATTGCTAAATACGGAGATGTTTGCTCCGCGATACCTACACCTATCGATCACCAATACCCGCGCACTATCGATCAAAAAAGACGAGATCCAAGCGACCGCAAACTACATTCTGATAGAGACACTGGTGGAAGAACCGAGCCGGATACAGCAAGTCGGCAAGTATCGCGACGTTTTCGTTCGGGAGGGTAATAAACTACTTTTGAAGGAACGCATCTGCACCTATGACAGTGTAATGATCGACAACTGTCTTGTATTTCCGGTGTAGTCAGTGAAACTCGAGGTCCAGCCCAAGGAGGAATAGGTCATGGCGCTCATACCGCTTGCCGCTAAAGGTAACTTTTTTCACATATATGATTTTCGAGTGAAGTCCGGCTCAGGGGAAAAATTCCTCAGAAAATTCGAAGAATTCGACTACTCCGACAACAACCCGATGCATAAATCACCCTTCCAGGTTAAAGATGGAGTTATGCTTCGTGACACTGAGGACGAGGACCATTTTTGGCTGATAGGTGAATGGGCAAGCGTGGAGGAGCACCAAAAAATTCTTATTGAATTGAAAGATATAGCGCCGGAATTCGTAATGTTTATCGAGGATTTGGATAAGGGCGCGTTCACTCCAAAATATGGGGAAGTAGTTTCTTCTACGCCCCAACACATTTTGGATGCGGCGGAGTAAACCCACCCTAAGGACCTACTGGACTTCAGCAATATTATAGCCGATACGGTGAGGTCTACTTTCATCGGGAGTTGTCTATCGGTACTGGCAGGTGGTGGGCAAAACTTGGATTTTAGATGGGACAATATAATGGTTAATAAACAGGATATTGTCGGCACTTGGTTGCTAGTCACCCGCGGGAACAGCCAACCCGCAGATGTAAAACTCTCTCTTGAGCGCTATGGAGTTAGCCCTCAGGGAATGGTTATAATTTCGCCCGATGGGTGGATGAACGCATCTCTATGCCACGGTGGCCGACCGCCGTTGACCGGCGATCCCGTTTGGCACACAGACGCGCCAGAGAGCGACAGGCTTAAAGCCTACGATACCTATATTTCCTATGGTGGACAGTGGCGGCTCGAAGGTGAGTTTTTCATCACCAAAGTCGAGTTCGCATTGAACCCTGGATGGGTGGGCGGCGAGCAGAAGCGAAGGGTTGCACTCCTGCCGGACGGTAAGATGAAACTTATGCTATCGCGCAAATGGCCCGACGGGGCACGTGTCGAATCTTGGGTACAATGGAGACGCGCTTAGTTCGATAAAGAAACATTGATTTGTCCTGGCCAGGATTTTCGAGCAAGTATTTTAACAACCCGGATCCCATCTATTCCTTGAGCTTGTAACCGTACGCGAACATCTGATGACAGATGATCCACATGACCACATTGAGCGAAGTGATCAATACAATCCCCGTCCATATAGGTGCATCGGAAATTCCGATAAAGCCAGCGCGAAAACCGTCAATCATGTAAAAGAACGGATTGAACTGCGCGACGCTATGCCACAAACTAGGCAGCCGCTCGATTGAATAGAATGTCCCAGATAGAAACGATAGCGGCGTTATTACAAAATTAGTAATTGATGCAACGTTGTCGTACTTGTCAGCCCAAATTGCTGTGATCAGGCCAATCAGCGATAGCATCATTGACGCCGATATTCCATAAAATAGGACGAGCCATGGATTGACTATCTGGAGATCAGTGGTGAACCACATAACAGCACCAACTAGCACCCCAACAATCACACCACGCGTCATGCTCCCTGCTATAAATCCAAGCACCAGTTCGCCTGCTGTCAGCGGCGGCATCAGCAGATCGACGATGCTACCCTGTATTTTTAGGATCAACATTGATGAAGAAGTGTTAGCGAAAGAATTCTGTATGATTGCAAATACGATTAAACCAGGGGCAAGAAATACTTCGAAAGGCACTCCTTTCACAGTCTCAACTGCCCGCCCCAACGCCAGAGTAAAAACAGCCAGAAAAAGCAATGTTGTTACCATTGGCGCCATTAGGGTCTGGAAAGAGACTTTCCAGAACCTCTGCACCTCTTTCCAATAATGTGTTTTGAGACCTACCCAATTGACGTGCCCGATTTTTCGGGAGGGTGGAGTCATCGGGGCTTATTCACCATCATCAGAAACATTATCCACGTTGTCAGTACGCGCGGGGGGCATGGATGGTCTCACCGGTTCTTTGATTTTGACTTTTCTATCTCCTGTCCCGATGTACGCGTCTGGAGTTGCTTCAGGCTTGTCCTCTCCGAAAAAGATTGTCTGATGCGGAAATGGTATCTCAATGCCCAGCTCATCGAATTTCCGCTTCATTCGACGGTTGAACTCACGGCCAACCTCCCACTGTTTTATCGGTTTTGTCGTAAGCCTTGCACGTATTATCACGGCGGAGTCCGCAAATTGGTCGAGCCCCATAATCTCGATCGGTTGAATGATTAGAGTTCCATAGTACTCATCCTCTTGCATCTCTGACCCTAGATCGCGCAACACTTCGATAACTTCATCGACGCTCTCGTGATATGCAATACCAACATCCAGAATATACCGGGAGAAATCTTTGGTCATATTCTCAACCATTTCTACCGAGCTGAAGGGAATCATATGAACGTTACCGGCCAAATCGCGGAGACGAATCGTCCTAATGGTAATTTCCTCAACCAATCCGGCCTTGTCGTTTACTCGCACGACATCTCCGACTGCGAACTGGTCCTCTGCAAGAATGAACACACCGGTAATTACATCTTTTACTAAAGTCTGAGAACCAAAACCGATCGCAAGGCCGATTACTCCCGCCCCAGCAAGTAGCGGCCCAATATTCACGCCAATCTCAGACAATACGATTAAACCGACAACGGTCGACACAGTCACTAAAAGCACCTTGCGCAACAGAGGCAACAGCGTTTTGGCGCGCGCACTTAGTTCCACCCCGCCCTCTTCGCCACGAGCTAGGTAGCGTTCAATGATCGAAGATACCATCTCCCAGAATACGACTGCGGCGATTATCACAAACAGGCTGGATACGACGCTACCAACCAGACGGCGGCCAATATCGGTTCCAATCCATCCGAAGGAGTCGACCCCCCAAGCTTCCAAGATTGAGAGGACGGCTACTAATGCAATTATTCCAGTTATTACAACATGTAAAATGCTAAAATAGCGGTTAGCGCGTTGGGCAAGCCCAGGGTAGTGAGCGATGGATTCTTTGCGCACCCCAAAACCTCTATTGACCGCATGCTGGGATCCCATAATGAGTATCTTGGCGACAAAAAGAACCACGATGCTGATCGCGGTCGCCCGAAATACAAAATCGAACCCGCCTGATACTTCTAGAGCCCAAACGATGTAAACCGCGCCAACATAGATCACTGCAAGCACGTGCCAAATATCACCAAGCCGTCGGCGAAGAATTCCTAAGCCGGCAAATTCGGTAGAAGCGGGGCCACTCACCCAATTAGCGACGACGCGGCGATTCTGAAGGATGAAAATGATCAGTAAAAATCCAGTTAGGAGCCCAATTATCTTGGTTAATGCGAGATATCCACCCTGCTGTAGGCCCAAGAGAAAAGCGGTCTCGGCAAGAAAATAACCATAGACGGTAATGTTAGTCAGACGGCGGACCCACAGCACGATATAGTTGGCTGTTTCATCGCCAACATTAAGAACGCGTAAATTGGTTGAGCGCGGCACAAAAAACATTCTTGCCGCGGCCATGATCACACGGGCAAGGACACTAGCGTTGATTAGCGATATTGCCACAAGACGAATATTTTCGCCGGGATGAAGCAGCGACAGAACCGAATATGCCACACCGGCGAACGCGGCGAGCGGGACTATATCTGTGAGCGTTCGAGCTAAAAGAAATGGCAGGCGCATCCATATAGACTCGCTTTCCTGCCCCTCAATTATTTTACGAGTACGTACTAGCAGAAGTCGAACCGCCCATTCCACGACCAAGCCAGCGGCAAGAACCGCTAAAATCTTCCAAAGGGCCTCAACCCAGACAAGCCGATTCTCAGAATTCGATACCTGTCGTTGTGCCCAATCAAACAGCCGGGGAGCATCCAGTACCATGGCCACGCCGCCGACAAGTTCCTCGCTTATTTGGTCAATACGATCGGACAGTTTCTCTACAATTTGGCCGCCAAACCTATTGGGCTTCTCTCCCCGCCCCTCAGCAACTGAGCCAGCCCTAAGCGTTTTTAACTGGTTTATGAGCCTAAATCGCGCTTTGGGGTCTTCTAGTGTTCCAATTAGGCCATCCAAATCTGCCCGATTCAGCCCAGCCTTTTCCAGTGCCAAGTCTTTCTCGTTGGATTGACTCTCTATCTCGCCTTGGGGCTGTTGAACATTGGACAGTGCAGGCGTCTGCCCGAATGCCGCTTGCGAGAAAGCAGCCATTACGATTAAGACTGCGGTCACAGCGACGGTAAGGGATGTACGATTATTGAGGATCATTGATAATGTATATTCATAACTGGGGTGAAGTTATCGGCTCGCCGCCAATAAGTCACACAGTTTAGGGTACGTTTTGAGATTGTGGGACAAAATAAGTGACAATTGTTATGTTAGATATTTTCGTTGCCGACGAGGGTCGTACGAGCCTCGCCACCGCCATCCGGACTTGGGGGCACAAGGTATAGGAAGGTCAGCGTATCCGAACCGGAGGTAATTATCTTCTAATTAAAGACAGGAATTTGGGGAAATAAGGTTGATGATTCCGATATTTCCGACCTAACTTCGGAGGTCTTTTTTTCAAAAATGGACCCTAATATGGCCAATCAGGGCACAGATATAGAAATCGCGCGAGCCGCGACGCAACTTCCTATTAGTGACATCGGTGCAAAGCTTGATATTCCTGCTGAAGCGCTACACCCATATGGTTCGAACAAGGCTAAGATAAATTATGGCTTTCTAGACGAAATCGCGGGCCGTCCCCGCGGTAAGCTTATCCTTGTTACCGCAATCACCCCGACTCCCGCGGGAGAGGGAAAGACCACCACCACCGTGGGACTAGGAGACGGTCTAAATCGGATCGGTAAAAAGGCGGCAATATGTGTCCGTGAACCGTCACTAGGCCCATGCTTCGGCATGAAAGGCGGCGCCGCCGGCGGGGGATACGCACAGGTGGTTCCAATGGAAGACATAAACCTACATTTCACAGGCGACATGCATGCCATCGGTGCAGCCCACAACCTTCTCTCAGCAATGATCGATAACCATCTGTTTTGGGGCAACGATCAGAAGTTAGACTCCCGGAGGATTTCGTGGCGGAGAGCCCTAGACATCAATGATCGAGCGCTACGTGAGATTACGGTCGGGCTCGGTGGGGTTACCAACGGATTCGCGCGCGAAACGGGATTCGATATAACAGTTGCGTCGGAAATCATGGCCATATTTTGCCTCGCGGATTCATTGCCTGACCTTGAAACTAGGCTCGGTAATATAGTGATCGGGCAAACGCGAGAACGCCAGCCTGTCAGCGCCAAAGATCTGCAAGCGGATGGTGCTATGGCAGTTCTTCTCAAAGACGCGCTGATGCCGAACCTCGTACAGACACTGGAGAACAATCCCGCCTTTGTCCATGGTGGACCCTTTGCCAACATTGCCCACGGATGTAATACTGTAATGGCAACCGAGGCCGCACTTCGCCTTTCGGATTATGTTGTAACCGAGGCAGGCTTCGGAGCCGATCTCGGCGCAGAAAAGTTCTTCGATATCAAGTGCCGAAAAACCGGACTTAAGCCTGACGCAGCTGTGATTGTCTCTACCATCAGGGCATTGAAAATGCATGGTGGCGTCGCTCGAGATGAACTCAATGCAGAAAATGTCAGGGCCGTTTATAAAGGCATCAAAAACCTGAAACGCCATATCGACAATGTTAAAAAATTTGGTGTGCCGCCGATCGTCGCACTCAACCAGTTTTTAGGCGACAGCGAATCGGAGATTGACGCCGTCGTGGATGCGGCCGGAGAAGTGGGGGCCGAGGTTGTTAGATGCACCCATTGGTCGGATGGATCCGCGGGGACAGAAGACCTTGCGCATAAGGTTGCACAAATTGCTGATAACGGTGCTTCCTCCTTTACACCGTTATACCCGGATGAAATGGCGCTTTTCGACAAGATTAATACAGTCGCAAAGAAAATCTACGGAGCGTCAGAGGCAATTGCTGACAACAGTATACAGGATCAGCTCAAGCGCTGGGAAAAGGAAGGATACGGTCACTTACCCGTCTGTATGGCTAAGACGCAATACAGTTTTTCAACCGACCCCAAGATTATGGGCGCACCATCCGGTCACGTCATCCCGGTGCGGGAGGTGCGTCTGGCCGCCGGGGCTGAATTCGTTGTTTCTATTTGCGGTAGCATCATGACTATGCCGGGCCTGCCCCGGGTTCCAGCAGCGAATTCCATACGCCTCGGCAACGGTGGTTTGATAGAGGGGTTGTTCTGAAGAACCATCCTTCGTCATTTAGCTGCAGATCTACACCCCCAGAAATGTAAGTAATGATGCTAGCTACTGACCGCCCTCACAGTTTTGCGGATAGTCCTCCGCATCCGTATCGCTGGACTATGCTAGTAGGTGTCTGGCTTTTATATTTTGGTTTCGCGTTGGCGATCGCATCGATGGCGCCATTGGTGTACAAGATTATGGCTGACCTTGGCATGCACCGTGGCGAAATGGGGACAGTTCTGGCCGCGTGGCAACTGACATATATTTTCTGTTCCGTTCCATGCGGCAGCCTGCTGGACCGTTTCGGTCCCCGCCGCATGATGTTTGCGTCGGCACTGGTTATATCCGTTTCAGTAGCTTTGCGCGGTGTGGCGTCGGACTACGTTACGCTGCTTTTAGCGGTAATGGTGTTCGGGCTGGGCGGACCACTGATATCGTCCGGAGCCCCTAAAGTGGTCAGCCTTTGGTTTACTGGTAAAGAACGCGGCCTCGCCATGGGGATCTATTTTACCGGTAACGCCACCGGCGGCATTATCGCAATAGCACTCACCAATAGCGTCTTTCTGCCGGCGGTCGGCGGAAGCTGGAAGGACCTGATGTTAGCTTATGCGATTTTCATCGTTGCCATTGGGGTTGTCTGGCTCGCGATCAGCGCCCATCCAGCTAGCCGAAATATTGAAGCCGAATTAAGGGCTGAAGAAAAGCGCCGTTCGTTAGATGTATTCATAGAATTGATACGTGACCCACTTGTTCGTCTGGTCCTTCTGATGGGCCTATTTATCCTATTCTATAATCACGGTATGAATCACTGGCTACCGGATTTGCTGAGGTCCTATGGCATGACCCCGACGGAAGCTGGTTATTGGGCGGCTATCCCTACCTTGTTTGGAATGGTCGCTTCTCTCTCTCTGCCCCGAATGGCGACCCCCGACAAGCGCTTTCGAATTCTGATGGGTCTTTTTGTTTGTGCTGCCGTAGCAACGGTCATGGTCTGGGCAGCCTCCGGGGCCCTCTTAGCGGCCGGCCTAGTGCTGCAAGGTATGTGTCGCGGTGCCATGACCTCTATTTCAATTCTGTTGCTGATTGAGAGCGGCGACGGTAAAACTAGCCGAGTAGGTGCAGCCAGCGGGCTTTATTTTTCCGTTGGTGAAATTGGTGGAGTGCTCGGTCCGATGTCCATGGGTATCCTTGCACACACCACAGGTGATTTTGACGCTTCTCTTTTTATGATGTTTGGCGTGGCATGCCTCCTGATGCTGATCCTTATGCGGCTGAGGGGGATACAATTGCGAGCTTGAAAAAGTGCGCACAAATCAATCAAAGGTATTGGTTTAGGTTCCGGCTTCCAACGAACGGGAACCGGTCGCAACCCCTACCTCAATAAATCAATGATATGATTGCTCTTACTGATTTACCGACACAATGTTAACTACTGTAAAACATATAAATGAATAGGAGTGCATGCCATGACGATAACTGATCTCAGCGGCACAACCGGTATTGTAACTGGCGGAGGCCGAGGCCTAGGCCGTTCGATGGTGCACGCCCTCGCGGCAGCCGGCGCCAATGTTACAGCAGCGATGCATATATCCGACGATATAGAAGAGGAAACCAAAGACCTTCCGGGGAAGGTGAGTGCAATCGTTGCTGATATCAGAGATCCTGTCACCTGCACACAGATCGTTGCAGATACTATCTCAAAATTTGGTGGCGTTGACGTTCTCATCAACAATGCCGGGGTCGGAATGTTGCTGGTGTCCGAAACCTTCAACAGAACACCGACCAAGTTCTGGGACGTCAACACGGACGCTTGGACACAAATCATCGAAACTAACGTCAATGGCGGGTTTCAGATGGCGCGGGAAGCCGTACCGCATATGCTAAAAAAAGGCTGGGGACGCATAGTCAATGTCACTACCTCAATCCATACCATGCAGCGTGCTGGTTTTTCCCCCTACGGACCGTCTAAAGCTGCAATGGAAGCTTCGACGAGTTGTTGGTCGGAAGACCTCGAGGGTACCGGTGTGACCTGTAACATTTTGATCCCCGGTGGGGCTGCAGATACCAACCTGCTACCCGGAAACCCGGGAGACGAAGGACGATCCGGAGCCGACGGTATGCTTGTAGACCCTGTTGTTATGCGGGCACCGATTGTATGGCTAGCATCTAAAGAATCGGATGGTTGGAATGGCAAACGCTTCATAGGCAGGCTTTGGGATGAGGACCTCCCTGCAGACGCCGCTGCGGTCGCCTGCTCAGCACCGGCCGGGTTTGCCGATCGAGCTTAGTGTCGAAGATTTTCGTAAGTAATTGATCCGGGATATAGCCATAACTATGTGCCGAGATTCAGCAAGGAACATCTGTGATGAGGGGTCCCCGGACAAAGCGATGGTTATCGTAAGAGACCACGCAGATTAAATGGAAATCTGGGTTGCGATAACCATTACCGCGGCGTTCCTGCAGAATGTCCGCTCGACGCTGCAAAAACATCTTAAGGGTCGTATCGGTACTATCGGTGCGACCTTCGTACGGTTCGGCTATGGGCTCCCTTTCGCATTTCTATTTCTGGGCATTCTATATTTTGGGGTTGGCTATCGTTTACCCCCTCTACATTGGGGTTTTGTGGCATGGGTAATTTTAGCGGCGTTAGCGCAGATCTTCGCTCAAGCGTTGTTAATCCATCTGTTCAGCTATCGTAATTTTGCGGTTGGCACCGCTTATTCGCGAACGGAGCCGGCACAGGCAGCGCTATTCGGGCTCGTATTCTTGTCGGAAACCGTATCATGGGTAGTCTTGCTGGCAATCGCGATATCTGTAGCCGGTGTGATGCTTATCTCCGTTGCCAGAACAGAGCTTAAACCAATCTCCCTGTTAACCTCACTAGCTACCCCTAGTGTAGCAATTGGGCTTTGTTCCGGCACGTTCTTCGGTATTGCGGCGGTAGGATACAGAGGTGCATCTCTGTCTCTGGGTGGCCCTAATTTCTTGGTTCAGGGATGCGTCACGCTTTGCGCAGCCATTCTCTTCCAAGCCATCATAATGCTGGTCTTTATCGCAATACGAGACCCCTCGGAATTGCGGCGCGTCGCAGCGGCTTGGAAAACGGCGCTTGCCGTAGGATTCATGGGAGCATCTGCCTCCTTCGGCTGGTTTTCTGCGATGACACTGGAAAAAGCAGCGATCGTGAAAGCTGTCGCCCAGATCGAGATTATTTTTACATTCGCCTCGACCGTGTTTATCTTCAAAGAGAGGATCAACCGGTTAGAAGTTGCCGGTTGCATCTCAATTGTCATTGGCATTCTGGTCTTACTGCTCGCTTAACCTTTTCTGACATGTACCCCCCCTAGCCAACTTGCCATGCGGCGGCCCGAGCGCTACTTAATCTATATGGGACATAGGACGTTTACGCTTATGGGACACAGGGCCTTTCAGAGGGTGATAAGATGACCAAGTTCGGAATTGGACAGGGCGTGCCACGCTGGGAAGATCCGCGACTTTTGCGCGGTGGAGGCAGATATTCAGACGATCTGAACCGGCAAGGACAGGCCTATGGTTATGTACTCCGCTCACCTCACGCAAACGCAAAAATCGTGTCAATCGATACATCTACCGCTGCCAGTGCATCAGGTGTTCTCGGCGTTTGGACTGGCGAGGATTATGCTGCTTCAGGGCTCGGGAATATTCCATGCGCAGTTCCGCGTCACAGAGCTGACGGCTCGCCGATGTTTGTGCCTCCTAACGCGGCTTTGAGAGCCGGGGCAGTCAAAATGGTCGGTGATCCAGTATGCTGGGTTGTCGCAGAAACCGCCCGGCAGGCTCAGGACGCGGCCGAGATGATTGTCGTTGATTATGAGGAAAGGAAGCCGGTCACTAGTACGGCGCTTGCGCTGCATGCTGATTCTGGAACGGTTTGGGACGAAGCCTCAAACAATGTGTGTTTTGTTTTCGAGTTGGGCGACAAGGAGAAAACTGAAGAAGCTTTCGCTAGGGCACACCATGTTACAAGCCTAGAAATTGATATTAGTCGTGTTTCAGTCGCACCGATGGAACCGAGGGCGTGTATCGGCGAATACAACGAATTCGATGAACGTTATACCCTTTTAACCGGGACCCAAGGGCCGCACGGCGTGCGCCAAGCCATAGCTGAACCTATTTTGAAGGTGCCGCAAAACAAGCTGCGCGTCGTGTCGGAGGATATGGGTGGTGCGTTCGGTATGCGATCAGGCCCGTATCCTGAAAATATACTTGTTCTCTGGACAGCCAAGCAACTGGGGCGGCCCGTAAAGTGGACTGGTGACAGAACGGATTCATTTCAGTCAGATGACCAAGCGCGCGACAATGTCGTTACTGCCGAGTTGGCGCTGGACGAAAACGGAATCTTTACCGGGTTGCGTGTTACCACTGTGGCTAATCTAGGTGCCTACCTAACCCTTTTGGGGCCGCATTCGTCAACCAATAACCTAGGTTCGTTGTCAAACACTTATACGACCCCGGCGATCTACACACACGTAACCGGTGTTTTTACGAACACTAATTCAACTGGTCCGTATCGTGGCGCAGGACGGCCCGAAGCGGTTTATTGCGTCGAACGTGTAATTGATACAGCAGCCCGGGAAATGGGGATTGATGCAGCGGAAATTCGTCGACGCAACCTAATCCCGGAGATCAGAGAACCTTTCAGTACCGGGTTTTTGTTTACATACGATTCGGGTGAATTTGAAAAGAACATGGACGCGGCGCTGGAAATGATTGACTACACGGGCTTTGAGTTTCGCCGGTCGGAATCAGAGCGAGCGGGGAAACTGCGCGGGATCGGTATTGCCAACTGTATTGAGCAATCGGCTGGTGGTCCGCCGGAGTGGGCGCAGATCCGGTTCGACCCGTCAGGGACAGTGACGCTCATTATGGGTACCCATAATCATGGGCAGGGACACGAGACAATTTTTCGCCAAATGCTAGCGGATATGTTAGGCCTTGAATTCGAGCATGTTCGGCTTGCTCAGGGTGATTCGGATGTAGCGATGATGGGTACTGGCACTTTTGGCTCTCGGTCTTCGGGTGTCGGCGGTGCTTCAATTCAACTGGCCGCGAGTAAGATTGTAGAAAAATGCAAACCGCTTGTAGCACATCACCTGGAAGTCGCAGTTGAAGATATCGAGTTCGACGACGGCACATTCATTGTTGCCGGCACCGATAAAATGATGGGAATTATTGATGCCGCCAAGCACGCCCATAATTTCATGACTGCACCACCAGGATTTGAACTGGGCCTCGATGAATGGGCAGCGTGGTCACCACCAGCACCAACCTTTCCTAATGGTTCGCACGTAGCCGAGGTGGAAATCGATCCTGATACGGGAACGACCGAGATAGTGCGTTATTGTATGGTCGACGACGTCGGAACCATTATTAATCCTCTACTTTTGGCCGGTCAGGTGCATGGTGGTGCGGTACAAGGCATCGGTCAGATCATGTGTGAGAACATGCTCTGGGATGATGATTCTGGTCAGATGGTCTCCGGCTCTTTCATGGATTATACAATGCCTCGAGCGGATGACTGTCCCAATTTTGAGATGGGTGAAAACGAAGTTCCGACCCCAACAAACCCGATGGGGATAAAGGGAGCGGGAGAAGCGGGTTGCGTCGGGGCTATGCCGGCGGTTATGAACGCTATCTGTGATGCTCTGGCAACTCGTGGCGTTCATACGCTCGACATGCCTGCGTCACCAAACCGTATATGGCAAGCGCTGAATGCACCTCAAGCGCAGGCCGCAGAGTAAAAAGGATAAACTTAATGGAATTCAATAGCAGTTTTGATGTCCCGCTCCCGCCGGACAAGGCATGGAAAACCCTGATGGATATCGAGCGCATTGCTCCCTGCATGCCGGGGGCAGAACTCACCGAAATCGTCGATGAGAAAACCTTCAAAGGGAAGGTATCCGTTCGGTTAGGCCCGGTCGCGCTGACGTTTCAGGGTACCGCGTCTTTTGAAGACGTCAACGACACCACCCACACAGCCTCCGTGAAGGCACAGGGTTCAGACGCGAAAGGACGTGGAGGTGCGAATGCGACTGTTGATTTCCATTTAGAACCCTCGGAAGTTGGATCGGAAGTGAGAATTCATACAGATTTACAATTGTCGGGTTCGGTCGCTCAATACGGTCGTGGAGTGGGGATGATACAGGACCTCGCCAGTCAGATTATCGATCAGTTCGCGACCAACCTGTCAAAACAGATCGAGGGTGATCAACTAACTTCGCCCGGAAACTCAGGTGATGACGCGGATATCCCTTCAGACGGGTCTGCCCATGCAGAGGCACCCTCGGCGCCGGTACAACCGGCAGCACCCGCGCAGGTAGGGGGCATGGCATTCAAAGTTTTATGGAACCAGATCATCCGGTCTATAAAAGAGTTATTCGTTCGTAAAGGCTAAAAGATCCCGTCGGATCAGTTCACCGGGCCGGACGGCCCGCTTTCATCTACCGTTGGGCGGACAGACGTTGGGCCGGCTTGGTGGTGGACCATTTTCCAGACTCTGCCTTCTCGGACAAAAACATTCGTTGCGACCAAGAATTCTCCAGCAATCTCTTCGAAACATACTACATAGGCCGTGTCACCATGGATATGCGCATGAGCATCGTGACACAGTATTTCCGGAGATTCCGGGTTCCGGATTATAGCTACCCAGCTCGACAAAACTTCTTCTCGACCGAATAACGGTCCCCAGCCCGGATGTAAGCAAGCAATTTGTTCAGAGTTCGACCATAGAGCCTCCAAGGCAGACTCATCGCGGGCAGCAAAAGCCCGGTAAAACGCTTCGTTTGCGAATAAAACTGCATCGGTATCAGACATAGGCAGATCTTACATCGGTATCCGGCTGCTGGGGAAAAAATATCCGACTCGCAACCAGAACATCTCGACCAGACTAGCTCGGCAAATGTTCGATGGATCGACCCTAATGGTGTTACAGATTGAAGCCATATCCCCTGAAATCACAACGTATTTACAGAATCTTGAGAACCTGCTGGCGCAGCAAAATACCTGTTTGTAATCGAACAAAAACCCCAGAAACAGACGGGGTTTCTTCATATTGATTTCAGTCACAGTATCATCGTAACTGTACGCCTTCGTGGTCACCATCAAGAAAGATGTTGGGCTTCAGGAATATCGATAGCACCAGCGCTCCTTCCACCGACCAAGCATCGTGCTGGCTACCTGCCGGCCGCCATACGTAGTTTCCGGCGGTCACGGTTCCCTCATCGTCAGTAAGGGTGCCGTCCAATACGAATGTCTGTTCCAAAGCAACATGCTCATGAAACGTTAATTTCGAACCTGGCGCCCACTTGAATAGCGCCGTCATCATACCGGTTTCCTCATCCTCCATAAGAACTTTCATCTCTATCCCTTCACAGGGTGTCGACTTCCAAGGTATTCCTGCGACCTCAACAAAACGCGAGGCGAGATCAGATAAATCCTCATGTTCTTTAGATAATGGCGTTACCACGGCCATGGCGGTTATCCTCCAATGACTTCCGTTACTGCCAGTGTCATACTATGCACGATAGGACGTCAAGCTGCATGGCATGCCGCTATTTCAGATAGTTTAGCATAGCGCCGCGGTCGGCGCTTCGCCAGCAACCGTTGTCCGGCGAAGCACCCGCGTCAGAGACGGGTCGAACCAAGTTCGCGCATGTAGCGTGCACAAATTATCCCACATCACCAGATCTCCGGCCGTCCATACATGTTCATAACAATATGCCGGATCTTCGAGCTTTTTGAATAAATACGCCAATAATTTATCACTTTCTCCACGGTCAACCCCGACGATGTGGTCAGTCATTAATCGATTTACATAAAGCACTTCTCTCCCCGTCTCAGGGTGCTGAATCACAACGGGATGTTCATAGCGTGGTGCATCGGGCGCACTTTCGTTAGCTTTAATTGTCGCGTTCGCATCGTAATCATAGACGTTGTGCGCCTTAAGCCCCTTTAATCGTTCCTTTATATCTACGTCTAGGGCGTCATACGCGCGATAAGAATTAGCAAACCTTGTATTGCCTCCTTCGGTCGGAATCTCGAGGGCGAACAGGATGGTTGCCCGCGACGGAGTCTCGTAGTAGCACTGATCAGTATGGAACTGCATTTCCCCGTCGGGCAATACGCCGTCCATCCCATCGACTGATTTATTTGCCACATACATAAAATTTTGGGGGCCTTCCTCTACAACTTTTACTGTTCGAACCTCCTGTCGCGGTCCAAACCACTCGGTGAAGGCAATCTGATCATCACTAGACAGATCCTGACCAGGAATTACGACCACAAAATAATCAAGCCATGCTTGGCGTATTTCATTCATTGTGGTGTCGTTTAATACCCCGCTTAGGTCAACACCCGTAATACGGGCACCCAGCGTCGGCGTTAAAGGTTCTACCGAAATACTCATTTTGAAATCCCCCAATCCCAATACTTTGATGTCAGATAGATATACGAAATAGTCTCATTTTTTCCCAGTTTTAGTATAACGAAATATGGCTATTTATCCGCGATATCTGGCGTATCAAACGCCGTTACCGGAGGTACCTCCCCCTCGTAAACTTCTACTTCAACTAACGCCGTCTGTGCCATACAGCTTTGTGCTAGCCTCGACGATCCCTTGTCAATCGTCAGGACGTTCGGGTTTCCGTGCTTTTCGAGGCTACCAATATCGGTCTTATCCAGAGGGTCGAGCCATGCTCCCGTCGATAGTTGCACCACGCCTTGGCGCACACTGTCCTTGACCTCGGCACCCGCCAAACAAGCGCCGCGGCTATTGAAAAGGCGTACCACATCTCCGTGAGAAATCCCCCGTACGGCCGCATCAAAGGGGTGGATTGATACAGGTTCACGTCCAGCGATCTTGGTGCCTTGGCTCGGTTCGCAAAAATCTAGCTGGCTGTGCATACGCCGCAGCGGTTGGTTCGAAATAAGGTGTAGCGGGTATTCTTCAGCTTTATCCGAACCCAGCCATTCGGCGGGTTCCAACCAAGTTGGATGGCCCGGACAATCTTCGTACCCAAACCCGTCAATGGTATCAGAGAAAATCTCAATTCGCCCGGAGGGAGTTTTCAATGCCATTTTGTTAGGGTCTCTACGAAATCCTTCGAACAATATCGAGGATTCCTCCGGTGTCTTGAATTCCCAGAACCCGCGCTCCCAGAACACCTCAAAATCCGGCATATCAATGTTCTTCTTTTTCGCAGACTTTTTAGCGTTACCGTACATGTACCGCAGCCACTCCATCTCATCTCGCCCCTGAGTGAATTCCTCGAAGACACCCAATCGCATAGCTAACCCCGAGAAAATATCGTAATCGCTACGCGCATTACCAACCGGCGAGACTGCCTGATACATGGCAACAAAGAAACGGTCTCGTAGCCCGGCGGAGATATCATTACGTTCTAGAGTCGTTGTGACAGGCAGCACGATATCCGCACGCCGTGCAGCGGGGGTCCACCATGGTTCGTGGACGATAATACTTTCTGGCCGCTGCCACGCCTTCAAAAATCTATTGATGTCTTGCTGTTTATGAAATGGGTTTCCTCCGGCCCAATATACCATCCGTATATCGGGGTAGGTTAGCCGCTCACCATTAAAATCGTATTCTAAGCCGGGACTTAGCAACATATCTACGACTCTAGCCATCGGGATGTAGTTGCTGACAGCGTTGCCGCCTTGCGGTAGGCCAAAATTGGGCATTCTGGAAGCTTGTTGACCGATCGTTGCGTTCGATCCATATCCAATCCCTACTCCGCCACCCGGCAACCCAATCTGCCCCAGCATTGCAGCAAGCGTAATCGCCATCCAGCAGGGTTGTTCGCCATGGTCGCAGCGTTGTACCGACCAGCTAACAGTGATCATGGTTCGCGTTCGCGCCATACGGCGCGCGAGTTCACGTAGGCGATTAGCTTCAATACCGGTGATATCTGCCGCCCAATCAGCGTTTTTCGCGACACCATCGGTGCTGCCCAAAAGGTAAGGTTCAAAACGGTCGTAGCCGACACAGAACCGATCTAAGAATTGCTGGTCATGAAGCCCTTCGGATACCAAAGTATGCGCAATCCCGAGCATTAAAGCAGTATCGGTGTTTGGTCTGGGAGCTATCCAGTCGACGTCCACTTCATCAGTAAAATCGTCCCTGATAGGGCTAATCTGGACCAAATCGACTCCGGCACGATACGCATCGCGTACATGATCTTGGGTTTCGTGCCGCGCGATACCATCCTTGGACACCTGACTGTTCTTGGGGGATATACCGCCGAAAGCGACCAATAACTTAGAATTCTCGACAATATTTGGCCAACTTGTCGGTCGCATTACAGGCTCCATCCCGCCAGTTACACGGGGTAAGATCACGGAAGCTGACCCAAAAGAATAATTTGTCACTTGATCAACGAAACCGCCGACGTCATTGAAAAATCTCTTTAGCTGTGTCGTTGCGGAATGGAAAGTTCCAGCACTGGCCCAGCCGGAGGAGGCAAAGATCGCTTCGTTCCCATACGTTGTCCTTACACGGTTTATTTCCGCAGCGACAAGATCCATCGCCTCGTCCCAAGAAACGGCGACGAACTGCTCCACTCCGCGCCCAGAGGTATCGCTGCGAAAACCGTCTTCCAACCATCCTTTTCGGACCATCGGCTGCGTCACTCGGCAATCAGCATGCACAACGTCGGGCATGGCATTGATCATTGGAGATGGTTCAGGGTCGTTTTCGAATGGCTGCACCGCTGTCACGCGCCCGTTGGAGGACGATACCCGGTAAGTCCCCCAATGAGACGCAGTTAATGTACCCTCAGGCTGCGATGTCATCACACTTCTCCATTCACTTTTCTTACGATGATACTGACAGTTGATTATTAACAGAGATCACCATCGCATCAGTACCTACGAAATCTATTTCAATTTTACAAAAGATAGAAAACAGGGCGCACTCTTTTCAACTTTAGCACAGTGTCACAAATTCGGTGCATTACCTTGCATTGGCCCAATCAGAGTCGTAAACCGAGGGAACCTTGTGAAATACGCACGGGACCTGTTGAGAATACGATTACTATTTAAGGGAGCTGAAATGAAGAATGGACTAAGACTACTTTCGCTGATAGCCCTATTTTTTATAGTGGGTGCACCGTCGGTACATGCCCACAGCGGCGCCGGTATCGGCGCCGGGCTCCTTCATCCAATCCAAGGGCTTGACCACTTGCTGATACTTCTTGCGATTGGCGTTCTAGCGGGTCGTAAAGTGGGAAAATTCGTATGGATGCTGCCAGCCTTGTTTCTAATTCTTATGGCTGCGGGAACAACATTTCCTCTCGTTGGTATTGCGATTCCCGTTACCAGTAACGAAATCCTAATTGCGCTCGCCATTCTGATGTTCCTTGCCGCAATTTCGCTGCAGCTGAGCCGCGCAATTTCTATCGTTCTAGCCGGAGCACTCGCGGTTCTTCACGGCGGCGCACATGGGGATGCTATGGCTGCATTCCATGGGGAAATCTTTATTGCAGGGTTTTTGGCATCTACAATCATAGTTATTGTTGGGGGCATCGCTATCGGGAAGCGAATCGATGCACTTAGTGCACCACAGCTAGTTTCGGTGATAAGTAATAAAAAGTTGGGGGCTCAAGAGAAAATTTAAACGTATAGCCTAGACGGTTTTCATTTTTATATATTGCGACGATCAAAATCGCGGCGCTCCGCAATTAACGCAACCGCGAAACCGAATACAAGTCCCCAGAATGCAGCGCCGATGCCGTATATTGATACCCCCCCCACGGTCGTGAGGAAAGTTACCAACGCACTGAGCGAGAATTTGCCACCAAAACCGGCGATAAATGCAGATTGAAGCACTGGGATCATGGCAAGCCCCGCCAAAGTAGCGATAAAAGCGATAGGTAACGCCAAACCGATCTGTAATGCCGTCGGCGCAAACAAGCCGAATATAATAAAAAATAGGCCAAACCAGAGGCCGCCGACGAAACGCCATTCCCGGTCGCCGGATACATTGAGGATCGCGTTCGCCGGTCCAGTTACAACTGTAGGCACGCATCCCAATAAGCCATACAAAATCGTGCCACCGCCACATATCAATGTAGAGAGATTCTGCGGTGGCCTATAACCAGCATTACGAAGGATCGCGAATCCCTGCGTATTATGAATGCCAACAACGGTAACCGTTAGGGGGATGACAAATTCGATAATAGCCTTGAGGCTGAAATCGGGGCTGACCAAAATAGGTACGACCAGTCTCAAATTCATCTCATCGCTGGTATTGAAATTTCCAGTTAATAGGATAGCAACGGTGCCCCCAATCAGCGCCGAAAGCAGCGGCGGAAATCGTCTCTGTAATTCCGGAGATAACGAAGAAATTAGATAACCGCAGATCATGGCGCCGGCCACCCAAATACCGGTTCCGAATACTTCGATCATCTTGAGCCCGTAGGGCAGAAATACCCCAGCAACCATTGCCATCACGATTGGTTCGGGTAGTGCTCGCGTTGCTTTACGGATAAAACCGGTCATCGCGAGCAGAAGGATTAGGACCCCAGTGACCAAATAGGCCCCAACCATTTCCGCAAGTGAAAGGTGCATAAGGGCCGGACCAACGATAACCAGCGCGGGCATACTGTATCCGAAGGCAAGCGGCTGGCGGTAAAGGTAGCAAACCAGAATAGTTAGTAAGCCGCTCAGCGAGTATCCAGCGAAGAGCCAGACAGCAATCTGGTTAGCGGGTAGTTCAGCAGCGCTACCGACAGCGAGGGTCATCGCGCCGGGCCCCGCCGCTGCAAAAAGGAAAGCGCTGAAACCGTTAACCAAATTATGCCCGAAACCCTGTCGTAGGAGGCCAGAAATTCGAGGCAGTGGGGTCTGAATTTTCTCTATTATAGGTTGGTTATCCGACATTTCAGAACCAGCGGTGATTGCTTGGCGCTGATAACAGATTTAAACTTTCTAGAAAAGCTAATGAGTGAATGCGCCTCCAAACTACGAATAGATCAATCATCTTTGATCACGGTGTAGAAATCCTGCGGCAAAAAACATAACATATATCTCAAAAGCCCCCGGCTGCGAGGGAGCACCTCGGAGGCGCTGTCGCAATCAATTCCGGAGAGTGGCGCGCCCGGGAGGATTCGA
>DBHK01000021.1:22719-53815 GCA_002295635.1 Alphaproteobacteria bacterium UBA830 | reverse complement strand
TGGGTATCGCCCCTCGAGCCGAACTATCTTATCCGCTCTCTCGAATGCGCCTTCTGGATCGCCGTATCGGAATGTCCGGTGGTGCACGACATTAGAACCGACTTCGTCGTGCAATAAGGATGCTTTCTCCGCCATTGCCATTTGCGGATCTGCAGTCGCGGGTAATTCCTCGTATTCGACATGAATGAGTTCAATTGCGTCCTCCGCAATATACCGATCCTCGGCGACAACCACTGCAACTGGTTCACCCACGTAGCGAACTCTATCGATCGCGATCGGATAAAACTTTATAGGTACTCGGACCGCACTTGGGATTGGTGCGATTGTCTCAGCAATATTCGCCCCCGTCACCACTCCTCGCACTCCAAGCAGGGCCTCCGCTTTGGTCGTATCGATTGAGATAATGCGTGCATGAGGCCGATCAGAGCGCAGGATTGCCGCGTGCTGAATACCCGCTACAGGCTCCATATCATCTATAAACCTTGCGTTGCCTGTCAGCAGCGCCGCGTCTTCCTTTCTAGGATAACGCGATCCTATCCAGCGTTCCTTAACGTTTGTCTCCGACACTCGGGTTGTCCTACCTATTATTCAAAGCCACTGCGGCTGAGCAGTAATCGGCGACCATGGCGTCGAGCATCTCAGCAAGATCCTCATTGACGAGTGTTCCATCATTTTTGAATGCCATCGGTGCCTGAGCGAGCGTGAACATTTTGGGATAGACCCAAGTTCCGAGCGCTTCAAAGGAAACGCGTAGGCTAAGCAAACCTCGCCCTCCGCCGGCCAGCGACGGGCTAGCAGATGATAAAAGGATCGACTTTTTGTCGACAGGTGTGGGTTTTATTCGTGACAACCAGTCAATAGCATTCTTGATAGTCGCTGGCGGCAGCCAATTGTATTCAGGTGAGGTCAGGATCATTCCATCCGCCGCTGCGATCCGGTCAGCCAGTTGAATCGCCCCTTCGGGTATACCCGACGATTGCTGCTCATCAAAATTATACATCGGCATGTCAAATTCACTGATGCGAGCAAAATCTATCTCCGCACCATATGATGCCGCTACCGTAGCAATTAGTTTAGATAACTTGAGGTTGACAGACTCTTCTCGGAGCGAGGCCGAGTAGACAAAGATTTTCATCCCGGTAATTCCTCTTTGGGTTTCGGTTGCAAACCATAGCGACCCAAGACCGGCGGGTCCATTTAGGGCCCAATAATTCTTGTGGCTGCGACCCTCCGCCTTTAGTCGTGCCAGATACCTTAAATTTGTTTATAATCTCTTTCTTTCCAAGAGATTGCGATACAATGCCCCGTCCTGTCATTTCCGAAGCAACAGAGATAAGCGATCTCGACGCGTGCTTTTCCGTCAGGTTTGACGTGTTTTGTATTGAACAGAAAGTCAACCAGAACGCAGAATTCGATGGCTTAGACGATTATTGCCGACACTATCTGGCAACGCTGGATAGTGTTGAAATTGGTACAGCAAGGGTCCGCCCACTTGATAAACGGGTGGTAAAAATCGAACGCGTTGCTGTCACGAGAACACATCGCAACTCAGGTATAGGGCGGCGATTGGTGTCTCGCGCGCTCGATGACGCGCGGAAAAGAGGATATTCGACCGCATTTCTTAATTCTCAGGTCCACGCATGTCCGTTTTACGAAAAACTAGGATTTTTGACAGAAACCAGAATTTTTTCTGAGGAAGGCATACCCCATCGGGGAATGCGTAAAACGTTGTGATTTGAATATAAATTATTCAGTGTTGAGTTTAAAACTCGAACGATTCAAGGCATTTCTGAATCGTATTTAACTAAGAGGGCTGATTCTTTTGAACTCATACAAGATTTTGATAAACGGTGCAGGTCTCGGTGGCTTGGCGGCAGCTGGGTGTTTGCTTAAAGCAGGCCACGACGTGGAGATATATGAGCAGGCTCCTAAGCTTGGAGAAGTTGGCGCCGGCATCCAGCTAAGCGCGAATGCGATGCACGTTATGAATCATCTGGGTATCGGAAATGAAATATCTGCCCTGTCCGTTCGTCCTGCGGCCTATGTATTCAGACTGCACGACACGGGAGAGATTATCGACCGATTCGCCCTCTCCGAAGAACATTTCAAACTTCACAAAGCTCCTTACAACCAGGTCCATCGCGCCGACCTACACGAAATACTCGCTAATGCTGTCCAAAAGATGAAAAAGGGTCTCGTCCATCTTGATAAGAAAGCAAAGGGATACACCGAAAAAGACGATGGCGTGGAACTGCACTTTGAAGATGGGAGCATCTCCAAAGGTGACATTTTGATCGGTGCCGACGGAGTAAAATCGGTTATACGAGATCAGGTCGCGGGGGCAGTCAAAGCGATCTATACCGGTGACTCTGCATGGCGATTGACGGTGCCGAAGAAGAAGCTGCCAAAGAACTTCATGGAAGAAGTCATGTCGGTATGGATGGGTCCTGGCAAACATTCTGTTTCGTACTGGATCCGCGGTGGTGAGCTTCTGAATTTCGTTGGCTGTGTGGAAACACCTGTTGCCCGGGAAGAGTCATGGACAGCAAAATTTCCTTGGAGGGATTTGAAAGCCGATTTTGAAGGTTGGCATAACGATATCCAGACAGTGATCGATTTAGTAGATAAGGACGAATGCTATCGTTGGGCACTCTATCGTCGACCGACAATAGAAAACTGGAGCTCGAACCGGGTGACTATCCTCGGCGACGCCGCTCATGCGACTTTACCTTATTTGGCGCAAGGTGCCGCCATGGCGATAGAAGATGGCGCTGTTCTTACCCGGGCTCTTCAACAAGATGGCGATATCACTAAGGCGCTTAAGCTCTACCAGCGTAACAGGGGTACCCGAACTGCACGCGTAGTCAATGCCTCTGACGCAAACCGGAAACTATTTCACTTGGATAGTGTCGAGGCTATTCGCGATAGCTTTGCTAACCGAGACGAAGGGGCCGACCGAAACGCTTGGCTGTACTCTTATAATCCCCTGACAATTGAGCTCACTTAAACAGCCATTTAAGAAAACGGGGTCTATCCTATCGGACACAAGTAAATGCCGATATAATGAAGTAGGGAGATTCGAAGCGGCCTCCCGATAACGACAGTCCGACCGAAATTAAGGCGCCATTAGCCCAAGTAATTCGGGTGACATACGTCAGGCGTTAAATGTTAGCGATTACACGTCGGGCGAATGTCTCGAAATCAGTGGCTGGACGACCGAGTATCCACTCAAGTATCCGCGGGGATCCAACCAGTCCGTGAATATCATAATGCGCGAACATCCGATGCATACACTCCTGCCCAAATTCTGCCACGCCCGCTTGCGCAGCATGGGCCACTGCTGTGTCGGGTGGGAGTTTTCTCGCTTCTATCTCCCGACCCAACAAACGAGACAGAATTTCTGCTTTCTCGGTTAATGTGATTACCGGACCACAAATTTCGAATATTCCATTCGCGCATCCCGGGTCGTTCAGAATGCGTACCGCCGCTTCTGATACGTCACCGAGATCGACCAAACTCATCGGCACATTTACGTCATAAGCCATTACATGAATACCGGTTTTGATCATCTTAGCCCAGCCAGGCAGCATGTTCTGATAATAGGATCCGACCTGCAGGATGCTGAATGGAACGCCAGACTCTATGATCGCCTCTTCGACAAATAGCCTTGCCCAATGATGTTTTAGGGCTTGTACTTGCGTATGCAGAACAGAATGAAATACTAGGCGCTCAACGCCTGCTGCTTTAGCCGCGGTGATTAAACTGTTTCCGATTTCTCCTTCATTTTCCGTCATATTGGGGCAAATATAGTAGATCGCACGACACCCGGTTGCCGCCAAAGCGGTGTGTTCTCGGTTTTTCAGGTCGCCATGAAAAACCTCAGTTGCGCCAAGTGCAATCAGTTCTTCGTCCATATCGGTTCTGCGCCTCATCGCTCGGACGGGTTCCCCACTCAGCGCAAGAGATTCAATTACTGACTTACCGGTTTTTCCCCCGGCACTGGTTATTAAAATCATGAAATTTCCTTATTTCTGAAATAGCAGGATAGCCCAGTGACGACTTCCCTTCTATCTTCCTCTGAGACTTTCACATAAAACGCAGGAAAAATATAAATGGATACTATTCATAGATTCGATGCCGGCCCACGCATGAGCAAAGCGGTTCGCCACGGGGAAACAATATATACGATGGGCCATGTTGCCCAAGACCGTACAGGCGATATAGCCGCGCAAACTGCGGATGTACTGTCGCGACTTGATTCTACACTTGCGAAAATGGGTTCCGAAAAATCAAAATTGTTATCCGTAACAATTTACATCTCGGACATGGAAGGGTTTTCGGCAATGAACGAAGTGTGGGATGCATGGGTGGACAATCCCAACGCTCCAGCGAGAACAACCGTCGGGGCACCGCTCGCCGCACCCGACATTCTTGTCGAAATGACCGCCGTAGCCTCCGTATAAAATGAGTTTCAATCAGGATTCGCCAACGCGCTCCCCCCCGGGGGATTCAGGGCGGAGAGGCTAGCGTTAAAAGCACCTATTCATCCTTGGGCTCCAGCTTCAGAGACACTGAGTTCATGCAGTAACGTTGACCGGTAGGCATCGGACCGTCGGGAAAAACGTGCCCAAGATGAGCGTCACACCTCGGGCAATGTACTTCAGTCCGCTGCATCAGCATCGACCAATCGGTCTTTGTTTCTACCGCATCGTTCTGCATTGGCTGATAGAAGCTGGGCCATCCTGTACCTGAATCGAATTTATGTTCAGCGTCAAAGAGCGGATGGCCGCAACATCGGCACGTATATATGCCGGGATCCTTACACTGGTCATACTCGCCGGTGAAAGCACGCTCCGTTCCATGTTGGCGGGTAACGTAGTATTCCTCCTCCGTAAGCTGTGCCCGCCATTCTTCTTCGGATTTTATAATTTTCTCAACCATTAGTACTCGGTGTTATTTCTAGCATTCAGTCTTTTCAGCATAGCGCCGAAATCTAGCAAGACCTGACCACCATTACCGGCAAAACTCGAGCCGTGCATGCACGCGAGAGTTTTTGGCCTCAGGGCAGCAAGATTTTCAATTATTGGCAACGTTTCATCGGTAAACGGTACAGCTCGAGACATTGGCCCGGCCGCTTGGTGCTCATTATAGTCTTGTGACCTACCGACAATATCCCCCTCCGTCAGAGCCTCCACGTCACCTCCCTGCCCTACCAGGTCGGAACAGAACAGCGTCGAGGCAGTTTCCTCAAACAATAGGCTTGCATCCCAACCATGTGGAACATGTTTGGTCTCGATCACTCGGAAGATATGGGATCCAGTCTCAATCCGCTCGTCAACATCCAAAATCCTCGGCGGCCGATCGGAGAAATCCGTTATGCTTGTTCTGGCACCTACAAAACTACAAACCGGCTGCGCATGGGGCGCAATCGCTAACCAATCGTTCAATGCACCGCATTCATCCGATTCAAAATGGCTAAAACCTATCCAACGGATAGTCGACGGCTCGATAACCTTCTCTATACCAGACCTGATATCGGGAAATAGGGCGCGCAGATTAGTGTGGTAAAGCATCGGTTCATCGTCCCGCACCAAAAACGATGAAAATTGGAAATTCGCCGATTCCACGAAGCTTGTAATCCGAAAGAGATCCGGTGCGATTTCATCGATTGTCGCTGCCATCGTTCAGAGCTTATAATCGGTAGTCACGTCATCCAATTGTCGGATGAGTGCCGGCCATTCCCTCTCGCCGGTTCCATTAGTTTCATATTGCCGCGCTGTGTGTTCGCAGACGACTTTCGAGGGAAAATGAATCTTTTGACCTGCTGCTGCAGCAGCAGACAAAAGTGAGATTTGCGCTTGGCAGGCCTTTTCAAGAAAAAACATCTGTACCCATGCATCTCCTATTGTATTTCCCGTAGTAAGCAAACCGTGATTGCGCAGGATCATTACTTTCTTATCGCCGAGATCCTCGACAAGACGTTCCCGCTCCGAAAGGTCTAGCGCGATACCCTCGAAGTCGTGATAGGCGGTGTGGCCATAAAACATCATCGAGTCCTGGTTGGTATAGATCAGACCATCTTCTAGAGAAGAAACCCCCATTCCCGCCTCGGTGTGAGTATGAATTACGCACATCGCGTCTTTGCGGGCCGCGTGAACGGCGCTGTGAATAGTGTAGCCTGCGTTGTTTATTTTATGGGGTGTATCGTCAAGGATATTTCCGTCAAGATCGATCTTCACCAAATTAGACGCAGTGACCTCATCCCATCGAAGACCAAATGGGTTCAATAGAAAGTGATGTTCAGGCCCCGGGATACGGGCCGATATATGATTATAGATCAGTGTTGTGGTCCAGCCGTGCAGGTGAGCTAGCCTGTACGCCGCCGCGAGGTCAACACGCACTCTCCACTCTTCCGCGCTAACCCGGCCTCGCACGGAGGAGGCTGAAATATCACGGACTGCGGTCGCGTTCATTATCCCTCTCCGACTTTAGATTAATGGAGCCTAGCACAGTAAGTTATCTCAAACACGCTTTTAACGTATCCGCTAAAGGCCTTTCATAACAGTATCGACAGCTCGCGCGACCTGCGACCTAATATCGCGCTGATCCGGAATTTGTTCTACGCCCAGTAAAAGCCGCAAGTGGGTATAGCCGCGCACCAATTCAAAGAACTCCTCGGCCGTCTTTCGAGAGTTCCTAATTTCTGGTCTACCTTCGTTCGATAAGCTTTGAAGATGCCGGGAAAGCGCCTCAATGTTTTTCTCGGGCCCCGATTTATAAAAAAGCATACCGAGTTCTGGAAAGCGTTGCACCTCTGCCATAACAATTCGATGCAATGATAATGTCTCCGGCGCATAGACTGTCTTAAGAAGACGCTCTCCAAAGTGGAATAGAGATTCCCGTAATGGCAATCCACGCAGAGGAGCGGTCGGGTCCTGTTCAATTATGCGCTCGCATTGTTCCTCGATTAGGCCCGCAAACAACGCCTCTTTTCCGTCGAAGTATCGGTAAAGTGTCATCTTTGAAACCGATGCCGCATCAGCAATCGCATCCATGCTTGCACCTCCAAAACCATGCGCCATAAATATCTCTCTCGCGCCTTTCAGGATGATGTGACGTTTCTTCGCTGCATTCCGTTGGCGGCGCGTTTCTGTTGCCCGCGCCATTTGACTGTTCTGGACCATATTCATACTATACCGTACAGTACAGTTTCATGAAATGGCTAAAAGTAAGGTTTCTTGGAAAATGCCAATCCACGATATTTCTGATATTAGCTCGCTCATCGAGCCCGGCCGGGTACACCGCAGGGTTTATGGAGACCCAGATATATTCGAACTGGAAATGGATCGTATCTTCGGGCGGGCATGGGTTTACGTTGGACATGAGAGCCAGATCAGAAAGACGGGTGATTTTGTAACAACTCGGATTGGACGGCGACCGATGGTTCTTACCCGTCATAGCGATGGTGATATTTATTTAATCCATAACCAGTGTGCCCATCGTGGGGCAATGGTAGTTGCTGCCGATTCTGGCAACGCTGAGGAGTTTACTTGCTGCTATCACGGTTGGACCTATGATACTTCTGGGCGACTGGTCAGGGTTCCTCTTCGGCATGGCTATCCGCCACATTTCGATCCCGACGATCCCGGCACCGCTATGGTTCAAGCACCTAGGGTAGAGACCTATCGCGGGTTCATATTTGCTTCTCTAGCCCCAGCGGGGCAGCCATTAAACGAGTTTTTGGGATATATAACTACTTCGATCGACGATATGGTCGACCGAGCGCCGGACGGTGAATTAGAAGTCGCTGGTGGCGTATTTAAGCATGCGTTTGATGGCAACTGGAAGCTTTATCTGGAAAATCTTTGCGATGCTGCGCATCCGCTTTTCGTCCATCAGTCGTCGATCGAAGCGGCCCGGGAGCAAAACGACGAAACACACACTGATGGCGCCGGTGAGATCGCCATACGCCAAATGCGCCAGAATGGTGCATCATACAAAATGTGGCAGGAACAGATCGGTATTTGGACGTATCCGAACGGTCATTCATTCCTAGGCGACTATCATGACGACGAAAAGTTGGTTGCCGCACAGGGAAACGAGGTCTTTTCGGAATACATTGCCGCGATGGAAGCCAAGAAGGGAAAAGACGAAACCAAACGGATTTTGGATGTAACGCGCTGGAATACAAATATTTATCCGAACATATCATTTATGAGCCAGTTTCGGCAGTTTCGGGTTGTACATCCGGTCTCGGTTAATAGGACGGAGGTTTATAATTATTCGTTCCGGATGAAAGGTGCACCCGACAAAATGTTTGAGGATACTATCGCTTTTTCCAACGTAACAAATGGCACCGGCTCACTCGTTTTAACCGATGATCTAGAAACATATGGACGAATTGGGGTCGGAGTGAACTCTGGCGGAGCGGAATGGATCGAAATAGGTCGCGGTTTTGAAACCGACAGCCCAGACGAGAATGGCGGCGTGAAAGGTGAAGACTCCACCAGCGAAGTTTATATCCGGAATATGTACGACGCCTGGCTCGGATTTATGACGGCAGTATGACAATATGCAGCCCACCCAAATAGCTTCCGCGCATATCACTTCTTTTCTCATAGCCGAGGCACGTCTTCTGGATGAACGTCGTTGGGAAGACTGGCTCGCGCTATTTACGAACGACGGTTGGTACTGGGTACCGATTGAGGAAAATCAGCCCGAGCCCCGGACTACCATCTCTTTGATTTACGATGACCGAAAATTGCTGGAAACAAGAGTCCGGCGTCTTACAAAGGGAGCTCTGCACGCGCAATCACCGAACTCCCGTACCACCCGTACCATCAGTAATGTTACAGTTGAAGATGAACAAGGCGGGGCAGTCATCACCCGTGCAAAATTTCAGATGATTGAATATCGGCGAAACAACCAGAGACTTTTCGGAGGAACCCTGTGGCACCATTTAATTCAGGAAGGCGCCACATTCGCGATCCACTCGAAAAAGGTAGAACTTGTTAACTGTGACGGAATGATGGACGGCCTGAACGTCCCCTTTTAGGCTGAATCTCGAAAGAAGGGAGCGCCGAATGCCAGAAACAACCAACGCTATCCGTTTGCATGAGTATGGCGGGCCTGAGGTAATGCAAATGGACGAAATTCCGCTAGCTGAGCCAGGGCCCGGCGAAGTCCGGATTCGACATACCACTATCGGCGTTAACTACGCTGATATACACACCCGTAACGGGCGTTACCCACTCCCTGAACTCCCAGGCTGTCTTGGTTCCGAGGGAGCCGGCTTTGTAGAAGCCCTCGGGGATGGAGTTGATTTTGTCTCAGTCGGTGACCGCGTGACTTACTCCAGCGGCGGGCATGCCTTACCACGAGGCTCATACTGCGAAGCTCGCACGATGACTGCAGACCGGCTAATCCAGATACCAGACAACATTGATGATGCAACCGCGGCGGCTATGACGACAAAGGGACTCACTGCACATTACCTAGTTCACGATGTCTATCCGGTAGGGTCTGGGGACACGATAGCAGTTCATGCCGCCGCGGGCGGGGTTGGGCAAATCCTATGCCAGTGGGCAAACTATCTAGGTGCCCGCGTGATTGGTATCGTCGGGTCGGAAACTAAAGAAAGGCATGCAGCAAATGCCGGATGTCACCATACGGTTGTCCGAGGCCGTGATGATATCGTTTCTGTTGTTAAATCTCTGACAGCCGGTGAAGGTGTACCTGTGGTATTCGATGCCGTCGGTGCCGATACTTTTGAAGAGTCCCTCCTCTGCCTGCGACCTAAAGGACTCATGGTGTCATATGGGACAGCATCCGGCCCTATCCCACCCCTTGATATTTTCAGGCTCAATCACCTCGGTTCTCTCTATGTCACCAGCGCGGCATACCTCTGGCATATTCGCAATCGGGAAGAAATGTTGGATCGCGCACAGAATCTGATCAACCTTGTATCACGCGGTATCCTGAATATCCCGGTCGAACGGAAATATCCTCTATCCAATGTGGCCGACGCTCACCGAGATATGGAAAGTAGGTCCACTACCGGCATAAGCGTTCTTACCATATGAAATCCGATTGAAGATAAAGCCCGTAAGGGTTCAATATTTGGTAACGTAACATGAAGAACATATGCCGCCTGCTCATGCTCGCCGCTAAACGGTCTCGAGCGATAACGTTTCTCCCGGAAATGGTTTTCTGTCGCGCGGTGTTAGGTTCCCCGAATACGATTTTCTCCGATGGAGGGTATCGGCTTCAGAGCGGAGTGGCTTACGGGGATCACCCGCGCCAGAAATTAGATGTCTATCACTCAAACAACCCAGCATTGGCCTCCCCAATCATCGTGTTTTTTTATGGGGGTAGCTGGAAGTCGGGCCATCGCAGCAAATACAGGTTTGTAGCTGATGCATGGACCCGACGAGGCTATACGGTGGCAATTCCCGACTACCGACTGTATCCCAACGTCAGGTTCCCCGCTTTTATGGATGACGCTGCTAGTGCGCTACGCTGGATTGCTAACAATGTCGCCGATATAGAAAGGTCAAAGCGACCCATATTTTTGGTTGGCCATTCGGCCGGAGCACATATTGCCGCATTACTCTCAGTCGATGCCACATATTTATTAAGACACTCTCTCTCCCCCAAAGACATATGCGGGGTGATTGGCCTTGCCGGTCCGTATACATTGGACCCACTCAAATACCGACACACCCGCAGCGTGTTCAAGTATCTGAATAATCGAGATGATGCCCGGCCTGTCGCACAGGTAACCGCTGCCACACCCCCATTTCTATTGTTTCATGGTGAAGACGACGTAACAGTTAACCCTTCCAACACGATTGTCTTTGCCAAAAAAATTTCCGAAAATGGTGGTAGCGTGGAAGCGGTCCTACTCCCCGATACAGGTCATTACAAAATTATTCTCGCGGTCGCGCGCCCGTTCGACGATATAGCTCCTATTAACAACAGGATTGCAAACTTTATCGAACAACATCGAGGATGCAGGGCAGCGTAACCATCTGACTTGATCGCTTTTTTCCGGCCAGACATTATGCTTACCCCAATTTCAGGAGGTCCGTGCCGATGTCGGAAGATATTACCGTAAACCTTGATGCCGGTGGAAAGTCGTTAGGCTTCATTAATTATCCTGACGAATACCTAATGATAGCCTATGAAGTCGTCAAAAATGCTATTAGTCTTTTGACCCTAACCTGTTTTTTTAGGCAGGCACTCGCTGAGGAATCTAAGATGCCTGGCCTAACGGTTTTCCAGCAGCGGCCTCCCACCATTACTGAGGTAACACTACTAGAACGACCCATAATTTCTAGCGAGTTAATGGAAGCAATTGGGTTGGAAAATGGCGGAGAGTTCATTCGGAAACATAAGGCATGTTGCGCATCCGGAAACCTGGAACGGTTCATTGATGGCCTTTATTTTCTCAAATGAGCCTAGACGTTATATCTGGGATTGTGAATGGAAATCCGGCGCTAGTCCGGCGCGGCCGTTTTCTCTCGTTGTCTTTTATAATCGTCGTCGGGAATAACGACTGGTTGATTGAAGTAACAGAGGGGATGATCTCCACTGTGGCTTCACCGCCGAAAAGAATGTCAAATATACGTTTTACCATCCGCGCATCGGAGGCGGCTTGGAAGGCCCACTGGGACCCGTTACCTGCGCCCGGATACCACGATATTTTTGCGATGATCAAATCTGGTCAAATGACGATAACTGGAGATCTACAGCCACTAATGGCGAATTTGCGCTACGTCAAGGAGGTCTTGGCTGCACCAAGAAAAAATCATGACCGCAAAGATTGAAACGGTAGTAGGACGTTATATACATGTCGAAATTGCCGGCAAGCTGCACCGTATATATTTTGAAGAAGCAGGCAGCGGTATCCCACTAGTATGTCTTCACACTGCTGGCTCGGATAGCACGCAGTACCGACACCTTCTGGACGATTCCGAGATACTAGATAAATTTCGAGTGATTGCGTTTGATATGCCATGGCACGGAAAATCACTCCCACCGGCAGGGTATCACGAAAAGGAATACCGTCTAACCACCGAATTATACACCCAAACAATACGCTCATTCTGCCTCGCTCTAGAACTGGACCAACCTGTTGCAATGGGGTGTTCTATGGGTGGAAGGATAGTCCTTCATCTCGCTGAGGCTTACTCATCGGAATTTCGGGCCGTGATCGGAGTTGAAGCATCCGACTATCAGGAGCCATGGTACGATCGCGAGTGGTTGCATAGGCCCGACGTACATGGCGGCGAGGTATGTGCTGCACTTATCTCAGGTCTTGTTGCGCCGCAAAGTCAGGATGAATATCGCTGGGAAACACTCTGGGGTTATCTCTCGAGCGGGCCGGGGGTATTCAAAGGTGACCTGCATTTCTATCGCGCCGACTCAGACTACCGCGAACGTGTCGAACAAATTGATCCGACAAAATGCCCTGTTTACCTCTTGACCGGGGAATACGATTTTTCCTGTACGCCGGAAGATACGATTAGAACAGCTGAGAAAATCGGCGTTGAGGCGATAATTATGAGGGAACTGGGCCATTTCCCGATGTCAGAAAACCCCGATCAGTTCCGAAAATACCTATTACCAATCCTGACGGAGATCGCCTGAATTGTTCTTGCATTCACTAGGAGTGGCTGAAAACATATAAATCAGAGAAAATAAAAATAGGGGAGTCCAGAAAATGGAAACACGTGCCGCGATCGCTACTGAAGCCGGAAAAATACTTTCTATCGAGACGGTTACGCTGGACGGTCCTAAGACGGGGGAGGTACTTGTCGAGATAAAAGCCACAGGCGTCTGTCATACCGATGAATTCACATTGTCTGGTGATGACCCGGAAGGCATATTTCCGGCAATCCTCGGACATGAGGGGGCCGGTGTAGTTGTTGACTGCGGACCAGGGGTCTCAAGCCTAAAAAATGGAGATCACGTCATCCCCCTTTACATTCCCGAATGCCGTCAGTGTAAATCGTGTCTGTCCGGAAAAACCAACCTATGTACCTCTATACGGGATACACAGGGCAAGGGTCTCATGCCCGACGGTAGCAGCCGGTTTTCGATCGGAGGTGACAAGATTTTCCACTATATGGGGACCTCAACTTTCGCCAATCACACCGTCGTGCCAGAGATCGCGCTCGCCAAGGTGCGTGAAGACGCACCGTTCGACAAGATTTGCTATATCGGCTGTGGAGTAACGACTGGAATAGGCGCTGTTATCAATACGGCAGGGGTCGAACCTGGTGCTAACGTAGTAGTTTTTGGCCTCGGTGGTATCGGTCTGAACGTAATACAGGGTGCTAGGTTGGCCGGAGCGAATAAGATTGTTGGCGTGGATATCAACGCGTCCAAAGTGGAGATGGCAGAACGTTTTGGAATGACGCATTTTGTCAATCCGAGGGAGGTCGAGGGTGACTTGGTGCCTTATCTGGTCGATCTAACTGATGGTGGTGCCGACTATACTTTCGAATGCATCGGCAACGTAAACACTATGCGACAGGCATTGGAGTGTGCACATCGAGGCTGGGGTGAAAGCATCGTAATCGGTGTTGCTGGCGCCGGACAGGAAATCTCTACCCGTCCATTTCAGCTTGTTACGGGCCGCGTATGGAAAGGCACGGCCTTCGGCGGCGCGAAAAGCCGCCGCGACGTTCCAAAAATCGTTGACTGGTACATGGATGGTAAAATTGAAATTGATCCAATGATTACCCATACGATGTCCCTAGAAGATATCAATGATGCATTCGACTTAATGCATAAAGGAGAGAGTATCCGAAGTGTAATACATTTCTGATCCGGAACAGTCGCCTTCTTATTTAAGGTCGACGCGATGTGACCATTCTCGCCCATCGGAAACTGTGATCTGTTTAAAGCCAAGCATTTTGGCGAGATCATAAAATGTAAAAAGGTTCTGAACTCCGAGATCGCCAAATAACGGCGATGCACGAACATGGGCCGTCAACGTTGCTAATACGGCCCGCGCACGGAACAGAGATGCAAAAATATCGTCATCTAACGCAACAATGATGAGTTTTTCCGCCTCCGTACCCTTAGCGAAAACAGTAAACCGCATTGGGGACGGATCCTCCGACAGTTGTTTAGTAAATCCCACAATAAAACCCAGACGACGGTCACGATCACTATCGGGGAGGATGCGCGCACGGGCCTTATAGGTCTCAATAGAATATGGTGTGGGATAATAATATCCATCGTGGCGGTCTCGGGCGGAAGCCGCCGGGACTAAAAATATTATTACCGCCACCGCAATACTTGACGCTCTCCAGATAAATGTTGTCATCCTCCCTCCTCCTCGTCCCGTGCGCTCTTGAAGACAAGAAACATTAGCCCAAACCCAAGGCCCAGGCTTAGAACGATACCTGCAATCATAGCAAGAATACCGGCGGTGCTTATTTCGATTTCTCCGACCAAAGTCCAGACATAGACCGCCGCCCAAACGGTAAGCGCAAGGATGGAAAATAGCGACGCTGCAACAATTAGGGTTTTCATCTTACCGACATATCCCACAGATTAGGGACTTCGGTATTTGAATATCCAGAAATAAAACTCTTTGGAGCGCCCGAGAAGGGATCATAAACATTTCGATTAACAGCACCGATATTTGTGCCGTAGACATGTATGCTGATCGAGGTTTTATCGTCGCAGGCATTCGATACCTTATGAATATCGCCTAAGGTCGGCGAGACGATATCGATGTCACCCGCCGCCAACAGGTCAGTTTCTCCGGGGACCAAGGAGCCGTCTTCGGCGAAACCGAAACGCTGTCCGGTCTCTGCCCCCCTCAACATACCAATTAAACCCCAGACCGTATGGTCGTGAACCGGTGTCGTTTGTCCAGGCCCCCAAACGAAGCTGACCACCGAGAACCTCTGACTAGGGTCGCAGTGGAGAAGATATTGACGATAAGTATCACCATCGACCGCGCAACTATCGGGTAACCAGCCGTCCTCGGCGATTAGATCCAACAGCAAAGGTTTTGTTCCGTTTACCATAGCTTGTTCATTACCATAGTATTCGTTCGCAAGAATGGTCATTTCAATAATGAACTGCCGCAAGGGTGAAATATCTGACATTCATAGATTTCCGGAGTAGCTCAAAGGAAATTAATCCAACGCGAGAGTCCCAGCAATACGGCGAAGTGCTGCAATAAGGACCTCTCTCTCCCCTTCAGATAAAACCTGCTCCATGCGCCTTTCTTGATCTTGGATAATCTCAGTAACGGTATGGAGAACGGCCCCACCCTCCCGGGTTATGAATAAGCCATGAAAACGACGATCACTGGGGGTTTTCCTCGGCTCTACCAAACCCCGATCAGCAAGGCGCTTTACCGCAATCGAGAGCGTAGATTTGTCCAGCCCGTAAACATCCACCAGATCGGTCTGCCGTATCTGCGGGTTATCACGAACAATTGTGAGGAGGCTGAATTCTCCCGGGGTAATACCTAACGCTCGAAAGGGTTCCTGCAGATCCCGAAAAGAGGCTGTTTGAGCCTGACGGATCTGGTAGCCTAATAGTCCGGTAAGACCGTTTAGATCAACTTCCTTATCACCGCGGTCCGCCGAATTCTGTATTTTTGATAAAGGCATAAAGCAAAACTAGTTGGCTCATCAAACTATTTCAACTAGCATCAGGTATAAAACGAAACAGTCTGGAATGACCAATGCTTAACCAGCATCTTAACCAGCTGATCACGCGTGTGGGCGCTGACACTGGTTGCGGCAAGCTAATGCGTGAGTACTGGCAACCTGCGGCTCTTAAAGAGGAATTAGAAGGAGACCGCCCCGTCAAGGCAATCACCTTAATGGGCGAGGATCTCGTTATTTATAGTAACGGAGAGGGCGAGTATGGGCTGATCGGGAGAGCATGTCCCCATCGCGGGGCCGATTTGTGCTTCGGTCGGCTGGAGGACGGCGGCCTGCGATGCGCCTTCCACGGATGGCTTTTTGATCACAATGGCAAATGTCTGGAGCAGCCTGCAGAGCCCGCCAACAGTAATTTTCACAATAAGATTAAGCACACTGCCTACCCGTGCATTGAACGTAATGGGATTATCTTTACCTATATGGGTGCCGGCAATCCCCCCCCCCTGCCCGCCTTTGACTGTTTCGCCGCGCCCGGTGAGTTCACTTTTGCCTTCAAGGGTTTCGTCGATTGTAATTGGTTGCAACTGAACGAAGTCGGGATCGACCCATCACACGCATCATTCCTGCATCGTTTTTTCGAAGACGAAACTGATAAGGATTCCTACGGCCAACAATTCCGTTTCTCGACCGAAGAAAATGATATTGCGATTACCAAGGTGTTGCGGGAATACGACTGCCCGGAAATCAATATTGAGCAAACCGAGACAGGCATCCGTCTCTTCGCATTACGGCGCCTGGACGAATCCCATATGCATGTCCGTGTAACTAACCAAATATTTCCTAATGCTATTATCATCCCAATCAGTAATGAGATGATGTTAACTCAATGGCACGTACCGATCGATGACACCAAGAGTTGGTGGTACGCGATCTTTTCCAATTTTACGGACAAAGTTGACAAAGAACGGATGCGGAATGATCGCCTGTCACTTTATACGCTGCCAGATTACCGGCCCCGCAAGAACCGTGATAATGATTACGGGTACGACCCCCGGGAACAACGAGAAAGAACATACACGGGTATGGGGGAAGATATTAACGTTCACGACCAATGGGCTGTCGAATCCCTTGGCGTAATTCAAGATCGGACGCGGGAGCATCTCGGCACCTCGGATAAGGCTATCATCGCCAACCGTAAATTGATGATCCAAGCGATCGAAGCCATGGAAAATGGCGAAGAGCCGGAAATTACTCTTCGGCCAGATGACCCCGGCCTATGTCGCGGGCCAGTCGCTATCGATACTATTGCTCCCGCGGCCAACTGGCGAGATACCTGGAGGCACACCGCCATTGAACGTCGGTCTAAATCTTCTTGGGCCGAGCACCCTTGGCCATTGGAGACCTAAATTGGCAGTTCGAAATGATACCATGGGCCGCACAGGTTTCGTGGAAGAGTTCCAACTATCGTCTGAGGAGGACCAGGACGAAGCGGCACGCGTGAAGGGTCTTGTTGAGGAAAACCGACTAGAGGTCATCCGTTTATCATACCCAGATCAACACGGCATACTTCGAGGCAAGACTGTAATGGCGAGCGAGATCGAGCAGGCGCTTCGAAACGGCTGCGCCATTACGACTACTCTGCTCGCAAAAGACACTTCTCATAAGACGGTTTTCCCAGTTTTTAGCCCAGGTGGCGGTTTTGGTATCCCTGAAATGGAGAACGCCGGCGACTTTGTTGCCGTCCCCTTACCTTCAACATTTCGTATCCTTCCATGGGCACCGAATACCGGGTGGATGTTATGCGACGGATATCTCGCTAACGGCGAACCTGTTCCATTTTCAACCCGACAACTGCTAAAAAAAACGCTTTCGGCTCTAGTCGATAGGGGCTTCGATTATGTAGCCGGCATCGAGGTGGAATGTCATATTTACCACTTGGATGACGCCATGTTGCAACCTGAAGATGCCGGCCAGCCAGCAACTGCCCCGAAGGTTAGTCTTATTAATCGCGGATACAATTATTTGACCGAACTCCGTATGGATGAGCAGGATCCGGTATTTGAAATACTCCGTCGTGGACTTCTCGCAATAGGATTGCCGTTGAGAACCCTTGAAACCGAATTTGGTCCAAGCCAGTTTGAGTTTACTCTTGGTCCCACATCGGGCCTTGAAGCGGCGGATAATATGATCCTGTTTCGTAATGCATTGAAACAAATCTGTCGGCGGAATGGTTTCCACGCTACTTTCATGTGCCGACCAGGCCTATCTAATACCTTTGCTAGTGGCTGGCATTTACACCAATCATTGGAAAATAAATCCGATGGTGCTAACGCGTTCGCTCCAACCTCTACCGACAATCTGTTGTCTCCCACGGGGCTTTCCTTCGTCGCCGGAATTCTGAAAAATGCACCGGGCGCAGCCGTGTTTACGACACCCACGATCAATGGCTACAAGCGCTACCAACCAAACTCTTTAGCGCCGGACCGTGTGGTTTGGGGGCGGGATAACAAAGGCGCAATGCTGCGCATCATCGGCGCCGGACCGAACGATTCTGCGACCCGTATAGAAAATCGTGTCGGCGAGCCTGCAGCTAATCCCTATCTTTATCTCGCATCGCAGGTGGCGAGCGGGCTCGACGGTCTCAGAAATGATCTCGTTCCCCCGCCCGCCACAGATGACCCCTATGCTGCTAACGCGGAACAGCTTCCGACGAACCTAATGGACGCGGTGATAGCTCTCGATAAAAACAAAACCTTCCGTGCTGCATTCGGAGATCAGTTCATCGACTATCTGCTGCACATCAAACGAGCAGAAATTGAGCGTTTCCTATCAACCGTGACCGACTGGGAACATCGAGAGTACTTCGAACTCTTCTGACCCTGCCAAAATTTTTCCTCAGTTTCTAGGTTATACGTACCCGGCTGGTCTCAAAATCAGGAGAATTTTATGGCAGTGTTAAAGTATCCGATTGTCTTCGCCGGCGGCTGGTTATTCAATTTTATCGTGGATATCCAATTTATATCTGGCTTTGCCGCTGGCTGGCTCGCCCACACATGGGTTGGAGACCTCTTCTTTTAGGAGAAGTTCTTAAGGCGCATCCGGACTACGCCGCGAAAGTCCTCTGGATCAACAACCTCGCCCTTTCGCAGGATTTCTATGCGTCCTTCCCGCGCGAGATGCAGCATCTGCTGTTTGACAGGATTCATGAAGCGTCGCCAGGAATCGGATTTTTCGGCCGGTTTACGGCGCAACGCTCCCAAACCCCTCGCTATATCTACCGGCGCCGCCGACGCCTCATTTTTCAGTGTTTTGAGGATAAATTCCGCGACCGGATCGAGTTGTTTTTCATCTGTCTCTTCCATAATTGGTTTTTACTCATGGTTTAGAAAGGAGACAAGTGAAACTCTAAAGAGTAACAAGGGGCATGGCCTTTAAATATAAGCTTGGCGGTATTTCAGTCGCGATGGCGAACCGCAACTACCGTATTTATACAATTGGCGCAGTCCCATCGTTATTGGGCACATGGGTTCAACGTATGGCTGTAGGCTGGTTTGCATGGGAACTTACAGGATCTGGTGCCTGGCTAGGTCTAATCGCCTTTGCCGATCTGGCTCCATCGGTTTTATCTGCCCCGATTGCGGGAGCCTTCGCAGACAGGGTGAACCGGCTTAAAGTCGTGCGACTTGTTCAGTATATGTCGCTGTTTCAAGCGGCTGCCCTTGCAGCTATTACGCTTTCCGGTGTCATGACAATCGAACTTCTTTTCGCACTAGCACTGATCCAAGGCATCGTTCAGGGAATCCATCAGCCGTTTAGGCATGCTCTCTTGGGTACGATCGTTAGCCGCTCCGAAATGACGGCAGCCATCGGCATTAATTCAACGATCTGGAATTCATCGCGGCTCATAGGTCCCGCAATATCAGCGTTAGTTATCCTGCAACTCGGTGTTGGCGCCACATTTTTAATTAATGCCTTCAGTTACGTTCCGATGCTGGTAGGGCTCTATATGATTTCAGCCGAACAACGTCCAGCAGCAAAGAAATCGCTTTCGCGGGTACCTGCAGAGATACTAGAGGGAATCCGCTACGCGACGGGTCATAAATTTATCGGCTCAATCATGTTCATGCTTTTGATTTTCTCTTTCTTTGGGCGAGCGACCGCCGAGTTATTACCTGGATTCACTGGGGCAGTTTTTAATCTGGGGCCAGACGGATTGGCGGTGCTAACCGGTGCGGCGGGATTTGGATCCCTGTTTTCAGGTATTTGGTTATCTCGTAGGGGCACCCTCTCAGGCCTTTCAGATATTCTGATTGTGATGGTATGCCTTATCGCCGTGACGCAGATCGCCTTTGTCGCCACTGACATATTCTTTGTGGCTGTCGTCGTTTTTATAGTATGGGGCTTTGTAATGAACGGCTCCGGGATTATTTGTCAGTCATTGATCCAAGCTTCGGTACCCGACGCAATTCGGGGACGAGTAGTCAGCCTATACGGGATTCTGTGGCTTGGCACCCCAGCAGTCGGCGCTTTTGCAATGGGCGTTGCCTCAGACTTTTTCGGTTTCCGTATTCCGGTTGCCGCTGGTGCAATTGTTGTCTTTACCACTTTCCTATGGTCACTCACCCGCCGGCGGCGTCTCCGCGATAATATAAATTTAGTTGCCAAGGAAAATAGCTAGGTTACCGGTCCTTCAAGTACTGTCACCCTCCGCATATCGCGTGGGTTAGAAACGTCATCGAATGGCACGCCACGGTGCATAGTTTGCATATTATCCCACATTACCACGTCGCCCGCTCGCCACTTATGACGATAAACATACTTACCCTGCGTTGCATGAGCGGTTAGGTAATCGAGCAACGCGCGTCCCTCCGTCCAACCCATGCCTAGTATACAAGAAGCATGGCTAGCCAGATAAAGAGATCTTCTAAGAGTTCGTGGGTTAACGTTGACAAGAGCGTGTGCAGCTGGTGGGCGGGTAGCCTTTGCCTGTTCGCTGACATCGTCCATTCCACTCAGTGTCCGCGAATACCATATAGAGTGCTTAGCCTTAAGGGCACCTATCCACAGTTTTAGATCTTCGGGTAAGTCATCGTATGCAGATTTCATATCGGCAAATTCGGTATCAGCTCCTCCGGACGGCACGATATAAGCGGCAAGTATTGAATATGTAGCCCGAACGCGATCAAAGGTAACATCGGAGTGCCAGAGAAGATTTCCCTTATGGAACGCTCGGCGAGGATCGTCTGCCGAATGAATATTCCCATTCTCGTCTAGGTTTCCTACATCGATAATCTCGTCGGTCGACAACCTTATTCCGCGGCCGGAAATCGTTTGCTGCATCCTTTGTCTCATAAGGGGTCCGAATTTTCGGCCAAACGCAAGGTGGCCGGAATCACTGATTGGCGAATTATTCCGGAAAATGCAGATTCCGAACCTGTCTATTAGATCGATAACTTCTTTACGTTGGGTGTCGCTAAGCGCGCGCGTTATATCTATTGAATTGCATTCAGCAGCGAATTTTTCGGTTATCGGGCTAAAATCCATCCCGAGGCCCGCATCAGAATTTATGAAATTCCGCAAACTCTTCGACTCGGTAATGGGGTTCCCAACCATCTATAATCACATCTATCACCGAGGTTGTTTCCGCTTTAGCCGCCCGCCTTAACGCCGGCTCGAGCTCACTGGGACTTTCGACCTTCTCTCCCCTAGCGCCATATGCCTCTGCAAGCTTGGCATGATCGGTCTGACCGAAGTGAGAACCAATGAACCTTTCACCATAGTGTTGTTTCTGGAATACTCGCAATGCCCCAAAGCTACAGTCGTTATAAACGACTATAATAACGGGAGCATTTTCACGAATAGAGGTCTCAATTTCCTGCGCATTCATACCAAAATCACCATCACCGATACAGACGACAACCTGCCGATCCGGAAAAGCTAGCTTAGCTCCTATTGCACCGGGAAGAGCCCAAGCCATGGTCCCAGAACCAATCGAATAATTGTATTGGTCTGGTAGTCGTATCTTTATGCCATGAGCAAACTGGGTATGCAGTCCGGAACCGAAAACAAATATTGCATCTCGGTCGCATATCTTCTCGATTGCCTTGGTAATCCGCTGAGGTTTGATCGGGACTGCATCTAAATCTGTATCGTAATACCGAAGACTTTGATCGGCTAGCAACTCCGCGACCCTTTTGACACGTTGGTTATCTTTATCAACTGTCGGTGCTGCCAATGCACCAATCTCGGCACACAAGTCACCAAGAAATGTGCAGGAATCCGAATATATCCCAAGTTCTACCGCGTATTGTTTACCAATTTCCAGTGGATCCGCCTCGACCTGTATTATCTTCGTATCAGGTGCAATCATCGACCAATTAATAGTACTGACGTTAAGAAAACGGCTACCAAGACCGAGAACAACATCAGCTTCTCGCAAAAGTGCGTTTGCAGCAGAGTGACCGAAGTGACCCACCAACCCCCCGGCGAGGGGATGGTCCTCGGGAATTGTACCGCGACCCATCTCCGTGGTGATAACTGGAATTGTCATAGCCTCGGCCAACATCACCAGCTGTTGCGACCCACCTCCCCACCGAACACCACGTCCTGATAGAATCAGTGGTTTCCGGGCTCCTCTAAGAATTTCCGCCGCACGTGTCACCGCCCACGCTTCAGGCCTCGGGCGATTAGATGTCGCCGCAGAGTGGGCCCCACCCATAAGCGAGAGATCCGTAGACTCCACATCGGCCGGTTGTGGAAGGATATCTTTTGGAAAATCAATATGCACTACACCCGGCATTCCGGACTTGGCGGCCTGGAAAGCATTACGCATTAGTCGACGCGTATCTTTTGCCTGGACTAACTGGCCCTGCCACTTAGTGAACTTACTGTAGACTCCCATGACATCGAATTCATGCCAAATATTCCGGTCTAACCGGAACGTATCCATATTTGCCGACATCACAAGCAACGGTACCGCATCCTTCTGTGCCGACCAGGCTCCGAGTATGGTATTTGCGATGCTAGGGCCAACATGGAACAGGCAGCAGCCGATTTTCCCCGTCGTACGCGAATAAGTATCAGCCATCGCCGTCGCACCGGTTTCCACGCGAGCTGTCACGTAACGAATCTCGTCCTTACGCTGGTACATAGCGTCCAAAAGGGGAAGAACGGTATCACCTGTCATTCCGAAGACAACCTCAACACCCTCCTCTATCAACGCGTCGACCACGGCCTCTGCAGCGGTAAGGTTATTCTTTTTCATTAGTTAACCTCCCTGAAAAGCTGTCGCACTCTTCTAATTATTTGCCAGGTTGGATTTTTCATATTCTGCATCCAGCGGTACCTCACCAAATTCCGAGTATTGCTGTGACAGCACATCGGCCTCTTCTCGATAGTTATAGCGACCACTGTTGAAATGCGGAATCACGTATCGTGCAAAAAGTTCTAATGATTTCCTGAGCTTATCGGAGGTCGCCCATTCATGGGTAGTCAGCATTACCCCACCAAATTTTCCGTTCTGCTCGATTTTTTTCTCAATCCAAGAAATCGCATCTTCCGGCGTACCGATAACCCAATCTCGTCTTTCGACTGCGGATTCTGCGGTAACTTCCGAAGTCGGCTGATCCGGATAGGACTGATACAAAGGCTTAAAACCGATCGACAGGAAATAGCCGGTTTCTCGCATAATACCCTCCCTAACGTCAGACCAAGCCTCCTCCCTGCTTTCAGCAAGGTAGAAACTACTGACCAAATGCCAGTTATCTCGATAAGCAATTTTGTCGTGCCGTGCGCAGGCATCCTCGAAATCATTCCAGAACTTTGTAAAAATGCCATTACCGGGGCGATTTAGACCGCAAGGCGTCCATAATTCTGCATCGTAGCGTGCTGCCAAGTCTAGGCTTTCTGGGCTACCGGTGGTGGGCAAAGCAAGTGGCAGACGTGGCTGCTGATAAGATTTCAGCTGTAGTCTCATATCTTCAAATTGCCAGAATTCACCCTTATGGCTGATTGGATCATCGGCCTCGAGCAACCTTACAATCACATCCGTCGCCTCGACCATCATTCGGCGTGCCTTTGCACTATCGATTTTGAATAATTTCTTATCCGTGACGAGGCTCGACGGTCCAATGCCAAGAATTGCCCGGCCATACGTTAAATGGTCTAGAAACGCGATCCGCTCCGCAACCTGAAATGGGTGATGAAAGGGAAGATTGACTACAGATGTACCAAGCCTTATCCGTCCCGTCTTCGCGGCCGCCATCGACAACGCCATTTCTGGCAACGGCATAGTTTCCCATCCACCCGAGTGATGCTCACCAATGTGGAAGGAATCATAACCGAGGCTCTCAACATAAGGAATCAGATCGATATCCCGATGAAATGCAAGGGTTGGATTTTCCGACGGGTGATGCGTTGGCATCATAAAGAAAGAAAATTTCATTTCGAGCTTTCGTGTCTGATCTGGCTCCAAATCATCCCCAAGGCCCCATGAATTGTTCACCAGCAAAACTATCGGTCACCGGTTCGATCATATCCGGCCAATTATTATTGTCGATCTCTCGCCGCTGTTCTTTTGGCCGCGGTCGACCGTCCCAGCCAAGCTGCTCCATGTAACAATACAGCTGTATCGCGTGCCCATCAGGGTCCATAGCAAATGCTGTATAATCCATCCCGGGGGATAGCTCGGGGGGAGGATAACGAATTTCAACACCTTTATCCCGTAACCAAGAGATCGAACTTTTTAATTGAGCATAATCGTTAACCCTTATTCCAAATGCCATACTCGTGGAGCGTTCTGTCAGACCTAGCTCCGATCGTAGTGCTATAGGATAGAGTGCAAGAGAATGGTGCTCCGTTGTGCAACGAAGGAAATAACTGACTTCACCCCTCCACTTGACCGTTTCCGTTACAGTAAAGCCAAGCCGACTCTCGTAGAACTGAAGCGCCTCTTCCATATTATGGGTAAATAAACTCACAGGGCCTATCCCTGTAATTTTGAAAGGCCGGGGAAGCTTTATACCGCCAACGTCGTACTCCGCCTCGCCTGTCTCAAGGGAATTCGTTCCAGAAGCTAGATCGACATTTGCGTTCTTCGCAATAAGAACCTCCTCGGCTTCCCGGATATAAGGCAATTCCGGCGTATCTATGAATTTCCGATCATACATATTTCTTGGTTTCGAGAGACCATCCCATCCAATTTGCTCGATTCCATAAAATAATTCGTTGACCCGTCCATCGGGGTCATTCGGGTAAACATGCCAATTTGAGCCAGGAATATCGCGTCCCGTTCGGCTATAACCTACCCCGACTTTTGTGAACCAATCACTCGCATTCCGGACTTCGCGTAGGCTTCCTACCTGCCAAGTGATTTGGTTCATAGTCGCACCATTGGCCATCGTATTTTTGTAATCAATGGCCTTACGCACCCGATAGGGAAACAATACGAAGGCATGATGATCGGTGCCGTAACGCATAAAATAACCAAGAGTTTCGCCGAGACCTTCTATATCTTTCGGATCGTTTGCCCTAGGCGCAAAGTCTAGCGTGTCTGTAATCTGAAATCCGAGAAGATCACGGTAAAACGTAAGGGAGGCCCTCATATCGTTGGCATAAAAACCAAAATGGCCCAACCGTCGTATTTTAAACGGTCGATTTAGTTTCATTCCGCCAACGTCAAAGCCCGCGGCAGGTTGATTTATCATCGCCCCCTCCTTTTATTTTACCCACCCTTCGCAGGTGCGAGATATGACTTTCCAAGTATATTGTCACTCACCTTCTCGGCAATCATCAATACCGCGGCATGTATATTACCAGACACTAGGTCCGGCATTGCCGAGGCATCTACCACACGCAGGTTATCCGCACCTTTTACTCGGCATTCGGTGTCCAGAACGGCTTCCGAGTTGTCACCCATTGGGGTTGTACAAGACGGGTGGTGCGCCGTAATTGCGGTACGCCTTATCCAATCGTCAAGCTGATCATCATTCTTGATACCATTTCCAGGCGCGGTTTCTTCACCGCGGAAAGCATCCAGTGCCGGCTGATTCAAAAGATCCCGCGCAATCTTTACTCCCTCTCGAAGGGTCTCGAGGTCACGCGGTATTTCCAAGAAATTTTGGATAATTCTTACTTTATCGAAAGGATTAGCGGACCTAAGCAATACCTCGCCCCTACTCTCCGGGTGCAATAGCACAGGCCGGAGCCCGAAGCCGTCAAGGTAGGGCCGCTTTATACCGGGAAACCACATTTGGGCATTACCAGGCGCACCTCGAAACAGAAACTGGATATCAGTAGCGCTCGAACTAGATCTGAGTTTTAAGAACCCGTGTAAGCCTCCTGGCAGCACGGTTGCCGGGCCTTTTCCGAACAAATGGGCGCGGACAATCGACGTCACCATGCGATCAAACCGCATCTCTGCCCTGAAAGGGCCCGGGTCTGGTCGACTCGCCGTGGGTTGAACCGCAAGGTGATCCTGCAGATTCTTACCAACATAAGGAGAGTCTATCACTGGTTCGATTCCGAAACTACGCAGATGGCCCGCTGGCCCTATCCCGGAGAGCATCAGTAATTGTGGTGAATTAAAAACTCCGCCAGATAAAATGACCTCTCTCGAGGCCATTATTGTTTCAGGTCGTCCAAGGCGGAAATATTCAACACCTGCAGCTCGCTTGCCCTCCATTACGATTTTGCTAACTAATGTGTTGATCCGCAGATCGACGTTCCCGCGTCGCATGGCTGGACGCAGGAATGCGGTCGCTGCACTGTGGCGGCGCCCCCGATAGATATTAGACTGACTGCGCCCAAGACCCTCCTGTTTCTCGCCATTATAGTCTTCTGTATAACCAATTCCGGTAGCCTTGCCGGCCTCAATCCAAGCGTCCCATAAGGGATCCTGAGACTTCGCGAACTGCGTATTCAACGGTCCGTCACCACCACGCCAAGTGTCCTCGCCGCCCTCCCAAGACTCCATCCGCCGGAAATATGGCAAAACATCAGCATAGGACCAACCATTAGCTCCATTATCGGCCCAACGGTCGTAGTCGCCCCTGTTACCACGCACGTATGCCATCACATTAATCGACGAAGAACCACCAACGACTTTGCCACGCATAGCCTCAATCTCACGGCCGTTTAGACGCTGTTCAGGCTCCGCATCATATCCCCAATCATGGGCTCTCTTGTCATGCATTTTCCCGAGGCCAAGCGGTATATGGATGAGTGGGTCCGTATCTGGACCCCCGGCCTCCAGTATCAAAATATTATTATTCGGATCCGCACCAAGCCGATATGCTAGCATACACCCAGCGCTCCCTGCGCCAACAATTATATAGTCGTACTCTTTGGACCCGGCCATTTTTCCGTCGTCTCCTTTTACTTTGGTATCATACGTTTCTTGCGGTCTTCGCTGTGCCATATTAGACCGGTTATTATTCGTTTCACAAAGCACACTGATGATAGAAATTTATGTTGATGCCGATGCATGCCCTGTAAAGTATGAAATTGTTCGAGTTGCAGACCGCCATAACTTACGGGTTAACATGGTCAGTAATGGTGGCATCCGCCCTAATCAGCACCCGCTTGTTACTACGGTCATTGTAGACTCAGGGCCGGATGCAGCCGATAACTGGATAGCAGATCGTATCCGCAATGGTGATATTGCGATAACCAACGACATTCCACTGGCGGCTCTCTGTATTGAAAACGGCGCCAATGTTATCCGGCCAAACGGTGATGTCTTAAACAAACAAACAATCGGCGGGATTCTGGCAACACGCAATCTGATGACAAATCTCCGAGCCGCAGGGGAAGTTTTTGGGGGACCAAAGCCGTTCGGGAGTAAAGACCGATCAAAATTTCTCGATTATCTGGAACGGACGGTTCAGGCCGCCAAGCGTTGTTGAGTTAATGTAGGCTATAATTTGATAGAAATTCGCCCAGAATAATCCAGTCGATTTAACAATATGCTCGAATTTGACGAGAAGTATTCATCGGTCGCTTCTCGCGACCCACGCCAGTGGCCGTAATCATCAATAATCAGGACCCCGCCCATCGATAAAACCGGGTACATGTATTTCAGTTCATGCGCAGTGGACTCGTACCAGTCTGTATCGAGCCTTAATAGCGAGATAGCCTCTGGAGACTGGTCGGGAATTGTTTCTTCCACCCCGCCCTTAATAAGGTGAAAACGATCGCTGGGAAGCCCGACCTTACTAAGGTTACCGCGAACCATCTCAAGAGAGGCGTAAGCCCAGACATTTGATTCACCATCAACCCGGCTCTCTGGTTTTAGGAAAGCGTTAGCGTGAACACCTTCATGATTGATGTCCTGATCGCTTGGGGGGGGCATGCCCTCAAAGGTGTCATATAGGTATAGCTCTCGTGAGGTGTCGCCGACCAGTTCCAGTGTCATTGCGGCCATCATCGCGCTGCCACCCATCCATACACCGCATTCAACTATATCGCCGGGGATATCCTTGTCGACCACATACCGAACTGCCTTATATAAACCATACATGCGCTCGATCGATGTCATCGTGAAAGGATCGCAAACTTTGTGGATCCGCATGAAATCGTCGTCCGAACAAATATCCGGATCAATTTTTTGCCGGCTACGAACAACCCGGTAACCAAACGGCCGAACGAATAGATCGAAAACACCTCTCATGTCAGCCTAGCCTCTAGTTTCTCAGTAACTGGTCGCGCTTCTCCGCGACCAAGGTATGGAAGCCCACTATGACCTCCGTAGCAGAAATCGTTATTTGAACAGAATATGAATATCCAGAATGGAGGGCAAATCTATACAGATCTCCTATAGTTTCAGAATATTGATTCTGCAAATCATGGCGAAAACATATTATTTAGCATAGGCTGAACATGACGCCCGGAGCCTCTCTTGGAGTCCCTGTCAGAACACAGCTCGCACCGAGATTGAATTTGCCTCAAAACACATCATCAATACTCCGTTCGTCTGGATCAAACCAGCGGAAACTAACATTAAGATCTCTTAAGAGACGAAATTTCCTAGCCTTAGTCACCGCGGTTCTGGGAACTATGCCCAACAGTCTGGCACATGCCTCTGTAAAGAGCGAGACAATGTCGTGCGGCCAATCTCTTATATGTTTGCTGGATCAGCTCGTACCGGCAAATGAATTGGCGCTCGACCTGACCAAAGGCACAGCTATCCCGGAGACGGTTGCGCGAAAAAGCACGTTGTTGGAGAATCAGCTTACAGAGCTAATCTATAAAGAAACGGTAATCGATGTGGATGCAATTCGGTCGTACATAACCGAGCAAATCCGCGTTGACTTCGAAAATGCCTTAATCGTAAAAACCAGGGGATGGTACCTGGCAAATACAGAAGCAGCCCTCATAGTGCTTGCAGCTCAGCATAGGTCAGTGTGAATTGTTCACGGATCTCAACGGTTTTCCTGACGGATACATTGCAAATTTTGATCTGTGTATCATAGGTGGCGGCGCGGCAGGGATATCGATTGCGCAGGAATTTGCAGGAATGGAAACATCGGTATGCCTGCTTGAGAGCGCAGCCGAATACCATCATCCGAGTCAAATGCTTTACCATGCTGATCAACAGCCAGAAAAGCGCTCTCGGAGCATAAAAAATGGTATCCATTACGGGGCGGAGGCCATAGATAGCCGCCTCCGGTATTTTGGCGGAAGCACCAATCACTGGGGTGGATACTGTACACCTCTCACGCCTTATGATTTGCAGAAGCGTGATTGGATTCCGGATAGCGGGTGGCCGATAGACTGGGAGGAACTCGTTCAGTTTTATCCTCGCGCTCAGGATCTATGTGAAGCCGGACCGTATATTTATAATGAAACACTATGGTCAGGTCTTAATATCCGGCATTATGACTTCGATCCGCAAAGACTTCAGAACCGATTCTACCAGTTCAGCCCTCCAACTCGTTTCGGACACCGACACGGCCCCGAGTTACAACGGGCATCTAATATCAATGTCATCTTTAACGCTAATGCTATCGAGATCGGACTTTTGGATAATGCCCGATCCGCTGACACCGTTACCGTTAGATCCTTTACTGGCAAAACTGCATTGGTTCGAGCCCGTTATTTCGTTCTAGCCTGCGGTGGTATAGAAAATGCCCGCCTATTATTAGCGTCCGACAATATTGCTAAAGCCGGAGTTGGTAATAGCCGCGATTTGGTGGGGCGTTACTTCATGGACCACCTATACGATACAGTCGGATCTTTATTGGTAACACAGAGGCCCGACCTATTGATGGACCAGTACGCACAAATCACGCCGGATATTCCTCGCCATCCCCTGTCAGGTCCAGAACCCGTTGCTTTTCAAGCCGCGCTTTGCGTATCAGAAAATTTGCAAAGACGTAACGCTACCGCCGGGGCGGCTATACACCTACGTGGCGACTGGGAAAACGCAGATGCGGGAATCCGGGCCGTCTACGAAGCAATAAATGAAAACGAGAGCGACCAAGCCGTTAGCCAGGGAACCCAATTATTGGAAATACTCAGCAATTTGGATACGGCCCTGCCAGAGTTAAAAAACGTTGTCCAAGGAAGATCGCCGGAGCATCTACCAGCTCTATTTTGTATCGCTGAACAGGTCCCAAATCGAGCCAGCCGCGTAATGCTCGATAAAAAACTTGATGAAATTGGTATGCGCCGGATTATACTCGACTGGCGACTAACCTACCAAGATCGGCAAACTTTTGCGCAGATGCCGGCGCTACTCGCCTCCGAATTCGGACGTCTCGGTATAGGACGCGTTTTCACATCGCCTTGGCTGGATGATGAGGCGTTATACCTCTACAGGGACGATTTCTCCCGTATATTAGAACCTGGACGTCATCATTCTGGCACAACACGAATGGGGTCTGACCCAAGCCACGGGGTAGTGAATTCGGATTGCCGACTGTTCGAAGTAGAAAACGTATTTATCGCCGGTAGCTCAGTTTTTCCGACTATCGGGTATGCAAACCCAACTCTAACAATTCTTGCCCTAGCTCTCCGGTTAACCGATCATCTTAAGGGAATACTATGATAAACTGAGAACGACTCAGGCACGGGTTATTTCCTTGATTGCCGGTTTGGGCACCCCGGACAGCTTTGAGACCTCCGCATCCTGTTTCTCGATCGCGCTTCGCGCAAGGTCCATTACATCTTCGGCCCCGAACGGATCGACCAACATCTCGCCAGGAATTCGGCGGTTAGAGCTCAGGCTACCGTCTTCGTACACGACGTTAAAAACCTGAGCGACCGGTTTGGTAGATTTCTTTTTTCTTCCAGCCACGGTCACGCCCCTATAGATTTTATACAAAAACAACCCCGTGTTTGGCGGGGAAAATTGGTAGCGGGAGAGGGACTTGAACCCCCGACATGCGGATTATGACTCCGCTGCTCTAACCCAAAAACTATCGATACCCCAACAAACTCGAATGGTTTCATTACCC
>DBHK01000021.1:0-22444 GCA_002295635.1 Alphaproteobacteria bacterium UBA830 | reverse complement strand
CGGATTATGATTCCGCTGCTCTAACCAGCTGAGCTACCCCGCCACGGGCCGGAGGGTATAGGCCGTTGCCCATTTTTCGTCAAGACTTGGGCGCATCGTGAGTACAATGACAGACCGTGAAAATTTGAGCCTGTGCCATACCCCATTTATCTATCCGTAACTTATAAAAGGAGATGGAAAACGTCGCCTTACTCGAGGACAATAGCGCGTTTATCACGCAGCGCCTCGTATCCAACCTCCGCCCAGTAGGCGCTCTCTATCGTAAAAGACACATGCCTGACCTGGCGCCACTGCTCTCTCCGGCGAGACTAGGGTAACAACAGCCGTACGATCACCGTTAAGTTTCAGTGAGGCCGGCACAGGTTCCTGAGTGGAGCGTAATTTAACTGTCACGTTCTTCAGCTCAGCCTCAGATTCGCCTAACCAGTTTACGCCACCGAGATACACAGCCGTTTGTCCCAACGCAGATGCGGGGCCTACCATAACGCGTCGAGATTCCGGTTCGATCCGAATGACGTAAAGCGGCTCCCCTGCGCCGCCGACACCGATTCCTCGGCGCTGCCCAACAGTGAAGTTGATTATACCGTTATGACTGCCAATTATATTACCGTCTAGATCGACAATGTCTCCGGGATCGATTGCTCCGGGCCGGATCCTCGCTACCGTCGCCGCATAATTTCCGTCCGGTACGAAGCAGATATCTTGGCTGTCCGGCTTTGCCGCAACGGGCAGGTTAAACCGTTCCGCATGCGCCCGAACATCGTCTTTTGGTAGCCCTCCCAAGGGAAAGCGCAGAAAATTCGCCTGTTCCTGAGTAGTAGCGAACAAAAAATAGCTCTGGTCCCTAGCCGGATCGACCGCGCGATGTAATTCGGCTTTGGTTTTCCCAACCACATGCTGAATATAATGGCCTGTCGCTAGGGCATCGCCATCCAAATCTCTGGCGGTCTTAAGAAGGTCGCGGAACTTAACCGTTTGGTTGCACAGAACGCAAGGTATTGGGGTTTCACCCCTGACGTAGGAGTCGGCAAAGGCATCGATGACATCTTCGCGAAACTTGGTTTCGTAGTTCAAAACATAGTGCGGAATACCAACGGTCTCGGCTACGCGTTTGGCATCAAAAATATCCTGTCCCGCGCAGCAGGTTTTTTCACTCTTCACTGCTTCACCATGATCGTAAAGCTGAAGGGTCAAGCCAAGAACATCGTAGCCCTCTTCCGCTAATAAGGCAGCGGTAACAGAACTATCTACTCCGCCCGACATAGCTACGACGACACGCGTTGCTGCAGGATTTTTGGGAAGACCAAGGGAATTCATGGCGCGGAATATAGGGCTTTTTTGTAACCCGGCAAGTTGATTAAGTGGAACGAACCCAAACGGCTGTATCGTGGAATACCGCACCGCCATTAGGTTTCGCTGGATCCGCACTAGTCAGTAAATTGATCCCGATACCACCTTCGAATGCCTGGTTTGGCCATATACTCTCAACTACGGCGACCCCACGTTCCAATCCATCAAACGGCTGCGCGAACAACACTAGCTCTCCTAGATCGTTGCCGATACGAACCCTCTCACCATCGGTTACCCCAAGATCGTCGCAGTCTGCGGTATTCAATAAGATAGTCGGCTGATCTTCGTTGACGATTGACGTTTCTGTTTCTGTGAAACTGGTATTCAGATAGTTCCGGGATGGTGCGGTCACTAACCGGAAAGGCCTCGCTTCATCTGCTACGTCGACTATATCACAGTAATCGGGCAAATCGGGTAATTCTGTATGATCTGGCCCTTGCGCTGACCAGTCAGCCCTAAAACGAAACTTTCCATCCGGGTGAGGAAAACCGTTTAGAAAATGGCTCTCCTCGAAGGAAGGCCGAAATTCGATAAACCGCTTTTCTTTTAGATTTTTCGCACTTCCTAGGCCGTTGGTCTGCAGAACCTCATCTATCACGTCCCAAGCCGACATCTCGAAGGCTCGGTGATCCGCTCCGAGTCGACTCGACAATCCTGCAAGCATATCGTGGTTACTACGTGCTTCGCCCAGCGGTTCGAGAATTTTCGGCCCCATTTGCAGATAAGGATGTCCATAGGACGAGTAAATATCATCATGTTCTAGGAACGTTGTGGCGGGCAATACGATATCAGCTAGTTTGGCGGTGTCGGTCAAAAACTGTTCATGAACACAGAGAAACATATCCGACTTCATCAGCCCGGCCCTTACCTTGCCGGATTCGGGAGCGACGACCGCCGGATTAGAGCTTTGGACAAGCATAGCAGTTACAGGAGGGCCACCCGCCATAGGCTCTGCCTCATCGTTGAGTATTGGCCCTAGGCGCGACATATCAAGCTGGCGCACATTCGGATCATCCACTCCGGTGACCAGCGAGGTATTTAGGTTGAAGTTCTGGCCTACTGAGCCGTACAAGCCTCCTCCTCGAAACCTCCATGCGCCCTTAATCGCCGGAAGACAACTCACCGCATGCAAGGAGGAGGCCCCGTTGCGCGACCGAGAAAACCCATACCCCATTCGAATAATTGCGCGATCAGTATTACCATAATCCTTCGCTAGTGCTTCTATATCATAAACGGTAATGCCCGTGATCTTTGCCGCCCAATCGGGATCGCGAGTTTGCAAATGGTGTTCAAGCGCAGCTGCATCATTGGTAAACTTTGTCATATAATTTTGGTCAGCATAGCCATCGCGAAACAACACATGCATAACTGCGCAGGCCAATGCAGCATCTGTTCCTGGACGCGGACGCAAATGGACATCTGCCTGGCGGGCCGTTGGTGTTTTATAGGGATCTATTACGATCAGCTTGGCGCCCCGCTCCTTGCGAGCACGGCTAATATGGGTCATTAGATTGATCTGCGTATAGACCGGATTCCCCCCCCAAACGACGATGAGATCGGCCTCACCAAATTCTCGGGGATCACAGCCTCTTTGCGCCCCGATTCCCGCCACCATACCCGCCAACATGATTGATGAGCATATCGTGTTGTGTTGACGAGAATATCCCATTGCGTTCCGCAGCCCCTGAATACCGTCTCGCTGCACCTTTCCCATCGTTCCGGCATAGTTATATAGCCAAACGGTTTCCGATCCGTAGCGTTGGGTAGCTTTGGTATAATTCTCAGCGACGATATCGAGCGCACTATCCCAAGATAGGGGCTCGAAATCATCAATAGAAGAAGTCGGCGATTTTGTGCCCTTTCGACGCATCGGCTGTTTGAGCCGAGCAGGGTGATGAACCCGTTCTGCATACCTTGCAACCTTGGCGCAAACAACGCCCGCCGTATAGGTGTTTTCATCAGACCCATGCACGCGGCCGATCTTGTTCGGCGACTCTACCTCTATATCCAGCGTACAAGCACTCGCGCAGTCATGCGGGCATACAGAATGAGCGATCTCGAAAGACTTCATACGTTATCCCTAAGCTCTCCAATCGAGTGTATCATACGCAAACGATGTCGAGATGTGCATGACCATATTTTTTTTAAGAAATCACGCCCAAGGGCTTAGGTTCCGATCAACACCATGGAAGGCCGCAGTTTTAACCGACCGTAACCCTCTCGCCCGTCGCCACTGATTTGATGATTGCCTCCAGAACCAGCGTGGCGTGCAGAATTTGGTCGGGGGTCGCTGGGAAAGGATTACCCCCTTCGCAATCTTGAGCAAAACATACCATCTGATCTTTAATCGTTTGTATCCCGGGATACTCATAACCATCCCAGGTTAACGTTTCGTGGGTGCCATCCGTTTTCATCGCGTCAAATTGATTATGTCCATATATGCTGCCCCAGCCCCGTGTACCAAACGCCCGCACTTGCCAGAGATGGCCAGTGGCGGCCACAGTTCCTAAATAGCCTACCTGGCCATTTTCGAAATCCATCAGAATACCGGTCGCGTCGTCGATATCAAAAGGAATAGCGACACGGCGGCTAACAGCAAGCACACTAGACACTCGGCCAAATAAGTTGATGTACATGTCAACCGCATGGATACCAAGTGAAGTCATCCCTCCGACTGGGCTCTCTTCCCTGCTGTCTCTCCATTCACCTGAATACCCAGACATATTCGCCGAAAAGTTACCTTCTATCTGAATCAAATCACCGAGTTCGCCGGAATCGATCTGCTGTTTCAGTTTAATAGCGTTAGGCGAAAAACGCCGGTTATGGCCAATCGCCACTTTCAGCCCTTTAGCAGCAAGTGTGTCCAGCGCTAACCGTGCTTCTCCTCCGGTCAGACAGAATGGTTTTTCGCAGAAGACATGTTTGCCAGCTTCAGCAGCCGCCATTATCTGATCGAAATGTACTGTATGGGGGGAAGCCAAAACTACAGCGTGGACGGCGTCGTCAGCTAATACGTCCTCGTATGTTGCATGAAGCCGGATGCCTGTTTCCGCCGCATAATTCGTAGCCTTAGAGAGCGTGCGGGTAGTACCCGCAACGAACTCTATCGAATTGTTACAATCAGCGACAGAATTGACTAGCGTCCGTCCCCATCGGCCCATTCCTACGATGGCTGCATTGATCATGGCCGTCCCTTAAACTGTTAGTTACTCCGCTGCGTCCCGCGGGACCAGCATGTCATACCAGGGCTTGTTCTCCCGGGTTTTTGCATCGTCTACATGTAGAGCTTTAACTTCGGTGTATTCATTCATCCCCTCTTCACCAAACTCTCGACCAATACCAGACTGCTTGTAGCCTCCGAAGGGCATCTGTTCGGAAAGAAGATGCCAATCATTAATCCAGACCGTACCAGTTCTCATCCGACTCGCCACCTCGCGGGCGCGGTCGAGATCTTCAGACCAGACACCGCCACCGAGCCCGAAAATAGAATCGTTCGCGATCTGTATGGCTTCGTCCTCGTCCTTGTATTTCATGACACAAAGCACCGGTCCGAAGATCTCTTCTTGCGCGATGGTCATATCGTTGGTCACGTCTGTAAAGACCGTTGGTTTGATAAAATATCCGTTGGCTAAATCACTATCGGTAGCACGCTCGCCACCACAGACAAGAGTAGCACCCTCGGTTTTACCCTTCTCGATGTATTCTAGAACCGTTTGCATATGCCCTTCCGACACGACTGGGCCAACCTTGGTTGCCGGGTCGAGAGGATCACCCATCGGCAGAGAGTTGAGCTTCGCCACCATCTGGCTTACGAAATCGTCATGCTGGTCGGCAGGTAGTAGCAGCCGGGTACCTGACTCACATACCTGACCCTGATGATAGAACGACGCGAAGATTGAACCATCGATCGCAATATCCCAATTGGCATCGTGCAGCACAATATTGGCAGACTTGCCACCACATTCCAGCGTCACCTTCTTCAACGTGCCAGATGCCTTCGCCATGATGTCCTTACCGACTTCGGTCGAGCCGGTAAAGGCGATCTTGTCAACGTCCGGATGTGTTGTCAGAACCTCGCCAACCGTATTACCGGGACCGGAAATAACGTTTATTACGCCGGGCGGAAAACCACATTCATCAGCAGTACGAGCCAGCTCCATTGCGGAGAGAGGCGTGTCAGAGGCGGGCTTAAGAACAATTGTGTTTCCAGTACCCAACGCTGGCCCGAGCTTCCACACTGCCATCATCAAAGGGAAGTTCCAAGGTATGATCGATGCGCAGACACCCATTGGTTCGCGAATAGTGTAATTGTAGGATCGTCCGGGGCGCGACATACCTTCAATCTCGACAGGCTCAGAATTGTATTTCTCGGCCATGGTACCGAAATAGTTCATCTGCCTCTGACCTAAAAATGCATCTGCTCCGGTCTTGGCGATAGTGCCACCAGAGTCAAGAGACTCCAAGTGCGCAAAATCCTTCATCCGTTCCTTCATCTTCGCGGACAAAGTACAGATGATCTCGCCTCGCTCCGTACCCGACATTTTAGGCCAAGGACCATTGTCAAAAGCATCTCTCGCCGCCGCAATAGCAGCATTAGTGTCTGCGACACTTGCAACTGGGATATTAGCGATAGCTTCGCCGTTATAAGGATTAAACGTTGGCTTGGTCTCCCCGCCTTCCGCGTCTACAAATTTGCCATTGATATAGAGTTGATAGGTATCCATGTCCCGACCTCTGGATTTCTTTCTGTTGAATTCGTAGGAACTTATCTCAGGCTACATGGACCGTCCATACGGCAGAGCTTCAGACCCGAGGTTGAAAATCTTCTGAGGAATAGGCACGGGGATGCCGGACAGCAATCTGCCGTAACTCTTCTACATTCTGGCAACCGAGCTGGCCGAGAGTCGCGCTTAAATCATCAATAAAAACGTCGATCAAGTGGGCCGGCCCCTTTTCACCCAGAGCACCAAGGCTCCAAAGAAAAGATTTGCCAGCAAATGCGGCGTCCGCGCCCAACGCAACCGCCCTGGCTGCATCTACACCTGATCGAACACCGCTATCGTAGATCAATGTGGTTTTTTCGCCCACCCGTTCTGAAATCTCTGGAAGCACATCGATCGGAGCCGGTAAGGCATCGATCTGCCGGCCGCCATGGTTGGTGACAAACAAACCGTCTAGGCCAAGTTCCACAGCCCTCTCTGCATCATCCGGATGCATGATACCTTTCAGGACGAGTGGACCCTGCCACTTATCTCGGTAGAGTTTAATTTCGTCCCAAGTGAAGGCACCACCACTCTCCCGCCGGATGAAGGCAGCGGATTCTGATATACTTAAGCCAGCGTCCATATAGGGTGCAAGCGATGTAAATCGTGGAATTCCATTGCGGCGCAGCGAATGCATCCAATGAGGGGAGCGGATAGCGTCCATTCTAAGGCGCATCGTGAGTTTGAATGGGTTCATTATGCCACTTTTCACTTCGCGTGGGCGCGTCGTGCGAGTCGGTGTATCGACCGTCAACACGAGTACATGGACACCTGCCTCCTTGGCACGGCGCACTAAATCGAGCCCGATCTTGTGATCGTTTTTTGAGAACCTATAGAGCTGTAACCACAAAACATCGGGTGCAATCTCGGCAGCGTGTTCAACGTCGATGCCCGACAGCAATCCAAGCGTATATGGGATATTCGCCAACTGAGCGGCGCGGGCGAGATAGGTCTCTGCCCCGGGGAACGTAGTTCCAGGCCCACCGATGGGTGCGATCCCTATGGGTGCAGCATATGGTTTGCCGAACAATCTCGTATCCGCCGGAGGTGGTGCGACAACCTTACCATAGCGCGGTATCATCTCGACAGCGTCCAAGGCAGCCCAGTTACGTTGAATTCCGGTATCGGCACCAGCCCCGCCGTCAGCATATTCAAACGCAAAATTCGGAAGTCGGCGGCGCGCCCGGTCTCGCAAATCTAACGCGGTTGGAAACCTTCGCTTTAAGGCAAGCTGTTCGAGCGTCGGTATGAAGGCAGGCTTGGCAAAAGTGTTATCGACTGACGAGGCGTCTGGCATCAGGAAATCTTTCTGGTGCAGAATATTCAAAAATTTCGTAACATCATACTCTTATTTTATACCCTTCTGCCATCTCTGATCTTCTGGCTATTTTACCTGTTTGAGACCTTATAATTTATCTATACCAAACCATGAAGGTACCGAAGACTAGCACCGACAATTCTACCGGTGTGTGACTCAAATTTTTCCGATGAAAATCTCTTAGTTAGCAATTTATATACATCTGCCCCAGCAAACAGTCAGCAGGCGCGGGAAGCGTTTGGCAGATAATAGAATTCTGACCACCCTGCATGATGGAAATCGTGCAACCATCGGGACGACTAAAAAGGCTCGCTGACGCAGTCTAAAGTTCGTGGACAAAGCAATTTCCAAGACGGTAGAGTTCGTTGTTCAACTGAATAAATAAATGCTCAAAATGGGTATACTAGCAATGGACAAGGCTTCGTAGAGGTAATTTACTTGGGGGAACAGGGTGAATAGATTGCTCTCTAGATAAACTCGTTATTCATTTATGCTGGAAAGTCAGAAGGGAAATCGATGGCACGAAATCTGAAGTCCTTCAGCCGCCCAAAAGGTGGTACTTTGAAAAAATCTTACGAAATGATAATCGCGAAACGGCGGAAGGGCGCCTTGGAGATCCAGTTTAATCGGCCGGATCGCCTTAACGCGGTGAACGAGCAAATGGCCGAAGAAATCATGCACGCAATGGATGCTGTAGAACTTGACCGCAAAACTGTTGCGGTCGTTCTTTTCGGTGACGATCGGTCTTTCTGCGCCGGCGCTGATCTTGGGGGTTTTCAGGATTTACCGGAAGACCGATATGACAATTATCGCGCTCGCTACAATCAAAGAAAAAACCGACTCTTGTATCGTTTCTTAATGAACTACACGAAACCAGTCATATCCGCGGTAGAGGGGTATTGTCTGGGAGGTGGGTTCGAGATGGCGATGATGGGGGATTTTATCGTTGCCAGTGAAAGTTCTAGCTTCGGCCTTCCGGAGGGTAAACACAGTTTGATACCGGGCGCCGGTGGCACACAAAATCTACCTCGCCTTATAGGCGCACCATTAGCGAAGGAATTGATATGGACGGGCCGACGGATTTCGGGCACAGAAGCTAAGGAATATCGGATAGTAAACCACGTGGTGGAAAAGGGAAAAGCACTTGCCAAGGTGCGAACTATTATCGAGGAAATGAAGGGCGTCGGCCCTCTTGCGACGATGATGACGAAACAATCTGTAAACCGTGGGGTGGACATGACTCTGCAACAGGGGTTCATGCAGGAATCCGACCTAGCTTACATGCTATCTTGGTCGGAGGATCGAGAAGAGGGCCTCAAGGCATTCGCGGAACGTCGCAAGCCCGATTTTAAAGGACAATAGGAAAAGGAAAAAGCATATGGCTCAGAGTTTCCTAAAAGATAAGGATATTTGCATCGTCGCTTACGGCGAGACCAAAATCGAACGACGCGGCGGCCGGTCAGCGTATGAAATTGCCGCCGAGGTAGCAGAGCAGCTTTACAAGAAAACCAAGCTGGGCCCTTCAGACATCGATGGTGTTACCTTTACTGTACCACTCAGCGAGTGCTCTAACCCATTCTGGTCAGGTTACGCCACCGAATATCTCGGTATTTCTGCAAAGTGGTTGCAGACCAGCGATTTAGGCGGTGCGTCAGCAATAGGTAACATTGCCCGGGCTGCAATGGCCATCAAATCGGGATTATGCGAAACTGCAATGATTCTCGGCGTTGATGCACCTTCGACACAGTGGCGAGCATATTACGGTAGTTATCGGAACCAGTTCTGGGATCCTGTCGGCGTTCAGGGACCACCCGGCGCGTTCGGGCTCCTGATGAACCGGTATGAACACCAGTACGGGCTTGATTTTGAGGGTCTCGGCGCCCTCGCCGTAGCACAGCGTAACGGCGCTATTAAAAACCCCAATGCATATGAAAAATTGCGTCAAAAAATCACGGTCGAGGATTACATCAACTCGCGCCAGGTTTCGTCGCCACTTCGTCTTCTCGACTCCGTGATGTGGTGCGACGGTGGCAATGGCCTCATCGTCATGAAAACCAGCCGTGCCAAAAGACTGGGCTTAACCAACCGGGTTTACCCGATCTCATATGCGGAAATATCCAACTATAACTGCGCCAAACAGACGCCAGATATCACTGAAACCGGCCACTCAATCGTTGGCCCACAGGTTCTGAAACAAGCCGGAATGACGTCTAAGGATGTGGACATGTTCCACCCTTATGATGACTTTCTATTCGCGGTGATGCTTAAGACCGAACAGATCGGGTTCGCGCGTAAAGGCCGTGGTTCGCAGTTCCTGAGGGATACTGACCTAGGGCCTAAGGGAGATCTACCTCTTAATACCGGAGGTGGCCAGATAAGTTGTGGACAACCCGGCCTCGCCGGTGGCGGGGTAAACTTAAGTGAAGCAGTCCGGCAATTGATGGGTGAAGGCAAAAGCCGTCAAGTGCCTGACGCCCGTAATGCACTGGTAACTGGTATCGGAGTAATCCCTTATGGCCGCAACTGGGGTACGGCAAACGCTATGGTCTTGGTCAATTAGAAAGCGGAGACGAGAAATGCCAAAGACAGAAATTAAACCCCGTCCACTCCCGAAACCTACTCCCTCAACCCAAGCTTTCTGGGACGGTGCGAAGAAGGGCAAGCTGATGCTACAGTGGGATCCTAAGGCGCGCAAATACCAGTTCTGGCCGCGGGAAAACAGTGTTCATACAGGTAGGCGAAATCTTCAGTGGAAAGCGACTTCAGGGAGAGGTGAGCTTTATTCATACACCGTCACCTACGTGCCAACACCTGGCTTTGAGAACCGTGTACCCTACGTGATCGGTATGGTGGAACTGGACGAGGGCGTCCGGATTATTGCGAATATGTTAAACTTGACACCCGAAGATGCTGAGATCGGCATGCGAGTAAAGGTCGCATGGGAAAAATTAAGCGATGAAATTACTTATTTCGCGTTTGAACCCGATAAACGGCCACCCAGAAAGGCCAAGGGTAAAGCTGGTTTAAAGAAAAAGTAGCCTAAGGTGAAGCTTGCAACCCTAATTCAGGATTGCGCACTGCGCCATCCCGACAGGGAAGTCATGGTCTGCGGTGATCGACGTCTTTCATTTGGCCTATTGAATACAAATGCTAACCGGTTAGCAGACGCATATGTCGCTCGCGGAATGAAGAAGGGGGACCGTATAGCGATGTTCCTGCCAAATAGTGCGGAACTTATTGAAGCTATGTGTGGGGTCGCAAAATCCGGTGGGATCATTGTTCCAATTGCTGTCCGGCTGGCAGCCGCAGAAGTTGCTCATATCCTTGGTGACTGTTCGCCATGGGCAGTTTGCTACACACCGGCGCAGCGGGACATCGTTCATTCGGCAATCAAACAGCTAGAGAATCCACTTCTGGTCGTTTTCGATGGCGAAGCAGGGGAAGACGAGATCACTTTCGACCAGCTAATGTCGGAGGGCCGAGATATTCCCCCTCCGCCTTTATCAGCAGACGAAGACAATCTAATGCTGGGATATACCTCTGGGACGACCGGTCGGCCCAAGGGTGCTCTAGCCACGAATACCGCGCTTGTATTGACCGGCGGCTTTATGAACCTCGCGGAGTGGGAACTGACGCCAAAGGACCGCATACTCGCAACGACGCCAATGGCGCATCGAACCGGTCTTGGTCGAGTCGCTAACGCCGTTTGCTGCGGCTGTACAGTGGTCATCATGGATAAGTTCGATGCCGTCGCGGCAGTGGACCTGATTGAGAAGGAGAAGATTACCGTCATTGGCCTAGTTCCCACCATTGCTCGAATGCTAATACCGGAAATTGAGAAACGTCCCAAAGCATTGAGATCGGTGAGGCTTATGGTGGCAACCGGTGAAGCTTTTCCTGTTCCAGTAAAGAAACGGTTGGCCGCAGTGGTGCCGAATATAGGCTTGTATACATTTTTTGCCCAAACAGAGGCGGGGTTCATCACAGGACTAAGGCCTCACGAGCAGGCCTCTCACCCCGAGTCATGCGGCCGTGCAGTGCCCGCTGTCGAAGTCCGTATCGTCGATAAAGACTTTAATGATGTAGCAACTGACGTGGTGGGCGAGATAATCTGCCGTTGCGGCCCCCCTGGTATGATGTCGATGCCGGAGTACTGGAATAATCCCGCGGCGACACAGGCCGCTATCCATCATGGGTGGCTCCGCACCGGCGACCTCGGACGTATGGACGCAGACGGATATATCTACTTCGTCGATCGCGCTAAGGACATGATCGTGTCTGGCGGACTTAACATCTACTCCCGGGAAGTGGAGGATGCGTTGGAGGCGCATCCTGCGGTGAACGAGGCTGCGGTAATCCCCATTCCCGATGAAGAATTTGGTGAATCGGTCTTTGCTTACGTGACCCTGTACGAGGGCAAAGACGTGAAAGAACAAGATCTTATAAATCACTGTCGAAGCCTTATAGCTAGCTATAAGAAACCCAAATTCGTCCGGAAAATTGATACCTTGCCACGAAATAGCACTGGCAAAGTTGTCAAGATGGCCCTTCGCGAGAGTGCACTTGCGGAAACAAACGGAAACTGATGGAACTTCTTCTCAACGAAGAACAAACGTTGGTACGAGATAGCGCCGCCACCTTCACCGAACGGCAAGCTGGCGCGGAGCGGCTACGAGGTATGCGAATTTCGGAAACGAAGGTTGATGTAGATGTTTGGCGCCGGATCGCCGATGCCGGATGGCTGGGAATCCTCGCATCGGAGGCAGAAGGCGGACTTGGGCTTGGATTGACTGAACTTTGTCTTGTCGCCGAGGAGCTTGGTAAGGGGCTCATCCCCGAACCAGTTGCTACTGTAGCAGCCGTCGCCAAAGCCATGGAAAGTGATTGCCGGCACGTCATCAGTGGTTCTGTTCTCGTTATGCCAGCGCTAATGGAAGGGGCCCGAACCATCGGCGACGAAACGCCTACCGTGATTGCAGTTCGGACTGGAGACATAATAGCGCTTTCTGGCATCAAAACCGGAGTGCCTATCCCGGGCGATGCGAGACAATTCCTCCTATCCGCTACCGCGCCAGAGGGTGTCATCCTCGCGCTAGTGGATGCAGACGACGTAGAAATTACCCAAAAAGCAACTACGGATGGAACGTCGATCGGGTCAGTCATCTTAAACCAATCAGCGGCATCCCTTGTTGTAGAGCCAAAAGAAGCACCTGCGCGGATTGCCCATCTTTTGGACGCACTACACCTCTCTAACGCAGCGGAACTTCTTGGGGTGATGGAAAAAGCCCAGATTATCACGGTCGAATATCTTAAGAATCGAGAGCAGTTCGACCGACCAATCGGGTCTTTTCAGGTGCTGCAGCACCGCGCTGTCGATAATCTGTGTGCCATCGAGATGTGTCGCTCGCTTATTTATCAAGCTGCTCGCGCTATGGATGAAGTGGGAGGCGAACCTGGGCTCGCGTCTGCAGCTCTATCACGAAGTGCGAAATCCTCCCTCGAGGTTTGCAAATCTGCCTTGCAGATGCATGGCGGTATTGGTTTTACTGATGAACACGATATCGGACTATGCCTCAAGCGAGCCGTGACGCTTGTAGCGCGTTACGGCAATGCCGGGTTGCACCGTAAGCGCTATGCAAAACAGACAAAAGCGCAAGAATGAGCGTTCAATTGCCCTTTAATCTCCATCACCGTAAAAAGTAAACAGTTTTCGAGGATTATATTTAATGCCTGATCAGTCATACCGTACATTTCTCCATAATCTTGAACAGCAAGGCGAGCTGGTGCGGTTCACTAAAGAAGTTGACCCAGCCCAGAACATGGCGGCTATTGAGTGGAAGACATTCAATGAGTTAGGCAAAGCCAGCCTTTTCACTAACCTGAAAGGTCACAAGGGCTGGCAGGCGGCGAGTCAAATTCTTGCCGACCGAAAAAAATGGGCTATTGGGCTCGACGTGAGCGAAGAAGATATTCTTGACGAGATCAGTAATAGGTTGAAGAACACCATTAAGACCGTTGACGTGGATGCCAGCTCGGCGCCGGTTCAGGAAGTCATTTTCAAGGGCGATGACGTAAACATTTTCGACGTACCAGCAATGATGACATCAGAAGATGATGGCGGGCGTTACTTTGCGTCGGGTATGGCAATCGTCAAAGACCCCATAACCGGCATTCGCAATATGTCCGTTCATCGGCAGATGGTTTTGAATGAGCGGGAGACTGGATTTATCATGGTTCCACGTCAGGCCAAGCGTATTTACGACATGTACGTGGCTGAGGGGCGCGGGATGCCTGTGGCCATGGTCTACGGAGCGCATCCTGCTATTTTTTATGGATCCGGTTTCACTACGTCTTATGGCAAGGATGAATTGGAAGTGGCGGGCTCACTAATGGGCGAAGGCGTGCGGATGGTGAAATGCAAAACTATCGATATTGAGGTGCCGGCCGAGGCTGAAATGGTCTTAGAAGGCGAAGTCTTATTCGACAAACTGGTTCCGGAGGGACCATTTGGCGAAATCCCCGGTACCTATGCCGAGGCGACACACGCCAACGTATTCCGGGTTAACTGTATGACCCGACGCAGGGATCCTATTTTCTATGCAGTACACTGCGGTTACCCAACGACTGACACCCAGGGTACGATGGCGCTGGGGATCGAAATCGCGACTAAAGAACAGCTTAGAAATGTGGAAGGGGGGCTCGACCTGATAGATGTCCGCTGCCATCCATCAGCGGGCATGATGATGTTAGTTCTTAAGATTCGGCCACGTGTGGAAGGCCAAGCCAAAACAGCGCTTATGGCAGCATTGTCAGGTGCCTATCTGCACCCGAAACTCGCCGTCGCTGTCGATGATGACATTGATGCAGATGATCTAAGACAGGTCATGTGGTCGATGACCACCCGCGTTCACGCTGAACGCGATATTGTAATGATCCCCAATACCCGTGTTTTCGCGCTGGATAATATTTCGCCGGTCGTGCCAGGTCAAAACAGCTTCCACCGGATAGGTACCAAGTGGATGATCGACGCTACTAAACCAGCAATTACACAGGGAGAAGCCCGGGAACAGTTCGAACGTGCCATGCCACGTAATTTCGATCAGGTCAATTTAGACGAATTTCTTCCATAAAATGCCCTCTTTGTTTTGCGAATTGTCGGACTTCAATAAAGTAGGCTTACTTAGGTTCCTGAAAAATAAAATCTCAAAACAATCGGAGCACCTGATATGACGGCCTCACCGATCTGGATTACTGAAGCCGACGTGGTTCGTCTCATAAATCTGCCCGATGCGATAAATGCTCTTGAACGTACACTCCCTCTAGAAGCTCGAGATCACGCAGCAAGTATGCCAAAAACTCACCTAATGGTCGGTTCCAACGACGCGATGCATGCCATCGGCGGCGCTGTATCGGCTGAAGGAATCTGCGGTTTCAAAACTTGGATAAACGTTCAGGGAAAATCTGAAACTACGATGACGCTATTCTCGCTGAGAGATGGTACTTGTCTCGGTGTGATAGAAGCGACAGCTCTGGGACAGATGAGAACAGCTTCCGTCACTGGTGTGGGGACAAAACGCCTTGCCCCAAAAGGCGCAGATACGATGGGGATAATAGGCACCGGCAAACAAGCACTGCCCCAGATTGCCGCTGTTCATGCAGTGCGACCACTGAAGGAAGTACGGGTTTTTAGCCGTAACCCGGAAACGCGCCAAAGCTTTGCAGAGAGGGTTACTGCGTCTCTAGGAATCCAAACACTTAGCGTCAATACGTTGGGAGAGGCAGTTAAAGACTCACCGCTCGTAACCTTGATCACAAATTCTACGGAAGCATTTCTCACTTCGGATATGCTAGCAAAAGGCAGCCACCTCAATGCTATGGGTGCTATTGTTCCGTCACGTGTGGAATTCACGGATGACGTTTTTGATCGTGCTGATCTTATCTCCGTAGATTCTATCCAAAGTGTGCGCGATCTTTCGACAGAATTCCGGGCCCATTACGGTGAAGACGATAACGCTTGGAAAGATGTTCATACAATTGCTTCTGTAATTTCAGAAAACAAAACGCGTCCGGATGGGGCGGACATAACATTATTTAAAGCAATGGGCATGGGACTGTCGGATCTCGCGCTTGCAATCGACGTATTAAACCGCGCCCGTGCCGAAAATCGGGGACACAAAGTACCGGAGCGGGTCAAACTGCCGCCTCAATTAATATAGGAATTATATTGGTGGATTTTGATGTGATCGTTGTGGGAAGCGGCAGTGCGGGGCTTGCGGCAGCAATCTCTGCAACTGAGAACGGCGCATCCACGCTGATGATTGAAAAAAACCCCGAACTTGGCGGAACGTCCGGATGGTCGGTCGGATCAATTACGACCAGCGCCTCTCCGCACCAACGGGATTCTAACATTTACGATACGCCGGATCAGCACTATTTAGATATGGAGTTATTCCACGCCGAACGTCTGAAGGGCCGCGATAATACAAAGCTACGCCGTATACTAGTTGATAATATGCCGCCTACATTCGATTGGTTACTGTCACTAGGTTTAGTTTTTTACGGGCCAATGCCCGAACCTCCCCATACCCAGCCGCGTATGCACAACATCCTCCCGAATTCCCGGATGCTGATTCACCATTTATCGAAATATGCAGCATCTTTAGGTGTCAAAATTTGTCGCTCGACCCCCCTACAAGACCTGATCGTTAACGATGGCTGTGTAATCGGTATTATTGCCAACGGCCGAGAGATCTACGCCCGAAATGGCGTTATATTGGCGGCGGGCGACTTTTCCTCAAACAACATTCTTAAACAAAGGTACATGCCACCGCACATGGCTCGGGTCGACGGCTTCAATCCGAGTAGCACTGGCGACTGGCATGATCCCGTTGTCGCTCTAGGTGCGCATGTGTTGAATGGTGATGTTGCTCTCGGTCCGGAAATTCGCTTCAGACCGCCGACAAAGATGACACTTGTGAGAAAACTCCCGCCGTGGCTCTGGCTGGCGCGCGCCGTTAGGTGGTCGATTGATCAACTTCCGCCGAGGATACTACGGCCTTTTGTTATGGGTTTTCTTACGACAGCGCTTATGCCATCGCTAGATCTTTATCGTCAAGGGGCATTGCTGATCAACCGCAACGGCGAGCGCTTTACAGACGAAACCGCCAATCCGTCCAATGATATGCCGGACCAGCCAGAGGGTGAAGCGTTCATAATCATGGATGAAGATCTATCACAGTCCTTCCAAACATGGCCTAATTTTATTTCGACCGCTCCGGGAATTGCCTATGCCTACCTAGAGGATTATCGCCACAATCGGCGAGATATATTTTTTCGCGCCGACAGCTTATCGGAACTAGCTACTCAAACCGGTATGGATCCAATAAAATTGGAAGCATCGGTCTCCGAATACAATTCGACAAACGCCAGAGGCGAGAGGAGACCCTGCGTAACGCCTCCCTTCATCGCACTCGGGCCGGTTCAAGCCTATATAATGACGTCGGATGGGGGTCTTGCCGTGAGCGAAAATTTACAGGTGCTAGGAGAGAATGATCGTCCTATTCCTGGCCTTTATGCAGCGGGTTCGACGGGTCAGGGCGGCCTGCTTCTAGAAGGCCACGGCCATCATCTTGGTTGGGGGTTTACCTCGGGGCGGATCGCAGGCCGACATGCGGCTGTTGCCGGACAGAAACGCCCCAATCTACCTGCTCACTAACCTTAGTCTTCAGTCTGATGCCATCGATTCCTCATCTTTCCGAGTAGCCGCGCCGTCGCTCAACAGAACGCATTTGCCACGGCAGTTCAACAGATCGCTGAGCCACTAAATAATTTTCCTCCGATCATTTTGTCATCTTCGGTAGTTCTATGTTCCAGGCGTCATAGGCGTAAACCCAGTCGGGATCTGTCTTCTCGCGCATAAACTCGTTTAAATGAGAGGTCTTTTGGACTTTAGTCGTGCGAGGCTTGCGCGCAGCCTCAAACTGGCGGAATGCTCGTGAAAGGTCATCAAGACCGCCATTCGCCACGCACCGGGAAAGCACAACGGAGTCCTCTAACGCGTTGGCTGCCCCCTGCGCCATATAAGGCGTCATCGGATGACAGGCGTCACCCATCAAGACAACATTTTCTTCCGACCACTTAGGCAGCGGGTCACGTTGAAAGATCGCCCATTTGTGGACAGAGGGGCATGCATCTAATACAGCGCGAACATCGCTATGAAAATCTGAAAAAGCCGCGCGAAGTTCATCGACGTCTCCAGTCTCCGACCATGACTCAATCTGAAAATCTGGTTCCGGCTGACTGGTTGTAAAATAAATTTCATCTCGGGCTGCATTGACATAGTAAATAACAATGTGACGGTCCGGCCCCCACCATTTAACGCAATCGTCTAACAGTTGGTAACCATTCATCAAATTTGCGGGAAATGCTGTCCGATAGGCTAGGCGTCCGGTAAAGTGAGCCTCTTCTCTTCCCAGCATCCAGTCACGCACAGGAGAGTGAACCCCATCCGATGCGATCACAGCATCGCAAGTGATAGTTTCGTCATTCTCGAATATCAGCTGCACCCCTTTGCCGGCTTGATTGATACCGCACAACTTATGTGAATAGCGGATGGTTTGGTCCGGGACTGCGCCATGAAGCGCGGCATGTAAATCACCTCGGTGCATCAAAATATATGGGACGCCATACCGTTCAAACGCATCTGGTCCTAGTGGGTGATCATTTGTCAGATACCCGGTATCGTAATCTCTGTTGCGCCAATGCGGGGGCTCAAATGCGGATTGCCGGATCTGATCTCCCACACCAATCCCGTATAATACTCGCATTGCATTGGGGCTCATCTGAATACCGGCGCCAATCCGAGTAAAGGCAGGTGCCTGCTCGAATATCGTGGTCTCGATACCAAAACTGCGAAGACAGCAAGAAACTGCCAAGCCGCCTATACCGGCACCGATAATAGCTATCGAGGGCTGTGATATCGTCACTGACCCCACTCCAATAATATCGAGAGAGAGATATTAAGAGATAGCAGGTAACAACCTCTCTTTAGACAAGATGCAGGAAACAAAGAGATATCTCTCATTTCACCTATCCGATTAAACGTTTTCGGTAACTCATTCATATCGCTCGTCACTACATTATCAGAACTGACTTACCAACAATCTTCCTCTCTTCAAGCATCTTGATACCATCCATATAGTCTTCAAAGTTCAGGCGGTTCATAATGTTCGGATCAATCGTGCCAGCCAACAGTAGATCGTATAGAGCCGCTTGAGCGTCACCCACAAGAGGAGAGCCGGCCTTGATGTAGTAATTGACAGTTGAACCTACTACCGAAATGTTTTTGAGCAGTAGATAATTAGTCCGTATTGACGGGATAGTACCAGACGTGAAACCGGATACGATCACGCGACCTTCGTTTGCAACAGCACGAAGCGTTGCATCGAAAACCTCCCCTCCTACTAGATCAAATGCAAGATCAATACCGTGCTTATCAGTCACTGACATTACTTGCGACCGAATACTATCTTTTAAATCCTCGACACTCAGATCGATTATCGCATCTGCACCAGCTGCTATTGCGCCGTCCGCCTTCGACGGTGTCGTGAGCCCTGCCAGCACTATCTTCGCCCCCAGCGCTTTGGCCAGACTGACCGAAGCTAGTCCGACGCCGCCAGAGGCACCATTTATCTGGACAACTTCGCCTGCTTGTAATTGCCCTCGGCGGGTCAGTGCTAGGTAAGCCGTCAGGTAAGCAAGCCCCATAGCTGCCGCAGCCGTGTATTCGACGCCATCTGGCAAAGAAAAAGCGAGATCCGAAGGACAGACTACTTTTTCCGCCATCCCGCCGTGAATCACATGGGCAATCACGCGATCACCTACCTTGTGAGTGGTTACTTTGTCTCCAACAGCCTCGACGAGGCCCGCCGCGTCTTTACCTGGGGTAAATGGCGGTGGCGGGTTGTTCTGGTACTTCCCATCCAGAGATAGCAAGTCGGTAAAATTAACGCCGCAAGCCTTTACATCGACTAGGATCTCATTTTCACCCGGCGTCGGATCGGGCACCTCTGCAATTGAGACGCTGCGGTTGGAGGTATCAGTGATAACAACGGCACGCATAGTTCTTCTCCTATTATTTTATTCGAAACCAAGTCAGTCATTCGTCCTTAGTCTCTGAGAACAGGGTTCTTCGGAGCAGTAGACCCCGAAACATCCTCGCGGCATCCCTTTGGGTTATTCCGGCGACACCCTAGGCCAGTTTCATCGATATCCCACTCTTCGGATTCGATCGATTTGAATATAGTTTCCAATTAAAGTGAGTTGTATTCGGCTATCAACATTACTTGTCTTCCTATCGGTAAGATTCTATTCGCAGAATAAACCAGAGGTTTGGGTGGTGCAAAACACCCCATGAATCCGTCTGTCATATCATTGCCTTGTGGCAGGCACTACACGGCGTTTATTTTGACTCAATAGATTAGATTTCAAAACAACCCGCGACCATAAAATAAGACTGGATACATGATCATGATCCCCTCCGGTACAATTGGCGACATTACTTGGCACCGTATCCTGGAAGAAGAGAGGCCGGAATTCGAGATAGGTTTTCTGCTGCCCGACGCTACCCCGGAGGCAATCGCTCCCTACCGCGACTGGATGGAACCCAAATTCCTTGAGCCCGGCACTGACAAGTTGGTTATGGCAACCCAGTCCTACGTTCTTAAAAATCGTCACCACACAATCCTAATCGACTCCTGCGTCGGCAACGATAAGGAACGTCGGTTCTATCCTGACTGGTCTGGGCTATCGGGGACGAATTACATCGATAATCTAGCATCTATCGGGCTCTCCGTTGACGACATAGACTTCGTCATGTGCACCCATCTACATGCCGATCACGTAGGCTGGAACACTCGACTTATAGATGGGCGCTGGGTACCAACGTTTTCTAATGCACGTTACATATTTGCTGAGACAGAATTTGAATTCTGGTCCGAGTTGAATAAGAAGGGCAAGAAATATTCCGACGGATGCATAGACGACAGCGTACTGCCAGTGGTGGAAGCTGGCCAAGCGGATATCGTCTCTGACGACTACGCTTTCAACGATAATATTTGGTTCGAGAAAACCCCTGGTCATACCCCCGGGCACGTCAGCATTCGTCTGCGCTCGGACGGCGAAAACGCTATTGTGTCAGGCGACGTTGTGCACACACCGATCCAATGCCGCGAACCGGGCTGGAGTGCGGTGGGCTGTTCAGACCGAGTGCAATCGGCTGAAACCCGCAAACAATTCCTGGATCGTTACTGCGAGACCGACACGTTAGTGATGACAGGGCATTTTCCATCGCCGTCCGTCGGACGCGTCTGCCGGCGCGGAAATGGGTTTGGGTTCTCATTTTCGGAATGATAAGCTTCCCGTAACAGGTGCTGGTATTAAGCCAGACAGGGGAGGGGGAATTTAATGCTGCATAAAACTATCGGGCAAATTCTGCCCGAAACCGCTGAAAAATATAGTCACAAAACCGCCCTGATCTGCGGTGATCAAAGTTTCTCGTTTTCCGAACTCGACCGGCTCAGCAATAGGGTAGCGAGTAGTCTTGCAGAAATCGGAATCACATCCGGCGACAGGGTGACACTTTATGCCCAAAATGGCTGGGAATGGATCGTAGCGTATTACGGTATCGCAAAGACCGGCGCTGTATTGAACCCAATCAACGTTATGCTCACGCCAAATGAAGTAGCCTATGTGGTAAAGGATTGCGGTGCCAAGGCGCTTTTCACCACTAGCGATAGGGCTACTCCGATACTTAAACTCAAAGAAGACATCAACCTACAAGAAATCATCACTTTTGGCGATAGCACTCCAGACGGCGCGTTGGCCTTCGACGAACTAATTGCCTCCGGAAACGACTTATTTGACTTAGTCCCAGTCGACGCCTCGGAGCTCGGTAAGATTTGCTACACGTCCGGTACCACCGGGTTTCCTAAGGGCGCGATGCTTAGCCATCGCAATGTAGTACTCAATGCCGCCATGACGGCAGCTATGAACATGCGCGTCGCTGACGATGTGCAACTCACCGCATTACCCTGTGCCCATGTGTACGGTGCCGCCATCATGAACCTCTGTTTTCTGTTCGGTAGCACATTCGTTGTGATGGAACGATTTGAAGCAACGGAAATGCTCGACGCCATCCAAATTCATAAGGCAACGGTAATGGACGGTGTGCCAACAATGTATTTGTATATGCTGGCCCACCCTGACTTCGATTCATACGATCTCTCGTCTCTTACCCGTTCAGTTGTTGGCGGACAGACCATGCCATCCGCTAAATCCCTGGAGTGGGAAGAGCGAGCCGGCAACCCACTACTTGAACTGTGGGGAATGACTGAGCTGGCAGGACCCGGGGTCATGCAGCATTCTTATGGTGAAAACCGTCTGGGCTCAGTAGGAGTGGAGATGCTTTATGTTCGGGCTCGGATTGCTGACGCCGAGGACGCGTCTAAAACTATGCCCAACGGCGAAGTCGGCGAACTGATGATCGCCGGCCCCCTCGTTATGCTTGGTTATTTTGGCAACGAGGACGCTACGAGGGAAGCGATCGAACCAGACGGATGGCTCCATTCAGGAGATCTGGCTAAAATGGACGACGACGGCTATATTTTCGTTGTCGACCGCAAGAAAGATATGATACTGACGGCGGGTTACAATATTTACCCGGCAGAAATCGAACGTGTGATTTCTAGCCATGCAATGGTTGCTATGGTCGGCGTTGGCGCCAAAGAAGACCCCGAAAAAGGCGAGGTCGCGAAGGCCTATGTGGTACTGAAACAAAACGGTACTGCTACGACGGAGGACATAAAAAAATACTGTCGCGACCATCTCGCCGCCTACAAGGTCCCTCGCGAGGTACAAATCGTTTCGGATTTGCCAACCACATCAACCGGCAAAATTCTAAGGCGGGAACTCCACACTCTGGATGGCGAAGCCGCTACAGGTGTTGATTAGAAGT
>DBHK01000018.1:43038-62024 GCA_002295635.1 Alphaproteobacteria bacterium UBA830 | reverse complement strand
CATGATCCTTGTGATCATCATTATCATCATGTTCTGCCTGCCATTTTAGAACATTCACACCTGGCGCCTTAATTAAATCGACCACAATGGCTCGTTCAGCCAAAGCTCGAAGAGGTTTGATCAAGAACGATTCGAAGGACTCATCAATTCGGAGTACGATTTCTGACTCAGCCAGTAATCGCGATTGCGAGGGCTTTAGCGTGTACCTATGTGGGGATTCGGATCCCGTGAGAAGTAATTGGGGCGTTCCGATACCTTCCATGACCAATGCCGCCAAGGAGTGAATCGGGGGAATTGTCGCGACGACGCGGAGTTGGGCATACGCAGAGGAGAATGTTGCGACCACAAGGAAAAGTGCTATTAAAATGGTAGAAGTGCGAATAGTCATTTTGAATATTTATGTTATAATATAACATCTTATGACATAAAGATTCAAAATGGTCAATTGGTGGAGTTTCTGATGTCCTTTTCAAATCCGCTTAACGTTTTTCCGCAACCGGGTCATGATCATGACCTTTGCGCCTCAGCGGCACTTAAGATCGCGGAAGATAAGTGTAGGTTGAGAGGTCTTCGTTTTACGCCTCTGAGGCGCCGCGTTCTCGAGATTGTTTGGGCACAGCATGGTCCGAGTGGCGCATACGACATCCTCGGAAAACTGCGTGGCGATAAACAAAAGGCTGCGCCTCCTACGGTATATAGGGCATTAGAATTCCTTGTAGAGAATGGTTTTGTACACAAAATTGAATCTTTGAACGCCTTTGTTGGATGCGGCGGGGCGGAGCAAAGTCACAATAGTCAGTTCCTTATTTGCGGGAAATGTAACCAGATCGGCGAATTGGACGATCCGGAGATTTCCGCTCTAATTGAAAAGAAAGCTAAAAATATGGGCTTCAGGGTAGATCAGCCAACAGTGGAGATTATGGGTCTGTGTAGCGCCTGCAAAATCGAATCAGATGCCTGAAGATCCGTTCACTACCCCGGAAATACTTATATCAGGCACAGGTATTAGTGCCAAATATGGCGGGCGTTCGGTGCTGCACGACATAGATATAGCTGTGAGCCGCAACGAATTTGTTACCCTGATTGGTCCAAACGGGTCGGGAAAAACGACGCTAGTTCGCATGTTACTTGGTTTAGAGAAGCCGGCTACGGGAGTAATAAACACTGCTGCAAATATGCGTGTCGGTTATTCTCCGCAGTCGCTCGCAATCGACCCAACTCTTCCGTTAAGCGTTGGCCGGTTTCTTAAACTTTCGGGAGTTAGTGAGACCATTCGTTTGGAGGAAGCACTTAATAGTGTTGGGGCCCCTGCCGTTCTCAATCAAGAGGTTCGCCTGTTATCAGGCGGGGAACAAAAACGTGTGATGCTCGCCCGAGCACTCTTGGGGGATCCTGATTTGCTAGTATTGGATGAACCCACGGCTAATCTCGACATACACGGTCGGACAGAGTTTTATAAATTGATAGGTACAATTCGGGACGAGCAAGCTTGCGGGATATTGCTGGTTTCCCACGATTTGGATCTGGTGATGTCTTCTACCGACAAAGTTGTCTGCATTAATGGACATGTATGCTGTTCGGGAAAGCCCGATGCCGTATCGCAAAACCCGGCCTATCTCGATTTATTTGGCGAAGCGGCATCACGTGTCGCTGTCTATCGGCACCACCACGAGCATAACCATGCCTGACTTCGTTCTGTACGCTTTGATTGCGGGCATAGGTGTCGCCGCCGTGATGGGCTCGATAGGCGTTTTTGTAGTCTGGCGGCGGATGGCCTATTTCGGCGATACGCTCGCCCATTCTGCTCTCCTAGGGATAGGTCTGGGGTTTTTCGTGGGTATCGATATCAATTTTGGGATTGTTGGTGTCTGCCTTAGCATTGCAGTTGGGATGGTCTACCTACGTAGACAACGTTATCTGGCGGAGGATACTCTTCTGGGAATTCTTGCCCACGCCTCCCTTGCACTTGGTCTGGTAGTAATATCATTTCTTTCCTCATTGCGTGTAGATCTGATGAGCTATCTTTTCGGCGATATCCTCGCCGTCACATTGACGGATATCGCATGGGTATACGGCGGTGGTTCAATCGCGTTGGGGGTATTGGCATGGCTTTGGAAAGACCTCGTATCAATTACAGTGCACGAGGATTTAGCCCAAGTAGAGGGTGTTAATATTTTTCGCATCCAGATCGCATTCATGATGCTTTTCGCGCTGGTAATCGCCATAGCAATGAAGATTGTCGGTATCCTATTAGTAACTTCGCTTCTAATTATTCCCGCGGCTGCAGCCCGCCGTTTCGCCCGCACTCCGGAACAGATGGCGGTTTTTGCTGCCATCGCCGGATCTATTGCTGTGGCGCTCGGACTGCAGGGGTCGCTTCAGTGGGATCTGCCTTCCGGGCCGGCAATTGTCGTTGCAGCTACTATTGTCTATGCAGCTTCTTTAGCTATTCCCATGCGGCAGAATGCGAGATAGGTTATAAATTGATATCAAATAGCCGAGTCGAGTTTGTACGACCGATTTTTAGCCGATCGTCCTCGCTGATGGTGCAGTTATCGAACCACCTGGCAGCGTGATCGACATTCTCGAAGGGCCAGTCTGCCGAAAACAAGATCCGATCCGAACCAATTTCTAGCATTGCGTCGATCAATGTCTGCGTGCGGAAATTTCCGGACGTAGTGATATAGAAATTATTCTGGAAATAATAGCCGAGCATCTTTTCAGCAGGATATGCACGTTCTTCACCAACCCACTTATTGCGGTTATCGACCCGCCACATACTGTAGGGAAGACCTTCCCCCATATGGCCTAGAACGATCTGAAGTTTGGGATGCCTATCGAAAAGACCAGAGGCCATTAGTCGCAGAGAATGAACGGCTGTTTCTTGGCCAAACGCCCATGTCGGACCAAGCAACCACGGATGGCCCTCGTAAATCTGCGCCATACTGGGTATTGGATTTCGTGGGTGTAGGTAGAAAGGTACATCTAGGTCAGCCATGACATCCCAGAAAGGTGTATATTGAGGAAGGTCGTAATAGACTGCAGACTGTTCGGTATCGACCTGTGAAAACCCGTTTACCAGCGCTCCGACAAACCCAAGGTCTCTTACACAACGCTCCATCTCTGCACAGGCCATATCAACGTCTTGCAGGGGCAATGCAGCAAAGCCACGGAATCGGCCTGGATTGCGTTCCACCCACTCTGCCAACATGTCGTTTGATTTCTTCGCTATTTCATTTGCGCGTTCCCGGTCATAAATTGCTTGTACTGCTGGGGCATTCAGCGAAAGAATCATCATTTCGATGCCGTTCTGATCCATCTCGTCGATACGGCGGCCCTCGATATCAATTAGGCGCCCGGACAGTTCTTCCCAGGTTTCTGGCGGTAGGTAACCGTTCGAGTCTTGAAGAGTTTCTTCGATGGCGTAATGTTCTTCTAGAGCAATTTTCCCTTGCATAGATATTTCCTCTTACTGTCTCGGAACCCCTTACGCCTAGCCGCAGGGCTGATCTATAGCGATCATATTTGGTTTAAATAGGTAATATTATAATATCAAACGGTTAATTATCCTCACATGTCCGGAAGCCGCAGAAAATATCAGCTCTCTCTGGGCCGAAATAGTTTCGGTACTTCGCATTCACGTAACGGCTTCTTGTTGCCCAAGATCCGCCGCGCAAGACCTTTGTCGTTCCGAACAGTGGTTCGGAATATTCCTTGTAGTCGTCGGGGAAAAAGCCTTGGAAAGGTCCGAACGTATCTGCTGTCCATTCCCATACATTTCCGATCAACTGACGACAACCCCACGCATTATCACCGGCCGCATAGGCCGCTACATCGACGCAACCAAGATCGAAACCATCCATATTTGCGTGCGCTGGGGTCATGGTATCGTCCCCCCAGGGATAATTAGCTTTTCTCATCGAGTGGTCCGAGTCTGGCTGCATCGTCGCGGCGAACTCCCATTCGGCTTCGGTGGGCAAACGCCGCCCCGACCACGCGCAATAAGCATTAGCTTCATACCAGTTTACGTGAACAACAGGTTTGTCCGGCATCAAATCTTTCCAGACATCAAACAACCGTACCTTCCAGCCACCGGTAGTATCTCGCTTCCAATACACTGGATGTTTTATATTATTTTTCTCTCGCCAAGCGAGCCCATCGTCACCCCAAAGAGCGTCAATATTATAGCCACCATCCTCCACGAACTCGACAAATTGCTTGCAAGTCACCGGTGCCTTCGCCATTTGGAAAGGAGCCACATAAATCTCGTGCGTCCATTTTTCGTTATCAAATACAAAGGCCTCGTCGGGGCTTGACCCCATTAGGAACCTCCCGCCTGGGATAACCGCATCTCCATCTAACCCCCCCGGCACCGGCTCATACTTCTCCCTCGGCGCATCAAGGACGAAAGAAGGAGTGGGATAGGCTAGCGTCTGTCTTGCCCAGGTAAAGGCCTCGTCGTGCATGTCCTCGTGGAATACCGTAAATTGATATAGGTAACTGTCGCGCGTTGAAGCCAATCCAAAATCAAGACGATCCACGAGAGCATCTAGTACGCGAGCCATATAGTCTCTCATTTCGTCAAGCGGATAAACTTCCAAGTCCCAGCGTGTAGATTGCGATACGGCAATCGAGTCGTACAGCTCATCGCCACGCGCTAATAGAGGTTCATGACCATATTCTTGACGGAGAATGAAAAATTCATAGAACCATGCAACATGGCCTATCTCCCAAATCATTGGATTAAGGATCGATAGTTTTGGACCAACCATCTGCTCATCGCTGAGATCATCGAGAAGCTCAACGGTGCGCTGACGGGCACTATACATTATGTCGATTAGATGATTGCTCGGAACTTGTGCGGTCATATTTCTGCGTTAGTTTGTGGTAATGAAGATTAGCCTTGTCACTCCCTCAGGGAAACAGTCCCGCGCCGGAAATCGCGCCACCGCAGAGCGCTGGGCACAAATATTAAGGCGCCTTGGACACCGAGTGGATATCTCCGAAGAGGATAACGGCGGGGACGCCGATATGATGGTAGCTGTGCACGCTTGGCGATCTGCAGCATCGATCCGAAAATTCTCTGACTTATATCATTATAGACCTTTGGTAGTCCTGCTTGCAGGCACCGATATATACCGGTTTCAACATACTCACCCGCACGAAACCCTAGATTCCATGAAAAGGGCAACGGAGCTTATCTGCCTGCATGACCTAGTCCACCGCGCTATCCCAAAAGAATACCATAATAAACTGAGATTGATTCGTCAGTCATCATTGCCGCTCAGCTCTCCCTATCGACCATCCAAACGCTGGTTCGAGGTTGTTGTCGCGGGGCACCTTCGTGCGGAGAAAGATCCCTTAAGGGCGGCATACGCTGCCCGTCAAATGCCGGCTGATTCGCGATTGCGCATAGTCCATTTGGGAAAAGCGCATAACCGAAGCTGGGCAAGGGACGCCCGAGCCGAAGGTCAATCGAATTCACGCTACACTTGGCGTGGCGAGGTACAAGGTTGGCAAGTTCGACGTCAGTTTGCCCGGAGCCATGTTATGGTCATAAGCTCGGTAATAGAAGGCGGCGCGAATATCTTATCTGAAGCTTTAGTATGTGGAGTGCCGGTTTTAGCCTCGCGCATAGACGGTAATGTCGGCATATTGGGTGACGATTATCCTGGATACTATCCCGCAGAGGATGAATTCGCACTTGCGAAACTTCTAATCCGTGCGGAGACCGAACCTGAATTTTTAAAAGATCTGAGCGGGCGATGTCGAAAGTTGGCGGCACTCTATACCCCAGCTAAAGAAAAAGAAGCATGGAGGAATCTGCTAAGGGACCTTGGTGTATAAATATGAATATCGCAATCAGGGAAAAAGGTGGCGTAGGCCGGTATTTTAGAGGACGAATAACCACAGCTTGCTTAGGCATTATTTCGAGGCTATCCGATACACCCGATCGAAGATCAAAAGTAAAGAACTAGTTAGCGCCGTGATACAGTCCGACCATCTAAGTGATCGTCCCGCTGACGTCAGGCCAGCATCAAGGAGTTCCTGCACCAGTATGTCAGGCAGGTTACGCTGCGTTGTTGCCAAAGGTAGGATTTAAATTTGCACTGTGATGGGTTCCAGATTCTCTGACTTTTCTACCACCTCACCGATTATCGTTGTCCGTGAATAGCCAAGTTCCTTTAGCTTATTGACGCAGGCGTCAGCATTTTCTGAAGGCAGACTGGCAAGGAGACCTCCCGCCGTTTGGGGATCGAAAATCAAGGGATAACGGGCATTTTTACCGGCTTCTTCCAAGTTTACCACTGCGCGACGAAGACGCACGTTCTGAGGCTGTAGAGACGACAGGATGCCTGCCTTCGCTGTCTCCTCTGCGCCCTCCATCAACGGCACGGCGTCAAGATTTAGTACAACGTCAACCGCTGACGCACGCACCATTTCGACAAGGTGACCCAGCAAGCCAAACCCTGTTATGTCGGTAGCGGCTCGACTGCCATACTCGACCAAGCACTCAGCACCTAACCTGTTTGACATTACCATGTGATCAATAGCCGACGCGATCCAGCGCCCTTTGGCTTTATGACGCATATCTGCCGCGAATAATGTGCCAGTACCAATTGGCTTAGTCACGATAAGCTTATCGCCTGGGCAAAGACCTCCTTTACGCATTATCTTATCCTTATCGATCAGACCGTTGACCGCAAAGCCAAGACTTAGCTCTGGTCCCTCGCTAGTGTGGCCTCCCACAAGAGCACAATTAGTATCGTTCAGAATTTCCATCGCGCCGGTCATCATTTGGGTCAACGTATCCTCAACCTTTGATTCTATACCGAACGGAACGGTCGCCACCGCCAACGCCGTCTGAGGATCACCCCCCATTGCAAAAATATCACCGAGGCTATGATTGGCGGCAATCTTTCCAAAAACATAAGGATCGTCAACCATTGCGCGGAAATAGTCGACCGTATGCACTATCACCTTACCAGACGGCACTTCAACTACCGCAGCATCGTCCGGTTCGTGCAGCCCAATCAACACGTCATCCCGTGGTGCTGGAGTCATGGAATCGAGGGCTCTTGCGAGAATGTTTGCGCCCACCTTGGCGCCACATCCGCCGCAGCGCATCGCGATGGCAGAGATCTCTCTCATAACATCAGCACTCGCCAGACCATCAGGTAGATCGTTTTTTGCTTCCTCGTTCATTTCAGGCAGCTCATTGAACTTGCCCATGAAACGCCGATCAATCCAGTCTTTCCACCTCCAGATATTCTGCCCCTCGATTGACCAACCTCCCCGCGAGGCTACAGCGTATTTGTCACCGGTAGAAATCAGACTCAAAAACTTAGATTGTGGCCGGAACGATATAGGCGGCCTGCCCAGTAAAGTACGACGCAGGTTACGTTCCAGCGGTTTACCCTGACGTACGGCAAACACGCCCGATTTCGGGCGTGGATAGTTGATCATCGTCGCAACGTCACCAGCAGCGTATACGTATGGGTGAGATATAGACTGCAGACTGTCCGTCAGCCTTATAAAACCGTACTCATCAGTGTCGAGGCCAGACGCCGCCGGCCAATCGGGTGCACCCGCCGCCGTCACCCATAGAATCTCATCGGCCTCAATAACATTACCGTTTTCGGTCATCAGGCGGTCGTTTTCGACCTCCGTCACCGGCTCCCCAAGATGTAGAATAACCTTTCTCTTTTTTAGGGTCTTCAGGAACTTAGCCCGTACCCTCGCATTATGGGTCGGCAGAATCTCGGAACCGCTACTAAACAGGTGAAACTCGATATTCTCGGACGTGATCCCAGCGTCTTGGCGCAGATGGGACAGCCGATACTGGATCGCCAGCAAAATTTCTACGCCGCCGGCACCAGCGCCGACGACCGCGATCCGCATCGGACCTTGATGAGACATCGCGCGGGCGCTGAGCGCCTCCCAACGGTCCAGAAATGTATTGATAGGCTTTACTGGCACGACGTTCTCCGACGCGCCGGGTACGTTCGAAGTATTTGGGGTTGACCCGGTATTAATCGATAAGAGCTCGAAGGGTACCGGTGGACGGTTGTCACAGATAACCCTTTTCCTATCTAAATCTAGCGCTGTCACTGTCGAGTGATAAAAACGGGCGTTCGCAAAGCGCGTAAGCGCACCCAGATCGATATGCGCTTCATCATATTCATAATGCCCGGCGACATAACCGGGTAGCATACCCGAATAGGGCGTATGGGCATCGCGGCAGATTAGGGTCAACCGTACACCCGGGAGAGGTTTCATCCCGAACCTTTTCAGGACTGCCACATGGCTATGGCCGCCACCAACCAAAACCAGATCTTTTAAAATGGGGTTATCTGTCGTCTTCATCTGTTTACCGTTCTTCCAAAGTAGTGTGCAGACGCAACCTGCTGCGGATATTTCGCGAAATAGTGTCAACGCAGATATTCAGCAATGCCGTTACCAGAATCAGGAACATGGCCCGGTCAAATCGAAGATCCGCAAACGCACTGTCAACATAGAACCCCAGCGTAGCAATTCCGAGAATACCGAGAATTGCGGTTTCTCGGAGAATTACCTCCCAGCGATAAAACAGTAGCGCCAGCATAGGACGGTAGATACGCGGCACAACTTCGTAGAAATAACGGTTAAGGCCTTTGACTGCATCGCGTCTTAGCTGCAACGTCTCAGTGAATCTGCCCACAAGGTGACCAATGATTGCCGCATTATGCAGACTGAGGGCGACGATTGCCGGCAGCATTGACGGGCCCCATAGGTTCAAAAATACGAAAGCGAGTATGTACTCGGGCGTTGATCGAAGAATGACGAGAAATATATGCCCACCCATCCGCGCATTCCGGCGGAACAACAGGGGGGAAATCATCGGGAAGAAAATCAGCGTCACCATACCCGTCACGACCAACGCAATCATTGTGAGCTGGATAGTAGCCAGAGTACCGGGCAAGATTTGGTCTATAAGTAGCATACTGACCCAATCGGTTAGTGCAGCCATCATGTTATCGCCGCCGTTCCGGATCGGGTAAGGAATTACATCTTCTGTAAGAAAGCGGATAATATTCGCCCAAGAAAACGCAACACCCCAGGGAAGTATCGTCGCTGCACCGATCAGATAAATTGGCAGTAGAGTTTTTTTCATCCAAACTCTCATGCTGGCGATGATCAGATAGAATAGAATAAGTAGCGCCGATACTTCCGAATAGAGGCCCTCCTTAAACGCTGTTTCAAGGTGGAAGCCTAAGGTCGGCAATCCGATAAATCCGAGTACCGCACTCGACCGCAAACCACACTCTAATCGGTACATCGAATAGGTCCGAAAATGTGCCCAAGAATCGGGAAGCCTAACGAACATAAACGTCGACGCCTTCCCCGTCCCAACTGGCACCGCCGAAAGGGGCCTCTGATCTGCCTCTTCTAAAATTTCCGCATAAACCTTTGCAATGATGCCGGCGTAGGGAATCGCGATTGCTAGAATTCCGGTCAACGGTGACAAACCGAACATCTGAAGGAAAATCAGTGCCCAGAAAAGCTCATGTATAGCCCGGATAAAGGCACAGCCCACGCGAACTAGCCGGTAGTGGAAAACCAATGCCAGTCCGAAACCTGTGACATTTCCAATTGCAACACCCAGAAATGCGAACGCCATCGTATATGCAACTGCAAGAAACAGGCTATCAGCTTGATAAAAATCGGGCGTAACAAATCCGGTCATCAATAACCCGAATTCCCGCCAGGGATCGCCGGTAGAAATTGCCAGATCTGCAAAGATTAAACATAGGATCGCCACCAGTAGGAAACCTGAGATCGTCCGGGCTAACGGCGACGGATCACGTGGTGGGATCACGCAGCGACTGCACTTTCGGAAAGATATAATTCGTCGAGATCTTTGGGCGTCATACCGGCCGACGGTGTGTCCATAGCAATATAACCATCGCGAATTCCAACGATGCGATCAGCGAACTCCAGAGCAAGCGCCCGGTCATGCATTGCAAGCAGAACGGTCTGTTTTTCGCCGTTCATTTTAGCAAGTATCTCGCGGGCCTGGTGTTCGTCGACCGACGATACGGGCTCGTCCGCCACTATGACCCGACCAGGATGGAAAAGTGCTCGGGCCAGCGCCGTCCTCTGATATTGACCACCGGATAGCTGACTTACATTGGAAAAAATCTTTTCCTCTAGGCGCAAAGGCGCCAGCACCTTACGGACTTCTTCTACGTCTTCGGCGACTGGCACCAACAAATTTCTCAAATTGCGCCATACGGAGAACTGATGCAGCCTGCCCATATAGACATTATGAAAGACTGTCAGAGCCTGAACCAAGGATGGGTCTTGAGGCATCAGTGCCGCGGCATTACCCAGTCTGCCATAAATCAGGCGGAGCAGAGTCGATTTTCCTGCTCCGCTCTCCCCGACGAGCGCAATTCGTTCGCCGGGTTCTATGGCCAAAGAAACGTTTCGAATAATCGACTTTCCATCGTAACCCGCCGACTCATCTCGAAGTTTCAGCAACGCCATTAATCGATTAACCCAAGCTCTTTTGCTGTGTTCCTGATAGGGGCGTAGTCAGAATTTTTAGCTGGGATAAAAGAATCTCTTGGAAAGGAATTCAGTAAATCCGGATCACTCATTTCCAATAGTGCGGCCTGAACCTTTCCGGCAAACCCCTGACCAAAGGCTATGTCGACATCTCCCCTGATCGTCCAGTTATAATCGGGGTAACCGGGTGTTTTCCAGATTACACGAACTTTGTTGGGATCAATTGTTCCATTTTTGAGCCCCTTTTTCCAAACCTTGAAATTAGTTGCGCCAACTTGGTACGCACCAGATTGAACTAGCGCGACCGTTCTTGAATGATTTCCACTGAAGCCAACACGGCTAAACACTTTCTGGGGTGCTTTACCAAAAGCTTTCCGTATATGATATTCGGGCATCAGGCGTCCCGACGTCGATCCTTTCGAGCCAAAGGTGAAAGTCTTGCCAGAAATGGCCTTAGGAAATTCCTTCGACATTTTGAGACCGGTGCTAGCATTAGCGATAAAGTAGGTCTCAAAAAATGGGTCTTTCTTACCCTGAGCAATTGCGTTTGAACCTTTTACAAGTTCCCTCGCGCGCACACCCGACAACCCTCCGAACCATGCCAACTGGACCTGATTATTTCTGAATGCCGTCACCGCAGCCGCATAAGATTTAACGGGAACATATTCGACTGTTATCGACAGCTTTCCGGAGAGATATTTGGCTATTTTATCAAAACGCTTGCGCAAGGCGCTTTCGTCTTGATCAGGTATAGCTGTAAATACGAACTTTCCAGCACCTGACGCCTCGGACGATGATACAATTGGAGTCGATATAATAGATAACAATATTACGAGTGCTAAGTTTCGCATATTGGATCCCCACAAAACAAAAAACCGTGCCCTAAACAGCAAAAAAAAGGATTTAGATAAGACAGAAAGAAATCCAGCGCAATAAAGAGAATTCACAAAGTATTTAAAAAAAACATAGGATATCGGGAACTACCAAAAACCTATCTCAACAACCTCTTTAAAACATCTCTGTAGCGTGAGGCTATTTCTTTTTCTCTATGGTGACGGCCCGCCTGCACAACATGTGATCCGCCGACAAACACGTCGGTTACCAGTGCTTCGTTACCGGAAAAGATCCAAGTATCGATAAATGTTTCCGGCGAGTGGCCTGCGAAAATAGGCGCAGCGAGATCAAGCACTATAATATCGGCGCGTGCGCCGGGCTTTAATCCAGCCTCGCCATTCAATCCGGCCCGTCCAAGGGACTGCGCACCACCCGCAATAACAGCGTCAAACAACCTTTTACCTGTCGAAACGCGGTCACTGGCAGAAACATTACGCTGCCGCTCGCGAAGCCGCTGGCCATATTCAAGCCAACGAAGTTCCTCGACCGGGCTGACTGAAATATTGCTATCGGATCCAACACCCAGCGCACCATTATCTGCTAACCACCTCGGTAAATCGAACAGTCCGTCGCCAAGATTCGCCTCAGTCGTTGGGCAAAGTCCGGCAGTCACTCCTGATGAGGCAGCCGTATATACCTCGTCTGGCTTCATGTGAGTAGCGTGAATCAGGCTCCACCGAGCATCGACCTCGACAGTATCATAGAGATACTCCAAAGGGCGTTTTCCGGAAAAATCTATGCAATCTACAACCTCTTTTTCCTGTTCGGCAATATGGATGTGAATTGGCGCATTTGAATCAGCCCCCCCTACGACCTCGCATATCGACTGGGCATCAGCGGCGCGTAAGCTGTGAGGCGCTATGCCGGTATGGCGGTCCGGGTCCGTCCTCGTCACCTCCTCAAGCGATCGGTAAATATTCATAAACGTGTCTAGATTATTGACAAAACGGCGCTGTCCATCTTCCGGTGGTTGATCACCAAAACCTGAATAACGGTATAATACCGGAAGCAAGGTCACCCCAATACCAGCCTCTCGAGACGCAGCCAGCGTTCGTAAACTCATTTCTGCAGGTATTTCGAACGAAGCGCCATTGCAGTCATGATGTAAATACTGAAATTCCCCGACCGCAGTATAACCGGATTTCAGCATCTCGACATATAGTTGTGCAGCGATCGCTTCGAGATCCTCTGGGGAAAGCATACCTACAAATTGATACATCCACTTGCGCCAAGTCCAAAAGCTATCACGAGCTTTATCCGTACGGTATTCGCTCAGCCCCGCCATACCTCGCTGAAATGCGTGCGAATGCAGGTTTGGAATTCCCGGTAATGCGATTCCGCTTAAGTATTCCGCACCCTTCGAAGGAGTAGTATCCGATACCCCGATAATCCAGCCGTCTGAATCGATACAGATATATCCCGGAGACAGCCAACGGCACTCTGTATAGAGATGATCGAATTGCAGCGTCCGCATCTCTTAGGCGATCCGGTCCTTTTCGCTCACCCAGTCGAGACCGGTGGAAAGTAAGTCTCGGAGAATAGGGCGTACCATATCTGCTCGATCAGATCTCAATCTATACGGCGGCTCCTCTTCCATATAAGCACGCTGCGCCATTTCTAGCTGGATAGCGTGTACGCCGCCACCAGGGTTACCATAGTGACGGGTGATATACCCGCCCTTGAAGCGTCCATTTAGGCTGGCATTATAACCAGTGGCCATATCAACCACATTAAACATGCGTTGGGCTAGCTCACCACTAGAACTGCAACCATCGGCGGTACCAAGATTAAAATCTGGAAGTCTACCCACGAAAAAACGCGGTAGCTGGGATGCAATGGAATGGGCATCAAACAACAGTACGTTGCGGTATTTTTCTACTTTCTCCGAAATTACCCGCAAAAGCTCTGCGTGATAGCTCCGCCAATAAATCTCTATCCGACGCTCAATCTCCACGGAATCGGGCGATCTACCCTCAAGATAAATGGGATGCTTGTTAAATGTGCTCGTCGGACATACCTCTGTAGTATCGGCACCAGGGTAAAGTGACCTGCCGGTCGGGTCCCTATTCAAATCGACAACATATCGAGAATAACGCGCGGATATAATCGTCGCACCCAACTCGGTTGCAAAGGCGTAAAGATCGCGAATATGCCAATCGGTATCAGGTAAGGAAAGTGCTTCTTCTGTCATTGTGGCGCCGATATCGGCGGGGATCTCGCGACCGTCATGTGGAACGTTGACGATGAGCGGATTTTCCCCCAGCTGAATATCCATAACAGGTACTGTCATAATCCAACCAACCTGCCTAGCGAGTTCATTGACGGACAACTGCAGAGTAACGATACAAGAATTGATCTTAGTGTAGTCATTTTTCCAAGATTTTCGTGGGTTGTCGGGTTCATTACCTTACGCCAAAGATATAAATTGGGCGGGGTAGGATCGCAATGAAAAGCGAATGAGGGCAAGGGTATGGTGGACTGGGACACGATCTGGGTCGATACCAATCTCGCAACTATGGTAGATAATGGTGTGCTTTACGGCCAGATCTCCAATGGCGCGATAGCAATCCAGGGTGATCGTATTGCTTGGGTAGGATCGATGGATGACCTTCCCGGAAAACCACAAAATTTGGCTGGCGAGGTGATCAATGGAGTTGGTAAGTGGGTAACACCGGGCCTAATAGACTGCCACACCCATCTTGTCTTTGGCGGAACGCGCGCAAGCGAATTCGAACAACGCCTACAAGGTCTTAGCTATGAGGAGATAGCTCGCGCAGGCGGAGGTATCGTCTCTACTATGACCTCCACTAGGAAAGCCAGCGAGAATGAATTAATAGCTACAGGACTTCCCCGGCTTTCGAATCTAATTCGTGAAGGCTGTACAACGGTTGAGATAAAATCTGGATATGGACTCGAGAAAGCGACAGAGCTGAAGCAGCTCTCAGTAGCCCGAAAACTGGGCGAGGCGCTTCCAGTGGACGTACAGACAACATTTCTTGGTGCACATGCGCTTCCGCCTGAATACAATGGGCGTCAAGGCGACTATATTGAGCAGGTTATCGAGGAAATGATGCCCGCAGTCGCCAAGAGCGGTACCGCTGATGCTGTAGATGCGTTCTGTGAAAATATCGGCTTTACAGCATCTGAAACCGAAGCTGTCTTCATTTCAGCCCAGACATACGGTCTACCTGTTAAAATCCATGCCGAGCAACTTTCCGATATGGGCGGCGCAGCATTGGCCGCCCGTTTCGGGGCACTATCGGCCGATCATCTAGAATTTATCTCGGAAAAAGGTGTTCGAGCCATGGCAAAGGCGGGGACTGTTGCCGTCATTCTGCCGGGCGCGTTTTATACCTTGAGGGAAACACGACCGCCTCCAATTGATCTATTTAGGAAATATGAAGTTGATATCGCCGTCGCCTCTGATTTCAATCCCGGTTCTTCACCCTTACCTTCGATTCTCTTGGCGTTAAATATGTGCTGCACTCTTTTTCGGATGACACCGGAAGAGGCCCTAGCTGGGGCAACGCGAAACGCCGCAAAAGCCCTTGGCCTATACGAAGACCGAGGCACACTAGAAGTCGGAAAACGTGCCGACTTGGCTATATGGAAAATCGACCAGCCAGCCGAACTCTCTTATTGGGCGGGATATAATCCGATCCATGTATTAATCCACGGTGGCACCGCTGTTGATTTCGACACACAGCTGGTCTCACCCGGGCTCAGCAAATGAATGCTAACTTTTCGATCACGGGACCGACAACTTATTACACGCAGAACACTGCCTAAACTTACGGTCACAGCACAAGAAGATATGGCCAGGGTCTTCGAGATCACACGGGAACTTGACACCTCGATTAGGGCGGCCGCTAACTTCCAATCATCACCGCGGATAAGGATAAATAACCAATCTCACTTTCCGATCATCGGCAGATTGAGACCATTCTGCTTCGCGCATTCGATCGCTATATCATAACCAGCATCTGCATGGCGCATCACTCCGCTACCGGGATCGTTCCAGAGGACTCGTTCGATTCGACGCGCGGCGTCATCTGTTCCATCGGCCACTATGACGACCCCCGAATGCTGAGAATATCCGATACCTACACCGCCGCCATGGTGGATCGATACCCAAGTAGCACCGCTAGCCGTGTTAAGAAGTGCATTTAATAAAGGCCAGTCAGCGATCGCATCTGAGCCATCCTTCATACCCTCGGTCTCCCGATTAGGGCTAGCAACCGACCCAGAGTCCATGTGATCGCGTCCGATTACGATAGGCGCGGACACTTCCCCATTCTTCACCATTTCGTTGAACGCTGCGCCGATACGGCTACGCTGACCGAGGCCAAGCCAGCAGATACGTGCTGGCAAGCCCTGAAAGTTAATCCGTTCGCGCGCCATATCTAGCCAATTATGAAGGTGTGGATCGTCAGAGATCAGTTCTTTGACTTTTTCGTCTGTACGGTAGATGTCCTCCGGGTCACCGGATAAAGCCGCCCAACGAAATGGTCCAACACCTCGACAGAATAGTGGTCGGACATAGGCCTGCACAAACCCCGGATAGGCGAATGCGTCCTTAATCCCCGCGTCTTGTGCCATTTGACGAAGATTATTGCCGTAATCTAGGACAGGGATACCTTCCCGATAAAAACCGAGCATCGCCTGCACCTGACGAGCCATCGATTTTTTAGAGGCTTTTTCAACCTCCTTGGGTTCACGCTCGCGACGATCAAACCACTCATCAATCGTCCAACCGACTGGAAGATAACCGTTTACAGGGTCGTGCGCCGAGGTCTGGTCTGTTACCACATCCGGGCGCACACGGCTTTCAAAGATCTCCTGATAGATCTCGGAAACATTGCCTAGTAGACCGACAGAAATAGGCTCACCCGCGGCATTCGATTTTTCGACTATCGTGAGCGCTTCCTGTAGCGTATCGGCCTTAGTATCAAGATACCCCGTCCGTATCCGATATTCAATTTTACTGGGCTGACATTCGACCGCTATCATGCTCGCACCGGCCATAGTTGCGGCTAACGGCTGTGCTCCACCCATTCCACCGAGCCCGCCGGTCAGAATCCATTTTCCCTTAAGATCACCATTAAAATGCTGCCGGCCGACTTCAACGAAAGTTTCATATGTGCCCTGCACTATACCTTGGCTCCCGATATAGATCCAAGATCCAGCGGTCATCTGGCCGTACATCATCAGCCCGACGCGGTCGAGCTCCGTGAAATGATCAAGCGTCGCCCAATTAGCGACAATGTTGGAATTTGCAATTAGTACACGCGGAGCATCCCTAAACGTTCGGAATACACCTACTGGCTTTCCGCTCTGTATCAAAAGCGTTTCATCTTCTTTCAGCTTTTTCAACTGTACGATAATACTCTCGTAGCAATCCCAGTTGCGGGCTGCCCGGCCGATCCCGCCATAAACAACCAGCTCTTCCGGCCGCTCGGCTACGTCGGGATCCAGATTGTTCATAAGCATCCGCATGGGTGCTTCCGTCGCCCAACTAAGCGTACTCAGATCTGTGCCCGTTGGGCTCCGGATCTCACTGAGATTACGGCGGAAAGTATTTGAGCTCATTTCAATCTCCCGTTTGCTTTGCACAGCTTAAATCACGCCATTATATTTTGCATAACGCCCTTAACCGTCAGGTATTAGCTAGGTGAAACTATTTTCGCAGACTGGAGGCTCTTACCTGAGACGTTTTACTGCCAAATCTTTTTAGGGGTTGCCTCGAACATCTTTAAATACGGCATCGGCGATTAGCATGGCTTCGCGGACTGACGGCACCCCGATATAGCCGCCAAGATGAAGTAAAACTTCAGTTAGTTCCTCCTCAGTCCAGCCAAGATTGAGTGCGAAACGGATATGAATGTCCAGTTCCGGCCAGCAATGATTGCACACATCAGACGATAACGTGATTATGACCCGCGTCTTGTGATCTAGCCCGGGGCGGGACCACAACATTCCAAAAACAGCCTCAGTAGAATATTCGGCAAACGCCTCCATCACCGGCCCTTGGTAGACGGTCTTGGCCATTTTTTCAGCCATCTCTGGCCCCATCACTTCAAGTCTCGTGGCAGCGCCCTTTTTGTATGTTTCGGTCTTCGACACAGTATTCCTCCAGAAGTTTATCTAACTGATTTGGAGTTTATGTGTCGGTCAAAGCCTAGTCTAGAAACGAGGTGAGTTTCCGGAACTCCCTGCAAGAAAACGAGGTTCGCATGAAAGTCTGTAGGATGAACACCCAGACTAAGTCCGGTTTCGGGAAAGCGTCCTTAGGCTCGTCCGCCCCGCGGAAGCGCTTTATAAGTGGTGGCGCGATGGAAATAAGATAAATTGTGTATAAGTAGGCAGAGGGCTGGCGGAGAGTAAGGGATTCGAACCCTTGGTACCCCGAAAGGCACAACAGTTTTCGAGACTGCCCCGTTCAACCACTCCGGCAACTCTCCATCTATGTTTCTGCAATCCAGGCGTAATAGTGTCAAGGGAGCAAGAAAACGCAAATAGGAAAATATCGATTAGACCACTCGCAAATGGACATGCCTAAAGACAAGGAGCGATGTTTATGAACATGAAAATACATTCGTCTGCTTTTAATGACGAATAAAGGCTATTGAATTTAACTTTAGTTTAAGGAGCCATTTCTGGTTTCAATCCGTTTTCCTTGACTATCGAGAAGCGTTGACATGTAGGGACAGGATCCCGGATTCTAGCCAAAAACGATTGACTCCCGTCGATCCGGAGCTATATTCCCGCAGCTTCTTAAATGACCGCTGGTTCGCGCCTGCATCCTCGGGTTAGGACTGCGGTCTTATTTTTGATTTACATCCACTTTGCCACCCTGTCCGGTAGGCTGGGTGATGGAAAAGGCCTAGAACGGGTAAAGACAATGTACGCAGTGGTCAAAACCGGCGGTAAACAATACCGCGTTGCAAAAAATGACGTGGTGACCGTCGAAAAACTTGAGGGCGATGCGGGCGTTACCGTCCAGCTGGCAGACGTTCTAGCGATTAATGATGGCAAAGCACTAACTGTTGGAACCCCACTGGTGTCCGGGGCTCGTGTTGCAGCCGAGGTTCTTGAGCAGAAGAAAAGCGATAAGGTCGTGATCTTCAAGAAAAAGCGCCGCAAGAACTACCGCCGCACGCGAGGTCACCGTCAGCAACTGACCGTGATCCGCATCATCGATATTCTGGCCAAGGGCCAGAAGAGCAGCCCAGCTGATAGCTTAGCCAATAACCCCGGGGTTGAAGCAGACGCACCGGCCAGAAAGGTATCTACGAAGGCGAAGGCCAAAACCAAAGCCAAGGCAAAAACNNGGTAAACAATACCGCGTTGCAAAAGACGATATAATCATCGTTGAAAAGCTTGAAGCCGATGCGGGTAGCAATATTGAACTGCATGAAGTTTTGATGCTGGACGATGGTAAAGAAACTATTGTGGGAACACCATTGGTTGATGGTGCTCGCATTGGGGCGACAATCATTGATCAAAGCCGAAGTGAAAAAATCATTGTCTTTAAGAAGAAA
>DBHK01000018.1:0-42851 GCA_002295635.1 Alphaproteobacteria bacterium UBA830 | reverse complement strand
AGCCAAGGCAAAAACCAAAGCCAAAACCAAAGCCAAGGCAAAAACAAAATCCAAGGCGGTAGGTAAGAAATCCACCAATGACAAGTAAGTTATTCAGCGGACTATCCGTCCGGAGGAGATTGAACAATGGCTCATAAAAAAGCAGGCGGCAGTTCCCGGAACGGGAGAGATTCGGAGGGTCGGCGCCTCGGCGTCAAGAAATTTGGGGGTGAAGCCGTTATTCCAGGTAACATTATAATTCGCCAGCGTGGCACAAAATGGCATCCCGGCGAAAACGTTGGTATAGGCAAGGACCACACCATCTTTGCCATTAGCGAGGGAAAGGTTGCTTTTCGCAAATCCTCGGGCGGCCGCGTTTACGTCTCGGTCGACCCGGTAGCCTGAGCGAACCTTATTTTTTGCCAGACCCGTTTAAACGGGGTTAATCTATGCCAGACATTATTTTGTATAGGCATCGCCCATCAAAACGGTGCCGTGGAGCATTAGCGCCGAACAGGTAGACGCCCCAACCATGAAGTTCCTTGACTCTGCGAAAGTATATCTACGAAGCGGTGACGGAGGCGCCGGGTGTGTTAGCTTCCGACGCGAGGCGAATGTAGAATATGGTGGACCTGACGGCGGCGATGGCGGGCGCGGGGGCGATGTGCTCATTGAATCCGTTGATGGTCTGAATACTTTGATAGATTTTCGGTACCAGCAGCACTTCAAGGCCAAGACCGGTGGACACGGCATGGGCAAAAATCGGTTCGGCGCGTCAGGTGAAGATGTAATCCTGAAAGTACCTGTGGGAACGCAGATTTTCGATGACGAACATAATCTCTTGCTAGCGGACTTTACTGCCGTAGGCCAACGCGTCTTATTACTCGAAGGCGGTCAAGGTGGGCGCGGAAACACCAGGTTCAAATCATCGACAAACCAAGCGCCGCGCCGCGCCGATACCGGAGGCGAAGGCAAAGAACGATGGGTGCGCCTACGGCTAAAGCTGATTGCCGACGCAGGGCTGGTAGGCTTGCCCAATGCCGGCAAATCCACATTCCTGTCTGCGATATCGCGGGCAAAGCCCAAGATAGCGGATTACCCCTTCACGACGCTGATGCCCGTTCTTGGCGTTGTGCACTCAGACCAGACAGAATTCGTCATCGCCGATATTCCGGGTCTGATTGAAGGCGCGCATAAAGGGTCCGGCCTTGGTGACCAATTCCTAGGACATGTAGAACGTTGTGGAGCCCTCTTACATCTGATTGATTGTACGGAGGACGACATTGTGGGTGGATGGCGTACAATCCGTGCCGAAATTGAAGCTTATGGAGGTGGATTAGAAAAAAAGCGGGAAATTCTTGCGCTCAACAAGATCGACGCCATCCCGGAGGAATTTGTTTATGAAAAGCGCGCTGATCTAGAGGAAGTATCCGGGCAAGAAGTGCTTGCCATATCCGGTGCAGCAGGCACCGGTGTGGAAGAAATATTAGGCCGGCTACTATCCATCATTGAAGATGATCGAGCAGCAGGAAACGAGGACCGAACAGTCGAAAGCGCGACGCCATGGACACCGTAGGCAGATCCTCCGAAAAAAGGCTAGCCTTATCCCGCAGGCTGATCATCAAGATTGGTTCTGCGCTTTTGGTTGATGATTCCAATGGCGAAATACGCACCAGTTGGCTGGCGGGTCTTGCAGGCGATATCGCGGATCAGAGAGCACGTGGAACGGAAATCGTTGTAGTCTCCTCCGGTGCGATTGCGACAGGACGGAATCAACTTGGGTTGGCTGATGGTGGACTGGCCTTGGAGCAGAAACAGGCTGCTGCAGCGACTGGTCAAATCAAGCTTGCATCCGCTTGGCAGGACGCCCTTGGCATGTATGACCTGACGGTCGCCCAGATCTTGCTGACCTTATCAGACACTGAGCAACGACGCAGACATCTGAATGCCCGGGCAACGATTGAAACGCTAATACAGATGGGAGCGATACCGGTAATTAATGAAAACGATACCGTCGCAACCGAGGAAATTCGCTACGGGGACAACGACCGGCTCGCCGCCCGAGTCGCGCAGATGACCAGCGCGGACACGCTAGTTCTTTTATCTGATGTCAATGGACTTTACGACGCGGATCCACGACTAAATGGTAACGCTACCCTCATACCGGAGGTTACTGAAATCACCCCAAGAATAGAGGCTATGGCAGGTGTCGCGCCCGCGGGCTATTCATCAGGCGGAATGGTTACCAAATTGGAAGCCGCGAAGATTGCCACCGCCGCAGGCTGCGCCATGGTAATCACTAACGGTAACACATCAAACGCCCTGTCGGCACTTGTGTCTGGGTGTGACTGCACATGGTTTTTACCGAATTCAGAGCCACTAACCGCGCGCAAAAGATGGATTGCTGGCGCCATCACCGCATCTGGTGCATTTTTGATCGATACTGGGGCTTTCAACGCCCTTAAATCAGGAAAAAGTCTTTTGCCGGCCGGCATAGCAGGTATAGAAGGCCAATTTGAACGTGGTGATTCGGTCGAAATAAAAGTGCTTGGTAGCGGGGTCATAGGACGGGGGCTATCGGCATATTCATCGGATGATGCCGTACGCATCGCAGGGCGAAAAAGCCGTGAAATAGAGGGAATTCTGGGCTACCGTGGCCGAGATGAAATGATCCACCGTGATGATATGGTCTTGGAACTGAGTGCGCTGGAGGCACCATAACAATGAGTACCACGACTGCGATCGATCCGGGCGAAATAACCCCCCAGATGGCGGTGCTTGGCGAGCGTGCTCGAGCTGCCGTTTCTGAACTGGGACAAGCTGACCCAGAATGTAAAAACAAAGCGCTAAAAGCAGCCGCAGCCACCTTGCGTGAGAGGACGGACGACCTATTAGCCGCCAACGCAAAGGACATCCAGATCGCCGAAAAACGCAGCTTAGAGCCCACCCTGCTTGATCGACTAGCACTGGATGTTAGCCGCATTGATGCCATGGCCGCGGGGCTAGAACAGATTGCTGATCTCCCAGACCCGGTAGGTGAGGTTATAGCAGAATGGAATCGCCCTAATGGTCTTAATATTTCTCGGGTGAGGGTGCCGCTTGGCGTGGTTGGAATTATATACGAATCCCGTCCAAATGTAACGGCGGATGCCGGTGGCCTTTGCCTCAAATCCGGAAATGCCGCGATTTTGCGTGGAGGATCAGAAAGTTTCCACTCATCATGTATTATCCTTGAGTGCCTTCAGGCGGGGCTCACCGTCGCCGATCTCTCCACCGGCGCAATACAGCTCGTGCCGACTAAGGACCGAGCCGCAGTTGGCGAAATGCTGATGATGAACAAATATATAGATATTATCGTTCCGCGCGGAGGAAAATCTTTAATCAAACGAGTTCAGCAGGAAAGCCGGATCCCTGTGATCGCGCACTTGGATGGTTTATGCCATACCTATGTCGATGGCGCTGCCGACCCGAATATGGCGCGTGAAATCGTTGTTAATGCAAAGATGCGCCGCCCCGGTATCTGCGGCGCGACTGAAACATTATTAGTCGATCGTGATATCGCCGACAAAGTACTCTTAACAATAATCGATGGTCTTATTGAGGCGGGGTGCGAGTTGCGCGGTGACGGCCCTACACAAGCGATAGACGATCGTATCGGCGCAGCCACAGAGAAAGACTGGCGTACGGAATATTTAGAGCCGCTTCTTTCTATCCGTCGGGTCGATGGACTAGATGGGGCGATCGATCACATAAATACCTATAGTTCTCACCATACTGATGCGATAATCACTGAAGACACAGATGCGGCAGAAAAATTCATGGATGCAGTGGATTCTGCCATCGTGATGCATAACTCCTCTACACAGTTTGCTGATGGTGGTGAGTTTGGTATGGGTGCTGAAATTGGCATTTCCACCGGTAGGCTCCATGCTCGTGGTCCGGTTGGGGTCGAGCAACTTACCACATTCAAATATGTCGTTCGCGGCTCAGGACAGGTCCGGCCCTGAAAACAATCACCGATATTCGCCGAGGTCACCCGGTTACTGGCCTTCGGATTGGTATTCTGGGCGGGTCCTTTAACCCCGCCCACGAAGGTCACCGGCATATAAGTCTGTTGGCTTTGAAACTGCTACAGCTGGATGAAGTATGGTGGATGGTTTCACCCCAGAACCCTCTGAAATCGTTGGTAGGTATGGCACCATTTGACGAACGGCTCCAAAGCGCCAAGGCGATGGCCCGGCATCCAAATATCCGAGTGACAAACATTGAAACGCGTCTGGGGACTACATACACCGCGGGATCTTTGGCGGTTTTAAAACATAGCTTCCCGACAACAAAGTTTGTCTGGATCATGGGTGCCGATAACCTAACGCAGATTTCGCGCTGGCACCGATGGACCCGTATTTTTAATGAGGTCCCAATTGCTGTTTTCGACCGGGCACCATATTCTTTTGGAGCCCTTGCTGGTAAGGCCGCGCGCGCGTTCTTTCGCTTCAAGCGCAAGCGCGCGGATGCATGCCTTCTAGCGGATTTGCAACCACCCGCCTGGATGTTTTTCCATACTAGGCTGCATCCAGGATCCGCTACTCAGATTCGAGCCAGCCGGGGGCTGAAACAGGAATCCGCGAAAGCGAGATATAAGGACAAGTCAATCACTAAATAGAAAGCTGGGACACTGACCGATCAATCAACTGGTAGCCCCGCCATAACTGGGGCGGCTAAAAATCTCTTGGCCGACATTCGCGAGTCTCTCGTCGATCATAAAGCTGAGGATATCGTAGTGATCAACCTCAAGGGTAAATCAGATATTTCTGACTACATGGTCATCGCGAGTGGCCAGTCCAGCCGACAGGTAGCAACTATGGCCGATAGGCTGGTAGAGGTCGCAAAGAAACATGGGGTTAAAGGTGTTACGCCCGAAGGCCGGGCTCAGGCAGACTGGGTTCTGTTTGACGCCGGAGATGTTATTATTCACATTTTCCGGCCCGAGGTTCGCAAATTCTATAATCTAGAAAAGATGTGGAACGCGGTATTATCAGATCCTGCGGAACCATTAGCCACCTGACCGGTTTAAGATATGAAGATCACCTTATGTGCGGTAGGTCGGATTAAAGCTGGTCCGGAACGCGAACTAATGGAAAAATATCGCCGTCGGATAATGTGGCAACTCGACATCGTAGAAGTAGAGGAACGCCGCAACCTATCCGCTGGGGAATTGAAACGCAGGGAAGGAAATTTGATTGAGCATGCATTACCCCACGGAGATATTCGGGTCGCAATGGACGAACGCGGTCAGTCACTCTCTAGCCGGGATTTCGCTACTAAATTGAGTAAATGGCAGGATCAAGGAAAGAACGTTGCATTCATTATCGGCGGTGCGGCTGGACTTGACGGTAGCCTGCGCAATTCCTCTGATACATCTATATCATTCGGTGCCGCAACTTGGCCGTACAAACTAGCTCGGGTTATGCTGGTCGAACAGCTGTACCGAGCACAAGAAATTATAGCGGGACGGGCTTATCACCGTGGTTGATATAACTTTATTAAGCGTCTTGCGGTACCAACTAATCAGGTTTTTCCTATATAGTAGTCAAAGAGTTTATAGGATATCCGAATGAGCACCGCCCAAGAACACGCTCGAAACCTTGTTGTGCTATGTATTTTAGACGGTTGGGGATACCGGGTGGATGAATCTGACAATGCCATCACACCCAAAAATACGCCTAACTTTCAGCGTCTATGGAATGCCAATCCGCATGCCTTCATAGATACATGTGGTTTAGACGTGGGCCTTCCAGCCGGACAGATGGGTAATTCTGAAGTAGGACACATGAACCTAGGGGCCGGCCGCATCGTCAATCAGGATATCGGGCGGATAGATACAGCGATCGGAGATGGCTCCCTGTCTACAAATTCCGCATTAAAGTCTTTTATTTCAACACTCAAGAAAAAGGGTGGAACCTGCCATCTTTTGGGTCTTTTATCTCCGGGAGGAGTACATTCGCATAAAGATCAATTGTTGAAGTTGACTGAAGTCTTAGCCGCCGAGGGCATCCCTGTGGCCATACATGCCTTTCTCGATGGAAGAGATACGCCACCAGCCAGCGCAAAAGGCTACGTCGCCGAGTTTGTTGACACGATATCAGTGCTCCCCCGCGCGGTGCTCGCTACATTGTGCGGTCGTTTCTATGCCATGGACCGCGACCAACGCTGGGACCGAGTGGAGAAAGCTTATGACCTTATCGTATCCGGAGTAGGCAAACCCACCGTGGACGCAGTGACCGCAATCACAGAGAGCTATGCATCGGGCGTCACCGACGAGTTCTTGGAGCCAGTAACAATAGGAGATTATAAGGGTATCTCGGATGGAGACGGCATGCTAATGGGTAATTTCCGGGCAGATCGCGCCCGTGAAATTTTGCTGGCGCTACTCGATCCCGATTTTGAGGGCTTTGCGCGTTCACGAGTGGTCCAATTCGCCGGTGCGCTCGGACTGACGGAATATTCAAGTAGTCATAATGCGTTGATGTCGACGATGTTCCCACCGGAAAATTTGGATAATATTTTAGGTGAAATAATCTCGGAAGCAGGACGGAAACAGCTGCGCATCGCAGAGACCGAAAAATACGCCCACGTTACGTTTTTTTTCAATGGTGGCAAGGAAACACCCTTTCCAGGAGAAAACAGGGTCCTTATCCCCTCGCCGAAGGTGGTAACATACGATCTGCAACCGGAAATGTCCGCGAGGGAAGTTACCGACCGCCTCCTAAGCGAAATCGAATCAGGCGAATACGCATTCATCCTTGTAAACTACGCTAACCCCGACATGGTGGGGCATACGGGGAAAAAGTCTGCGGCAGAAATTGCGATCCGTACTGTCGATGATTGCATTTCTCGGGTAGCGAAAGCAGTCGAAACTGCCGGGGGGACGATGCTGATCACTGCGGATCATGGGAACGCGGAGAAATTGCGTGATGACATAACCGGGGAACCGCACACAGCGCATACTTTAAATGTAGTTCCGGCAATCCTAGTAAATGCGCCACCCGGCATAAACCAACTTCGAGACGGGCGGCTCGCCGATATTGCGCCCACCCTACTGGACATTATGGGACTCAAGCGTCCCGAAGAAATGTCCGGTATGTCTCTTCTCGCACGTATTGTCGGGAATACCATCGATTCCGAAGATCGTGTTTCAGCCTAAACGGACTTCTTTACGTTCTCTCCTTACGACGGTGATGGTTGGATTTATGGCTGTTTCTGCTGCATTAACGGACCTTAATAAGGTTAAAGCAGGTGAGTTGAAGTCGCGGCTTAGATCGGTTGAAGAGGACTTATCCAAGAATCTCGCTAACCGCCATCAGCTGAGACGCGCAGCGGAACTGACTGCCACGGAATTAGAGCAAATCCAAACAAAGGGGATCCATCTTGCAAAGTCCCTAACCGTGCTCTCCGCCCGAGCCGACGGTCTTGAGGCCCGTCTGAAACAGCTCCGAGAAGAGGAGGCTGAAAAGTCTGCAGCGATGGCTAAGAGGAAAAGTCAATTTGTGGCTACCACAGGCGCCCTGCAACGGATGGCGCGCGCGCCCATTTCCACACTTGTCGCCCTCCCACAATCGCATAATAATACAATAAGAAGCGCACTCCTTCTTCGAGCGGTGATACCAAAACTTCAGCGAGAGGCTACGGACCTTGCCGAGGAACTCAAGATACTTGCGGCGCTTCAAGCGGAGATTGCGGAGGAAAAGAAATCTCTAGCTCAAACCCTAATCCGGCTAGATAGGAAAAAACGCGCACTAAGCGCGCTGAGTGCCAAGAAAATAACTCTTCTTGAAAAAACACAGACGGCCAAACAGCGCGCGGCAAAACGTGCAGCCCTCCTGTCCACCCGAGCTGGTAATATTCGGGACTTATTACAAGAGCTTTCTAAACAGAGAAGTAAATCAGTACTTCTTAAAGGAAATTTTCGGAGGCAACGATCTGATTCCACCGCAAACGTTCCCGATGACAGAAGGCTCGAAATAGCGCCCTCAACCTGGTGGAGAGGATCTAGTCCGGATCCGGGAAATATTATTGTCTCGTTTGGAGATAAAATGCCCAACGGCACGTTTAGCAAGGGCATATATATTAAAACCCGGTCGTCGGTGCCGGTCGTGGCGCCGGTAAAAGGGCGCGTGGTATTCGCAGGTGTTTTTCGCGGTTACGGAAACCTTATCATTATAGAATTGCCTAACAAAGATCATGCGCTATTAGCGGGGATGGCCCGAGTGACTACGGGAATAGGTGATGAAGTTTTAGCGGGAGAACCGCTCGGAGAAATGGCCCCCTCTTTTGATAAACCTCCAAAACTTTATTTTGAACTCAGAAGACAGGGCCGTCCAATTAACCCTCTGCCACCCAGCGCAGAACATAGGAACAAGGTACGCGGATAATGATGAATAAAATTATTGGAGCAGCGATCGTAGTTAGTGCGATAGCGTTTTCAATGCCCGCCATCGCGCAAAAAAATAATGCTGAAACATACCGGCAGTTAAATCTGTTCGGAGACATTTTTGAAAGGGTCCGCTCCGACTATGTGGAGGAAGTATCCGATGAAAATCTGATCGAGTCTGCGGTAAAGGGTATGCTTACGTCTCTAGATCCGCATTCTAGTTATTTAAGCCCAAAGAATTTTCGCGATATGCAAACACAGACACGTGGAGAATTTGGGGGCCTTGGCATTGAAGTAACGATGGAGAACGGATACGTCAAAGTGGTTTCGCCGATCGACGATACTCCCGCATTCCGGGCCGGGTTGAAATCTGGCGACTTAATCACACACCTCGATGAGGAACATGTCCAAGGCCTGACCCTATCGGAAGCCGTTGAGAAAATGCGGGGCGATGTTGGCAGTGACCTTAAACTGACAATCCGGCGAGAGGGACTAGAGTCTTTCAATGTCACTATAACTCGAGATATCATCAAAATTCGTTCCGTCAGATCTAGGATAGAGGGTAAAGATATCGCATATGTACGCATCACCTCTTTCAGCGAACAGACTACTACTGGTACGGTGCGAGCGATCAAACGACTCAAAAAAGAAGCTAACGGACCTCTTAAGGGCCTCGTTCTCGATCTACGAAACAATCCAGGTGGGCTACTGGATCAGTCAGTCAAAATATCAGACGCATTCTTGGACCGTGGGGAAATTGTCTCTACCCGCTCACGCCGCGCCGATGATGGTCAGCGCTTCAACGCAAAACCAGGTGATATAATGAATGGAATTCCTATCGTTATTCTGGTCAATGGGGGCTCGGCGTCAGCGTCTGAAATAGTTGCCGGAGCGCTTCAGGATCATAGACGTGCCATCGTTCTCGGCACCCGAACGTTCGGCAAAGGTTCGGTCCAGACCATTATTCCACTCACCGGTCACGGTGCAATCAGACTTACTACTGCGCGTTACTACACACCGTCAGGTCGTTCTATTCAGGCAAAGGGGATTGATCCAGATATTGTCGTAGAGCAAGCAAAGGTAGAAACCATCAAGCAGCCTGACCAGCGGCGGGAGGAGAATCTGCGTGGCCGCTTGGAGAATCTTGGTGGTGAGACGGACAGCCAATCCAAAGGTCGAGTCACGCCTAACTCTGATAAAAAACCAGAGGACTACCAACTTTCAAGAGCGCTCGATTTGCTTCGTGGAATTGCGCTTTATGGTGACCGCGCCATTAGATAGACTGGATAAAATTTTTTATATCCTCCTCCCTAAGTTTTTTCGTCCAATTAAGCCTTGGAGGACTAATGAAAAGCGGCGCACTATTGCCCATAACGGTTCTGCTCTGTTTCGTCCTCGGAATCATAACTGTCGTAATCTGGCTGATCCTTAGTAGCTCGGAAACCCGTCTAAACAAGGCGACAGTGTTACTGCAAGGCAAGGGGCTGAATGAATCTAAGCAGCGAAATTTTTTCGTCGGCGGGAAATCGTTGATCTTTTTTCTGAACCCTCCACCGAAAAAAATAAGACAAGAAAAATTAGGTTTTCCAGGAACTCGGAGGACTGTGATTTGGGAAATGCAAGAATCAGTGGCTTTGGAGACAGAAAAAAATGGCGGGACAAATGCTCCCTCGGAAAAGAAAGAGAGAATACCGGAATCAACTAAGACTACCTCGCCATCTCCTAAAGATCCATCGCCGCCACAGGCGGCACAGATACCCGGACCGTCATCAGCAACGTTTAATAATCTCGAAACACAACGTAACCAAACAACTGGTCCAATGTCCCTTACGAGCGTTTTTCGTGACGACCCGTTGCCACTCGCGCCGGATCTCGGGCTGGTCCAATCTACGCCTATAGGTCCCTTACCCCGGATCGGCTCCGACGGCCGTAGACCGATGGATGTATACGCAAAACCGTTTAATCTTGAGGATAACCGGCCGCGGATCGGTATAGTCGTGACGGGACTAGGACTTTCCGATGCGGCCACGATATCAGCTATCCAAGGCCTTCCCGGAGGAGTGACGCTTGCTTTCGCACCCCATTCTTCAAAGCTTAGCGAATGGATCAGGCTCGCTCGGGCTGGCGGGCACGAAGTTTTGATAAATATACCGATGGAACCGTTGAGCTACCCGGACTATAATCCGGGGCCACAGACACTTTTGACATCTTTGAGTACGAAACTGAATCTTGACCGCTTGTTCTGGGCGCTGAGTCGGGCTTCCGGATATGTAGGGATAGTTGATTTTCAAGGTTCGCGCTTCACTGCCTCGCGTCAACACATGGAACCGGTGCTGCGGGCGCTGAAACGGCGGGGGCTTCTTTACCTAGATAGCAGGAGCACGCCTCGCAGCATTACGCCCGTTGTTGCCCGCGACCTCAAGATGGCATTTGCAATATCCGGATTAACTCTGGATGAGAAGGCATCCCGTAAAGATATTGACCGCAAATTTGGAAAGTTGGAGAATCGCGCACGTCAAGAATCTAGGGCTATCGGCATTGCTTCCCCCTACCCGGTTACCCTAGAGAGGATAGCCAGCTGGACACGACAAATCAGGGCTCGCGGGCTCGCTCTAGCACCTATCACAGCGCTTACGCTGGAGCCAGGGATTAAAAAGAAATAGTGATCAATTTTGGTTCACCGCCCGATCGGTACCGGCCCTGTGTCGGAATTCTTCTTCTAAATGTTGACAAAAAGATCTTTGTTGGCGAGAGGGTTGATGCGCTTGGCGCTTGGCAAATGCCTCAAGGAGGGATTGATCCGGACGAAAACGTTATAGAAGCAGCTGTACGCGAACTCCAGGAGGAAACTGGAATAGAGAACGCTTTACCTATTGGCATAGATAATAACTGGCGAACATATATCCTCCCGGAAGAAGTTAGGCCAAAATCATGGGGCGGGAAGTTTATCGGTCAGGCGCAAATCTGGGTTGCATTTAAGTTTACCGGAAACGACGCCGATATAAACGTTACAACGACACTTCCCGAATTCTCTCGTTGGAAGTGGACCGACCCCGATACCCTGCTTAATGAAATAGTTAGTTTTAAGCGTGATATATACCGTGATGTATTAGCGGCTTATCCGACATGGATGACAAATCCAATCCTAAAGTAAAATGATGATCGCGTTCAGACGACGCGGACAGTGATAATGCAGCTGGTAAAACCATGCTCACCGTAGATACTATCTGCGTTGTCCTGTTGTTCTCTTCACAAAACTTGATGCGGCACTGGGGTTGATAATCACATTTATAGGTTTGAATATCAGGCATATACGAGAGCACAACGAAGCCGCCCCGCTTATCAGACCATAAATAATTTTATTGTGGCAATGTAAGTAGCTACGCGATGCTCGCTGCCGCGAGCATTTCTTTCGCAATACAAAGGTCCGTTTCCGCCGCATTACGAGCGATATCACTATCAGCTCCCAGGATCCCCTCGTTAGCAACTTTAATCCGTTGCTCGACAACTGCGATATCAATGTCTTGGACCGATAAGGCCTCCTCGGCCATTACGGTACAGCGTTCGCCGGTTACTTCCGCAAATCCACCAGCGACAAATATGCGTTTCTCAACCTTATTGTCTTTGTACGTGACGATCACACCCGGCCGCAGTGAGGAAATCAGCGGTGAATGACCAACTAGAACACCAAAGTCACCCTCGGTGCCAGGAACAACGACCATTTCGACATCATCGGATAGCAATAGCTTTTCCGGCGAAACCAGTTCGAATGAGAAAGATTCAGCCATATTAATATTCCAAGTGACGGATCAGACAGACAGCCCTCAAGCGGCTGCCGCCATATCCTTCGCTTTTTCAACAGCATCTTCTATCTTACCCACCATGTAGAATGCAGATTCTGGCAGATCGTCGTATTCGCCTTCGACTAACCCCTTAAAGCCCTTAATCGTTTCTTCCAATTCAACGAAAACGCCGGACATGCCGGTAAAGATTTCGGCGACGTGGAACGGCTGAGAAAGAAAGCGCTGAATCTTACGCGCGCGCGCGACGATTAACTTATCTTCTTCTGATAGCTCCTCCATTCCTAAAATAGCGATGATGTCTTGCAGCGACTTATAAGTCTGTAAAACGCGCTGAACTTCACGCGCAACTTCGTAGTGCTCGTCCCCAACGGTTCGGGGATCGAGAATGCGAGATGTGGAATCTAGTGGATCCACCGCAGGATAAATTCCAAGTTCCGCAATCTGGCGCGACAAGACCGTGGTTGCATCTAGATGGGCGAAAGACGTCGCTGGCGCCGGATCGGTCAAATCATCTGCGGGCACGTAAATTGCCTGAACAGAGGTGATAGATCCTTTGTTAGTGGTCGTGATTCGCTCCTGTAGGTTGCCCATATCCGTAGCTAATGTCGGCTGATAACCGACCGCCGACGGTATCCGACCCAGTAACGCAGACACTTCCGAGCCTGCCTGCGTGAAACGAAAAATATTGTCGACGAATAACAGAACGTCTTGGCCTTCTTCGTCGCGGAAGTATTCGGCTAACGTCAGACCGGAAAGACCGACCCGCGCACGTGCGCCTGGTGGTTCGTTCATCTGACCATAGACGAGTGCTGCTTTGGATTCACCGTCGGGCTGGATAACCCCGGACTCCATCATTTCATGATACAAATCGTTGCCTTCGCGCGTCCGCTCGCCGACACCCGCAAATACTGAATATCCACCATGAGCCTTCGCAACGTTGTTGATCAACTCCATGATCAAGACAGTTTTACCAACGCCGGCGCCTCCGAAAAGGCCGATCTTACCGCCGCGCGAATATGGCGCCAGCAGATCAACGACCTTGATCCCGGTTACCAATACATCGGTTTCGGTCGATTGGTCCGTAAATTCAGGCGCTTCGCGATGGATAGGCAGGCGCTTCGAGGTACCGAGAGGTCCACGTTCGTCTATCGGCTCCCCAATGACGTTAAGGATTCTACCCAGAGTTTCGGGACCAACCGGCATGGTGATTGGACTACCCGTATCTGTAACATTCTGTCCACGGACTAGACCCTCAGTCGTGTCCATCGCAATAGTACGCACCGTATTCTCGCCGAGATGCTGCGCGACTTCGAGAACCAGGCGGTTACCGTCGTTGTCGCATTCAAGAGCATTCATGATCTCAGGCAGCTCACCCTCAAACTGTACGTCCACAACGGCACCCAGAACTTGGGATACGCTGCCAATGTTATTCGCCGTTTTTTTTGCCGTATCGGCCATATCTATACCTCGTCCATCGTATTTACGGTCGCTAAACAGCTTCGGCGCCCGAGATGATTTCTATCAGTTCTTTGGTAATCACAGCTTGACGCGAGCGGTTGTAGCTCATGGTCAGACTATCGATCATTTCGCCCGCATTGCGGGTCGCATTATCCATTGCGCCCATTCGCGCACCATGCTCGCTCGCATTATTTTCAAGTAGGGACCGGAAGATCTGCACGCTCATATTACGCGGCAGCAAAACATCCAGAATCTCAGACTCATCCGGTTCGTAGTCGTAAACAACTGCGGGGCCATGGGTATCTTCGGGTACAGCGGCTCCGATGTCCTCGACCGTAAAAGGAATTAACTGCTGTCTAGTGACAATCTGGGAGATCGCCGATTTGAATCTGTTGTAGATCAGGGTACAGACGTCGAATTCTCCGGCCCCAAACATTTCTAGAGTGCGGTTCGCGATTCCTTGAGCGTCTTCGAAACCGAGGCGCTGGCGCCCCACATCCTCGATCAGATCCACAATAAGTGGCGCGTAATCGCGCCGAAGTTGAGACCAACCTTTTTTACCGATGCATACAATTTTCACACTCTTACCGTCGGACTGTAATTCGGCGATCATCCGGCGCGCTTCACGCACAATCGACGAGTTGAAAGCTCCACAAAGTCCGCGGTCGGACGTCATCACCACGAGCAAATGAATATTCTGCTTACCGGTGCCCGCCAACAACTGTGAGGCTCCTTCCGTCGCCGCCATCGATTCCGCCAGAGAGCCGAGCATGCGTTCCATCCGCTCAGCATAGGGTCGTGCTGCTTCCGCCTGCTCCTGCGCACGGCGCAACTTCGCAGCGGCAACCATCTTCATAGCCGAGGTAATCTTCTGCGTCGACTTTACGCTGTCGATCCTCATGCGAAGGTCTTTAAGACTAGGCATATGCCACTACCGGTTCCTGTTCTCGGCTCTATCGATCACGCCGGCGTGAAGCTCTTGGCGTAAGTTTCAAGCACACCTTTGAGCTTCGCTTCAGTATCATCTGATACCGCCTGTTCTTCACGAATGGTTTTCAGAATCTCTGCGTAGTTAGACTTCATATCTGAAATAAAACCCTGCTCAAAACGAGTTACATCCCCGGTGGGAAGATCATCCAGATAACCGTTCACGCCAGCATAAATCGATACAACCTGCTCTTCGATGGGTAATGGTGAATATTGGGGCTGTTTCAAAAGCTCCGTCAAACGTTCACCGCGCGCCAGAAGCTTCTGCGTAGAGGCGTCTAGATCAGATGCGAACTGCGCGAAAGCCGCCATTTCCCGGTACTGGGCCAGTTCCAGCTTGATCGAACCCGCAACTTGCTTCATCGCTTTGATCTGCGCAGCGGAGCCTACCCGGCTGACCGAGAGACCGACATTTACCGCCGGCCGGATGCCAGAATAAAACAGCTCCGTCTCAAGAAAAATCTGACCATCAGTAATCGAAATCACGTTGGTCGGGATATACGCAGAAACGTCGCCAGCTTGGGTTTCAATTACTGGAAGTGCAGTCAGTGATCCACCGCCGTTTTCATCACTCATCTTGGCCGCACGCTCAAGCAACCGCGAGTGGAGATAAAAAACGTCACCCGGATAAGCCTCCCGCCCGGGTGGCCGGCGTAAAAGCAACGACATTTGACGATAGGCAACCGCTTGCTTGGACAGATCGTCATAAATGATTAAGGCATGCATACCGTTATCACGGAAAAATTCCCCCATGGTACAACCACCATACGGCGCCAAGAATTGCAGGGGGGCCGGTTCGGACGCCGTCGCTGCCACCACAATTGTGTATTCCATAGCGCCAACTTCTTCGAGTTGCTTTACAATCTGCGCGACGGTTGACCGCTTCTGACCGACTGCAACATAGATACAAAACAATTGCTTGGCGGTGTCACCATCGTCAAAAGCCTTTTTTTGATTGATGATAGTGTCAACAGCGATCGCGGTCTTACCGGTCTGGCGGTCACCGATTATTAACTCCCTTTGGCCGCGGCCAACAGGAATCAGGCTATCAATGGCTTTCAAACCGGTCTGCATAGGTTCGGACACTGACTGACGAGGAATTATTCCGGGCGCCTTCACGTCGACACGGCGGCGCTCGGTGGCTTCGATCGGGCCCTTACCGTCGATCGGCTCGCCCAGCGCGTCGACAACCCGGCCGAGTAGACCCTTACCCACAGGCACATCGACGATGGTACCGGTCCGTTTTACCGTATCGCCCTCCTTAATATTGGCGTCGGAGCCAAAAATAACTACACCGACATTATCGGTTTCTAGGTTTAGCGCCATACCCTTGATGCCGCCCGGGAATTCAACCATCTCGCCTGCTTGGACGCTATCGAGACCATAGACACGGGCAATACCGTCACCGACCGACAGCACTTCCCCAACTTCAGCCACTTCCGCTTCAGTCCCGAAATTTGCGATCTGGTCCTTAAGAATTGAAGAAATTTCTGCGGCGCGGATATCCATCACGCTGCCCCTTTCAATGATATTTCAAGTCGTTGGATTTTAGTTTTTAGCGACGAATCGACCATCTGTGAGCCTACTTTTACAATCAGGCCACCGAGAATCGAATTATCTACCCGGGTGTCCAGAGTAATCTTGGAACCTATCGCACCGCGAAGCGCCCGTTCTAGCGAATCCCGCTGCGCGTCGCTTAGTGGCTTAGCACTAACGACCTCGGCGCTCATTTCTCCACGGCGCGCGGCAAGCAATTCGCGATAAGCAATACACATCTCGCTAAGCGCAAAAAGGCGCCGGTTCTTAGAAACAACGCCGACAAAATTTCGGGTGAGTTCGGAGACACCTGCCTTATCCAGAACTGCGGAGATGGCCGCGCCTTGTGCTTCCCGTCCTATAACCGGGCTGGCGACCAAGCGTCGAAGGTCATCGGATTCTCCGAGTAGCCCAACAATTATCTCAGAGTCGGCCAAGACCTCATCGAGATTTTTCTGATCCCCGGCAATTTCAAAAAGCGCGGCGGCGTAACGGCCGGCTACACCGGAAGTGACTGACGTTGGGGAGGGCAAGCGATCGACCTCTAAAGCGTCCTATTGAAGACATTTAAGTAGTTGATTTGACTCACAAAACAGGGCTGCTAACACCCCTGCTCCGTGACTGCCTCAGGAGGCATCGTTAGGTAACACAGCCAATACTGGCTTGCAACCCAGAGAGAACAGTAAATATTCCTCAACCACAATCTTTTTATAGATATGACTCTTCATAAATGGGGTGGACCCATGGATAATTTAGATCGGCCGGTGATTTTAGCAGCCTCTATAGTTTTCAAACACTAATATCCATAGAACGGGCTTAGCCAAGAGTTGGCTTACCATAAATTCTTCAAACCAAAGGTTTATAGGCATTCAAGCCCAGAAACTTATAGACACTAGGCGTTAAATTGGAACCTTCGTTTCATTTTTTTCGGTTACATAAAACTGTATGGATCGATATCTACAGCGACACGAACCCCTCCGTCCGGCTTTATCGAGAACACCCAACGCCTGAGCAATTCCTGGACATTTATACCCTTCTCGGCCTTCAGCAGTAGCCGGCGGCGGTGACGCCCTCGAACGATTGCGATAGGCGCAGGGGCAGGCCCAAGAACTGAAACACCGTCGACGCGCGGTGCGGTGCGTGCAAGGGCTGTTGCGGTTTTGTCTACGCGGTACTGATCGCGCCCCGAAACGATGATCGCAGTAAGACGGCCGTAGGGAGGCATATTATGTTGTTTGCGAGCCTTTGCCTCCATTTCGATAAACTGATCGCGGTCACCGTCCTGGAGCGCAAGCATAATGGGGTGGTCTGGCTGGAAGGTCTGCAGCAACACGACTCCCGGCCTTTCCGCCCTGCCAGCTCGACCCGAAACCTGATGTAGCAGCTGATAGGTCCGTTCCGCCGCTCGCAGATCTCCTCCGCTGAGACCGAGGTCCGCGTCAACCACACCAACGAGGGTCAATAGCGGAAAATGAAAACCCTTTGCCATAATCTGGGTGCCGATCAGTAGGTCAATTTCCCCTTCCCTCATTCGCGTAACGAGCCCCATGGCGTCAGTGGGCCCGGCAATGGTATCACTAGACATTATTTCCAAGCGTGCCTTAGGGAATTTTTCCCTCGCCTCTTCCGCTAGACGCTCAACCCCCGGTCCGCAGGCTGCAAACCGATCCTCAACTTCACAGGACGGGCAGGTTTTTGGAGGCGGTACATTGTAGCCGCAATGATGGCAGTGCAGTCTTTCACGCAATCGGTGTTCGACTAGCCAAGCTGAACATTGTGGGCATTCCAGACGGTGACCGCAGACTCGACATAGGGTCAAAGGCGCATAGCCGCGGCGATTAAGAAACAGCATTACCTGTTCGCCTGAAGACATAGTATCGCCAACTGCTCTTTCCAAGCTAGGTGACAGCCAATTTTGGCGGTCCATCTTTTCGCGACGCATGTCAATCGCCCGAATCTTGGGTAGAGAAGCGCCGGCGAAACGTTCCGGAAGCTTAATTCGCTGGTACCGACCTCGCCAGACATTGTCTACTGTTTCTAGAGACGGCGTTGCGGACGACAGGATTATCGGAAAATTGCCTATATAGGCCCGGACGATCGCCATGTCTCGGGCGTTGTATGTTACCCCCTCGTTCTGCTTGAAACTTGGGTCATGCTCTTCGTCGATGATTATTAGACCTAGGTCACGATAAGGTAACATAAGCGCTGAGCGGGCACCGACCACCAACTTAGCCTCACCCCGCAACGCAGCGCGCCAGTTACGCCTCCTTTCTGACATCGGCAGATCAGAATGCCACAAAATCGGGCGCGTCCCAAAGCGTTTTCGAAATCTGTCAAGACACTCAGCCGTTAGAGCGATTTCCGGCAGAAGAACAATCACTTGCTTATCGGCCCTCAGTGCTGCCGCTATTGCCTCAAAATAAACTTCGGTCTTGCCAGACCCAGTCACGCCATCAAGAAGCCTTACCGAATAACCTTCTTCAACCGCAGCTACCAGTTCCACCGCTGCAGCTGCCTGTACATCGGATAGTACCGCACCTGCTCTTTCGGGATCGGGGTGGTCTATAGGTTTGTCTTCCTGAACCGAAATTGGTTGCAGAGCGCCAATATCCGCCATGCCTCGGATCACCGAAATTGAAGTTTTCGCATCCCTGGCGATATCCTTCGCCTTTCGGGGACCTGAATCGGAAAGGGCAATCAAAACGCGTCGGCGAGCGGGCGTTAATCGAGTGCCGCCCGGAAGTGATTCGATTTCTGCATCGACCCCGTTAGCCAGAAGATAAGCTCTCGTCATCCGTGGCGGCTCGAGCGCCCGCGGTACGCTCATTGTCATTCGCAATACGCTGCCGCGCCGCGCCAAGGTATATTTAGCAACCCATTCGACGAACCGCCTAAGGCTCTCAGGCATTGGGGGTAAGTCTACTAATGCGCTGATTTCTCGCAATTTTTTAGAATCGACCCCGCCCTGAGCGCAACCCCATACAACGCCCTTCGCATACCGGCTCCCAAGCGGTACCTCAACATAAGAACCAAGTTCAACCGGCATGTTTTTTGGTGCCAGATAGTCATAAGGCGCTTTCAGCGGTAGCGGCAAGAGAACGCTGACAATGTTGTAAGCATCCGTCTGCGGGCATGTAGAAAGGTCAGCTTCCATCAAGTACACTCTAGCTCAGCCTATAGTCATGGCCAATTAGCTAACAACCATCCGATATCCAAATCGACTGGAGGTAGGAAATTGGGAAATTATCAACAAGAAGGACGATCATGAAGTTTTTCGTGGACACCGCCGATGTGGATGACATTCGCGACCTTGCGTCAACTGGACTGGTGGATGGTGTCACCACCAACCCCTCTCTAATCGCGAAGTCAGGCCGCAATTTTCTGCAAGTCATCCAAGAGATCTGTGAACTAGTCAACGGACCTGTGAGTGCAGAAGTCGCCGCGACCGATCTCAATACCATGCTAGCGGAGGGGGAAAAGCTTGCGACACTCGCACCTAATGTCGCCGTAAAAGTGCCGCTGACACCTGACGGCCTGAAAACTTGTAAAGCGCTCTCCGATGCCGGTACCAAGGTTAACGTCACCCTTTGCTTCTCACCTGGACAGGCCATCTTGGCCGCAAAAGCGGGTGCAGCATACATTTCTCCGTTTGTAGGCCGGCTAGACGACGTCAGCAGCGATGGCATGGGGCTGATAGATGATATCTGCAGCATTTACGCAAACTATGCCCACTTCAAGACAGAGGTTCTGGTCGCATCTATTCGTAGCCCAAACCACGTAATAAATGCCGCAAAAATGGGAGCCGATGTCTGTACTGTTCCGCCAGAAGTTCTACGCCAGCTATTCAGGCACCCTCTCACTGACGCGGGGCTATCTGCATTCTTGGCAGACTGGGCGGATACCGGTCAGCAAATCCTGGATTCATGAAAGTGAGCGGATCTTTCGACAAAACTGCCGAAATCAAACATATAACGTTGACGCCAGATTCCGTTGCTGCTTGGCTCCGCCAACATCCGAATTTCCTCCAAGAAAACCCAGAGGTTCTCACCTTTTTAACTCCCCCAGAATTCAAACGTGGCGATCGTGTTTTAGACATGCAACGCTTCATGTTAGATAAAGTTCAGGAGCAAATCACTAACCTGAGACGACGCGAGAGGGCCCTTTTACAGACCGTGGAGGGTAATGCCGCCGGACAATCAAAAATCCATCAAGCAGTTACTGCCATAGTCGAGGCCGGGGATATTCATGCGCTTGGCAACATAGTTCGAACCCAGCTCTCGGGGCTACTGGATCTGGAAGGAGCCACACTATGTATAGAGGAAAACGGTGCACTTGCGCTCGCTGGTGCGAAAGCAATTGGCATTGGAGGTATTTCCAATCTTCTAGGGAAAAAAAAACGTATTCTACTGCAGGCAAATACGGCGGGCGAATCTTTGGTTTTCGGCGAAGATGCTGACCGTGTGAAGTCCGTCGCCTATGTCCGCATACGAACAGGTAGTCGTTCTCCCGAAATGCTTTTGGCGTTGGGATCGGGGAGGGACGACGGGTTCGATCCGCATCAGGCGACCGATTTAATTCAGTTTCTCGCAAACATCTTAGAAACGCGGCTAAAGCAATGTCTGGGACCGAAAAGCTAATCCCGTTCCCGGCAGCGGGGGATCTCCTAGATGCCCTTCACGAATGGCAGCGCTGGCTTGTATCGGAGAAGCGAACTTCTGCGCACACGGTGAACGCCTACTGCTATGATGTGAGGCGTTTTCTGGAATGTTTAAATAAAAAGAAAAAAGGTCCAGGCAAAACCTCAAATGGAGAGCTTACCGATCTTGCAAGGCTTAAGAGCTTAACGCCCGCTGATTTTCGGAGTTGGCTAGCGGATTTAAGAAATCCGGAGGATCAAATACAAAAACCCCTCTCCAGCACTTCGATAACGCGCGCGATGTGCGCCCTGCGCAACCTTTTCCGTTTTCTCGACCAGACTGGTCACGTCAATAGTGCGGCGCTAAAAGCGGTAAATGCCCCCAAACCCCCGAAGTCAGTGCCAAAGCCGTTAAACGTCAACGATGCCATCGCACTACTTAGGCGAGCGGCGGAAACAGCCACCAAGCCTTGGATTAGCGCCCGGAATGTAGCCATACTCACCCTTTTATATGGCTGCGGCTTGCGTATTGATGAAGCATTACGATTAAACCAAAGGGATGCGCCGACCTCCGACTCTATGGTTATTACCGGCAAAGGCGATAAGGAACGGTTAGTGCCAGTGCTATCCGTTGTGATTGATGCCGTACGCAGCTACCAAGATCTATGTCCGTACTCAAACGAGCACGGCCAGCCATTGTTCTATGGCGCCCGCGGCGGGCGGCTGAATCCGGGAGTCGTGCAGCGAACTATGCGTGCCCTCCGGGCCGATCTGGGCTTGCCGAGAACTGCGACCCCGCATGCGCTGCGGCACAGCTTCGCCACGCATTTGCTAGCCGGTGGCGGTGACCTTCGGACAATACAGGAACTTCTCGGCCATAACTCGTTATCGACGACCCAACGTTATACCGATGTAGATACTCAGAAACTTCTCGAGATTTACGATAGCGCACACCCGCGTTCCACCCTCAAAGCTAAAGGCCGCCACGGCATAGATACAATGCTTGCGGGATCGGATTAAAGACGCCTATTTCGATAGTAGTCAGCTCAGACGCCTGCGCCCTATTAGTGAGCCACTTGATCATCATTTCTCGAGAATTCCCCGCATTCGGTGCTCTGATCACTATCTGAATCGCGTTATAAAAGCGACTATCTCCACCGATGCCCCACTCACCATCTCATATATGCGTGGGCTTAAATTCAGCCGGCCAGGGCGCGCCCTGATCGGGGAAAAAATAGGATTCGGATGAGGGTACCTTCGACTAGATATGGATAGACGATCCCTCGACACCAAGAGCCGCCTCCTTAACCGCCTCGTTCAAAGTGGGATGGGCATGGCAGGTGCGTGCGATGTCCTCCGAAGAGGCTCCGAATTCGATGGCCAAAGCCAACTCCGCAATCATGGTACCGGCATCCGGCCCGATTATGTGTACGCCGAGCACCTCGTCGGTCTCTTTATTGGCCAGAATTTTAACGAAACCATCTGTATTTCCGTTGGCACGAGCACGCGAGTTGGCCATGAATGGGAAGGTACCTTTTTTATAGTTAACATCAGCCTCTTTCAGCTGTTCCTCTGTCTTACCGACGGAAGCTGCTTCAGGCCATGTGTAGACTACGGACGGGATGGCATCGTAATTAATGTGCGTCGCATGTCCTGCAAGATGTTCAACGCAAGCAATACCCTCTTCCTCCGCCTTGTGTGCAAGCATCGCGCCGGGCGTCACGTCGCCGATAGCATAGATACCATTTACACTAGTTTTGAAATAATCGTCTACTTGTATAACGCCTCGATTGTCCATTTCGATGCCTACATCTTCGAGGCCCAAGCCATCAGTATAAGCAATTCGGCCTATAGACACGAGAACGACATCGCACTTGATATCTTCTGATTTGCCGCCAGCGGATGGTTCAATCGCCAGAGTTACGTGCGTCTTGGTAGTTTTTGCGCCCGTTACCTTTGTGCCGAGCATGAATTCTATACCCTGCTTGTGTAGAGACTTGTGCATGGCGGCACCGATTTCTTTATCCATATTAGGCACGATAGTGTCGAGGAACTCGACGACCGTCACCTTGGATCCAAGCCGACGCCATACTGAGCCCATCTCGAGACCAATATATCCGCCACCTACAACCACAAGGTGCTTCGGCACCTTGGAAAGCGACAATGCACCAGTGGATGAAACGATTTTGTCTTCGTCGATCTCAACACTCGACAGGGGTGCGATCTCAGAACCGGTCGCTATCAGAATATTATCCGCCGTATACGTGTCAGCTCCATCCTTAGTCGTTACCCGGACCTCACCTGGTTTTACGATTTTCGCGGCACCGGTGATGCCGGTGACCTTATTCTTCTTGAATAGAAAACCGATACCTTTTGTCAGGTCATCCACCACCTTATCCTTGCGCGCCATCAGCGTCTTAAGGTCAAGTTCGACCCGACCAACTTTCACGCCATGATTAGCGAGTTGGTCTCGCGCCTCCTCAAATTTTTCTGACGAATGCAGTAACGCCTTGGATGGGATGCAGCCGATGTTTAGACAGGTTCCGCCCCAAGTCTCGCGTTTATCTATGCAAGCAGTTTTAAGTCCAAGCTGGGACGCACGGATGGCCGCAACATATCCACCCGGTCCTGCCCCGATCACAATCAAGTCGAAATGGGTTTTGCTCATAGCATCGAACCTTTGATCATACTTCTAAAAGTATACGTTCGGGATCCTCGATGCATTCCTTGATTCGGACAAGGAACGTCACCGCTTCACGACCGTCGATGATACGATGATCGTAGGAGAGCGCCACGTACATCATGGGCCGGATCTCGACTGAATCTCCTACCGCGACAGGGCGGCGGTCAATCTTGTGTATCCCAAGGATGCCAGATTGTGGCGGGTTGATTATCGGCGTAGACATCAGCGAACCATAAACCCCGCCATTAGTGATGGTAAACGTACCGCCGGTAAGTTCATCTATGCCCAATTTCCCATCACGCGCCCGTCGACCGAGATCAGTGATACCTATTTCCACGTCAGCGAAAGACTTGGTATCTGCATCGCGTAACACTGGCACAACTAATCCCTGTTCAGTACCAACAGCTACACCAATATCGTAGTAGTTTTTATATACAAGGTCGCCACCGTCGATTTCGGCATTTACAGCCGGCAGTTCCCTTAGCGCGACGATGCTGGCCTTGACGAAGAACGACATAAATCCGAGGCGGCAACCGTGCCGTTTTTCGAAATCGTCCTGAAATTTCTTGCGGGCCGCTATAACGTTGGTCATGTCTATTTCGTTAAAAGTCGTCAGGATCGCAGCTGTGTTCTGAGCTTCCTTCAGACGCTCAGCGATGCGCTGACGAAGACGAGTCATTCTTACCCGTTCCTCCCGCTGGCCGGTCACGAGGGCCACGTCTGATTCCGAGGATCGCCTAGATCCGGGTGCCAGCGGCTCGGGATCAACCTTCCTACCGCCACCTTCCTTCAGAAATAATATTACGTCGCCCTTGGTCAGGCGTCCTCCCTTGCCAGTTCCGATGATATGTGTCGAGTCGAGGTTATTTTCTTCGATAAGTTTGCGAACGGAGGGTGAAAATTTTCTACTATCATCTTCAACAACAGGTTCCGTAGACGCCGGCTTAGCTAACGTCGTGGCGGTTGGGGCAGCTGATTCTTCGATCGTTTTCTTCGGCTTTATTAATGCGGCCGGGCCGGCGCCTATAAGGCCAAGCAGGGAACCTACGTCAACGTTTTCCCCTGCTTTGGCGGTTATTTCCCTGAGCGTGCCGGCTGCAGTCGCGTTTACCTCGAGCGTTACCTTGTCGGTTTCTAGCTCGAGCAGAGGCTCGTCTACGGCAACAACGTCACCCTCCGCTTTAAACCATTGAATAACGGTTGCTTCGGTCACGGACTCACCGAGCGTCGGGACTTTAATTTCAGTAGCCATGTGTATTTTTCTCCCGCAGCAGAAATCGAATCTGTTCAGATAGTGAGGGCTTCATCGACAAGTACCTTTTGTTCACTGTTGTGTTTACTTAACGAACCCGTAGCGGGCGATGCGGCCTCAGGCCTACCGACGTATATCGGGCGTTTAGCCTTGATCTCTGAATTTCCCAGAAGTTTTTCAAGGCGACGGTCCAGATAGGTCCACGCGCCCATGTTCTCAGGCTCCTCTTGGCACCACACGACATCGGCGTTAGGGTATTTTTCCAGTTCTTTGGCAAGGGACACTTCGGGGAATGGGTAAAGCTGTTCCACACGTATAAGCGCGACGTTGGAGATGTTCATTTCTTCGCGAGCTGCAAGAAGATCGTAGTACACTTTCCCGCTACAAAGGATGATCCGCTGCACCTTGGTACGCATGACTAGTTTGCCGGTCTCCGGTAGAATGCGGTTGAATGATGTGCCGGGGCCAAATTCTTCCAGCGTGGAAACAGCTCTCTTATGCCTTAGCAGTGACTTCGGTGTCATGATTACCAGAGGCTTTCTGAAATTCCGGCGGATTTGGCGCCGCAATGCATGAAAATAATTTGCGGGCGTCGTAATGTTACAGACCTGCCAGTTGTCCTCTGCGCAAAGCTGTAGGTAACGCTCTAGGCGCGCAGAAGAATGCTCCGGCCCCTGCCCCTCGAAGCCATGTGGTAGAAGCATTACCAGCCCAGACATGCGCAACCATTTCGATTCCGATGAAGATATGAACTGGTCGAAAATAAACTGGGCCCCGTTCGCGAAATCTCCGAACTGTGCCTCCCACATCACTAATACCTCAGGATCAGCCAATGACAGGCCATATTCAAATCCGAGAACAGCCGCCTCCGACAACGTCGAATTTCGGGCGATAAACATAGCCTGATTTCCCGGCCGAATCTGTTCCAGAGGGATAAACGCCTCTTCGCTATCTTGGTCGGTAACGACGACGTGGCGGTGAGAGAACGTTCCACGTGCGACATCTTGACCGCTAAGTCGGACCAAATGTCCTTCAGTCAATAACGTACCAAACGCTAGGGACTCGCCTGTTGCCCAATCGATATCTTCTCCACTTTCGATAGCCTGGGCGCGGTTCTTAAAGAACCTTCTCAGCTTGTTATTCAGGTTAAAATCATCAGGTACCGTTGATATCGCCTTACCAACCTCCTTCAATAGATTTAATGATACGTCTGTCTGTCCCTTGCGCTCCTCGATAGAGGGCGCGGTGGTAAGTCCCTGCCACTTCCCTTCAAGCCAATCCGCTTTATTTGGTTTGAAGGAAGTGGATGCAGAGAAATCTGCATCCAAGTGGTCGCGGACTTTCTGCTGTATTTTATCGACCTGTTCCTCAGTCAATATACCTTCGGCGATTAATTTGTGCGCATAGAGTTCACGCACTGTCGGGTGCTCTCCGATGCCGCGATACATTCTAGGCTGTGTAAACGCTGGCTCATCGCCCTCGTTGTGGCCGAAACGGCGGTAGCACCACATATCGATAACTACATCTTTTCGAAATTCGTTACGAAATTCCGTCGCAATGCGCGCCACGTGGACTACCGCCTCAGGATCGTCGCCATTTACGTGAAAGATTGGCGCCTGAGCCATCTTAGCGATTTCGGTAGGATAGCGAGATGTGCGTGTTGCTGCCGGGTTAGTTGTAAATCCGATCTGGTTATTGACAACCACATGGATTGTACCGCCGGTCCGATAGCCCTTTATATCAGAAAGACCAAATGTCTCTGCTACAATACCTTGGCCACCAAATGCAGCGTCGCCGTGCATAAGCAACGCGAGTACTTTACGGCGTTCTTTATCTCCTCTCTGGCGCTGTTTTGCCCGCACCTTTCCAATCACAACGGGGTCTACCGCTTCAAGATGGGACGGGTTTGCAGCTAAGGATAAATGAACCTGTTTACCGTCGAACTCCCGATCAGCGGATGTGCCGAGATGATATTTGACGTCGCCTGAACCTTGAACCTCTTCTGGCGTTGCTGACGTCCCCTGAAATTCTGAGAAGATCGCAGAAAACGGCTTGTTCATCACATTAGCTAGCACATTTAGTCGACCGCGATGAGGCATTCCAATAACGACCTCCTCGACCCCTAATTGACTACCACGCTTCAGGACCTGCTCTAGGGCAGGAACCAAAGACTCCGCGCCATCGAGGCCAAAGCGCTTTGTGCCGGTATACTTTACGTTGAGAAATTTCTCGAAAGTTTCCGCCTCAGTCAAACGCTCGAGAATTGTCGTCTTGCCGAAATCAGTGAAGTCAGTTTGATTGCGGATTGATTCGATCCTGTCTTGGATCCATACCTTTTCCTCAGTAGAGGTAATGTGCATATATTCAACACCAATATGTCCGCAGTATGTTTCCCGAACGCTTTTTACTATATTGCGGAGTGGAGCCTTTTCACCTAAGCCGAGTCGATCATGGATGTAGATTTCTCGATCATAGTCGGCTTCAGAAAATCCGTAAGACTCTGGGTCGAGTTCGGTGTGGCTTAATGGCTGTTCTAGACCGAGTGGGTCCAGTTCGGCATATAGATGCCCTCGTACGCGATGCGAACGAATGATCATCAGCGCTTGAATTGAATCACGCGTCACTTCGCCGATATTGCTACCCTCGCTTTGATGCGCGGGGGTATCGGCGGTCTTTAAAACCTCGGCGGCTGTCTCCGTTCCGATCACGGCAGTCTCACGAGGAGACCAACTAGCCCCGATCAGATCCTTTAGAATATCGGGCGCGTCATCCTTCAACTCTTCGAAGAAGGCCGACCATTCCGGATCTACCAATGCCGGTTTTTCAAGATAGCGCGCGTACATTTCCGCCACAAACGTGCTATTGGCACTCGTGAGGAAAGAAGTCCGTTCTAATATTCCGGTCATTACATCTTGCGCCATCGGACGCCGCTCCTCTTAATACTACATCGCCGGGAAATGCCGACGCTTTAAGCCTCCCCCGGTTTTATCCCTTCATCGCATCTACCATCGCGTTGCCAATACCGGCTGGCGAGTTAGATACCCTGATACCTGCACTTTTCATGGCTTCAATTTTGTCGTCAGCGCCGCCTTTCCCTCCGGAAATGATTGCCCCTGCATGCCCCATCCTACGTCCCGGTGGGGCAGTCACACCTGCAATAAAACCCACGACTGGCTTCTTCGTTTTTGCCTTTTTTAGAAAGTCAGCCGCGTCTTCTTCGGCGGAACCACCAATTTCGCCAATCATAACGATACCCTCAGTTTCATCGTCACCAAGGAAGCTATCGATACAATCTACGAAGTTAGTCCCATTCACCGGATCACCACCAATACCGATGCAGGTGGTCTGCCCAAGGCCTGCAGCGGTCGTCTGCGCGACGGCTTCATAGGTTAGCGTGCCAGACCGGGATACGATCCCAATCTTTCCGCGGTGGTGGATATGTCCCGGCATAATGCCAATCTTGCACTCATCGGGCGTGATTATGCCGGGGCAGTTTGGTCCGATCAGGCGGGTGTTAGAATTAGTTAGTGCGCGTTTAACGCGCACCATATCAATGACTGGGATTCCCTCAGTGATACAGACCACCAAGGGAATCTCTACATCGATAGCCTCGAGGATGGCATCCGCTGCAAAAGGCGGAGGCACATAAATGACCGAAGCATTCGCACCGGTTTTCTCGACAGCTGCGGCGACAGTATCAAAAACCGGCAGATTTAGGTGCATGCCGCCACCTTTGCCAGGCGTGACACCCCCGACCATGTTTGTACCGTAGGCGATCGCCTGTTCCGAATGAAAGGTTCCTTGCGCGCCGGTGAACCCCTGGCATATGACCTTTGTGTCTTTCCCAACAATTACAGACATCAGGCCGCCTCCTGCGTTACTTTGACAGCTTTTTCCGCAGCATCTGCGAGATTATCCGCGGAAACGATTGGCAGACCAGATTCTTCGAGAATTTTTTTACCTAATTCGACATTAGTACCCGCCAAACGGACCACTAGAGGTACGTCAAGACTAACCTCCCGAGCCGCCGCGACAACCCCCTCTGCGATGACGTCGCAGCGCATGATGCCACCAAAGATGTTCACCAGGATCGACTCGACGTTAGGGTCAGACAGGATAAGTTTGAACGCTATCGTTACTCTCTCCTTGGTCGCGCCGCCGCCTACATCCAAGAAGTTAGCTGGTGAGCCGCCATAGAGTTTAATGATATCCATAGTAGCCATAGCAAGCCCAGCGCCATTGACCATACAGCCAATACTACCGTCGAGCGTGATATAATTTAGATCATGTTTTGCTGCCTCTAATTCAGTCGCGTCCTCTTCCTCCTCGTCGCGGAGTTCTTCGACTTCCTTTTGACGGAACAGGGCATTGTCGTCGAAGTTCATTTTCGCATCGAGCGCAATGATATCGTCGGCGCCCGTTACGACCAGCGGATTAATTTCGATGATTGAAGCGTCGAGATCGTTAAACGCGGCATACATTGCCGTCAGAAATTTAGACGCGGCATTGACCTGATTGCCTTTTAGTCCGAGTCCGAACGCTATCTGGCGAGTATGGAAAGGTTGGATACCAGTCGCCGGATCAATATCGAGTTTCAGGATTTTTTCCGGCGTCGCCTCGGCAACCTCTTCGATCTCCATGCCACCCTCTGTGGACGCCATAATAGTTATACGACTGGTTGCTCGGTCGATCAGAATCCCGAGATATAGCTCGCGCACAATATCGCATCCCTCTTCTATATAGACGCGCTTAACTTCCTTTCCCTCATCACCGGTCTGTTTTGTGACCAGAACCTTGTGCAGCATATTTTTGGCGTTCTCGCGGACGTCGTCTAGAGACTTGACGACACGGACGCCTCCCTTTTCGCTATAATCATCCTTAAACCGGCCTGCCCCTCGCCCACCAGCGTGAATCTGCGACTTAACCACCCAAATTTCTCCGCCGAGGTCTTCGGCAACCTTTGCGGCCTCATCGGAGGTGTAGGCTACCCCACCACGCGGAACCGCGACGCCGTATTTGGCGAGTAACTGCTTTGCCTGATATTCATGAATATTCATGTTGAATCTATATGCTCCTAGGCCACATAAAAAAGGGAAAAGTGTTTTTGAGGCAACTTTTACAAAAATCTAGGCCGCCATTAAGGGAACTCGGACTGCCCGCCGAACAGAATCATGAGGCGCTACTTACCCTTCTTCGCACCGCCACGTTCCATTTTCTTTACGACCTCGACGAGTCCTTCAACCGCCTTGACCGATTTGTTGAACTGGCGCCGCTCGATTGCGTCCAACTTTACCTCAACGATGCGCTCGATTCCTTTGTCGCCAATAACAACCGGCACGCCAACATAAAGGCCTTTAACTCCATACTCTCCGTTAAGCTTAGCAGCACAGGGTAAAACCCGTTTCTTATCCTTTAAATAGGACTCGGCCATGGCAATCGCCGACGAGGCTGGCGCATAGAAAGCGGAGCCGTTCCCAAGAAGGCCTACTATTTCACCACCGCCATCACGCGTACGTTGAACGATTTCATTTAAACGCTTTGCCGTTGTCCACTTCATCTTTATTAAATCAGGCAGCGGGATCCCTGCAACAGTGGAATATCGCACAGAAGGAACCATGGTATCACCATGGCCGCCGAGCACAAACGCTGTGACGTCTTCGACCGATACATTGAATTCTTGGGCAAGAAAATAGCGGAAACGTGCGCTGTCTAATATGCCCGCCATTCCGACCACCCTTTTTGCGGGTAAGCCAGAGTGTTTTTGTAACGCCCATACCATGGCGTCAAGCGGGTTAGTGATGCAGATAACAAAAGCATCTGGCGCATATTTCTTTATGCCTTCGCCGACCTGTTTCATCACATTAGAGTTGATACCGATCAAGTCATCCCGACTCATCCCAGGCTTTCTCGGGATACCGGCAGTAACGATAATAACATCTGCCCCCTTGATGCCCGCATATGAATTGGTGCCGGTTATACGGGAGTCAAACCCTTCGACCGGGGATGATTCAACAAGGTCGAGAGCTTTCCCCTGCGGGGTCCCTTTCATTATGTCAAATAGGACTATGTCACCTAGATCTTTTAATCCTGCTAGATGTGCGAGTGTGCCGCCAATATTGCCGGCGCCGATAAGGGCGATTTTACTACGGGCCATGGAGATTTCCGGGGCTGTTTTGAAAAAGGTTTACCGTCCGCCAGAGAACTGCCGGACCGTAGGTTTTCTAGCGCCGTTGAATTATAAGGGCAAGAGAAAGAATCAAAGTTTGTTCACGGTGTGAACACCATCAAAACACGCTGTAACTATGATTTAGGTGGGGCGGGAAGTAAGGATTTCATATGACATACTCAGGACGATACGGCCATTAAGACCGACTGTGGGTCTGAATATATTCTTCTGACTGCATTTCGATAAGACGTGAGGCCGTCCGCTCGAACGCCACCGCGGTATCTCCCTCCGTGCAAAGCTCGTCGGGTTCTACAGCCGCCGACACCACCATATTCACTCTCGCCTCATAGAGCGCATCGATCAAAGTGACCATGCGCTTAGCCTCGTTTCGTTTGGCAGGAGGAAGCGTCGGGATATTTTCTAGGATTACGGTGTGATAAGTATTCGCTATAGCCAAGTAATCTGGGGCGCCTAAAGGCTTTCCGCAAAGGTCAGAAAACTGAAACCGACCAACACCTTTCGCCGCTTGCGACACTTGAATAATCCGGCCCATGACGGAGATTTCCTCTGCAGATCCCACCGAATTGTCGGTCAGTGCTGCAAAGGCCAAATCCACGGCCGCATCCGTATCCGGCCCGAGGGGGGAAAAGTATACCCCCATATCCACGAGGCGATCGCGTCGATAATCTCGCTCCGCATCTAGTGATACGATATCAATTTTACGCTTGAGAACGTCGATAAATGGTAGGAAACGGTCACGCTGCAAACCTCCTTTATAAAGATTGTCGGGATGAGTGTTACTAGTTGCGACGAACACTACACCCTCTTCGAATAGAGTTTCGAACAGACGACCCAAGATCATAGCGTCCGCAATATTGTCGACTTGAAATTCATCGAAGCAGACGAACCAAGTTTCTTTTGCAATTACCTTAGCAATTTTTGGAAGTGGGTCCTGTATCTTCCCGTCCTTCTTCCGCCTTTCGTGCATAGTTTTGTGAACTTCCAGCATAAATTCATGGAAGTGGACCCGCCGTTTGCGATTACTTGGGACTGAATCATAGAGCATATCCATGAGCATAGATTTGCCTCGTCCAACCGGACCATATAGATACAGCCCTTGCGGAGCACGCGCCGCATTCCGTCGGGTCAAAGCAAACCGTCCCAACCAACTGCCTTCGCGGTTAAACGATTCATATTCTAAAAGTTCATGCCATAGAGTTTGTAGTCTTGCCAAAGCAAACAGCTGTGCAGGGTCTCGGTGCACTCTTCCATCAGCAATCATTTCCAGATAGGCATTCAGCGGGGCTCTGGAGTGTGTGAATTCGGACATATTAGACAAAACGCAGCATGGATTGGAGATTCAATAACACGATATAGCGGAGTTGCAATATTCGACAGAAAACTAGACCGCCACCAACCAAGCCGTCTTGCCTATGATTTTAGCAGGATAATTTATGTTCACCATGAAAGGGGGATGGATTCAGTAGATTTTATCTATCATTGATTAATACAGAACAATTTTATACGGTTGGTCTGTTTTTCTCGTTAACGCCGGGCCACCATTGCCTGCTTAATCTCGCCAATCGCTTTCGCGGGGTTAAGATCTTTAGGACAGGTCTTGGTACAGTTCATGATAGTGTGACAGCGATAGAGCCTGAAAGGGTCTTCTAGTTCGTCCAGCCGTTCACCGTTAGCTTCGTCTCGGGAATCTTGAAGCCAGCGATTTGCCTGCAACAAGATCGCTGGACCAAGGTATCTGTCACCGTTCCACCAGTAACTGGGACAGCTGGTCGAACAGCAGAAACACAGTATGCATTCCCACATACCATCCAATTTTTTTCGCTCCTCCGGAGATTGAAGACGTTCCTTCCCAGGGGGAGGCTGTGTATCGGATTTTAGCCAAGGCTCAATAGACCGATATTGTGCATACACCTGAGTTAGATCTGGAACTAGGTCCTTTACTACCGGCATGTGAGGAAGAGGATATATTTTTACATCACCTTTAATTTCTTCGATATATTTTGTACATGCTAGCGTGTTAGTGCCGTCGATGTTCATTGCACAAGACCCACAGACCCCCTCTCGGCAGGAGCGTCGGAATGTCAGGGTAGAATCAATCTCGTTTTTAATCTTGATTACTGCATCAAGGACCATTGGCCCGCAATCGTCCATGTCGATAGTATAGGTGTCGACCTGCGGCGTTTTACCGTCATCAGGATTCCACCGATAAATGCGAAATGTTTTCGCTTTTTTGGCACTCTCCGGCGGAGCCCAGACGGAACCTTTACGGATTTTTGAATTGGCGGGAAGTGAAAATTCAGCCATATGACCTTCCTCAATAAACGCGCTCTTTTGGCGGAACGGGCTCCACGTCATTGGACATGGTATTGGTGTGGACTGGGCGGTAGTCAATTCGCGACGTGCCGTCATCATTCAGCCATACATACGTATGTTTCATCCAATTTTCATCATCGCGATCAGGACAGTCTTCCCGCGCATGCCCCCCTCGGCTCTCTTTGCGGTTGATTGCGCTGTCCAAACTAACCACCGATTGTGCTAACAAGTTGTCATATTCAAGAGTTTCAGCAAGATCCGAATTCCATATTAGAGATGTATCATTAACTTTGATGTCATCATTTTTAGACCACAGAGAGGTAAGCCTCTCTCTGCCTTCTTTCATCAAATCCCCAGTTCGAAATACGGCACAATGTGCCTGCATGGTTCGCTGCATTTCCAGCCTTAATTCAGAGGTATCGGTGGTGCCTTTTGTAAAGCGCCGCATATCGAAACGATCTAGAGCCTTCTCGCCAGCACCCTTTGGAAGTTCCGGCTGGCTTTGGCCTGGCTCAATGATTTCAGCAGCTCGTTCTCCAGCGGCCCGCCCAAATACAACCAAATCGAGCAAAGAATTTGATCCTAGGCGATTTGCACCATGTACCGACACACAGGCAGCCTCGCCAATGGCCATTAAACCAGGCCTAATAGCCTCCGAGTTTCCATTTACCGGAGCAACCACTTCCCCTTGATGCGTAGTAGGGATACCGCCCATATTATAATGTACCGTTGGCAATACTGGGATTGGCTCTTTAGTTACATCTACACCTGCAAAAATACGTGCTGTTTCCGAAATTCCGGGCAAGCGCTCATTGATAACGTTTGCGTCGAGATGTTCAATGTGAAGATGAATATGATCAGCGTCAGCACCTACACCATTTCCATCACGGATTTCCATTGTCATCGCCCGAGCGACCACGTCCCGCGATGCCAGATCCTTAACCGATGGCGCATAACGTTCCATAAAACGTTCGCCTTGCGAATTAGTAAGGTAGCCACCCTCACCACGGACCCCCTCGGTTATTAGACAACCCGCCCCAAATATCCCAGTGGGGTGGAACTGAATAAACTCCATGTCTTCGCAGGGGAACCCGGCGCGCAGCGCCATCGCATTACCATCACCGGTTTGAGTATGCGCGCCAGTGCAAGAAAAATACGCGCGACCGTATCCGCCTGTTGCCATCACTACCAAATTGGCGCGGAATCTATGAATAGTACCGTCGTCAAGATTCCACGCTAGAAGCCCGCGGCAGATGTTATCCTCGTCCATGATGAGGTCTATACCGAAGTATTCGATAAAAAACTCAGCATCGTGTTTGAGAGACTGCTGGTAAAGAGTATGTAGGATGGCGTGTCCGGTGCGGTCAGCGGCCGCAGCTGTACGCTGCGCGGGCGGCCCCTCGCCATATTTGGTTGTCATACCTCCAAACGGTCGTTGATAGATTTCACCAGTTTCGGTGCGAGAAAACGGAACCCCATAATGTTCAAGCTCGAGCACCGACGGAATGGCCTCGCGACACATGTATTCGATGGCATCTTGATCCCCGAGCCAGTCAGCACCTTTGACAGTATCATAAAAATGCCAGCGCCAATCGTCCTCACTCATATTACCGAGGGCTGCGGAGATGCCTCCCTGCGCCGCAACCGTATGGCTACGTGTGGGAAATACTTTTGTTATGCAGGCAGTACTCAACCCCTTTATCGCCATGCCGAATGTCGCCCGAAGACCGGCGCCACCGGCCCCGAGGACAACTACATCGTAAGTATGGTCAATGATTTCGTATGCGTTAGTATTCATAGCGTTCCTGTGCCAATTCGTGGAGGTCTGCTTCCAAGTTAGCCGATGGCTATTTTAAGTATCGAAAAAATTGTAGCTACGGCTAAACCGATCGCTACTAGCTTAACAAGCCCAATGGAAGCGATCTTCAGCCATTCTGTGTGCACGTAGTCTTCAAAGACAACCTGCATTCCAAGCTGTGCATGATGGAAAGTTGCAACTGTCAGCAGTACAAGCAGAACCGCGACAATAGGCGTAGTGATCCACTCCCGAAAGACGCTATAATCTGCGCCGGCCATGGCGCAGATTGAGGCTACGAACCAAATTACAAGAGGGACTAACGCAACTGCGGTCAGGCGCTGCGCCCACCAATGCAATACTGCGGAACTCAATCCTCGAGTGTTTCCCAGCGGAGAACGAACGCTCATTACAACGCTCCCATCGACGCATAGCCCCAGACCCAAGCGATGATAGTGAGGGAGATCGATACAGCAACAACCATCCAGCCATTCCTATAGGCGTCGGTCAGACCAAAGCCCTTTCCAGCATCCCAAAACAAGTGCCGGATTCCATTGCAAAGATGATAAAACAAAGCGTAGGACCATCCAAAAAGTAATATCTTCCCGAACAAGGAGGCGGTGAATGCCTGCACGTTGTTAAAGGCACCCTCCCCCGTTGCAGCAGCAATTAGCCACCACACTAACAGAAAGGTCCCACCGGCAAGCGCAATCCCTGTCGCGCGATGCATTATAGACATGACAGAGGTTAGTTGCGGCTTATAAACCTGCAGATGGGGTGACAGAGGGCGATTTGGACTCGCCATGGGCACATTCCTATTTCCGTACTCGTTAAGGATGAAGTCTGATACGTTTTTTCAGCGCTTTCGGTTTACGCTGATGAATTAGCCAAGTCAATCTGAGCTACTGTTCGCCGCCCGGCTACAAACGCTTTATGCCCAAAATTCTCTCTGTGGATAAGCGTGTGGAAAATTTGTGTACCCGAAATTCATTTATGCACAAGAAATATCAATAAACGTTGGTTTGGTCATTGCGCCACGAATTTCCCGAAGGGATCATCTCCAAACGTGAGAGTGTAAGCGGCATTGTTACCGATTGGCATACAATACCTTTTGGTCCGACTGCCAGACGATTGCGGCGTATAGCCAAGGGCGCCGCTGACGGATATGGGTCAACGCCGATTAACCCTCGCGTCCACGGGCCTTTACCGGCTCTTGGGGCGTCGGGTGTGTCTTCGCGGGACACATAATGTAGGTTTCACGACTTGCGGGCCCGACGCCTCAATTAATTTTTGGTTATTTGCAGTTTCCTAACCATCTTGCACCGTCAAGTTTTTGATCGGGATCTCAGAGAGTGGATTTTCTACTCGCAATTATCTTATGACGTAGGTTCCGCTTTCGAGCCGTAACCAGAAAATCTTATTGGCCGTCAGGAATCTAAATCAGTTTTTTGCGAGCTAGCATTTCAGCAATTTGTACCGAATTCAGAGCCGCGCCCTTTCGCAAGTTGTCGGACACCACCCACATTGAAAGGCCATGCTTAACGGTCGTGTCTTTACGAATTCGGCTGACATACACTGCGTCTTCACCTGCACACTCGACCGGAGTGACATAACCTTCATTGGCCCGATGGTCTACCACCACCACGCCAGGGGCCTCTCGAAGGACATCTCTGGCTTCATCCTCGTCGATTGCCTCATTGCATTCGATATTAACGGACTCGCCATGGCCAATGAATACCGGGACGCGCACGCAGGTCGCTTGCACCGCAATATCCTTGTCTAGAATTTTCCGCGTCTCCACCGTCATCTTCCATTCTTCCTTAGTCGCGCCATCATCGACGAAGACGTCAATATGGGGAATCACGTTGAACGCTATCTGCTTTGTAAATTGTTCGTGTTCCTTCGTATCATTAACAAAAATACCACGGGTCTGGTTGAATAGCTCGTCCATCGCTGCTTTCCCTGCCCCCGACGTGGACTGATAGGTGGAAACCGACACACGCTTGATTTTAGCAATGTCGTGTAGCGGCTTAAGCGCAACAACCATCTGGATGGTAGAACAATTTGGGTTGGCAATAATGTTACGCTTGGTATGCCATTCTAAGTCTTCCGGATTAACCTCCGGCACTACCAGCGGAACATCAGGATCCATCCGGAAATGAGACGAATTATCAATCACCACGCAACCCGCCTTTGCAGCACGCGGCGCCTGCTCCGCAGAAACTTTAGAACCCGGCGAAAATAATGCGATATCGGCATCTGAAAAATCGTAATGTGCTAGATCCTGGACGGTCAGGATGACATCTCCGCCCATCGAAACCTCGCGACCGACTGAGCGTGAAGAAGCGAGTGCTACCACCTTGTCCGCCGGGAATTTTCTCTCCGCCAGAATTCCTAACATTTCTCTACCGACATTTCCTGTGGCGCCAGCTACCACAACTGTGTAACCCATTATTTTTGTCTTTCCGTATACTCAGAGATCTCACCGTCGCTTACTTGTTAGAGGTCTTTGCGTTCAAGATTCTGTGTAATAATTCAAACGACGCTGCCTCTAATCGGGCAGGCTGAAGTGATCATTTACGCGGCGATCTTATCTAGTTCCGCCGTGACCGCCTCGCCCATCTGTTCGCAGGAAACCAACCTCATACCATCCTGCATTATGTCACCGGTCCGCAAACCAGATTCGAGTACGTTACACACGGCCTTATCAACCAAGTCGGCATCCTCCGCCATGTCAAATGAGTAGCGGAGCATCATGGCATAGGACTGGATCATTGCTAGTGGATTGGCCTTACCTTGGCCCGCGATGTCAGGCGCCGAGCCATGAACTGGTTCGTAAAGCGCCGGGCGTCTGCCAGACTCATCTGCCGGGCCCAATGAGGCCGAAGGCAACATGCCGAGAGAGCCCGTAAGCATTGAGGCAACATCAGACAACATATCGCCAAACAAATTATCAGTAACGATTACGTCAAACTGCTTCGGGTCGCGCACCAGCTGCATCCCACAGTTATCAGCAAGCATATGCGACAAATCAACGTCCTTGAACTCGTTGTCGTGGACCCAAGTTGCTTCCTCGCGCCATAAAATACCTGATTCCATGACGTTCATTTTCTCGACGGAGCAGACTCGATTATTACGCTTCTTTGCCAGATCGAAAGCGACACGGCATACGCGGCGGATTTCCTCAGTCGTGTAAACCTGCGTATTAACGCCTCGCCGCTGGCCATCGGGCAGTTCTTCAATTCCACGTGGTTCGCCAAAATAGACCCCACCGGTCAATTCACGGACTATAAGTATGTCAAGCCCACCCACTAGGTCCGTCTTTAAACTTGACGCATCGGCCAACGCGTCGAAACAGATTGCTGGTCGAAGGTTAGCGAATAGATCCATATCCTTCCGTAGCCGAAGCAACCCCGCCTCTGGGCGAACGTCAAAACCAATATTATCCCACTGAGGACCTCCAACCGCACCGAATAGAACCGCATCGGAATTAATTGCAACTTCCATCGTGTCATCACTTATAGCGGCGCCATGACTCTCGTAGGCGGCCCCCCCCACCAAGTCTTCGGTCACATCAAACGTGACCGAACGTCGCTTATCCATCCAGTCTATGAGACGGCGGACTTCACCCATGACCTCTGGGCCAATTCCATCACCAGGCAGCATGAGTATTTTCTTGTTGGCAGCCATTTTACGGCTCTCCTTAGCTTTTTGATATTTAGACCCGCGCACCCTGCATCCACGGCATAGACCGTCTCTGATTTTCCTCAAACGAAGAAATTTTATCATCCGATTGCAGTGTGATACCGATATCGTCGAGCCCCTCCAGCAAACAGTGCTTGCGGAATGGATCAACTTCGAAGGCGATCTCCTCGCCGTCCGGGCGAGCGATTTTCTGGTTCTCCAAATCGATTCCGACCCGGGCATTCTCCCCATGAGCGGCATCTTCCAGTAGAGCATCACGTTGCTCAGCCGAGACCTTAATTAGCAAAAGGCCGTTTTTGAACGAGTTGTTAAAGAAAATGTCAGCGAACGAAGTCGAAATCACACATTTAATTCCGAAATCAGTGATCGCCCACGGCGCATGTTCACGAGACGAGCCGCAACCGAAATTGTCTCCAGTTACTAATATTTCAGAATTACGATACTGTGGCTGATTGAGAATGAAGTCCTTTTTTTCTGAACCGTCCTCATTATAGCGGACGTCATTAAAAAGATTTACTCCAAGGCCAGTGCGCTTGATCGTTTTTAAGAACCGGGCAGGGATAATTCTGTCGGTGTCTATATTGTGATCAGCCATAGGTACGGCAACACCCGAAAAAGTTTGGAATTTTTTCATATTCTTTCTCTCTTATTCCCCAGCGCTGTCACTCAATTCTCGTACGTCTGCGAGGTGACCGGTCACTGCGGCAGCCGCTGCCATAGCTGGACTTACCAAATGAGTCCGCCCACCCGGACCCTGTCTACCCTGAAAATTTCGATTCGAGGTAGATGCCGAACGTTCACCTGGCTCCAACATATCTCCATTCATGCCAAGACACATGGAACATCCTGGCTCCCGCCAATCGAAGCCGGCCTCTGTAAAGATCGCATCCAAGCCTTCCGACTCTGCTTGTTCCTTTATGAGACCGGAACCGGGCACAACCATGGCGTAAACTCCATCCGCCACTTTCCGACCCCTCGCAACCAGAGCGGCCGCGCGGAGGTCCTCAATGCGAGAGTTGGTACATGAACCAATAAACACCTTGTCAATATGGATGTCAGTCAGCTTCATCCCGGCTTTAATATCCATATAGTCAAGGGCACCTTCGATAGTTTGCCGTTTTGCCTCGTCGTCAATATCTGTGGGATTGGGAACCACGCCACCAATCGGTCCAACCATTTCGGGGCTGGTTCCCCAAGAGACGTAAGGCTCGATATCCATGGCGTCCAGCTCGACCTCAATATCGTAGCTTGCCCCAAAATCGGATTTAAGCGTCTTCCAGTACTCTACCGCCTGCTCCCACGCGGCGCCCTTAGGGGCCATGGGCCGGCCTTTAAGATAGTCAAACACCTTCTGATCAGGTGCTACAATGCCTGCACGTGCCCCGGCTTCGATTGACATGTTGCAAACTGTCATACGCCCTTCTACCGACATATTTTCGATGACGCTGCCTGCATATTCGATGACGCTACCGGTGCCCCCGGCAGTTCCAATTTTTCCTATGATTGCAAGGATAACGTCTTTAGCAGTCACGCCGTCACGCAGCTCGCCGTTGACGGTGATCCGCATGTTTTTCGATGGTTTTTGCAAAAGGGTCTGGGTCGCAAGTACATGCTCGACTTCAGAGGTACCGATTCCGAAAGCCAGTGCCCCCAGTGCACCATGTGTGGCGGTGTGTGAATCGCCACACACCAGTGTCAGACCAGGCTGAGTGAAGCCCTGTTCCGGGCCGATCACGTGGACAATTCCCTGACGGACGTCCAAAAAATCTATGAAGGGGAGACCAAATTCCCTCGCATTCTTCTCCAAAAGCTCGATCTGTATGCGGGACTGTTCATTCTCTATCCCGTCGGCTCTGCCGGCGGTTGGAACGTTGTGATCCGCAACCAAAAGATGAGCGTCTGGAACCCGAACTGGCCGATTGTTTTCACGCAGGCCATCAAACGCCTGAGCGCTGGTGATCTCGTGAATAATCTGACGATCAATATACAGAATGCAGGTGCCGTCATCCTTTTCCTCGACCAAGTGAGAGTCCCAGATCTTGTCGAAAAGTGTTTTTATTTCGGCCATTTTTTACTTTTCACCCCAATCTATTGCAAATAGACGTTCAGGATTCTTTCTGCTCGCCGCTGTTATTCTCTGCTTCGGCTGGTGCTACGTTCTCCGGCTCAGGAGCGATCTGCTCCATCGCCTCATCCTGCATTTCGACCGCTTCGGCCGCTGTCGCAGGCGCATCGTTCTTGCTAACAGCCGCAGCTCCAAAGCGTCGATCAACCTTTTCGGCGATCCGCGCCGACTTTCCCCTACGTGATCGTAAGTAATAGAGCTTAGCGCGACGGACTGCGCCGCGGCGAACAACCTCGATCTTCTCGATGCGCGGGCTGTAAAGCGGGAAAACCCGTTCCACACCTTCACCATATGAAATCTTACGCACTGTAAATGAGGAATTCAGCGCCTTAGCGGTTCGAGCAATTACTACACCTTCATAGACTTGAACGCGCTCACGAGTTCCCTCCACCACTTTGTAGTGGACGCGGACCGTATCTCCGGGGGCGAATTCTGGTACCGGACGCTCGGCAACCAAACGCTCGATTTCTCCCTGTTCAATTTGTTCAATCACGTTCATAGTAATTTTCCTTCTGGTTCTGCAGGTTTTGTCGGTACCGTTTCCAAAGATCTGGCCGACGTTCCCGTGTTGCAATCTCGGCCTGTTCGGTTCGCCAGGCACAGATATTCTCGTGATGACCGGAAAGCAGAACCTCCGGTACTTTGCGACCACACCACTCGGCTGGCCGCGTGTAATGGGGATATTCGAGCAATCCCCGGTCAAAGCTCTCGTCTTCGAGCGAGGCCTCCGCACCCATTATATCGGGCAAAAGGCGCACGCTAGCATCAATTATTGCAAGGGCGGCCGGTTCCCCACCCGACAGTACGAAATCGCCTAGACTGATTTCGGTGACGCTCCGGGCGTCAAGAACACGCTGGTCGATACCCTCGTAACGTCCACAAATTAGTATCGCCCCTGGCCCTGCCGCAAGCTCTCTCGCATATGCTTGGTCGAATCTTTTACCGCGTGGCGTCAGATAGATCAGCGGCGCATCCGCGACCGCCACGTCTTTGATCGCCGCATCAACCACATCAGCTCGCATCACCATTCCGGCGCCTCCGCCGAATGGCGCATCGTCGACTTTTCGGTGTTTTCCAAGCGCATATTCTCGGATATCGATGGGTTCTAGTGACCACTTATCACGGCCTAATGCCTTGCCAGCGAGCGAATGGGCGAGCGGCCCCGGAAACATCTCCGGGAACAGCGTCAGCACTTTCGCCGTCCATATTTTTCGCTCTTCACTCACTCTTTTGTCTCGTCCTCTCTATTTGATCCCGAGCTTCCTTCGATCCCTTCGGGTGGATCGACGGTAAGTCGTCCGGTCCGGATATCGATTTTCGGCACTGCCGATCTCGTGAACGGCACCAGCAGGTTTTCCTTCCTTGGTCCGCAATCGATTTCCAGCACATCGCCGGCTCCGGCCGGGATAATCGACCTAACTGTCCCAATCTTGCTCCCATTATGCATAACCTCCAATCCGAGAAGATCCGCATGATAGAATTCGTCATCATCTAACTTCGGCAACGCGTCTTTTGAGACGTATAGCCGAAGGCCTTTAAGCGCCTCCGCCGCGTTTCGGTCCGACACCCCGTCTAGCGCCGCAATCACCATCCCACCCCGAAACCCTTCGACCCGGATTTTAAACCTTTTGCTTCCTAGCTCATCCGACACTGCGCCGTAAGCGGCAACGTTTTCCGCTAGGTCTGTGAACGGCTTAATTCGGACCAAACCACTAAGACCGTGTGCGCCCGCGATAGCTCCAACACATATGCGATCCGGATTAGCAGCACCCTCGACCCGCGCCGATGAGGCGACCGCCGTGACGTTCCCGCCGCGCTGCCCGCCGAAGGATCGCGCTACAGACAGTTTCAGCCCCCCTTCTTCTCTGCTTCCTCATCGGTCTTCTCGGTCGAGGCCTCTTCAGCCGGAGCTTCTTCAGCCGGAGCTTCTTCGGCTACAGATTCTTCCGTCGGAGCTTCTT
>DBHK01000001.1:608-42959 GCA_002295635.1 Alphaproteobacteria bacterium UBA830 | reverse complement strand
AACTGGCGTAAAAAATCGAGCCGCATATTACCGGATCCTCGGATAGATATTCGTCTCCGATAAGGAACTGGTATACTTCTAGTTCACAGACCGGATGGGGTTTTATATCGAAAATGTAATCCCGGCACGCCAACGCGGTGTGCATTCAAAATCACGCATCGGTTTTCAATAATGGGTTATAATAAAATATTTAATCGTGGGCCATTTGAGCTCGGGTCAACTTCCTATCCGCGATCATTCGGGCGGTATCCTCTCGATAGGAGACCATATAAGCGGTTTGCATATGATGCTTTACCGCCGCCTCATCTGCGTAGACTTCATACAATCGGATAAGATTTGGATTTTCTTCCGCAATAGAGATTTCAAACCGCTGCCAGGCCGGCTCGTTTGTGCGAACGTTATCCCGATGCTGTAACGCACGAGCAAGATAAGCGTCCCTATGCCCTGGATTAAGGGTTAATTCTACGTGGAGAACAATGGCATTCATGTGCAAGGAGTCCTAAGTACGAGTCGGTTTCCCGGAAAATAAAGGAAACTTTATATATAAGAAAAATATATTTTACCCTCAGGAGAAAGAGACCTTTGAAATTAAATTTTTTTATCGGGATAATTTTTGTCCTCGTCGCTACATCCAATATGGCAATATCCGCCGTTACAGTAATGACAAAAACCGGCACGATAACTGTGGAAACAGTAGCAGAGGGTCTTAAATCTCCATGGGCTATCGATTTTCTGCCTGACGGACGAATGATATTTACTGAAAAGATGGGGAACCTACGGATCGTCAACAAGGTCGGTAAAATATCTCCGGCAATTATGGGGACCCCCAAGGTTGCAAATGTCGGCCAAGGTGGACTTTTGGATGTAATGTTACACCCCGAATTTAGAAAAAACCGTTTATTATTCTTAACTTACAGTGAGAGATCATCCGAAGGACGGATCTATACAGCTATGTTGCGGGGCAAGCTCCGTCTGGACGATTCCCAATTGGATGATGTTAGAGTTCTCTTTCGTCAGTCGCCCGAAGTAGGTAGTGGACGACATCTTGGCTCCCGCGTTCTTATCGCGCCGGATGGTAATTTATTCGTCACAACCGGAGATTTAGGTGATCGAAATCTGGCGCAAGATTTGGGTGGCCACGTAGGTAAAGTTATCCGGCTGACCGTCGACGGAGGTGTTCCTGAGGACAATCCCTTTATTAAAAAACCAAAGACGCGCCCTGAAATCTGGTCATACGGCCACCGAAACATTCAAGGCGCCGATATTCATCCGGAGACCGGAAAGCTATGGGCAATAGAACATGGTCCCAGGGGAGGAGACGAACTAAACATCATCACCGCCGGCGGAAATTATGGCTGGCCGCTCGTTTCCCACGGCAACGAATATTCCGGAGAGCCAATAGGCGCCGGAAAGAAATTTATGAAGGGTATCGAACCACCAATAAACACTTGGACACCTGTTATCGCACCAGGTGGTATGACGTTTTATAATTCTGATCTTTTTCCCGCCTGGAAGGGTAACCTGCTGATCGCAGGATTGCGAGCAGGCGCTGTCGTACGAGTAGAACTCGACGGCGATAAAATCGTAAGTGAAGAACGCCTGCTCAATCAAATAGGCAACCGAATTCGCGACGTAGAAGTAGGTCCAGACGGTGCCGTATACGCAGTAGATGAGAGCGAAGGTAGGATCCTACGGATGACCCCGGCGTTGGCAAATTAGTCACATAGACCACTTACGTTCAATTAAACTGACAATTTTCAACGCCTTTAAGAATGGCGATAAACTAATTTTATACCGGCGTATCGCACACTATAATTCTATTCCATCGTGGGCATTGTAAACTCGGCTCCAGACCGGATTCCAGTGGGCCACCGGGATGTGACCGCCTTCTGCCGGGTATAGAACCGTACCCCCTCGGGCCCGTGCATATGAATGTCGCCAAATAGAGAACTTTTCCACCCACCGAAGGAATGGAAAGCCATCGGCACGGGTATTGGAACGTTAACCCCAACCATCCCCACCTCTATTCTTTGGGTGAATTCTCGAGCGGCATCGCCGTCACGAGTAAAAATTGATACGCCGTTACCGAATTCATGTTCATTAATAATTTGAACGGCATTGTCGAATTCAGACGAACGTACAACAGATAGGACTGGACCAAAAATCTCTTCCCGGTATATGCGCATATCTGTTGTGACGTTGTCGAAAAGACAGCCACCAATGAAAAAACCTTCTTCATAGCCTGGCAATGAATAATCACGACCATCAACAACGAGATCCGCCCCTTCCTTAACTCCTAGGCCAACATATTGTGTAACTTTTTCCAAGTGATCGCCGGTAATCAATGGCCCCATATCCATGTCGTTGTCGGAACCGGGTCCGATTTTCAGAGCCTCAACCCTCGGCGTAAGCAAATCCATCAGCTTGTCACCGGCATCGCCAATCGCGACTGCAACCGAAATGGCCATGCAGCGCTCGCCTGCTGAACCGTACGCTGCACCCATAAGCGCATCCGCCGCCTGATCAAGGTCCGCATCAGGCATAATTACCATATGATTCTTTGCACCACCTAGTGCCTGTACGCGTTTACCGTTAGCGGCTCCCGTCGAATATATATACTTTGCAATCGGCGTGGAGCCGACGAAGCTGATCGCGGAAATTTCGGGATGAGCCAGAATCGCATCGACGGCTTCCTTATCGCCATTAACAACGTTCAAGACTCCATCCGGAAGCCCAGCTTCTGAGGCGAGCTCAGCCAAGCGAAGTGCGCAGGAAGGATCCTTCTCAGATGGCTTCAAGATGAACGTATTACCGCAAGCGATCGCCATTGGGAACATCCACATCGGCACCATCGCAGGGAAATTGAACGGTGTTATGCCAGCGCACACCCCTAGTGGCTGACGAATGGTCCAAGCATCGATACCCCTCCCTACCTGCTCGGTGAACTCGCCCTTCAATAATTGTGGAATCCCGCATGCGAATTCAACGATCTCTAGTCCTCGTGTCAGCGATCCATGAGCGTCCGACAGAACTTTGCCATGTTCAGAGGTGATAATAGATGCCAGTTCGTCAGCGTTTTCCTCTATCAAGGTTTTGTACTTAAACATAATCCTGGCGCGAGTAAGTGCCGGTGTCGACGCCCAGTCAGGCAATGCTTTCTTAGCAGCGTGCACGGCACCGGCGATTTCACTCTCTGAGGCGAGGGGGACTTGAGACTCAACTTGCCCGGTTGCTGGGTCATAGACATCACCGAATCTGGTAGACTTACCTTCGATATTCTTGCCATTAATCCAGTGTGTGAGCTTTTTTACCATTACGGCCTCCCCTTCTGCATCACGCCCTAAAAACAGGTGTACGACACCCAAGTTAATGATACTAGACGCTACCGCACATTATCGTTCGACGTACCAGCCGATCGGGCTCCCGGTGTCAAAGGGTTGGATCTCCTCACCAGCAACCTCAAATCGAGCAACCGCTGGTCGGGCGCCGCGTCGTAGAGTTATCGTATCTCTATTTGTGGCTAAATCATAGAAAGCCGGCCCGTTGAGAGAGGCGAAAGCTTCAAAGTGATCGAGGGCATATTCCTCGTCGAAAACCTGGGCATATATTTCCAATGCTGTTGGCGCATTGAAGATACCGGCACAACCACAGGCCGCCTCCTTTTCTGAGACCGGATGCGGCGCAGAATCGGTCCCGAGAAAAAATGATGTATTACCTGATGTTGCTGCCGCCCGGAGAGCGAGCCTGTGTCTTTCGCGCTTTGCAATCGGGAGGCAGTACATGTGAGGTCGCATTCCACCGGAAAACATCGCGTTACGATTGATCACGAGATGGTGGGGAGTGATAGTCGCTCCCACATTCGAGCCAGCCTGACGAACGAATGAAACCGCCTCTTCGGTGGTAATATGCTCAAAAACGACCTTCAGTTCTGGAAACCGTTCGAGAGTAGGCTTTAGAACCTGATCAATGAATACCTTCTCCCGATCGAAAATGTCGATCTCAGGATCCGTAACTTCTCCATGTACCAAAAGTGGCATCCCAATCCGTTGCATGCGCTCAAGCACGTCTGAAATCTTCTCGATATTCGTAACGCCATTATCGGAGTTAGTAGTCGCACCTGCCGGATAAAGCTTAGCAGCGGTAAACACGCGCTCCCGGAATCCATGAACGATTTCATCCGGCTCGGTGCTGTCAGTTAAATATGCGGTCATCAAGGGTTCAAAATCAGAGTGACTCTCCAGCGCAGAGATAATCCTTTTACGGTAAGCAATAGCATCCGCCGAAGTGAGTACCGCCGGCGTCAGGTTTGGCATAACAACTGCCCGACCGAAAACTTTTGTTGTGTAGGGCAGCACTGCGCAGAGGATCGCACCATCCCGGAGATGAAGATGCCAGTCGTCCGGGCGACATATTGTTAAGGTGTCAGACATATTTTTGCGACGTTTGGTTAAAAAATCATCGGTAAATTTAACGGAAACCGGCATTTCCTATAACAAATCCCGTTCGAGATAGCGTCAAGATAAATATCTTTAGAGGGGGCTTTGAGAGCGCTGATTCTTGCAAAATTGGGTCTCCCATTCCGGAAGTAAATAACCTTAAAATTTACCGCATAGAATCGGCCAGACCATTTGCAGGTGATACCCGACTAACAAAACAAGAGCCGCACTAAGCAACACCTAAATATAATATTTACATAAACGGACGCCTCCCCCGAGGTGAAAGTACCGGACCAGTTAATTAGCTAAGAACCATCAGGTAGTACGTCTCCGAATTTTGCTCTAACTCGATCGTCTAGCTCCTTTGATGCCCTAGCTACGGCCGGGAAAGTCTCCTTTTCGCGGAAGGGTATACACGCGTCGACCACGACCCTAGAATTACGCCGGTCCTCGTGGCTATAGCTCATTGGATCGAGATGCGTACTCCAGCAACCATTCAGAACATCAAGTCCATCCTTCGGATCACAACGCGTACACATGGCCCATATCACGTCATTCATATTTGACGGATCGATATCCTCGTCAACCACCACCACCCAGCGGTTTGCGTAAGCGCCGGCGTGGCACTGTGACGCGATCAGTCCTGCCTGTTTAGAATGTCCGCCGTATTGGGTAGCGATCGACACGGTCAACCACATCCTGCTTCCACCGGCTTCATGAGCCCACACACCTTTTACTTCTGGTATTCCCGCCGCCTCAAGCTGGTTCCACACCGCGCCGCATCGATAGGTGCCACGGTAGAACGTATCGTCATTTGGTGGCACCGCTGGAATAGCGCCTAAAAGAACCGGATTATCGCGATGCATAAATGTTTCGATGCGGATCGCAGGCTCCGGATGCATATCGCCAGCATAATAACCGGGCCACTCGCCAAACGGGCCTTCGTCGACTAGGTCTTCGGAATGGATAAAGCCCTCGAATGCTATTTCCGCGTTGGCCGGGACCGGGAGACCTGTTTTCGGCATATTGATGACTTCTACACTTTCGCCAATTATACCCCCGGCGCAATCGTATTCGTTCTTGCCGTACGGCATTTCAAGGCCGGCTACCATAAATAAAGCCGGATGCATACCGGCGACCACAGCGATCGGGCATGGCTCGCCGCGATCAAAATATTTACGCATCAAAATATCACCGTGCTTACCCTTAGAGACCATGACAGAGGCGGTCTTGGAATCGTGTGCCTGCACACGGTAAGCGCCATAATTAATCCAGCCGGAGTCCGGGTCTTTCATCACGACCATGCAGGCTGTGCCGATAAAATACCCCCCGTCCAACTCATGCCATTTAGGCGCAGGAATGGTGGTGATATCGATAGCGTCACCTTCAAATACATTTTCAATCAATGGTCCACCATTTACTTCAATGGGCGCATGGGTCGGTTGATCCTGCATATATTTTCGCCAGTAATTCACTAATTCGATTTCGGAAGTATCCACCGGTTTTCCGAGCGCAAGGTTAATGCGAGGGACGGAAGTCAGGATATTGGCAAGCACACGGTTACCGGTTGGGAAACCTGGTATATTATCAAACATTACTGCAGGGTTCGTCATTTTATGCATGTGAATATCAACGATCGCCCCGATTTCCTCGTGATGATCCGCGCCACTCACATGCTGGAGTTGGTCATTAGCTTCAAGTTCATCGATCCAATTCCGTAAATCCTTATTAGCCACTTTTATGCCTCCATTGTCCCTTAGTTAGTTAGATGGATAGAATAGTAAAAAACTAAGACCGATGGAAATCTCATGCCGCTGAAAATTAAAACTACTTGCAATGGCTTCGTAGCAGAGGTGTCAGGCCTCGACCTCCTAGAGGCAATCAATCCCGAATTTTGTATGGAAATAGAGACGGCGATCGAAGACCCTGACAAAAAGTGAATATATTTCTCAGCCTTCTCGTCGGTGCGCTTTGGCTTCTCGCGGCAGGGCATATTTTGATCCACTTACCATATCTTGACGAAGCGATGATGGCCACGTTGGTAGTGTTTTTAATAGCATGCCTGCCACGCCTACCTCGTCATACAATGATCCTTTGCGGCCTTCTTTTGGGTGCGATGCTGATACTAGCACAGAGCCACGACCAGTGGGCTGCTATCTCGGCAGGTATCTCCAAGGCTTCTATATTTCCGGCTTTCCTCGCAACAATTGTTTTATTACGCGCGGCGGCTGATCAGCGCCCTGAAATTACAAACGCCAGGGCGTTGTTTGGCGCTTTACCACCACGAGAACGCGATAGCGGCATCGTGATCGGCACCCATTTAATGGGTACGGTTTTACAGGTTGGCGTGTTCGCAGTGCTAGCGCCAATAATGGGTAAAGACGCACCAGCCGCTGAGCGGCGAGATATTTTTACTGTCGCTATTCGAGGTATGATGACGGTACCTTTCTGGTCACCATTTATTGTCGGCATGGCGGTAGCAAGTCAGTACCTGCCTCTCGTGCCGCTGTGGCAAGTTATGACTCTCGGCCTAGCGCTGACCGTTATCGCGATCTTGGTATCGATACTATTTTTCGATCGTAATCGGGGTATAAATACACTCAAGCGATCGCTCAGCTCACTTGCGCCGGTATCGATGCCTGTATTCTGCGCCGCGCTGCTCGTTGTAGGTGCGACGGGCACCACCAACCTTTCTACGCTGGAAGCGCTCATCCTTGTACTTCCCATCCCCTGTATAGTTGCGGTGTTAAGCACGAAATCGGGTAATGTTAAAATAGCTATACGGAGAACCGGATCGGGCATCGGCCGGATAGGGCCGGAAACATCCATTTTGGTATCATCTACTACACTCGGAGCGGTATTCGAAGCAGCGTTACCGCATATGGGGCTTCTCGATTGGCTCAATACCGTAGTCCTACCCGCATGGGCAGTAATACTTATTATCATCATGACAATGAATGTCGCCGGGTTATTCGGAATTCACGCTATTGTTACCGGTACATTTCTCCTAGTCATCTTCACAAGTGTCCCGACGGGCCTAACCGATCTGGTCTTGATGCAAGCCTTACTAGTCGGATGGGGTCTGTGCAGCGGCATTTCTATCGGCAGCCTCACCGTCGCAACGGGCGCTGCTATGTTTGGCATACCACCGGTCGATCTTATTACACGAGCCAATATCTTGTATGTCTTTTTAACCTCGACCTTAATCGCAGGGATATTATGGGGGGTTAACACTGCGATGACATGATCGGTATTATTGCGGCCTTAAGCGACCCGGCCTTAACCCGATTCTGCCCTACAAATTTCTTAGAAGGTTTAAAACAAGTTCCGTTAAGCCGCGTTTTTTACGCCTCGCTTCACCAAAGGGCCAAACTTTTTACTGACGCTGCCCAGGCCCTTAATGTGGGGCATCACTTTTTGGGCGAATAACGTCATGTTTTTAGCTGTGATGTCGAAATCCATGTCTCCAGCATGCATCATAGCGATAAGGTGTCCAAAACCACCGGTCTTTCTGTGGAGAGACTTTATCTGGCTAACCACATTTTCTGGCGTTCCATAGATCGCGACATGATTTTTCCGGAAAAATTCCATGCCCTGCCTCCGAATTGCGTCTGTTCGCCCGCCTGTAAACCTGCCAGACAAGAAGTCAGCATATAGATTGGTCTCGACATAGCCAGGTGGAGCCCGGTGCTGCGGTTCTGCTTTGTTGTTAACAACATACCAGAATACCCGCTCGATGAGATCTTGCGCTTCCTTTTCGGTCTCTCCCACCGCGACAAGGGGCATAAAGGCGAATTTGTCATCTGCCGGACGCTGCAAACCTTGGTCTCGGCACCAGTTTCGAACACCCCTAAACATTGCTGATAACTTTTCAACGGGTGTCAGGAACATCGCAAATGTAAAGCCGCGTGCCACCGTCCGGCAGGCGTGAGAGAGATCGCTGCCGCCGGTCGTCCAAATAGGCGGGTGGGGCTCCTGATAAGGGCGAGGCCAAACATTTACCTGACGTTTATGCATCCATTTGCCTTCATAGTTGAATGGACCATGGTGAGTAGTCCAAGCTTTCTGTATGAGCTCAATGGATTCCCATAAACGCTGGCTCGTCTCGGTCGGATTACCGTTGGAAGCAAAAAGCTCATAAGGTACACCACGAACGAAACCACACTCGAGACGCCCATAGGAAATGTTATCGATCATTGCCATTTCCTCAGCACACCGAATTGGATCAGCAAGGTTGGCCGCAGGATTGCCGAGGATCAAGATCCGAGCATTCTTTGTCTGTCGAGCCAAGATAGATAGAGGCACTACGCCTGACGAATTTAAACAGGTCGCCGTCTGGTGGTGCTCATTGACCATACAATTCAGGCCTAGTTCATCAGCAAGCACATACTGATCGAGACACATGTTATATAGATCGGCGCCCAACTGCGGGTCGTATACGCTACTGGGCAAGTTAAGTCTTGCTGAGGTAAACTCTTCTTCCGGCGGTAGATGAGGCCAGGCAAATTCCGTAAAGTGATAGAATTCCATTAGGGACTTCCCTTCGTATCGGCAAAGAAATCATTAAGCACATTGGTAAATCGATCAGGTTGTTCAATATGCGGGAAATGCCCGGCACCTCGGATTAAAGAAAAACAGGAATTTGGTAATGCCCTCGATATCGCGCGGCCATACTTGGGCAACGTCATCCGGTCGTTTGCACCCCATACAACTTGCACTGGCATATCTATTCGATGTAGCCGGTTTAGTAATGAGGGCGTATGAAAATACGGCTCCCAACAAAGTTTCGCGATGGCTTCTCGAGACTTAGCCAATTCTAATGCCTGTTTCTTATTCAGGTTCGACAAATCACGATGAGGATCATTTTCCTCAATGTGAAATCTTAGTTTTCGTACAGTCTCCGTTGTATAGAAATAGATGTCTTCAATATCTCTATCATAAGCATCACCAAATTTTATACCGACGGAACCTGTGAGAACCATCCGCCCAATCCGGGAAGCGTTTTTTGTTGCCATTTCCATTGCCAGCCAACCACCAACCGAAAACCCTAGCAACGTGACTGCCGTCAATTCTAAGCGTTCGAGTAGATCAAGCCAGACATACGAAACGTCGTCTATACCCCGGATAAACGTGGGTAAGGTGGATTTTCGGAAGCCCGGCATATGGGGTATGAAAACCTCAAAATATTGGGCGAGATCGTCTACAAGGGGCAAAGTGCCCTCAAAACCATCTTCTCCATGTAAAATCATAAGTGGTCGACCCTTCCCACGACGTTCCACATCAACCTCAGTGCCTGCGATCTTGAGAGTTTCAGATTGAGATACCATTTGTTTTCTCGTGTTTTACGAAATATAGATTCAAGAGGCTTGGTCGTCGACAGTCGCGCCTCGGTGGGGAATAATCGGGAAGTCACTAGCAAACAAGAATTTTAAAATGCTGAAAATATTGGGGCGCGCCACTTCTTCAAATGTCATGAAGGTTCTATGGGCCTGCGCTGAGCTAGGTTTGGAGTTTGAACGAGAAGACATCGGTGGAAAATACGGCCGAAACGAAACCCCAGAATTCATGGCGATGAACCCCAATGGTCTGGTCCCTGTGATTATTGACAACGGATTCGTGAACTGGGAGTCGAATGCTTGCGTTAGATACCTCGCTGCCAAACACGATACTCACGGTCTATACCCTAAAGACATCCAAATCCGTGCGATTGCTGATCGTTGGATGGACTGGCAGGTTACCTCCGTTAGCCCAGCAATGATCCCGGTGTTTCGGGGTATGGTTCGTACTATTCCAAAGGATCGTGATATGGCGGCCATTGAGGATGGAAGGGTAATACTATCCGCGAAGATGTCGATTATAAACAAGACACTTTCAGATCAGCGTTTTATGGCTGGCAAGAACTTCACTATGGGAGATATTCCTCTAGGTATCGCGGCATGGCGTTGGTTTAATATGCCGATCAAACGAGAGGAGTATCCACATCTCGAACGCTGGGTCGATGCACTATCGCAGCGCCCGGGATACCAGCAGCACATTATGAAACCATTAATTTAGAGAGATAGTCGATGCCTGGAATACAGATGCATTCCCCATTACTTATATATTCAGATCAACTTGGCTAGCTGGCTCTACGACCCTTTTCTGCCGCTTTACACTAAGGAGGTCATTGCAAATAGCCGAGGGGCTTTAAGTAAAAATCTCCGAAATATCGGGGACTAAATATAAAATGTAATCGAACATCTCTTCGCGCCTAGTATAGGACACTTCCCCTAACCCAGCATTGGGTTAAGAATAATCTTGCCAACGCCGCTGCCGGCCGGGCTCTCAAGAAGAGCGTGCATCGCTGGAGCTTCGGAGAGCGGAACCACACGATCTATAACTACGTTAAGCTTGCCGTCCGCAGCAGCATCGAAGCATGGCAAAGCATCCTGAGCGTTACTTCGTGGATTTCCCATTATAGTTAATCGTTTGTAATAGACTGTAGCCATGTTAACTGGAATGATCGGCCCACCATGCGCGCCTGCCGTCACCATGCGTCCCTCATCTCTAAGACTCTCGATACCAAGCGGACAAACCTCTGGATTAGCGATATTATCATAGAACAGGTCTACCCCTTCTCCGTTCGTCAACTCGCTAACTACTTCGACCAAATCTACAGCGCCGTAATTTATGGCATGATCGGCGCCCAGCCGAGTCCCAACCGCCGCCCGTTCCGCGCTTCCCGCAGCTGCGATAACAGTCGCGCCTGCCGCCTTAGCCAACTGGATCCCTATTGAACCCAGATTGCCCGATGCCCCGAATATCAAAACAGTTTGCCCCGGCTTTAGATTACCCATGTTGAACAGAAGGTTGTAGGCGACTGGCCCGTGACGGGAGATAACAGTAGCCTCTGCAAAACCGACTTCATCGCGGATTAGCACGCACGATTCTGCCGGCGCGACAGTTAGCGTCGCAGCGCCACCATTACATTCAATGCCAAAACGGCCACCATCCGGCATACCTAATGTAATCGAAACACGATCTCCCACAGCGAAATCTGTAACGTTCGAACCGGTTTCCACAACAATCCCAGATGGGTCAACGCCGGGAATATGGGGCGGAGTAACACCGTAAAGCGGGGCCCGACCTGAACGAATTTCGACGTCCAAGACGCGATTTACAGAGACGGCATGTACCTCCACGACAAGATCATTTTCGCCAGGCACTGGATCTGGGAGATCCTCGTAATGCAGAACCTCAGGTGGACCAAAAGAGTTAAATATCATCGCCTTCATGGCAACGTCTCCAGAGCATCAGAATAAATTGAGTATACCACCTGCGTGGGCGAATAAATCCGCATCGGCGTTTGTATGTCCAATGATCTGAAGTCCGAGGGGTAAACCCTCATCTTGAAGTAATGGCAGAGTGACCGTTGGCATACCGACCAAGGAAGTTGGTACCGTAAATAAAGGATCGCCAGTCCATTCCAGCCCCCGAGGCGCCGCCCCCGGGGCTGACAAGGTAACACAGACATCGAATTGTCCATTCAGCGCCGCGTATACATTACGGACACGGTCCCTTTCCACGAGCAATTCTGAAAACTGATCTTGGGTCATTGATAGTGCTTGCTTAAGGCGATTGTGCGCACTCTCGCTGAGTTTCGAACTATCCATGTCTCGCTCATAGGTATCTAGCGGAAACCGTCCCTCCCAAGCGTTAATATTCATGGATAGTTCCATCGCGTTGAATATAGCCTGTTCGACGGCCTCAACCTCAGCATTATTACTACGATCCTGAACAGCTATCCCCGACGCTTCAAAAGTATCTCGCGCACGCTGCCATTCAGCTTTTGCGCAGTCCGTGGCATTGCCCCATCCTGCCGTATAAAGCATCGCGATTTTCTTTGGTTTCTTCGCCGCCGGTAATTCCATTGGACCAATGACGCCTGTGTAGCCAGCGTCACCTCCAGTCCTCGACGTAATCTCTCGGGTCATTAACCAGCACTCTGCTAGGCTCGCAGCAATCATTCCGGTACAGCTCTGGCTGAAGCCATCAAAACTGCCACCGCGATTGATACCGCCAACGCTGGGTTTATAACCAAATGCACCGCAATACCCGGAAGGACGGATTATGGAGCCAATAACCTGAGATCCGGTTCCTCCTGACAGCATGCCGGATCCCACAGCCGCCGCTGAACCACTGCTAGATCCTCCCGGAGTTCGCTCAAGGTCCCAAGGATTCCGAGTAACTCCGGGATGGGTTGCTGCAAACTCAGTAGTGACGGTTTTTCCCACCATAATTGCTCCTGCTTCACGCAGGGCGACAACTGCGGCACAGTCGCGCCCAGTCTCCATCCCGACAAACAGAGGTGATCCTTGGCTCGTGGGCATGTCCGCAGTTTCCATTACGTCCTTAACTCCAACGGGCATTCCGTCAATCAGAGAGAATTGCTTTCCAGTCTGCCATCGTTTTGTTGACGCTTCAGCTACAGCGCGGGCCGCATTTAAATTTCTGCAAACAAATGCCTTCACGTCATCTTCGCGGGCCTCCATTTCGGCAATGCAGCGCTCTAGAAACGCGCTGGGACTATCAGAACCATCGGCAAAGCCACCGGTAGCGGCAAAATATGAACGCAGTTTCGGTATTTGGGGTCCCATCATCTTCTCCTTTTCTCTCTTAATTCATGCTCGACTGGCCAGTTCCAGTCCCTTTTCTAGGTCTTTATAGTGACGGCCCGGCGCCGACATCAAGAAACGATACCCTTGCTCCATGAGGTCCTGCATATTACCGGCATTAGCATGTGGGTGGCCGACTATCACATCATGCCGTTTACAAATATCTAACACTTCGCTCATGGCGTTAAGTAATTCTGGGTGGTCATATTGGCGAGGAAAGCCAAGTTCCTGGCCTAGATCCCCTTCACCAATCAGTATTGCCCCGATGCCGGGTACGCTTTTCAACATGTCGGGGAGGTTGGCGATTCCCTTAGTGTCCTCAATCTGTAAGATTACAAATATTTCTCCGTAGGGCGAAAGTGGCCAGACATCGGCCCTCTTATAGTATTCTTGCTGGGTCAAACCCCAGTAACGCGCGGCCCGGACTGGGCCGTCGCCGCGAATTCCCTGCGGTTCGTAGAGTGGCTTATCCGTCAGTCGTGGATATCGGCAGGCAGCAACCGCATTATAGGCCTCTTCGACCGTGCTGATATGCGGCCAAACAATACCGTAGACACCGGTATCTAGCGCCTGCTTTGCATGCCATTGACCCATTTCAACACCATTGACTGGCACACGGGCCATCGGCGTGACGGCGGGTGCAATGGAACCGCTACTGGCAATCACGCGACGATCAAGCATAAACTGCATCGAATCCCGTAGGGCCATTATATCCCAGGGAAGGTGCTCGCCTTCGAACACAATCCCATTGTATTTGGTTGCCGCCATGTGGATAGCGGTTTGGATATCCATAGGTACAAATGCGGAAAATGCGGGCCTACCACTCTCTAGCACCCCTATGATTCCGTTTAGTCTTCCCGATGTGTCCATAAGATCCCTGTTCACATTGTTTACATTGGTATTCAATATGCCGGATGCAGTAAAGCAAACCAATCCACCGTAATTGAGTTTTTCACCAGAAGTTCTCATTTATTGGATGCGAGACTACAACGGTATAGAAATTCGGATGTCAGGAGACAAATATGTCCGCAGCAATTCCGCAACCAGACACGCCTCTCGTCGACATAGAACTTCGAGATAACATAGCGATCCTCTCCCTAAACCGAGCGGATAAGCGCAACGCAGTCAATGACGATATGCGAACAGACATTATCCGCGCCCTCGACTGGGCAGACCGTTCTCCCGGTGTTGCCGCTCTCGTCTTGACTGGACGCGGTAAGGGATTTTGTGCGGGTGGTGACATCTCCTCTATGCACGACCGGCTGTCCGCGCCTGTGGAACAGGTTGGTATAAACGGTTGGCAGCGCCAACGCCGAACACACCAATTATTGACCAAGCTTCATAGCCTGCCCAAACCAACAATTGCGGCGGTAAACGGCGTTGCGGCCGGGCTTGGCGCCGACCTCGCCCTGTGCTGCGATTTCGTTATAGGCGCAACAGACACAACTTTCGTAATGAGTTACGTCCTTAGAGGGCTGATCCCCGATGGCGGCGGAATGTATTTTTTACCCCGCAGAGTCGGACTAGCGCGGGCGAAAGAACTGATCTTTTCCGGCCGAATGATAGGAGCCGAAGAAGCCAAAAACATCAACCTCATCGAGCAATTATCCGATCCCGATTCTCTGATCGACGATGCAGTTGATATGGGGAAAAAAATGACGGTTGGATCAGCCGATGCCCGAGCTCTTGCAAAGTCCATTATGAACGGAAGTTACGAATCCACGATAGAGGAAGTTTTTGCTCTCGGTAGCCAAGCTCAGGGTATCTGCTACACCACCGATTATCACCGTGAGGCGGTCGCAACATTTCTCGATAAGCGGGAACAAACTTGACAGATCTCGACAGAATTTTTCGTCCGCGCAGCGTCGCGATCATTGGTGCGTCTACAGATCCTCGGAAAGTGGGTGGGCGGCCCCTGCACTTTCTAAAAAAACACGGTTTCAACGGCGATATCTGGCCGGTTAATCCGCGAAAAGACCAAATCGAAGGATTTCAATGTTTTCCAAATATCGAGAGCCTGCCTGGGGTACCCGACGTGGCCGTGATCTTGTTGGGCCCATCACTTGTTATACCGGCGGTGAAGGAACTAAGCGAGATGGGTTGTGGCGGTGCCATTATTCTAACTGGTGGCTTCGCCGAAGCAGGAGAAAACGGAAAAGAACGACAGAAATCCCTCAAAACTGCGGCCGCCAGCATGCGACTGCTTGGACCGAATACAATTGGGTTGTTAAACCTTAGAAACGGTGTGATCCTCTCTGCGTCCGGGGCCCTCGATGAAAAGAGCCTCCAAAGCGGTAGTGTCGCTGTCGTATCACAAAGTGGCGGCATCCTCGGATCATTATTCTCTCGAGCTACAGCGCGCGGTATCGGCCTGTCTTATCTCGCCGCTACAGGTAACGAAGTAGATATCGAAGTCAGTGACGTTATGGCTTTTCTCTCCGATGATGAGGAAACGAAGGCCGTTGCGGTTTATCTCGAAACGTTACGCAATCCCGAAGCATTCCGTGAAGCCGCATCGCTGCTCTCGACCGCTGGCAAAAAGCTAATTGTATACAAGGTTGGCCGTTCGGAAACCGGCGCTCAGGCCGCTGCATCGCACACCGGTGCTTTGGTCGGAGAGGATGGTTTGTTTGATGCTTTTTTTCGACAGGTAGGTGCCATAAGAGTTAAACGCTATTCCGATCTAATTGATCTTGCGTCAGGTTTGTCACTTACGCCGATAGTTAAGGGTAATCGGCTAGCCATATTAACCCATACGGGGGGAGCGGCTGGTCTAGTTGCAGACCTCTGCGGAATAGTTGGGTTCGAAACACCGGCCCCATCTCTTGAGACGGCGGGAAAATTGAGGCGTTTATTGGAGGACGAGGGGTTCGCTCCCGACCGCAACCCGGTGGACCTCACCCTCTCTGGACTAGATCCCGAAATTGTTTATCGAGCGATTATCACACTTTCAACGAGCAATGAATACGATTCCATCGTGGCTGTTGTGGGCTCATCCTCGGTCGGTCGACCTTATATGGTTGCGGATCCGGTAATCCGGGCAGCGGCCACGGAAGATCTTCCGATCGTCGTCTACACGAGTGCCCACACCCCGGCAATTGTCACCAAGCTCAACGGCAAGGGAGTAGCAGTCTTCGATGCACCTGAAGCTTGCGCCTCACTTTTGGCGGCATCCTTGCAACCCGATGGTGAAAATAACGAGCGAGCGCCGGCGCTCGTAGAACCAATAAATTTGCCAACGGTTTCGGGACAATTGAATGAGCTAGAATGTCGAGAGATTTTTGCCAGCTTCGGAATTCCCGCTGTCAAAGCAATAGGAATAAAAAACAGCGCGGAAGGCCCCGATGCCGCCTCGACACTGGGGGACAGCGTCGTAATCAAAATTCTGTCCCGCGAGATTTTACACAAAACCGAGATTGGAGGCGTCAAAATCGGTGTCTCTAGCCGAAATTGCGAAAAAGCGTGCGATGATATTGCCTCGGCGGTAAATCGTCATGGGATTTCGACCAACGAGGGTTTCATTATCCAGGAAAACCTATCCGGCGCCACTGAAATGATCATCGGTTTTTACAACGATCCTGTACTTGGTCCAGCTATCATGATCGGGGCAGGAGGCACGCGAGCGGAACTGTTAAACGACACTGCATCATGCGTTCTTCCCGTCTCGGTAGCAGATATCCGTACAATGTTAGCGTCATTGAGGATGTTCCCCTTGCTCAAGGGGTACCGAGGCTCCACGGCTGCCAACATTGACGGTTTAGTTGAGATTATAGCCCGTTTCGCGCATATGTGCGGATGTCTGGGCAGTCGACTAGTCGAAGCCGAGATCAACCCACTTTTCGTCGACGATAAAGAAATTTTACCACGAGCCGGTGACGGTATTCTCATATTTTCTAATTGAGTGCAATTTGCCAGTTCCAAACTGGAAGTAATCGACTAAAACACATCACATGATCGCTTTATCAGCCATATTGGGATGACGAGTCCTCCACCGGACATATCTGTAATTGTACCGGCTTTCCGGGCAGAGAAAACAATTAGGCGCGCGCTTCAGAGCGTTGCTGCCCAGACCGCGTCGCCGAGAGAAGTCATCGTAATCGATGACGGTTCACCGGACGGAACAGCCGACGAGGCGGAAGCATGTCGCCCCATTTTAGATGGTATAGAATTGTTAATAGAACGCCATCAGAATATGGGTGCGGGTGCCGCGCGTAATCGTGCAATCAAACTGGCGTCGTCACCCTACTTAGCATTTCTGGACGCAGATGACGAATGGATGCCTGAAAAACTTGCACGTAGCGTCGATGTACTTCAGACAGAGAATTATGACCTTGTTGCGCACGATTATTTGGCGGTTTCACCCAACGGGGAAACATCGGAAGTCGATTGCACCTCACGCTTCCACGAACATTCGGATCCTTATGTAAATTTATACCGCAAGGGATATCTCGCCACGTCGACGATCCTAATTCGTCGGGATCTGGTAATGGCGGCAGGGGGGTTTGACACCACCTTGAGAAATGCACAAGATTTTGATCTCTGGCTCTATATCCTCCAAGACCGCACTCTCACCTTCAAGGTTTTCGGCGAAGTACTTACCAAATATTACCTTACTGAAGGCAGTATCACCTCCAACACCGAAGAGCGAATCCGATGTGGGATAGAAATTGCGCTACGGTTCGCACCTGATTTATCTTCCAGAATGTATATTAATCTATGGATACGCACACTTGCGATATACATCGAGGCAATGCGGGCATACCTGAAGCGCGGCAAGAGAATGAAATCCATAATCGCCGTTCTTCGAGCCACTCCAGCATTGGTAAGTGTTACTTTTAAGTTGATTCGGTCAACACCAACCCCTCGCCAAACTAATCTCTGAAAACTAGCCCAGGTTCCCCTAAATTTTTTGAATCATTCAAGTGCCGCGGATTTGAGATACGTCATCAATCCTGAGAAAAACATTTCATTATCGGAGAATAACCTCGAACGCTCCATCGGCAAGGGCAGTGGCGATATGGACGTCCCGGCCGCCGTAGCCGTCGGCGACCAGAAGGCCGGTTGGTAAACCAGCGGCCTTTCCCGCCGCAAGATCCGACACGCTGTCACCCATTATCCGACTTGTAGAGAGATCTAAATTAAGATCCTGTGCAGCTCGGATCAACATCCCGGGTGCCGGCTTACGAAATCTCGAATTTCGAGGGCCGCCGACGTTTGATGGCGGATGGGGACAGGCATACGTCGCATCAACCGTTGCGCCGGCTTGCAAAAGCAGTTCGTAGATACGTGCCTGCACCTCGTGGAACGCGTCCCAACCGTAATGGCCCCGTCCGATCCCAGACTGGTTTGTAACAATCACGACAGCCTCGCCTGCTTCATTCGCTTTCCGCACCTCGGAAAGGGTTTCGGGAATCAATATCACGCCAGACGGATCGCTGAGATAATCAACAAGTTCGATCAGCGTCCCATCTCGATCAAGAAAAACCGCAGATCGACCTTGATTCACAGCCGGTGTGCGGATATCGGCCCACAGATCTCCCTCTTCAATGAGTGTCATTTTATCAGCCTGCTCTGGTTCCAACAAAAAAAAGGGGGGCCTGCCCTTGAGCCAAATACGACTTCCTGATCGGTCAAATACGCGAGGTCATATTTAGTATGGCGTCTTCTCGGGCAACTTTTAGATATCGTTTTAAAACCTACTCCGTCGGGCCGACGTAGCCAAGCGCGCAAAATATCACGATTTTCGCCGTATCCTTCGTGTATCATCATAGATAATCTGGGGAGAAAAAGATGCAGCTGGAAGGTTCCTGCCACTGTGGTAGTGTACGGTTCTCTGTCCAATCGGACACCCGTTACCCCTATAATCGGTGCTACTGCTCAATTTGCCGAAAAACTGCCGGCGGGGGTGGATATGCCATTAATATTATGGGTCGTGCGGATACGCTTCAGATTGTCGGAGAACAAAACTTGTCAAAATACCGGTCAGAAAAAAACGACCGGGACAATTATGAGGTAGATGGTTTTTCCAAGGCACGTAGGTATTTCTGCTCTAAGTGTGGATCTGCCCTTTGGATTAACTCTATGGATTACCCGGATTTCGTCTACCCCTTCGCATCCGCTATCGATACCCCACTACCCGAGCCGCCGGAAATGACGCATCTGATGCTCGAGCACAAGGCTTCTTGGGTTCCTCTTCAAGTGCAGGAATACGATACCGTGTTCGAAAAGTACCCAAATATAGGCATTGAGGATTGGCATCGAAAAAGGGGCCTATTTGGAAATATTTAGATCGATTACCCGACTACCAGCGCATTCCGACTCTAATGGTTCACAATTTGCAATTTTTTGATTGATAGCAATCTGCAAGTTAGCATTCGCCGTGGCCCCAACAAGTCTCCTATTACACATCCCCCTAATCCGTGTAGGTGGAGTATCCGTAATGGATAGGTATAATGTATTAAGAGGAGATTCATAAATGGATGCAATTGTCGACCGACAATCACGAACAGTGATGCCATCCCGCGCGGAGGCGGAGGCTGCGGTCAGAACTCTAATCCGCTGGGCAGGAGACAATCCCGACCGGGAGGGCTTGCTGGAAACCCCGAACCGAGTCGTACGTTCTTACGCCGAATTTTTTTCCGGCTACGATCTTGATCCCGAAGAGGTTTTGATGAAAACCTTCGAAGAGGTCGGCGGCTATGATGAAATGGTGCTGATCAGGGATATTGAGCTAGAGTCTCACTGTGAACACCACATGGTCCCTATAATTGGAAAGGCTCATGTCGCCTACATTCCAAATAAACGCGTCGTGGGAATTAGCAAGCTAGCGCGGGTCGTCGAGATCTTTGCAAAACGGCTGCAGATTCAGGAAAAGATGACCGTAGATATTGCTCAAACTATAGACAATGTGCTGAAGCCGCAGGGTGTGGCCGTTGTGATTGAGGCCAGTCACCAATGCATGACAACGCGGGGCGTACATAAGCCCGGCGCCGATACCGTTACCAGTCAGATGTTAGGGGTGTTTCGGGACGATGCATCAACCCGCCGCGAGTTCCTGTCCATGATTAGAAAAGATTGACAATGTCAGACCGGACATCGGTCCCTAATTTATCTATTGACCTAACCACGGAAGAAATGGAGGAAGGGAATGTTTTTGCACCAAGATTCGATGTTAACGGTCTGATCCCGACGATCACCACTCATGCTGAAACTAGCGAAGTATTGATGTTTGCTTGGATGAATTCTGAGGCGCTGGAAAATACCCTAAAATCTGGCGAGGCTTGGTATTGGAGCCGAAGCCGTGGGGAATTATGGCACAAGGGTGCGACAAGTGGCCAAATTCAGAAGGTGACTGAGGTGCGTACTGACTGTGATCAAGATGTTCTTCTTTTGAAGGTATTACCTCAACGATCCGGAGCCTGCCATGTCGGATACAATTCGTGTTTCTATCGTTCCGTTCATATTTCTGAGGATGGTACGACTAGTCTCTGTTTCGAGGAGACAGAAAAGGTGGCGGAATGAGAAACGAAATCCTTCCCACGACCGTGGTTGGAAGTTACGTGCAGCCAGAATGGCTGGTGGACCGAGAAAATCTTAAAAGCAGATTACCCCCGCGAATACGCGCTTTGGAAATGTGGCGCATAGAACCCAAGTTTCTAGAAGACGCGCAAAATGACGCTACTCGTGTAGCTATTAGGGATATGGAACTCGCTGGAATAGATATTGTCACTGACGGCGAAGTTCGACGGGAAAGTTACTCTAACCGAGTTGCTACCGCTTTAGGAGGGATTGATATTGATAACCCGGGCACAGCAATTGATCGCACCGGCCACTCCAACCCCGTTCCACGGATTTCCGGACCAATACATCGAGAACGCCCGATCGAGGTCGAGGATGTGAAATTCTTACGTGCTTCGACGGACCGGAAAATTAAGATCACCTTGCCAGGCCCATTCACTATGACACAACAGGCGCAGAATGATCATTACGACACCGACGAGGCTGCCGCGATGGACTACGCCGCCGCGATAAATGAAGAAATCCGCGACTTGTTTACCGCTGGCGCCGATGTAGTTCAGTTGGATGAACCGTATATGCAGGCGCGACCAGAAGTCGCCAAGAAATATGCCGTAAAATCCATAAACCGCGCACTGGATGGTATTGAAGGGGAGACGGCTGTCCATATTTGTTTCGGCTACGCACACGTCGTGCACGAAAGGCCAGAGGGATACTCCTTTCTTCCAGAGCTTAACGATTGCTCGGTCGATCAGATATCGATAGAATCTGCTCAATCAAGTTTAAATCTACAGGTTCTCAAAACCCTGCCGACCAAAAAGATTATGCTTGGAGTTCTTGATCTCAGTACCGATGAAATCGAAACTGCAGATACAGTCGCCGAACGGATCCGTAAAGCCTTTGACCACGCTGCCCCTGAGCGCATAATAGTAGCACCCGACTGCGGCATGAAATATATGCGTCGCGACGTGGCCTTTGGGAAGCTTAAGGCTATGTGTGACGGTGCAAAGATCGTGAGGGAAGAACTTTAGTCTAATCAGACCCCGGCGAGCGGTGTTTGTTGCAGATATGGAGACCGATCATTTCTGACGGTATGACACCACCTGAGCGTGAGCGTTTTCATAACCTTTTGCTGATGGCAAAGGAAAGCCCGTTTGAGGGTGAACGCAGTAATGCTCTTGAAGCTGCGGAACGTATGGCTAAGCGCCACGGATTGACGCTTGAAGAGGCAGCGCGCTCAGGTGGAGAAGTGATGCAGAAGGCATCACCCGTACGGCAACGGGAGCGATCAACTTTTGAACAAGCCGAAGCCGAATCGGCAGCTCGGGAAGAAGCATTTTCCGAAATGACCCAGTTCATGCGCGATGCTGAAACACATGCGCGGAGTGAGAAATTACGCCACGATGAAGCTCTCAAAGCAGCCTACGAACGCGGTCTCGATGCGCAAGAACGACGGAGGGAAGAACAAAAAGCGACCCGAGATCTTCATATCCGTAAAAATAGTCGGCGGCGTGATCCGCTGATCCATGCCCGGGTACTACTTCGCGAGACCCGTCTCCCTTTGACGGAAATAGCATCAATTTGCGGGCTTGATGTCTGGACGGTGACCAGTATCAAATTGAAAATGCGTGAGGAGGCATAGGATTCAGTTATGACTCTGGGATCCCAAATGTTTTAAGTTCCCGTAATCACAAATTCGAATCTCATCGACAAAATTAAGATTATTTGTGCAGAGCAGCGTAAAGCTGTCTAATAAACAAGAAGGAATATTGAATGCTCAACGAAAAAGTTGTCATTGTCACCGGCGCTGGCCGAGGCCTTGGGCAAGCATATGCGATAGAGGCTGCGCGACATGGAGCCAAGATCGTAGCCGCTGATGTGTTAGACTGCGCCGATACCGTTCAACAAATCCAAGCTGCGGGAGGTGTAGCAATCGCGGTCGAGGCTGACGTCACAAAAATGGATACAATCTCGAATATGGCCCAAAGCGCGATTGACAGTTTTGGCGATATACACGTTCTTGTTAATAATGCGGCACTATACGGTGCGCTTACCGGCGGTCGTTTCAACCAGCTGGACGAGGAAGAGTGGGACCGCTGCATGGTCGTAAACGTTAAAGGTGTCTGGAACTGCTGCAAGGCAGTGGTCCCCCACATGAAAAATACTGATGGAGGATCGATTATTAATGTTGCCTCACTGGCTGCTACCTACGGCCTGCCTTTCGTCCTTCATTATACCACCTCGAAAGCCGCTGTAATCGGTCTTACCCGTGGTCTCGCACGCGAACTAGGCCGCGATAATATCCGCGTAAATGCCATTGCACCGACTGCGGTCGTCACAGAAGGCACAGCGGAATTTTTTGGTGAAAAGATGGAAGGTGCTATGGATGTCATTAAAAACGACCAGAGTATGAAACGAAATCCACACCCTTCGGACATGGTTGGAACTGTCATGTGGCTGGCTTCAGATGCCAGTGAATTCGTTACCGGCCAAACTATCTCGATCGATGGCGGCACAGTAATGCTATAGTAATAACCAATTTGATTTTATTGGCTAGCGGACGATAAGATCTCGAAGAATTAAGCAGGGAGACATCGCAATGTTTCTTCAAAATGCTTGGTATATCGCTGCGTGGGATACAGAGATCGGCGACACACCATTTAGTCGCACCATACTGAATGAACCGGTGGTTATGTTCCGCACCCCTGACGGCATTGTCGCACTAGAAGACCGGTGTTGTCACCGTGCGCTGCCACTTTCTATGGGAAAAGTCATCGAGAACCGTATCCAGTGCGGATATCACGGACTTGAATTCGACGCGACAGGTGCCTGTGTAACAGTACCTGGTCAATCGAAAATCCCACCTGGGGCAACCGTGCGATCTTATCCGGTTATTGAGCGCTGGGGAATGATATGGATATGGACGGGGGATGTTAGGAAAGCAGATTCTTCGTTACTTCCCGACTGGTGGTGGCTTGAAAGCCCAGAGTGGAAGATGATCCCAGGCCGAGGCGGCACCCCGATGCCGGTGGATGCCAATTACCTGCTAATTTCAGATAACCTGTTCGATATTACTCATCTTTCATACGTCCATGTAACATCTATAGGTAATGATGCAATCCTAGACTTCCCCCCTAGGACAGAACGCTTTGACCGTAGCGTCAGGATGACTCGCATGGTAACCGACCGACCCCCGGCGCCCTTCTATAAGAAGGCTGGTGGATTCGAATGTAATGTTGACCGCTTCTTAGTCACCACATCCGTTATGCCCGGTTACATCGTGAATCATGCCGGGAGCTTCCGCGTCGGTCTGAAAGCCCAACCGGGTGAAGTAACTGAGGACATAGGTGTCGAAATGAAAGTTATGAACCTACCGACACCGGAAACCGCGTCATCGACGCACTATTTCTACGCGCACTCGCGCCATTTTAAGGTAGATGATCCCGATTGGGACGAGATCTATCGCACCCAGTTTACTAAGGTTTTCGAGGAGGATCAGGTTATTCTAAACCAGCAACAGAAGCGTATCTCTGACATGCCAAAGTCGCCAGAAATCGATATTAATGGGGATGCACCGAATATCCAGGTTCGCCGTCTAATGGATGAACTCATTGCAGCTGAACAGGCCGAGTTAGTAGGCTCATAGTGTTTTTATCCGAGCGTAGGATTTATGACTAGTAGGATCAAGATCAGGCCACTTAGTGGGGTAATGGGCGCCGAGATTACCGGTATAGACCTTAACTTACTCGACGATAGGATCTTTGGCCTGATCAACAATGCCTACTTGAAACACCAGGTGCTTTGCTTCCGAGGGCAGAAATTAGAACCCGGCGCAATGGTGGAGTTTTCAGAACGCTTCGGAAAAGTTTTACCCCACGACAATCTGAAGTTTACACTAAAGTCCCATCCCAAGATCTTGGTGCTTAGTAACGATATTGACCGCGCGGGGAACCAAATAGGCGTGATTGATGCCGGTGACGCTTGGCACTCTGATCACCAGTTCAAGGCCCATCCGGCTAATTGCACAATCCTCTACTCTCTCAAAAATCCGTCACAGGGAGGGCAAACTGACTTCGCTAACATGTACGCGGCATATGAGGCGTTGCCCAGAAAGACCAAAGAAAAAATATCCGGGCTGCGCGGGTGTCACTCGATCAGCAAACTGAAAAACAAGCGAGTAAAGATTTCCGGGGCTCGAGAAGGCGCTGTCGAGTTTTACAAACGTCAAGAAATGGAGATTCCAGATGTCGAACACCCGCTTGTCAGAACGCATCCAGTAACCGGCCGCAAGAGCCTCTATTGCTCGCCGCGCTTTACGATTGGAATAAAAGGTGATGGCGTTAGTGAGAAAGATGCCGCAAGCTTACTCGATGCGTTAATTGCTCAATCGATAAAAAAACAATTTATTTATCGCCACAGCTGGCGCGACGGTGACGTTGTCATGTGGGACAATCGATGTACAAATCATAGAGCGACAGGCGGCTACCAATACCCAGATATTCGACACATCTATCGGACCACGGTGGAGGGAGAGGTAACTCATTGATCTCGCCCGATTGGGATACACCGCTCATATAAAGAGGCAAGAAAATTTTAGACAGCGAAGCGGGCGCGGCCAGCCTGATCATCCGGCCTGTCCCGAATATTCCACAGATCGGTACAGGGCATTCGAAAAAACGTCGTGGTCGCTAGATGCATACCAATAGGTTCCCCTAACTTGCAGCACGCAAAGCCGCCCAAATGCGTTCGGGAGATGCTGGCATGTCAATTTTTTCGACGCCGGCGCTCCGTAGCGCGTGCTCGATCGCATTCATTACCGCGGGTAACGCGCCAACCGTGCCAGCCTCGCCTGCACCTTTGACACCAAGTGGGTTTTGTTTGGTAGGCACAGGGTTCGATTTCACCTCAAATAGGGTAAAATCCTGCGCGCGCGGCATAGCATAATCCATAAAAGAGCCTGTCACATTTTGGCCATTACCGTCGAACACAGCCCGTTCCATCACCGCTTGTCCAACCCCTTGTGCTACCCCACCATGTATCTGGCCTTTCAGTAACAGCGGATTCAACACCGTACCTACATCATCGACAATGACGTAGGCCTGAATATCAACCACTCCTGTGTCGGGGTCAATTTCTACCTCGCAAGCATGGGCACCATTAGGATAATTTGCAGTTTTTGGAGAAAAGGTAGAGCGTTCATCAATACCGGCGTCTACCCCCTCAGGCTGCTTACCTGGCACGTAGGATAACTTAGCTACCTCGGCCAGTGTAATCGACCGGTCGGTCCCGGCAATGGTGAAGCTGCTATTAGCATACTCTAAATCTTCTACGCTGGCCTCGAGTTCATGGGCGGCTAGCTTTTTAGCCTTATCGATCGCAGCCAAAGCAGCTTGGTAAACTGCCGAACCGCCGCAAGTCGCGGAGCGAGATCCACCTGTGCCACCGCCGATCCCCTGCATATCGGTATCGCCTTCACGTACTCGGATGCGATCAACCCCCACGCCGAGCTTTTCAGCGACGATTTGTTTGTAAACTGTATCGTGCCCCTGTCCTTGGCTGATGGTCCCCGCCATCACCATTATATTACCGGTTTTGTCGATACGTACGGTCGCTTCTTCCATAGACGGACCTCCGGCACGTTCAATTGTGTTGGAAATCCCCAGCCCGCGTAACTTGCCGATAGCTTGGGATTTCGCTCGACGGGCGTCAAACTCATTATAGTTGATCATAGTCAGTGCATCGGTCAGGTTCTTCTCAAACTCACCGCAGTCATAGGTAAATACTAGTCCAGTCTTGAACGGCATAGCATCCGCGGGAATCGTATTTTGACGTCGCAGTTCCGCAGGGTCACGCTTCAACTCCTGCGCCGCAGCCTCGACAAGGGTCTCGATAATGTATGCCGCTTCTGGTCGTCCAGCGCCACGATAAGGGCAGGTAGGTGTTGTATTAGTGAACACACCGGAAACCTCTACATGGATCGCAGGAGTTCTGTAAGTACCTGCTAAGGTACCTAGATTATTGATCGGCGGACCGTTGCCACCGGTCGTAACGAACGCACCCAGAGCAGCCAACGTGCGCACATGCATGCCAAGGAAATTGCCTTCCTTATCCATTGCCAGCCTCGCAACAGAGTAGTTATCACGACCTTGATAGTCGCAGAGATGAGACTCCGAACGTTCCGCAGTCCATTTGATTGGTTTACCTAAACGTTGCGAACCCCACATCACCAATACCTGCTCAGGATAGACGCTACCGCGAAGACCAAAGCTGCCGCCGACGTCACCAGCGATTACCCTTACGTCCTGCTCAGCCACATGAAAGACCTCCAATGCCATCTGTTCGCGAATTTTATGAGGATAGTGGCAGCCTGTATAAAGGGTGTATCGATGGTCCATCGAGTTATACTCACCGAGATATGAACGCGGTTCGATCGTATTAGTGATAGTCCGTGTGATCGGAAACTTCCTCTCGACCACGATATCGGCTTTTTCAAAAGCGGTGCGCGTCTCCTCAGGATAGCCGCGTTGTTCATGAAAACATTCGTTGTTCGGTCGGTCATCCCAGACCGCTGGCGTGTCATCGTTCATTGCAATAGCGGTGTCGGTATTGGAAGGTAGCTCAGCGTAATCAATGATTATTGCCTCCGCTGCGTCCTTGGCTTGGTCCACCGTATCAGCAATCACAAATACCACCGCCTCCCCGACGTGACGGACGCGAGCCAGTGCCAAAGGGGGGTTCGGGGGTTGGTACTGATTCTCATTCCAGCTAGAACCACATTTTAGATCACCGTGGCCGTCGGAACGATAATCATCTGCAGTCAGGATGGCATGGACACCGGCCATATGGGATGCTGCCACAAGGTCAATTGAGAGGATATCGGCATGGGCATATGGCGAACGCAAAACATAACCGCGCAGTTGATGTGGCAGATTGTAGTCATCTGAATACCTCCCGCCACCGGTTAGCAGACGCGGGTCCTCGGTGCGCGGAATCGGTTGCCCGACGTCGAATTCACCCATCCTTGATTTTCCTTCGAAATCTAAGTTTATTACCTTCTTATAGATCAATCCCCATAGGGGGAAAATAGGGAGGAACGGGATGAAACTGGCAGGCAAGGTAGCCATCGTGACGGGTGCAGGCCGTAATATTGGTGAGGAAATCGCCGTTCTTTTTGCGGCGGAGGGCGCGAAGGTCGCCGTCGTCGATTTGGACGAGGGCCGCGCAAACGCAGTTGCCGACCGCATCAACGGTGAGGGAGGCAACGCCCGCGCTGTTGTATGCGACGTTTCAGATACTGACGACATCGGTAGAATGGTCGCAACGACTGTTGAAGCGTTCGACGTGATCGATATCTTAGTAAACAACGTTGCGATTTCTGACAATAAGGACATTTTCGACATCTCGGAAGAAGAATGGCGAAGGACCATAGATATAACTCTTTCCACACCCTTCTACGTCACCAAACAGGTCGCCAAATGGATGGTCGACCATGACCGGGGAGGTAGGGTAATCAATATCGGCTCGACCTCTGGTTTCAAAGGTCGTCCAACCGCTCTAGCCTATACCGCGGCAAAGGGTGGTGTTTTCAACCTGACCCAGTCCATGGCCGTACAACTCGCCCCATACGGTATAATCGTTAATCAGGTTTCACCTAATATGACTGGCTCCCCTGTTGGACAGGAGGTTTTCGACCGTAACAGAAAAGTAAATAATCTAGTAAGACGCCCGGGCGAACCTGAGGAACAGGCAAAAGCCGTTCTATTTCTTGCATCAGACGACGCGTCTTTTATTGCTGGCACAAACTTGTTCGTGGATGGGGGCACTATGGCTATGGCCTCATTTGCCAGCCCAGCCAAACGCAAGGATAGTAAGTGAGCGGTCCCTACCGACTTGGTGTCGATGTCGGCGGCACTCATACCGACTTAGTTCTCCTTAATATTGCCGACGGCTCCATCGAGATTGAAAAGGTCTCGTCTACACCGGTAAACCCGGCTATGGGAGTACTTGACGGTCTCAAACGGTTCATTGCCCAAGGAAAAGAGCCGTCGGCGATAGAGTTCTTCGGACACGGGACGACTATCACGACAAATGCATTGCTGGAAGGCCGCGGCGCAGATGTGGGGATGATGATCACCAAGGGTTACCGCGCAATACAGGAAATTCAGCAGCAGGCACGGGACGGAAACCCGTTCGATTATTTCTTTCAGCGTCCACCTCAATTAGCGCCACAGAGCCTGACGTTTGAGGCCGCAGGTCGGTTTGACTATGAAGGTAACGAATTGGAGCCACTGGACGAGGAAGCAGTACGTTTAGGCGCACGAGCACTGAAAGATAGAGGTGTCGCGTCTATCGCTGTAGTATATCTGTTTTCCTACATGAATCCGGCTCATGAGCAACGCACTCGTGAAATCATCCTCGAGGAGTGGCCCAACGCACATGTTTCACTGTCATCCGACGTCCTACCGCGCATTCGCGAATGGCCAAGGATGTCGACCACCCTGCTCAATGCCTATCTCGAGCCGGTATTGGTGAACTACATTGGAGATCTTTCGGAAGGGCTTGACCAAGTTGGCGTCGCGACCCAACAGCGTTTCCTAATGCAGTCGAATGGCGGCGTGATGCCTTTCCAAGCCGCCGTCTCCGGTGCAAAGACCGTACATACTCTTTTTTCTGGTCCTGCAGCCGGCGCACAAGCTGCCGCATACTTGGCAGCAGAGGATGCGAAGAAGGGACTTGTCACGCTCGATATGGGCGGGACCTCCTGCGACATTGCCTTTATCGAAGGCGGTACCCCCTTAGAAGTGACAGAAGGCGAAGTTGCGAGGCGCCGGCTCGATGTACCCGCTCTAGATCTCACAACGATCTCGGCCGGTGGTGGATCGATCGCTTGGGTAGACGGCGGTGGCCTTCTGGCCGTCGGTCCACAGAGCGCGGGCGCAGACCCCGGTCCAGCCTGTTACGGCAAAAACGGTGAAAACCCGACTGTTACAGACGCCGATATCGTCTGTGGTTTCCTAAACCCACAATACTTCCTTGGCGGGGCTCAATCACTCGACGTTGATGCGTCTCTCAAAGCACTTGAGGAAAAGGTCGGCAAGCTGCTCGGCATGACCGCACTAGAAACGGCTGCCGGTATCCGACGGATCGTCGATATGCGTATGGCTGATGAGGTCCGGATTTTTGGCGCAAAGCGCGGCGTCGATCAGCAGGAATTTACTCTGCTTCCGTTCGGTGGCGCCGGTGCGGTGCATGCCGCGGCAGTGGCCGAGGAGCTTGCAATGGAGAGGATTCTGGTGCCGCCGCGTCCCGGTGCGTTTTCCGCCCTCGGTCTTCTATGTACCGATGTTGTGCACGACTACATCCGCTCTGATCTGCGTCCACTTAACCAAGTGCCACCCGCTCACGCGGAGGCGATTATGCAAGAACTGGAAGAGCGCGGCCGCACCGAGTTGAAAAACGAAGGTATGAATCCAGCTGCCGCGATCTTCGCCCGAGAAATCGATATGCGATATACCGGCCAAGGATACGAGCTTCGGGTAACGCTTGACGGTATTGGCGGCGCAGACGGATTAGACGATTTGGCACTCTCCGAAATACGTGACCGTTTTGACCGTATCCACGAGCGAATTCATGGCCATGCAGCCAAAGAAAAAACGGTTGAGGTCGTCAGCTATCGTGTTCGTGCCCGGGTCGTCGTACCAAAATACAAACCGGTCGTTAAGGAGAATTCCTTAAAAAAACCAGCCCCGGACGAAGCACGAAAAGGCTTTCGGCAGGTCTGGTTTACATCAGACGCGTCGACAGAAACCATCATATGGGATAGGGAGGCCCTACCCGCCGGATCGGTTCTATCTGGTCCCGGGATCGTCGAGCAGCTTGACAGTACCATTGTCGTGCCATCCGGATGGTTCGGTCAGGTAGATGGGTATTTGAATTTTATTCTGACGCGTTAGGTGCAAGTATGACACTCGATCCTGTTACTGTTCAGATCCTAAAGAACAAGGTCGCCAGCCTTGTCGACGAAATGCACTATCATTTCTATCGGTCCGGTTATTCAACTATCATCCGCGAGAGTCGGGACTTCTCCTGTGTCATACTGGAAAAAAGCGGTAGATTGATCGTACCGCCACCAATGTTCTTTCACGCACCTTTCTACAAACATTTTGTCGATCGCACACTCGAAATATACGGGGAAAACGGTCTAGAGAATGGTGACGTAGTGGTGTCTAATCACCCATATGAAGCCGGCGTCCCGCATGTCTCAGACATGGCCTTAATTGCGCCGATCTTCGTGGATGGCAAGTTGATCGGCTTTTCCGGCAGTTGCGCACACAAAGCCGATATCGGTGGCATGAACCCCGGCTCCACGTCAGCCAATTCCACGGAAATATACCACGAAGGCTTAGTGCTGCCACCGGTAAAAATATCGTCGAAAGGTAAATACGACGAAGACCTCGAACGCCTGATCCTGTCCAACAGCCGACAACCCGAGTTGGTGCGCGGCGACGTACGCGCGCAAATCGCGGCCACGGAGATGGGTGTAACCCGGATGCAGGACCACTGTGAACGCTTCGGGACCGATACGGTTATGAGCTCTTTTGTCGCCATACTTAAAAGTGCCGCCGACGAAATGCAGGGAGCAATTTCCGCACTGCCCGATGGTAAAGCCTCGGCAGACGGCTATATGGACGATGACGGCGTCGAGATGGATAAGGGTGTCTATTTCGCCGTCACTATCACCAAAAAAGGTGACGATATAACTTTCGATTTTTCAAACTCCCAACCCCAAGCGAAGGGGCCCATTAACCTGAGACCGTCGATGGTAGAAGCCTGTGTCTTTTATTCGCTAATTGGGTGCCTTGGGCATAACATGCAATTCAACGACGGTATGCGCGACGTTGTTAATTTCGTTTATGCTCCGCGCACGATAACTAATGCAGAGTCCCCTGCCCCCGTTTCGTCGTACCAAAAAGCAAATCTCCGCCTAACGGACGTGATCCTCGAAGCGCTAGCGACGTTTAACCCCGCCCGGGCTATTGCGGGCTCAGGCTCTTCCGGGTCTCTTTCAATCAACTGGCACCAGGGTGGCAAACCTGGGCATAATTCGCTGCAATATGAAATACTTGGCTCGGCCTACGGCGGTGGCAACGGCAATGACGGCTGCAATGCCACCGCAACACATCTGTCGAACCTCCATGTTACGCCGGTAGAAATCATCGAAAGCGAATATCCCTGCCGGATAATCGAATTGGATTTAGTCGCCGATTCGGGTGGCGCCGGCGAATACCGAGGCGGTGTTGCCTTTCGGCGCAAATACGAGGTCTTACAGGACTGCACTGTTGTACGACGCTATGACCGCTATAAATATCCACCGCCGGGTGCCGAGGGCGGAGATCCGGGCGGCGCCAGCAAGTTCGTTATAAAGGCCGGTACGCCAAGCGAACAACTCACGCCCGCCGCTGGTAAGTTCGAGCTTGATGCCGGAGATGTCTTTTACCTAGAAAGTGCCGGTGGTGGCGGATACGGAGATCCAGAGATCCGCGATCCGGCCCGGCTGCAAAATGATATCAATCAAGGATACGTTACCGCGCAAGCGGCAAAGGAGAAATACAACTTATAAATACCGCAACACAGGAGGAATCCATGGCAGAGGATCGCGTTGGTATTATCGGCCCCGGCCGCATGGGGCTTGCCATGCTCAAACACCTTAAAAAAAATGGGTTCGATGTCTCCGTATTTGACATCAATGATGAACAGCTTGCAAAAGCGGTTGAGGCCGGCGGATCTCCCGCTAAGAGTCCAAAAGATGTCGGCAAAACCAGCGATTATATAATCATCGGCGTCGGCTTCGAACCTGAGGTTTATGCTTGCCTGACAGGCGACGAAGGTGCACTAGCGGGACTGGCGCGCGGTGGTGCGATCGCAGTTTGTTCAACCGCCTCCGTCAGCGGCGTCCAAGATCTTGCTCGGTTGTGCGAAGAACGAGGCATCGATTTCCTAGATGCACCCATCGCCCGGGGCCGCTGGGCGGCTGACGAAGGAACTCTCCTTGCGCTGGTCGGCGGTAAAGCGGAGGTCGTCGAACGATTCCGCCCGGTGTTTGAGAGCTTCTGCTCTGATATCGAACATATGGGGGAGGTCGGCCATGGGCAGGTCGCAAAAATGATGAATAACTATCTCCTATGGGTGAACGGCTGCGCGTTGATTGAAGCCGGGCGTCTGGCTGAATCCACCGGAATCGACCTGCCGAAACTGCGTAAGGCTTTGATGATGAGCTCCGGTGACAGTGCCGCTTTGCGAGACTGGGACCGCATGACCTTTACTTGGGCACTAAAGGATATGCAAATGATGGAGAAATTGATGGACGGTGAGAATAAAGCCTTCCCGCTGGCTGGTCTGGTAAAGGAATTGGTCAAAGACGGTCGCTCTATCAAAGCGACTAATCCCCCGGACTGGTCCGGCGAAGGGGGTATCTCTAAACGGCCATGAAAAGCATTAAACTTAACGAAATATAAGAAGTCATCGTTGTTGGATACGGCTTTGTGGGGGAATCGTCGGGGCAATAGTCTTACGCTCGGGACGACTGGCTAGAACCCGGCATGCATGTTAGTTCTATTAAATCCCCAGAAATCAGCAGCAAAGTGATCAATAAGTGTAACATCGTTGTCTGTCACGTGCGGCATGGACGACCGAAACTGGAATTTGGCGCCGCCGCATCCCTCCCCAATACCAGTGGCCTCGACGTCGATGATCTCGCGAACGAGATCGGTCTTAGAGACCTTCCGACCCTTCCGGATATCCTAAGCGGCATGACGCCGGGACGATCCTCCAACGAGCAAATTACTTGTTTTCTGAATATCCTCGGCCTTGGATACCAATTTGCTGCCGTCGGCTCGGTTATTCACTGGAAAGCCAAGGAATACGGTATTGGAGAAGATATTCCGACAGACTGGCTGACCCAGCTCGAGGTGCCCTCGCTGAAAGATGGTTCATGAATTCCGACAAACGGTGTCCGCAAGCTCTTCGTGGGTCGTTATCCAGACGTTGTCCCGCTTCTTAACCGCTTCGATAGACTTTCTTAACTCAATCGCGCCGAATGGACGCCCGAACACATGTGCATGCAAGGTTAGGTCTAAGATCGCGCGAGATGTATGCGTATCACCGAAACCATCCATGATGCGTTCCAGAACGCGAGTAAATGCCTCAGGCTCGTTGCCGTAGCGGACGTATAACGGCATGTCGTTCACTTCCATGGTAAACGGCACCGCAACTAGATCACCAAAATCGTTTTCGATAAAATAGGGAGTATCTTTGTCGAAATGATCCGAATGCCATTTGAACCCATGCTTGATCAGTAGCTCGACCGTATTGAGGCTAGGAGTGCCACGAGGGCTAATGAATCCTCTGGGTGCCTTTCCGTGGGTGGCCTTAAAACCCTCAATACCGCGGATTAGATCGGCTTCCTCGTCGGCACGGTCCTGATAAACCGGCAAGATGTTTTGGGCCCACGAATGGGCACCAATAAAATGCCCATCGGCCTCGATGCGTTCCAGAAGTTCAGGATGCTTTTCCGTTATGATGCCGCTGGCATAGGTCCCACAAGGGATATCCATATCGGCGACAATATCAAGGAGCCTGTATGCCCCCGTGGTCATACCATATTCTGCCCAAGACCGGGCTTGGGTGTCGATGTAACCTCTAGCCAGTGGATTTCCCATTGGACCGACACCAGGAGCAGCATCATCTGTCCACATTTCACACATAATATTGACGCAAATAGCGAGCGGTTTGTCTTCTGGCCAGTTTGTCATATTTATTTCTCCACCAGTAAACCGGTTAGTGGCCGGGCTTAATCTTTATACGCGGAACCTTGTTGCTATAGAATAGCAGGCGATTTTGACCTCCAAACTGGGTGATTCTATGGTTGGCTCTAAATAACTTAGAGAGACATCACGTATGGCTGAGACCCCAGATAATACCGGCCCGGTTGAGGCCATAATCGCCGGCCCTGGCCACAACCAACCTAAAGAGGTTGTCTGGGAGCGCTGGCAGAAAAAGCGTACCTTCGTCCGCGCCCTTGAAGGCACATATGGTGAGTTACAGCAGGGGCTGATGGATCAGCCTCGGGTATATAAATCTCGAGATTGGCAGTGGAAAGGTGGACCACAGCTGTTCGACAAGCCAATAATCAATCCCCAGCGTACCGATATCGCACAGTCTATCGAAACCCATATTTCTGTCATTTCGCCAGGCGGTACCGGGCAACGCCACGGTCATATGAACTCCGCACTATTCTATATCCTCTCTGGAAAGGGATACGATATTCACGACGGTAAGCGTATCGACTACGAGGCCGGTGATGTGATCATTGTCGAGAATGGCTGCGTTCATCAGCACTTTAACGCCTCGGATGAAGAGGACCTCGTTTCTCTGGTAATGAAGGCCAAACCGCTCTTTCTGTTCATGCACATGCTGTTCCAGAAAGTTGCTGAGTATCCGCCAAAAGAACCCGTGCCGGGCTGGGAACATTGGGAACCACCGACAGACCTCTGATTAATCCGAGCCAAATTCAAATAAAATTTTGGAAACAAAAATGACGACACATGAGAGAGACCGCGCCCATAGCGGCGCCGACCAGAATAGCAACTGGTATAGAGAGGAACTTGAAAACTCCGCAGAATTCCGGAAGACCTATCGTAACCGGCTGTCAGTGGTCAAAACAAAGGATATGCCTTTCGAAGATTCACCAGACGGACTGATCAAACACTTGGTTCACGAAAAGCAGGACACGACCGAGAATTGCGTCGAGGCCTATATGCAATTCATCAAGCCTGGCAGCCATACAGGGAAGCGCCGTATTCTGGCAGAGCAGATCCTCTTTGTGGCAGAGGGTACTGGGTACGACCTCCACTGGGATGTAGAATTTGAAGTCGATACGGAATTCCACTGGTCATGGAAGGAAGAACCCCGCAAATTCGAATGGGAGCGTGGTGATTTCATATTTGTACCAGCCTATTGTATCCAACAACACTTCAATTCCGACCCCGATAAAGAGGCACGTCTGATCGTGATTACTAACCGTATATTCAAAGCAATGGGATTGAACTGGCTTGAGCAGATCGAGAATTCGCCGGATTACGATGGTGATTTGGAGCCGATGCTAGCGGGACCCGGCTGGTACCCCGACACCCGCGATGACGTCTAGTAAATCTAGATACCGAGCCAGCGGTGTCGGGTATTGCTCTCTCTGCAACAGCCCTCTGGAATGTAGTCTCTTATCCGCCGGTCAAACCGTTGCGCACTGTTTTCCGATCGTGCACGTCGACACCTTCGTTCTTGATATCTCGGTCTGGCAGAAGGACGCAACCGTCTTGGACGTCTGTTAGCCTTCGGGGTTTCTAGTAACTAATTTTCTGTGGTACACGGGGTTTCGCATGCCTTAGTCGAGCCGGTTTTCGCTGCGGATTTTGAAGAGTTTCACTAATGTCCATCCTTCTTCGAGAAGGACCACACAACTTTACCTTTTAAAAGTCGGCAGTGCGCTGCAAAAGTAATTTATAAAGGGATAGATAAGAAAAACTATATGTCCCTTGTCCAGATCTAACCTCATTGTATTGTTCAGATATCATGAACAGGGAGAGATTCAATGCCTGGCTACATCATCACAAATGCCGAAGTATTTGATAAAAATGCATATGGGGAATATGGGAAACTAGCGCCTGATGCGATAGCAAGTTATGGCGGTGAGTTCCTCACCCGCGGAGGCTCAGCGGAAATCCTAGAGGGAAATTGGGAGCCGCATAGGATAGTCGTTGTTAAATTCGACAGCGTCGAACAGGCGAAGGCGATGTATAATTCTCCTGAATATCAGGCAGCGCGAGAAAAGCGTATTGGTGCTGCAGATTTCAATATGATTGTCGTTGAAGGTAACTAACACTCAGCATTTCAATTATCCTGTTGAAATTATGACCTCAACAATTGTTTCCGCAGCAGATGCCGGGTACTTCGCATTACTCAAGGGTCTGATCTTGTCTATCCGCGAAAAGCCCGACGGCGCAGAGATTTCTCTGTCTATACTGGATGTCGGTCTCGACGAACAGCAACGCCGTTGGTTGAAAGACCAAGGAGCGGAAATAGCCATACCAGAGTGGGATTTTGCCGTTCCCAGTTCCCTGAATGCACCGTCGCATTTTCGCGCCTTGCTCTCCCGCCCATTTTTACCCGAGTATTTTCCGGGACACGATACCTATCTACACATTGACGCCGACGCTTGGGTGCAAGACTGGAGCGCGGTAGATATTTACCTCGCCTCCGCGGCAAAAGGCCAGCTCGCCATCACTCCTCAGGTCGACCGGTCATATAACACTATCTATAAGCGTCCCCGACCATACCGTCGAACCCAGAACTATAGGAGTTTCAAGTGGTCTTACGGCGTTCGTATTGCCGACCGAATAGCGCGCAACCCTATCCTCAATTGCGGCGTTTTTGCGCTACCTTCTGAGGCACCGCATTGGAACCTCTGGGCCGCAGCTATCCGGCGGGCCCTCGAACGCCGTACATTTCCGCCAAGAGGGGGTTGGCCGGATTTATATTTCAAACTTATAGAGCAGACAGCAATGAATTATGTTGTTTTCGCTGAAGGGGTTGCTACGACACTTCTACCCGCAACTTGCAACTGGTTCTGTGCCCACGCTGCTCCGAAATTTGATTCCTCTTCAAAAATGCTCGTTGAACCTAACGCGCCATATCAGCCCATCGGGATCATCCACCTTGCGGGCGAGGGTTTTCAGGACCAAGCATTCGACTTAGAAACGCTGGACCGAAATACCATCAATACGCGTCTAAGGTACGAAGATGTGCGATCGCTTAATTTTTAAGATACTATTAGTTGGACGCCATCATATACATAGATAATGCGGCCAAAACCAACCCGGCGTTCAGCGGCCAGAAGCCTTTTTTGCGTTGATCCTCGTCTTGGCTTTTATTGGTCAATTTCCGGAATCCAATTGCGACTAGCAGGGCCCCGGCACCCAAAAGGATTCCTAGTAACGTGGGTAAGGGCTGCATCTCTATATTTTACCCTAGTCGTCCACGTGAGACTGAGATTGGGCGGTAGCAAGATCTTCCTCCACCGGATTGCCACCGATATCGCGCAGCGATTTTATTAGGTCTCGAATGACTTGATCGAGCTGTTCGGAGTCCGTACCACGCGCAACTACTGAAACACGAAAACCCGCTTCTCTCATCTGCGGGTACGACCCGATATCAATACCATCAAAACGACTCTGAATCATCGACAAAGGTTCGGCTATTGTGCCTTCCGGCAGATCGACAACCAGACCACGGGCCTGAACTTTCTTACCTCCATCCAAGTGTACCTTCGCATCCTCGAACATAGCCTGCATGATCCTAGGCACACCGGCCATAACGAAAACGTTCCCCATCTTGTATCCGGGGGCGGCGCTTACCTCATTTTTTATCAGAACGGCGCCTTCGGGAAATGTTGCCATACGCATTCGCGCTTCGTTCATTTCTGATCGTCCACGACCTTTCATATAAGAATTCAGTAGATCGACTATCGACTGATCCCGATACATTCCCACTCCAAATGCTTCGGCGACACATTCCGACGTTATGTCATCATGCGTTGGTCCTATGCCTCCAGTCGTAAACACATAATCAAATTCTGCACGGCACTCGTTGATCGTATCGACTATCTTCTCTCGGATATCCGGGATTACGCGGGCCTCGAGCATCTGAATACCAATCTCGTTTAGGCCGGTGGCAAGGAAGCTCAGGTTCTTGTCCTTCGTCCGACCAGACAGAATTTCGTTCCCGATTAGGATCAAACAGGCAGTAACTTTTTCTTTTTCAGCCATATAATATTCCGCTGTTTCATCGATTATATACCCGAGACGCTGCGTCGTTGAAAGCGGCCGATACGCCAGTTAGTTTAACATATGGATTTCTCTAAACCCCTTCTGCAAGGTACGCTGGTCAAGCGTTATAAACGCTTTTTGGCGGATGTCGTCTTAAAGGATGGCAGTATGGTTACTGCCCACTGCGCGAATACCGGTGCTATGATTGGGGTGCAGACTCCTGGCTCCGAGGTCTGGCTCTCACCAGCAACAAACCCCGGTCGAAAGCTAAAATTTACTTGGGAATTGATTCGCATTGAAGGCAGATTGGTCGGTATCAATACTGGCCATCCGAACATGATTGTTGCCGAAGCAATAAAGGCAGGAAAAATCCCGGAATTGTCAGGCTACGATGATCTGCGCCGTGAGGTAAAATATGGCAAAAATTCTCGAATAGATATCCTCCTATCCGGTCAGGCGCGACCTGACTGTTATGTTGAGATAAAAAATGTACACCTTATGCGGGATTCCCGGATCGCGGAATTCCCTGATTCAGTTTCCACTCGAGCTACGAAGCATCAGTTTGAACTTGGCAATATGGTGGAACAGGGCGCCCGTGCCGTAACGGTATATTTATGTCAGCGAGAGGACTGCGATGCCTTCAGACTTGCGGACGACATCGACCCAGCATACGTGGACGCATCCGAGATTGCGAAGCTGAGAGGTGTTGAGGCCGTGTGCTATTCCTGCGCGATAACGACCGACTCGATCTTGGTCAATCGACAGTTAGAAATTGTTTCCTGAAGAGAGGTGCCCGATGCTTCATTTGTACCACGCGGATCATTCCACATGTAGCCAGAAGGTCAGGTTTTGCATGGCGGAAAAAGGATTAGAATTTTCGGAAAATAAAATCGATCTGGCACTGAAGGAACAGCTTGAACCGGCTTATCTTAAAATTAATCCCAACGGCGTTATTCCGACCTTGATACACGACGGAAACATCATAATCGATTCAAGTGTGATATGCGAATACCTTGAAGAGGTATTCCCGGAAATCCCACTTTCACCATCGACCGCTCTTGGGCGCGCTCAGATGCGGAAATGGATGAGATATATCGAAGAGGTGCCGACTTCCGCTGTCCGCTTTCCATCTTTTAATATGGCTTTTTTGCCCCGCTTCGATGGTCTGACCGACCAGCAGTTTATCGAGCAACAGGCCGATGTTCGCCCGCTTCGCAACGGGTTCTTTCGTCGTATGGGCCGAAATGGCTTTGTTGATGAAGATATCGAAGCGTCTTTCGAACAGATAACCAAAACAACATCCCGAATGGAACAAGCGCTGGCCGATGGGCCTTGGTTACTTGGGGAAATATACACTCTGGCTGATATCATTATTGCGCCACTGATCGACCGGATGGCGGACCTTGGTCTCTCATATCTCTGGAACGACGACTGCCCTCGGGTCAATGACTGGTTTATCCGCATCCAGGCCCGTCCAGCCTTCGATAAGGCTTTTTATATAGGAAGCCGACTAACTGAATTCATAGAAATTCGGCCTTGGTCGAGACATGAACACGAATAGAATATTTTCAGCACTTCCATTAATTTTTGTTGCTCTGGACCCTCACCATCTACTAGCCGTATAAACAGTCTGAAAACGCTATGGGGTCGCATGACTAAGACGTTTACAGATTATAAAGAACCTGATGAGATTACGCCTGCTGGTATTGTTCTGCACGGACCTGACGAGTTTGACGGGATGCGTAAAGCTGGACGTCTCGCATCAGAATGTCTTGATATGATTACACAACATGTTATCCCGGGCGTAACCACCGACCACCTTAATAAGATCTGTCACGAATTTACTCTTGATCACGGAGCGAGGCCTGCTCCCCTTGGATATCGTGGCTTCCCAAAATCTATCTGCACCTCGGTTAACCATGTCGTCTGTCATGGTATTCCCGGTGACAAGATTTTGCGTGAAGGAGATGTAGTCAACATCGACGTTACCCCGATCCTCGATGGCTGGCACGGTGACTCTTCACGTATGTATCCAGTCGGAAGGATCGGTGTGAAAGCACAGCGCCTAATCGACGTAACATACAATTCTCTGATGATGGCCATTGAAATCGTTAAACCAGGCGTCAGTCTCGGTGATATTGGCCATATCATACAGTCATACGTCGAAGGCGAACGTTTCTCGGTGGTGCGCGATTTTTGTGGCCACGGCTTGGGACGTGTTTTCCACACCCCACCAAGCGTGCTTCATTACGGTAATCCCGGCGAAGGTATGGCTCTACATCAAGGCATGTTTTTCACCATTGAACCTATGGTCAATGCTGGTAGGCCGGAAACCAAAATCTTGTCCGATGGATGGACGGCAGTAACGAAAGATAAATCTCTGAGTGCACAGTTCGAACATACCCTCGGGGTCACCGCCGATGGTGTGGAAATCTTCACTCTTTCGCAGAACGGACTCGAAAAACCAAACTCTGCCGGCTGACGCGCCCTAACATCACGCTGAGATTAGCCACATTAACAGCAGAAGGGCGGTTCAAAGAACCGCCCTAATTACTGATTTATTTCTGCTTATCGACCGGTACGAGCGAGACTGTTGACCCAGCCTTTCATACGGTTCTTACCGTTAGCGATCTGATCATCCGTAAACCAATCGGAAAGATTGACCTTCTCCACCGCATATACAGGGCGTAGGAAGTCGCTCTCGTAACCAAACGGCACCGTACAGTCGATACCCATACCACCTTCAAAGCGGGTATTTGAAGCCGTCCATTCCTTGTCACCAGCGGTCATCCTTTCCGCCGGCATGAAGGTCTGGCCACGACCACCAGGGATTGGGTTCAGTATATCAGTATGCGGATTCACACGAGTGGTGATATTCCACATGACATCGTCCATATCATATGGGTCCGCGTCTTCTGATACCGCTATGCATATCCTGGCCCCTTGGGATGTGGAGAGAATTGCCGACATAAAGTTACGCTGCCAACCTTCGTCGATCTGGTTACGCTTCTTAACCTGGATCATGGCCCCGCCCCAGTCGGTCATGCAGTAGGGAATAACAACATCCTGCACAATACCGGGCTGCATCCGTTCACACAGTGCGAACATTGCCGCTTCCCGAACCGTCGTATCAATATTGTGCTCATCGAGCGTGTGAACCGCCAGAGGGAAAATGATTGGCCTTGTCTCTGGGTTCCGCATTGTCACACCGGTAACATGGAAAGTCGGTGCCTTATACGACTTGCCCATATATCCAGCCCATTCCGGATGGAAATGGAAACGTCCCTGGACGCCCGCTTCCTCCGCCTCGGCCGTTTCATAACGACGATCACGAGGATTGACGTAACCTTCGAGCACAACTTCACAGTCGGCAACGGCATAGGCATCAACAGTACGGGCTTTAACAAGCCGCACCGGCGTGCCCTGTACGGCGCCGGCAATACCAATTTCATCGCAGCCCTGAGGTAGGATCACATAGTCAAAACCGGCACCCGCCATCAGCGTACATGACGGCGGAAGACCGAAGCACATGGTGATCGGAACTGGCTCATCGTCCTTGTAATGTTTGGAAACAACCTGCCACATATGGGAACCAGGGGAGATCTGGAACGTTCCCACATTACCCCAACGGAAGTTCATACGGTTGTAGCCAAGGTCGGTACCGCCGTCGAAATACTTGCCGGCCACCACCCGGTTACCAGAGCCGACTGTCAGTTCCGGTTCATATTCCGTATGGCGGATGGGAATGATATATTCATTCACATCAACCGGGTTTTCGATCACGTGTTCCTGACAAGGCGCTTCCTCCTGGCCGATCTCGACAGGCGCCAGCGGGTGCTCCAGCGCATAGGCCAGCTTTCGCGTTCG
>DBHK01000001.1:0-211 GCA_002295635.1 Alphaproteobacteria bacterium UBA830 | reverse complement strand
CCCGATGATTAGGCTTGCCTTTGACATTGTTGAAGAGGATCGGACAACCACCATCGATGTTCTTCTGGATCGCCGTAAGTTCAAGATCCGGATCAACCGGATGATCAGTCTCCATTAAATCACCCTCAGCTTTAAGCCATTCGAGGGTGCCACGAAGATCCATGATTAAATCCGACGCCATACCCGGCATCTTCATTTCTGCTGCACACAT
>DBHK01000016.1:40874-123047 GCA_002295635.1 Alphaproteobacteria bacterium UBA830 | reverse complement strand
GAAAATGATAGTGCTGTTGATGTAATGGGCGATGCAAAGCTCAAGCTGATTGCAAATGAATTACTCCAATCAGTGCGCTCCAACGCAACAATAGATTGGCATCACAGCGAGATGGCACGTGCTAAAATACGTGTTGCCGTAAAACGCATTTTGAAAAAATACGGTTATCCACCTGATCTGCAATCGGCCGCCATCCAAACCGTCTTACAACAGGCCGAAGCTTTCTCTGAAAAATGGGCTGCTTAGATAAAACACACAAACGATGTTTTATTTAAAAAATAATCACGCATTAAAGGCTCGCAAAAATACCGAGCGTGATAAGTGTGAGCTTTCAAAGAAAGAAAAACAGCGGTTAGCCAAGTTAGAAGGTTTGCTAGACCGCCTTATACGAGAAAAACACGTGCAGAACCGTCAGCTGGCTACATGGATGACTGACGATGAATATGAGAGTTATGAAAGTGAATGGGAAAGTCAGAAGCAAATTAGAGAAGAGCTGAAAGAAAAGCCAAACGAACTCAAGCGATACGAAGACAAGCTAAAACAGGCAATTTTTAACTACAGCAGAGCAGAAGGCTACAGTACAAAAGGGAATCACAGCACAGCTAAGAAATTTCACAATAAAAGTGAGAGATGTTGTGAAGAGGCATTAGAGATTTTGCAAGAACTTGTGCACTCGGATGCTAGCATACAGCAATGGTTTGACAGAGCTTTGGAATTTGACGCTGGTGGAGACTTGGGCTTGTCGCCAGTTGCTATGCCACGTGTGATCACTTCACGCAGTTTAGATAAACAGAGTGCTGATATGCGGGTAATGTCTAAACGTGAAGTTAAAATATCTATAGTGGAAATGGCTATAAGCAAGTTGCGTAACGCTGAATCAAAAGACACAAACGAACAGGACAAGAAGAAATTAGCAGAGTTTTTCAACTCCCCCTTTGCAGAGGAAGTTTAAGTGTGGTTAACGCTGTACAATGTGTAACCACAGATTGCTTAAACTATTGAAAAGTAATAGAAACGTAGAGGTAAGAAAAGCGTGCATCACAGAGACGACTTACACATTAGTTACACACGTACTATTGTCTGCGTTTAAGTAATTGATAATACTATGCATTTAAGTTGAGTTACTATTGAGTGGGAGTGAAGTTATTTATTCAGTAATACTATGCAGAATATTGAGAATACGAAATATAGTGGAATAGAAGAGCTTTTAAATCTAGAAGTGATGACAAATTACAATGCGTTTATTGTACAGCAAGCGTTAAAATATAAGACAGAGGCGGCAAACGTTATTGATTTCGGTGCAGGTATTGGAACCTTGGCGTCGATATTTAGAGAAAATTATAAGATAATTCCTTTATGTGTAGAGATTGACGCGACTAACAAAACTTTTCTATCTGAACGGGATTTTAAATACGTTGATTCTTTAAGAGAGATCCCAATCGAGGCCGACTTAATTTTCTCTTCTAATGTCTTAGAGCACGTCGAAGATGATTTGTCTGTTTTAGAACTTATGCAGAATAAAATAAGGGCGGATGGAATGATCTATCTCTATCTTCCAGCAAAGAAGTCTCTCTGGACAAATCTAGATGAAAGAGTAGGTCATTACCGAAGGTATGAAATAGACGAGATCCGGGAAAAATGCCAAAAGGTCGGCTTAGAGGTTGTTGAGGCACACTATGCAGATTCAGTAGGGTATTTCGCTTCCTTATTTCTCAAATTGGTTACTTATAATTCAGATCAGGGAGTCGTTTCAGTGCCATCCTTAGTTTTTTATGACAAATGGTTGTTCCCGATCTCGAGGATTGTGGATGCCCTCGGTTGTAAGTATCTTTTCGGAAAAAATCTTATTGTTCATGCAAAAAGAGCGTTAAACTAATTTTCGGTAAAAGAATTTGACTCAGAGAGTTCCCTAATCCTTGATGAACTATCGCTGCAGAATTGGCTAATAACCTAATAAAAATCCTATTTTGCTTCTCAAACAGAACGTGATCAGCTTCGCTCGGGGGGTATAATTCCTTCGAATTTGCCATCTGTTTGTGAACCTTGGATGGAGGGTTGCAAGATTTTTCAAAATCAAATGGTAAAACAAGAATAATCTTGTTCGAAAGCTCCTACTTCGTACTTAATACCTGAAGCGGTAAAATAGTAAATTTATAAAACTTATTACGTTTTTATAACAAATGGGCGGGGACACAAACTCAGATGTCGCTTGAAAAAGAGAGGAATGGAAATCAGTCACCCGCGCGGCCAAGTCCGCTGTTGACGAAAAAAGTTGCAATATTACTACCGTGTCTAAACGAGGCGGCCGCCATTGCACAAGTTATCGAAGATTTTCGCAATGCGCTGCCGGAATCAGAGATTTTCGTCTACGATAATTCATCAACTGATGATACCGCCGACATCGCTTCTAAAGCGGGTGCGCTCGTTCGAAAAGAATCTGCGCGTGGGAAAGGGCATGTTGTTAGACGCATGCTCGGTGAAGTTGATGCGGATATTTATTTGATGGCAGACGGAGACGGTACCTACGATGCAGCGAGTGCGCCGCGATTGATCCGGACAATGATAGAGGGATCATTCGATATGGTGGTGGGTGCTCGTCAGGGTATCGGCGCGGTTTCCCGCACTGGGCATGAATTTGGCAACCGGTTGTTTAATTGGCTTTTAATGTCTTTCTTCGGTCATGGCTTCAAAGACCTTTTCTCTGGCTACCGGGTATTCTCACGTCGTTTTGCAAAAACGTTTCCTGTGTCCGCCAAGGGTTTTGAGATTGAAACAGAGATGTGTGTACATGCGTTAGAGCTTGGGATCCCGGTTTGTGAGATTAGCTTGCCTTATAATGACCGAGTAGCTGGCGGATACAGTAAACTACGGACTTATAAGGATGGGCTGCGCATACTCTTAAAAATGTTATTGATGCTCAAGGATGTCCGGCCGTTGTTTTTCTTCTCGACCATCTCTGTCGCATTCTTTGTCTTCTCAATTGGCTTGGCTATGCCCATTCTGATCGACTATCTCGAGACGGGATTCGTACCCCGCCTTCCGACAGTAATATTAGCAAGTGCGCTCGGAATTCTCGGGTTTATAAGTCTTACCTCCGGTATTGTATTAGATAGCGTCGCGCGTGGAAATCGACAAATTAAACGGATGCTATTTTTAATGGCCGGTTCCGCCCCGAGATATGATGACTAGTCCGGTAGACTATATGGATCGGCATATCCAAGATACGGCCAAAACTTCTCAATACGCCATGTTCCGTCGACAGATTTAGAAATTAGGGTGGAGCCGCCATCCCGTATTCCTCTAAGGCCGAGACCTGCGGCATACCAGTCTGTTTTTTGATGAACCCAAATATGTGAGACGTTGAATTCCTTCAGGCGCCTTTTAAGGCTCTCCAGGGAGGATGGGACAGAGCCGACCCAAGAAGCAAATTTTGGTGGAGTGGCAAAACGCGAAAAACTCAGAACTTCGTACTTTATTATCAAATCTGCGAGCCCTTGCCCCCTTGGGTCGAGAACAGCCAGAGTGCTACCGGAGGGTATAACTCGCGCCAGTTCTTTGCCAACAAAACGCATATGCTGAATTTGCGGTCGAATATCAATGCGAATTTTATGATTAAAGGCCAGAGGCGCAACAAAAACTCCGAAGATTATAAGGGTCGACAAACCACGTCTCAGGAACGGTCGAGCGACGAGGTGAGACGAGAACCACGACTTGTATAACTTTCCCAATGTAACTGCTGCCGTCAGCGCACCGAGCAAACCGAGTTGAACATTGTAGCGCCAGAAGCTTGCCGCCCGTGTGCCTTCGTATTCGGTAAACGCGGCGATATACATCGTCCAGAGAAATAACCAGTATCCGGTAAATATAGCTCCCGAAATAAACAGCAAGCGCCCATAGCTGCCACCGCGACCGGAAATGAAGCACCAAAAGCCAGCGATTGAGATCGCAAACATCATTCCGAAGTATGCCCCCTTTTTGGAGGCAATCAGAAACATTCGGGCGAGAATTACAAACGCCTCCTCAATCAGCCATAAGTCAGTTGACTTTAGAGAAAATTCGCGGCCAGAGAGATTCTCAGAAACGTGAAAGCGCCAAGAAAAATACACAATCAAAGGGGGCGCGAGCATGACCAAGAGGTAACGGAGGTATTTAAATAAACTTATGTCATTATCTCGGAGCGCTATTGCGATTCCAGCGAGCAACATAAGACCTAACAGCACCAAATTCGTTTGCTTAATATTTATGAAAAACATGGAGGCTAACGCAAACTGCCAAGCAAGTGAGCGTGCGTGTATAGACTTTCCCGATAAATCATTCAGAAGGCGCCATAATAATATACCAAGCACCCCCATCAGCACCCCTGTCGCGGTATCCGCGTAGGCGGTAAAGACCAATTTTTGGACGAAGGTTGTGCTGAGAATTGTTACCCCGAGGATGCCAACCGCCGCGGCAAACCAACTTTTGGTCTGATTTATGGATGTCTCGCAGCCGAAACCGATCATACTGACATAAACCGGCGCCAAGGCTAACAATAATAGGATATTAGCGAACGCGACACCCATCTCAACGAATGTACCGCTGGCATATGATACAAGGTAGCTAAATAGCTGATTGCCGTGGGGGTAGGCTGGAAAAACAGATGGTGATCTTGGCAATCCTGCTTGGGGAAATGAATCGAATTTCCAAATGTAAAGCGAGTTGAATAGCCACTGCGAGAATTCATCCCACTGAGATGCTTGCATTGCGCTAACCGATATTAGAATCGGCAGCGCGAGCACCAAAATTTTGGCGATCAAACCCAACTGAAGACTTTGACCATTTGGCGATGTGTCGCGCCGCCAAACTAAAAGAAGGGAAAGCGGGACACTTATCCAGAAACTGATAGCCATCCACGAAAAAGGGATATTTGTCAGAACACCAAGAACGGTCATTAAGCCGGTAACCACTCCAAACCCGCAGAAAATATCGAATGAAGGGTCGCGCTTACGACCTGTGAGAGCTCCACCTATCACAGCAAGACCAGCCACGGTGAAGATGGCGAGCGCTAAATGGATTACGTTCACCGGTGAAGGTAGATATTGGGCCAACTCCATGGCGTCATCGCTCCTAATTCGATGAAACTCAATACGGAACTGACTATAAATTGCGACCCAATTACCAACAACCGTGTGCGTGGTCCGGCTTTGCATTACTAAATCTTCGAGTGATCGTAACCGGTGTCCAATATTTTTCTAGCAGAATGCTCCCGTTGATTTAAGGCCCAGGCGTTGTTAAGCATTGATTGGGTGTCGATCTGAAAATCAGCGTGGAAGGAGAGCTTATTTCTTTTAAAATCAACGGGTTTTTATTGTGATATCATAATTTAGTTGAATTTCGAATTTTATGTGTATAATATGAGATTAAATCTCGACTAAAATGTCTTGGTTTAGTCAATATATTTATATTTCGCTTGAAAATTTCGCTGCATCGCACTAAAAATTGTGCGGCGCAAACATCTGCTGAATCGGGTAAGTGCCATGAGCAATACAAAACAAAAAATTCTCAATATCACGAGATTATTCAATCATGGGCCGTCGCCCTTTCGGACTTGCCAGTGGCCTTCTGGCGAGCCAGGAACGAAGGAATTCCATTTCTGTGGCGAAAAGACCCTTGAAGGTTATTCTTACTGCCCGAAACACGTTGAAATGGCTTATCGTGAGCCTGAGCCTCGCCGCAAAGTCGCTTGAGCAGTCAATTCTAAATTGTAGGGCTCTGGTTCATCACACTGTCAACTGGACAATCTGCTTGCTCCCAAGAGGCAACTCTTATTCGCGAGCGAACCGCGAAATTTTATACCGCATTTTACGGGACGGCCCGTTTTTAGAAGAAATGTGGAAACAATCCTCTTAGCATTTAAATGAACGGGTCGTTGGTTCGTTGGTGTAAAGCTGGAGCCGGGAACAAAAACCGTTCGAAGAAATGACATCTGGAATAGAGAAGCGGAAACGGGCACATATTGATACCGTTTTAACCGAAGACGTTGTTGCCAAGGGTGTCGCCACGGGGTTCGAAAAATATTTTTTTGAACATGTCGCGCTGCCTGAACTTGATCTCGACAGTGTAGACACAAGGTGCAATTTATTCGGGAAATCGCTCGCAGTACCATTGCTTATCTCCAGCATGACCGGTGGCACCGATGTGGCCCTCGATATTAACCGCCATTTAGCAGAGGCCGCACAGGAATTGGGGATCGCGATGGGGGTGGGGTCCCAGCGCGCCGCTATAGTTAACCCAGCGTATGCTGATACCTTCCGTGTACGCAACGTTGCGCCCGATATTTTGCTTTTCGCTAATCTGGGTGCTGTTCAGTTTAATTATGGGTTTACTGTATATGATGCTCAAAAAGCGGTTGCGATGATTGAAGCGGACGCATTATTCCTACATCTAAATCCGCTGCAGGAGGCAGTGCAGGCAGAGGGTGATCGGAATTGGTCCGGTGTCTTCCGTAAAATCGAGGAGTTAGTCCCGGCATTAGATGTACCTGTCATAGTCAAAGAAGTTGGTAATGGTATTTCCGCAGATCTGGCTCGTCGACTTGTCGGGATCGGAGTTGCCGGTGTCGACGTTGCGGGAGCTGGAGGAACGAGTTGGAGCGAAGTCGAAGCACATCGGCAGGGCGACGAAAAAATGCGACAGGTCGCGCATAGTTTTTCTGGATGGGGTATACCGACCGTCCAAGCGTTGTCCGATATTCGAGCCGTTCTACCTGATACGCCAGTGATCGCATCCGGAGGTGTCCGAAGCGGAGTCGATGTCGCTAAAGCGATCCGTCTAGGTGCCGATTTGGTTGGTATGGCAGCCCCTGCCTTGGGAGCGGCGACAAAAACCGTCAATGCGGTGGAAACTCAGATGTCGGGCGTGGCAGAGGAATTGAAGATCGCAATGTTTTGCACAGGCAGCCCTAATCTATCGGCGCTTAGGCGAGCTGTTCTTCGGGCGGCGGCTGATGGCACCCACCTATGAGTATCCTCCCTAGCGATACACCTCCACCACAACCGGTCCGTGAACAAGGTGCTAGAGCAGTGCGTCCATGGGATGCGGCTACTATAATAATCTGGCGAAAGCAAAGAAGTCGGGTGGAGGTTTTGATGGGGCAACGCCATCCGGACCATAAGTTTCTGCCTCGCCGGTACGTCTTTCCAGGGGGGAGGGTTGATGGGCAAGACGGAAGAATTCGTTCTGCCAGTGAAATGCATCCTGCTGTCGCGGCACAGCTAGCGCGCACAGCTCCGAGAGGGAGAGGCCGATCTATTGCAGTGGCAGCCATCCGGGAGACATTCGAGGAAACTGGTCTAATTATCGGAGAACCCGATCCGCTGCCTCACAGACCTTCTCCGAAGGGATGGGAGAGCTTCTTCGGCGAAGGATATGCACCGGCGCTACACCGTTTGGAATATATAGCGCGTGCAATTACACCAGTTTTTAGACCAATGCGCTTCGACGCCCGTTTTTTCTTGATTAATGCAGAGTGTGTCGTCGGTAACTTACAGGGGTCGGGGGAATTAGAACACCTTGATTGGATACCGATTGTTAACACTGGAGCGTTTGAGCTTGCAAATGTAACTCGTAACATTCTTGCCTACGCCGAGAGTTTAATAGAGGAGCCTCCTACGCAGTCGCAAAATAGAAGAATTCCGTATTTCAAACATCTCCGCGAAGGTGGACACACCTTGGTGCTGCAATAGCGGCCAGGTTGGGGCTGGAATTTTTGACTTTCGAGTCGACAGCTGGCGCAAAAGAAGGGTCCAAGCACGGTCATTTTATCGTTAGAAAGATATTCTTTTTCTTTTTTTTGCTACCTTCTACACCAGCTGACATTAACTTCAACTGCACCTCAGATTCCGTTTCCATGGTATCCGCTAAGATGACCGCAGCCGGGGCCGTGGATGCTGCCATGAGCAGGACATGGTTCTTCAGAATCGTACAGGCATTGTCGCGAAAGCTCTAGCCACAGGGAAACTGAGCTTTTTGCCGAGTGCCAGGCAATGTTCTTCGTCAAGTAAAACACATTCATTCGGAACTCGCGCGCCGGTTTTGGGTATTTGGCTCGTCGAATTACTTCCCAACAAGTTTTATTTTTGGCTTTAGAACTGACAGCGCATTGGCAAGAGATAAGCTCCGTTTTAGGCGCTCGCGGCCGTGATATACGAGGTATTCTAATTTACTTCCCGATGCCTTGCGTTTAACCACCGTGAAAGACGGCTGGCGGCTATTGTTTCGATAGATCATAAATGCAGCCATAGTTGGATCGTGGCGGATTGCATAATCTTTCCAGTCGCCGCTCATCACCCGACGGCTATATACAGAAAGTAGCTGATCGAATTCTTTCTTATCAAAGCAGATATCAGTTTGGGTGCGCCTGGTGGCGTTTTTGTAGTCTGCTAGACGGACAACGGTAGACATACGAGAAAGCGATATCCTTTTGGATTTTACACACTACCTCGATTATCCCCATTTGGATTAGCTCGTCCAGTCGGATGGGGTGATAAGTGATGATCCAATGTATTTGTTGTATATGATTCTGGATCGATCAAAAAAATTTCGGATTTGCCAGAAATTTGCCCGGCCGGTATCTTAGCCTCCATTTTTCCCAGATTTGCGGGGCAGCCTAGTGGGCGATATTTTTCGGGAAGTCGACGAAGAACTTAAGCAAGAGCGTTACGAAAAGCTGTGGCGCCAGTATCGCTGGTATATTATCGCCGCGGCGGCGTCTCTCGTCATAAGCGTTGGTGGCTGGCAGGTTTGGAAAGAGTATACTACAAGCCAGCGCTACATTGAAGGACGGTGGTTTGCGTCTGCCTCAGAATTACTTCTAGAAGGAAAAACAGGACAGGCCACTGAGGCCTTTTCGAGATTAGCGGAGGATGCGACCTCGGGTTACGGCATATTGGCGAGATTTAATCAAGCATCCATCGCGGCGAGAGCTGGAGATGCGCTACAGGCGATAAAAATATACGATAACATCACAGTTGATGGTGGGGTACCAAACTCTATGCGCGGACTAGCAACTGTGTTGGCGGCCCTACAGGCGCTGAAAGCCCCCTCCATCAGTGGGCAAACCATCCGGGAAAAGATTCAACCGATGTCTAGTGCGGGAAGGCCGTATCGTCATGTGGCGCTTGAGATTCTAGCACTCACCGCCCAGAGAGAAGGTAACGTCGAAATGGCTCGGTCTCATTATAGGGCAATTGTGGATGACCCCGATGCGGCGACGGGTATAAGAACGCGCGCGGCGCAAATGCTGAATATTCTGGGCGCATCCTAACAGGGTAGAATATTAATGATGCCGCGTCCTCATATCGTTAGGTTCGTCATCTTTCTTGCGCTGACAATACTTGTCAGCGGTTGCGGCGGTTGGCTGGGTGGTACAACTGAGATAAGGCTCGAAGGTGAACGTATCGATATTCTCCGTGGCAGCAGTATTATCGAGGTAGATACCAGAATCAGCGATCTGGATGTTCTTCTTCCGAGACCAGTGGTTAATGAAAACTGGCCGCAGGCCGGGGGCTACCCCAATCACGCAATGCACCACCTCGCGGCATCGGGTCCGCTTACCAAACTCTGGAGTATCGATATTGGAAAAGGGACCCATGATGAGGCTCAACTACTTGCAGAGCCCGTAATCTCAGGAAATATAATTTACACAGTCGATACACAAGCGGAAGTAGTTGCCATTGACATTAATTCGGGAAACCGTCTCTGGCAGGTTGACCTCTCCAAAGACGACAAGAACGAGGGGATCTTGGGAGGTGGGTTAGCTATCGATGACGGGCGGCTCTTCGCTACTACCGGGTTTGCGGATATTATCGCGTTGGAGGCGAAAACAGGCCGCGAAATTTGGCGCAGGAGCTTAAATGCCCCGCTCCGGGCAGCGCCAACCGTTTGGGCTGGTCGTGTTTTTGTTGTAACAACAAATAACGAACTGTTCGCCTTGGCCGCGGTGGATGGTCGCGAACTCTGGACACACGCAGGATTAACCGAGGTTGCCGGACTTGTTGGCGCCGCGCCGCCGGCGGTCGACGCTGGTGTGGTTGTTGTGCCCTATTCATCTGGTGAGGTTGCGGCACTCCGCGTGGAAAATGGTCGGCAGGTCTGGGTCGAGTCCCTTACGGCACTTCAGCGCTCCGACGCTGTGACTGCTATTTCCCACATCCGGGGGCGACCGGTAATAGATCGCGGAATTGTTTATATAGTTGGTAATAGTAACCGGACCGCTGCGGTTGATCTGCGTACAGGGACCCGGCTCTGGGAGGTTAGAATAGGCGGCCGGAACGGGGCATGGGTTGCGGGAGACTTCATTTATGTACTGACCCGAGATGCCGAACTCGTATGCCTAACAAGGCGGGGTGGCCGAGTCCGTTGGATTTCCCAACTTCCCCGGTTTGAAGATGAGAAAGAACAGGAGGATCCAATCCTCTGGTCGGGACCGGTGCTTGCTGGCGATCGACTCTTGATAGGAAATTCACGGGAGGAAATCTGGTCGTTATCGCCTTATCACGGAGAAGTTCTTGGCCGTATCGACATATTGGGTCCCGTTTTAATTCCTCCTATTGTAGCTCGCGAGACGGTTTACGTTCTGACTGACGAAGCAGACCTAATCGCCTATCGCTAATCATCTAAAATGTACCCAGTAATTGCTATAGTCGGTCGCCCCAATGTGGGCAAATCTACCCTTTTTAATCGCCTTATCGGACGACGATCTGCGCTTGTGGATCCGACGCCCGGAGTTACCCGTGATCGACGCGAGGGAGATGCCTACCTCGGCAGGTTACGCTTTACAGCGGTAGATACGGCCGGTTTAGAAGATGCGCCGGCGTCCGAGGTCGAGACGGGAATGCAGGCCCAGACCCAGAGGGCGATTGAGTGCGCCGATTTGACACTACTACTATTTGATGCGAGGGCCGGAATTACGCCGTTGGATCGGCATTTTGCCGATCTGATGCGGAAGTCACCTAGACCGGTGATTTTGGTGGCAAATAAGTGTGAGGCGCGCTCGGCCGAAGCTGGACGTTTGGAGGCATACGAACTTGGGCTGGGTGAGCCGGTCGCAATCGCTTCCGAGCATGGTATCGGTATGCCGGACCTTGAGTATGCTATCGCCGAGGCGTTTAAAGAAAACAGATGGTTAGGTGAATCGGATCCTGTTTATCTGAAGCAAGATCAATCTCCTGAGGCCGAAGATGATCGAGAAAGGTCCATACGGCTGGCTATAGTCGGTCGCCCGAATGTAGGTAAATCGACTTTGATAAATGCGCTCGTCGGAGATGAGCGTGTAATCACGGGGCCTCAGCCCGGAATTACCCGAGATGCGATCTCAATTCGCTGGGAATGGAATGGCCTCCAACTAAAAATAATCGATACAGCAGGCATGCGCAGAAAAGCTCGTGTGAGCGAAAAAGTTGAAAGACTATCAGTTGGAGACACGCTTGAAGCAATCCGTTTCGCGCATGTTGCCGTTCTAGTGCTTGATGCCACAATGATGCCGGAAAAGCAGGACCTTGTGATTGCTCGCCATATTATTGAAGAAGGGCGGGGCATCGTCATTGCTGTCAACAAATGGGATGCGGTCGATAATCGTAACGAGGCGCTAGGTTTACTTTACGACCGTATGGAATCGTCTTTGCCACAGATTCGCGGGGTGCCAGTTGTGCAACTTTCCGCCTTAACATCCCAAGGTATCGGAAAATTATTACCTGAAGTAATGGCCGTCCATGAAATCTGGAACAAACGGGTGTCTACGGGACCACTTAACCGTTGGCTGCAGGAAGTAGTGGAGCGTCATCCCCCGCCTATTAGCCGAGGGCGGCGGATTAAATTTCGGTATATTACTCAATCAAAAGCGCGTCCACCGACTTTCGCGGTATTTGCTAGTCAGCCAAGAGGGGTGCCGGAGGCATATATTAGATATTTGGTAAATGGGATAAGGGAGTCTTTTGATTTTCCGGGGGTGCCCATCCGTATTAATTTGAAGCGCCAACGAAACCCTTTTGCCCCCGACTCTGACAAGGCATAGATCGAACCATTTCCTGTCTGCATGTTGAGTGGGATCACTCGAAAATTCTGGTCACAACAAGGTATCATAAACAGGAGGCCGGCCCTGTTTATCTCCAAAAGCTTTAGTCACTAAGTCGATCACAAAGGCAGCGGCGCATTTAGGAGTTTCAAGTATAAGTGCATTTGACCTAAAATTAGACCTGTACAAGATCTCCATGCCGGCGGCACTGCGGTGAACATAGTTCGACAAAGAAATCGGTAATATCCCCCGGTGGTTTAACCGTTTCAGGATCCTCGCCCGGATAGGCATCTGCTCGCATTTTTGTTCGGGTTGCGCCTGGGTCTAGCAGATTGACTCTCATCTCGGTTTCTTCAGTTTCTGCGGCCCAACATGTCACCATCATTTCCAGCGCAGCTTTACTTACCGCATATGCTCCCCAGTAGGGCCGTTTTCCTTTTGCAGCGCTGGACGTGACGAAGACAGCGCGCCCTGCATTTGACTGCCGGAGTAAAGGGTCTGTAGTCCGGATCAGCCGCCAGTTTGCGTTCAGATTAACGTCTATAACGGTGGTCCACATTGTCGAGTCGATATGGTGAATCGGCGACAAATCACCTAGCATGCCAGCATTTCCAACAACGATATCTAGTGTTCCAAAACGCTGGGCGATTGTCGGACCGATTCTATCGATAGCGTCTAAATCGGTTAGGTCTAGTTGCAGCAGGGTCGCGGGTGATGCAGAGTTAGGTGTAAGTTCCAACGCTGATCTGATCCTGTCGTCGGTATATTCTAGCCCACCTTGGGTACGGGCAATCAAAATTACATGCGCCCCCTCCAATGCAAACCGTTCGGCGACCGCGGCGCCGATTCCGCGAGATGCACCGGTTATTAGTGCTATCCGATCTTTAAGATGCGCTGTCACGTATTTTCGGCAATGAAGACATGATTAGGTTATGGCTTAAAGTATGACTGATCAGCAGGGGCAAAGGGGTATCTCTCAGTGAGGAACTCATCGCAGTATTGCGGCGGCTCGGTGTCTTAGCCGTCCAGACCCATTGTCCGGTCCGAGGTCTCCACGTAACGTCAGCATGCCCGTGCATAACAAAAATGCCATATTCTTCGTAAATTTTGTCATCATTAAACGGGTTTGTAGTTGGCACCAATGGTGCACCGCCTCTCATTGATGGCTCCGGATCAGGCGATCCATATCTTGACGTTCTGCCGGTTTGTATCCCGAACCCCTGTCTTGTCTCCCTGTTTTGGGTTTAGGTGACATTAAGCTCCGAAATTGCTTCTCACGATCAGTTGCCGGTCCTGAAGATACTGATAAGCCCCAGTCGTCTGGGGCCGCAGCGGCCAGAATCGTCGCAGAGCGTTTGATCAGTGGCAGCGTCTTTGAGCCTTTATAGAACGAAGACTGATCGGTTATTTTTAGTCCTTGTTGGCTGAATATATAACCGGCGCTGACCACAAAAACCCCAATCACTAGACCGGCAAGTAGTCCAAATGAGCGATCAAGCATTCCAAAAGAGCTCTCGCGCACACCGCTTGCAATCGCATGGCTGATCAAGGTCAGGATAATCATCGATATGATAAAAATTGCTGCACCAGCGCCAATATCGGCAATCAGCTGATTTCCTATCCATTCCCGGGCATAGGGCCGAATATGAGAGTAACTATAAATTGTAGCTAATGTCGCACCAAACCAACCAGCCAGCCCTAAAATTACGCGCACGAGTCCCAACCGGAAAGCGATGATACCACTCAATAAAACAACGACGAGTACGGTAATGTCTGGAATGCTCATTGAGCGGCCTCGATGACGGTGGAGGGTGTGTCGCCAGAAAGATCGAATTGACTCACCATATCCTGTAGTCGTTGCATCTTCAAAATACGCAATCTAGCAGGTGCGGTTATACCCGTCGTGCCGTTTTTATCCGGGTGAGGCGGTGCCCACGCGGCCTCAAATCCTAATTTTGCGGCTTCTTTGATACGGAGATCTGTTCGGATAACAGACCGGACCTCTCCGGAAAGTCCGATCTCGCCGAAAACCACTGTGTTTGCAGTCAGTGGTTGGTCCAAAGCCGCCGAGATCAGTGCGGCGGCCACTGCCAGGTCGGCCGCGGGTTCGCTGATCTTAAGACCGCCTGCTACGTTGAGGTAAACGTCCTGTGCGGCTAGCGAAATACCGCAGCGTGCCTCAAGAACGGCGAGCACCATTGCTAATCGACCGGTGTCCCATCCGACTACCGCGCGTCGTGGGGCACCCAAAGCTGACGGAGCTATGAGCGCTTGGACCTCTATGAGAACAGGTCTTGTACCCTCTATTCCGGCGAAAACGGCCGACCCGGAGACATTATCCCGACGTTCGGCGAGAAATAGCGCTGACGGGTTCTCAACCTGAATCAATCCCACATCTGTCATCTCGAAAACACCGATCTCGTCGGTAGGTCCGAAGCGGTTCTTTATCGCACGTAGTAACCTGAATTGATGCGCGCGTTCGCCTTCAAAGTATAGAACTGTGTCAACCATATGTTCGAGTATGCGTGGACCGGCGATGTTACCTTCTTTTGTAACGTGTCCGACGAGGATAAGGATAAAGCCACGTCGCTTCGCGAGCCTTATAAGTGTATCTGCTGCAGTACGTACCTGTGTTACGGATCCGGGCGCCGAATCTATATTGTCGAGGTACATTGTCTGAATGGAGTCTATTATCACCAATTCGGGTGGGGCTAAGATATCCAGAGTGGCGACTATGTCGCGGACATTGGTGGCGGCAGCGAGGTTAACAGATGCCGTAGTCAGTCCTAGACGCGCCGCGCGCATTCGGACCTGATCTACTGCTTCCTCGCCTGAAATGTATGCGCAGGCGGTAGTAGCTGACATTGCGCCGGCCACTTGCAACAAAATCGTAGATTTGCCGATTCCGGGATCGCCACCAACCAAAATGGCAGAGCCCGGGACTAGGCCGCCACCGGTGACGCGGTCGAATTCAGCCACGTCGGTAACTCGGCGGGTCGCGGCCTTGGAAACTCCATCCAGCGGCACGAATTGAATATTACGGCCTTTTCCACTGTCCAAACCTTTAGGCATTTTATCGTGATCGACACCTTCCGTGATCACATTCCATTCCCCGCAGGAGTCGCACTGTCCTTGCCACTTACCATACGTCGCTGTGCAGCTCTGACAGGTGAAAACAGAAGATAATTTTGCCATAGATCAGGCTGATGCGTTTGAGGTGATTAATCCCGCCATAGGGCCCTCAAGCCTTCCATGGACGAATTGATCAATGAATTTGTTATCGCTGGTGTCGATTTCCGAAACCGCACCTACCCATACTATTTTCCCCTCATAAATCATGGCAATACGGTCACCGATCCGGCGAGCGCTCTCCATATCGTGGGTTATAGTCAAAGCGGTGGCCCCGAGGTCGCGGACACAAGATACGATCAAGCCGTCAATCACATCACCCATAATCGGGTCAATACCCGTCGTGGGTTCGTCGAAAAACAGAACTTCGGGCCGGGTTGCGATGGCGCGTGCAAGGCCGACCCGTTTTTGCGCACCAACGGAAATATCGGACGGGTACCTGTCTGCATCGGATTCCGATAGGCCTACTCGTTTCAGCTGTTCGACCGCGTTCGCACGGGCTTCGTCGCGGCCCATACCAAATCCTGCCATTTGACCAAAAGACACATTCTCCCAGAGAGGAAGGGAATCGAATAGGGCAGCACTTTGAAACAGCATTCCCAGCTTACGGTTTATTCGATCGCGGGCGTTTCCTCTAATCCCAACGATTTCCACGCCATCAATTTTGATAGATCCCGAGTCTGGCGTAAGAATGCCAATAATATTTTTGAGGAGAACGGATTTGCCCGTTCCGGACGCACCGATCACGACCATGGACTCTCCTTCCCGGACATCAAGGTCAAGATCAGTAAGAACACGTTTGGAACCGAACGATTTACTCAGCCCATGTATCGAGATTTTTATAGGTATTTTCTTCATCTTGCAAAAAAAGCCTCAGTGATGAGGTAATTGCACCCTAGGATGAGAATGGAGGCTGAAACCACAGCATTTGTTGTTGCCGACCCCACGCCCTGCGCACCCCCTTTCGAATAGTACCCGTGGTAGCAGCCCATCAGTGCGATGAGAAAGCCGAAAACGGCCGCCTTAACCAAGCCCGATAGCACGTCCATAAACTCAAGGTATTGCCATGTATTCTTAATGTAGACGCTAGGATTGAAGCCGAGTTTATGGACAGAGATTAAGTATCCGCCAAATACGCCGATGATATCTGCGACCAAGACACAACAGGGTAACATCAGGAACCCGGCCAGCAAACGCGGTGCGACCAGATACTTATAGGGGTTTGTTGATAAGGTGGAGAGTGCATCTATCTGCTCTGTCACGCGCATCGTGCCAATTTCTGCGGCCATAGCAGCACCAATCCGTCCTGCTACCATCAAACCGGCTAAGACGGGCGCCAATTCTCGTGTTATCGATAAGACGACGACAGTAGCTACCGCGCTTTCTGCATTGAACCTAGCGAAACCGGTATAGCTTTGTAGAGCAAGAACCATGCCGGTGAAGACCGCCGTAAGCCCGACGACGGGAAGAGAATAATAGCCGATCTCTATAATCTGCCGCAGCAGGAGTCGCGGATAGAAAGGTGGTCTCACAATATGGCTTACGCTAACGCCAGCGAAAATAGAGAGCCGACCCATTGCCGATAGGAATTTGATAAAGACGCGTCCGATTGTAGCTAAGAATTCCATCAGGAGACGTTGCCAGTGTAGTTCTTGGCATAACGCGCACCAAGAGACGTCAGGATTTCGTAACCTATCGTACCTGCTGTTTCAGCCACTTCATCAACGGTTTGCCACTCGCCGATAAGCTCAATATCGTCGCCGGGTTTGATACTGTTGAGAGGTACGTCGGAAATATCGAATACTGTCAAGTCCATCGAGACACGTCCTGCGACCGGAACTTTCACGCCTGCAGCATATCCGTGCCCGCTATTACTCAAAGACCGCGGGTACCCGTCCGCGTATCCCGCTGCAACGGTTGCCAAGCGCGTTTTGGCCGGCACTGTTCGAGTAGCAGCGTAGCCAACGGTAGATTCGGAGTCAACGACACGGATCTGAAGGATTTTGGATTTTAAACCAACGACTTGGAGGATTTCCGAGTGCGCGCCGCAGTTCTGAGTAAGCCCGTATAATGCCGCGCCGGGGCGGGCTAGATCGTAATGATATTCCTGTCCGAGAAAGATCCCGCCGGAGTTCGCTAAAGATGCCTTAGAGGATGGCAACATGGCACGGAGTTCATCAAATAATGCCCGCTGTTGCTCATTCATTGGATGATTAGGTTCATCTGCACAGGCCAGATGGCTCATCACATATTCTAACTCTATTCCAGCTAGTGCGCCGGTTTCCCTGGCCAGCCAAGTTGCATCCTTCGTCGTTAGACCAAGTCGATTCATGCCGGTATCTAGCGCGAGGACGGCGCGACGTCCGCCCCGACTCTTTGCGTGTTCTGACCATGTCCTGATATTTTCGAGTGTGTTTAAAACTGGCACGAGGTCGTGGGCATCAAACTCTTGTAATGTATTTGTCGATACAAAGCCCTCAAGGACGTAAATGCTGAAATCCCCCGGAACCGATTGGCGAAGCGTGACTGCTTCTTCCATTGTGGCGACAAAAAAACGTCGACAGCCAGCAACGAGAAGGCTCTGGGTAACCTTTGTGGCACCAAGACCATATCCATCGGCCTTCACCACTGCGCCGCTTTCTCCCGGCGCAGTCCGATCTGCTAGGGTTTTCCAGTTCGCGGCGATAGCGTCCAGATCAATGGTAAGGACGGCACCGGAGAACCTGTTTGCCCCGTCGGTCAGAACGGTACGGCTCCTGCAGGGGGGCGAGGCCCGTCATCGAGTCCGTTGGGATCATTGAAATTTTCGCCGTCCTCCAAATTGTCGAATTTGGTTGCTTCCGGATAGAAACGAAGGTGCACAGTACCGGTGGGCCCATGTCTCTGTTTGGCGATGATGACTTCGGCCCGTCCTCGAACCGCTGTCATAGCTTCTTCCCAAAGAATGTAGCGTTCGTTCATTTTTTCTGTCGACTCATCGGCACGACGCGACGGTTCAGCACGTTGCAAATAATACTCGTCGCGATAGATAAACATTACGACATCGGCGTCTTGCTCGATCGTGCCAGATTCACGGAGATCAGCAAGTTGAGGCCGCTTATCTTCTCGTTGCTCGACGGCTCGACTCAATTGAGAAAGCGCGATGACCGGAACATCCAGTTCCTTCGCGAGGGTTTTTAGTCCTCGGGTAATTTCAGAAATTTCTTGCACCCTGTTTTGGTCCCGGCTTCGATTACTGCCCTGTAGCAGTTGCAAGTAGTCTACCACAATAAGACCGAGCCCGATTTGGCGTTTAAGCCGTCGAGCCCGTGTCCGCAAAGCGGAGACAGAGAGAGCAGGGGTATCGTCAATATATAGCGGAGCTTTTTGAAGCTTCTGGCTCGTCTGCACCAAGCGATCGAACTCAGTCTGGTTCAGTTCGCCCTTGCGGATCTTGTCGGATGGTATCTGGGCTCCTTCGGCCAATATCCTGCTGGCCAATTGCTCTGACGACATTTCTAGTGAAAAAAAGCCGACGACCGGATCGTCAATCGGCGTCTCATTGCCGTTTTCGTCGACGATAGTATCGCTAAGATTGGCGACGTTGAACGCGATATTTGTTGCGAGTGCAGTCTTACCCATCGCAGGCCTCCCTGCGAGGACGATAAGATCTGACTTGTGGAGTCCACCGAGCAGAAGGTCGAGCTGACGGAACTTTGTGGGCACACCGCCGAGCGCTCCATCTCGGTTGAAGGCAATTGCGGCCATGTCGACGGCATCTCGGATGGACTCCGCGAAACTTTTAAATCCACCTTCGTAATCGCCACTGGTTGCGAGATCGTAAAGATACTGTTCCGCGCCCTCAATCTGAAGCGTTGCACTGTCCTCTGGATCGTGAGAATAGGCGTGATTAACGACATCCGTACCGAGTTCAATGAGCTGACGGCGCAGGTACAGATCATAAATCAAGCGACCATAGTCTTGTGCATTAATCACCGCGAAGGTAGCACCGGCCAAATTAGCTAAGTATCGATGTCCCCCAATTTCTTTATATTCCTCGGCGTCAAATACATGCTTAAGGGTTGTTGGATTTGCCTGTTGACCGCGATCAACGAGCTTGCTGACGGCATCAAAAATGCGACCATGGAGGGGATCAAAAAAATGTTCGGGCCGCAGAAATTCTGAAACTTTCTCATACGCCAGATTATTTTCGAGAATGACGCCAAGTAGGCCCATTTCCGCTTCGGCATTGTTAGGCGGTTCCCGAAATCCTGTGATTTCATCTTCCGGTTGTTGCAGCGATGTTGCCACGTCGGTTTCTCCGCTTATCCAAGAATTGGACATTCACAGTCCTAAGCCGAATCAGCGAGTGTCCATTCTAAAAATTACAGAGATATTTCGGTGGATGAATCCTGTTCACGCCAAAACGATGTGTAAAACGGGGAAAGGAACAAATATATTGGGGAAAACAATTAAGATCTTCGCGATATAAGCCTTACATCGAAGCGAGAGCTGTAAATGGAAGCGTCTGGCTAAGAACTCTCAATCCACATTTGTCCCAAGTTCGAAAGAAGTTTTATCCCGTTATGCGCCGTTTTGGAGATCTAGCCGCTAGCAGCGCTAATTTCGTTGGATCAAACCTCCGATATTCGAATCGTACAGTCGCCGCAAGCACCACCAAATTTTAAACCATTGCTCGAGCTAGTTTTTTCTCTCAAAAACCGTTATAAATTAAGTAACCCTTGTGCGGGGGTTAACTAAACCAATATTACTAATGTTGGCTGACTAAGCGGCCTTGTCGCGGGTCCGGATTTTCTCTCTCCGCTTGTGATTTCTCCCATTCAAACATGTAATCACGTGTCAGCGGCACTGCTGTGAGGGATTTCGTTAGTTGGAGCTGGAACACCATAAGATTTTCGTATCGAAATCCCATTTCGCAGATCACTAGGTATAGATCCCACATTCGACAGAAACGGTCGTCATAAATTTCAGAAACTTCTGTTCGTCGCGCTTCGAACCGCTCGCGCCAATGACGAAGCGTTTCCGCGTAGTGGAGTCGAAGGATTTCGATATCAGTACAAATCAGACCGGATTGTTCGACAACGGGGGTTATTTCGGATAGGGAGGGCAGGTCTGCGCCGGGGAAAATATATTTTCGGATAAACGGATTGATTGCGCTCGGAGCATCCAAACGACCGATTGCATGAATTACTGCAACACCATCGTCAGTCAAGAGATTCCTGAGCTTCTCGAAGAATTCAGTGTAGTTCCTCTTACCAACGTGCTCGAACATGCCAACCGAGACGATCCGATCAAATTTGTTGGACAGATCGCGATAGTCTTGCAAAAGAAATTTCACACGGTCCAGCAGTCCAGCAGTTTCCGCACGCTCGTTTGAGACCTTGTGCTGTTCTTTTGATAGGGTGACACCTGTTACACTGCCATCCGAGATTCCCGCAAGATATATTCCCAACCCACCCCAGCCAGATCCTATATCTAAGATCTTTAGGTCTTGATCGTCTAAAAGGAGTTTGGATGCGAGGTGACGTTTTTTATTTAATTGAGCGGTTTCTAGATCGTCGTCCGGTTTTGTGAAGTACGCACACGAGTATTGACGATCGAGATCAAGGAACAGGTCGTAAAGCTCGCCTGACAGATCGTAATGATGTGCGACGTTTTTCTGGGCTACGCCTATTGGATTGTATTGTTTTAACTTTTTGCTACCTACGCCAATCATCTGCATCAAGCTCAGTAGCGGATATGAAGCTACATTACTGTAGTTCTGTGCGGCCAATTCAATGAAATCATAGAGGGTTCCTTCTTCGATTAATAAATCGCCCTCCATATATGCTTCCGGAACGCTGAGACTTGGATTGATTGCAAGCGTGTATTTAAGGCTAGCTTTGGTGAGTCTTATCGTGCAACGGGGTGGTGACCCGTCTCCGAGTACCGTTTTAAAGCCTTTGTGATCAATGACGCCAAGTGTCCCTTTAAGGAAAGCGAATTTTAATAATGAAGTAAATGACAAGACAGCCCATCCCATGCCCACGCGCCGAAGGTTACCCTCTCGCCGGGAACATCCGTTATCAGTTTTGTGGAGAATAAATCAAGAAAGGGCTGGTTGACAAATTCAACACAGGGATATCAGAATTTAGGTTAAAAGATATAATATGAAGGGAACTTAACTGCCTTATTATAACAGTTTTTGTGCTTTCTATGGCACTATAGACAGAGTATTTCTATTGTCTCCACACGAGTGGTTAATTACTGGTGCAAGAGTAATCATGCGTGTTTATTACAGTTTGGTGATAAAAATATAATTTTTCTGTTCCTTTTCTTGTTCCACGCTTGGAATTTACACAAAGTCAGCCATACACATGATCGATTTACTCAGATTCTTTAATCTGTAACAATAAATTATTGAAATATAAGGATAAATTTGTTATTTATACAAAGATGCTGGCCGGGATGAGCAATCTTTCCCCAAACTTATCCACAGCCAGAAACATAAAAAATTCAATGCATTAAGTGTATTTCAGGGTGTTTCGCTACAATTGGAAAGCAGGCTCGGCGAGCTTACTTGTCTAACTGTGAAAAGTAAGTTGTCACCTACTTTCGACGGGCTCTTTACTTGGTGCATTCATCGATGGTAAGGCGATCAGCTAGGTCATACCATCCCGCTTACTATTTATCTGCCGGTTCCAAATTACTTTCAATAAAACTGATTTTAAAACTATCCATGTCATTGAGATACCTATAATCCCGAAGATAATGGCGATGACTTTTTCCATTTTTCGTTGCTCTATGCGTCTCTGCTATAACGGTCCAATCCATCTTTTTCCCGAAGTTGTATGAAATAGACCGCTCACTGCGGACCTCCCAAGTACGGTAGACTTAATTCGATCCAGAGATACTGAGTTTCAAACTGTTTAGTAGGAAATATAGCTTGTACTCATACTGGTGTTTTTAGGGATGAAGTGCATACAAAGTCTGGCATTAATATTTATTTTCAGGTAAGCCAGTGCACATAGGTTCGGGAATTAGTTGACAAAAACTATACCGTGCACTCCAAGGAGGTAAAAAATGAAGTTTTTTAAATACGCAATTGTAGCCGTCGCGCCAATAATGTTTGCTGCTGGTTGCGAAACTACTGCAACAACACAGTCGCAGATTGATAAGGCAAATGCGAAAGCTGAAGATGCCAAAGCTGCCGCTATGAAAGCTTCCTCGTCAGCACAGGCTGCCGCGGCAGCCGCCCGCGCCGCGGCTGATGCCGCGAACCGTGCTGCAGCAGAAGCCAAGGCAGCCGGTGACAAGGCGGACCGAATTTTCCAAAAAAATCTGCGGAAGTAATCCTAAATAATTTAGCTTCCATAGCCCCTTAAGTTCTTGGGGCTATTGAACCTATTTAGTGAGTATCTGAACTGGCGTGCCGCGGCGCTCTCTCGATACGGTTCTCGCTTTTTCCCAATCTATTTGGTTTGCCAGATCACCTGCGGCATAGGTGACATGGTATTCAAACTCCGGTGGGTAAGAGGGTTTGAACTTGCCGGTTTTCTCAACTTCGTCAGATTGTTTCTGGTTCGGGTGGATTTCCAACCAGAGTTCGTTTCCTATGCGTGCGATCTTCATAGCCTGATCAATGACTGTGACCCTCGTCCCGATTTTGATGCTATCGAATAGTCGGGAAATATCCTCAGGGTAAAGGCGGACGCAACCGTGGCTGACCCGTCGGCCAACCCCGTATGGTTTATTAGTTCCATGAAAAAGATATGAAGGCCAGCCTAAATAAACGGCGTAGGCACCCAGTGGGTTATCCGGCCCTGGCTTTATTACCCCCGGTAGTTCAGGTTGCTCATCAAGGACCGATTTCGGAACATACCATGTGGGGTTCTTTTTCTTGCGTATCACTGTGGTACTGCCCGTCGGGGTGTCCCAGCCTTCGTTACCAATACCTAAAGGCGCGGATTCGATAGTTCTTCCATCAGGAGAGAATAGGTACATCCGTTGATCCGCGAGATTAATCAGAATCCCCTCGCGGGGGCCATTTGGCACAAGATGCGCAGTTGGAAGAACGATCTTCCTATTAGTCCCCGGTACCCATGGATCGATACCGGGATTAGCAGATACAATTTCAGTATATCCCAACCCGTTTTTTCGGGCGAGATCTACTAAAGAATCCTCGTATCGAGTCTTGTAGATTGTTTGTTGGCCGATGATTGCAGGGTAGTTATTGATACCCTGACCGTCGATAGCATTCGCTTGCCGGATTGTTGGAACCATCACGAGGGATCCAGCAAAAGCGGCCAAGAGGATAAAGGCGCGTCGACTGAACAATGTCATCAAAGTAGATCCTTCAACATCCAAAATATTGCCCAGACTAGGCATTTCTAATCATTGTATCTCTGATAAAGACAGCAAATAATTGAACATTAAAACTAATTAATTTCTTTAAAGCCAATGGAATGCCTTCTGAAGAATGACGGCACTGCCGCTACCGCCGGATCCTCTCTTCTTTGGTTAGAAGGCATACAGAATAATCCAATTTATAATTTCATGCGTACCTTCAAGTTAAAAAATATGTAAATCAAAAGCTTACCGCCAAGTCAGTCGACAGACTGTCGGAATTAACTATAGTGTGACATTCCATTTCTCCGGGGACTATTTAATGAAAAGAGTAATTGTTGGCATTACCGGCGCCACCGGTACAATCTATGGCGTCCGTCTAATGGAGCTTATGCGAACCGAGCCTGAGATCGAAATCCATTTAGTTATGAGCCGATCCGCAAAATTAACTCTAAAAATGGAGCACGATTTAGCGCTTGACTACATAAACGAGCTGGCACACGAAGTTCATGAGCCGGGAAACATTGGGGCCTCGATTTCGTCGGGCTCTTTCCATTCCGAAGGAATGATCGTCGCGCCCTGTTCAATTAAAACAATGTCTAATATCGCAATGGGTAACACCGGAGACCTGATCAGTCGCGCAGCCGACGTCATATTAAAAGAACAAAGAAAGCTTGTCATTGCTATCCGAGAGACTCCGCTCCATATAGGTCACCTCGAAAACCTTACGAAACTCGCTCGTATTGGGGCAGTTATATTTCCACCAGTCCCAGCCTTCTACAACCGTCCAAATTCCCTACAAGACATCGTTGACCAATCCTGCATGCGGATGCTTGACCAGTTGCATGTTCATATCGAATCTGCACCCCGTTGGGGTGAAGAAGGCGGTGTACCAGCGGTTGGTCAGAAGGGAGCTGCAGTGGCCGATGAGTGATCGGCTTAGTTCGACAGTAACATGTCCAATGTCTTTAAATACAATAACTACGCTGTAAGTGGAGACGGTCTAGCACAGCAACTGGGGTCAAGGTCCGGACATTATGATTTGACCAGACTTAAGATATTCGTTGTATTTCCGTAGAGGCTTTGCAAGCCATGGAGCCGCTTCCAAAGGGTCGCTCGTTATGGATAAACCTCTGCTCCTTAGGATTATTTGCCATTGAGTTAAACAGTACAGACGACCGCAGCTAGGTCCATAGACTGCTCATTACAACTTTCAGAGCTTACGACGCATGCTTTGTGGAAACAATCATCTTCGATAAGCATAGGTGTGCCTACCTTCAGGAAATTATCATAGCCGTCAACGATAATTTCGATCGCCGGCATAACCGCGTCGATCAAATCGAAAACTGTGTTTTGTTGTATTAACTGTTCCCCGAAACCCTTCCGATTCGGAACGCAATTTCACACTCGATAGTTAGGTTGCAGAATGTGGTTTCTGAGAGGGAAACGCCGCTTTTAAACAAAATGCTCGACATAACACGGTCATCAGTAGGTGCGCTTACACCTAAGTAATCGAACTTAGCCTTGGTCGAGACACCGTTTTATCCTGCCAACTAGTTTCCCTTGGCCGCTACCGTGGAGAAAATCATGTGATGCCTTTTAACTAGGTGTCTATAATTAATTGTATCCGCGATTTGATCTGGCGGAATAGTCGGCACCATAGTCGAATTTTCCGAGCCTCCTCCAGTACTCAGGCCGTTCGACAAATTACTATCGGATCCACCCAATATCCCCGGCATGGGTTCAGGTTAAAGGCTTTTCATCCTCGAAAGCCTTAGTTTTTTTATGCTCGTTCTGCGCAACCGCCTCCCGGCAACGTTCCCAGAGCTTGGGTCCGTAATACTCATTAAAATCCCGGTATACCCGATCAAATGGTAGATCAGACCAAATACCGTGGGTTGTTACATATTCCATATGCTTTCTACCGTTTTTGTCGAATTCCTGCAGCAAGGCGTCTTCGACACCGTCGAACTCTGTCGGTGTTACGTCAAACTTGTCGCAGAGTTCTATGTTGAATGCCGGCGCTGCCTTGACCCAATTTCCTTCTATAAGCATGACAGCATAGCCGTGATGCATAAACAGATCCTTTCCACCCATGGCTTCACGCATGCGATCTGTACTCATATGATTTGTGACGTCGGATAGCCCGATTGCCGCCGGAATGCCGACAGCCCGAGCAACTGCGGTAAGGAGAGAGGCCTTCGGAATACAGAATGCGGCGCCGGTTTCCAATACATGGCTAGCTTTGTAGGAGTTTGCTTGGTCAGAAATTCGGTAGGGGTCGTATCGGATAGAGTCCCGCACCGCATAAAAAGCCTTAATTGCTCTTTGTTTGTCGGTTGTGGCCCCCTTGGTCGCTTTAGCCGCAAATTCTGCAACCAACGGGTTTTCGTAATCAAAATAGGAGGTCGGCTCGAGATAGGTCGCGGATGGTTCCGGGACACCGAATTCGAAAAATTCCATTATTTAACTCTGCGGTTTTTGACAGGCTCGAGGAGATTAGGTCCAACCGTGTTTCTGGGCAAGTGATCCTGCCGATAGCCCTACACAATGCACTAAGCTAGTCTGCCAAAGAATATGACTAGATTTTTGGTATTAGAGAGGAAACTAGATGGCTCTCACCTCAGGACAGAGCGATAGGCACCACCCGGTATCAGGGATTCTCTGGATGGTCGCCGCCGCTTGTTGTTTTGCCGCGTCACTGTCTTTGGTCAAGGCGCTTCAGGATAACGGGATGACGCCATTCCAGGCTGTTCTATTTCGCCAGATTTTTGGCTTAATGGTTTTCGCCCCGGTAATTTTGGGCGTTGGTGCGGCATCGCTGAAAACCCCCGTACCCGCTCGCCATTGTGTGCGAGCATTATTCGGATTTTTTGGGATGTGTACGGGCTATTACTCGCTAACATTAATCAACGTCGCTGATTCCGTCGCATTACAATTCACTCTGCCGATCTTTACTATGATATGCGCGATCTGGCTATTACGCGAAAAACTCCACCCACATCGGTTGATTGCTACCTTGGTTGGGTTCGGCGGGGTACTTCTTATTGTCCGACCTGGTTTTTCTGAGATTAATGTTGGCGTCCCTTTGGCGCTCTCTGCAGCCGCCTTCTATGCAATTTCAGATACCATATCCCGCTGGGTTGCTCGTGACGACCCGTTCACCTCTATTATGATGTGGAATTTTATTTTTATGATCCCATTGGCCGCAATTCCATCAGCGTATTTTTGGGTTACGCCGGATGCTAGCCTGTGGTGGCAGTTGCTCTGCTTCGCGGTTGCTGGGGTTGGTGCACAATTTTGCCTGACACGATCTTTTGGGCTGGCCGAAGCCGGCCTCGTTTCGCCAATCTTGTTTTTGCGTTTGCCATTAATCGCAGTGATTGGTTATTTAGTTTGGGATCAAACAACTGAGATCTGGACCTGGATTGGGGCAGCCGTCATTTTCGTTGCCACAACTTGGATGACACGCGTAGAGACGAAGGCAGTGGCGAAAACTACATAGATTTGCGAAGGTTTGTCCTGCGAAAATAGGGGAACCACATGGCAGACGGCACGACAGCGCTGAACGGGAATACAACCAAGCACGAGGAATTAGTCACGTTAGCTAAGTCATTTACGGGCGCATTTCGTGCGCGTGCAGCGGATGCAGAGAGGAATAGAAGACTGCACCGCGAAACGCACGAAGAAATGCTCGATGCCGGACTTTATCGCGTTCAGATGCCGGAACGTTATGGCGGTTTCGAGATGAGCCACCGGACGATGTTGGATATTGCCGTCGAAATAGGAAGAGGGTGTGGGTCATCCGGTTGGATTTTTTCAAATATTTCTGCTCAAAACGGAATAGTTTCGATGGCCTCGCGTCAGGCACAGGAAGATGTTTGGGGAAAAGATCAGTCAGTATGCACTGCATCTTCATTTCCCGCCAAGGGCGGCTCGGTCGAGCGTGTCGAAGGTGGATTGGTAGCAAACGGAGTGTGGAGTTTCGCTTCCGGTGTCGATTGGGCCGACTGGAATAACATGCAGGTGTTCGTTCCGCAGGAAAGGGGCGGCGTGGCACATCATATGGCCTTAGTGCCGAAATCCGATTATCGAATAATCGATGATTGGTACTCCCCGGGCATGGCGGCGACGGGTTCTCGGTCTATTGAACTAGCTAACGTGTTTATTCCTGAATACCGGTTGCTTAATACCGCAGACGCCCGAGCTGGAAAGACTATCGAGGCGTCGGAGAACTTCGGACCGATCTTTCGGGTTCCTCCAATGTGCGGTGCCAATAAAATCTTTTCGGGCCCGGTTATTGGGATGGCGCGTGGCGCCTTAGACGCAATTGAGGACGATCTTTCTACACGTAGAAACGCTGCGGGCTTACCCATGGCAAACCAGACGACCGCTCAAATCCGCGTTGCGGAAGCAGGTGCTTTAATTGAGGCAGCTTGGGCACTCTTGCAACGGGATTGTGATGCGGCACTTGAGATTGGTGAAATAGGCCGTGTAACTACAGTGGAAGACCGCGCATTCTGGCGCCGCAATAATGCCTACGCGGGTGTGATGTGTGTCAAGGCTGTGGAGATACTCCATCCTCTAGTTGGTGCGCGTGGTTTAACATCCGAAAGCGTTTTCATGCGTGCTTACCGCGATATTCATGCCGCGACGATGCAGATTAATATGGCTTGGGACCGGCATGCTATAACTGCGGCGGAGTTACAATTGGGCGTACCACCGACTGATCCGAGGGCCTGATGCAAATTTGCCGGAAACAGGCGAAGATGATTGAAGTGGCTAAGGAAATGGCCCCTGTATTACTGGGCCGAGCACGCAATGCAGACAAGGATCGGGCGGTTACGCAACAGACAATAGACGAACTCACTGATCAGGGTTTTTTCCGGATCCATCAGCCAGAACGTTACGGTGGAATGGCTTGGGATATCAGTATGATGGTGCGGATAAGCGCTGAATTGGGACAGGGATGCGGTTTGAGCTGCCAGATATTTTCAGACCTCACAGTACAAAACTGGATCCTCGGTATGAATAACCCGGCGGCTCAGGATGACGTTTGGGGCGATAATCCGATGGCGCTAATAGCTTCCTCAGCTCCTGTAAAGGATGGCTACGTAAAACGAACAGATGGCGGCCTGATTATGGATGGGCAGTGGAGCTCCGCGTCTGGCATCGATTTCGCGGACTGGAATAATATGCAAGTATTTGTACCGCCCGAAGATGGAGAGGGTTTACCCGAACACAGGTTCGCGCTGGTTCCGAAATCAGATTACGATATAGAAGACGACTCGTATTCGCTGGGGCTCGCCGGCACAGGGTCGCGCACTATCCAACTCAATAATGTATTTATTCCTGAACACAGAACAATCTCATCTACCAAACTTATGGGTGGAACGTCACCGGGTTCTGAGATAAATCCCGGTGCACTTTATCGGGTGCCTTCTCCAACTCTAGAAACGAAAGTATTTTCGGCGCCGGCGTTAGGTATCGCTAAAGGTGGGCTGGCAATGATCGAAAATGACATTAGTGGCCGTAAAACGGTCGGGAACGCGGCTATGGCGGAACTGTCCACCGCCCAGACTCGTGTGTCCGAGGCAGGCGCAGAGATCGATGCTGCAGAAGCATTGCTCCTCAAAGACTGTGACGATGCGATGTCAATCGCCAAGGCCGGCGATATACCGGGAATCGACGATCGAGCGCGGTGGAGCCGTAATAATGCATTCGCGGTTCAGCTATGCGTCCGCGCTTTAGAGCGGCTGAATCCACTTGTGGGGGCAAGAGGATTAACGCCGGAAAACGATTTTCTTCGCATGCTCCGCGACGTTCATACGGCGTCTCTTCAGATCATGGTTGACTGGGATACACAGGCAGAGAATGCGGGTCGTATCAGGTTTGGGCTAATGCCTCTCTACCCCCGGGTTTAAGACAATAGTTTCTTTTTTCTTACGATAGACTTTGTTTTGTGAATAGTTTGGTTACTGGTAACAGACCAGAATTTTGTGCAGGAAAACGGAAAAACTGTCGTTTAAGGTGCCTCCATATCAAGCGCAACTGGGAAATTTAATCCAAATCTTGGAGTTAGTACTTCACCGGATGATATTTGGTGGAGAAAAGATCAATCAGTGGAAAAAAATCAGAATTTTTAACTACTCCGTGGTTGAGTCTACCCTTCGATTAACGTGCGCTCAACCGCCAGTCCAATCCGTACCAGCCATTCATCATGCCGGGTAGCTGCCATTACCATGAGCCCAACGGGCCCGGTTCCAGGTGCGTGGCAAGGGATGGACAAGGCACAAGTATCGAGAAAATTTCCTACGGTTGTATTACGCAACATCGTGATATTGGTCGCACCATATAACTCGTCATCCTTGTCCAAGGGAGCTATCTCTGGTGCAATAATTGGACAGGTCGGCATCAAAAGTGCGTCAAAGGGGAGTGCCATTTCTGCTGCACGTGCTTGGATATGGCGCCTTTTCTGGTGGCAGTCGATAAGATCAGCAGCAGATAAATTCTCGCCTCGGCGGATCCGCACCCAGACCCGAGGGTCATAGCGTTCTTTCTCTTGATCCATTCGATCGCGGTGATGGGCGAATGCCTCGGCTCCAAGAATTCCACCATTCGGCATGGCCTCTGGTATTTCCTCGTACATCTTAGAGGGGACCTCACTAACCGAGGCCCCGGCGCGTTCCAACTTACGAATTGTCTCTTCGAAGGCCCCAGCCACTTGGTCGTCGAGGTCATTTAGTACATAGTGCTGTGGGATACCGAAGCGGAGGTTTCCGATCGGTAGTGCCGCGGGGATTGCGGGCGTTCTATTATCCAAAATCGCATCGGTCACCACGCAGCATCCGACTGTAGGTGCCAGTGGCCCCACACTGTCTAGCGTGGAAGAGAGCGGATAAACGCCATCCAAGGATATCCTGCCCGTTGTCGTCTTAAATCCCGTAACACCATTAACTGCGGACGGGATGCGCACGGAACCGCCGGTATCAGTACCGATTGCAACCGAGCACATACCATCTGCGACGGATACACCAGCCCCAGAGGAAGAACCACCGGGGATGCGCCCTGTTTTCCGATCCCAAGGGTTCCGTGGTGTGTCGTAGTGACAATTTAAGCCGAGACCCGAATACGCGAATTCAGTAAGATTTGTTCGGCCAACGATGATTGCTCCAGCGGCCCGAAGGCGTGCGGTTACGATGGAGTCTTTTGCTGCAGGCGCGACGTCATTGAGAGATTTTGAGCCTGCCTTTGTTTGCTTGCCTTGTTCGTCGAAAAGATCTTTTAGTGATACCGGAATACCCGCGAGGGGCGAAGGAACCACCCCAGTGGCGCGTGCCGCGTCAGATGCGTCTGCCGCCGTTAACGCGGCTTCGTCGTGCACCTGCAAAAAGGTACGAAACCCTTCTCCATCAGGGTCTTTTATCCGCCCTAGCGCCTGCTCTGTAAGTTCTCGGCTAGTGGTCTTACCACTCCATAATGCCGCCTGAAGTTCCAGGACCGGCTTCATTTTTAAATCCATGTGCGTAATTCCTAAGGTCCTGTTTGGGTGGCTTATTTAGTTTCGTCATAATAATGGCTCTCTAGGAGTACGCAGCCCTCTACAGATTTAAATGGGCCATGGGGTGTCCCAGGGGGGCGACAGGCATAGGTGTCAGGGTCGAAGCTACGGCCACCTTCGCCATTCTCGTCATTTCCGACAGTTAGATCTCCTTTGAGCTGATAGACCTCTTCCCAATAATCATGTGTGAAAGGAGCCGTCGTATAAACCCCGGGCTCGAATTTTAACAGCCGGGTTCGGCCACCTGTTTTATTCACCTCATCTAGGTGCCCAACCAAGATTTTTTGTTTGATGCCCTCTGGGTAGCCCTCCGGCACTTCCCATTCGCCGCCCATGTCAACGGCATAAAATTCTTTCCATTGCTTGTTTATCGGCATCTAAAAATTCCTTCCAGCTTATGAGTAATTCACTTTATGACGGGCAGGGTGTTGACGTTGTAGCCGTGTGAAATCTTACGGCCGGTCTTAGGATCCTCAATCTCTATATCGAATCGATCAGCTGGTCGGATTCCGCCGATCGCCGCTAGAGTGCCGCAATACATGGCCATACCATGGGGAAGAACAGTTTGGCCTGGGAGGTAAAGGCCGATCAATTCCTCCGGTTGTCGCATCGCGGTGACGCTACCATCCTGATACAGATTTTTTTTACCGTTTTCGGTTGCCCAACTACGGATCAGCAAATCGTCGAAATGATCGGAGACATCAGAATAACGCCACAACGATCGCGAGACAGGCTTCAGGCACATCTGTTTAGAAACAGGGACGGAGTAGGTCTCTACCTCTCGGTCAGTATGATCCGATCCGACCCCAATCAGCATACCGTCATCGTTACCGATTAGGACGAACTCGACTTCGCCCGACGAGGTGTTTCCTAAAAATTGGAGATCTTCGTGATTAGAAAAATTTTCGGAAGCGACGCGATAAAAACACGGCACCGAACTGGGACGAGGAACTCCCAATTCTTCCAATTCAACAATGTGTTTTTCAAGCGCGTCAACATCGCGGCCGGTCCAGCCGGCTATCACGAGTTCGGCGATGTGGATCTGCTTGATTGTGCCTTCCGGCTTAATCATGAACTCCAATGTGATCGGCAAAATTAGCTCCTTAACTTCAAGTTGTGTAACCTACTCGTCGTCATTTCTTGTGGCAATATATGGCGCACAACCTTATGTGCACCGGGCTGTATGTTTCTGCTAACATTTTGTGCCTGCAGAGGCCGTGTCATTGAGGTTGGCCAAAAAAAGTGTGGTTTCTCCATCGCTGTCGAGAAATACCTGCCATTATCGATAGCTCAATAAAGGGGCTGCCTATCTTCGCTAAAAGTAAAAGAGTAGCGGCCAAAGAAGGGTCAAACTTGATGTCTTTAAAACATGCACCACCGTCTAGTTTTAAAGTTATTCTCCGCGTATTTCTACCTTTCGGATGCGGATACTACCTGTCTTATCTATACCGCACGATTAACGCGGTGATCTCAGAAAATCTTACTGTAGAGCTTACACTCGGTCCTGCGGGGCTAGGACTACTGACCAGTCTTTACCTAATTGCCTTTGCTTCGTCGCAGATTCCCCTCGGTGTCGCCTTGGACCGTTATGGACCGCGAAAGGTGAATGCTTTGTTACTGATGTTCGCAGCAGCGGGCGCAGCAGTGTTTTCTATCGCGGAATCATTCGGACTACTAATGGTTGGACGCGCCCTGATCGGTTTCGGGGTATCTGCTGCCCTTATGTCGGCGCTTAAGGCAAACGCATTATGGTTTCCCAGCGATCGGATCCCGCTTATGAATAATCTGATTGGGGCTTTCGGTGCCTTGGGGGCTGTTTCAGCAACACGCCCTGTTGAGGTTATGCTTCATACCACTGAATGGAGAGATATCTTCGGAGGCCTCGCCGTCGTTACAGTGATCGTATCATTGATGGTCCTGATCTTGGTGCCGGAAAAGAGAGAGATGAGCCAAAGGAGCGAGAGCTTTGGTATGCAATTGAAGGGTTACGGGCGAGTGATCCGCGATATCTTTTTCTGGCGAATCACGTTGATCTTCTCATTCAGTTATACGGCGTTTGTATCCTACCAAACGTTATGGGCAGACCCCTGGTTGAGGGATGTTGCCGGGCTCGACCAAACAGAGCGGGCCAACTATTTGCTCGCCATTCAGCTGGGGTTCTTGGTCGGATTGTTGTTAACAGGCGCGCTCGCGGATCTCCTGAGAAGGACCCGATTCCAGGCGGTCCATGTGTTCGGCACGTGTATACTAATATTTGTAGGCACTCAGGTTTTGCTTGCCCTCGGTACAACGTCGGGGCTAGCAGCGCTTTGGTTCCTTTTCGGGCTCCTTTCATCTGCTATTTATTTGGCTTATGCCGTTCAGACCGCGCATTTTCCAGCTGAGATGACTGGCAGGGCAATTACAGCCATGAATTTCTTCATGTTTGTGCTTGCCTTTTTCTGCCAATGGAGCATCGGTGGGATAATCGAATCCTTTACACCGGATCCTGACGGAGGATACTCGCTTGAGGCTCATTCAACAGCACTGGGCATCATTATAGTGGTTCAAGTGCTGTGTTATGTTAACTTTATACTTCCGGGCCTGAGAAAGAAAAAGAATGGCTGAACCAGCTGCCGTTCCCGTCGCGCCTGCCGCAAGGCCACTTTATGTGCTCGTCTTGACTATTCTGATGCCTTTCGGTGTTGGTTACTACATGTCTTATCTGTTCCGTACGGTTAACGCGATTATCTCGCCTCAGATTGTGTTGGATGTGGGGCTCTCCCCATCGGCCTTAGGCTTTATGACTGCGGCGTACTTCATTACCTTCGCCGCAGTGCAACTGCCCCTCGGAATTGTGCTTGACAAGTACGGACCTCGCAAAGTGCAGACGGCGTTACTGATGGTTGCGGCGGCAGGTGCGGCGACATTTGCTGTAGGAACCGACGCTCTGACACTTATCATTGGCCGTGGTCTCATCGGGCTAGGCGTCTCGGCTTGTCTAATGGCGGCGCTTAAAACTAACGTGCTTTGGTTTCCCAAAAAGAAAATTCCGTTGGTCAATGGCGTGATATTCGCATTCGGGACCATTGGGGCGCTCTCGACAACAGTACCGATGGAACTCCTTATACAGACGGTGGACTGGAGGACAGTATTCTGGTGGCTGGCCGGTCTTTCAATTATTTCGGGCCTACTGATCTTATTTGTGGTCCCGGAACGACCACCGGCGACGGAGATGAACCTCAGTCAGCCAGTTTTTAAAGCGCAGCTGTCGGACTTGAAGATCGTATACGGAAGCGCGTATTTCTGGCGGCTCTCGGTCATGGTTTTCCTGCATAACGGGGTGTTTCTTTCATATCAGGCGCTGTGGGCAGCACCATGGCTGCGAGACGTTGCGGAATTGGACCGTAGCGGTGTGGCAGACGCTATGTTTATGTTCAACATCGGGATGTTCGTGGGTGTTCTATCGATCGGGCTTATTGCAGAACGAGCCCAGAATTTAGGAGTGCCCACAGTAGTTCCTGCGGTGGCAGGTATTGCCATGTCTCTTATTGTGCAAGTTCTCTTTGCTGCGGCCTGGACCGATTATCCAGCTATCCTTTGCCTTTTATTTGGCTATTTCGGATCCTCGTCTACTTTGGCCTATGCGGTATTAAATCAAAAATTTCCTCATCGACTTACGGGCAGGGTAAATACGGCGCAGAATATGCTTACGTTTATTGCCGCCTTTGCGACTCAATGGTTAGTGGGCGTAACTATCGGTCTTTATCCTGCGCCGGGCGAAGGGCTTTATAGCGCTGACGGGCATCAGGTTGCGCTGGCTATCCTAATTGCCGTTGAAGTCGCGGGTTTCATCTATTTTCTATGGCCTCGAAATACCCCCGATCCGCCGCTATGAACCCCAGAGAGTATCCCACTCAACCCGTTTGCGGCGTCGGCGTAGTTTGCCTGAGAGACGATAAAGTTCTGCTGGTGAAACGGGCCAAGGCTCCAATTACTTGGCAATGGTCTATCCCTGGCGGTGGGCAGGAACTTGGCGAGACTACCCGAACGGCGGCGTTGCGAGAACTACAGGAGGAAACCGGAGTGGATGCGGAGTTGATCGGGCTCATAGACGTTATTGACACGATCCGGGAGGACGATAGCGGGCGAATTCAATATCATTATACCCTAGTTGATTTTGTAGCGGTCTGGACGAGTGGAGAACCCGTAGCCGATGACGATGTATCTGATGCGAGATGGGTGCCTTTGTCAGAGATAGAAAAGTACGACCTATGGTTCGAAACAATCCGAGTAATTCGAAAAGCAGTAAAGATCCGGGGTGAGATTGATTCTTGATAGAATAGAGGTTCGAATTGAAACATACTTAGAGCTTGGTTTTCATTCATGCTCCGGGTTCAAAGTTATAAAGCTACTCCTGCGTGACGACGGCGGACTGGTTCCTTATCTGTGACAAAAACAATGCGTGCGGTTATCGTTGAAAGGCCTGGAGGCCCGGAGGTGCTTCAGCTGCGAGATGACTGGCCTCGTCCAAATCCGAAGGACGGCCATATTCTGATCCGAATTATGGCCTTCGGCCTTAATCGGGGTGAGATATATACCCGTCTCGGTTATTCTCCCAGTGTTCAGTTTCCGCGTGTGTTAGGGATAGAATGCGCTGGCGTCGTTGAAGCGGCGCCGGCTACTGCATTTAACCAGGGACAGATCGTGGTTGCCACTACTGGAGGAATGGGGCGTGCATTTGACGGCTCCTATGCTGAGTTCGTAAACGTCCCGGCCCATTGTGTTCATGCCGTGAACACGAATCTCTCTTGGTCCCAGCTTGCCTCTGTACCGGAGGTATTCCACACGGCTTGGGGTGCCCTAATGCCAGCGATGGGAGTTTCACGAGGTCAGTCGTTGCTTATCCGGGGCGGGTCTTCATCGGTCGGATTGGTAGCCGCCAATCTTGCAAGGGAACGAGGCCTTAGCATTATATCGACGACACGGGATCCAACAAAGTCAGATTTACTGAAGAGTTTCGGGGTCGATTTCGTTATTACAGATAATGGGCAAATTGGGCCAAGGGTTAGGGAGTTGGTTTCCGAGGGTGTCGACGCCATGCTCGATCTGGTTGGGACAAACGTGATTGAGGATTCTTTTTTATGCGTCCGCCGAGGCGGTATACTCTGTATGGCAGGGTTATTGGGGGGCGAATGGGAGATAAAAAACTTCGTCCCAGGTGCGACGATACCATCCACGACAAAGTTTACTTATTTCTCAAGCTCCATGACACCGATGCCGAACTGGGCTCTAGAAGATTACATAGCTGGTATCAAAAGTGACAAGTATCGGTTACCTCTCGACCGTGTTTTCCGGCTCGAAGAGATACAAAAGGCGCATTCCTATATGGAAGCAAATGCGGCAGCAGGAAAGATCGTGATAGACCTAACATGACTAATCCGGTTTTTCTCGTTGGAGCATTTGGCCTCGCGTTAGTGCTGACACTGATGGGCTTTATGGCTCCGGCAGCTGTACTGAGTGAAATTATCTCTGTTTGGAATTTATCCAATGCCCAGGCCGGCTGGTTGGGTGGTGCCCTTTTCATTGGATACATAGCGACAGTGCCCATTCTGACCGCTTACACTGACCGCATTGATCCCAAGCATATCTATCTAACCTTTGCCGTCGTAGGTGCTATCGGTAATTTCGGATTTGCCTTCGTCGCTGACGATTTGTGGTCTGGAGTTGGATTTCGGGTGTTAACAGGGGTTGGCTTGGCAGGAACTTTCATGCCTGGCCTAAAAGCGTTGTCTGATCAGTTGCCGCCCGGGCGGGTTCAACAGCGTGGTTCTACATACTATTCATCATTTTTTGCACTTGGGTCGGGGGGTTCCATTCTTATTGCCGGCGTAAGCGCCCAGTATCTCGACTGGCAATGGCCATTCGCATTTGCGGGCATTGGAGGATTGGTCGCTTTTACCATCATCTCTATTGTTCTCCCGGCTAAACAACCGGAACCGGTGGCTAAAAGTATGGGTGCGGCTCTCGATTTTCGTCCAGTCCTGCGGGATCGGGCTGTTATGTCCTATGTTTTCTCGTCCTTTGGGACAGCATGGGAAGTTTTCTCGGCACGCGTCTGGCTAGTTACTTTTTTTATGTTCATCCAATCACGGTTGCCGGCGGATCAGGTGGGTTGGCCCCCGCCCGTCTGGGCCACTTTGGTGGCGCTTATCGGGGTGCCGGCGGCTATGATAGTGGGGGAACTATGTGTCCGTTATGAACGCCAGAAGATCTTAATGATAGTTGCTATCGTGTCCGCGCTTTTAGCGGGGATGATTGGCGTTTTGGTTGATGGCGGCTACGAGTTGACTATACTGCTCTGTTTGGTGTTCGGAATTTCTTCCTACGGTCGCAGTGCTGCGATAAATGCTGGGACGATTGCCGCCGCAGACCCCGCCCGGCGCGGCAGCGCTCTGGCGGTTCTAGCTTTCATAGGGTTTTCCGGCGGGGTCATCGGTCCTCTTGCTTTTGGCTTGGCTCTAGATACATTCGGCGGGGCAGCCGAACCACTGGCTTGGAAAATTGCTATGGCGGTAATCGCTGTCGGCGGCATAATTACTTTACTGTCTTTACACTTGGGCGCCAAAGCGAGGAAATCGAGGGTAACAACAGTATGATCTCATCATGGTTAAGATTCCTAGACGTTCGATAAAATAGGAGATCATGCAACATAACTGAAAAATAGGTTGTGTTATTAGCACACAAATATTTGAAAATAATACTTCTTCAAAATGTATTCTCTAAAGGGAACCTTGGCGCCTAGGCTATTCTCTTTCCGCAGAACTTGCTTAGATTACATGAGATATGATTAAAAAATCTTCCCTCGTTCATACTGAACGGGCCAATCTATATTTGTTGACTGAAGTTTTGTAGCTGCATGCAAAGGCCAGTATGGATTGGTGAGAAGTGTCCGCCCAAGGACGATTAGGTCGGCACGTCCATTGGCAATGATTTCTTCACAGAAATCTGGGCTATGAAGTAGCCCAACGGCCGCAGTCCTAATGCCTGTATGGCGTTTGATTTGGTCTGCGAAGGGGACCTGATAACCGGGGTGAGTTGGAATCTGCTGACTTGGATGGTTGCCACCGGATGAGCAATCTATTAGGTCAACGTCCCCCCGGTCGCTGATCCAGCCGGCGACTTTCACTACATCTTCAGTCGTCAATCCTCCGTCCACCCAATCGGTACACGATAGTCGCAGAAATAAGGGAAGATCAGGCGGCCATGTATCGCGGACAGCATCTAGTGTTTCCATCAAGAACCGGGCCCGGTTTTCCAAGGATCCACCGTAATCATCAGAGCGGTCATTGCTGAGCGGGGATAAGAAACTGTGCCCTAGGTATCCGTGGGCAGCGTGGATTTCTAGCAGTTTGAATCCCGCCTCGTATGCCCTGCGGGCCGCTGCGTTGAAGTCGCCAAGAACCCTTTCTATCATCTTAGTGTCCATGGAGAGCGGTGGGTGCCAATCATCGTAGGGTTTGTCCGTTGGAGCGATCGTTTGCCAACCGCTCGGATCACTGGGGGGGAGCGACTGCGTTCCTTCCCAAGGCCGGGATGTTGATGCCTTTCGCCCGGCATGACCGATTTGGATTCCCGGGACCGCACCCTGTTTGGAAATAAATTCGACAGTGCGCTTAAAAGCATCGCGTTGTTCATCTGTCCAGATGCCAAGACAGTGAGGGGTAATACGCCCTTCCGGTGAAACGTGCGTCGCCTCGGTGAAAACAATCCCGGCGCCGCCCACTGCACGACTACATAGGTGAACATGATGCCATTCTTCGAGCATGCCGTCTGTTGACGAATATTGACACATTGGCGACATCATAACTCTGTTGCGTGCTGTCACCGATCTGAATGTTATTCGACGGAACAGGTGAGGATTGCTATCCCGCTGAAGCACGCGGCGCGTGTTCTCGGTCATGGTCGATCCGGTCAGAGGTTCAAATCGAAGGAATCATTATCATACCGATTTAAAACAAGTTTTTCCACAAAAAATCCGGAAAATACAAGCATGATAATATGAAGAAAAATACCCTAAAAGACCCGTTCGGTCATAAACGCCTGATGCGTAACCTCACCGTCGAAATAGGGGAAATTACTGAAATCATGCCGGGCTTCCGCACGGGCGGAAGATGCAAGCGCGTTATTTAGCGTGGGTAGGTCTTTGAAAGTCATTTCTGCAATCAACAGATTTCCATCCGGGTTGACTGGGAACGGGTCGGAAGAGGCGGCTCCCTGGTGGAGGGTTAGTGCAACTATTCCTGGTAATCTCTGTAATATCGGCGCATGTTTTTTTTGGTAGTGGGAGATGAATTGCGATTTATTAGCGGCGGTACCTTGGTAACGAACAATATAGGAAGCGGTCATTGGAATTTCCGATAATAGGGAAGATGGACGGGTAATGTATGACTAACTTGTCGATATTGGCCGGGGTGTCAACTGAGCGTTGGTTCCCTCTCTGGATTTATTTCAGAGTTTTAATGCAGATACGGATTTGGAATACGTCGGGTATGGTAAAGATGCTGAATTTGGTGGGGAGGGTGGCAACGCGACTCGAACGCTGCCATACCAATACTCGAGAGACATTAATACGAGTAGAAAGATGATATTTGAACGACGCGCTTACACGATGGAACCCGGTCACGTTACAGCCTTCGATCAAGCTCAGATCGACAGGGGTTTCGACCTGGTTAAAAGCTATATGGATCGGTTGGTGGGCTACTTTTCTACCAGCACTGGGACGATCGACCAAGTTATTCATCTTTATCGTTACGATACCCTCGAAGATTGGGACACGCGGCTGCGAGGTCTGTACGCCATCCCCGAGCTAACGCCATACTTCGTTAATACGCGTAAGATTATTCGCCAACAGGTAAACGGATTCTTCGAGTTGCTGCCTTTGGAATCTCTGAACCCCATGTGGGCGGGCGGGCATGACTGGCTTCCGGAGACCGGGGCGAAACTGACCAGCCTTACAAGCGAACGTGTGATCGAAGAACGGGCCTTTCAGCTTCGTCCGGGCGGCATTCCTGCGTTTATCAAAGCCTGCAATGCAAGTGGTGTGAAGGCGCTGGATATTATGGCCGGGCGCACGATAGGCGCTTTCATGTCTATGACCGGGCCACTTCATAATATAACGCTATGGTGGTGGTTCCAGAATTCGGCCGACCGGGCGGCAAGGATCGCCGAACTCAATGAGGATAAAGACTGGCATAATTTTTTATTGAAAATAACGCCCCTATTGATCGAACAGTCCGGCCTATTGATGACGCCACGTCCCATCCCTGAAATGTCGCCGCTATTCCGTTAATCGTTCTTGATTTATAGTCTGGATTAGGCTTTCGCATTGTTATAAGCGCATTATCATTAATGAGCTTTGCCCAAAGGGGAGACAACGTAATGGCATTCATTAAAAATGCCTGGTACGTGGCGAGTTGGACTCATGATCTTAAGGATGAGCCGTTACCGCAGACAATTCTGAATGAAAAAATTGTCCTTTGGAGAGGAGAGGATGGGGTCGTCCGGGCAGCGGAGGATGTTTGTCCCCATCGTTTTTTGCCTCTTTCCAAAGGACGAATCGCCGGAAACGATATTCAGTGTGGCTACCATGGTCTAATTTTTAATGGAAACGGTGAATGTGTTCGGGCACCCACACAGTTGATTCGGCCCGATTGTAGAATCCGGGAATATCCCGTTTTTGAAACAATGGGTATGGTTTGGATTTGGATGGGAGACACCGCGATCGCCGATATCAGCGAGATCTATGATCTTCCGCAATATCACCAGACAGAGTGGGGCGTTGCATTCGGCGATGCGCTCGATGTCGAAGCAAATTATCTGCTACTTTGCGACAATTTATGTGATCCGACGCACGTGAATTACGTCCACCCTTCGACGCTGGGAAACCCGGAGGGAATCAATGCGCCGGTAACACATGAAAGCACGTCATGGGGGGTCGTGACCGAGCGGTTGACGGTTGACTCCGCCCCCACAGGCTTTGTTGCTGCGTTTGGGGGGCATAACGGCAGAGTCGATATGTGGCAGCGATATCTGATGTATCTACCTTCGGTTTCAATTATCGATTTTGGTGCTACGGCTGCTGGTACCGGCAACTGGCAGGAAGGCGGAGACGCGCGTATCCAAGTATATTCATGCCATTTTATGACGCCGGTCACTGAAACCCGTACTATTGACCGCTGGCTGCATGTGCGGAATTTCGAACCTGATGACCAGGCGGTGGGAGAGAATATCAGCGAACAATTTCGCATTGCCTTTGCAGAAGATAAGGAGATTCTGGAGGCTGTTCAGAAGGAAGAGACGGTCCATGAAGGTCGGCTCAAAATCGGGTTGGATTTAGACGCGTCAGCCGGCCTATTTCGGTTAAAGATCAATCGCCTTCTTAAAGGAGAGACACCTAATCAATCGGCAAAGTAAAACACGAATTGGCGAATATTCATTGACTCCCCACTAAATTTAGATAACTAGATTACCTAATCTGAGTGGGGAGAATCCTATGTCAACCGATGGAACCGCACTAGATCCCGGTAAAGGACACAACCGGCCTCTCGACCGGGATCTTCGTGGGTACCTACAAACAAACCGAGACTTATTAACTATTATTGAGAAACCCGTGTCGATTGACGATATCGGGGCATTATCGGCACAATCCGAATGTCCAATTCTTTTCGAGAATATCATTGAGTATCCGGATTTCAGATTATGCGACATACTGGTGAAACATCGTTGGTCCCAATGCAGGGCGTTGGGCGTGTCGAAGGAGGATTATCTTCCAACGCTGGCGTATCGCTTGCGCAAACCCCCACGGGGTTTAGTTGATGTTAAAACAGGACCGGTTAAAGAGGTCATATACACCGGTAATGAGGTCGACTGGCTAAAACTTCCTGCACCAGTGCATTCTTCAGAAGAAGGTCAGCGTTATATTTCCGCCATGAATATCGTAAAGGACCCGGAAACAGGTTTCTATAATTCTTCACATGCGGGTACTACGCCAGTGGGCCCGCGTCATGGTTTCATGAGTTTTGCAACACCACACACCCACATCATCATGCAGAAATACCGTGACCTAGGTATAAACGAGATGCCGATTGCCATCGTCTTTGGTGTGCATCCGGCATATGAAATTATGGCTAATTTTTCTGGCATGCACATGGATATGTGGGGCGAGATGGAAATGGTTGGAACTATAATGGATCAGGACGTGGAGATGGTGCAATGTGAGACTATCGATCTTCGAGTGCCCGCCCATGCGGAAATTATCGTTGAGGGCCTCGTCGACATCTCACAGAACTTCCCGATGGGCGGGGTGAATGCGCCGACCGGCTATTTCTTGCCCAAGGAACAAAACATTCCGCGTGTTGACCTGACGGCGATAACTATGCGGGCTGGCAAACCGATTTACCGGAATCACCAGACCGTCCCGGATACCGACCATCAGCCGCTCCCACGTCTCTGCCATGAGGCAGTTCTATATAATCGGATCAGTGAAATCGGACTGAAAGTTCACGATGTCCGATTTCCCCCTTGGGGGGCAGCTGTCAGCTGTGTAATTCAAGTCGACTATCCGCGGCCGGGGTTCGTCAATGATGCCCTGATGCAGACTATGGGATCTCCCTGGCTCAATACTAAGATGGTGGTAGCGATCAGCCCCGACACAGATATTGATGATCCGGGCGCCGTTTATCGCGCAATGGCGACGCGGGTAGATCCATCCCGTGACATATTTGTGGTTCCGGGTACACGGGGCTCATTATACGAGCCCTCTGGTGACCCAATCCCGGGCCACGAGCCATGGCGAGTTGTTGGGAAAGTCGGCATTGATGCCACTTCAAAGCCTTACAGGGGAGAAACAGACTATCAGGAAGCATTTCCGCTTAACTGGGGAAACGTACGACTGGAGGATTATCTCTAATGACCGAAAAGACGCCATTTATTCCCTATGCGGATCCGGATGCACTACCGGAAACGATCAAAGGCCCTTTGGAGGCCTATGAAAAACGAATGGGTTTCATGCCGAACGCACTAAAACTTTATATGCATCGCCCGGAATTACTGGGGTGTTTGGTTCAGTTAAACAACACCGTGATGCGGGATGACAGCAGTCATCTAGATATAGGTTTGAAACGCCGTATTTCGGCTGTTTGCAGCTTTTTAAACAAGAGTGCCTATTGTGTTGCGCACAACACCAACACACTGATGAGTGAAAGTGATGGTGACGGAGAGGGCTGGAACTTCTCAGAAGAAGATGTTGAAGAATTACTTGGCACGGACTACGTGCCGGATGACCCGGCCGAGAAGGCTGCAATCGAATACGCGAAAGCGGCGAGTGTCGATCATTCGAATGTGCCTAAATCTGTGTTAGACAACCTTGCCGCTAGCATGACACCGGCACAGGTTGTCGAACTCGCCTGCGTCGTTGGATTCTGGGCAATGTATAATTCTATACACGAGGCCCTGCACATCCCGATTGAGGCCGGGTTGCAGGGAAATACGTCATTTCTCGACGTGTGATAGAGAAACAACCTCCGGTCTCCGTGTCTCGGTGGGAACTTCTTGATGATAACGGCCGGGATCATTCGTTTCGTGCTTTGGTCTACGATCTGCTTTCGGTGGGGATACGCATGCAAGAAGTCCGTGACCGGCTGGCAAAAATTATTGGTGTCACTGGACCACAATACGCGATACTTATGACGGTCGCTCACATGCAGGATAACGAGTGTGGCGCTGGGGTACATGCCGTAGCGAAGAGAATGCATGTCAGTGGTCCATTTGTCACCGCGCAAGTAAATTTGCTTGTTAAAGCTAATCTTGTAGCTAAGAATCCTAATCCTGCGGATGGTCGCGGTGTCTCATTGCGACTTACTGGTTTGGGCGCGGCGCAACTCGCTGCGATTGAGCCCGAGATCCAGAAGGCCAATAATGCTTTTTTCGGCCCATTGTCGGCTGAAGATTTCCGAATTCTTGGAGAACTAGCAGCGCAGCTAGAACAGAGTTCGGAACTGGCGGTGAAGACGGTCGGCGACTAAACTCCGAGATATGGACTATACGGAATTAGGAAGAACAGGGCTATTAGTCAGCGTTGCGGGTCTTGGTTGCGGGGGCAATAGCAAGATCGGGCAAGGGATGGGACAGTCCGTGAGTGATTCCGTAAAACTGGTCCGCATCGCTTTGGATCTGGGAGTAAATTTCTTGGACACGGCGCAGTCCTATGGGACGGAGCGCATAGTAGGAGAAGCAATCAAAACAGTGCCACGTGATCAGGTTGTGATATCTACCAAGCATACGGCGGAAAATGTTTCTGCAGAACGAATTTCAAGTGCGATCGATGATGCTTTGCGCGAACTAAATACAGAGTACATTGACATTTTTCATCTGCATGGCGTTCATCCGAGGCAGTACGATCATGCTCTCAGTGAACTCGCACCTGCACTTTTACGCGCCCGTGACGCGGGCAAAATAAGGTTTCTGGGGATTACAGAGACTTCCCCCAATGATCACAGCCAGACCATGCTGCAACAGGCTATTCGGGATGACTGCTGGGATGTCGTCATGCTCGGGTTCAACATGATGCACCAAGTGGCACGGTCATCGGTACTCCCGAAAACTTTGAGCCTGAGAATTGGCACTTTGATGATGTTCGTGGTTCGCAATATTTTTAGCGTTCAGGGCAGGCTGAAGGAGGCTTTGAGGGACCTCTCTAAAGATGGGCAGGTACCGGCTTGGCTGGGAGAGAGTGACGATCCTCTCAGCTTTTTGGTTCACGAAGGTGGGGCCGATAGCGTGATCGATGCCGCCTACCGATTTGCCCGACATGAGCCAGGCGCTGATGTCGTGCTTTTTGGCACCAGCCGAAAAGAGCACCTAAAAGCGAATATTTCATCCATCTTAAAGCCAGCATTACCTCTGGAGGATCGCGCTAAGCTTGCCGAACTGTTCGGCCATCTTCGGGGGGTCGGGCTTGATCTACCTAGGTCGCTATAGAGCGCCCGTATTTTGAGAAATCGAGAGAAAACCTTGACCAAGGAACCACCGCTGCAGTTGGGGTTGATAGTCTGCCTCGGGCTCGTAGCCGCTTTAGCACCACTCTCGATTGACATGTATCTTCCGTCTTTTCCGACGATCCGGGAAGACTTTGGTACGACAGCGGCACAGGTGCAGCTTACGTTAAGCGGCTACATGCTCGGTTTTACCCTCGGCCAGCTCTGCTATGGCCCGCTTTCTGATCGCTTTGGTCGGCGTCCGATACTTCTATCCGGCATTGGTTTGTTTATTTTGATGACTATTTTGTGTGCAACAGCAACCAGTGTGGATAGTCTTTTAGTTTTTCGCTTTTTTCAGGCAGTAGGGGGTGCGGCGGGAACTGTATTGTCGAGAGCTATAATCCGCGACCGGTTCTCGGGAAATTACATGGCCCGCGCGATGTCTCTGATGCTAATGTTTATACTCCTAGCCCCCATGGTTGCGCCCGTAATCGGAGGATACCTGCTAATTTGGATCGGATGGCGCGCCGTTTTTTGGGCGCTAGTGATCTGCGGGATATTAGCGATTCTAGTCGTTTTATTTGGTATCGAAGAGAGCCTACCCGCCGGACGTAGGTCAAAACCCGGGGTGTTAATTCTGCTTCGCGGATACGGGAAGGTTCTCACTCACCGGAAAGCCCTCGGTTACATCCTCTCCGGGGGGATCACTTTCGGTGCCTTATTCGCGTTTCTCTCAGGTGCGCCATTCGTCTTTATAGAATTCTATGGCGTGGCGCCCGAGCACATGGGCTACATCTTCACACTAAACGTCGCCGGTGTTCTGATCGGTGGGTGGCTTAACAGCAGGTTAGTAGTAAAAAGAGGTGTATACGACATGATGTCCTTTGGCGTATGGTTTCTCTTTGCAGGCGCGGTATTGCTATTTGTCCTGATTTACACGGACGTTTGGGGTGTATGGGGCGTTATAGCCGGGATCGTTATCTTCACACTTCCGTTAAATGTGATAAATGCCAACGCAGCAGCGGGTGCGCTGGAATATTTCCCTGAAAATGCCGGTACCGCCTCGGCTGTAGTTGGCTCTGTGCGCTACGGATGCGGAGCGCTTTCCGGGTTATTTGTTGGCCTATTACACGATAACACCGCCCAGCCGATGGGCGTGGTTATTGTAGGGTGCTCGGTTCTCAGTATCCTATTTCTAAGTACAATGGTGACGCGAGCACGGTAGGGGTTACGACCTTACTGGCCAGACTTGTGGACATTCATCGGGAATCTCGCTAAGCGGTTCGCCGTCGTTCAGTGTTCGATCGAAGATCAGCGGTGCATCCGATCTGTTCTTCCAAAGGATGTCGTCGCCGGCCATGCGAAGAGATAGTGCGCGACGTGTCATGTTTTGGCTGCTGTTTCCGGAGGACGAATGCAAAGTCAGCCCGTGAAATATCAGAATGTCGCCTGGATCAGTCTCCAACAGAACCGTCGGATATTCGTCAGGATTCTTATCAATTTCTGGGACCGTCGCTATTAGGTCGTCACGATTGAACTTATCTACCGGCTTATTCTCGCCAATTTTTACCGGCTGGTAGAGTTTGCCCCATTTGTGTGAGCCCTTTGCGAACTTAAGCGCGCCGGTGTCTTCTCGGGTTGGATCCAAAGCAAACCAAATACTTGCAAGATCGTAACCTTCGATCGAAAAATACGGCATATCATGATGCCAATATGTTGGAGCTGGTGCCCCGGGTTCTTTAATTAGAAGGTGTTCATCATATAGATCGATACGAGAGGCACCCAAGATTTCTGCCGCCACTTGGCCTAGGGGGCCATCGAACAGAAAATTGCTAAACGGTTTGAACCTATTAAACAACTTGTGGTCTGTATAGTATCGTGGCGCGCCCTCTGGTCCATAACTCTTAGCAAATCTTCCGGGTGACGCGACGGCCTGCTCGAAACCCTCCGCAAGAACGTCAAGCCAATCCTGCGAGACAATGTTTCGCAGTCTTACAGCGCCTTCGTCATGGAAGACTCGTATATCTTCCTCGTTTACAAGCCGTTGTAGGGTATCCACTTTCTGGTCCTCCATTCGTAACTAGGTAATTTTGCACGAAGAGCAGCGGTTATTCAACGAACCGATGGCTGATCTTTTGAAACTGATCGCTAACGGGTCGGTAAAATGAAGTAGACAGGCTGATTCAAGTCTTCTGTACCTATGATTGCTTGGCGTCATTATGCCCGGGGCTATAACGGTTGCCGTCGTGCTGGCCACCCGAAAGTGAAGTAGCAGACGTCCAGGTCTCAGCAGTGGCAGCTTGGTTAGTTTCAGCAGTTAATGGAATAGGCTCAGCATTGATCTTAAATTTAATTTGTAAGTTGAGAAAGAATTTGATTATGAACTGAAGCGGTATCCGAACCAATAAATATAACAATTGATTTAGCTAATTAATTTAGCTATCATCATTATGAAAAAAATTATTGAGATCAATTTTATATGTCAGTGCACTATCCGTTTTCCAAACCAGATTGGATTTTACCACCATCTACGACATTGGAATCTCTATTGGATAAGGAGAATGGGGATGGGGATTTCCGGCGCTTGATCTACGGTATATTCACTATGACGGTTAATTTTGACCGCATCCGTGAACAGATGGCCACTGCACTTGGTCTATCAGGCATTCAATATCACATATTGATGGTTGTTGCTGAGCTTACACCTAGTGATCGAATTACCGTCTCATTAATTGCAGATAGACTGCATACGTCAGGCGCCTATGTGACCATGGAGTCTAAGAAGCTTATGCGACGCGGATTCCTCGATAAACAACCAAACCCGGACGACGGGCGTAGCGTCATACTCAAGCTGACAGAGGATGGTCAGGACGCGATTGACTCCTTTACGCCTCATCTGCAGGCGATCAACGATGAGTTATTCGACGGCATGGGGCCGGAGACCTTCGGACGATTCCGTGAAATCGTGGGGCACATGACCCGGACTAGTGCCCGAGCTGCTGATATGGCTGAGGCGTTGGCCAAAGAACATACCGAAACTGGGGATATTGCGGCCAGTGCTATTTGGCGCTGACCGTCTTAGAAAAACTTTAGGAGATATTTTATGCTTAAGACAGGTGAACAACATCTCGAATCTCTTCGCGACGGTCGAAGGGTCTATGTTGGAGACGAACTCGTAGAGGACGTCACAACACATCCAGCTTTCCGTAACGCTGCGCATTCCTTTGCGATGATTTATGATCGAAAGCTTGCGCCCGAGAATGTGGATGTCATGGCCTACGAAGCCGAGGACGGGGAACTAAGCACGTCATGGTACTTGCAGCCGAAAACAAAAGAAGACCTTCGGAAGCGCCGCGAAACGCATCGCCGAGTTGCGGAATGGACATGCGGGTTAATCGGGCGCTCTCCTGACCACGTTGCAAGCTTCGTCACAGGTTTGCTATGGAAACCAGATCTTTTTGAGGAGAACCTGAGTGGTTCTGCTGGGCATCTGCAGGAATATTACGACTTTATGCGTAAGAACGATACGTTTGCTTGCTACACGGTGCTTCCACCACAGGGCGCTCGACAGCCTGAACTCTATCAGCGTGAGGGGCTGACGGTGCCGACGTTGCGGGTTACGGCGGAGGATAAGGAAGGTGTCACGCTAAATGGGATGAAAATGTTGGGGACATCAGCGGTTTTCTCCAATGAAACGTGGGTGGGCAACCTGTTGCCGCTCGGCGAGGAACAGGCGGCAGAGAGTATCACCTGTGCCGTGCCCTTGAACTGGGAAGGCGTAACTATTTGGACACGTAAGCCTTTTGAAAGATTCGCTGTATCCGAGTTTGATGCTCCCTTTGCATGGAAATTTGATGAGACAGATTCCATGGTAATTTTTGAAGACGTTAAAGTGCCTTGGGAACGAGTATTCACGCACAACAACGCAGCCCTCTCCCGCAACATCTACTTCCAAACGCCAAGTCACGCGATGGGCAACCATCAGTCGAATGTACGTTTCTCCGAAAAGTTGAAACTGATACTTGGGGTAGCCCGCAAGTCGGCTGAGTTAAATAATGTGTTACAGGTGCCTGCAGTGCGTGACACTCTTGGACGACTGGCCGCTGGAGAGGCGGGGTTGAATGCAATGATTTCCGGCCAGATTGAAGATGCCGAGGAGATGGTTGCCGGACGTCTAAACATAAACCGCCGGCATATGTATGGGGCCCTCCACTGGTGTACACAGAACTACGCTACTGTCTGCGAGACTGTGCGTGAATTGATGGGAGGTGGGCCATTCCAGATGCCAGCAGATGTATCGGTAATCAACAACCCTGAACTAAGAGAGAAGTTTGAAACCTATTGGTCTGTGCCCGGCCAGTCGGCAATAGACCGAATGAAATTCCTGAAGTTGGGATGGGACCTTCTGGGCAGTGAATTTGCTGGCCGACATCAGCAATACGAGCGTTTTTATGCCGGTCCTGCATTTATTAATACGCTTTACAGCTTCATCGAGTGTCCTTGGGATGAAATGACAGGTACCGTAGATCGTGTCTTAGCAGAATACCATGTCCCTGAAGACGGTGAAGTGCGTCGACCGGTTGCGGCTGAGTAGTTATATAAGGTTGTTCCACGCAATTTACGACCATCAGAATCGCGGCAGATACCAAGTCATGTCGAGGACATTCAATTTTAGCTAGCGCCTACTGGGGTCTTGTGGGTGGGAATAAACATGGCGAACAAGACTGGTCACTGGAGAAACGATCTCCAGTGACCCGGATGGTGTGGGCCGGAACTAACTGACAAGATTGCGAAACGATTTGGCGGCAACGCTACTTATGTGCCGTTCCTGACACCGGGACAACTTAATTACTGCTTATGACGATAGTATCTGGGATATTAATATCAAAGGCCCAGAGTCCTCATGGGCGGAGAACATCGAGTTCACATCTGCGTATGTGGAGATATAAGCGACTTATCTGGTCCTGAAAGAATCGCCCATTAAGTCAATCGATTATGTATATAACCTTGGCACTTGCATTGCGGTGTCCAACGGAAGTGCCCACGTTTTTTCTGACACGAACTCTTAAGCACGCAAAAATAATCTGTGCCCAAGGTTTTACAGAAGAAACTGTGTTATTCATTGAAAATCGACTCAACGCTCTCGCCGGCCTACGTCCAGCGCTTATGGAGGAATTACATGAAAACGAAACTTGGATGGCTAATTCACCGCATTTCAACAAAATGTTGGAACTAGTAAAGTTGACAAAGCGGGTGCATATTTTTCATCGGACTACGTTGAGTAACTGAAGCGGTGTGGGCTTGTCGCAGGTCTTATTAATAAACAAAGTTTGTTGGGCAAACTGCCTAAACGTGGGAAGAAGTAATCTGACGACGTTCAATTTTCGTGGGTTTCAATTTTGTATCGGTTTAACAGTGGGGCTTGGGTCAAGCTGAAAAGTAGCATTAGGCCTATGCTTCCCCAAACCTTGAAGTTGACCCAGAACTCTTCGGTCTGAGTGCGCCAGACAAATTCATTTACAACGGCCATTACCAGAAAAAAAATTCCAAAATTGCGGCTCAGAAAATGCCATCCTTGATCAGTCATTGGCCAGGCCGCCCCCATCACCGGCTTAAGCAATGCTTTGCGGAATAACAGTCCACCAAGAAGGATCGCTGCGAAGAGAATTTGAACAATTGTCGGTTTCATTTTTATGAAGGTATCATCGTTGAAGAACAATGTAAGACCGCCGAAAATCCCAACGACCACAGCCGTTATTACCGGCATCATCGGTACTCGACGGTTGATAATCAGTGATATGACTAGTGCGATCGCGGTTGCCGCCATCAGAGCTCCGGTCGCGACGAAGAGATCGGCCTGGTAATAAGCGGCCAAAAAAACGACGAGCGGTCCGTATTCGGTTAGAGGTTTTATCCAACTAAACTTAGGCTTGTTTTTTTCAGTGTTCATTTTTTCATCTGGGGCTTGAAAAGACTGGAAGCTTAATGACCCGACTCAGGTAGTGTAGATTGATCTCAAATTTACGACGGCCAATATAGTTTGCATTACTGTAAAGAAATAGGTGCCCCGGTCGGGTTACGAAATTATTTTAAGTTTGGCTTAATCGATAAATAGCTTGTCCGCTCAAAAGGGAAAGTAAAATGAAACAAGTTCTTTTACTTCCTATTTGCCTCGAGAGCGGCCGTCAGTTATGTCCGCTCTATGAATGTTGAAACTGAAAAAATAAATGATGTAAAACCCGGCCCGGTTGTCGAAATTTTTCTCGAAGACATGGATATTGGCCACGTGTGTGAAGCTGGCACTATTACGGTTACCGACGACGAAATAATAAGCTTTGCTGAGAGATACGACCCTTTGCCAATGCACGTCAGTGAACTGGGTGGCTTGGCCACGGTCCACGATAGCCTGATCGCATCCGGTGTCCTTACTATCGCTCTAAAACAACGCTTGCAGATGAGTATAGCGCGTAACACTGCAATAATTGGCGCTGCAAGGATAGAGGAACTGAATTTTCTAAAACCAGTTCGCGGAGGGGACGAGTTGTCAATACGCCAAGAATGCGTCGGTAAACGCATGTCTAAAACTCGTTACGACCGTGGCTTAGTGACTTGGGAATTCTTTCTAAAAAACCAACGTCGAGAAATCGTATTCTCGTCGCGTGATGTGGTGATGGTGAGGCGACGTCCGGACTGACCAATGGGTATCCGAAAAATCCTACTTGTAATTCTTGTTGGGATCGTAGTCGCCATAATTGTGCGTATTCAGGCTGGTCCGCTTTAATGCAATTACCGGTTTTAATTTTATTACGCGGCTGGAGCCCTATTTTTGCGACGTTGGGTCAACACGCCGGTGAAAACTTCCTCGAACCCAGAAAATGATTATCGTAATGATATACGATCATGGCTTCGCTGGTCGGGTGACATTGTGGCAACAGATTAGCGCAGCGGATTCACTTTCTATAACCGGCAGGATAAGTAGGTTATTGGATCGTCTCAGACGCTTTACACTTTCTTACGCCACCGATACCCTTAGATATCTAATTAATTTCATGTATCGGGATTAAAAATGTCCGGAAGAGTCGAGGACAGGGTCTGCATTGTTACTGGTGCTGCACAGGGGATTGGGGCGACTTATGCACTGGCGTTAGCGACTGAAGGGGCAAAACTCGTGTTATCGGACATTGAGGATGCGTCGACTGTTGCCGAGCGAATTATATCAGGGGGGGGCAAAGCAATTTCTATACAAACGGATGTGTCGGATTGGTATTCCTGCCAGGAACTGGTGGAGTCGGCGACTGACGTTTATGGGCGTATAGATGTATTAATCAATAACGCAGCTATTTTCGGGAATCTTGATCGTGCCTCCATCGATGAAATTTCGCCCGAACTATTCCAGCGGGTGATGTCGGTGAACGTAGGTGGTACATTCTTGTGCGCAAAAGCCGTTGTACCGACAATGCGAGAGAGGGGATATGGCAAAATCGTAAATGTAACGACAAGCCGGATTTTTACGGGGCTGCCATTTTTTCTGCATTATGATGCGTCCAAAGGAGCCGTTTTCGGGATGACGCGAGCGCTAGCTAAGGAACTCGGAGATGATGGAATAAGGGTGAACGCGATCGCACCGGGTTCGACAATGTCGGAAAATGTAATCGCTCGGACCGATTGGCGTGATGGGGGTCCAGCTGCAAAGCTCGCCGGCCGGTCACTGAAACGTCTGCAACATCCTGAAGACCTTGTTGGAGCTTGTTTGTACTTCGCATCTGCCGAAAGTGATTTCACGACCGGCCAGACCTTGGTGGTCGACGGCGGTGGAGCAATGTGGTGACGCTTGCTTGGCATGCTGGTGGTTGATAGAAGTTTGGATGGGAAAAGGGATTACAAATGGCGCGGACTGCAGAAGATATTCACGAAAAATATCCGCTCGACGGTAAAGCTTTACGTCTGGCCGCCGATGGGACCCCTAGTATGATCGGTCTAGAATGTGGCGATTGTGGTACAAAGGCCTTTCCACCTGTGCCCGTATGTCCAGATTGCATGTCGGAAAATATTTTGGAGTTCAACTTGTCAGACAAAGGATCACTATATACTTGGTCTGTTGTACATGTTGCACCGTCCGGTTGGAAAGTTCCTTATATCTCTGGCTATGTTGACTTACCAGACGGGGTTCGTGTTTTTGCCCACATAGTTGGCACAGAGCCGGAGCAGCTGGAAATGGATATGGACGTTGAGCTAACGACGGCGGTTATTGGTCATAATAACGACGGGCCAGTCGAGACCTACGCCTTTAAACCGGTGTTAGGTTGAGGAGAGATTTATGCGCGACGTTGCTGTGATTGGCGTTGGAATGGTTCCGTTTGCCAAATATCGAGACAAATCCCTTGCTGAGATTGGTTGGCCAGCAGTTAAAAAAGCAATACAGGATTCGGGTGTTTCCAAAAGTCAAATCGAGGCGGCCTATTGTGGCTCGGCCCTCGGGGGTATGATGTCCGGACAGCGGGTCCTGAAACAACTCGGGATTACGGGACTTCCGATAACTAATGTCGAAAATGCCTGTTCCTCATCGTCTTCGGCTTTTCGCCAAGCTTATATCGCGGTCGCAGCGGGGGTTTGCGACATTGTCCTAGTGCTCGGTGTCGAGAAGTTGACCAAGTTCGGCGGCGGGACTTTGCCGCTCGAAAAAGAGGATTTCGAAGTTACCCACGGATTGGTGATGCCGGCGCTTTACGGTATGAGAGCTCGGCGATACATGCATGATTATGGCCTGACGGACGAAGAACTAGCGTCGGTGGCTGTTAAGGCGCATAAGCATGGTGCTAAAAACGAGGATGCGCAGTACCGCAATGAGGTCACACTCGAGGAAGTGATGAATGCGCGAGAAATCGCAGAGCCCTTCACTCTATTGCATTGCTGTCCATCAGGAGATGGCGCAGCGGCGGTGGTTATAGCGTCAGCAGAAAAGGCTCGACAGTTTACAACCATACCTGTGCGGATAGCGTGTTCCGAAGTCAATTCTGGCAAATACATGACTGGATTTCGAGATATGACGACACCGGAGATTACCGTTAGGGGTGCTAAACAGGCGTATGAAGAGGCAGACATCGGGCCGGAAGACGTTGACGTTGCCGAGGTACATGATGCTTTCACCATTGCTGAATTACTTTATTACGAGGCCCTCGGATTCTGTGGACGCGGAGAGGCTGCGAAGTTACTTTCAGACGGCGAAACTTCAATCGGCGGGCGCATTCCGGTAAATCCATCCGGCGGCTTACTTTCAAAAGGTCACCCAATCGGGGCTACTGGCGTCGCCCAGATCGTCGAAGTTGTAAGACAATTACGCGGGGAGGCGGGTGATCGTCAAGTTGAAGGTGCCAAGGTCGGTCTAACTCATTGTACGGGTGGCGGTATATCTGGTTTTGACCACGGTGCCTGCTCTATCCATATGTTTTCGGTGTAAAATGAAACCTCCTCCGTTTAATTATCATGATCCAAGAAGCATCGACGATGCCGTCGCGTTGTTATCCGAAAAAGACAATGCCAAAGTACTCGCGGGCGGCCAGTCTTTAATGCCGATGCTAAATATGCGTTTTGTATTGCCTGACGATGTAATCGACATAAATAAAATCGAGGAATTGTCATTTATCCGAGACGACGGTGATGCGTTGGTCTTCGGGGGTACTACTCGCCAGCGCAATATAGAATTTTCCGATCTGGTGGAGCAGAAAATACCACTTATGAAAGAGGCAATTCTAAACGTGGGGCACCGGCAGACCCGTAACCGAGGTACTTTCGGTGGATCGTTATCTCATCTCGACCCGAGCGCTGAGTTACCGACGGTGTCAATCGCTCAGGATGCAATTGTGACCGTTCGGAAAAAGGGAGGTGACCGTACAATTCCTATGGCGGATTTTTCCATTGGCTATATGACGCCGTCTTTTGACCTTGACGAAATGGTTACTGATATTCGGGTCCCGGTTTGGCCTCAAGGTCATGGCTATGCATTCGTTGAATTCGCGAGGCGTCACGGTGATTACGCTATCACTTCATCAGCTGTCCTGCTTGACGTCTCCGAAGGTGGAACGATATCACGGGCCAGTGTCACGGTCGGCGGTGTAGGGCCCGCTCCGCTCCGGGTAATTTCTGTTGAGGATGGACTTGTAGGTCAGGTCGGATCAAAGGAATTGTTTACGGAAATCGCCGAAAAATGTCGGGAAATCGACGCAATGGAAGATGTCTACGCGCCTGCCTGGTACCGCCAGCATCTTGCAGCGGTACTAACGCGGCGGGCATTAGCCAAGGCGTTCAGTCGAGCTGACAAAGGAATGGAGATGATCCTGAGATGAGTGATCGTAGAACCATTTCCGTAACAATTAATGGTGAAACCTTTGAACGCGAGGTCGAGACGCGTCTCCATCTCGCCGATTTCATTCGGCACGAATGCCTTTTAACTGGCACCCATGTCGGTTGTGAGCACGGTGTATGCGGGGCATGTACAATTCTTTTAAACGGACAGACGGCGCGATCTTGCCTCATGCTCGCGGTACAGGCCGACGGTCAAGAGATAAAAACGGTCGAGGGTATTGCGCCGAATAACGAAGAGCTTCACCCTCTTCAGCAGGCTTTCCAGGATAATCACGGGCTACAATGCGGTTTCTGCACGCCGGGCATGCTTACAACACTAATTGAATTTCTTGATGAAAATCCCGATCCAACTGAACGCGAAGTTCGAGAAGCTATCAGCGGGAATTTGTGTAGGTGTACTGGTTATCAGGGTATTGTTGCTGCCGCCCTTGATGCAGCGAAAAGGCTTCAGGCAGGGAGCTGAGCTCTATGGGCGCCAAGATGTTCGGTGCGCGGGTCCCACGGCTGGAAGATCCGCGACTGCTGACAGGGTATGGAAACTATACAGACGACTTTCATCTGACAGGTATGCTGGAGGCGGCATTCGTACGCAGTCCTCATAGTCATGCGAAAATCATCAAAATAGATAAGACTGCGGCGTTGAAACATGAAGGGGTTGTAGCCATCTACACGGCTTCCGATCTTCCAGAATATCTCCGCGATACTACAGTGCCATTCCAGGTACCCAACCCAGCGATTTCGCAACCATTTCAGCAACGTTTGTTGGAAGATCGCGAGGTTTGTTTTTCCGGTGAACCTATAGCGCTAATTGTCGCAGATACCCGTTATAATGCAGAAGATGCAGCTACACTCATCGAAATAGAATATGAAGTCCTGCCGGGAGCTGCAGATTGTAAAACTTCCCTCGAGAACGACGCTCCACTCTGCCATACTCAGTCTTTAAATAATGAAGGTGCTAAATACACCGTTGGATATGGCGATCTCGATGCCGCATTTTCTAAAGCGGATTTGATCCACCGGGAGGAGTATTGGATCCACCGTGGTGGCGGCTTTGCGATTGAAAACCGCGCTGTAGTCGCGGAGTATGATGAACTATACGACATGTTGACCATCTGGTCGGCGACGCAATCGCCCTTCCTAGTGAAACAAAATATTGTCGATATGTTGGGCTGGGAAGCAGACAAAGTTCGGGTCATTGCGCCCGATGTCGGTGGCGGGTTTGGGCCGAAAACTGTCTACTACGTGGAGGAAGCTCTTATCCCGGTTATTGCCAAGGATCTCGGCAGGCCCGTGAAGTGGATCGAGGACCGTCGTGAGAACTTTCTGGCTACAAATATGGAGCGCGACCAATACTGGGATATGGAAATCGCGGTTGATCGGCACGGCAAACTTCTGGGTGTGCGCGGAAATATGATCCATGATACCGGTGCCTACATGCCTTGGGGTATAATTTCGCCTTACATTTCCGCAACCACATTGCCGGGTCCCTACATACTGCCAGCTTACGAATTGGAAACGCGGGTTGCGTTGACCAACAAGGTGGCGGTTACGCCAGTACGAGGGGCAGGTCGGCCGCAGGCGGTGTTTGCCATGGAGAGGCTTCTGGATCGAGCAGCTGATAAGCTCGATATTGACCGTGCTGAAATACGTCGTCGGAATCTTATTCCGAAAGAGGATATGCCTTATGCTTTGGGCCTGATTTTCCGGGACGGGAAACCGATGACGTACGACTCCGGCGATTACCCAAAATGTCAAGCGGAGGCAATGCGGCTTGGTGACTATGAAGGTTTTCAAGCACGTCAGAATGCTGCCCGGGCAAAAGGAAGGCATATCGGTATCGGCATAGCAAACTACGTGGAGGGCACCGGGCTCGGCCCATTCGAAGGAGCAACAGTGCGAATACAACCTTCTGGTCGGATATGTATTTATACTGGTGGAGGTGATTCAGGTCAGGGTCACTGGACTACTCTGGCTCAGGTTTGCGCAGATAAGTTCGGGGTAAAACTTGAAGATATTGACGTCCAAAAGGGTGATACTGGAAAAATCGCGTCGGGTGTTGGGACATTCGCCAGTCGGATAGCTGTTAATGCCGGTTCATCAGTACATCTAGCATCGACTGAGGTACGAGAAAAGGCAATCAAGGTAGCGGCCCACATGCTTGAAGCTGCTGAGGAAGACATGGATATCGAAAATGGTCGGGTGGTAGTCAAAGGGTCCGATCTTTCGGTGCCGCTATCAGATGTTGCACGTGCTGTGCAGGGGATGCCTGGATTTTCGTTGCCGGGTGGAGTCGAGCCCGGACTCGAAGCCACACACTACTTTTCACCATCACAATCGGCCTATTGCAACGGTACCGCGGTAGTAGAGGTCGAGGTTGATCCAGATACGGGCAATGTTGAAATTCTAAATTATTCTATGGCCCATGATTCCGGTACGTTGATCAATCCCTTCGTCGTTGATGGACAGGTGCAGGGTGCGGTAGCGCAGGGCGTTGGTAACTCGCTGCTCGAATGGATGGTATACGATGATAACGCTAACCCAGTGTCCGCTACATTTGCGGAATACCTACTTCCGTCAGCGCCGGAAACGCCAAATGTTGATGTTACCCATGTCGAGTCACCGACCCCTATAAACCCGCTTGGTGTGAAAGGTGCGGGTGAAGGGGGCACAATACCGGCGGCTGCCGCTATCATCGCAGCTATTGAGGACGCTTTATCGCCTTGGGAAGTCAGGATTTCGGGCGCGCCCGTTACGCCATCAATCATTGCCGAAAAGGTACGTGCGAAGGCGTAAACATTCCGGGTGACGCAGTCACTCAGCACTTACCCTTGATAGTGAACTAAGAATTCATGAGTAATACGGGTTTGACCCTGCCGTGTGATCCGTTACGTCAACTACCTGAGCGACAGATGGAATTAATTTTTTAATTTCGACTTCAACACCCTGTCTAAGCGTAGCAGAGGATGCGGAACAGCCTTGGCACCCACCCTCTAGTCGCACGAATACAGTGTTTTCCTTCACATCTATCAAGGATATATGTCCACCATGGCCGGCTACCTGAGGGTTAATTTGCTCTTCCAGTAATTGGAGGATCGCTTTACCCTCCTCTGTTTGGAGACCCGGACGATCCTCTAAGTCAATAGCGTCGCGGACGTCTTCAACTTCTGGAACGTAATGCTTTAGCATGTTTTGAATCGGCTGAAGCAAGCCGTACGCCGAACCTTCAAAGCGTAAATAGGCGATACCATCCTTAAAGGCTCTAAAAGTTATATCGCCGCCACCATCCTTCGCAGCTGCGCGAATACGAGTCTCAACAATCTCCTTAATCTCTGCAGCCGGTCCTGTGAGCTCATCATCTACTTCTTCTACGGTGGCAATTGCGGCCTCGTCCACAACTGCCGCGCCAGACATAAAATGATCCATCAACGCAGCTAAAATCCGCGGACGCAGATCGTGCCATTCGACCTCTATTGACTTTGTGACAAGAACATCGTCCGCGCCCAAAGTAACCTTTAAAACGGTGTTAAGTTCAAACAAGCGTTTCGCCAATGGTGAACGCGCGGAATCTACTGCAGTAAACACGGCACCAGGCCCGTAAACATCGCGCCCGGGAATGAAACGCAGAGTATCGTTATGGGCAGTCTCTTCAGTTTGAATAAACATTGACCCCTCCGTAACTTCTAATCTCTAGAGAGAAATATAAGGTTTTTAAATCGAAAGAAAACCCGGGACTTTCGACAAACTAGTTATCTCCCATGAGTAATTTACAAAAATTTCCAGGAAGATAAATCCCGGTTATTAGAGAGAATAAATGATTTAAACTGCGAATATATCTTTTTTAAACAAATTTTGAGAGCACTATGAAAGAATTCGTGACCGAATTTAAAGTTGAATGGGCGCATTGCGATGCGGCAGGTATCGTATTTTATCCCAATTTTTATATCTGGTTTGATCAGGGAACGGAGCGGCTTTTCTCCGCAAATAGCCTTTCATATTTAGAACTAGATCAGGGTTTTAGAATTTCTGGCATGCCGCTTGTGGAAAACGGAACGAGTTATCACTATGCCTGCAAACTTGGTGTCAAATTGAAGATGACGAGTTGGGTGGAAGAATGGGAGAGAAAGACCTTCTTAGTGAAGCATACGGTTGAATGTAATGAGGGGAGGGTCGCGCTTGAGGGTTTTGAGCGTCGCGTTATGGTGGTTGAAGATCCGGAGTCAGAACGTGGTATAAGCGCAATTCAAATTCCGGAGGAAGTTCGCAAGCGGTTCGCCTAGTCCTTGGGTATATTGAAGGGAGGAGGCCGTTGTCAGTTTCGGCGGGATCTCTAAATCCACTCAAAAAGGCGTTGTAGTATTTCTCCGAAAAATTAATTAATCCCAACCAAAGTTGGTTGCGATTTTATATTTAAATCAATCAGTAGGCCGCTTGAACTGCTTGGCTAGTTTTAGACCTTGCCCCTGATAGTGGGAGCCGATACCCGCACCGTAAATTTTTTCGGGACGGGCAGTCAAACGTTCGAAGCGTAATCTGCCGATCACTTGTTCGTGTTCCAGCATGAAGGGGACATCGTGGGAGCGGACCTCCAGGACACCACGGGATCCGATGGATACATCCTCTGAGTCCCAGCCGAAACCTGGATCGAAGAAACCTGCATAATGTACACGGAATTCACCGACTAGTGTATCATAGGCGACCATTTCGGCTGCATAATCAGGTGGTACCGTGACTTCTTCGCGAGTCGCGAGAATATAAAAATCATCTGGGTTGAGGATTATCGCGTTACTCCGAGCGCAAACCGGTTCCCAAAAATCAGAGGGGTCGTAGTGATCGGGAAGGTCAACATCAACGATTCCCGCGTGGTGCCGGGCACGCCATCCTACAATCCCGTTTTCGCTGTCGCCAGAAAGATCAAGGTGCAGGGTTAAACTTTGATGCTCAAGAACCTCATCAAGATCGATATCAGTATCGACTAACCTACTCTCCTGATGGAGTTGAACTAGATCGTCTGGAGAAATCTCCGATCGACCTCTTCGTAAACGAAGCTGAGTAAGCCGTGAGCCAGACTGTACGGCTACAGAGAAAGTCCTGGGCGATACTTCAGCGTAAAGCGGGCCAGAATAACCGGGTCGGATAAGGTCAAACCGGTTGCCTCGGTCAGAGATCACTCGTGTAAAGATATCTAATCTACCGGTAGAACTTTTCGGATTGGCAAATGCCGAGATGTCTGGAGGCAGAGCAAGGCTCTCCATCAGAGGAACGATATAAACACATCCTTTTTCCAGAATAGCACCGGTGGACAGATCGAGGCGATGCATCTCGAAAGCTCGAATTTTTTCTTCCACTGTCGCATCGGGACCCGGAAGAAAACTTGCTTGTACCCGCCACGCAAATTGGCCAAGCCGAAGGTCTATGCTTGCTGGCTGTACTAAGTCGGGAGTTATAGTTTCCGATGCGGTTACAACACCCTCGGTAATAAAGTCCCGTAGAGTCTGTGCGGGAAAAATTCCCCTTTGGCCCTTTTCGACGGCATTAAGAATTTTCAAGGGAGACATGGTATCTCTAATACTACGCGAATCCTTACTTTATTGTAGAAGAGTTCTATCGTTGTTATGTGGATAAGTACCTTAATTTTTTTGCTTTGAAGAATAATATTTTAAACTTAAAATATTATTCTTGATTTAGGATTGGCGGAGCGACTAATGAAAATCGAGATTATCGGCGGCGGACCAGCGGGGCTTTATTTCTCACTTCTTATGAAGAAGGCCGATCCGTCCCATCAAATCAAGATTTACGAACAGAACCAGGCGGATGACACATTTGGTTTTGGTGTGGTTTTCTCCGCGGAAACACTGGGGCATTTCCGAGACTATGACCAGGTGTCGTATGACCGTATTCGTCGAACGTTTGCCTACTGGGACGACATCGTTACCTATTACAAGGGGTCGAAAATCGCAATAGGAGGTAACGGGTTCTGTGGCATGTCGCGTAAGGACATGTTGCTGATACTGCAGGACTGTTGTCGCGAGGTCGGGATAGAGATGGAGTTCCAACGGGAGATCACCTCGCTCCAAGAGCTGAATTCGGACGCGGATATTATTCTCGCTGCTAACGGCATCAATTCGTGGGTGCGCGATGAATTTGTCGATCATTTCAAGCCGAGATTCGACTGGCGGCCAAACAAGTTTGTATGGCTCGGGTCAACCAAACCGCTTCCAGCTTTCACCTTTGACTTCCGCGAAAATGACGCCGGCATCTGGAATCTCCATGCCTATCAGTACAACAGCGAAATGAGCACCATGATTGTCGAAACCACAGAGGAAGCGTGGAGGAAGGCAGGTATGGAGAATGCGACAGAGGAAGAAACTGTCGCTTATGTCTCAGACCTTTATAAAGATCTCCTCGACGGCCATCCGATCATCACTAATCGGTCTGTTTGGCGGAATTTCCCGATGATTAGGTGCGAGACTTGGGTCAAGGATAACCTGGTAATTATGGGAGACTGTGCTCACACGGCGCATTACTCCATCGGTTCGGGTACTAAGCTCGCTATGGAAGACGCGATTGCTCTATTTGAATGCTGCAAAGCTGAACCGAATCCCCGTAAAGCACTTAAACTTTATGATGATAAGCGACGCGACGAAGTTGAGCGGACCCAGCACGCCGCTGATGTCTCCCTGTCTTGGTTTGAGAACGTCCGAAGATATTGGGGAATGGATCCGATCCAGTTCAACTTCAGCCTGATGTCTCGATCCAAAGCGATTACGTACGATAACTTACGTCTTAGGGATCGGGAGTTCGTTAGGTCCGTCGACAAGGTATTCTCGGAACAGGTAGCGGAGAAATTCAACGCGCCACAGTTGAAGAAGAGCCACGTACCACCAATGTTTGCGCCGTTGGAACTTCGCGACATGCGTCTGTCGAACCGGGTTGTTGTATCTCCAATGTGCCAGTACTGCGCCACTGAGGGCAATCCTGACGACTGGCATTTTAGCCACTACACCAGTAGAGCCATGGGTGGTGCGGGGCTGGTGTTCACTGAAATGACCTGTATCTCGCCGAATGCACGCATCACTCCCGGTTGTGTGGGCATCTGGACCGATGAACAGGAGACGCAATGGAAGCGAATCGTCGACTTTGTCCACCACCGCACCGGTGCAAAGATGGCTATGCAAATCGGTCATGCTGGCCGCAAAGGAGCTACTAAGCTTGCTTGGGAAGGTATTGATCAGCCGCTGGATGAGGGCGCTTGGGAAATTATCGCCGCATCGCCTCTACCCTATCTGTCTAATTCGGCGGTGCCTCGCGAAATGACCCGTGATGATATGGACCGGGTCAAATCAGAATTTGTGGCTGGTTTCGAGCGCGCAGCGCGGGCCGGTTTTGATATGGCTGAGCTACATTGCGCCCACGGCTATGTACTAGCTACATTTCTATCACCATTTACTAACCGGCGGACCGATGAATATGGGGGGTCCCTTCCAAATCGTCTGCGATATCCGCTGGAGGTATTCGATGCTTGTCGGGCCGTTTGGCCTGAAGAGCGCCCGATGTCGGTCCGGATTTCAGCGACTGACTGGGTTGAAGGTGGAACCACTTCCGAGGATGCCGTTGAGTTCGCTAAAGCCTTCAAAGCGCGAGGTTGTGATCTGATCAACGTCTCGACAGGCCAGACTGATTCGTCCGAGAAACCGGTATATGGACGCATGTTTCAGGTACCGTTCTCGGAGCAAATTCGTATCGAGGCTGATATCTCGACAATGGTAGCGGGTAACATATTCGATTGGGATCAGGTCAACACTATTGTAGGTTCTGGCCGCAGCGATCTAGTAGCCTTGGCGCGTACCCATCTTTACAATCCTTACTTCACGCAACAGGCCGCAGCTTATTACGGGGTCGAAGACATTGTCTGGCCTGACCAATATATGTCAGCGAAGTTCGCAGCTTTTAGACAGTACGAGCGGAACCGTCTACAGATGGAGGAATTGCGCGAACAAGCTAAGCCCGACAACGAGGAGGGTAAGACGGGCGGCTTCGACATCAATAAGGTCTCTGAGTGGGAGATGAAGGGTGCAGCGGTTGGAGCAGCTGGAGGATCGCGTACCGAAGCGGCAGAATAACTCTTCTGCCTGCCGGTCACCTTAAATACATGCTCAAGTAAATGGACTTCAATCGCCACCTCGGCCCCCCTCCGCGCTCGGGATGCGGTATTGCGCACCTTTATTATGGGAGATCCTGAAAATGACTATTAAACTTTATGAACTTCTCGGCCATGAGGACCGTCTCTACAGTCAGTTTTCGTGGCGCGCAAAAATGGCGCTGAAACACAAGGGTCTGGAATTCGATCAGTTACCGCTGTTATTAACAGACAAGGAATCGATTGCCTTCGCCGACGCGAAGAGTGTACCCGTGATGGTTGATGGGGAGGTGGTTAAAGTCGATTCTTGGGATATCGCGGTCTATCTCGATGCGCGCTATCCTGACACACCGAGCCTTTTGGGTGGGCCGATCGGCGAAGGCGTAACCCGGATGATCAATTCGTGGTGCGACCGAGTGGTTAACTTAGCACTTGGGCCTCTGATCGCTCGCGATGTGCTTGACGCCGCGCATATGGAGGATCGTGATTATTTCCGGGAATCAATGGAGAAAATTTACAAGCGAAGCCTGGAGGAAGTACAGGAGGGACGTGAGGGGCGGGTTGTAAATCTTTATCGGACCCTCGATCCCATTCGTACTTCATTGCGAAAGGGGCAGTTGTTTATTTGCGGCGACCAGCCGGCATATGCCGACTATGTGGTGTTTTCCCAGTTCCAGTGGGCTCGTGTCACGAGCCCGTTCCAACTTCTAGGCGCGGATGATCCTGTCTATGCTTGGCGGGAACGCATGCTTGATCTCTTCGGCAGTTTTGCGCGTGACACGGTTTGTTATGAGGTTTCGGAGAGGGAACCTTAGACCGGAAATACGATGGTTGAGTGTTAGTTGTTTTTTTCCAATCTTTGTATCACTCTGAAACTAACCTTTTTTATCGTGTTTAGCAGACGGCTTGTTCTCTATCGCGGAGCCTAAACCGCTGGAGTTTCCCTGTCTCGGTCTTGGGTAGTTCGTCGACAAACTCAATTTCACGGGGATATTTATATGGCGCAATTTCATTCTTAACGTATTCTTGAAGGATTTTCTCGGTTTCAGCGCCAGCATCGAAACCACCGCGCAGGACGACAAAAGCCTTCACTATATTTGTCCGCTTCTCGTCTGGTTTTCCTATGACTGCACACTCCGCCACAGCTCGATGATCCAGTAAGGCATTTTCGACCTCAGGTCCGGAGATGTTATAACCGGCAGAAATTATCATGTCGTCGGCGCGGGCGATGTATTTGAAGTAACCGTCTTCATCCATCTCGTATATATCACCAGGATAGTTCCATCCGTTCTTTACATAGACCCCCTGGCGCTCGTCAGCGAGATATCGGCACCCTGTCGGCCCCTGCACAGCCAGAAGACCGGGTGTATTCGGTGGCAGTTCGTTGCCGTCTTGGTCAACTATCTTGGCGCGGTAGCCGGGAATTGCTTTACCGGTGAAGCCGGAGCGCATTTCCGTGGGGCTAGCTGAAACGAAGATATGGATCATCTCTGTCGACCCGAGCCCGTCTACAATACGAATTCCGGTAGCATTGAAAAATGCGTCCCATGTCGCTCCTGGAAGAGTTTCACCGGCGGAAACGCATTTTTTGAGGCTCGAAATATCGTATTTGTCTGCTAAATCTGCAAGTTGTCGGTACATGGTTGGCGCTGTGTACAGACCCGTGATTTTGTATTTCTCGATTGCAACCATCATGTCTTCTGGTCCAAGCGGGCCTGGAAAAAACCGCGTCGATGCGCCGAAACGCATCGGGAAGCAGGTCAGACCGCCCAGCCCGAAGGTGAATGCCAGCGGCGGTGTGCCGGTGAAGATGTCGTGAGATTCTGCCATCGCGAAGGAGCGAGGGAAGCAGTCAGTCATTGCCATGACGTCGCGGTGAAAATGCATCGTGGCCTTGGGAGAACCGGTGGTACCTGAAGTGAATGCTATGAGCGCCGTGTCGTCGGCAGCTGTATCGCAGTTTTCAAACCCGCCCGTTTTGGCGCTAAGTGCGTGATCTAGAGAAGTTTCGCCGTCGCCCGTTGCAGTGAAATAAAGGGTACTCTCCAGTTCTGGTGTCAGTTGACAGGTATTCCGCATCTCTTCTGCTAGCGCAATATCGCACAAAGCGTGCCTAATCTCTGCCTTTTTGACGATATAAACCAGTTCACGGGCGCGTAATAGCTGCATTGTGGTGACGCAAATTCCACCTGCTTTCAGGACGGCACACCAGCAGGCTACGAGCATCGGATTATTCGCTGACCGTAGAAGCACTCGATTACCCGGTACCAACCCGTGATCTTCTACCAAAACCCTTGCGATGCGGTCGGAGATACCGCGAAGCTCATTATAAGTCCAGGTTGTATCTTCATAGTGGACGACCGAGTTTTCGCCAAAGCCTGTCTCGCACATCTGGTCTAGGAGTTCGACGCCGGCGTTTATCCTATCAGGGTAAGATTGTAGGATGGGAAGCGCGTCAAAATCGAACTCCGGCCATTGATCCACGGAGGGAAGATTATCGGCCGCGAAAGTATCGATGTGGGAAGTAGGTCCGCCTGGAAGATGCTTGCCCATTAAGTTATTCCGCCGCCTTCATCGCTTCCTCTGCTTTTACCGCCGACAGAGCTTCCCCGGCGATAATCAATTTTTGGATCTCGCTGGTGCCTTCGTAAATCCGAAGTGCCCGGATTTCGCGGTACAATCTTTCCACAGTAGATCCGACAACGATGCCCATGCCGCCCCAGATCTGCACTGCTTGGTCAATGACTTCTTGGGCCATCTCGGTGGCGTAGAGCTTCGCCATCGCTGCTTCGCGCGTTACGCGGCCGCCCTGTGTATCCTTTGTCCAGGCAGACCGGTAAACGAGCAACGCCGCCGCATCGATCTTCAGTGCCGCGTCGGCAAGCTTCTCTTGTATCAATTGGTAATCTGCAATTGGCTTGCCAAATGAGATACGCCGCCGCGCTTGCGCCAAGGCCTCATCATTGGCGCGGCGCGCGAAACCGAGCGCCGCCGCTCCGACCGTCGAACGGAATACGTCGAGCGACGACATGGCGATTTTGAAACCATCCCCCGGATTGCCGATAAGGTTACTTGCGGGTACTCGGCAGTCCGTAAACTGGAGCCGACCCAGAGGGTGAGCGGCGATTACGTCGAAGCGTTCCGTTATTTCGAAGCCCGGCATGTTAGCTTCGACGACTATCGCCGACAGGCCGCTGGCGCCGGGGCTATTCTCAGTGCGGCAAAACACGACGTATTGATCCGCCAGACCCCCGTTTGATATGAGGGTCTTTGCACCATTCAAGATGTAATGGTCGCCATCGAGCTTCGCATTTGTCGTCATGGCGGCGACATCGGATCCAGAATCGATCTCCGACAGCGCGAAGGCGGCTATGCGTCTGCCGTTAGAAACGTCCGGTAAGTACTTTCTTCGAATTTCCTCCGAACCAAAAAGTGAGATAGGACCAGAGCCAAGCCCTTGCATTACAAACGAAAAGTCGGCCATGCCGGAATACTGAGCTAGGGTCTCTCGCATCAGACAAAGTGCGCGGACGTCGAGCGATTCGTATTTCCCTCCCCAAGGCGCTGGTACCGAATACTTCAACCAGCCACCTGCAGCTAGACGTTTAATTAACTCGCGTGCCAGTGCATCCAGTCCGAGTTCGTCCCTCGGTTCTTCCTCCGATAGTGGCGCGATTTCCCGGTCTGCCCAAGTACGGAAATCATCTGCCAGCCGCCGATGCGAATCCTCTAAAAAAGGCCAATTAAGATAGCTTTGTTCAGGCAAGGTTCAGTTCCCTTGAAATACGGGTTTCTGTTTAGCGACGAAGGCGTCGTAGGCCCTCTGAAAATCACGCGTCTGCATGCAAATCGCCTGTGCTTCGGCCTCGACTGTAATTGCGTCTTCTATGCTCATGTTCCATTCCATGTGCAATTGGCGTTTGGTGATGCCATGTGCGAAGGTCGGACCGTCCGCCAAGCGTGCTGCCTGTTTACACGCATCCGCTAATGTTTCGCCAGGTGCCGACAAGCCGTTGAAGAAACCCCAGTCGTATGCTTCTTCGCCCGACATAGACCTTCCGGTGTACAGCAGTTCGGAGGCGCGTCCTTGTCCAATTATGCGGGGTAAAATGGAGCAGGCGCCCATGTCACAGCCTGCGAGTCCCACGCGGGTAAAGAGGAAAGAAATCTTGGCGTCCGCTGTTCCGTACCTAAGATCGGACCCCATAGCCAATATGGCGCCCGCACCCGCACATACGCCCTCGACGGCGGCGATTATCGGTTGCGGGCATGCTCGCATGGCCTTAACCACATCGCCCGTCATCACGGTAAACTGGAGCAGTTCCTTCATGTCCATATCGAGTAGCGGTCCGATGATTTCGTGTACGTCACCTCCGGAGCAAAAATTCTCGCCGGCGCCAGTAATTACTATAGTCTTGATATCGTCGACATGCTGTAGGGTCCGAAATGTATCGCGTAATTCTGCGTACGAACCGAAGGTAAGCGGATTCTTGCGGTCTGGCCGGTTGATCGTAATCGTGGCCACCTTTCCATTGACGGTCCATGCAAAGTGATCGGGGGTCAGGTCGGACCCGCTGATGGTTTTCATTCGGCTGCCTCCAAGTTGTTTTTTTGTTCGGCGGCGAGGATCGATTTCTTTAAGCGCGCCAGCATGTCGTAAAGTCTTGTTAATTCTTCGGCCGAAAGTTCCGACATCATATCGGCAACCCATAATTTGTGATTGTCTGCCATCTCTGCAAATGACTTTTTACCTCTGGGTGTCAGAGTCACTCTCTGCACCCTTCGGTCGTCAGGCGACGGTGTGCGGTCAACCATGCCCTCGCCAGCGAGCCTATCAACCAGACCGGTCACATTACCGTTTGATACCATAAGGCGTTTTGATAGCTCTCCCATAGACATTGGCCCGTCGTGGCGTTCGAGTTGGGCCAGAATATCGAAGCGGGGTAGGGTGGTTTCTGCCGTCTGTTTAAGGCGCGTACGGACTTCTGCATCAAGAAGGTTACTGCAAGTCAGAAGGCGCAGCCAGACGCGAAGTTCCATGCCATCCTGTGTTTGCACACCTGATTCGTAATCCTTTCGTTCAAATACTATGTCGTCTGCCTTCACATCACCTCTCCACCGGCGATTGCGACCGCCTGCCCGGTGATAGAAGCGGAAGACGGAAGTGCCAGCCAAGCAACGGTCTCTGCCACCTCCCAAGGTTGCACGAGACGCCTCTGCGGGTTCGACGCCGTCAACTCCGCCCGCGCGTCTTCCTTCGAGCGCCCGGTTTTGGCGACGATATTATCGATTGTTTCGTGGATCAGGTCCGTTTCTGTATATCCCGGGCAAACCGCGTTGACGGTTATACCTTTGGTCGCCGTTTCCAGTGCCAAAGACCGTGTAAGACCAACAACGCCATGTTTTGCGGCGCAATATGCCGAAACATACTCGTATCCAGTTAGCCCCGCGGTTGACGCCACGTTTATGATACGTCCGTAACTTGCTTCAAGCATGCCGCCGATTGCCTGCTGCGTGCAGAGAAAGGCACCAGTCAGATTAACGCCGATAATAAAATTCCAAAGATCCTGATCCATTTTGTGAAACGGCGCACTCTTCCCTGATCCTGCATTATTAACCAAAATGGAGACTGCCCCGTTAGCCCGCACGCCAGAATCAAAAGCAGACCTAATTTCTCCAGCGTCAGAAACGTTGGCTATTTCAATTTGGACCCTTACATCCGATGCACTCACTATCTCAGCCGCTCTAGCATCCAGTCCGCTGCGATCTCGGCCAATAAGGGTCAGATCGGCACCTAAATTACCCAATGTTCGGGCAATCGCAGCCCCGATACCCCGAGTAGCTCCTGTCACTAGCGCGTGCTGGCCGGTTAAGGGAGTGCCGGCAATCCGCCCTTCCGGCGCCTGATGGTTGTGTGTGTCGATGATCATTAACCTTTAACTAAGCGTTGATCTGACATTGTTTTAAGCCTAAAACTTTCCGTGTTCGCTCGCAAGCGGCGTTCTTCGGAAAAGATATCTTATGCAGCAACTAAATCCACCGGGTTGGAAAAGGGCGAAGGGATACTCAAATGGTATTTCAGCTCAGGGGCGCTTCGTTTTTGTTGCCGGCATGGTGGGTTGGAACACCGAGGAGAAATTTGAAACTGATGACTTTGTCGCACAGTTTCGGCAGGCTCTCATTAATACTATTGAGGTAATGCACGCGGGAAATGCAGGCCCAGAACACATTTGCCGTATGACGATGTATTTTACTGATAAGCAGGAATATCTGGCCCGTCTTGTCGAGGTAGGCCAGGCTTATCGTGATGTAATTGGTAAGAACTTTCCGGCGATGGCAGCGGTTCAGGTGGTTTCCCTCATGGAAGATGAAGCTAAGGTTGAAATTGAGACTACGGCCGTCGTGCCGGTTTAGGCGATGGAATACCGTCTCAATCCTGATCGAAGTGGTAATTCTCGACGATCGCCTTGTGCCCAACACTCGATTATTTCAGTTACACTCTTGGATTTGTTAGCTAGGACGGCCTAGTTCTTCCACTATGTCAGTAGACAAATCGTCTGCTAGGATACAACTCCGTTATCATCTACAAACTGAATTTATCATCGGAGGAACTTAATGACGACCGAACGCGCTGTACTTGCAGGAGGTTGCTTTTGGGGCATGCAGGACTTGATCCGTAAATTGCCAGGCGTAGAAGCAACTCGTGTAGGATATACTGGTGGGGAGGTACAAAATGCAACATATCGTGACCACGGTACACACGCCGAGGGCATCGAAATTTTCTTTGATTCATCTATTATAACGTACCGAGACCTGCTTGAATTTTTTTTTCAGATTCATGATCCAACAACGTTAAATCGGCAGGGTAATGACCTCGGCCCTAGCTATCGATCCGCCATTTACTACAACGATGATTTTCAACGGCAAGTAGCAGACCAAGTTATTAACGATGTAAATGCATCGGGCTTATGGCCTGGTAACGTAGTCACAGAGGTAGAGTCAGTTGGAGAATTTTGGGAGGCGGAACCGGAGCACCAAGACTATCTTGAACGTATCCCGAATGGCTACACCTGCCATTTTATCCGGCCGGACTGGAAGTTGCCCCAGCGCGATGCGGCAGAGTAAAATGGATTGATCGGTTGGAAGCGACTTATTTATTAGGGTCAGTATGGTAAACCCAAATTACAAAGTTCTGTGTATTCCTGTGGTTGAGTTAAGCATTATCAGATGCTGGTAATATTGATAGATCTCTCGGACATTTACTAATTATGCAGTCGCATCCCTACATAATAGACAACCCGACGGAAGACGATTTTCGTTTAAACCGCGAAACCTTGGTTGATCCGGACATTCTAGAACTCGAAAAATCTCGGGTATTTAATACCTGCTGGATCTACGCCGGCCATGACTCTGAAGTTACAGAGCCCGGTGATTTCATTACGCGCACGGTTGCCGGCCGGCCGATAATTATGACGCGGGACAGTAATAGCGAGATGCGACTTTTTCTGAATACCTGTCGTCACCGTGGCGCTAAGGTCTGTCGAGAACGGTCTGGAAATACAAAGCGGTTTTATTGTTTTTATCACGGGTGGTCCTACAACAACGACGGGGCACTAGTTGCTGTGCCCGGAGACGATGCCTACCCTGATAGCTTTGACCGGTCGGAGCTGGGTTTGATGACAGTGCCGCGCTTCGAGCAATATCGCGGTTTCTGGTTCGCATGTTTTGATCGGAAAACTCCTGATCTGGAGGTCTATCTGGAAGGGGCCAAGGAGTATATCGATCTGGTCGTCGACCAGTCGCCGAGCAATAAGATGGAAATAATTACTGGGGTTCAGGAATATGACGTGGAGGCGAATTGGAAGCTTCTCGTCGAGAATTCATTCGATGACTATCACCTACATTCGACCCATTCAACTTGGCTAGAATATATGAAGGATGCCGGAGTCAACATAAGAATACCGAAGGGCGAAGGACTCGTTTTACCAAAACGAGGGATAGGAAAAGGTCTCGGTAATGGTCATGCTGTTATCGATAATTTGAATTTCAGGGGGCGCCCGGTCGCCACTTGGATTTCCATCTATGGCGAAGCCGCCAAACCTGTGGTTGAAGCCGCGAAAGCGGAATTGATTGACCGGCTTGGCGAAGAACGTGCTGAAAGGGTTGCAAATACCAATCGTAATTTGTTCGTCTTCCCTAATCTCATGATAAATGATGGTTCTTCGGTAACAGTACGAACGTTCTGGCCGGCGGAAGTGGACCGGATGGAGGTAACGGCCTGGGCACTCGGACCGGTGGAGGAAAGCCGAGAGATGCGGAAGGTTCGCCTAGACGCATTCCTTACTTTTTACGGACCGGGCGGGTTTGCCACGCCAGACGATGTTGAAGCGTTGATGCAGGTTCAGAAAGGCATTGCCGAGACTGTGAATGAAGTTCAGTGGTCAATTATGACCCGGGGTATCGCAAAGGAGGGCGAACAATTGAATTCCGATGAATTACATTTAAGGACCTTCTGGCGGCGATGGAACGAGTTAATGACTGACGAGACGGCGGCAGCGGCGGAGTAAAATCCAGTGAACCTAGGTTTAGATACCGCTGAACGGATTGCAGTAGAAGATTTCCTGTATTACGAGGCTGCTATCCTTGACGCTTGGAAACTTGATGCATGGCTGGATCTAATGGACGAAAATGCGGTTTATATGGTGCCCCCAAACGAGGCGCCAGATTCTGACCCCGAAGATACCTTGTTTATAATTGCTGACGACATTGACAGAATCCGCAGTCGTGTAAAACGCTTGAAAAGTCCTGATGCCCATGCCGAATACCCACCTTCTCGCACGCGTCGGCTTATCACAAATGTGCGTATCCTTGATAGCTCCGACCGCGAAGTTATTGCGACGTCAAATTTTTCGGTGCATAGGTTCCGGCGCGGCGGTAAAGGCGGAGTTTACGTTGGCCGTTATATTCATCGCCTAGCGCGTAGTGGAGATAATTTTAAAATTGTTGAGAGACGGGTGATTCTTGATGCAGAAGAACTTGGCGCACTGGGTGCGGTAAGTTTTATTCTCTGAATAGAGACGCGTCTCTATTCAGTTTACATGACTGACCTGTTACTTAATGTGTATTAACTAATTCCACTCGAAGACGTACCAGTATGAATGATAAAGACACGGTCGGTTCCGGTCCGCTCGCTGGCCTTAGGGTTCTTGATCTGACCCAATTTCTTGCTGGTCCCTATGCGACCATGATCTTTGCCGACCTTGGGGCTGAGGTGATCAAACTGGAGGCACCGGTCGGCGATTGGTCACGGGTTCTTCCACCAAATTTTGTAGGTGAGGACAGTTGTTATTACCTGTCAATCAATCGTAATAAGAAAAGCATCGTCGTAGATATGAAGAACGAAGACGGCCTAGAACTTGTGAGGCGTCTTGCAGAGAAAAGTGATTTCCTAGTGGAGAATTTTCGACCGGGAGTTTTGGATCGTCTTGGGCTTACCTATGAAGCGCTCTCAAAACGGAACCCAGAGTTAATCTGGGCTTCCATCAGCGGTTTTGGTCAAACGGGCAGCGATCGCGATAGGCCTGCCTATGACATGATCGTCCAAGCTATATCAGGTGGAATGGGTATGACTGGTGAACCCGGCCGTTCAGCTGTCCGCTCTGGTATCCCGATCGGCGATCTAAGTGCCGGAATGTATGCAGTCATAGGGGCTTTGGCAGCGTTGCGGGAGCGTAGTTCATCTGGGCTCGGTCAATATATAGATATTTCTATGCTCGACTGTCAGGTATCTATGCTCTGTTATCAGGCCGCGTATTACCTTCATTCCGGAAAAAACCCCGGCCGGCAGGGCTGGGGACATGACTCGATACCCACCTATCGCGGGTTCAATTGCGCTAAAGCAACATCGCTTGTGATTACCGCAAACACGGAACGCATGTGGCAGGGTCTATGTGACGTATTGGGGATAGCTGAAATGAAAGATGATCCTCGTTTTGTTCTGAACGAGGACCGTTACAAAAACCGTAATGAGCTTTGGCCGATCCTTGAGGGTGCGTTCATGATGCATAAAGCAGACCACTGGGTGCCGTTACTTCTCGAAGCCGGAATACCAGTCGGCGAAATCAACAACCTCGAAAAGGCGTTGTCAAATCCGCAGATTGTCGGGCGTGATATGGTGCTGCCACTTAAAAACGACGATGGTGATGAAATAAAAGTCGCCGGTAACCCGATAAAAATGTCTAGAGCGCCGAACATCGAACATCGATATCCGCCCAAGTTAGGTGCGCAAACGTCGGATATACTCGAACACGTACTCGGTGCCGATAAAGGAGAGATTGCCAATTTGGTTCGCTGTGGTGCGGTGAAGGAATTTACGCCCAAACACCAAAAGGAGGGTTAACATGGAAAATGCATTGAAGCTGGAACAGGTCGGCGAAATCGCTCGCCTAACCATCGATCGGCCCGAGAAAGGCAATATGCTAACGCTGGAAATGTTGGATTACCTGTCTTCACTAATCATAGACGCTGGATGTGATCCTGACATCAAAGCTATTTCTATAACGAGCATCGGAGATGACTTTTGCCTTGGCCGTGATCCCGACGGTGCGCCAGAGCAAGCGCCGAAGAATGGCTTAGAGATGCGCGAGGCGCTGACTGCTCCAATACTTGGCTTTTACGACGCTGTTCGCGGGGCGGATATTCCGGTGGTTGCGACCGTCCAAGGTAGGGCGGCAGGGTTCGGATGTGCTGCCGCTGCGGTCTGCGATTTGACGGTTGCGGCTGATGATGCGCGATTTTCGTTACCTGAGATGAAAAATAATCTACCTCCAACCGCGGCTATATCCGCCCATATTGATCGATCGATGCCGAAATCTGTTGCGTGGATGGTTTATTCCACGGATGAAATAGACGCCGAAATGGCACTTGCCGCAGGTTTTGTCAGTCAGGTCGTTCCCGCCAGCGAACTCTATGACCGTTCGAACGAGGTTCTGGGTACCATCACATCACGCAGTCGAGCTTCACTAGAGACGTGCAAGACATATCTCGCCAACGCCCGTCTTATGGAGACGCCGCAAGCATCAGATTATGCGGCAAATATGCTGGCGCTGGTGATGTCTTCGAAATAGAGTCCAATTATACATCGGCCAATATTTTCTATAATTTTATCAAATGAAAATTTGAGAGTGCTTTTTCTTAAATTTCCTTGATGCCGTTTTCAACTAACCCTTGGTCAGCCTTAATCAAACTAGAGACAAGAAGGTGGAGGCTGTTTGTAGAGAGGGATCTAAAGTACTCTCAAATATACTAAAATTAATATTCCCGAGCAATTTCAGCCGAACATTTCTAGATTAGATTCCCTCCGTTAATATTCAAGGAAACAGGGACATGTTCGCAGCAATACCTTTATCGAGCTAGTTTGAGAAAATTATCTTCTTGTCCGAGAGGGGATAATCCCGTTTTTAAACGGCTGTCCACCCACCATCTATTGGAAGGGTCACGCCGGTAACCATGGAGGAGGCTTTTGTCGCCAAATAAAGTAGTCCGCCGGCGAGTTCCCAAGGCTCGCCGAAGCGGCCTATCGGCGTGTCAGCCTCGATTGCAGCAACCAAGTCAGGATTAGACTGCATCCTAGCAGCGCCGAAGTTTGTACGAAAAAATGTTGGGGCGATCGCATTTACACGAATTCCGTGACCAGCCCATTCCACAGCAAGTCCGCGCGTAATGTTGACAATGGCCCCCTTCGCTGCTTGATATCCTATATGGGAAAAATGGCGGTTCCCGACTAACCCCACGATTGATGCGAGATTGATTATACGGCCATCACCATGCTTTAACATATGAGATGCTGCGGCTTTGCTGCCCAAGACTACGGCGGTCTGGTTAACTTCAATAACTGAGTCCCAGTCATCGTCCGTCATATCTAGGGTTGGTCCACGCCTCGTAATGCCTGCATTATTGACCAAAACGTGCAAGCCTCCCAGCGTCTCGGCAACCTCGTCAATTATCGATTTTAGTTCTTTGCGATCGGCAACATCGAGCTTCAGTGCTAAAGCGTGACCGCCACCCGTAGTGATTTCCGCGACTACGGCATCCGCCTTTCCTTTGTCTAAATCCACTACCGCAACCGATGCTCCAGCGTTGGCATAGGCCATTGACGCAATGCGACCAAACCCGTCGCCACCACCAGTAACAAGAGCGACTTCTCCGTCTAACCTGAAAAGGTTATCTATCGATAGGTCGTGGTATGTGTTCATCTCGTTTTATCCTTTCCGGTCTTTTCAATCTTCAAGATCCAGCGCAATACAAAGCCCATTACCAATGTCACGGCAATAATAGCGCCACCAGTGATAAAAAACCCGGTGGAAAGAGAAGTGGCACCAACAATCACACCCATAGAAATGGGAACGGTGAGGGACGCGGTCCGGTTCATGGTCGCGCGTAGCCCCACGCTCAATCCTTGTTGTTCGGTCCCGGCGCCGCGCGTGAGTACCGAAAGAATCATTGGAAACGCAGTTCCCGAGCAAATACCTGTCGCACAGGCTACCGCCAATAGGGACCAAAACCCAGCAAATAGAGGGGCTACACTAAAAGTGACAGTAGCGAGCAGGGTTCCTACCAAAACCAGCCAATGTGGTGCTATCCAACGTGACATATAACCGACGCATAGCCCTGCGACACTACCGGCGAGGGCAATACATCCGACAATCAGACCGATTTCGTCCCGTGCAAACTGGATACTCTCCATGTAAACGGCAAAAAAAGTGTGACGCATGGAATATGTACCGGCGAGTACGGCGGAAACGACGATTACATATGCAACGATTGGCACTCGCAAAAGGCCAAAACCCGCGGCGTAATGTGTCCATTTCGGGAGTATATCTAAAAACGTGAACTTTGATTGAGACCCGGCATCTATCCCACGCGGTACAGCGCAAGTGACCGCCACGAAGGCCAGCGACCACACCGACACCATGCCAAAAGCACCCCACGCGCCCAGGTGATGAAATGCGAGCCCAGCCATAAATGGCCCTAAAAAATTTCCTAAGGTAGCCAGAAAAGTAAAACGCCCCATAAGTGAGGGTTCACCCCGTGTTACCCGGCCGACGAGTGCCTGCGCACCGATCCAGCATGTTAGATGCAGAAACCCAACGACAACTTGTAAGAGAATCATGCCGGTAATAGACGGTACCAAAGGGTATATCAGAACGAGTATTGTTCCGAGGGCACCGAGCGTAAGTGTGACACGTCGGGTCCCAAGACGGTCCATTATTGCTCCCGTTTGGATCGAAAAAAACATAGCTAAAAAAGCCCTTGCCGCGATTGCCATACCGATCCAAAACGCGCTCGCACCTATATCCAGTGCCCATAATGGGATGATCAAGGTCATCATCGGGATCTGGCTAAGGCTGAAAAAACCTGTACCGAAGACAGCTACGCGACCGAGGCGAGTTCCTGTATCCCAGCCATATGTTGGCGTGTTCAACGTTTTTCTCTGAATTGCATGGTGGAGGGGGCAGGCATATAGTTCGTGCTCACGATATTGTTATGGGAAAGAGAAAGCGATGGCGACGGCAATTGCAGATATTGAGATAATTCCCTTGTCTAAAGCGTGTGGCGCTGAAATTCGTGGCGTCGATTTGTCAAAACCGCTTGCGGGCCGAACCCTCAAAGCGATAGAGAAAGCCTGGTATGAAAATCTGCTAATAGTGTTTCGTGGGCAAGAGATTTCTAATGATGATCAGGTTCGGTTCTGCCGCTATTTTGGCGAGTTAGAGGAAGTGCGCACCGGTAAATTTGCCAACGAAGAAATGCGCCATACGATGATGATCACAAACGTTACTGATACGGGCTTTCAGACAGCTTTAGAAGATGGAGATATGTGGTTCCATTCCGATCAATGCTATTACGAAGTACCCTGCCGCGCATCCACCCTCTATGCAATGGAGATCCCTAAGAATGGTGGTAACACCCTTTTTGCCAATTGCTATACCGCGTGGGAGACGCTTCCTGATAAAATTCGGGAAAGGCTCGACGGACTGAAAGCACGCAATATCTATGACTATGCTGGCAACCCATTAAAACGTGGGGATAATATCGACCCGAACGCGCCGCAATTTATTCATCCAATTGCTCGCACGCATCCTGAAACGGGGCGCAAGGCATTGTATGTGAATCGGCTGATGACCGATTTGATTGAAGGCCTTAAAAAAGAGGAGAGCGATGAGATTTTGGAACTTCTCTTTAAACATAGTGAAGATACGGAATTCGTATACGAACATGTCTGGCGGGTTGGTGACTTAGTGATGTGGGACAACCGGTGCAGTATGCATGCTCGTACCTATTTTGACCCCGGGGAACGGCGTATGATGCGACGGGTCACGGTTAAGGGTGAAAAGGTCAGGTGAATCGTATCGTTTAAGCGCTGCCTTGTTTATGTTCAGTTGAAGTTAATCTGCTCATTTTTGCTACTACCGCGCCAATTATAGAAAATTTCGTTACTTCATGAGACGGTCGCTCGGATTGGCGGTAAAAGTTTGTTGGATCTTTCCCGGCATTTTATCGTGAACAGTCTGCCGGAGCCCCCTTTGATTTGGCCATATCCATCAATACGACCAAAATTCTATTAATGTCGTTGAGATATACCCAACGCATATGCTATATAAAAACGATATAGTAGGGTTTTAGGCATGGATGTTCGACAGTTAAGATATTTTGTAGAAATTGTGGAAGCGAGGAGCTTTACACGGGCGGCTGACCGGGTCCGCATTGCGCAGCCGGCGTTAGGTCTCCAGATACGAAAACTGGAGGAGGAACTTGGCGTCGAAATTCTTCACCGCCATTCCCGTGGTGTAGAGGTGACAGAGGCGGGAAAAGTCCTTTTGCGCCACGCGAATGCAATTCTCAAGCAGGTGGAGCAGGCTGGACAGGAAGTGAAGGATCTATCCGGGCCGCCACGCGGCGAAATTGTGCTTGGTATTACGCCAACCGCGAGCGCATTGCTAGCAATCCCACTTATTAGAGCATGCCGCGACGCGTTTCCACACGTTTCGTTGAAACTGTTCGAAGGACTTAGTGAAGAAATCATGCGCCGGCTGGACGAAAACTCTTTAGACATGGGATTTACATACAATCCTAATGCAGTTAGCGGCATTCCTACGGAACCTCTAATGTTGGAAGATCTGTATCTTGTCGGCGGAGCCAATCACGATAACCCTGGCACTACGGTGTCGTTTGCGGACGTTTGTCAGCGGAATCTCATTCTTCCAAGTAAGGGGTTTGGTCTTCGAGACTGGCTGGAAGATACGGCTCGTGAAAAAAGGCTTACGATAGATATCCTCTTCGAAATAGACTCGGTTGCCACTACGCGTGACCTCGTGGAGAGTGGGTTGGGTTGGACAATTCTTCCCTACGCGGCTGTCGAACAGTCAGTACAATCTGGTCGCCTATCTGCCTCTCAAATCAATCGTCCGGAGATACCTCGAACCCTGCATCTGGCCTATGCAACGTCTCACATTGGTAACAATGCGTCACGCGCGGTGCGCGGCATTATTGACGCGGTGATAGCGGATAGTATTTCAGAGAGCGGGGGCCGTCTGCGCTCAGCCTGAGCGATCGCAAAGCCATTGAAAAATAGCATGGAAGATATTTGAGAATGGTTTTTAACAGTCGCTGCGCGACAACGTAAAAAGAATGAAATAAATAAGAAAGGGTCTAGAGATATGAGCACCAAATCAGTAATTGCTGGAATCGACAAGGCGGTCGACAATTTTGTGAAGCATAACCGGATGCTTAATGAGCCACTGTCAAAAGGTCGAGCGTACACTTTTGTCATGCAGCATCGCCTTAATACTCGCCAACGTAACTCAGTACTCAAGCTCCGGGTTGCGACAAATACACCCGAATGGGATGTAAAATTAGACATACTAGAGGCATGTGTCGAAGAATTGATTTCCGACGCGGAGCATGGCGATGGCCGGCCTCATTGGAAAGTTCTGGAAGATTTAGGTGTCGATTGCGGAATGAAGCGCACTCAAATCAAAAATGCAAAGCCGCTTCCATCAACTCGTATGTGCTGGCGGGCATGGGACGGGCTCATGAGCAATCGCCACTGGTTACTGGGTTTGATGGGAAATACGTGTGCTGAACGGGCGAATGTTCCCGGTTATGGGACGGGTGAACTCAAGAAGAAGGGATGGTTTGGGCTTGAAAATCGCCGCTGGGGTGAAATGTTCGGCCTAACTCCGGAGCAAAGACTGTTTTTTGGAATGCATTCTGAGGCCGACATTGTTCACTCGGATCTTGGTTGGAAAACAGTTGCGCAACATGCGGCAAAGCTCCGTATGGAGGAGGAGGTCATCGACGCTTGTGAAGAAAACCTCATTGTATGGGACTATTATTTGAATGGGATAGCGGAAGCAGGCGATGCACTCGATAAGAAAATGGGCTGGCGCAAAAAAATCAGGTAAGGCAAGATCCCTTCTGAACGAGCCATTATTCCTTCTTAATAAAGTAGGGTGGAAGCTTTCTTCCGCCCTACTTTTTTCCTTGGGGTCATTACCATGTCTAAACTTACCGTCACTTTCGCTGCGAGTGACTACGAACACATGCGAGATCTTACGCGCGGGGATATTGAGGCGGAAGGGATAGACCTGAGATACCTTAACTTGGATATCGAAGAAACATTCTTCCGGTTTATCAAGTTCCGCGAGTGGGACGTATCGGAAATGTCTTTCGGCAAATACATAGCACTCAAGTCCCAGAACGATGACAGTATCACGGGTATTCCGGTATTTCCATCGCGGGTGTTTCGGCAATCCTCACTCTATGTACTGCCATTTAGCGAAATCAAATCTGCATCAGATCTACGAGGCAGACGGATCGGTATCCCGGAATGGGCTCAGACCGCGTCGATCTATACCCGCGGTTGGCTTGTCCACAACATCGGTATTCCTCTACAAGAAATAGAATGGGTGCAGGGAGGAGTAAATTCTGCCGGCCGCAAAGAGAAGGTCGATTTGGATATACCCGAGGGTGTCTCTTACACACCTCGGCATGATAAGTCCCTTACCGATATGTTGTTCGACGGCGAGGTTGACTGTGTAATGTCGGCCCACCCCCCGTCTCCCGTTGAGGAGGGCGAAGAGACGATTGTGCGCCTTTATCCAAATTATCGAGAGATTGAGGAACAATACTACCGAGATACAGGGATTTTCCCGATAATGCATGTGATTGCTATGCGTGGTGATTTTTTTCGTGAACATCCATGGGTCGCCACTAATTTGTACAAGGCCTTAGAGGAGGCGAAGAATCGGGCCATGTTTCGCGCTAGAGAAATCACTGCGACGCGTTTGCCATTTGCTTGGTGTTACGACTCCGGGCAGAAGGCGCAAGACCTTTTCGGTGAGGACTTTTTTCCATACGGGATAGAGAAAAACCGAACTACGCTGGAAGCATTTCTGCAATACGGTTTCGAACAAGGGGTATGCCAGCGTAAGGTCGAAATCGGGGAACTATTTCCAGAGGAGATTACGCGCATTTTGACGGAATTTCATATCTGATCCACTAATACTACTTTGTTCTGATATAACTTCGGCATGATAAAGCCGCTAGTTCTAGTCTCCCATCTGCCGCCCGACGATATTTGTGACGCCCTCATCGAGTGTTTCGGTGAGGAGGCGGAGGTTGCCTTCCTACCGAACCTAAAAGGATCGACGCGGGAGCGGGCGCTGCGTTCCGCAAGAATTGTGATGACATATCATCCGATCCGAGATCTCGGCCTCGATGGGTTGAGTTTACTAAGTAATTGCGAACTGATCCAGTGTCTGACGGCCGGGATCGATTACTTACCCCTAAGCCAAATACCGGATCACATTCCCGTTGCCTATAACGCTGGCGCCTACGCCGAACCTATGGCGGAGCATGTGGTGGCGATGGCGCTTGCTGCGTCTAAAAGGTTGTCGGTGGAACACCGCAATATGACGATGGGGGAATTTAATCAGTTTGTGCCAACCAAGAAAATCGACGGAGCAACATGCGGTATTCTTGGATTTGGGGTTACCGGGCGAGAAGTAGCGCGCGTTATGCGGGGGCTAGGGATGCGAATTGAGGCTGTGAACCGTTCGGGGAATACTGATGAGCAAGTCGGGTTCATCGGCACGCTAGACGATTTGGATTCCCTTATGTCTGCTGCGGATATCTTTGTGATCACTGTACCGTTGACCCGGAACACCGATCGGCTTATCCGAGCGCAACATCTTGCGCTTATGAAGCCGGATGCAGTGCTGGTCAATGTGGCGCGGGGGGAAATTATCGTCGAGGATGATCTGTACCGGCATCTACTCAAAAATCCCCGATTTACAGCTTGCCTTGAGGCCTGGTGGATTGAACCGGTCCGTCACGGAAAGTTTGAGACAAGTTATCCGTTTCTTGACTTGCCGAATGTAATAGCGTCGCCCCACAACTCCGCAATGACTGAGGATGCGTTGACGGTTGCAGCACAGCGTGGCGCTGAGAATGTACTACGTTTGCTGCGTGGCTTCGGTGCTCGGTATATAGCCGGAGAAGATATGAGAATGCTTTAGTGTGATTT
>DBHK01000016.1:0-40502 GCA_002295635.1 Alphaproteobacteria bacterium UBA830 | reverse complement strand
GGACGATCAAGTATCGATAATCACCCAACGTACAGAACGTGTTCTGGTTAGTATAGTTTTCTTGGATCAACAGACAGGAACTCGATAAATGCCTTCACTCAAGCAAATGGCTAGCCCTATCGGCGGCCTTCTCAAAGAACGCGGTCAGACCGTGTCAGTTTCCGAATCTGCGACTGGTGGGCTTATCTCCGCCGCTTTATTATCGCTACCGGGAGCATCCACATATTTCGTGGGTGGTGCGACAGTGTATACACAGATAGCGCGGCGCGGGATCCTGCGGTTCAACGACGCACAAGTGCAGATGCAGGGCTCGACAGAGCAATATGCGACCCTCGCGGCAGCGACAATCCGCGAAATCCTAGGTACCGACTGGGCGATTGGAGAATCTGGTGCCGCAGGTCCGGGCGGTAACCGATACGGAAACCCCGCTGGGTATGTCGCGCTCGCCGTAGTTGGTCCATCGTCGGCAACTCGCGTTTTGCAGACCGATAACGATGACCGGGAAAAAAATATGTGGATCTTCGCCCAATTTGCGCTTGAGCTCCTTTATGACACCGTTAGGGAAAGTTGAGATGATTATCATCTATGGAATTAGAAACTGCGATACTTGCCGAAAAGCGGTTCAATGGCTTGATACTGAGGGTGTAGAGTATCAATTTCATGATTTCCGTGTGGATGGTATCGATGCGGCCACCCTGTCTACTTGGATTAGCGAGGTAGGTTGGGAAAAGCTTCTCAACCGAAGAGGCATAACGTGGCGTAAACTGCCTGACGCCGATAAGGACGATGTCGACGCAGTGAAAGCGGAAGCCTTGATGGCTGCCAACCCGACCCTGATCAAACGACCTGTTTTCGAGGGTGTAGGACCGGTTTTAGTCGGGTTTACGGCGGCGGAACAAAGCATTTTGAGGGGATGAGAGCTAGGACAATAGGCCCAGCGTAGTCGTAACATCCACCACTGCGACACGGCCCTTTTCCACCTCTTCGACGGCCTTGCCGAGGATATCAATGAGTTGACTCGGAGTTTGCGCTGGACCCTCTGCCCAGGCGCCGAAGCCCCGGGCGATCTGCGCGAAGTCTATTATCGGGTCGCGCATAGCCTGACCAATCCAGGCATTTTCCTTTGGACGACGCCGGTTGTGGGCAACCTCAATCTGATGCACTTCGTCATTGCCCCAGGTAGAATTGTTGTTGATGATGTGAAGCATAGGAATGCCGTAATGGACGGCGGACCAGACGCAGCCGGGCGCCATCAGGAAGTCACCGTCGCCGCCAAGGGAAATGCAAAAGCGTCCCTTATCACGCAACGCGAGACCAGCGCCGATTGCGGCAGACGCGTTGTATCCGACACCACCTCCCCCATCAGCACCAAGATAAGCGCCCGCACCCGGAAAATTCCATACGACTTCATTGAAGCTGCGATGGTTTGCGGCTGTTAGCGTCCATGGTTTACCTTTCACTGCCTGATAAACCTCATGGATCATACGTTCTACCCTAATCGGTGATTGATCCCAGCCTTCTCGGGCTTTTTCTATCTGAGCGACACGTAACCTCTCATGGCGTTTCTCTAGCATCTTCTTCCGTTTCTGTACTCGGCCGAGAAGATCCGTATTGCGTTCCAGCGCCTTTTGTACCGCAGAAATAAGGCGCGCCAATCCGTATTCTGGTTCGCACACTATTTGAAGGTCGATTGGCGGGGTTGGGCCACCGAAGGCTGTCCAGGAATTATTGTCGATAGCGTTGAGCGACATATCGATAATTGTAGGAGATGCTTTCTCCCGCATTTCCTTGGTGTCAGACCGACGCCTGATTGCATAGGTCCCCATTACGTTATTGATATCAATGCAATCCATGCAGACGATCACGTCGGCTTCACGGAGCGCGTCTTTATCCCCCGATAGATTCTGCGGATGATCACTGGGCCAACAATAGACCGCGCGATCATTCAGCCCACCGGCACCGCTGATGTTGAGTAGCTCGATCAGCGGTTTGCGCATCCGTTCATATATTCCGAACCGTCCCCCGACCAAAACCGGAAACTCGGCCTTTACGATCATTTCGGCCGCTTCGGCTAGGGCGTCCTCGTTAGGGCCCATGGCTGGTGGCGCCTTGTAACGCGGCAGGCTCGGATCAACCTTTTCGAGGCTTTCGTCGACCGGTTGTTCTTGCACGTGTGTGTCAATCGATACGTATACTGGGCCTGGCGGATACGTTTCTGCGATCGTCTTCGCACGGACGATGGATTTAAGCGTGGCGTTACCGGTCGGCGGTTCGTCCGTCCACTTAACCCAGTCCTTGATGATGTCAGCTTGTGTGCTGGCGGAATGATTCCATTCGATAAACCGACGCTGATCCGGGTCTAGAGGCCCGGACCCCCCTAGGAAAACTACCGGCGTTCGGTCGCAATAAGCATTGTAGAGCCCCATGGAACCATTCATCAGACCGACTAAGTCGTGCAGGATACATAGCGACGGTTTGTCAGCGGCTTTTGCGTATCCATGTGCCATGGAAGCCGCCGAGAGTTCGCTGGTGGCAAGAATGATCTTGGGATTTAGGTTCCGGTTATGATTTACTAGCGAATCGTGAAGTCCACGATAGCTCGCACCGGGCAGAAGAAAAACGTAATCGAAGTCCATCTTGCTGAGAAGCGAGGCCATAGCGTCGGAAACGTATTCCGGAGTGGACTGGTTGTCGGGCAGTTGCACCGGGGTTTCGTGATGCGAATAATCTTTCGTTGATGCGCTCATTCTTTTTCCGAATTCCATCCCTAGGATAAGTTCCCTATATCCAATAGCAATGTCGCCATTTTGGCCAGCTTCGAGGCTAAAAATATTATAGGCAGTATGTCTTTATTTCTGGATCATAGTTAGCGTTGATCAGGGGCTCGGGTGGTCGGACCGGTCGGATTAATTCGTTGTAAATGACTCAGCGCAGCTTCTTTTATTGGCCTTTGCCTTCTTTTCCTTAGTTATTAAGAAATCTAGATCACTGGAGGTATTTGCAGCGGATCGGTTAGTTGGATAATTTCCCGTAGAAAATAACAGGAGAAAATTTTGTATCGGATACAGCATAAAAAGCGCGTCACGAAGAAAGAAAGACCAGATTAATGGTTGATGTTGACGATGGCACTTCCCGATTGCTGCTTAACGACCTAAACATCCCCTATTCCAACATGCGCGATTGGCTCGCGGAGGCAGAGAAGCTTGACGAAGTAAAACATGTGTCGGGTGCTACTTGGGAGCGTGACATCGGCATGGCGACTGAGATGGTACAGCACAGCGAGACTGCACCCTGCGTGATATTCGAGGATGTACCGGGCACGATGCCGGGTTCGCGCCTGCTGGTCAATTTCTTCGCTGGCAAGCGTATGAACATGACCCTAGGTTTCCCCTCCGAGTATTCGAAAGTTGAATTATCGGATGCTTTTCGGAAGCATTATTCAGAAGATATGCGGGAGATCCCTCATAAAATTGTGGACGACGGCCCAGTGCTTGAAAATATAGTCCAGGGTGATGCGATCGACATCGAGGTATTCCCGGCACCGATCTGGCACGAAAAAGACGGTGGTCGGTATATCGGCACCGGTTCATACAACGTTACGCGGGACCCCGAATCCGGCTGGATAAATGTCGGTACTTACCGAGTTATGATCCATAGCAAGAACCAGGTCGGGTTCTACATTTCGCCGGGAAAGCATGGGCGGGTGCATCGAGACAAATGGGTGGCAAATGGCAAGCCGATGCCAACCGTGATCGTATTGGGCGGCGATCCGATGACATTCTTAATGGGCTCCTCTGATATACCCCATAATGTTTGCGAATATGACATCGTCGGTGGGATTCGCGGCGAAGCAATGCGATTGATTGAAGGTAAACACACTGGACTACCGTTTCCGGCCGACGCCGAAATTGTAATTGAAGGTTTCATCGATCCAACCGACCGCCGTCCAGAAGGCCCGTTCGGTGAATGGACCGGGTACTACGGCTCGCAGATGCGCGATGAACCCGTTATGGAAATAAAGGCGATCTATCACCGAGAGAATCCGATCCTTTTCGGTTGTCCGCCGCAACGCCCGCCAGATGAGGTTGCGCGCTACCGATCTATCACGCGGTCAGCGATGCTAAAGGAAAACCTTTTGAAGGCCGGTGTCCCGGATGTCACGTCCACCTGGTTGCACGAAGTTGGCACCGCCAGGATGCTTATGGGCGTGGCGATCAAGCAGCGTTATCCTGGACACAGCAAACAGGCCGGTCATATCGCCTGCCAGTGCCAGGTCGGTGCCTATGCGGGAAAATATGTTATCGTTACCGATGATGACGTTGATGTATCAAACCTCGAGGAATTGATTTGGGCGCTGCTGACGCGTTCAGATCCGGCTACGTCGATTGATATCATAAAAGGCGCATGGTCGACACATCTGGATCCGCGTATTTCTCCGGAGGATAAGGAGAAGGGGAATTTGACTAATAGTCGAGCTGTCATCGACGCTTGTCGGCCGTTCCACTGGAAGGAAGACTTTCCAGAGGTCAATTCCCCGTCGCTCGAACTCGCGCGGGAGACCCGCGAGAAATGGGGCTATCTACTCGATTGACTAAACTCGGCAATTTGATTGCGAAACGCTAACACGGAGTAAAAGACGAAATGGAAAGAACGGTTTCTAATCGGTATGTGCAGACTGACCTGCGCGATTTTCTTGCCGCAGTGGAAGAGGGGGGCGAACTAAAAAAGGTTAACGGCGCCCATTGGGATAAGGAAATTGGTGCAGTTACCGAGGTGTTATACCGCGAAAAAGTTGATCGTTCTCCAGTGTTATTGTTTGATGAGGTGCCAGATTACAAAAAAGGATTCCGCTGCCTTTATGGCATGCTTGGCTCTCCGCTCCGGCTTGCCCTCGGTATGGGGATTGATCCGTCGGAAACCGGCGACCGTCGTTCAATGCTCGACGCATATCGGAGCCGTATAAAGAAATATGAACCGGTGCCGCCGCGGATGGTGACTAAGGGACCTGTCCTCGAGAACATTGATCGAGATGACGAAGTAGATCTCATGAAATTTCCAGTTCCGGTTCATCATGAAAAAGATGGCGGGCGCTATATTGGTACTGCTTGTGGCGTGATCACCAAGGACCCTGATACCGGACGAGTGAATGTTGGAACCTATCGAGTGATGCTTAACGGTAAGAATATCGCGACATCATATATTTCCAATGGCAAACAGGGTCGCATCCAAAGGGACAAGTATCTGAATGCCGGTAAAAAATGTCCAATGGTAATTGTTGTAGGGATCGATCCCGCCACTTATATCGCGGCGCGCTATACACTTGCCGACAATATACCGGAGCTTGACTGGGCCGGTGGCCTGTCCGGACGACCCTTAGAATGTATTGAAGGAGAGGTGACGGGCTTACCGATACCGGCTCGGTCAGAGCTAGTGCTCGAAGGATGGGTTTCGCCAGATGAAACAGCACTGGAAGGACCATTCGGCGAATGGACGGGGTATTATGCAGGAGATGCAAAAGAGGAACCCGTCATTAATATCGAGCGTGTCTATTATCGGAATAACCCGATCCTGACCTGCGCAGCCAGTCAAAAACCGCCGCACAGTCATCTATTCGAGCGCTGCTTTATCAGATCGGCCGGCTTGCTGGATTCTTTGGAGGGTGCGGGTATCCCCGATGTTAAAGGGGTCTGGGTACATCAGGCAGGTTCGGGTCGGACATTCGTAGCTGTTTCGATCAAGCAACGCTATTTTGGCCACGCCAATCAAGTCGGCCTTGTCGCTTCGCAAGTGAACCCTATTGGCTACGTTGGCCGATATATTGTGGTGGTTGACGACGACATCGATCCGACCGACATCAATGATGTCATCTGGGCAATGGGGACGCGCTCAGATCCGAAGCGCGACATAACGGTGCTCGACCGCACTTGGTCATCGCGACTCGATACTATGGTATTCGATGATAAACTCTACAACAGTCGTGTTGTCATTGACGCATGTATCCCTTATGAGCACATCGATACTTTTCCTGAAGTCGCGATGACATCACCGGAATTGGCGAAGGAGGTGCGGGCAAAATTCCCGGATGTTTTTGACTGAACCGTGTAAAGGGCCGATCTCCGAATGAGATAGTATTCCGGCTAGAATGAAAACTTAGACATAGTTCAAACAAAAACGATAGGGTTTTGTTAAATCTGGGTAATTCGATAGGCAGGATCTAATCCTGCCTTTTTGCGTGCCGCGTCGAGGCCCATTAATGTGCGGGCGTGGATACGGTAGAGTGGTTGGCCAGCGTATACTTTGTCTGCCTGGTGGCATAGCAGATCGAGCCCCGCCCCTTTGTCCGCCGGAGCGCCTGCCGCTCGGGCAATGGAGCTTAAAACTAAGCAGTCTATAGAATCGACGGTACCGTCTTTATTGGCGGTGACGGTGGCAGTATGATTTCCGATCTCGACATCTTCAGAAGGAGGGCCCTGTTCGTAACACAGGCGTTCAAAGTTTTCCCATGCTAATCCGCTGTCAAGTATTTCAGCCGCGCGGATAGGTCCTTCGGATAGCGTTATGGTCGGGTCAAAAGCAAGAATCGTCGATGCAAATGATAATGCCTTGTCTCGGAGATCTTTGGGGGCATTTGCTTCGTTTTTTAAGACAGCGACGACATCCCGGGCTTCTAGCGCCGGTCCAATTCCGCTTCCTATAGGCGCGCGACCGTCGGTAATCCGGACATCTATCTCAAGCCCTAGGGCGTTACCGACATACATAAATAGATCGCGCAATTTCTCTGCGTCAATTGCACTGCGGACCTTTGCGGTTGGGCCGAATGGTACGTCTATAAGACAGTGTGTTGCGCCGGCCGCGAGCTTCTTTGACAGTATCGACGACACTGACCAATGGAGGGTGTTAAGTTTCAGAGGCATTGTTATCCGGTTCATCACTTCGTCCACTTGTGAGTGATTCAGCCTACCGTTCCAAGCTATACACCCGTTCATTTTTTTTACGATACGACGTAAGTCGTCTGAATCTAAGTCGACCCGCGCCAGTACTTCCATTGCATCGGCAGTCCCGGCTGGGGACGTGATGGCCCGGGAGGATGTTTTAGGGATTATTAAACCAAATGCTGCGACTATCGGTATCACCACCATTGTTATACGGTTGCCCGGGATACCGCCCATCGAATGTTTGTCTACCACAAGGTCAGAATTCCAAGTGATAGGAGTAGCAAATTCGGCGCGGGCACGGGCTAGGTCAACCGTTTCGTCACGCGTAAGAGTTTCCGAAACCGACGCCAGAAAATTACCGATTTCCAGGTCCGTATATCCTCGAGAAATGATGTCGTTGATGACAGCCTGATATTCTATATAATTCAGCGCACCTCCTGCCACCTTATGCATGAGTAGGGTGGCGCTTTTTGGTCTTTCCCGTTTTAATGCTGCGATAAACTTATCGATTCCTTCGCGAAGGGAACCATTGTTTAAAATTGTGACCTTCGTGGCGCTGGCAGGGATTCTTGCGGCGTCGCGAGATAGTCGTGTATGGATTTCATCAGTAGTTTCGCGCCCCCTCTTGGCTAGCCTCTCAGAAAGAATTTCCGGGGAGGCCGATATTTCCAGCACGACAGTAGGCGAGTAACAGGTTATGGCGTCTTTGATAACGCCGCGGGACACATTGGCAACTACCGTTACCCCTCTCGCAAGATGCTTTTCATAAATTTCTGAAATGCCGTATTTCAGACCATGTGCTTGCCAGTCGAGCATGAAAACGCCGTCGTTATGTCTTGAATCGAACTCTTTTTCAGTGACAGATTCGTGACCTTCGTTTCCTGTTTCTTTAGGTCGTGTGATGATACGGCGTGCAAATACGATATCCTCATCATTTGCAAGCGACGCGCGGGCGCCGTCCATAAGTGTGTCCTTGCCGGCACCGCTAGGCCCTACGACAAGGAATAGCGTCCCCCGCATATAGATCTTACTTCGAGATTGTGACGTCGAGGCCGATATCAGCAGCGGGAGCGGACTGCGTCATCCTTCCAACTGAAATCGTATCGACGCCCGACTCCGCTTTTTCCTTGATCGTATCGAGGCGGATACCACCTGAGGCCTCAGTGTGGGCGCGTCCCGCGATAATCGCTATACCCTTTTTCATCATCGCAGCCGGCATGTTGTCGAACATGATGATGTCGGCCCCTGCTTTGGCGGCTTCTTCGACCTGTTTCAGGGTGTCGCACTCAACCTCGATTTTGGTTAAGGCCGGAGTGAGACCCCGTGCCTGTTTGACCGCCTTAGTAATAGAACCGTGAACAGCAATATGATTATCCTTGATCATTACCCCGTCGTGGAGACCCAGACGGTGGGGGCGACAACCGCCGACGCAAGCAGAGTATTTGGACAGCAAGCGGAGACCGGGGATAGTCTTTCGGGTGTCAATAAGCTGTGCGTTTGTGTGTGCAATTTCAGCTACGTATTGGCCTACTAGCGTAGAAATACCACACATAAATTGCAGGATATTTAGTGATGTGCGTTCCACAGTCAGCAGCCCACGGCCTGGACCAGAAATGCGCATTAGCGATGTTCCTTTTTTTGCCAAAGTTCCGTCTTTGACCAGAGTTCTAATCTTAGCCTCTGGTACCATGTGGCGGAACACCTCGGCGGCGACTTCGATTCCGGAAACAATTATATCTTCGCGAGTATTCATCACAAAGTCGGCTCTCGCGGTCGTTGGGATCATGATGTTGGTCGTTAGATCTTGTATACCAACGTCCTCCGAGACCCATTCCTGAATCATTAGATGAAGGTCGTCTCTCAAGGGAAGCAGGAACGTTGCATCTAGATTTGCGGGACGCTTCTTCGCTGCGGGCTTTAGGGATGATTTAGGGGTGTTCTTACGGGCTGCCATTATAATGCTCGGGATAATTGCGGAATCATTAGTACAAAAACAAGTATAGCAGGGCAAGGTATCCTGCGACTGACGGGTCGATTCTTAATGATATTGTTGTCCGGTCTTGCTTGGGGTGGACTCTAAAAGGTGATCCGAGGGATTCAGCTTGTGTGGATCTATTTCGGACAGCGCAGCGGCTGTCGGCTATTTTCATTTAAATGCGTCGCTCGATGTCGAATTACGGATCTGCGATTACGCGATATATTGATGCTGGCACGGTTCGAAGATAAGGGCTAAACGGAGAGAGAATCATCCTACGATGTGACCGGATCGATTACTAGGTGCTTTATTCGGGCCTAACGCTGAACGCGGACCTGTTGCAACAAATCGTTAATTGCGGGGTCACCTTGGCCCATGGGGCGGACGCGATCAAACTTATCACGTTCCACGCCGCGCCAGGTTGCAGGTTTAGTCGCATCGATAGCAATTTTTCCCCCAACCCGCATTACGGTGTAATCCTCCTTTACCTGGGGGATGGAGATGTCCAACGGATGTAGCCGAGAACCAGGCAACATATGAGTCATAGTTTGCGGGTCACAGCGGCAAGCGATTGCCCAGAGTACTTCCTCAGCATTATAGATATCGACATCCTCATCTACTGCGATCGCAATCTTCACATGGAGATTTGGGCCGGTAAGTGCGGACAGCAGTGTATCGCGGACCTGTCCGTCCCAACGAGCTTCCATCTGTATAATCATCATGAATTGCGACGCCCAGGGTGGTACAAAAACATCAAGGATTTTGGTGTTGCCGTGGGTATCCTTAAGCCTGTTGTAATAGGTTGCTTCCATTGGCAAGGTGATCAGTGGCTGATGGTCCGTAAACCACGTTGCTTGCATGTGTCGGAAGATTGGGTCTTTGCGGTGGGTGATACCAGTGATCTGGAACACCGGCGCTGGGCCTTCTGCGCCCGCACCAAAAGTGGTGAATTCGCCGAAAGGGCCCTCAGGCGCCCGATCCTTGGGATGGACAAGGCCCTCAATTACTACCTCGGCGTGGGCCGGTACTTCGAGATCAATCGTGTCACATTTGATCATCTCGATATCTTCTCCGAGGATTCCTGCCCCGTATTCGAGTTCGTCAAAGTCCTCATGTTTGCCGGACCAATTGGACATTATTTCATAAACAGGATGAAGACCGATAGCGAATGCCATGGGCATAGGTTCATCCTTCTCGATGTATTTCATATAATGCGCGTAATTGTGGCGGGCCGCCATCCAGAAAGTGGCTTTTTGCGGATCATCGGTTAGCATCATACGGATTATGGCTTCATTACGAATACCGGTTTCGGGATCCTTGGTTATTGTTATGCCGGAGCCAAGATATCGACCGCCGTCACCATGGCTATGTTGCGGAATTGGTATGGCATGGAGGTTGACATCTTTGCCGAGCATTTTCACCTCTTTCACGGGGCCGTGATTTACCATTACGGACTTACCCCGTTTGGTCGCCATCTGCTCTGCAAGATAGGGGCAGACCTCGTTCGCTTTATCCAATCCAAATGCCGCCGCTTGACCAGCGCGATCCTTTATAAGGATGTCGGTGAGACGCCAGTTATCAAATCCAGGCATGTTATGAAACGTGAGCGGACCTTGGCTTTCGGAGCACAAGTAACCAACCTGAGTTAATGGGTCGACTGGGTCGTGAATGTGGAGCATCCGATTATCGATAGAATCCAAGAAAGTGCGAAGTGAGTGCGGCATTGGATAGTCTCCTCCTGTCGCTTTATTTTATTAGCGAAATTTATCTTACAGCAAATTTTGTCGGGAAACTCAGTTTATAGATGTCTTGTATCTTAATCGTTTGTACACATACAAACATAATTTATAGTAAAAGGTGGTGAAATAATCAGCAAATATTTTAAGCTTAAAATATTTGCTGACCCTTTATATTAAGGCGTTTATTATCACCTTAAACAGCTAATACTCAATGCAAAGTTCCGACTGAAAGGATAGAAAAATGGCGACCAAGGTATCCGAAGCCGGCGGGCACAGTCCGCGCGTCTGGGGAAAATTCAATTGGGAAGACCCGATGGCGCTGGATAGCCTGCTGACCGAAGAGGAACGTATGGTCCAGCAAACGGCACGTCAGTATGCCCAAGAAAAATTGATGCCGCGAATTATCGAAGCCTATAACGCGGAAAAGGAAGACCCAGATATCATTCCAGAAATGGGGGAACTTGGCCTACTAGGTCCGACTATCCATGGATACGGTTGCGCCGGTGTTTCGTACGTTTCCTATGGACTTATTGCCCGCGAGGTAGAGAAGGTGGATTCGTCTTACCGTTCGACCCTTTCGGTTCAGTCAAGCCTCGTAATGTGGCCAATATACAATTACGGGACAGAAATACAGCGCGAAAAATACCTTCCTAAGCTTGCGAGCGGAGAGTGGATCGGTGCCTTTGGTTTGACCGAACCCGATCACGGATCCGATCCAGGAGGAATGAAAACACGGGCGAAGAAAGTCGACGGCGGTTACGTGTTGAGCGGTGCAAAAATGTGGATTTCGAACTCGCCCCTAGCTCAGGTTTTTGTCGTGTGGGCCAAGGACGACGACGACATAATTCGAGGTTTTGTCTTGGAAAGGGGCATGGAGGGTTTATCGACGCCAAAGTTGAAAAACAAGTTATCGCTTCGAGCGTCGACAACTGGTGAAATCGTGATGGATAACGTGTTTGTACCCGACGAAAACTGGTTGCCGGAAGCCCGGGGGCTTGGTGGACCATTTGGATGCTTAAATAATGCACGGTATGGCATAGCTTGGGGCGCTCTCGGTTCAGCGGAATTTTGTTGGCACGCTGCCCGCGGATACGCGCTTGAGCGGGCGCAGTTCGGTAAGCCTCTAGCATCATACCAGTTGGTTCAGAAAAAGTTGGCCGACATGCAGACGGAAATTTCCATCGGTTATCAAGCATGTTTGCAGATGGGTCGGATGATGGATGATGGATCATGTTCACCAGAGTTAATCTCGATGTTGAAAAGGAATTCAACTGGCAAGGCTCGCGACATTTGCCGCGATGCGCGCGATATTCATGGAGGTAACGGTATTACCGATGAATATCACGTGATGCGTCATATGATGAATATGGAGACAATATTCACTTACGAAGGTACGCACGATATTCACGCTTTGATCCTCGGTCGGGCGCAGACGGGCATTCAAGCATTCTTTTAGGTCGGCTTTTCGGAAGGAATAGACGCTGGACTTTTTTTAAACCCTCGCGTTTCAAGTAATCGGTATTTTTATGACGAATCCAAAACCACTAGACCATCTGCGTGTACTAGACATGAGCAGGATCCTCGCAGGCCCTTGGTGTGGTCAAACCTTTGCCGACTTGGGAGCAGAGGTGATCAAGGTAGAGCGTCCGGGAAGAGGAGATGATACACGTGCATGGGGGCCGCCCTTTATGGAGGACGTTGAAGGCAATGAAACCCAGACTGCTGCCTATTTCCTGTCTGCGAATCGTGGAAAAAAATCGGTCACGATAGATATCACTAAACCAGAAGGCCAAGACCTTATTCGCAAATTAGTTTCGAAGTGCGATGTGCTACTTGAGAACTACAAGGTGGGCGGATTACAGAAATACAGCCTAGATTATCAGAGCTTGTCGAAGATCAACCCTCGACTTGTATATTGTTCGATTACTGGGTTTGGTCAGGACGGTCCCTATTGTCAGCGCGCCGGTTATGATTTTCTGATCCAAGCGATGGGCGGCCTGATGAGCGTGACCGGCGAATCGGAGGACAAACCGGGGGGTGGCCCACAGAAAATTGGGGTTGCTTTGTCAGATATAATGACAGGGCTTTACACCGTAATTGGTGCGCTTTCGGCACTTGCTTATCGCGATAAAACCGGCAGGGGCCAGCATGTTGATATGGCGCTACTAGATGTGACAGTCGCTTCCATGGCAAACCAAGCTATGAACTACCTGATCGACGGGGGGGTACCCACCACGATGGGTAATGCTCATCCAAATATCGTTCCCTATGAGGCCTATAAGAGCGCAGATCATTATATCATTATTGCCGTAGGGAATGATGAACAGTTCCGTCGATTATGTGAGGTTGCAGGATGTGTCGGTCTGGCGGACGATGAACGATTTGTGACTAATCGAGACCGGGTTAATAACCGTTCGGAACTTGGCATAATTCTAAATGAAATCATTGTTTCTAAACCACGTATTTTCTGGCTAGAAGAATTAGAAAATGTTGGGGTACCATGCGGGCCAATCAATAATCTCGAACAAGTTTTTGCTGATCCCCAAATTCAATCACGAGGTACGCAACGGCAGTTAGATCATCCGGAAGGTGGAAAGTTACCGACGGTCGCCAATCCAATTCACCTGTCGGAATCACCCATCGAATATGAGCGGCCTCCGCCGATTCTGGGGCAACACAACGGCGAAGTATTCGGGAGACTATTGCGCCTGACGCAAGATGATATCCAGCGTTTGAAAGACGATGGGGTCGTATAGCACTTGCTTGACAGGAAATTGTGCCTGCTCCATCGTTTGTGTACGAACAATTTAGGTGATTAGCGTATGTCTTTGCAAACGGGTGGAAGCGTCCGAAAGCCCGCCAGCGTGGGTAAATACAATGAACTAGGCTATGTTTTGGAGGAACAGGTCGGACACCTGTTGCGGCGTGCTCATCAGCGCCATAGTGCAATCTTCCAGTTAACGATTGGTGACGATCAGCTGACGCCATTACAATTCGCGGCCCTTATGAAATTGGCGGATGTCGGTAAAACATCGCAGAACCTGCTCGGCCGGCTAACTGCGATGGATGCCGCGACAATGCAAGGGGTGATAAAACGCCTGTCGGCACGGGGCCTGATCGAGCGCCGACCAGATGAGGTCGATCGCCGCCGTTTGATGTTGTCGTTGTCGAAGGCCGGTAGAGAACTCGCATCCGAACTTAGTGAACGCGGAAGCGATATTACTAATCTGACGTTAGATCCGCTTTCTGAATCCGAGCGTGAGACTTTTTTGAAGCTTCTGCATCGACTAAGCAGCTAAATATATCGGGTTCAGGTGCTTCGGCCTATTGCGGAAACTGGTTCTATATAAGTTGCCTGCCTAGGCTCTCTCTAAGGCTTCGATCATCTCTTGCGGGGTTACGAATTTTTTCCTGGGGGCTCCGGGCGGCGCTGCTTCGACTTCAAGACGGTCAATGATCAGCCATTCATCAAAAGATATGGTTCGCACACCACTAGTGGCGAGCAGTTCATCGATGGCGCTGCATCCATCTCTCTCAGGGCCCTCCAATCCAGCGATCAATTTGTCCACGACCTCAAGCGAGTCATTCTTATTAGTCCCAATGGTCCCTGATGCACCACGCTTTAACCAACCCACAGCATAGAGTCTATCTGCTACCTTACCGTCTTTGTTCTCGATCGTGCCCCAATCTTTGTTGAAGGGTAGATTATCAATTGGGAAGGCGCGTGAGCCGATACAGGTTACAACTAGTTGAGCGGGGATAGTAACAGTTTCGCCGATACCTTTGATTTTACCATTTTCATCTACAGAAGTGCGTTCGCATTTTACGCCCTCAACCCGATTAGAGCCGAGAATTTCGATCGGTGATAAGAAGAATCCGAAATGTACGCTTTTGGTTTTTCCTTCGCGATTTACATTGATAAAAGACTTTATTGTTTCAACATTTTTTGTACGCAGTCTTAAGTCCCTGTCCGACATATACTCGGCTGAGACCTTACTGGGCAGATCATCTGGATTAATCACCGGGAATGCATTTTCAAGCTCGCCCATTTCACGAAGTTCTACATTGGTGAAGGCGGCTTCAACGGGGCCCCGCCGACCTAGCATATGCACGCTCCTAACGGGCGATTCCTGTGTGGCGTTTGCGGCATATCTTACCAGATCGGTAACGGACATCTCCGTCTTTGATTTTACAAGGACACGTGCGACGTCCAGCGCTACGTTCCCGACGCCGATAATGACCGCCGAATCCACGTTGAGATCAGGATTTAGATCTTTGAAATCAGGATGGCCATTGTACCACCCTACGAATGCATTTGATCCAAACACGTTTTGAAGATCTTCACCTTGGATACCTAGCTGATTATCGTGGGGTGCGCCGTAGGCAAGAACGACTGCATCATATATTTCTAACAAGTCGGGCACCTTGATATCACGTCCGACCTCGACATTACCTAGATAGCGTACCCGCTCTTCCGCGAGTGTTTGCTCATACGTTTTCGAAATGCGCTTAGTTTTCTGATGATCCGGCGCTACTCCGCCGCGGATGAGGCCGAAGGGGGAGGGTAGACGCTCAATCACATCGACGCGGCAGTCAGGAAGTTTGTCTAGCAAACCTTGTACAGCATACATCCCGCCGGGTCCCGACCCGACGACCGAAATAGTGCGACTCATGACGAGTTCTATATCCCTGCTCAAACTTTTACGTGTCTTTACGACATCGAATTAGGATCATCATAACGCTTGTGGCGTGTGAGGAAAGAACAATCACAGAAACACGTATATTTGCCGTTTATTGGATTACGATAGCTACTTAATTGGGAGGTATATATTTTGGGTAATCCACGCGTGCGATCATGTCCGTACAACATGAACCTCGCCTGCCCGGAATGGTGCGTAAACATCAATAATTCTGTGCAGTTCAGGGCTTAATGTCATAGTGTATTCTCCCATCGCAACTAACGATTAAAAGATTAATCTGGCGTATGAACGGCATGCAATTATGAGCCCGTATGACCGTTCAAGGTACGCGGGGCTATGTTTTGGAATGGGTAAAAAAAAATGACTAACGATATACGACTGATTTACATAACAACTGGAAGTGCTGAAGAGGCGAGAAAAATTGGTCGCACGTTGGTCGATGAGCGGCTAGCCGCATGCGTGAACATCTTGGGTCCAGTCGGGTCAATTTTCCGCTGGGACGGTGAAATAAAAGAGGGAACCGAACTGGTTCTGATCGCCAAAACTACTCTTGATCGAGTTGATTCGCTGACAGAAACGGTAAATAAATTACATTCTTATGATTGCCCATGCGTGGCTTCGTTTCCTATCGAGGGCGGCAATTCTGCTTTCATGAAATGGGTTGAAGCAGAGATAAATGTATAAAAATGACAGATTCTCTGTCAGCTATCATCCAAGCTTCGGTTTGGTTAAATATCAACTCAAATAATATTTACAATGACGTCGAAGAGTGCCATTTCTTCGATGGCTAAATTTTCATGATAAATAGAAGTATAGGAAGACGGTTTTCCATGTCGGGCTGGTTTGTGCACGGTAGACCCAATCGATTAGTCTGGATAGCCATATGAAAGACCAGTCACCTTACTCCATACGTTGTAGTGGCCGCATAGCGCTACTATTCGCTAACGTCGCGCATTTCTATAGCCATATGATGATGTTGGTATATCCGACAGTCGTAATTGCGCTTGAGGCTGCATTTGATCGGCCGTTCGGGGAGCTGTTGTCACTATCTTTCATAGGTTTCGTTCTGTATGGCGTTGCTGCTCTACCAGCCGGTTGGCTGGGCGACCGATGGAGCGCTCCCGGCATGCTCGCGGTTTTCTTTATCGGAACCGGTGCTGCGGGTATTGCTGCTGGCTTTGCATCAGGGCCATTCGGAATTGCGGTTTCATTATCCGTAATCGGCCTTTTTTCCTCAATCTATCATCCCGTCGGAACAGCTTGGGTGGTAGCAAATGCGAAGGCACGCGGCAAAGCACTTGGGATTAATGGTGTTTTCGGAACAGCCGGAATAGCCGCTACTCCGCTTTTAGCAGGTGCGCTAACCACGGTTTTTGGTTGGCGATATGCGTTTATAGTGCCGGGATCCCTTATTCTTCTCACAGGATTGGTATTCCTTTTGATTATTAGGAATGTATCCGGAGGGGAGTCGAAAAAACAAGCATCCATCGATCCAGCGGTACCCCGTTCTACTGCGATCCGTGGACTTTTAATCCTATCGGTCACTGTATTATGTGTAGGTTTCTTGGCTCAAGCGACAACTGTAGGAATGCCGAAGATCTTCGCGGTGGGGGCGCCGGATGTGGGTGAGTGGGCGGGGTTGATTGGCGCCGGCGGACTGGCGTCGTTAGCGCTTGGGATCGGCGCTCTTGGGCAACTTGCGGGAGGTTGGCTTGCTGACCGATATCGTCTGACACTAGTTTACCCGATGGTATATGTGGTTACGATACCAGCAGCATTGTTGGCCGGCAGCGTCTCCGGGCTGCCATTGGTGGGGGCCGCAGGAGCATTAATGTTCTTAATAACGGCGTCGCTCCCGACAGAAAATAGTCTGGTGGCCCGTTACTGTCCGGCAAATTGGCGAGCTAGCGCCTACGGGGCCAAATTTGTGCTTGGTTTGGGTATAAGTTCTATAGCCATTCCGCTAACCGGCGGTATTTATGATTTAACCGGCGGTTTCTGGTGGGTATTTGCCGGGATGGCTATCATAGCAGGAGTTATAATCTCTTTTGCAGCGTTTCTACCCAAATCGGTTGAACGCGGAACTTCTCCTGCGTGAACCGAGTGACCGGTAGTCGGATTGGCAGCCTAAGGGAGAGCAAATTTACAAAGGTCGAGATCTTTCACGAACTGACAATTACCAGCGGTAATTTTGATTAATTTGGTAAATACTCTGGATAAAATTCCGTCAAACTTAACCAATATAAAAATTTTAAATAGATAGTAAGGCTTGATCGAGGTCGGCGATAATATCTTCGGCTGTCTCGATGCCGACAGAGAGCCGGACCACGTCGGGCCCGGCCCCGGCAGCGATTTGCTGTTCTTCAGTCAGTTGCCGGTGCGTGGTTGATGCTGGATGCAGTATCAAGCTGCGAGTATCCCCGACATTCGCGAGGTGGGAGATAAGGTTGCAGCCCTCAACCAGTCGAATACCAGAGTCGAATCCCCCTTTCAAACCAAACGTGAAAACAGAACCACAGCCTTTCTCAAAATATTTAATTTTGCTTTCAAATGATGGGCTGGAAGGAAGGCTCGCATAGGAGACCCAAGCGATGGCAGGATGATCATTTAGCCAGCTTGCGATAACTTCCGCATTGGCGACGTGCCTTTCCATGCGAAGCGGAAGTGTCTCGATGCCGGTAAGGGTCATAAACGCGTTTGTTGGAGATAGGGCGGGGCCGAAATCACGAAGGGCGACTGCGCGAACCCGCATAGTGAAGCCAAAATCCCCGAAAGTCTCATAGAATGAAAGTCCGTGATAAGCATTGTCGGGTTTTGTCAGTGACGGAAACTTTTCGTTTTGAGCCCAGTCGAATTTACCCGACTCCACTATTACTCCGCCCATCGAATTGCCGTGTCCGTTTAGGTACTTGGTTGTTGAATGGATTACGATATCGGCACCATGATCGATTGGATTGAAAAGATAGGGAGTCGCCATCGTGTTATCGACTATCAGCGGAATACCAGCTTCCTGAGCGATCGCTGCAATAACCTCAATATCACCTATTACGCTAGATGGATTTGAAACGGATTCTATAAATATTGCCTTTGAATTATCTCTAAGAGCGGTGCGGAAAGTTTCGGGCTCTAACGGGTCGGCGAAATCGCAATTCCAGCCGAGTTTCTTGAAAGACACACCAAATTGTGTAATTGAACCACCGTAGAGATTGCGTGACGCTATAAAGTGATCGCCCGGTTCAAGCAGGGTGAAGAATGTAAGAAACTGTGCGGCGTGGCCGGAACCAGCGGCGCAGGCGGCGCGGCCCCCCTCCAGATTAGCTACGCGCTCTTCAAGTACTGCTACCGTCGGATTCGTCAGCCGAGAATAGATGAAGCCAAACGACTGAAGGTTGAATAGTGAGGCGGCATGGTCAACATCGTCGAAAACATAGGACGTGGAATGATGGATCGGTGTATTTCTTGCACCCGTTGCGGAGTCTGGTGCCGCGCCCGCGTGAATTGCGCGCGTTTCAAAACCATATCCTACCTTGCTAGTAAAATTAGTCATGTCACGGGTCCTAACGAGTAAGACGGGGTCGTTTGGAAGAGATAATACCAGAGTTGATACCCGACCATGACAGCTCGTGGTTGAGACGACCAAATTCGATTTTAGGACACCGGTCCATAATCACAGTAAGTCCCGCCGCTCGAGCACGATCAGCGGCATCTTCGTCAACCACGCCTAGCTGCATCCAGATTACTTGAATTCCTTTTTCCTCTTTCAGGTCAATCGCTTGGTCTACAAACGCGCCCGCTTCTTCAGATCGCCGAAATATATCAACCATTTCAAAGGGTCCAGGAACGTCTATTAGTTCTGCGTAACATGTTTCGCCATGAATGTCGGTCCCAGAGGAGATGGGATTAACCGGTATCACCCGATACCCTTTTTGTTGAAGATACTTCATCGCAAAGTTGCTGGGTCGTAACCAATTACCTGAAGCGCCTACCATAGCGATGGTTGATGTTCGTTTTAGAATCTGCCGGATCAGTCCATCGGTATAATTGAAATCGTTCATCAGCAGGTGTTTCCGATAATAGGTCTGACGCGCATTTCATATTGTTTCAGAAAACCTAAATTTATCTTCCTCATCTTTAAAACCTGTAATTCCCCAACTATCGAAGTGCATATTGATTCTTTTGCCGATAAATCTCTCGGGAGGAAGAGATTTTCGATTGGCGAATGAGTATCAAATTTGGAAAAATGCAAGATCATCAAATCACTTTCCAAGCCACACGGGGGAACGTTTTTCAAGGAAGGCGTCTATGCCTTCCTCTGCGTCATTCGCCATCATATTGATGACCATGGCTTCGCTTGTATATGCGTAGGCATCTTCCAGCGGCATATCTAATTGACGATGAAAGGCTTCTTTTCCAATTCGTAAAGTAAGCGCTGACTTAGAGGAGATTTTCTTGCATAATCGGTCGACCACGTCGGTCAACTCCTCAGCTGGACAGCGGCTATTGATTAACCCAGCTGATTCTGCCATTTCCGAATCAATCATTTCGCCTGTCAAAAGCATTTCCATCATTCGTTTTCGTCCAATATTACGACTAACTGCGACCATCGGCGTCGAGCAGAACAGCCCGATGTTAACTCCCGGTGTCGCAAACTTGGCTGTATCCGCCGCGATAGCGAGGTCGCATGTCGCAACTAGTTGGCAGCCCGCCGCGGTTGCCGTGGCTTGAACCTTTGCGATTACGGGTTGTGGGATACGAGTGATTGAGAGCATAAGTTTGGAGCATTGCGCGAATAAGGCCTCATAGGTGGCGCGTCGGGGTGACACCCGTAATTCGCGGAGGTCGTGACCGGCACAAAATGCAGGGCCGACAGCTGCGATAACGACGACCCGGACATTGTCATCGGTGGAAATCTGATCCAACTCTGTTTGAAGCGCCGACATCAGATCCCTTGAAAGCGCGTTCCGTGCGTGCGGGCGGTTTAGGCTCAAGGTTGCAATGCCATCTACGTCCGAGCGAAGAAGTATATTTTCGTCTTCTTTCTTACCCATGATCGTCGTACCCCCATTAGCTCTATAACAAATTCATAGACAAATATAGAGTTGTTGTCCCACTTAGAGGCGCAAAATTACGCCAATTTTAAGTTTTCTGATATCGTTTGGTATGATCTTAAAAGTAGATAGGCGACCTAGGCACAGATTTTATTTATCCATAAATAAAATACCTAATATTCATTTCTGGGGACGTTAAGTCCATGGCATATAAAACTCTATCTGTCAGCGGTAGAAATGAGGTAATATGATACCTCATTTCTACCGGATTGATTTACAATAATTTTTTGACTGCACAGGCATTGACACCGCCTTATTACGTGTCATATTCCGCCACCGTTGACTCGATGTTTATCGGGCGAAACTTATTTCGGATTAAATGTAATGAAAACAATTTCCGCAAAAGCTGCGGATATCGAGACCAAGTGGTATCTGATTGATGCCGAGGATCTCGTTCTTGGTCGGATGGCCTCCATTTGTGCCAAGATTCTCCGCGGGAAGCACAAGCCTATTTTTACGCCCCATGTGGATTGCGGTGATGGTGTTATTGTCATCAACGCGGAAAAGGTAGCGATGACCGGTAAAAAATTAACCGATAAAGTCTACTACCGTCATACCGGTTACCCTGGTGGTATAAAATCGGTTACTCCTGAAAAGCTGATCGCTGACGGTAAGGCTGATCGTATAGTAAGAAAGGCGGTCGAACGAATGCTGCCAAAGACGAAACTGGGTCGCTTGCAACTCACCAAACTGCGCGTTTACTCTGGAATAGAGCACGGTCACGAAGCTCAGAATCCGGAAGTTCTGGATGTTGGGTCGTTGAATTCGAAGAACAAGAGGAGCGCCTGAGTATGGCGGATCAAGAAGAAAATACCGGCGGAGCATTGGGAGAGGCTCTAAAAGAAGCGCAGGCTGAAGCAGCTGCGGCTGAACAGGTGGTGACTGAAGGGCTTGAGGGAAAGACGGCGACACCTGCAGAAGAAAAACCGCCAACGGCTCAGCCTGTCGCGTCGGAACCTTTGATTGCGCAGACAGAACCGAAACTTGACGCCCAGGGTCGCGCCTACGCGACCGGTAAGCGCAAGAACGCGGTTGCGCGTGTCTGGATCAAGCCGGGTAGTGGGCAGCTTACAGTGAATGGCAAGAACGGACCGGATTATTTCGTAAGACCGGTTTTGCAGATGATTATTGGCCAGCCGATGGCAGCAGCTAACCGCTCGACCCAATATGATGTCTGGTGTACGGTGTCCGGTGGCGGTTTGTCAGGTCAGGCTGGTGCAGTGCGCCACGGTATTTCAAGGGCGCTGACCTATTTTGAGCCGGGCCTCCGACCGACTCTTAAACAGGGCGGTTTTCTTACCCGGGATTCTCGGGCAGTCGAACGTAAGAAATACGGCAAGCGCAAGGCGCGCCGGTCCTTTCAATTCTCAAAACGCTAAGGTTGGGACAGCCAGTTTTGATTGCAAGGGGCGTCCCGAGAGGGGCGCCCTTTTTCATCGATTTACGGATTACCTTATTTTGATAAGTATTCCTATAAAGGCTGTTGTATCAATAAATTCTTATCTTAAGCCATATGACTTGAGTTCCATTACACGATTTTAAATTATTTATTAATGAATATAAGGTACTTTTTTATGGATGCTTGCCCGTATGGTTGACTTCGAATGTATTTCTGTGGAACGAATTGTATTCATTTGGCGGGTTGATGCGAAACCCCCTGAGGTTTAATCACGAACTATGACCCATAGTATTTTTATCGATGGTGCTGAAGGTACCACCGGATTAAACATTCTCGACCGGTTGGAGGGCAGACCGGAACTGGACCTGATCCGCCTTGCCAACGACAAACGAAAAGACCCAAAAGCCCGGCGAGAGGCTCTCAATGACGCTAGTGTCGCGATATTGTGTCTACCAGATGATGCGTCGCGTACCGCGGTTTCCATGATTGACAACAAAACCACCCGCGTGATCGACGCGTCGACAGCGCATCGGATATCTAAGGAATGGACCTATGGTTTCCCTGAGATGACCTCCGAACAGGCCGATAAGATTAGCGGCGCTGCACGTGTTACCAACCCCGGCTGTTATCCGACCGGTGCTATCGCGTTGGTCCGCCCAATAGTTGAAACAGGAATAGTGCCGGTTGATTTTCCGGTTACGATCAATGCCGTCTCGGGATATTCGGGCGGCGGTAAATCTCTAATCGCACGAATGGAAAACCCTGATGCGAAAAATTCGATAGATAGTGCCTGGTTCGGGTACGGTCTCGGCCTTGCCCATAAGCATACACCGGAGATTCAAAAATATTCCGCTCTTAAACATCCTCCCGTCTTCAGCCCGAGTGTAGCGCGCTTCCGTCAGGGAATGATCGTGCAGGTTCCACTACAACTCTGGAGCCTCCCGGCACTCCAATCCACAGCCGACATCACTGAAATTATGCAGGCTTGGTACCAAGGATGTTCTTTCGTATCGGTGGTGGATAAGGCCGAAACGACAGATAGAATTGCATTCTTGGATGCCGAAGAACTTAATGACACGAACGAGCTTCGCATTTTTGTTTTCAGCAACGAAGAGACAAAGCAAGTGATCCTTGCGGCGCAACTTGACAATCTAGGTAAGGGTGCATCTGGCCAGGCGGTACAGTGCCTTAATCTTATGCTCGGTCTAGAGGAAAAAGCTGGGCTCGACTGATGGCTGCAAAAAAGAGGCAAATACTAATGGCCCAAACTCAGGGTAATATATTGCCGTTTCGGGGGAAGTGGCCAAAAATTGCGGACGATGTGTTCATCGCGCCGGGAGCGAGCGTGATTGGAGATGTGGAGATCGGTGCCGGTTCATCAGTCTGGTTCAATTCTGTCATCCGTGGTGATGATAACCCTATACGCATCGGAGAACGAGTGAATATTCAGGATGGTACTGTCATCCACGTGCATTCGAAGTTTCAGGGAACATGGATCGGAAATGATATAACGATTGGTCATATGGCGTTGTTGCATGCCTGTAATATTCAGGATAAGGCTTTTATCGGTATGGGATCTATTGTCCTTGACCAATGTACGATCGAAACACACGGGATGCTGGCTGGTGGCGCGATGCTTACCCCGGGAAAGACGGTTAAGGGGGGTGAGTTATGGGCGGGACGGCCCGCTAAACTGATGCGAGAACTCTCGCGAGACGAGATCCTAGGGTTCGACTGGTCATTCGAGAGTTATTCCGAGCGTGCCCAGGAATACCGAACAGAACTTATGAAGTTGGCAAACGAATTAGGCGAGGTGTAGGAATAGCCTCCGCCCCCGAAACTAAAGTCTCCGCATGTTTTGCGCACACGAGTTTTTCGCTACGCATAAACGTCAATTTGGGAAAAGTCTATGAGCCGTGTCAGAATGCTGAACGATGAGGAACTAACGAAGTATAGCGACATTATTGCAACGTCTAAAGAACGCCTCGGCTTCGTACCAAACTCACAGAGAATTATGGCACATAAGCCTGAACTTATCGCCGCATATAATGAACTCGGCAAGGCGGTAATGCTGGAAACCAAGAAATCAATATCGAGTGATCTGAAATATATGATCGCAAACGCCTCAAGCGTGGCAGCCGGTTGTAATTATTGTCAGGCCCATACAGGGGGCGCATCAAATCTTCGCGGTGTAGATGGGGCGAAGGTCGCGGCGATTTTTGAGTTCGAGACTAGTGATCTTTTTTCCGAGGCTGAAAAATCAGCGCTACGTTTTGCTCAATCTGCTTCGGCAGTCCCCAATATGGTAACGAATGAGGATTTCGATGATCTGAGTCAGCACTTCACCGACTATCAGATTGTCGAAATCGTATCGGTGGTTTCTATGTTTGGTTTTCTAAACCGGTGGAACGATACGCTTGCGACTCCACTTGAGGCAGAGCCCATAGAATTTGGTGAAATGTATTTAGCCAGACATGGGTGGAGCATTGGCAAACACGCCCCTATTGAAGAAACGGAGTAATACCGAATGTCACGGATAAAACCTCTTACCGACGAAGAAATGGGTGATTCCATCGATTTCCTCAGACCAACAATTGAAGCGCTCGGTTTCTTGCCGAATTCGCAGCGAATTATGGCACGCAAGCCAGAACTGCTGACGGGTATAAACGAATTGTATAAAGCTATAATGCACAATACTGAGAAGTCTCTATCACCCGGGCTTTTATACCTAGTTGGGAATGCATCAAGTTTGGCAGCGGGTTGTATGTACTGCGTAGCCCACTCTGGGGGTGCTGCGAGTCATTCCGGTGAAGAAGCTGAGAAGGTCGCTGCTATCTGGGAGTTTGAGACCAGCGACCTATTCTCCGAATCGGAACGTGTTGCCCTTCGTTTCGCTCAGGCGGCTTCGTCAATCCCCAACATGGTTACTGACGAGGATTTCGAGGCGCTTAAAGAACATTATACCGACTATCAGATCGTCGAATTACTCTCGATCATCAGTCTCTATGGGTTTTTCAATCGTTGGAACGATACGCTCGCCACCCCGTTAGAAGAAGAGCCTAAAGCTTTTGCAAAAGCGACTATCGGAGCTAAAGGCTGGGCCGTCGGCAAGCATACGGAAGAATAGATTACCTAAGCCATATCTCTTTAGGGAAATTGGGAAGTGTCAGATGTTATTAACAAAAATAGCAGCACGGCCAGTAACGAGGCCCCGCTCAACCCGCTCGTGCAGGGCTTCAGCACCGGCCATGTCGGTCGTTTCAGTGACAAGTGGCCAAACATCTCCGCGGGCGCAGATTTCTAGGGACTTTACTACTTCTTGTCGGGTCGCATAGCGGCTGCCCATTAAAACTAACTCTTTTGCGAGCATGTCGGCGGCATTAGCATTGAAAGATACACCAGATCCTCCCAACGTTACCATCCTGCCCCCGCGCCCGAGACATTGAACTGCCGTTTCCAGGGTCTCCTGAGACGATACAAAATCAATTGCAACGTCTAACCCGCCCTTACTCAGATCCTTCAGTACTTCTTCAGCATATCCGCTGGCGGGGTTGACGCATATATCGGCACCAGCGCGATGACAGGCATCGAATTTATTTTCGGCGACATCTACCGCAATGACCTGTGCGTGAGCCCTTTTTGCGAGCATTAGCATATGAATGCCTAATCCGCCGCCGGCCCCAAATACCGCGACGGTTTCCCCCGCTTTAACGTTAGCGTGGCGAATAACCTTTAAAGGTGTTGCAATTGCATCCGTTATCACACCGACCTCAGCTGGATGTGCCTTCCAGTCAAGGTCATTCGGCAGTTTCAAAAAATTCCGGCCCGGCAGTTTCATATATTCCGCGTAACCTCCGTCACAGGCTCGACCGACATAGCCACTGAAATCCTCGCACAGTGTTTCGCGATTGATGCTACACCATTTACATTGACCGCAAGTCAAATAGAAATATGCGGTAACTGGATCGCCGACCTCGAGTCCGTCCACACCCTGTCCGACCTCTTCGATAAGGCCCATAATTTCGTGACCGATTATCCTCGGATAATCAACTTTAGCCCGTCCCGCTTTAACGTGTTGGATGGTGAGTCCTGATCCGCAAGTGACTACTCTGACAACCGCTTCACCTGGTCCGGCGATCGGGTCTGGGACGGTTTCAAATGAAAACGGGTGTCCGGGGCCGTTAAGAATGAGGGCTTTCATCAGCTATACGCCATTTAACCGTGGCCTATAACTGACTGGCCAGTCGCAAAGCCGCTGGCCGGTGATGCAAAGACAAACGCTCTACCAATGAGACCATCGGTTTGTTTAATTCGTTTGATCGTTTGTATTGATATTTCATCGTCAGGACTTTGAGCGGTTCCATCGATATATTCCACCTCACAGTCGCTTATCCCCGGTATGATCGTATTACTGGTGATGGCGCATTTTTCAATTTGAGAGACCTTGCAACACGTCATGCCTACCACGGAAAACTCGAATTAATTGGAATAGGAATCATGTTGCGTCTCGCACTTGGATAATAGCCGCCATCGAGCTGTCGCCCGCAGCGCAGCCATTAAAAAGGCCATAGCCACCACCGCGGATGACTAGTTCTTCAATAAGTTCGCAGATCGCCCTCAATCCTGTTGGACCTTGTGGGTGGCCCCAGATCAGTGAACAGCCGTAATTATTCATCTTGGTGATATCGTAGCCAGTCTCACGGCAAAAAACGATGTCATTCACCGCAAAGGGGTTGTGGGTTTTCACAGCGGTTATGTCGTCTAGCGAGATACCAACGTTTCGGAGGGCTTGTTGTGATGCGGGAACAGGTGCGTGCGGCATAAATGCTTTGTTGGTACGGGCTTGGCCAAAACCGGCGAGACGAATTTCAATATTATTATTTGTAGATATCGTGGATGCCATATCACGCGTCGTTATGATCATCGACGTATTGCCATCTGCCGGGTGCGTCTGACCCGCAAATGTCACACTTCCATTCTTCATAACAGGTTTCAAATCATTGAGCCCCTCGCGGGTCGTTTTAAAGATTCCTTCGTCGCCTGTCATGGTGGCTATAGTAGTTCGATAATTTTGGTCTGGCACAGAGAATGGGAGGCGCATGAATCTCTTATGAAAGGCGTTGTCATTGGCAGTAGCGTGACCGTACTGTTCATAACGCTGCGCGACGACATCATGTTGTTCCTGGGTGGAGATTTGCCACCTGCGAGCGACATTTTCTGCAGTGTCCACCATCGCGACTTTTGCGTAAGGGTCATAACCAAAACTATCAAGCACCCAGTTTTCCGAAATACCCATTCCACCGGGCCCCAGAGGGTTCGGATAATATACGTTTGGCCCATTCGAAGTTCGGTCCGCCGTAACAACGAGCACCGACTTGGCCATTTCACCGATTTCCATGGCTGAATTCTGAAGGCAACGCGCCGAAGTAGCGCAGGCCTGCGCTACGGTCGGTCCAGTTACTTTTTCAGCGCCAATCAACCCCATCATCCACGGCGTGCCATAAAAAGACTTATGCTGAGGCACGGTGTATCCTAGCACCGCCATATCGAAATCGGATGGGTCAATACAGCGATGGTCGAGTTCAATTTTTGCAACGTACGCGGCTAACTCAATACTGTTTAGATGGCTAAGGGTCCCCTGCCACTTGGCGAAAGGAGTGGACCAGTATCCGCCATAAGGAATGTAGGCCTCAGTCATCGGGATTCCTTTATTTATTTTATTTGCATGAGCTTCGCCGGACTCCGGACTTTGGTCAATATATGGCGGAACCGCGTTTATGTATGCCGTTGGCAGGATCATACGGGGATGGCAAGATAGTACTTAGTTCGCGATAAAGTCCGCTTAGTATAGGAGGAAGTGATGGAAAAGATGCGTCTAGAAACCACGTCGCCCTTTCAGGGCCTGGCAGAACTTGTGGCTGACGACGAGGGGTTGTTCGCTGCTGAGGGCATTGAGATCGAATGGGTGAAACGGGCCAATACGGACCGGCAGGTCGATCCAAAGATTACGACTCCGGATGGACTATCCGCATTTGGAAGCCATGGGGATGCTTTCGAGAAAGGCGGTGCTGACATGTATAATGCCTGCGAATGGGGAAATTACAGGCGAGTCCAGGACACACACGCCAAGGGCCGTCAGCTCGGACGCCGATCGATCATGGTATGGGCGGGTATCGTTGTTGCGCCCGAGTCCGACGTGTACTCACCGCAGCAACTCGCTAATCACCAAGTTGCGGTGCCATATTACTTCGGCACACATTATCTTACATACCAAATGCTCGAAGGGTTCTTACCGCGCGATCTAATCAAGACCTGTCGGGCTCCCAATGGGTCTTCTGCCCGCTACGATGCGTTGTTGAAAGGTGAAGTCGATGCGACCACCCTGACTGAGCCCTACCTGACGCTCGCAGAGAAGAATGGCTGTCGGATTATTATTGAGGGCATGTATCACGGCACAGAGGTTGCGTCCGACGAGATCAACGCTGAAACCTATGCTGCGTTCAACAGAGCAGTTAAAAAGGCTGTCCGACTTATCAACGCGGACAAGCGCAAATATATGCAATATTTCATCGACCGACATAAAGGCCAGCACCCTGGTATAGAAACCTTGACGGTAGATGATTTCCGGTTATCGCGGCTGCAGATGGTCGACCCCGCGCCGATACCGGCTGAAGAGCTCCAGCGCACTTACGAATGGATGCGGAGCTGGGGAATGATCGACGAATTAGCCCCGGAAATTCTAGTTGACGTTCATCGGCAGCAGTCAGCACATGAGGCGGTGGCTGAATAAGATTTATTCTGGGGGTAGAATTTCCTGCGTACAGACTTGGTCGATGAGGTGCGCTCGACCGATATCCTCAAGGTGTGCACGTTTCTGATCCGCTGTCAGGGGCGCGCCGACACCATTTGTTAAAGCGAGGATCACGGAGGAATCGCCCATGTCTAACCAGTACATACGACGGACTAGCTTCCCGGTGTTATCGCGGGCGAAAGGGCTTTCCGGATCCGAGCCCAAGTCGGGGCTATAGAAATTAGGCATGTTGACCTCATATGTTACTGATGGCCAATATAACATCGCCAATCCAATATCCAATGCTAGACGTCATACTTGCTGAAGGAAGGCTCGCCGACATAGTCTGTTTTTCTATAGAAACTGAAAGATAGTAATGGGAGCTTTTCTCAAAAATTCCTGGTACGCAGCCGCATGGAACCATGAGGTTTCGGCAGAGAGGCCGATGGCCCGCACTATTCTCAATGAGCCAATCGTCTTTTTTCGCGATACAAAGGGGCAAGTTGTTGCGCTAGAGGATCGGTGTTGCCATCGCCATCTTCCACTTTCGGAAGGTAAAATAATCGGTGATAATTTGGAATGTGGATACCATGGTTTAACTTTCGATACCTCAGGCGCTTGCGTGAGGGTACCGGGACAGACCCGAGTGCCGCCGGAAAGCCGAGTCCGGGCCTGGCCAGTGATAGAAAAATATCAGTACGTTTGGGTCTGGATGGGTGAACCGGCTGAAGCTGATGAAAGCCAGTTACCGGATTGGCATGTCATGGATGATCCGCAGTGGGCCGTAGTTAAGGGTGATCCACCTTTTCATATTCAATGCCATTACGAATTATTCAATGATAACTTGCTCGACTTGTCACACCTCGCCTATGTGCATGTGAAGAATATTGGGACCTCGGCGGTGCCGGATTTTCCAATTGTAACCAAAAAAACTGAAGATACTGTGCAGATGATCCGCTGGATTCTGGACTCACCGCCTGCACCTCTTTACGCTCATTTTGGTGGGTTCAAAGAGAATATCGATCGCTGGCAGTATGCAGAGGCGAGGGTGCCAAGTTTAAATACGGTTCGGGTTGGGTGTCTCCCTGCGGGATGTGGTGCAAAGGCTGGAGATCATCCTGATGATTTTTCGCCGAAGTCTGCTGGTCGGAACGGCCAAGGATTCGAGTTCTATAACCTGAATGCCATCACGCCTGAGACGGAAAATTCTACATGGTATTTTTACGCACATTCTAGGAACTTTGCGCAGGAGGATCCCGATATGGACGAAGAGTTCCGACGTGAGCTGCGTGGTGCCTTTCAAGAGGACGTGGATATCCTTTCCGCGCAGCAGATGAATATGCGCCGTCATGACCACAACCCAAAAAAATGGATCGACATCAATGTTGACGGCCCGGGACTGGCCCTGCGACGGATGGTGGCAGATGCTATTGCTGCTGAAACTCGGAATTAGACGCCTGTGGCATTTATGAAATGCTCGATTAATTGGGATGGCTTCTAACTCTTGTCATTTGGATCTGGTATGAGGCCGTCCGAAAATACCTTGATCATATAATCCGCTTCTGCGCAAAATTAATAAATGGTTTGCTGAGTGATATAGAACGGGTGTGTAATCGTTTCGTGATATTTCCCTATTCGTCGAGTAAGTCGATATCAAGTGCCATTTTGATCGCGTACATTCTGAAGCCGCGTCGTTGCAGCCAAGCAACATCCCGCCTCCGCGACTTGTCGTTCTGATCAGACAATCTGAATGGCCCCCGCTGCGCACGTTTGAGTGCCAAGATAGCTTGGCTGGTAGCACTTTCCGTTTCGACCAGACCAATATTTTCCAGCTCAGGCAGTGCTTGGATTAAAGCATTGTCCAGTTCGGATTCGACTATTTCTCTCTCAACCATGGCACTGGATGCAGCGATGGCTACAGCTGTCTCTTTAGCATAACCGGACCGCAAGGCGGACCGCAGTCGAGCTGATGCCGCTTCACGGTCGTCTGCATGACCAAGGGCCACAAGATCGGTTACGATACTTGGAATGAGTTCAGAAAAGCGCGCGCGCTCCTCATCGTCACGGACATCACGGTAAAGACGTTTCTTCAGGTAATGCGCCAGCTTCTCGCTGGAGACGAGATACCGTTCGCAATACCAGATAGCAATGTTCCGAAGCCGTTTTTCAGACATATTCTTGGGTGCACGGTTTCTTCGGGGATTCATGACACCGTCGTGATCACTCCCCAAAAAACATTTGGTAAAGAACCCAGGAAAAGAATACGAATCCTAACGAAATATATAATATTTCTATCCATGGGTTTTTCTCCTTCCGCGTTGCGAGCGACAGGAAATCGATTTTTTGCTTCTCTTTCGGAAACCATTCCATGGCTTATAGTATAAGATATATCGCTCGATGGAATAAGCAGTTCATTTATTTTCATCCTACGGCAACCAAAGGGCGCGGGATGCGGTAGCTATTATTTTTTTTAACTGAATTGGCGGTCTATAGCATCTTTCTGAAATCCGAGACATTCCAAGTCGTATATATATAAGAAACCCAATCTATTCGTGATTTAGTGGTGATATCGGATGCGAAATTACACCTATGTTTTTCATCAGCGAACGGTTGAATGATACCGATGCACGAGATTTAAATTTCAAATCACTTAAAGGTGAGAATACATTTGGGAGACAATGTTTCTACCCTCGATTGTCTCTCTTAAAAGTAAGATCTCTTCTCCAACGTCAGGATACAAACGCTCCCAAAAAAATTGGACCCATTTTTCCCGAAAATCAGGCAAATCGCTAAATATCGATCTGTCTATCAAATTTGCTTCTTTCGCGGACAGATAAAATTCTACCAATTTTCGTTGGTAATTTTGATCGGACATTAGGGAGATAACTTGAATAGCACGCAAATATTTAGCTATCTCATCAACATCACTGTGTTTCTTTGTTTTATTGCTGAAAAAATCCGAATATTCGATAGCACGACTGACTATTTCGATATTTACATTTGTATTTAGCAAAGAAATACCTTGGATGAACTTAATACTTCGGAAAGACTTATACTCCCACATTGAGGAATCAGTATAATTTGCATTGACCAGAGCCGGATTGTCGTTACTCACCTTCTGTTTTTCACCATCATCTTCCTCCAGAATCCCTCTTACTATGCCAATGTTACAGAAGAGAACGGATGCCATCAAATTAAGTATTAGCGCTGGCCGGATCACACCATTTCGGCATCGCATGGCGTTGAGGATATGCAAACCAATAATTGAAGTTGAAAGCGCGTGATTTAGGGAGAAATAGAGGCTACTAGATCTTGCAAAACGCGTGAAAGAAATCAGAGCCATATTTCTAATTATATCCGATGCCGCTAATACGTCGGGGTTCTGATGTTCAATAGAATTTGCAAGCAACTTCTCAAATTCATTTTTTGCAATTAACGTAAAATTAATCATTTCCAAAGAAGCTCTTGCTTGTGTAGTTGCTAACGTGTTTCATCAACTCTAAGACTGAAGGGCTAAGCATTTCTGGCTCAGGGCTAAAAAATTCGAGTACGTATTTCACGCCCGAATGATCGCTCAAGGGGAAAGCAAATGCCCCTCTCACCCCAATATCATTGGCTAATTTTGCGCGCGGAAAGTTTGGATCGGTTGTGACGTCAAAAATTGTTTGAACCGAGCCTGTGTCATAAACCCTTCCCGGAAGTCCCTCACCGGATTTGAATATATATTCGTCACTGATTTCTCTGAACTGCTCAATTTTTTCATCTTCTATTTGTACGCACCAAATTTTCATCGAACGAAGACAGGTCTCAGTTTCTCTGTCTTCCTTGACGTAAACATGTCCCAGGGGCCATCCTTTGTATTCACAAATTTTCTCTAAGATAAGACTGATCAGCTCCTCAATAGTATAGTTATTTGAATTTATTTTTGTGATTTCACTTAAAAGTTCGATGCCGCTTTTCTCGAGTTCAGCCTTATGACTTTGTGAAAAGACGTGATAATTCAGGCTCGAAACCCAAGATTTCCCCTCATCAGTGACCTGCAGATATTTTAATGCTTCACCGATATGTGGTCTTACGAAGTTAATAAAGAATGTAGGATAACCAGTTCGGAGGTCGGCAGGGGTCTCATAACCCATTTTACCTGCCGATCCAGTCTCATTAAATTCGTAAAAAAGACGAGGAAGTTTTACATCATACATCGGATCGGCTAACTGACCTATTAAGTCAGCAGATCCGACCAGTGCTGCTAGGGAACGGAATTTTTCCTCTTCTTTTGATTTGGCTGCGCCATGGTCAGGTATCGGAAATTGTGTGTAACTGATCAGTTCGGAAAGTAAATTGTAGTCAATCTCGTCTGGCCAATTTCTCTCATTTATGAACATTTTTCCGCGTTCAACATGGTATGGTGTCAAGGAGGCATCGGTGTCGCCACTCCCCAAGGCTAGGGTTTTACCCTCAGCGTTAATTAGCTGTGACACTTCACTATCACCGCCGAGAATATTTCTCACATATCCTATGTCGTGGAATAGCAATGCGACAGTGAAGTGGAGCCAATCGAAAGAGTTAAGTTCTCCTTCTAGTGTTTTCTTTCCAGCAAAAATTTCCTGACCGCACAATGTTACCATGCACGTATGCTCAACGTCATGATATAGGGCATCAGAACGACTAATGAGATTCATAGAAGTGTGAACCGCATCAGCTATTATATTCAGATATTCTGGTGGGCTCTGCGGGAGTATCTCCTGCCGCTTTTGCTCCAGACGATAAATAAAATCATCCTTTATATTTTTTAACATATTTTTTCGCAGGCATGATGAAGTTAGAAACGAAGTCCATTGGAGTTTTTTTCATCGATCAGTTGCGACTCTTGATTAGTTAATCCCTAGCACTATAGCAGACTGAACCAAAAACATTGGCTTTTTTAGTGTGGTCACCACCAGATATATACACATTTCTGGCCCCTATAAAAAATCGTTTCATCCTTGCCCGACCCACCGCTACAGGATTTATAGAATAGCAAGAGTAAAAAAATCTTTACCTGTATAATGTATTGCTACGGAAAGCGGAGACAGAACACCATGGACTTCATTTTCACACTGATATGAATACTGGACGTGATTTTTTAGGCCGATAAAAGATCCATAAAAAGAACAACGAAAAAAATCGCGCTTGTGTGTGTAATCCGCAATGCCGAACTATTAGACGGTTTCTGACGATTGTCCCTTTAAACGTCCCTTTGTCAGATTAAGAAAACACAACGGCTAATCGTATTTTCTATAAATCATTGTTATTATATGGATAAAGGTGGTGCCGGCTAGAGGACTTGAACCTCTGACCCCCTGATTACAAATCAGGTGCTCTACCAACTGAGCTAAGCCGGCCCCATGACCGGGGGTGGTATACATTCGCTTTGCCTCGGCAACAAGGAAATAGGTAACAACGGCTTGATTATGGCTGCCCCCCATGCAAGCAATGGCGATTAAGAAAAGTTGGAGAGCCGCAATGTATTGGACACCTAGAAGGGAGAAATTCCGTAACCTGATTGAAACAGATGTTTGTTACCATCCTGGCTCCGTATTTGATCCTATTTCGGCGCGGATTGCAGAGGATATTGGGTTTGAGATCGGGATGTTTGCCGGTTCTGTCGCTTCGCTTACTGTTCTTGGAGCGCCGGACTTGGTTTTGTTGACTTTGTCGGAGTTTGCCAACCAAACCTATCGGATCAACCGCGCGGGAAATTTACCACTGTTAGTTGACGCCGATCATGGTTATGGAAACGCGCTTAATGTACGCCGGACGGTAGAGGAACTGGAGACCGCGGGCGTTGCGGGTTTGACAATCGAGGATACCGACCTGCCGCAGCCATTCGGTGCTGTTGGATCTACTCGCGTGTTGGCGATTGAAGAGGGCGTAGGTAAAATGAAAGCAGCGTTATCGGCTAGACAGGACCCCTCGCTTGTTATTGTCGGGCGGACAGCAGCCGCAAGTATTAACGGGATCGACGATGCCATTGCGCGAGGCCAAGCCTACGAGTCAGTTGGAGTAGATGCGGTATTCTATAGTGGTGTGACCGAAAGGGAGCAGGTTGAGGCGATATCGAATGCGCTCGAGATACCCGTTTTTCTCGGCGGCTCCGGCGGTGGCTGCTTGGGTGATCCCGAATTCTTGTCACGTCATGGCGTAAGAATTTGTTTGCAAGGGCATGCTCCTTTAATGGCGTCCGTCCAGGCAACCTACGAGACCCTCATGGCGTTGCGAGACGGTAAGCCACCGGTTTCTGTTGACGGGAAATTTTTGCCTGAGTTGATTAAATCAGTCACCCGCGCCGAGGATTATGAGCGGTGGATGAGAGAGTTCCTCCAGAGTTAGCGTTATTCGGCGGCGAGCATTTTGGTCTCGATTCCTTCCGCACCATCCCGTTTTATAGCTGCTATGCTCATTGCTTCGGAAATCCGAGCTATCTCAGTTTCGGTTAACTTCATAAGTGGGGCACGTACAACGGCCGGGCCTTTAAGACGACCGAGAAGAACCAGTGCCTCTTTCATCCGGTTATGCATATCCGCGAAGGGATTGCCGTAAAAGACCTGCGTTGTGTGATAAATGCGGTCGGCAAAAGATTGAGCTGCGGCCAAGTTATTTTGTTGCACTGACTGGAACAAAGCTACTTGAAGGTCGGCAATGACAGAGCCTGCACCCGAAAGCAGACCATCTGCACCCATAACTAGCGAAGGCATCAACCACGCAGAATTGGTAGATAGCACTTTGATAGGTCGAGACAGTCCGTGCAGTGTTTTAATATGCCGGTCGTGTGTCTGCGGTGGTGACCAGTCTTTAATAGCTTTTACGTTCGGGATTTCCTCGCAAATTCGGACCAAGGTATCAATTGGATAAGCTAAGTCGTTACCGTATTGGAACACAATCATTGGTAGATCAGTAGCATCTGCGATCATTTTCATGTGAGCGACGCCCATTTCTGGCCGATATTGTATACCGCCCATGCCCATTGAAGCTGGGGGAAAGCATAGGAGGGCCGATGCACCGTGGGTATCTGCCATACGTGCAATACCAGCCGCAATATTACTTCCGTCAGCATAAACGCCGCAAATCAAAGGCGTTCGATCGCCTACCTCATCTCCTGCCTCGTCCATCATCTGGGTCTGTTCGTCGAGAGTGCAGGCATGTACCTCGGACGCGTGCCCGTTGACGGTCACTGCTGTGACGCCCTGAACATCCGCCGCAAAGGCCAAGTGCCTCCGAGTCTCCTTCCAATCAAACCGGTAGTCGGTGTCAAATGCTGCGAGTGTTGCCGGGATAACACCTTGGGGCATAAAATCCTCAAAACGCGCCATGACGGGATCCTATTCTTGGCTTAAATAATGAAATTCAAGTATGCCGTTAGAAACCGAAAACGGCAAATTTATAAGTATTACTATTCGTCGTTGACTGCGGCGAGTATATCGGTGGGACTTACTGGAATATCATTGATACGGACGCGGTGAACTTTTAAAGCGTTTTCAATCGCGGAGGCAATCACCGCTGGAACCGGCACTAGGCCGCTTTCACCGACACCTTTGACCCCTAGAGGGTTCTGGGATGAGGGAACAACGATATGCTCAATTTGGATATTCGGCATTTCTGCTGATCCGGGCAGAAGGTATTCTGCAAGATTGGTCGACTGAGGTTGTGCTTGGTCGTCCCATATCATTTTTTCGTACATTGCGAAGCCAAGACCATGTGCTGCCCCCCCCGCTACCTGTCCGTCGATCACTAGTGGATTGACCATTACGCCGCAATCATGTGCAACGACATAATTGAGCACCTTAACATTACCGGTCTCGGGATCGACCTCAATTTCAGCAACATGAGCGCCATTAGAAAATGCAAGACCTTCGATCTGATCCGCGGCATGGGCTTCAAGGCCAGGTTTTTCGCCTGCGGGCAGGGCAAAGCCAGTCGCAGCACCAGCCAACTGTGTCGCGATTTCACCAAGGCTAACAGACATGCCGGGAACGCCTTTGACATTGACGCGCCCATCCGCGATCTCAAGGTCATTTTCAGAGGCTTCTAATATATGTGCTGCTACACGTAATGATTTGTCGCGCACTTCCTCCGCCGCGGTTCGGGCGGACGATCCAGCGGTGACGGTTTGGCGGCTGGAGGCTGCACCCATACCGTAAGGTATTGCTGAAGTATCACCGATTACCACGTCGATGTCTTCCAAGCCTACGCCTAAAGATTGTGCAACAATCTGCGCTAACATCGTTCGAGTTCCTTGCCCTATCGCGGATACCCCCGATGTTACGCTAATTCGGCCAGATGGCCCCACGCGTACGGTTGCAGCCTCGAATGGCCCGCGGCCCGAACCTTTTAGATAAACCGATAGCCCGATCCCTAGGAGCCTCCCCTGATCGGCCGCCCTTAACTGACGTTTGGGAAATCCCTCCCAGTCGGCACTGCTAAGAGCAGTTTCCATGCATCTAGGGAAATCAGCTTCATCAATCACCATGGAGGGGTCTGCTCGGCTCGCCAGTGGCCGAGTATATGGCATATTCTCTGGCTGAATAAGGTTTCGCCTTCGGATTTCATCGCGACCGAGCCCGAGTTTTTCGGCGGCTCGGTCGAGTAGGCGCTCCATTACGAAACTACCCTGCGGGTACCCGGCGCCACGAACCGGAGTCACGCAAGGTTTATTAGTCAAGACAAGCTTTATGTCTAAATTATAATTAGCAACCTCATAGGGCCCGGGGACGATGCTGCCGGCGTTCTGCGCTACATTGACGCCACGAGCGGTATAAGCCCCATGATCGTGGATCATGGTACCCCGTATTCCAAGTATTTTACCGCCTTCGTCGACCGCAAGTTCCATATCCCATATTTGATCGCGCTCCTGAGTAGAGCTTGTGAAGTGCTCGCGGCGGTCTTCAATCCATTTTACCGGCGCTTGAAGCATCAACGCAGCTGTCGCGACCACGATATCTTCGGGGTAGAACACCAGCTTCGGCCCGAAGCCGCCCCCAATATCCGGCGTTATAACCCTAGTGTCTGTCTCATTCCGCCCAAGAAGGTTGATGAACATACGTTGTGCCATGTGCGGCATCTGCGTTGCTAGCCAGACGACAAGGCGATCTTCCATCGGATCGTACCGTGCTACCAGACCGCGACCCTCCAAGGCCATCCCAAGCCCCTTGTGAAGAGAGAACTTCTCTTTCAGCACGATCGGTCCGCCTGAGAAAGCATTCTTGACATCACCATAACCCATAGAAAATTCTGCAAGCGTATTATGTTTAGCGTCTATATGGGCGAGGGGTGACCCTGGTTGGGCGGCCAGTTCTGGATCCGCGGAGGCTGGTAGAACTTCGTAGTCTATCTCGACAAGCGCAGCAGCATCCTCGGCAATATAACGGTCCTCGGCAATTACAACGGCGATCGCCTCACCGACATGGCAGACTTCAGAGGTTGCGAGAATAGGGCGGTCGCGGAGTTGTTGGTAGGCCTTGCTCGGCATGCCAACAGACAATCGATCAGAAGTTAGATGCGGTTTTAAATCATCCATCGTAAAGACTGCGAGCACCCCCGCGGTATTTCGCGCAGCCGATACGTCGATACTTTTGATGAGGGCGTGAGCAAATGCACTCCTAACGAAGGCTACCTGAAGCATTCCGGGAAAATGGATGTCGTCAGCATAGCGGCCGGCACCTGTCAGCAATGCAGGATCCTCGATCCTCCGTACTGGTTGACCGAAGGGGCCTGGAACGGCAGTTGCATCATTTACTGTACGGTTATTCACGGATCCTCTCTCGGCGACTGCACTATAACTCCGCTAAAGATAAATACATCCCACGGTCGAGGTTTGATTACAATAACACCTATTTTCGGCGTAGTGGGTTACGTACTTAGATAGTTTTACCTATTTTATCTGCAAAAAAGCAGGCGCTGATCTTCCATTGCCCGTCGGGATGCTTTTCCATAACGTAGACCACGGTTTTGGGCAAACCCGATGGGCCTACTACGACCAAAGGCTGTACAACTTTATCACCAAATTGTGTAGTTGGTCGAAACTCAAATGACTGAGGGCGATATAATTCCCGATATGACTTTTTGACCATTTCGAGAAAGAGTTCGGGTGTATCGAATAATCGACGAATTCCACGTGACGCGTATGAAAATGCGACGATAGCATTATCTTCGCGAAAGGCGGACAGTTGAGCCAATATGCTATTTCGCACCTCAGCCACATCCTCAATCGTGATAATTACTGGTTCCGACCCTGCCTCTTGAGCGCCTAGAGGAGTTGTATTGGTGATGATGATCGCGATTATCGCCAAAAAAACAGATTTCATTTCTCTTCAATTGATACCTTGATTCTAGTTTGGCGAGAGAATCGGCCAAAATTATTATCATCGTTTTGATTGTATCGAGTTATCAGGTGTATATACACTTAATATTTTGTCCCCTTTTGTTTGCTCCATTCATAAAGGGCAATAGCGGCGCCTGCAGATACGTTCAGGCTCTGTATATCCCCAATCATTGGGATGTGTGCTCTCAGATCGCAGGTTTCTGAGGTTAAACGTCTCAGCCCTTTGCCCTCTGCACCGACGGCAAGGATGCATTTGCCCGGCAAATCCACTTCGGAAAGAGAATTGGGGGCCTCTACGTCGAGACCCACAACCCATAGTCCTGCCGATTTTAGAGTCTCCAACGCTCTGACCAAGTTAGAAGGCCGTATTATTGGAATTTTCTCCACCGCGCCCGAGGCGGCTTTGGTCAGTGCACCAGAAATCTCAGGTGTATGCCGGTCGGGTACGAGCAACGCATCAGCACCGAGAGCTGATGCCGAACGAATGATGGCGCCGACATTTTGCGGGTCGGTGACCTGATCCAGCGCCACGACGAGGATGCGTTCATTTTTTTTAGCGCGTTCGATGATATCCGCGACCGTAACGACTGGTAGAGGGCTGGCAAGAAGGGCGACGCCTTGATGAACTGCACCCGATGGCAGTAATAACTCAATCTCAGATCTTTTGATAATTTCGACCGTGATGTCCGCATGGATATTTGCGAATGAGGCCCCGACTTCTCTAGTGGCAACTAGGCGATGAATTTTTCTTCTGGGGTTGGCGACAGCAGCCATGCAGGCATGTTGACCATATATCCATCCAAAATCGCTAGATGGCTTGGCTTGTTCTGACCGGGTCGTTTGTCGGCGTCTCGGAATGTGTTTTCCGGAAATTTGAATGCGCTTGCGTGCCACCATACCTCTTTCTATAATGACTTTGGTGGAAGCGGGCAATCCGGCCGTCTATCCGTTGCGCCGTTCGACGGTGGGCGGAAACGGCTGGCTGCGCGTTTTTTGACGTTGACAATCGGCGCTAAATCCCATAATTCCGCTCGTCCGCGACGAAGCATAGGTCTGGAAATATTGGAGGGGTGCCCGAGTGGTTAAAGGGGACGGGCTGTAAACCCGTTGGCTTAGCCTACGTTGGTTCGAATCCAACTCCCTCCACCAGAGCGTATCGAGGGCGTAAAGCGGTTAGTAAATGAGCCAAATGGCGATGAAAAGTTAGAGTTTGGAATTTAAAGGTGAATATAAGCTCTCGGTTTTGCCGAGGCATAATTGTCAAGGAATGGGCATACTAGACTAAATAACGAAAAATCTCAGAGCTTTTACTGCAAGCGGGTGTAGCTCAATGGCAGAGCAGAAGCCTTCCAAGCTTACGACGAGGGTTCGATTCCCTTCACCCGCTCCAAATCGGTGTTTGGTGGAGGCGCTGAAAGTGTCGGAAATGCTGCTGTAAGGCGGTGAAACGGAAATGCCCGCGGTAGCGGGTTCAAGCAAAGGTAGAGACGAATGGCGAA
>DBHK01000014.1:79904-115396 GCA_002295635.1 Alphaproteobacteria bacterium UBA830 | reverse complement strand
CCGACTTTGGCCGGGCAATACACTCGTTACCCAACCGCCGTGGATTTTGTCCATGTCAGGTACCGGACGGCCGTTATTGATCGCGTTAATTGTCACCATTGCTTCAAGCAGACGTCTTTGGGGGGTCTTCTCTGTCATCTTTACCTCTCTTTAGTGCTTTGGGCGGGATGCCCCGGCGCACAATCTGAAGTTCAAATGCCGTTGACCCGTCAGGTGGGTCAGTCCGTCACGTGGAAGTCCTTAAACCTTGGTGGGTAATCGGAGTGTGAAATTATGGCGCCGATTTTCCCCCTGTCCGGTAAAACCAGAGACATAGATATCTGCGCCTCGGTCCTCCGGAATTTGATCCGCACTGGCCATGTGTGTCGATGAAGCCAGCGCAGCGCCATCCTCGCCATTCGCATATGCCAATGCGTCGGTCAGTTTGTCGAAGTCTGCATTAAGGCTGCGGTCTTCGGGCAATCCAAGGTGCACTCGGACGTAATATCGTTTCTGATTTTTCCCATCGATTTCCTCTTCCCCAAGCCGGACCATGACATAGAGGAAGCGGCCGTCTTTGGCCCGCCCAGCAGCTTTCCTGCGCCAATTCTTCCGGGTCAACCGGGAAACGATGTTGCTTCTACTAATGCCGAACATCGGATCGTGCGGTGGTGCCGAGCCAAGATTGATTAATTTACCCATGTAAAAAACCTTCCTACGGTTGTTCCGAGGAAGGCTGACATTCTGAAATGGCTTAGACCCTTTAGTTGCCGTCTATGGCCACATCCTCCTTTCGGAGCACCACCTTGCCGGGTAGGCAGGTTGGCGAGGGCGTCAGCCCTACTCTTGATGTTCGAGTATCATGCCCGCGTTATTCAGGAGTGTCACGGAAAAACTTAAACGTCTAAGAGGATAATTGGGCTTATTTAATTCATGCCAAAGGTTTACGGATCAGGCCCCGCCCGCGTTCCGCGCACCGCTACACGCGTTTCGGGCCCAGTTGGTCGGGCCAGAGGTGCCACGCGAAAACGCGCAAGGGCACGCCTTTGCCAGAACCCCGTCGTCACCGGACGTAACAGATGTCGGATGCATGGGGGCAAGTCCACCGGACCACGGACCGCGGAAGGCAAAGCGCGGGTCGCAGAAGCGCTAGGTCATTTTTTATGGAAAAATGGCTCTGGTGCCAATTTGGTGCCAAAATAACCCAACTGTTTTTTTTCTTTTTCGAATTGGAAGAATCGTTGGTCCGTATAGCCTCTTACATATTTATTATTTTAGTAACTGGTTGCGAGGGTATCTCGGCTAGCGGGCAAGAAAGTAACTTAATCCCTTTATTCAATGCTCCCGCACCAGCGCCGATTATTCAAAAGAACGGTTCGGCGACCCAAAAAAAATTATTATTTCGCAAAACCATTAATGTATTCCGGGCTTGGAACGCCCAAAAAGGGCGGTCGCCGTATGGGCTTTACTGGACAGCACGTCCAGTAAGCAGCCCAACCAAATTTTCTCTGATGGAGATTTATTGGAACTATCATTACGTTGGGAAGCCATGGTCGACTTATCCTGGCCAGGAACCTTTCATTACAGAGAAAAAGTGGAGCCATGCTGATGAATATGGAAAAACCGTTTGGTTAGATTATTTGAATTCCCGCTTCCCACCGTACTTTGCCAATCTAACCCACCAAAGAGCAGAGAAATTCGGATCCGACGGTTTAATGCTTGACTGGTGGCATAACGACCATCCCGGGAATGTCGATAAAACCGATATAGCCCGAGCGAGACGCTCAATCGCCTCAGCTGTTCGAAAAAGAATGGGTGATAATTTTATTATTTTAGCGAACGTGAATTGGCGAAAGGATAAATCAACTCACGATCTCATCAATGGCGTTTTTCTTGAATTGTATAAACACCCGTATCGTAGCAAAGAGGCATATACTTATTCAGAAATTAGAGAAATTGAAAAGGTAATTGATTTCCACAATACCCACCTTCGAGAACCAAGGCTGATCGCGTTAGAGCCTTGGCGAATAACCAATGAAGTTTCCGATGGAGACCGGAACTCTGAACAAAATAGAAAGTACGCCAAACTTTTTACCGCTATGGCAGCGGTAATTCCAGAAAATGGTTACATACTATACGCTGATAACAACTCCGACACACCAAACGGCGATCACGACCATTTTTTATATGACTTTTACGATATTGATCTAGGTAAGCCTGTTAGTCGGAAGACCGAGATTACAGACGGTATCGCATATAAACTTTTTGAGTCCGGGCTTGTAGTTTACAATCTGACAAAGCGACCGGCAGAGGTGAAGTTTCAAAACGGTAAAATTTATATTGCAGCATTTGAGGGATTAATTTGTAAAGAACTCTCTCTCGGGTGGAACTGCGTTTAACCAACGCTTGTTGGTGCCTGCATGCGTTGGATATTACAAGGACTGTGGATATATATACCGATAGTAAAAAAACGGAACTGTCGGCGCTAAACCGCAAAACCTTGTTTCCTTGGCTGAGGCGCACAAATCGGAAGCTCGGTGTTCACCACCTAATACTTTGTAACCTGACGAGCGCCGCACGGCGCAGGGGTCGCTTGACAACCTAGAGGTTGCCACAGTATTTGCGGGAAGTTGGCAACGTATGGTGGTCAAGGATTAGAGGTCGTCACAGGTTCTGTAGGCGACAGCAGGGTTTTGGGGCTAGAGGGTGCATAACTTGTTTTGAAGGCTCATAGCCCGAAGGTCGGAGGTTCAAATCCTGCCCACGCAACTAATCTACGCAATCGCCGACATTGTGATCGCAATAAGTCTCCACCCACGGTCACGCCTCGCTTCTGGTTATTTACATTGGGTGGAGACTAAAATTTAGGATACCGAAAGTGCCCAGACACCGCGGTGTATACAACCCACAGAACCCAGCACCGTACGAATTAAGCCGTTACCGAATAGAAAATTTTATCGCGTGCCCGGCGTGCTTTTATCTCCAACAAGTCGAAGGGATCAAATTCCCCAGTATTCCCGGCTACAATATAAATGAAGCTACAGACGTCCTACTCAAGCGGGATTTTGAAGAGCACAGGAAAGCGGGCACCTGCCATCCCTTTCTCAAGGAAAATGGTTTTGAGAATTTGATCCCTCTTGCCGATGACAGGTTTGAGCTATGGACCCAAAGTCTGCACTTTGGTGCCGAAGGACGTTTCAATACCGTCCACGAGGAAACAAATTTAAAAGTTGGCGGCGGCCTGGATGATGTTTGGCAAAACATCCAGACCGGCCAAGTGCATCTTGTGGACTACAAGAGCACCTCTCAAAAATCTCCCAACAAAGAAATCACTCTTGATGATTGGTGGAAGGCCTCATACAAGCGCCAAATGGATTTTTACGTCTGGGTAATGCGGCGGTTAGGACTCGACACATCTGATATAGGGTATTTTCTCTATTGCGATGGAGATCGTTTCACCGACGCGCAATTCCTCCATCAGGATTACGCTACCATGCGATTCAAGATGACGATACTCCCATATAAAAGTGATGGCTCCTGGATTGAGCCGACCCTGACCAAGATCAAGCAATTATTAGATGCCGAGGTGTGCCCTGATCACGCAGAACATTGCGAATATGGAGAGTTTTTAGATGCGTGCAACAAGGCGGCTGTGGTTAGACGGAAGACAGTACCATACTGAGAGTCGCATACTGTGATGCTCCCATTGTAAACTATCTCAAAGATTGCGGTGTAGAACTTATTCACTGAAATGCACCATCAGTGGCCCGAAGTATGACACAAATATAGAATGGCTGCGTTGTGCCTGACGCCATTACCGCAGGATACCTGAGATCCGGGGGTTTTGGGTGCTTGCCCGTCTTGCTTTTTACGGGCAAATATGAGGTCCGAATCCGAAGATCTGGAATTGACCAATGACCGAACCTGTTTGCCTTTTAGTATCCTGTCACCCTCTGAAGGATAGCCTTTGCCACCATCTGGTTGACCGAGTGGAAGTGGGATTGAAAGCGCAAGGGATCGTCTACGAGCACTTGGATCTCTATGCCGACGAATTCAACGCGAGCCTGACAGTAGCCGAGCGGGAAAGCTATTTCACCGATGATTTCAACGATTCCGAGGTCGCAGACCAGATCGCGCAGCTTCTACGTGCGAAGACCCTGATCCTCGTGTTTCCGACTTGGTGGTTCAATGTGCCCGCCCGACTAAAGGGCTGGTTTGATAGGGTTTGGGGGCCACGTATCGCCTTCACCCATACGCCCGATAAGCGCACAATCATGCCGGCGCTGGAAGGGCTTAACCATTGTCTTGTGGTCACTACCCTGGCCTCGCGCTGGTGGGTCAATCACCTGTTACTGAGACATCCGGTCAAACGATTTATCAAGGGTGTCATGCTCAGGGGATGCGCGCCTCAGGCAAGCTACGAGATGCTGAGTTTTTACGACGCGATCGGGGCGGACGAGGGTCGTGTCGACACCTTTCGGAAGCTTATCGACCAGGCAATCCGAAAAATCGGCAGCCATTGAGGCTAAAATAGATCTGTCGGACGGAGACGGGCCTCGCTTAATTGTCCGTGTGTCAGAAGCTTGTAACCTGAAGGTCGCGGGTTTAAATCCGGTTCTGGAAAATAATGAAATCAATGATGTAGAAGAAGTGCTAGGTTATTTTTCATGCAAATATGGGTTTGCTGACAAGTTACCGTCAAAATAATCTAACGGCTTTTTTCTTGATAGCGTAATTATAAATTATCACGTTGGATCAACCATCCAATAGTCAAACTAGGTTTGCTCACCAATTAACATGGGCGTTTTGACAGCCCTAAATGCCTTAATTTAACCACGCCAGTTCCAGCTTTTCCCGCATCGACCTCTTGATATAGTCTGGTTAGGTCTGATCAAGGAAAAAATGAGGAGTAAAAAAATGACTACCGAATTAGGAATGGTTGCGTGGATATCGGGTTTAACTATTTTGATGTGGTTGCCATACATATTGGCACATATCGTAAATGTAGGTCTGATTGCATCCCTAACATATAAGGCGGATGGAACGCCCTTGCCGTTTTGGGCTGAGCGGGCTAAGCGAGCGCACTATAATGCCATCGAAAACCTGGTACCGTTTGCAGCGCTTGTATTTGTAGCCCATTTGGCTAACGCCACAAATGAAGCTACAGCAACAGCAGCTGTAGCCTATTTTTGGCTCCGAGTAGCTCACTACTTTGTGTATGTATTAGGGATCCCAACCGGACGAACGATTACATTCGCCGGCAGCTGGATCGCTCAGCTTTGTATTTTTTATCAAATAGTGATCGGTTTCTAATGCCCCATAAAAGTTCCAATTTAACCTGCGCGCTTTTAACCTGAAGGTTGCAGGTTCAAATCCTGCACCCGCAACTAAAAATCAGCCCTTTAACTCACTGAGTTAAAGGGTTTTTTTGGTACTCGACCTCCCTTTTTCAGCCGGTCGCCCTAAAATCATTGCTGCTTTTTTCATTGCTGGGCGACTAAGCTGGATCCCTTTACAACCATTCCAAATCTGCTATTCACGCCGACCACAATCGGTTTCCTAGAAAGTCCCTAAGGCCCCTCTGCCGCGGCCTTATAACTGTGTTCTGCGCATACAATGGCAAGGATTGGGGATTTCAGCGCCTTTGCCTTGAATTGTGGAAGTCGGACCGGGAGCCGGCTGAACTTTCAGTAAGCAATTAGGTCGCAGACCGGGTGATCAGCCTCAGATCAAAGGTCATGGTTTGTGAAGGTGGGGGCTAGGGCCGTGTTTGGCTCAAAGCTCCCAACTTGGATTTATACCTCATCCTTAATGCTTTCGAGGTAGGGGCGTTGTCGCTAATACAGATGCCCGGATCGTTACCATATCTCGCGGGTTATCGCGGCGAGCCCGGAAACGGATAGATAATCAGCTTAATTTACCCAGTGGAATTGATAGAGACCGTTATCCAGCGCGTCCTCACGCCAGAACTCTATCAACAGATAAATAGCGGCTTGATAGCCAGATACCCCGCGGCCCTTGCTGGTGGGTAGCCCACCCGTCACTTGATCGATACGTTTTCGGCTGGTCAAATAGGAGAAGAGCAGTGGGGGGAGAGCGATGGCAAGTGTATTAACGAATGAACCTTCAGGAAGCGCATATGGGAGGTCGCGGCACACTCATGATAGCGAAATTACCGAGGTCGGCCCCGGCACCCCATGTGGGGAGTTCATGCGCCGGTACTGGCATCCAATCGAGATCGCAGAACGGTTAGGTGAACGCCCCATAGAAATTCGAGTCCTCGGCGAAGATTTGGTCTTATTCCGCGACCGATCAGGTTTGCCGGGTTTGATCACCCCGCGTTGTATACATCGGGGGGCACCTATGGCCTTTGCCAAGGTTGAGGAGCGTGGAATTCGATGCCCTTATCATGGCTGGTTGTTTGACACCGAGGGGAGGTGCTTGGAGCAGCCCTGTGAAGTTGCGGATAAACCTGCTTTTCGTGAACGGTGCCGCCAACCTTGGTATCCAGTATTGGAACGCTACGGTCTGGTCTTTGCCTATCTAGGTCCGCTCGAAAAAAAACCAGCACTACCCCGGTGGGCGCCATTTGAAAACCTCTGTCCAAATGAAAAGATCGTGCCTGATGCGGCGAGTTATAGCGTCGGTGGTGATGAAACCGAGGAAATCATCCCGTGGAATTGGCTGCAAGACTGGGAAAATACGATGGATCCGTTTCACGTGGTGATACTGCATACTGCATTTTCTGGACCGCAATTTAATCCAGAGATGGCGGTAATGCCGCAGGTCGCTTGGCATGATACGAAACTAGGAATGCAATATACTGCCCATCGAGAGTTTCCTGATGGCCGTACGATGGACCGGGTCACCCATGTGATGTTCCCAAGCCTAAGAAGCGTCCCAAATATCCAGCTCTCGGCGGGTATCGCTGAGAGCATGGGCTGGCTAGTACCGATTGACGACACCCACCACCGTACCTTTCACATAACCCGAATGCCGCTAGATTTTGAGGGGGTTCCTCTCGTTACGGCGCCAATCCTCGAAAAGAAGTGGTCAGATATGACCGATGAAGAGCGCTGGAAAATGCCAGGCGACTGGGAAATCCAGAAGGGACAGGGTCCGATTACGTTGCATAGCGAGGAGCGTCTTGGCTCGAGTGACACAGGTGTATCAATGCTTCGCCGTAAATTACGCACCCAAATCCAGATTGTAGCAAATGGCGGGGATCCCGTGGGTGTCCAGCTTGAGAGCGACGCGCCGCCAATGGAGATTGGCGCGGGAAATTTCTACTAAACGTTTCCGGAAGAGAAGTATCCGTCGAATTGGCGACTTTCCTAGTTTTGGTGCGGCCCTGACAGCGGCTGCTACCGATGAACGGCGATTTCGTATGATACCCCTGCTTCTGAGCCGACGTTGAAAAGCTTGCGTTCGTGCATCCAAGTCTGGGTTTTGTCAAACATATCTCGAGTATAAGGTTGGGGGACGATCCGTTCACCAACGCCAAACCGTCGGACGTCTACGTTGTTCAAATAACGTTCAGGAATTTCATTGAGGAAGTAACGTTTGTATTTTTCGGGGGTTGCGTCGATGTCGGCCTGAGCCCGCACTAGAGCTCGAATATATTTTTCGACGTCTTCGAGTTCGGCATCGCGTGGGAAAATGTATCCCATCATGAAAGTCGTTGAAACGACGCGTGTAAAACCACGCTGTTCCAATATATAAAGCTGTGGCCCCCAAACATTCACGGCGGGAATTTTACCTGCGAGCGCGGCATCGACTCGCGACCAAGATGTGCCAACAAATTTTAAAACAATATCGTCCTCTTCGAGAAACACTTCGAGTGCCTGAAGCGCGGAATAGTGACTGCCCGAATGATAACCTACTGCAACTTCGACGCCCGCGAGTTTTTCCGGTTTTGTCGCGCTTGATCCGGGAGGCACCATGATTGCCGCCTCGCAGACGCTGTACGCGTTACCGTACATTATGCCATCCTGAAGACTAGCCGACTGATTGACTGTCCAGTGGCAAGCGCAGCTGACATCACCAGCATGTTTATGGGTACCTTTGCGGCCGTGTCCCTCAGCGTAGCGTTCAAACGCGCCGTAAAGATTTTCTTTGATTGGAGCGTTGGGATCGAGGGCCTCGGCCAACGGTGGGGTCGATTTTTCTGCTACCTCAGCATTTAAAACGTAATTGAGGCCCTCATCGACAAAATATCCCTTCTTTTCGGCGACCCAATCATTGAGTCTGCCATGCGGTTGAATCAGAAATTTAGCCATCAGGCAGTTTTCCTATTCGCAATATATTTTTACTAGTAGGTGAGAGTATGCATAAGCACGATGGATAGTCCATCTGACTTTCGCGAGAGAAGAGGTGAGGCCCTTTGACATATACACTGCGTTCGCGGATCACGAGTTTCCCTCGAACGCGGATAATTTCTTATCGCGTTTTATCTTTTGTTGACCCGGTGCCCAAGTCGCTGCGAGATCTCATCTCCAGCCTGTAGAAGGGTGGATGCAATTGGCCCATCCCACGAGGTGTCCAATGTTGGTTCGTGACCAAGCACGCCAATAACGGCGACAATCTGGCCATGAGCGTCAAAAACCGGTACAGACATTGCACTTACTCCCCGAACATAATCACCGACATTGCGGTTTAGACCGCGAGCACGCACGTCGTCTAGCAGACGTTCAAAAGTCTCTGACGACGGAACGGACCCGCCGAGTGCCCCTCGTTCTGTTGCAATAATTTGCGCGATTTCGGACTTGGGAATATGGGCAGCAAAAACTTGGCCGATTGAAGACCGCAATAATGGTAAAATTGAACCGGGACGTATATTCATCCGTACTGGATGAGCACTTTCCTCAAAACGAATTACTGTGGGCCCGTTCTCCGTCCAAATTGCTAATACGGCCGTCTCTTGGACGTTATCCCTTAATGTGGGCAGAGCTTCCATCGCCAATCGCACGGTATCCATCCGCCCAAGAGCAGTTAATCCCATCGCGAGCGCGAGCCGGCCCAAATCGTAGCGGCCCGTGACCGTGTCTTGATCCACTAAGCCCGCTCGACCCAAGCTTACGAGATATCTATGTGCTTTACTCATTGACATGTCGGCGCACGCCGCTAAGTCCTTAAGATTCATCGCGGCTGGCGCTTTAGCTAACACTTCCATGAGACGTGCTGCAACCTCCACAGAACGGACACCGGCCCGTGGTTGCGACCCAGTGTTATCAATATCAGCGCTTTGCGGTTTGGCTCTTGGCGGGTTCATCAGATCATATTAACCGTGATTGTGATTCGCTATTGAGGATTAGAATGTTGCAATATAAAATCAATTTCGAATAGAGAAACTACGATTTGTGGTCGGACTTCCAAGGTTGAAAGTCTGACAAAAGGAAAAAAGGAGTTATTATCTATGGCGAATGTTAAGGTTTTCCCAACTGGTATGAGGTTGAACGAATACGTGGCGCTGGAAGAGGGTTTCTGGCGGGACGAAGGCTTGGAGGTAGAGATCCTCTGGGATGTTCTTAAGGGGCAGATGGTTCGTTGGAAGGATGCCTATAAAGAAAGACCGCAAGACCAGCCTTTTATGCAAGGTGACCAGGCGATTGGATCGGCCTGCGCCTGGGGGAGTATCTCGAACGCTGGAGCTGGCATGGGAAAGTTTGTGCCGGATGTACATGGCGTGTCGCCTTGGGGCATTTATGTGAGAGACGACTCCGATATTCGCGCACCAGAAGATCTGGCCGATATTCCCATCGCGGTTGGTCTGCGTGCAGGCAGTCACTTCAACGTGCCATTTCATCTTGAGAAGCACATGCCTTTAGAGAAGATCAAGCCGGTCAATGTAGGTGGATTTGGCGCGCGTTTAAAAGCACTGATGGATGGAGAGTTTGAGGCGGCAAGCCTGCTTCCACCACAACTTGATATGGCTGAACAGCTCGGCTGTCGCAAGGTGATCGGAGGTGAATTCAAAACATTGTGGTGGGTTGATGAGCGTTATCCTAAGTCTGTGTTGCAGGCATATTTCCGCGGATTGCAGCGAGCAGAAGAGGCAATCGAAGCCGATATGAAACCCTTTCTGGAACTGTGGCGATACTCCAATCCTCCCGAATTTGCCGAGCAAGACTGGGACTATTCAAAGTTTGGCCGCGGTGAAAAATTTATTAATGAGCCGATTAGCCGTGATGAATTTGACACACTCATGCGGGAGGTCGAACGCTGGGGTCTTGACGACACGATCCAGAAAAGCGAATTCGAGCAGATCGCCCTAAGCGTTGCGTGATTGCACTTGAGAGAAAACTCTAGCAAAGTGGTTCCACGGAGGGAAATATGACACTGCAGTCTGCATACGGCCAGAGTGAACCTAGAGAGGACGTGGCGTTAACCCATGTTGACCCGGGTACGCCCATGGGCGAACTTATGAGACGCTATTGGCAGCCCGTCTGTCTGTCGACAGAATTGGCCGATTTGCCCAGAAAGGTCCGGATTCTGTGTGAGGACTTGGTAGTCTTCCGTGACCTGTCGGGAAATGTTGGCTGCCTTGCACTTCATTGTGCCCACCGTGGAACCTCTCTTGAATATGGGCGGGTAGAGGCGGCTGGCATTCGCTGCTGCTTCCACGGGTGGGTTTACGACACACAAGGCGTTTGCGTAGAAATGCCGTGCGAAAAGCCCGGTATGGTCGAAGCGATGAACGTCCGCCAGCCGGGTTACCCCGTTCAGGAGCATGGCGGCTTGATCTTCATCTATATGGGTCCGCCAGAGAAGAAACCCTTGTTGCCTCTATACGACACCATAGATCCCGACTATTGGGAGAATTCCCAATTGAAAGGTATGCGATTATGGGAGGACCACTCAATCGGCTTCGTGCGCGACTGTAACTGGCTACAGCATTTTGAGAATGTGGTGGACCCATATCATCTGCTCATTCTTCATAATATGATCTCTGGCGATCAATTTGGCAGCGCGGTGACCTCTGGTGATTGGCCAGAAATCGCATTTGAGGAAACGCCAATCGGCGTTCGATACAGATCGGGGCGTGATTTACCCAACGGTAACCATATCGTTCGCTATACAGAATGCATTCTGCCCAATCTGTTCATGGTCGCCAACATTCACGAGAAAGGAGAGGCGCCTAAGGCGAAGGACAAATGCCGGGAGATGTCTTGGTGCGTTCCGGTCGATAATGAGCAGATTTTTGGCATATCCATTGTCGCTTGGCCGCTGGAGAATGGCGAGCCCGATCCGAACTGGAAGGCCGGTGTCGATACATTGACCGAAATTCGACCGGGAAACCTGCGTGAGCGCCCATATGAGGAAAAGCAAAGGTGGCCCGACGATATGGAAGCGCAAGAAAGTCAGCGCACTATCGCCATACACGAGCTTGAGAACCTAGCTCACTCCGATAGAGGGATCGTGCTACTTCGCAGAGCCCTACGAAAGGCGGTACGCGACATGCAGGAGGGTCGCGATCCCCAGAACATTGTCCGCGATATCAATGCAAACCGGGCGATTGAGACTAACGGGTGGACGTCCGTGTTCCCGATCAGTGAGCGCTCCGAGGCCGTGGCATGATTGCCGTTCCCAATTATTTTAGGCCCCACGATCGCTTCAGGCAGGAATTAGATACGTTAAGGTGTTGTCAACTGCGGACCAGGCAAACTTCATGAAATCGCGATATGGATACAAGGTCCCCGAGCCAGATCACGACCTGGTCAACGTCGAGTCGGGTTCTCCTATGGGAGAGTTGTTGCGCCGGTATTGGCAGCCTGCCTGCCTATCCGAGGAGCTTAACGACTTGCCGTATAAAATCCGTATCCTTTGCGAAGACCTAGTGCTTTTTCGAGACGGGCAGGGCCGTGTCGGCTGCCTCGATCCTCACTGTGCACACCGTGGCACATCGTTGGAGTATGGTCGCGTTGAAGAGCGTGGACTTCGGTGCTGCTACCACGGCTGGCTATATGATACAGAAGGCCGCTGTATCGAAATGCCGTGCGAGCGGCCGGAGTTCACTGAAAAAATGGACGTTTGGCAACCGGCTTACCCCGTCTATGAATACGGAGGACTGGTCTTTCTTTATATGGGTCCACCTGAGATAAAGCCGCTGTTTCCTATGTTTGATATTTTAGATACCCGCGGGCGCGATGACGTTGTTCTTAAGGGACTTAAGCTCTGGGGCGATCACTCGCTAGGCTATGTTCGCGATTGTAACTGGCTGCAGCACGTGGAAAATGCTCTTGATCCATGGCATCTTGTTGTGCTGCACGAAATGATTTCGGGTGACCAGTTTAATAGTGTACTTACTCAAGGGTCGTGGCCAAAGATTGGTTTCGAGGAAACTGCGCTCGGCATGCGCTATAATCTGGATAAGGAACTCCCCAACGGGAATCATCTGGAGCGTCACTCTGAAGTCATACTTCCGAACATTGTACTGGTCGCAAATATACACCAGCGTGGTGAAGTCCCCATATGGCGCGAGAAAGCAACCGAAGTAATTTGGTGCGTTCCAAATGATAACGAGACGGTTTACGGAATTTCTATCTGTGCGTGGCCGGCGAAAGACGGAATTGCGGATCCGGATTGGGTAGCAGGGACCGATACAATGACGGATATCCGACCAGGCCAACTTCGAGAGCGGCCCTACGAGGATAAGCAACGCAGCCCTGACGACATGGAGGCGCAGGAGGGCCAGCGTCGCATAGCGGTACATGCGGCGGAGAATCTTGGTTTGATCGATTCGGGGATCGCCGTCAACCGACGCAAATTGCGTGCGGCGTTGAGTGATGTGGCGGAGGGCCGAGATCCGCCAAATATTTTTCGCAACCCTGAAACCAATCGAATGATTGAGACGAGTTGCTGGAACACCGTGACAGAGCCAGACGAAATAAAAAAGGTAGGGTGATGTCGCACGTCGACTGCGCGGCAAAATATTTATGAAATAGTAAACTTCTTTTGGTTACCTTAAAAATTTTTCTTCCTTAAATAGTAGCTAAGATCATAAGATAAAATCTGGGAATGTGCTGGTTTAGTGACAAACGCGAAATATAAAAAAAATCGCATAGCGGCGTCGACCTGCGGCCTTCATCTAAATGGGTCCGCCCAATTTGTATCTTCGGGAATCTGGAAACAGTTGAAATATATATGCCTAATTTCGGGTGTATTAATGTTGGGCTTCACAACCAAGGCTAATGCCGAAATCAATTGGTCGAAACTTAGAGGAGTAGCACATTACGGTCAGCTGTCAGTTCAAGGGCAGCAAAAAATAGGCTTAATTGCGACTGGATTAAAGCCAAGATTCCCCGCCGGCGTTACTTGTCCCCAAATTTCATCGCCATTCGGGTCTCCAACAAGGTATGACGGAAGTCTTCGGGCTCCGCATTCGAATAATGGCTTTCATGGAGGTATGGATATCACACTAAAAATCGGTACCCCTTTGCTGGCTGCCGCTGATGGTAAGGTCATACATATAGGTGAAGGCGGTCGGCTGGTCGGAAAGGTAATCTGGATGCAGCACAGGCCAGAAGATACCGGCTTTGAAGAATGGACCTATACAAAATATCAACACCTTTCAAAATTACCCGAACTCCGGCTTGGAGAAAACTTTAAAGCAGGAGATATAGTTGCGATTTCCGGTGACACCGGGACAAAAGGTGGACGCGCTTTCGGTGGATTCGGCTACCCACATCTCCACATGAACGTATATGCAAGCCCCAGTAGCCAATACAAAGTCAAGGGGCACAAAGTTAAGATAAAAAGACGAGTGTATATTGATCCAGTAGCTTTCTATAAAAGCAGTCTTTTTGTAGCGGACGAGTTAAAGAAAAACAGGTTTTCTCCGGTTCTGGTGGGCGTGAAGCTTGAAAACGGGATGGTTATGCCGGAAAATTCAAAGAGAATCTGGCCGGTGTACTGCCAAAAAACTTAATTATGTTGCCTTCACAGTTCTGAGGTCAAATTTCGCAGATAACCAATGGGGTCTTTTGGAAAAACAAATGTTTCGATTGTTATTGTTCACATTTTCAGCGTTTTTATTTGCTAACTCATCTCTCTCGGCTGACTTTAAGGTCACGCATCTGGATCAAAAACGGGTTTTTCCCGGGACAACCCTTTTAGCTGACATGACTGATGCCCGCCACCCGAGAGTTGTCGAAGTTAACTTTATTGGCAACATTTTGTGGGAATACATACCGCCTGGATCCATGTCGGGAGCAATTCTGGACGCAACAAAATTGGGAAATGGCAATGTATTGATAACTATCAGGGGATCCGGGATTTACGAGGTCAACATTGAAGGGTCAGTGGTTTGGTCTCACAAAGACCCGGCGGCATCTCACGATGCTGACCGACTGGCGAACGGTAATACTTTGTATAACCTGGGCTGGAGTGAAAAAGGCGAAGATGTGATCCGAGAGGTGAATACCGCGGGGAAGATTGTTTGGTCATGGAATGGGATTGCTGACTACGATCGTAAACCATTCGCCGATATTGAGGCTGAGGGCTGGATGCACACCAACTCAGTTTCGCGGTTAAAGAATGGTAATACTCTTGTGAGTATACGAAATTTCAATACCGTCGCCGAGGTCGGACATAACGGTCGGGTAGTTCGAGACTGGACTTTCAAGGCCCATGATAGAAGAACGGGACTTAAGACAGGCGGGAGAATCAAGGGTGGAAGAAATCATGAGCCCGAGATACTCAGTACCGGTAATATGCTATTGGCGTTGCGCCGCCCTCATAGGTTCGTAGAATTCAATCTCGATACAGAAGAAATAGTATGGAGTTGGACGCATCCCGACGGTAAACGAGAGTTGAGAACAAATCGTGAGGCCAATCGACTGCCGAATGGTAACACTCTCGGTTCAGCTTCAGATAAGCTGATAGAAATAGCGCCAGATGGAACAATAGTTTGGCAAATGATTACCTCCGGTGGAGATGACAGACATCGAAAATTTCATAAAGCAATTCGAATAGGCATAAATGGTCAAGTTTATGGCGGCTAACCCCTCTTAACCTCAAGAGCGGATTTGACCTAACCAAATAAAAAAAATGAAATAAATATACATGCCATCGCGGTCTATGGCAGTTCTCGGTAATCAGTGTCAATCACCTGTCTGTCAGACCGCTATGTCTGGGACAGTATTCTCGATGAAATAAGTTACGGAGCAGGAGTGTCACTAATTCTTAGCCGAGAAATCCCAGCGGGAGAGATACGCCACTTCGCTTGATATTCGATCTCGTGTTCTTTCAGCGTCCCGATACTCGGACTTTCGATAGATAAATCATCGTCACCCGAGGCACTAAATGTCTCCGTCCCCGGAATTGACCTGATCCGCTTTATTAGCCTACCTAAAATGGGATGTTGGATAACGGCAACACTACCATTTACAGGCCGTGTTTTATATTTTGTTGCTACAACATAATCTCCATCCCTTATAGTCGGTCGCATACTATTCCCTGAGATTCGAAATACCTTCCATGGAATTCTATCTACCATTCATTATTTCGGCCGTACTACTTCGAGACTAGGAGGGTAAGGGGCTACTTTTCGTTCAGTTTCTACATCTTTAGTAGACCAGAAGATTTCCGAAAATTTATTGACAGACTCTAGTAGTTTAAGCGCCTCCTCCCGATCGACTTTCTGCTTAGCAGCGCTAGCTAGAAGCATAATTTGATGCGTTAAATCGTGGATTTCGGGAAACGATTCTATTTGTGGGCCCTTAAAATAATCGCCCCAAATAATTCGAATTTCCTGCTTCAGCTTTTCACTTTCCTCTTCTTTACGCTGAACGCATCTGGCGATTGTATTTTGATATTCAACACTCGCCTCACCGTCAGTTGAGGTGGTTTCGTTTATTATATCGATTAACCGAATAACGGATAGAGCGGACACCGTCGCAATCGCAGGATCATATATTTTGCAGGGGATATCACAGTGAGCCTTTGCATTCTGGAACTTCAGGTAATTATCCACCCAACTTAACGAAAAATGGAGAAGTGTTTTTCCACTACTTCGCACCCGCTTTGAAGAATAAATAACCAAGTAAATAGCGCGCCATGAGGCTAATGAAACAAGGGCTGCGCCCGCAAAGAACTCAAAACCCGATAAAATACTGTTCTCGATAGTATGTAAGAACGCTTGGCAGACAAGAAAACCGAGTAGACCAATATTTCCGGCAATTACCAGAAGCCTTTTTCGGGTCAACATCAGCCCTGCAACTAAAATACCCATTAAAATGAGTACTACGGAGTGGCTTAAGTCCATAACGGCATGGCTCATTCCCGATCCGTTTTCCCCAATCGCATGGGACGACGCGGGGGAGGTAAACAGTATTATCAGGGCGGTAATTGAGGACGCGTATCTGAGATTAAATTTAAAATTGAACATTCGTTCTCCGCATATTTTGGCCATCAAAGGACAGTCTAAAGGAAAGAATTACATCTCGAATTATAATGCGGTTGATTCTCACTCGCAATATAAACATTTTTGGTATGGTCGAAATTGGGATTTTTTAAGGTCGTAGTGCCCGAATATAGAGGCCTAACTCACTCTTTCGAGAAACGTATGCAACGAGCCCATTCAAATGAAGTCTATTTACGGTGGAACTACTAAAGGATGACGCGAGTCGAACCAATGATGGTGAAATCCCCTAACCCATTGAGGACTTTCTTCGACGCTGAAGGATCAGGTGCCGCAGAAAGTTTGGTAAGGGACGGATGTTTTTGGCGCTGGTTCTGCATAACTTTCGCGACCCGAAATCTCTTCAAATGGGGCTGAGACGATCGACAATAAATTTTTAAATTCTGACAGATCGCTGTGGGCGACAGCCCGCGAGAGGGCTTCTTCGACTTTGTGGTTACGTGGAATGTAAATTGGGTTGACTTTATCCATTTTCACTGCCCGTTCTTCACAAGAGGCTGGTTCTCTTTTCAACCGGGAACGCCATTTACACTCCCACAAATTATAGGGGGTTGGGGTTTTGAATAACCGACGTGTTCTAGAATTCTGCCCGCGTATCGCGTCTGACAGTCTACGGAACGTTAGTGTAAAATCGGCTTCACCTTCTTGCATCGCGTTAAGGAGGCCCTGAATAAGTTTAAAGTCTTCATTTTCTCTTGTACCCAGACCTATCTTGGCGCGCATATGAGTAAGCCAAATATCTTTGTATATGGTCTCGAAGGATTCAATCTCATCGGTTAATAGGTCAATTGCACGAGCTTTATCGATATGGATGAGCGGCACAAGAGTTTCAGCCAGCCTCATTAAATTCCATATAAGTATCGAGGGTTGATTATTATACGCGTAACGTCCTTGCGCATCGATAGAACTAAACACGGTGTTTGGGCGGAAAATATCGATGAACGCACATGGACCATAGTCAATCGTTTGGCCGGAAATCGTTGTATTGTCAGTATTCATGACTCCATGGATAAACCCAATGCTCATCCAGTGGGCAACAAGGTCAATCTGAGCGTTTGCGACTGATTTGAAAAAAGCCAGATAGGAGTTCTCAGCATCACGTGCTATCGGATAGTGACGTGATATAGCATAATCAGCCAGTCGCCGAACCATTTCCGTCTTACCCTGGGCTGCGAAAAATTCGAATGTACCAACCCTAAGGTGGCTTGCAGATACCCGTGTGAGAACTGCTCCTGGCATTGCAATTTCTCTATATACCTTTTCGCCGGTCGCAACTGCGGCCAGAGAGCGCGTGGTTGGAACACCAAGAGCATGCATAGCTTCGCTAATAAGATATTCGCGAAGTACCGGTCCAAGCGCTGCCTTGCCGTCTCCGCTACGAGAAAACGGCGTCCGGCCACTGCCCTTTAACTGGACATCCTGACGCTTCCCGCGAGTATCAATAATTTCACCCAACAAAAGTGCGCGACCATCGCCAAGTTGGGGCGAGAAATTTCCAAACTGGTGACCTGCATAGGCTTGTGCCAGGGGAAAGGCACCAACTGGTATCCGATTGCCTGAGAAGATATCTGCACCCAGCGGTGATTGGAGCCTGCGAGAGTTCAGGAAGAGTTCTTCTGCCAGTGGTTGGTTAAAAACGAGAAGGCATGGTTCCGGCACTTTCGAGGCTTTGCAAGGAACAAAAAAGCCCTCCAGTTCCCGAGCAAAGCTATTGTCGAAGTTGAAGTCGCCTCCTTGAGTATCGAACGGTTTATTGTATTCAGGGTTTGTCATAATTTTTTACGGGGTTCTCCGTTAATTATGTTTTCTCACAATCTCTAACACTTGGTATTTATCCAGTAGTATTTCCGTGTATCGTCTTTTACTCGTCGATTTACCGATTCGCAGTTCAGATAAAGCCCGGGCCGCGTCAAGGCAACTATCTTAATCTAACGTTTTTATACAATAATATACCCGCAAGTGAGGTTGACGGTATGTATCAAAACCTTTGCTATCAATAGGGTAGAGGGCTTTAATGACATTATACCGTTTCATATCAGGACATTGATTATGACGGCTTATAATAATGACGCATTGCGTGCGCTCGTGAAACCTGATCGGGTACACAAGGATTTCTATATCAGCCCCGAGGTCTTCGACATCGAGATGGATCGCATTTTTGGGCGCTCGTGGCTATTTCTTGGACACACAAGTCAAGTCCCGGAACCGGGCGATTACATCACCACGACGATCGCGCGCCAGCCGATAATTATGAGCCGTCACCGGGACGGCGAGGTACATGTGATGTTCAACCGCTGCACCCACCGTGGTGCGCAGGTGTGTCTTGAACAGAGAGGTAACGCTAAGCGGTTTGAGTGCCCGTATCATGCATGGGTCTTCAATACTGACGGAGGTTTTGCCGGCGCACCCTACCCCAAACGGTACCCCGATGGGTTTCTCAAATCGGAACAGTTGGATCTGGCGAAGCTGCCACGGATGCATATCTATCGAGGTTTCGTGTTCGGGAGCCTGAGCGATGAGGGGCCCGACATCTTCGAGTTTCTAGGCCCGATGAAAAATCATATAGATTCATTCCTTGACAGGTCTCCCGATGGCGAAGTGGAGGCATGTGCCGGTATGTTTCGCTATCGGTTTGCTGCCAACTGGAAGCTCCAGATGGAAAACCAGACGGATGTTTATCACATAATGTTCACGCATATATCGACTACCGACGATGGTGGCCGGCAGTTCCGGCGCGAGGGTGCCGAAGAAGATGAAGCTGGTAAGGTTAAGATGGTTTCAGATAATTCTTCGCTGAGTGATCATTGGGAGTCCCTGCCTCTCGGCGGTCACCGGTACGGTCATGTTTTTATGGATAGATTCGCCATGGACAAGCCCAACAGCGGGCCGGTCTATGACCGTTACAAATCGGCAATGGAAGCGACCTATGGAGAGCGTGCCAAAGATATTATGAACGTCAAAACGCATAATAGCATTTTTTATCCGCATTGGTCAGTCCAGCATCTGACCCAGCATATCAGGGTGATGAACCCAATATCGGTAAATTGCACCGAGAATCTAATCATTCCACTCAAGCTAAAGGGGGCGCCCGACGAGATGTGGAGGGCGTCACTGCGCAGCAATAACAACTCGCACTCTCCCTCGGGTATGGTTATGTCGGATGACATGGAGGTGTGGGTGCGCTGTCAGGAGGGTTTGGCCACACAAAGTTCGGACTGGGTAGTTTTAGCGCGTGGAATGAACGAAGAAATGGAGACTGACAATCAGGGTTCCTATGGTGCGCATGGCACATCGGAATCCGGGGCCCGCAATCAGCAACTCGCTTGGGTCGACTATATGTGTGGCGGACGCTGAGTCGGGCCGGCCCATCGTGCGCGCCGATATAGAAAGTTTCCTTTACAGGGAAGTCCGCCTTCTCGACGAGCGCCGTTTCGCCGAATGGATGAACCTGTTCGCCAAAGACGGCTACTATTGGGTGCCCGCGTATCCAGGTCAAAAAGACCCATACGAGACTGTGTCCATCTTCTTTGACGATCGTGAACTTATGAAAACTCGCCTATCCAGGTTGCACCATCCCCAAATTCATGCGCAGAAACCGCCCAGCCGCACCTGCCATTTCGTTAGTAACGTTGAGATTGACGAAGCCTACGGCGAGCCGGGCGAAATCCTCGCTTATTCCACCTTGATGATGTTGGAATACCGACTGGACAAGCAGACCACCTATGGCGGCCGGTGCAGGCATTTACTGAGACCAAAGGATGATGACTTTCTGATTGCCTGGAAACGCGTCGATTTGATCAATTGCGATGGCGTGTTCGAACCGCTTGCGGTGCCCTTCTAGGAAGCTGTTGGTTGTGATCGTAGCCGCTTTAATCAGTCAGGATTTGAATCACTTCTACGGATTAATCTAGTTCTAGCGTATAAAATCTCTCGTGTAGATCACACTTCTCGGGAATGAGTAAGATAACAAGTGGCGCATATTGTCGCTGTCTAATATAAGTAAATAAAATTTCTGCTATCTAGGCGACCTGCGTGGACTTAAAAGGTTGGTTTTCTTTCAACCTACACTTGAGAGAAGTAGAAGGGATGCATCTTGGCTGTCACCGGGGTTTTAAATCTTTCATGCCAGAAAACCCTTAGATAACGGGAATTTCATGTCGCGGGGACAAATTGGAGATCAGGGGCTCCCCCGAGTGCTCGACCAACTTTGCGCGATTGAGGGTGTGACAAATGAAGAATTGTCGGGCGCCCGGAGTATGCTGACCATTATTTATGATGGCACTTGTAAGGTGATTGAGGTTGCACTCGCTTCCGGTGACTACCGGATTCAGAAAACTCAGTATGAAGCACTTCGAAATATCCTTACTGAACTTTGTATAGTGGAGGGTGCTATTTACACGCCGCCACCGCCATCGCGGCGCGGAAACTCGCCTCAGATCCGAGCAGCCCGCGAAAAACAGAAACAGGTGTTCGACGCTTGGCAAGAGACTTGGCGCGAACTCCGCAGAGCCGAAAAGGCGCTGGATGTAGAGTATGAAATTGCTCAGATGAAGGACTACTATTGAAGGTTCGACGTTTATTTCGGGTGCATTTTGATAATTGGAGCAAGAAAAATAGAATTATCTACTGATCAATAATTTTTCTACTTCGAATTAAAAGGATGAGGATCAACGCTGTGAAAAACATTATCAAGCTATAGGTTGCAGCTGGGATCGCTGTGAGACCACCACCGAACAAAATTGTAGAGATTGCAATAGCTAGAGTTCCATTTTGGAGGCCGCATTCGATCGATATCGCTGCCCGTTGCGGCGGCCCCGATGCGAACGCCCTTGCGATCGTATATGCGAGAACCATCATTAAGATATTTAGTACCAATGTGATTAGACCCGCTTCTGCAAAAAAAGGTATTATATTTTCACGTTGTTGAAGAATTGCTCCCAGCAGAACTATAACGAACAGAGCGGTCGAGATGCGGTGCGCCCAAGGCTCGAATACCTGAGTGAATCTTTCCGCATAGTGCCGAACAAAAAGACCTATTAAAGTCGGTACAGTGACTATGAGAAAAACGCTAACAGCTGTCTTAGTAATTGAAACGTCGCCGACGTTACCTCCTATCAGTTCTCCGTGCGCAAAAACTAAGACTAATGGTATGGTGATCAAACAAACTAAGCTTATCACCGCCGTTAAAGATATTGAGAGCGCAACGTCGCCCCGGGCAAATGAAGTCAGGATATTGGACGTGACACCCCCCGGGGCAACTGCGATGATCATTACTCCTAGTGCTATCTCGGGGTGTAGTGGCCATATGCTGACGAGAGCAAATGCAATTACAGGTAAAAGTATTAACTGAGATATTGCACCGACAAGAAAATCTTTTGGTTGTTTAAATACTCGCGAAAAATCTTTCAAAGCCAGTCGAAGTCCTAGGGCAAACATTATGAATGCCAGGGCCAACGGTAGGAATAATTCAGCGATGATACCCATGTCTTTACCTTCTTTATATATCTGATTTCGCTGGAAAAGCGCCGACCAAAGTTCTATGAAGATTTTTATCAGAAAACTTATATATGGGGAATGCTCGCAAATATCTTGAGTAGAAAGTTGCTGATTTTTTTGAAAAAATACCCAATCGAATATACGACTTCAGATGCAGATCTCGGATAAACATAATGACACATTTAACCCTCTGACTGTCAGTAATGTAGCCGTGGCGATGTAAAGGTTTGTTGTTGGTGACAAATATTTATTTGCAAATTGCGGGCAACACGCAGGAGCGATCGATAATTGCGTAACCGGCTCTGCAAGATAGGTTAAAGCTAGGATAAAAGACCGCGTGTTTCTAAAAAAAGCGTGGGGACGGAGTATAAAATTCCATGTCTAAAACATTTGGTGTTACGGGCGGTGCCGGGTTTATAGGAATAAACTTTTGCGATCGGCTTCTGAGTTCTGGACAAAATGTCGTGATTTTGGATAATCTATCACGTCCAGGGGCGCAGAAGAATTTACACTGGCTTGCTGAGAAATACTCCGATGGAATGAAATTCATCGAAGCTGATATTTCCTCTAATCACGAATCTCTGGGGAAGTTTTCAGAAAAATGCGACGTAATCTTTCATCTCGCGGGACAGGTAGCTGTTACAACATCATTGGTCGACCCGTATCGGGATTTTCAGGTCAACGCGCTCGGCACGGTCAACCTTTTAGAAGCGGTGCGGCATTCTTCAAATCAGCCTAGTTTCGTATTCGTATCCACCAATAAAGTATACGGAGACTTGCAGGACATTAAAATCCAAGAAACGGAAGATGCCTACCAATTTATAGATTTACCTAACGGGGTCGCGGAAACTCGTGCACTAGATTTCCATTCGCCCTATGGGTGCTCGAAGGGATCTGCGGATCAATATGTGCTGGATTATAGTCGCTCTTTTGGGTTGTCGGCGATGGTCTTGAGACAAAGCTGCATTTATGGGCCACGTCAATTCGGCATCGAAGATCAAGGCTGGGTCGCGTGGTTTATAATTGCTGCCGTAACCGGCAGGCCGATAACGCTTTATGGCAATGGTAAACAGGTTCGAGACATCTTATACATCGCTGATCTCATCGATTTATTTGAGGTTATTGCTGGGAATGTTAATGAGTATAGTGGAGAGGTCTTAAATGTAGGTGGAGGTTCTGAGCAGACTGTCTCCCTCCTCCAGTTTCTGAAACTACTGGAGATCATTCTGGACCAAGAAATACCAATCCAATTTGGAGAGACAAGAATGGGCGATCAGCCTGTATACATCTCTGATATCCGAAAAGCGGAGGCACTTACGGGCTGGCAGCCTAAGACAAGCGTGGAGGAAGGTATAAGAGAGTTAGTGAGTTGGGTGGTGAACAACCGCGCGATTTTTAATTCCTGAGACAATTGCCTGCGTTTCTTATTACAGAGAACTCCAATCTGTTTTCGGGGTTAAATGTTCGATCACAGCAACCAGCAGTGGTGTCCGTGAAATAAAGAGCCGATGTCCATATGTGCCGATAGCCCGATGTTAATTGGTTATCCCCTATCTCGATTGCCCACTGTCATTAAGCACGTGTCAGAATAACGACTGGTATTTCTCGGTGATCAATCGCTTTTTTTTGATATTCCTGGTAAGGCGGGTAAATCGCCGACATCATCGGCCAGAGCCTGCGGCGTTCAGCTGCATCCGCTGTGCGGGCGGAAGCGTTAAAAACATCGGCCTTGATCTGTACTTGCACGTTGGGATTTTCCTGAAGATTTAGGTACCATTTAGGGTGCTTGGGAAGGCCACCTTGGGATCCGATTATTATAAAGGCGGCTTTGTCCTTTCCGTATATCAAGGGTGTGGTTCTGGCTTTACGCGATACTCGGCCTTTGGTCGTCAGTAAAAGACACGGGAACTTGCCCTTTCCGTCAAATCCTGTCCAAATATGCCCGTCAGCCCCGCCGGTCTCCCTGTAACGCTTCACATGTTCTTTTGCCCATAATGGTTGTGCCATAAAAATCTCCCATTTATAGCCGATATTTAATGTTCATACTTTATAGTATTCCATATCTTGCGGGTTAGTTTGCAGGCGTCTAACTGCCTAATATTGAAGTTAAGTGTTGTGTGATCCATGCTCATAAACGACGAGGCAAAAATTGTGTCGGACATAGAAACCAAAACATTTGATTACATAATTCTGGGCGCTGGGTCTGCCGGATGTGTTCTTGCAAATCGTCTATCAGCATTACCCGCGAATCAAGTGCTCCTAGTTGAATCAGGCAAAGATTACACCCCTGGAAACGAGCCCGCGGATATGCGGGACTCGTACCCGATGGGTGCTTCCTTCAATCCCTCCTACCATTGGCGTAAATTGGAAGTCCGCCTTTCACACACACCAACCAATTCCGAACGTCGAGCAACGCCGCGTTTCATGGAGCAGGCTCGGGTTGTTGGCGGTGGATCCTCTATCAACGCGCAGATGGCCAACCGTGGCTCGCCACTGGATTACGAAGAATGGGAGAGTCTCGGCGCAAGGGGGTGGAATTGGGACTCTGTACTCCCCTATTTTCGTAAATTGGAGACGGACGAAGATATTCAGGATGAGTATCATGGTTCAGAAGGTCCCATTCTCATTCGGCGTGTTCCAGAGAAACACTGGCCGCAATTTACTCGGGCCGTTGCAACGGTTCTGTCGGATAGTGGGCTTAAGAAACTTGAAGACCAGAATGGTTTTTTCGAAGATGGCTGGTTCCGAAGCACGATTTCTAATAGTCAAGAAACCCGTGTGTCCGCCTCGATGGGATATCTTAACAGAGACGTTCGGCGGAGGAGTAACCTGAAGATTATGTCGGAGACTACAGCGGAGAGGATAATTTTCGAAGGCTGTTTGGCGACGGGTGCGGTCGTTAATCAGAATGGCCATCGTCTTAATCTCAAAGCTCGGCACGTCGTCGTCTCAGCGGGCGCCTTGCACACCCCGGCTTTGCTTATGCGTTCGGGTATCGGGAGGAGCGCTCACCTGAAGGAGTTTGGGATCGATGTAATTTCCAACCTCGCGGGGGTCGGTTCTAATCTTAATGAACACCCCACTATTGCTGTGTCCGCCTATCTAAAGCCAAAGGCCCGCCTAACGCCGGGCATCGGGACCCGGCGTCACGCTCAGATTTCGCTGCGCTACAGTTCAGGCCTTGAGGAATGTGGTCCTGGCGATATGTATGCATCTGTCACGGCGAAATCAGCTTGGCATGCCGTCGGTGTCCGATTAGGGTCCTTCCTGATGTGGTGTAACAAACCATATTCCCGGGGTCACGTCCGTTTAAATAACGCCGACCCATCCGTCGAACCGGATATAGATTTTAACCTCCTTGCCGACAGGCGAGACTACGAACGGCTCGCGTTGGGCGTTCATCGAATGGCGGGCTATTTCGCTCACCCTAACATGGCAGACGTCTCATCCGACGCTTTCCCGAGTTCGTACTCGGAACGGGTGCGTCGAATTGGTGCCGTAAATACCAAGAACCGTATTCTGACTAAAATCTTGGCTTCAATCATGGACGGGCCGCGGCCGCTCCGTCGCGCGGCGATAAACGGACTTATTACTATGGGGTTAACGCTTCACGATATTCTTCATGACGAAAAGCGGATGGAACGGTTTATCCGGGAGAATGTTACCGGCTGTTGGCATCCATCGGGCACATGCCGAATGGGAGCGGAGGACGATCCGGCAGCGGTTACCAATCCCGCCGGATCCGTGTACGGGGTTGAAGCACTGACAGTATGTGACGCATCACTGTTCCCCTGCGTGCCGCGCGCTAACACCAATATTCCGACTATTATGTGTGCGGAGAAGGTCGCGGACGGCTTGTTAGGGTATGTTTAGTTGCAAAAAGAGATCGTTAATCCATCTTTCAAGTAAACCCGGAGAATCTATAAGCCTCAGTGCGACCGACAATGTTGATGGCTGCTGTCTATCCTTGACTGCATCTGTTAGACGCTCGAAGCGGGATGTATAAATATAAAACAATGCATGCTGGCCTAAATTTATAGTGAGACGGATATTGCTGGCGTTCTGACTCGGGAAATAGACCAAATGGCAATCGCCAATACGGTAATCTTTGAAGATCGTAAAACCGCCCTTTACCAGCCTGGCAATATCCGTGTTTCGGGTTGCATTATTTTTTTCCGAAGCGCGGGGGAGATATATTCCGGTAAAATTATTTTGCCGGAGGGCTCTACTGTAAGTTGTGATTCCGTTGGGGTTGCCATCCTTGATGTCACTGCTGCAAAATTAGCCTGCGATTTTTACACGTGTAAACGAACCACATCAGAAACCGCAAAATTTTTCATCAATTTATAATTCCAAACGTCACACATTATCCGATGCGCGGAACCTGAGAGCCCCGCAACATTTTATAGCTTCGACCATCCATCACGTGTTGATTTTGTCGTCTTTTACTAGCAGCGCTAGGCCTGCGGCTATAACCAAGGCCGCCACCGCGGTTAGGCTTGGCACAGTAAAACTCCCGGTCAAGTTCGCGATATATCCGCCATATGCGGGACCAATCATTTGACCTATCCCAAAAGCGGCCACGATCAGGCCGAGCATCCGACGAGGATCGCCGCGCGTTCCACTAACCGCAAGTTGGCGGGCGGTCATCATACCTAATGCGGTGATTCCCATGAAGGTCCCACCCAGCAGAGCACCGCCAATCAGAACCGCGACGCCGCTATCGGAAAGTACGGTGGCGGCGATGCCTACGGCTTCCACCAGACAAGCAAGAGCCATGCTGGCGGGATTACCGAATAGATGTCCGACCCAGACCCACAATGCGACGGACGGGATCGCAGCTAGACCAACTGCTAGCCATATAAATGGTTCCATCGGGGCCATGGAGGGTGTTTGGCGGACTAAGGTAGAAATAAAGGTGGCAGTGATAACATACCCAAAACCGAAGAGGCCGTATGACAGAGATAGCGGAATCATCCGTCGGTCGATTTTGCTATCTGCGTTTGTTGTCGGCAGTGGGGTCTCGCCACCGACTGGTTGCAGTAAAACAAACACTGCGACGAGCCCTACTATTCCTGCGAGGGCAGCTACCAGCCATTGTCCTGCCCAGCCAACCGACATGGCGCCCATACCAGCGACGATGACTGCTGAAAGGGCGATACCGCTCCCTACACCTGCGAAATGGACATGCGAGAGGTTTGGTCGTCCCGCCAAAGTCAGGCGGTCCAGAACCATTGCTGAGCAAAACACCATCACAAATGCGCTACAAAGACCGCCGGCGAAACGGAGAAGGAGATAATTCGGGATCGACAATGTCATGGACATGGCGCCGGTTGTCAAAACACTTAATCCTAGCATCCAAAGGGTCCAAATTCGCCTATTACCCCTGATAAGCTCCGAACTACTGACAACTGAGCCGACTAGATAACCAAAGAAATTTGCAGCAGCTATTAAGCCAGCATGGCTTTCAGATAGCGGTATGGAATCTACCATGTACGGAAGAATAGGCGTATAAACGAATCGGCCGATCCCCATTACGATGGCCATCGCGATCATACCAGCAAATGCTGTGCGAATCGGGGAACAGGAATCTGCCATTGGCATAAAGTTTATGTTGAGCCGCGGTAATTCGTCATCTCGACCAGTCCTCGTCTTAGAGGACCATTAAAAATGAACGAGTAGCACCTTTTATAGCTTTCGTTCTTCCGTCGCAGGGCGATAAAACCGTTGAAGATACGACCATTTCTTTATACGATTCTGTTAGTTGTCACGTCGAGTTGATCAGTTTCCGGCGCGGGGTCGTTATCTAGATTTGATACCATCCGACGATCCTTTATTGCGTTCTGCGTTATAGGGTATAATTTGCGACCGAGTTAAACTAATTGTGGTGCTTACGTCAGTTTTAATATGTCCTGACAAATCGCGACCAATGTACTCTAATTTGCTGAGCCGCATAATAATTCCCTTGCTTTGTGGCTACGTACACTGCGAGCAGAATGGTCTTTAAAAACAAGGAAGTGCTGAAAATGAGCAATAATCCGGCCCAGATGAAAAAAACGCAAAGAAATCGTCATTTCGTGACTGCGGGAGCGATATTTCTTGCCTCTTCACTCCTTTCCGGCTGTTCATCAGTTCCCGATTGGGCAAATCCCGTAGAGTGGTATGATGGTGTTTCGGGGATGATTTATGGCGATAGTAAGCCTGAATCAATCGCGGCAACTGATATTAGAACTCCTCAAAAAACACTTGGCAAAGGCAAAAAATTTCCCAATCTTTCCTCCGTGCCCGAGCGTCCTTCTACGACGACTGTGGAAGGTCGAAAGAGTCTTGCAAAGCGACTAACAGCTGACCGGGCAAACGCGAAATATTCCAAAGAAGTGATCCAACGCCAGACCCCACAATCTACTATCTTACCATCTTTGCCACCCGCGCCGAGATTAGATAAGGCGGCTCAGACTATGAAGTCAGAATCTAAGCCGCAAATTATACCTCCACCATCGACCTTACCACAATTGTCGGCACCGGCTGCATCAGCAAGCCTTGGACCAACGCCGCTGTCTAGGCCACCCAATTTCGCCTCAGCTCCACCGAAAGCTCTGCCGACAGTTCCTCCGGGTGCTGAGGTGCGGTCACTTGCTACCCGTCCTAGCCCGAGTCGGAGGTCCGTGGCCCGCGTCGGGAACCCCTCTTTTGGTTCGCCGCCAGCGGATATCGCAGCAGCGTTTAATACTGGCAGGCCGCCCGCAATTTCCGGTGATACACTTCGGTCGCCTCTGACGCCGATAGCTGGAACTTGGGCGGCGCAGGCGGGTACAGGTGGTGGACCGGTTGGCATAATCCGCTTCAGGGCAGGATCCGACAGCCTGTCTGCAAAAGAGAGACGAGGCTTGCGTAAAATAGCGGAGACCTTTCGCCAGCGAGGTGGTGTTATACGGGTTGAAGGCCATGCGAGCAGCCGAACCCGAGACATGGACCTTGTCCGGCACCATCTCGTCAATTTTAATGTTTCGCTTAACCGTGCGAACGCAGTCGCCCGCGAATTGGTTCGCCAAGGGGTATCACGTGGAGCGGTATTCATTGCGGCGATTTCGGATGCGCGACCGCTTTATCATGAGGTAATGCCTGCGGGAGATGCTGGAAATCAGAGAGTCGAAATCTATTTCCTCAATTGACCCATAAGTAACGAGAATACGGAACAACCGGGATGGATCATACATTCCATCGAATTAAAAGATTGCCCCCATATGTGTTCGCTGAGGTGAATGACATGAAGGCAAATGCTCGCGCCGCTGGAGAGGATGTAATTGATTTTGGTATGGGAAATCCCGATTCGTCGACACCGCAACACGTAGTAGAAAAGCTAGTTGAAACCGTTGCCGATCCGCGTACCCATCGTTACTCCTCATCGCGCGGTATTCCGGGCCTGCGTCGTGCCAATGCAGACTATTATGAGCGCAGATTTGGTGTGGATGTCGATCCGGAAACAGAGACGATCGTGACGCTAGGTTCTAAAGAGGGATTCGCAAATCTTGCGCAAGCAATTTCTGCGCCGGGTGACGTGATCGTTGTCCCCAATCCGAGCTATCCAATCCACGCTTATGGTTTCATCATCGCTGGTTCGGCGCTACGCCATGTGCCAGTTGGTCCGGAAATTGATTTCATGGCGGAGCTTGAGCGCGCGGTGCAGTACAGCGTGCCACCTCCTGTTGCGTTAGTACTAAACTTTCCCTCTAATCCCACAGCAATGGTAGTTGATTTGGAATTCTACGATCGAGTTGTGGCATTTTGTAAAAAACATGACATCATCATCATTTCCGACCTCGCTTATGCTGAGATTTACTTTGACGACAATCCACCGCCTTCGATCCTTCAGATCCCTGGTGCTAACGATATCGCCGTCGAATTTACGTCTTTGAGCAAAACCTACTCAATGCCGGGATGGCGCATAGGGTTTGCAACCGGTAACGCTAGGATCATCGCAGCGCTGGCACGTATAAAATCTTACTTAGATTACGGCGCATTTACCCCCATACAAGTAGCGGCAACAGCGGCTCTTAACGGTCGGCAGGATTGCGTAGAAGAAGTCCGATGCATTTATCGCCGCCGCCGAGACGTGATGGTTGAATCCTTTAGCCAGTCGGGCTGGCCGGTGCCACCGCCAGCCGCGACTATGTTTGCTTGGGCGCCTATCCCGAAACCGTTTGATCAACTAGGATCTCTCGAATTCTCGAAAATGCTATTGGCTGAAGCGCAGATAGCGGTATCGCCGGGGCTTGGTTTTGGCGAATATGGCGACGGGTTCGTGCGGCTCTCTCTTGTTGAGAACCGTCAGCGGATACGTCAGGCGGCGCGGAACTTAAAACAATTTTTCACCGATACTGACAAAATTTTAGGACGCGCGGAAATCCGCGCTGCTGCATCCTGATGGAGCCTCTGCGTGTCGCGGTAGCCGGATTAGGAACGGTGGGCTCTGAGGTCATAAACATCCTTGCATCGCGGAAAGAGTTAATCTCGTCCAGGTGCAACCGCGAAATAGTTCCTGTCGCGGTCTCTGCCCAAGATCGTTTAATAGACAGAGGCGTTAATTTATCAGGTTACGAATGGTACGCCGATGCTGCTGAAATGGCTCGCAAGGCTAATGCGGACGTTGTGGTGGAGCTTATCGGTGGCGCGGAAGGGATAGCTAAGACGGTTTGCGAAACAGCCATCGGTGCTGGGCGACACGTGGTTACCGCCAATAAAGCATTGCTCGCAATGCATGGCATTTCCCTCGCGAAGGCAGCGGAGAGACAGGCTGTTGGGCTTGGGTACGAAGCATCCGTTGCCGGGGGAATCCCAATTATCAAGGCATTGCGCGAGGGATTTGCGGGAAACCGGATTGCAAGTATTCACGGGATTCTGAACGGTACCTGCAACTATATCCTCACCATGATGCGTGAGACTGGCCGGGACTTTGATGAAGTGCTTTTAGAAGCTCAGGAATTGGGTTATGCCGAGGCCGATCCCACGTTCGATGTAGACGGTGTTGATGCAGCTCATAAACTTGCTCTATTGGCGAGCGTCGCGTTCGGGACGGAGGTTAACTTCGATGCGGTGCATGTTGAAGGCATTCGCCATATCAGCGCCGATGACATCGAATTCGCGGCAGAGTTGGATTTTCGGATCAAGTTGCTCGGGATTGCTAACCAGACAGAGTTGGGAATAGAGCAGCGGGTTTATCCCTGCATGGTGCCGATGAATGCGCCTCTCGCTCACGTCGAGGGCGTTTTCAATGCGGTCGTGGCGGAAGGTGATATGCTAGGAAACATCGTCCTGCAGGGCATGGGTGCAGGCGCTGGCCCCACGGCTACCGCTGTTATTTCTGATATTATGGACATCGCACGCGGGATTATTTTGCCTATGTTTTCAATACCTTCCTCGCAGCTGAAAAAACTGGACCCGGTATCTCTAGACACCCGAAAAGGACCTTACTATGTCCGTTTGACGGTTCTTGATCGCCCAGGTGTAATTGCCGATGTCTCCGCAGCGTTTAGGGACGAGGACGTTTCGGTGGAAGCGTTGTTGCAGCGGGGGAGATCGGAAGAGGGCTCGGTACCAGTAGTGCTCACCCTACACGAAACTGTAGAGCACAAAATGCAACGGGCTCTCGCACGTATCGCTGAGCTTGATACAGTAGTAGAAGCCCCTTGTATGATTCGAATAGAACACTTGTAAGAACGACGGTAGGCGGAGCGTTTTAAAGGGAGAATGAGAGATGGCTGATACTGGCACGATGGACCGAAATCTGGCACTTGAGGTGGTGCGTGTGACAGAGGCAGCTGCACTTGCCGCCTCCCTGCAAATGGGGCGTGGTGATGAGAGAATGGCGGACCAGGTGGCTGTTGACGCTATGCGTAACGCACTTAATAGTCTCGATATCGCGGGAACAGTGGTGATCGGTGAGGGAGAGCGCGATGAAGCCCCGATGCTATATATCGGAGAAGAGGTTGGCTCGGGGAACGGCCCAAAAATCGATATAGCGTTAGATCCACTTGAAGGTACGACGATCACTGCTAAGGGGCTAACCAACTCGCTAGCCGTTATCGCGATGGCAGAGCACGGTGGCTTTCTGAATTCACCCGACGTTTATATGGACAAAATCGCGGTAGGTGGTGGACTGCCCGAGGGTGTCGTGGATATCGACAATGACCCTGCAGTTAATCTTGCTAACCTAGCGAAGGCAAAGGGTGTTGATGTTGAGGACGTCGTAGCATGTATCCTTGATAGGCCGCGCCATGAAGATCTGATCAAAAAGGTCCGCGATGCCGGAGCCCGGATTATGCTAATCACCGATGGTGATGTTTCCGGTGTGATGGCAACCTCGGAAGAGGTAAGCGGCGTCGATATTTATCTCGGTAGTGGTGGTGCACCCGAAGGCGTATTGGCGGCAGCCGCCCTCCGTTGCATTGGGGGACAGATGCAGGGGAGGCTAATATTTCGCAATGATGATGAGCGGGCTCGAGCTGAGCGCTGGGGTATTACGGATTTTGATCGTAAATACGACCTGCTCGACCTGGCTAGCGGAGACGTCATGTTTGCGGCGACCGGTGTGACTAATGGAACTATGCTTAACGGTGTTCGCCGATTTGCCGGAGGTGCGAAGACCCATTCCCTGGTAATGCGATCCAAAACCGGCACGGTTCGTTACGTAGAGGCGGAACACAACTTCGACCGTAAGTCCGGTTTCGGAGTGGCCGACAATTGAAGACTATCCGACATGGATGGTGAAAGTCCGAGAGCTCCTGCCTTTCTGAACGTTGAAAGATCACTCAGCGGCAAACGTTGGCGCTCGCGACTTACTGATGAGCGCGCTGCTCTGGGAATCGCGCAGAGACTTGGCGTGCCGGATATACTTGGCCGTGTGCTGGCCGCACGAGGAGTTGGTATTGAAGAGGCGGAAGCCTTCCTCGAACCGAAATTGAGAAATCTTTTGCCGGACCCTTCCCATCTTCTTGATATGGATACAGCGGTGACCCGCATCGTCAAGGCAATTGATTCTGGAGAGAAAATCGGCGTGTTTGCCGATTATGATGTTGATGGCGCCTGTTCGGCATCGTTACTAGTCCGCTTTTTTTCGGAGCTTGGCCGAAAACTCGATGTTTACGTACCAGATCGTATTACCGAAGGATATGGACCGAATACCCCTGCCCTCAAGAAGCTGATGGATGGGGGTGTCTCGCTTCTGATCACCGTCGATTGCGGTACCACGGCGTTCACGCCGTTAAAAGCAGCGTCGGAAGCGGGATTAGACGTTATTGTTATTGATCATCACGTTGCTGAACCGAATCTGCCCGAGGCTATAGCTGTGGTTAATCCTAATCGGCTGGATGAAGTCAGCCCAATAGGACAGCTCTGCGCTGCTGGTATGACCTTTATGCTAATTATCGCGATCAACCGCGCCCTGCGTGATGCTTACTGGTATGGCGAAGGGCATAGCGAGCCCGATCTAATGAGAATGTTGGACCTCGTAGCACTTGCTACAGTGGCTGATGTGGTGCCGCTAACGGGCGTGAATCGTGCTCTAGTTCAAAATGGGCTGAAGGTGATGGCGCGGCGCGAGAACCCCGGGCTCGCGGCGTTAGCGGAGGTTTCACAGCTTAGTGAAAAACCGGAGGCTTGGCACCTTGGGTTTATGCTGGGGCCGCGTGTTAATGCTGGTGGACGTGTGGGAGATTCTGGCCTCGGCGTCAGGCTGCTTACCACTATGGATAGAAATGAGGCACTAAATATTGCCACTCGCTTAGACCAGTACAATACCGAGAGACGCGCGATTGAGGTAAATGTCCTAGAGGCTGCAATGGACCAAGCCCAACAACAGGTAGAGGAGGGAACACCTCTAATTTTTGCTTATGCGCAAGGCTGGCATCCCGGCGTTATCGGAATCATCGCTGGTCGGCTAAAGGAGAAGTTTAATCGCCCAGCATGCGTGGTCTCCATTGAAAATGGCCTCGGCAAAGGATCGGGAAGATCCATCCGCGGCATTGATCTCGGACCAGCGGTAATCGCTGCGCATCAGGCGGGTCATCTAGTTAATGGTGGAGGTCATGCGATGGCTGCCGGATTTACTGTTGTTGAAGAGCGTCTTCTCGACTTCCGTCATTTCATCACCGACCATATAAAAAACCAGATCGACGGTGAGATTCTTACGCCCGATATCGGTATCGACGCAGCGCTGAGCCCGGAGGGCGCGTCGCTGGATTTTATTGAAACTTTGACAAATGCAGGGCCGTTCGGTGCAAGTAATCCGCGGCCCCGATTCGTGTTCTCTGGGGTTACACCGATCAATGCCCGGGTTGTCGGGACGGATCACGTCAGCTGTTTTATCGCCACACCTGAGGGTAGCCCAAGGTTAAAGTCTATCGCTTTCCGTACCGCCGGTAGTCCGGTTGGTGATGCGCTATTGCATGCCCGCGGGGGTATTCTTCACGTTGCAGGTTATCTCAACATTGATAATTGGCAGGGTGATCGAAAGCCACAATTGATCATAGAGGATGTCGCTCGAGCCCGGTGAGATCGTTTTTCTTCAATTGCCGTATTCCCAGCAACAAACCCTTAGAGAGGGAAAGAAGGTGGATAAGAAGAACTGGGGTATAGATTCTATTTGATCGTGGTTTCTCGGCTAACTGGTTAGCGGTTTCCGTTTCAATGCCGTTTCGAGAATAAATTTGTTTCCCGGTTTTTGAATGAGCCCAGCATGATATATTACGATTATAGATAACGCTCAGTGTGCAAAATATAGGATAGCGTTGGAGACAGTCGGGCGGAACGTTATAATGGAAGAACGACGCCATAGTTTGCCGCGGCGTTTAATGCGGATGTTAAGGTTGCGGCTGGTAATACCGTTGGTCCGGTCGGGTGGGAAGCCGGAAAATACCGCTCGCGCTGTCGCTGTCGGCCTACTCTATGCATTTACGCCCACATTTGGGATTCAGATGGTGCTGACTCTAGTACATTGGTATATCTCGCGAAATTTTTTCAATAAGGACTTCAACGTAATTGTCGCTATGGCTTGGACGTGGGTTACAAACTTGGTGACTGTTCCGATCTGTTACTATGCTTTTTTCTTGACGGGCCAAACCATTCTGGGGAGATGGCATGATCTCACCGGTTTTGAAAGTTTCAGTAACTTTTGGGAAACCGCTATGGGGAGAACCGGCGGCGACCCGACCAGCTTGCAGGCCTGGGAGATATATTTTTCTATTATGGTCGAAGGTTGGGGGCTAGCGATCGTAGTTGGTTCGATCCCCTATGCTATTATAGGTTATATTGTGGGCTATCACTGGACGCTCCGCGTTGCAATTCGGTGGCGGGCGGCAAAACAGTTAAAAAAAGAAGCTCTTGCAAAGAAGCGGCTCTAGCAAGAAGACGCGGTTCGGTAATACCGCAATATTAGCAGTGGGTTTGGGTCGAACTTTCCTAATCTCGGGGCTACATATAACTGGTTGATTTTCAGGTGAATTGTGTTTAAGTCGCTTCCTTAGCGACCCCATCGTCTAGAGGCCTAGGACACCACTCTTTCACAGTGGAGACACGGGTTCGACTCCCGTTGGGGTCGCCA
>DBHK01000014.1:0-79562 GCA_002295635.1 Alphaproteobacteria bacterium UBA830 | reverse complement strand
TTTCCTTTTATATCAAATACTTCCTACGATAATACCCCAATTGTGCGATTGTTTGTGCGATTTGGACCAAGCTGCTGCTCTTGTAATATGCCAAATAGGTATTTCTAACCTGCATTCCCTGATGTGGGATAGTTCAACAAACCGTGTCCGGTAGTCGTACAAGCTGCTAAAAATCAACTGGATCCGTCGATTGCCAATCGACTTCACGCATTTGAATAGACCCTCTGGCATCGAGCCACAAACTATTGACACTTACCTATTTTCATTTGAACATAAGGTCCTTAGGTCTAGAAACACGTTCTTAGTCATTGCTTCAAAGACTTCTGTTTAGTTGTTGAGTCTTACTCTCTCTAGAAAGGAAGTTAACAATGAATTTACGCGTTTTGTTCAAAAGATTTCTAAATCAAATTTTATTCTTTGGTGTTTTGTTCCCCTCGGTGTCATTAGCGGAAGGGGTTAATGTTAAGCCCTATCTTGAGGGTCACATCTCTCAGGTATTTATTGACGATGTAGATGGAACCACAAGTGTTGCAGCGTCTGGCTTTAATCTTGCTATAGACGGTGTGTTCGAATATGAGAACGCCACGGCTCTTGGAACGGAAATTGGTCTTAAAGGTATTGGACATCCTAATATCCGTGTAGGCATTTCTTATCAGCAGTTCGATGCCGAGCTGAAGGCCATCGATATAAGTGCCGCACTATCTTTCAATGGAACCGTTTTGACTACCGCGGCAGGCAGGGTCACGAAAGAAGAGCTTGAAGCCGCAGGCGCTGAGTTTGGTGACGACGCTAAAGCCTATTCCTTGAATGCATACTATGATCTCAATCAACTTGGTGCTTTTTATCCCTATTTAGGTTTAGGGATCGGTTTTGCTGATATTGAGAACACAGAAGATGATGAGTTGATGATCTCAGGTTATTTTGGAATCAACTATTTGTTAACGGAAAATATATATATGGGTTTTCGGGGTGTTGTTCGTCGCATAGATGGACCGACTGATCTGGCTGGGATTAATTATGAGGATGTCACCTATAAGGAACTCGGCGCGGTTCTAGGCATAACTTTCTAATTCCAGTTTTTGAAGAGAGGATCGATATGATTTAATTGGTCCATCACGCTCAGCGCGATAAATGCGAAACCTACTTCCAACACCCATTTAAGCGAGGTTATTTGAACGGTTAGCCGTTTCAAGGCCTCCAATTTTTTTCTTCAAATCTTATTAATTTATCCTGATCGTCCTCCACTGTCTCGCGTTAGCGTTTATCAGCTAACAGCGATTTTTTAATTTTCTTAGCCAGTATTTTTGCTTCTTCAAATTCCATTATTTGATCCTAACTAACTTGATTAGGATATTAAAAACGAAGGAGGGTTAGCACTATGGAGTTAATTTCGACGGTAGCGGCCGTTTACCTTGTTATTTTTCCCGACAATGTGGCAATAAAAGTTCCTATGAATAACATGGAAGCCTGCGAATAGGATTTACCAACTAAGTTTAGCTCTCCAACTTGGAACCATGACGGCCGCAAGGTTGACCCTGCTGTGGTTTACAAATGTTTCAGGACGGACGTTAAGTAGTGAGATTGTTATATGACACTCCGACTGACACCAAGGCTCCAGAAGTATGCCAAGATCTGCCTTGCAAGTTTTTTACTGATACTGTCGCAAAACGCTATGGCCGAGCAAAAATTATTGGATGATTTTAAAAACAAACCCGAGGACAGATGGAAGTTTATCGCCGACACGGTAATGGGGGGTATTTCAAGCGGACAATTGTCTTTTAGCGTTGACGATAATGCGAGTTTCGCTCGAATGGTCGGAAAGGTGAGTACGGAAAACAACGGCGGGTTTATTCAATTTCGGAGATCGGTCATCACCGGCCTGCCGTCAAACACCAAGGGATTGAAGCTCTCGTTGAGGGGTAACGGTCAGAAATATTTTGTTCATATTCGCACCAAAGGTACTTTCTTGCCTTGGCAGTATTACCAGCAGAGCTTCATGGCCAATGAAGATTGGTCGGAGACGACGATGCTGTTAAACGAATTTCGTCCCTCAGGTGTTCTCCTCAGAAAAACCATCGATCCAAAAAGTATTAAATCGATTGGTATAGTGGCGTTTGGGAGGGACCATGAAGCAGAAATTGATGTGAGGAAAATCAGTTTTTTCTAGGTACGGCGGTGATTAATTATCCCGCATCAACGCCAGCAAATTCAAAAGTTAGCATCGACCAAAAACTTCGCCAGACAGCATCGTTGTTCCCTGAAGTTGGGATCAAATGGAGTAATTGAGCGCGATTTTTTAGTTTGATTGGAAGGGTGGAGTCCTACTCAACACCCTTTGTATTTCTTACGGCCGCAATCACGCGCGAGCTCCTGCAAAGCGACGATTTTAATTTTATGATTTTGACAAGCATCTTCTGGCATTTTGATCTGCGGCTCAGTACCTACTTGAAAAATTGCACCCTGTTTGGTTAGGGTAGCTTATAAATAGCTTGGGAGAAAAGTTGACCATGCCAGATCTTTTACCAGTTCGAGTCGCGCCAAAGGGGATGGGCATCAATGAATTTGTTGCCATGGAGCAGGGGTTTTTTAATCACGAAGGTCTCGACGTTGAATTCGACATGAGCGTTTTTCGTGGAACTCAGGAGAGCTGGAAAGGCTTAGATTATTTTGAACGACCACAGGACAAGCCTTTTGCAGATGGCGAAGATGACAATGTAATACAGTGTGCCTGCCAGTGGGGTACCGTTAGTAACGCGGCATCTGGAATGGGACGGGCTGTAAAAGATTTTTATGGTATATCTCCATGGGGTATATTTGTTCGACCCGACTCCAATATAAAAAAGCCGGAAGACTTGGCTGATGTTCCTATAGCAGTTGGAATGCGCGCCGGCAGTCATTTTAATGTTCCCTATCGGCTTGAGAAGTTTCTATCGTTGGACAAGATAAACTGTCTCAACGTGGGCGGTTTCTCTGCGCGGCTAGAGGCATTGATTTCTGGTGAGGTAGAGGCGGCCAGTTTACTGCCGCCGCAAATTGATATGGCGAAGCAGTTGGGCATGCGGCCAATCATAGAAGATGAATTTATCACAATATGGTGGGTGCCGAGCCATATGGAAAAAGACGTTATTCGCCGCTATGGAAATGCACTAGCAGCTGCTGAAAATGCCATAAAAAATGATTTACAGAAATACCTACCTACATGGCAGCATTGTGTGCCTGCAAATTTTTCTGATCACGAATGGGATTTTTCTGTATTCAGTAGAGGCGAGCGTTTCATGAATACAGCCCTTCCAGAAGGCTTAATAGAAGAGATTTTTGATGAGGTTGAGCGGTGGGACTTGGCCCAGCATTTAAAAACTCAGGACCCTGACTATATTTTTTACTCCGTCGGTTCGTGATACACTTTGATCTGGTTGCGTTCGTCACAGCCTTTGGTCTCGGTATATAGTTAGTCAGTAGGCTGTTAATCCGCTTCCTGACTAACGCTAATCCGAGTTTATATCTATCGCGTCATCTGGGATTGCCTTGGAATAGCCTAATTCTTTACCAATTTTGGACACATTGACCTCATACAGATTGAGTATGGGCAAAAGCTATTCACTCGGCATACGTACACGGACACGCACCCTAAAATTCTGTCTGTCTTTTGCTCTTTTCGATCCTGCATAATTCTTTGCGGGTTTTATGTGTGACACGGAGGATGCTTGGGAGCATGGAAGGAATAAACCGGAAAGTAATCGAGTATGACTGAGTGGCGCTTTGTGAAAAGCGAAACGATACCCCCAGGCACAGGAGAGCTCTCCGTCCCCTGTGCTATTCAGGCTGCGGTGGTGTGCCTCCAGCCACCGCAGCTTTTCCTCACTGCAAAATATGTGGGTTTGTCTTGGATCGGGCTGTCAGCGAATGAGCAATATGCTCACTCTCAATTATTCCTTGGAGAGGCGCTTTTACTGGTATCTTTGGTCCCCAGCACAAATTGAACGGGCTTATGTGGTTGAAGGTTGCAATGCGGAACGGGTCAGAAAAGGCGAGGAGTGTATCGAATGATCGTCAAGAAGAATTATCCCGGGAACAGCATTTTATTAGTGATTTGATGGTGGACGACTGTCTCCTCGACAAGAGATGTGGGTCGCCACCATGGGCGAAAAAAAAGATGAGAAGACCACAAAACTCTGATTCAGGGTGCGAGAACGTAGAGATAATACGATGATTTGTTCGGGTTGTAGCACACGACGCAGTCATGAACCTGTGTATTGAGTCTTGTGAAATACTCTTGGATCTTAGGCCCTTCATGTAAAGATATTCTATATTAATTCGTACGGCACCTGTTTTGGACCGTAGCGGCGGCTCCGGGTACCTGCCTCGGTATCGTACCAGGATTGTAGGTTTTTGCCGACATTTCCGTTTCGCAATATCAGGCCGATGGTGCGGTGGGGCCCATTATGTTCAACGTGGATTTCACCGGGCGGGACGAAATCAATATAGCCTGGTTGCACCTGATTATTGCCAACTTGTTCAAGTTTTATTCCTTCATCCTTATCTTCCGCAACACCGCAATCGATACGCCGGTAGCGCTTTACGGTCTCCCCACCCAACATCACGCCATACACGGTGAGAACATCCCCGTGATCGTGAACTGGTGTTTCCTCTCCAGGCTCTTTGATCAGGGCATTAAGGACGAATCCGTAATCAGGGTCTTCATAAAACAAGAGATTTTCGTAGTGCCCCTTTTCCGGATCATTTCGCGAAGGCCAACTCATTGAACGGGCTTTTAACTCTTTATCAAAAAGCAGATTTTCGAGCATCGGGATACCCTGTCGGAAACGCTCTAAGTCGTCGATATCCAACGCATATAGACACCTAAATTCAGAAATGAAGTTCTCAATAGCCGGCAGCATGCCATATCCCTAAAAATTACCGCAATTCTGGCTAGGTAACGTACGTCCTGCAAGAAAAATGGAACGGTATTAAAAGCCTGTCCTCAATACGCGAGTTTGTAATTTTAGTTGTCTGATATCTACTATTTATGACAGATCAAGAGAAATGGGTTTGGGTGGATGGACGATTCGTTCCCGACATTTACACAAATCTAGCCAAGACATATGCACTAGCGGCTATCTGCATCAACGTCACTATCACAGATAGACCATGTAGAAGTTTGAAGTGCTGTTTCTTTCCTTGATCTGTCGCGTTGTTGATAGCCGGCATCAAAATTTGCCTAGCAGGCACAGTTACAAGTGCAACAACACCGAGGACTGCAGCAGCATATGGATCTCGAAAAAAAACTAAAATCGCTGAAATAGTTGATGCGCCAAAGACGAAAACAAAAAAATATGGGAATGCTCGCCTAATCAACTGTCCCGCTAATTCAGATGGAAGGGCGTTAAATACAAATGGAGCAAATCCGAAAGAGTAAAGACACATACCCCCGAATAGGAGGGCTGTGAAAAACAGCGATAGTGTTTCCATACTCACCTCTTATTAGTGACCTGATGGCGGACGATTATTGATCAATCCCAGAAAGTCTCGGAATAATTTCTCTGGCAAAGGTCTCCATTCCTTCCATCATGGGATGGAAATGGAGCATGGGAATTTCAATGCCAATGTTCTTCAATTGAATCAAACGACTAACAATATCCTCCGGTGTGCCAATCAGGCCAGCACCTAGTGCTTTTGCTGCGACAGCAGAAACTTGATCGCGACTTCCGTATGCTTCCAAGGCGCTAGCGTGCTGAAGTGCCTCCTTCCGAGTTTCTTTACAAATGACGTGTGCGCTTATGGCGTATTTAAGTTCTCGTCCCAAATCGCATGAAAGTCTTTTCATTTCTTTAATATCTGCAGAGATTTTTTCGATATTTTTTTTAGCGTTTTTAATCCCTGGTTCATAGTTTGCAAACCAGACGTCCGCGTACTTCGCAATTTCTAGCATACCCTCTTTAGAACCACTTGCCGCATAAATCGGTGGGTTGGGAAGTTGGAGTGTTTTGATTGGTAAAACGGCGTCCTCACATTGAAAATGTGCTCCGTTAAAACTAAAGCTATTTTCGCACCATAATCCCCTAAGAATATGCATAAATTCTCCCATTCGCGCATATCGTTCAGTACTTCGATCCAGCCAACCCCCGTTTCCGAAAACCTCAAATTCTTTTTTATACCAGCCATTTACAACATTGACGGCGAACCGACCTCCACTGATACGGTCGAGACTTGCGCCCATCTTCGCTACTATCTGTGGATGTAAAATACCCGGATGAGCAGCGACCATTAATTCGATAGATTTTGTCTCTGCTACCATCGCTGAAGCCATAATCCATGCTTCAAGGTCAGGTCCAATATATCTTTCAGCTATCAAAGTTGTTTCAAAACCAAGTTTTTCTGCTTTTTTTATAACCGAAAGTGCAAGTGAAAACGACCTATCCTCCTTTCCACCTTGTCCTTTTGACGAGAGATCATTGATTGCTATCGCCATATCCGCTTCTATTCGGACGCTATGAGGGAGGGGAGTCCATATTCCAAATCGCATTTCTAAAGCCTCATCATTATCCAACTCAGTAGCGTTCTGTTGCTTTAATGATTTAAGATCGATCGAATAGGTTTTTGTTTGTTTTAAGACTAGGCACCAAATATTTTTTGGCAATTTTCGTTCATCTCAAAAGCCATCGACAAAAATATTGCACCCGTCGGATTTCTTTTAGATTAATCCTAATGAAAGTAGATACATTTAGTTGGATTCGACAAACAATTTTTTTAGCGTAATAATGCTCATTTGCTGGGAATTAAGGGTCTTTTTTATAAAGAAAAGATAGTCCTTCTAAAGGATTGATGCCCGCTTAAATATGGAGATCAAATAATGCGTAAAGTTTCTTCCGTTATCCTATCAGGACTAACTGCCTGCGTGATAAGTAGCGCTGCATGTGCGGCAGACAAATGGAACATGCCAACACCTTTCCCTGACCCATTTTTTCACACGCAAAATATCCATCAATTTGCAAAAGAAATTGGCTCAAAAACTGGCGGCCAAATTCAAATCACCGTCCACAGCGCTTCCTCACTTTTTAAACTGCCTGAGATTCACCGTGCGGTTCAGACGGGTCAGGTGCAATTAGGTGAGACCCTTATCTCGTTTCTCGCAAACGAAGACAGGGTTTATGAGGTTGATTCACTTTTGTTTTTGGCAGAAACTTATGGTGAAGGTAAACGACTTTGGGATGCCTCCAAACCATTCATTGCTAAACGGTTGGCAAAGAAGGGGATTACGCTGCTTTATTCGGTGCCCTGGCCACCCCAAGGCTTTTACGCAAAGAGAGAGTTAAAATCGGTAGACGACTTCAAAGGGCTAAAATTTAGAGCATACAACGCAACGCTGTCGCGGTTTGCGGAAGCTGTAGGCGCGATTCCAACGACTGTTCAGCTTGTTGATATACCTCAAGCGTTTTCTACTGGCATAGTGGATGCGATGGTAACATCGGCCACTACAGGTGTACTTACAAAGTCATGGGATTTTCTTAGTCATTACCATGACATAAAGGCTGGGCTAGGTAAGAACATGGTGATTGCGAATACAAGGGTTCTTAAAAAGCTGAACAAGAAGAATCTCGATGCGGTTATGGCAGCGTCGGCGTCCGCGGAATCCCGGGGGTGGGATATGAGTGCCAAAGAGAATGACAAGATGGTTAGTACCCTTAAGAAAAAACTGACTGTTGTTCAGGCTAAGCCAGCACTGATGAATGGCATGAGAGCGGTTGGTCAGACTTTGATAAAAGACTGGCTCTCAAAAGCCGGCCCCGACGGTAAGAAGATTTTGGACACGTTTAACGCCTCTAAATAATTATTAGGTGGGACGTGTAAAACCATGTCCCACCTAATCACCTTCTTCTAAAATAAATTACTTCTGTCATGAGATACATCCTTGACAAATTCTACGATGTTTGTGGTGTCCTTTCGGCAGTTTGTATCATATCAATCGCGCTCTCGATTTTGGCGGAGCTTACCGGAAGGATGGCAGGTGTCATGATTCCTGCCGCAACCGAATTTGCAGGTTATTGTCTAGCATCAGCAATGTTCCTTGGATTAGCTCATACCTTGGCGCATGGACAGCACATCCGAGTTTCTATTTTGCTGAAAAGAGTCCCTTTATTTTTCAGGAAAAAACTCGATATTTTTTGTCTATTTTGCGGATGTGTACTTAGCATCTATTTTTGTTGGCATTTTTGTGCTTTTACCATCGATTCTTATATATTTGGGGACGTAGGTCATGGGTTAATCAAAACCCCATTATGGATACCCCAGTTTGGGATTGCACTAGGACTAGTAGCCATTTCAATCGCATTCATCGATGAATTGTTCACGATTTTAGCGGGCAGAATTCCGCAGCATTTAAAAATGGAAGCCAGAGAGGAGGAGCTGGCGCGCAAAGCTCTCCAGGACTTATAGAGGTATAGTATTGGATATTTTCTCGATCTCTCTCATTTTGGCCTTTTTATTATTTCTTCTCTTGGGTGCGGGCCTCTGGGTCGCATTAGCACTTATTGGGGTGGCGGTAGTTGCGATGATGGCTTTTACTTCCGCACCCGTTGGATCCGTCCTCGCGACTACTACATGGGGTTCAACAACCACATTCTCTCTTATCGCGTTACCATTATTTGTATGGATGGGGGAGATACTTTTCCGAACTCGGCTATCGGAGGATATGTTCAAGGGAATTGCACCGTGGGTTACACGACTTCCAGGAAGGCTCCTTCACGTAAATGTGGTTGCTTGCGGCGTCTTCGCGGCAATTTCTGGCTCATCGGCTGCCACTGCCGTAACGATCGGCCGAATGTCGATGCCGGAACTGCGGAAGCGTGGTTACGATGACAGAATGGCTATCGGGACACTAGCTGGTTCCGGGACACTCGGGCTCCTTATTCCTCCTTCAATTATTTTAATCGTTTATGGGATTGCCGCCGAACTATCGATCGCTAGGCTTTTTATTGCTGGCATCCTGCCAGGAATAATGTTGATGGCTCTTTTTATGAGTTTCGTGATTTTATGGGCCTTATTAAACCCCAGCAAAGTTCCCAAGAATGACATCAAGCTAAGTTTCTGGGCAAAGGTCTATGAAGGTCGCCGCCTTTTGCCGATCCTCGCGCTGATTGTTGCTGTTCTAGGTTCCATTTATGCAGGTATTGCTACACCAGTTGAAGCAGCTGCAGTTGGTGTTGTTGGTTCTCTAATTTTAGCATGGGGTGCTGGCGGTTTATCCAAATCTATTTTTATAGAGAGCCTTATGGGCGCTACCCGTACATCCTGTATGATCAGCTTTATTTTTGTTGGGGCGGCCTTTCTAACCGTTGCAATGGGCTTTACAGGTATACCGAGAGCCTTGGCATTTTGGATCGGGGAATTGGGTCTCGGACGTTACGGGTTAATAGCTTCGTTGACGCTATTTTTTATCATTCTAGGGTGTTTCCTCGATGGCATTTCTGTAGTTCTCCTGACGACTTCGATAGTAATGCCAATGATACAAGCTGCTGGCATTGATCTCATGTGGTTCGGGATTTATCTAGTTCTTGTAGTAGAAATGTCACAAATAACTCCGCCTGTTGGTTTCAATCTTTTCGTTTTGCAGGGACTTACAGGTCGCAACATTATTGAGATTGCACGGGCAGCTTTCCCATTCTTTGTGATACTTCAGATAGCAGTAATTTTATTAGTTATCTTTCCGGAGCTGGCAACATACTTGCCCGAAAAAATGATGAACAAATGATTAATCTAATTTAAGCCCGAGAGATAGAAACAATTAAACTGCTGAAAGGTATATATTAAATGGTTGACGCTTGGGGGTGGAGAGCGAAATTTGGGGTAATCACCCCATCGACAAATACAATTGTTCAGCCACATTATGATGCAATCGCACCCAAGGGTGTAACTAACCATATATCGCGTATGCATATTCCTGATGACCCAGTTCAGAGCGATGATGATTTTGACGAATTAATTATTAGAATTGACGCTGCTATTGAGGATTCAATTGACCGTGTACTTACTTGTAAACCGGATCACTTGATCCTTGGAATATCTGCAGAAAGTATTTGGGGTGGTGGCTCGAAACCGGCAAAAAGGATAGAGGAACGGATCAAATCGAGGCCTGGAGCCGAAGGTATCGGCGTAACTCAGGCAGCGACGGCCCTTCCGGCAGCTATAAATGTCTTAGGAAACATCAAGAACATAGCTATCGTTTGCCCATATTATCCGGTAGCAATATCGCATCTGGAAGCATTTGCTTCCGAATTTGGTTACAATCTATTGCGTACCGAATGTTTAGCGTGTGATAGCCCCGTAAATATTGCTCACGTTGAAGAACAAGAGTTGAGGAAGGCGTTGCTCAGAGTTGATGGCGACGATGTCGATGCTATCGTTCAGTTTGGAGCTAATTTGCCTATGGCTTACATAGCGGCAGAGGCGGAAAATTGGCTTAATAAACCAGTTATTGCTGTGATGACTGCAGTATATTGGGAAGCTTTGCGAAGCAATGGGATCAACGATAAAATTAGTGGTTTTGGTCGTTTGCTAGAAGAGTTCTGAAAAACCTAGAATTTGACAAAATCTCCTATATCTCTGTCCGATCAAGAAGTGGCATTTGCCAGAAGGTTTTAGCCCTCGAATAGGTCATTTCGGGTTATGTTGTCGATTATTTTCTTCTTTAGTTCATCGGCCTTTATCTGATGTGTGCTCCCTTCACCGGCTAAAATAAGTGTGTGCGCAGCGGCGGCACCCATCGCTATGCATGGACCCATTACGCGAACAGAAGATAGACTGACAGTATCTCCGTCTATGCACCGTCCTGCAGCCACCAGATTATCAATTCCTACCGGTAGCAAGGCTCCTAGGGGAACCGCATGGATATGATGGTTGCCAAGTTCCTCCCAATAGGTTTTTGAGGGGTCGTCGTGTAGTTCAATCGGCCAGGAACATCTTGCTACTGTATCGTCAAAAATTCTGCCACCACGCACATCATCAGCCGTCAAACTTTGCTTGCCTTTTATCCACCTGCTTTGACGGACACCTGGTGCAGGGTACGTTCTAATCCGAGCCTTGCTATATGCCTCGGGAAATTCGGTCCTTAAGAAATTTAGAAGGTATTCGGCCTGATCGCGCCCAAAGAATACCGTATTAGCGTATCCGATCGGAGTTAACGGTGTTGGTATGTGGGTCATATTGGCGAGGGCGGTCCTGTGGCCGGGAAAGGCAAATACGAAACCATCTTTTCGTGCAAGTCCGTATTCGTCCGCTTTCTCTGCAAGACGATCTTCCATTTCCCAACGATGAATTTCTTCAGCGGCCACTTCGTCAAAATCTTCGATAAGAACGATTTGAGTACCAAAAATTGGATTTTCCGGTTCTTTAACCTCAAGACCCGCATGCCAAGCAACTGTGGCGTCACCCGACGCATCGACGAATCCGCCAGCATCAACGTGGACGTCTCCAAACTTTGTCGATATTTCAAGGCCCGAGATTCGCCGTCCCAGAACCGGAGCCTCTCTTACTATAGAACCCAGAAGAACTGTTATTCCTGCGGCCCGTATTGTCTTATCAATCCATCGCGACAATTTGTTCTCGTCGTATTGAACGATAATAGAATTGCGGGCTGAGAGGTATCTTGCCGCGCCCTCGGATATAAGAGAATCTATAATTTCGTCTGCAATTCCATATGTAAGCCGCACAATATCCGGCCCATTTGAGTAGAGTCCGCAAAAGGTGCCAATGATAGAATTCACCGCTTGGCCGCCGAGGGTTGGTGCGGCGTCTACAAGCACCACCTCTTTGCCGGCTCGCGCTGCTTCGAGAGCTGCCGACAAGCCGGCGGCACCGGATCCGACGACGCATATATCCGCCTCAATTTTGTCTACTACACCAGAGTAACGTCTAGTAATCCGTGTCGGAATATTTTCTTTAATCATAATTTAAATGTTGCCAATTTCAGACGGGCCGGAATATCGGGCTGATGAGACTCATCCATAGGTCAAATCCCTTTTAAAGATATTTTGGCGGTGATTGAGGGGATTGGTTAGATAGAAGTGATGTGAGGAACGAAACAAATAAACTATTTGGCAATTATCACAGAAAAGCCAAATTTCTGCCTCTTAATAGCCTTTCTTGTTTTGTCTCTTGAATAAACCTCGATTGGAGGTGATTTGTTCAGGAGAATTTCCATGACACCGTTTCTCATTGCTGCAGTCGGCATGCTCGCCGTTTCCACTACTGACATAAATGGACTTGAATCTGGTTCGTTAAAATCTGAGGCGCCTCCCGCAACTAAAAGTCACGCCACCCTCGACATTATAGGAAAAAACGGTATAGGCGAACTCATAGATAGAGTGAGCATGACGGCGCCTAAATTAAAAGAGAAAAAAACTGTTACCGGAATACAGAAACTAAAGCCACCTGTCGCTATTGTTGCAGTAAAATCCCAAACGTTGGAAGAACCCGCCCGATCAGGAATGACCTTTGGCGTTGACGACGAAAATTCTAGTGACTGGGTCAAGTGAGGGGGATCAATCATGCTGATGAAAGCTGGCCGGCCCTCCACCAAGAAGTCAAGAATCGCGCAAGAGTCGACGACGAGATCACTTACAAGTCGACCTGATCCACTAAATATCGTTGAAACCTCATCGCTGGCGATCTCTATTGTGGAAGAGGCGGTGACGCATACCGCCAACGGGGCTAATACCCTCACCGTAGGCGGTGGGGTGACATTCTCTGGGAAAGTGATCAAAGCGAACAGTGTGATCCTTGAAGGAGCGGCCGATGGGGAGATCTTTGCAAAGACTGTCGAGATTTCCACAGAAGGATCTCACGACGGAAAAGTAGAATGCCACACACTAATTGTCGGAGGTTCTTTCACAGGTGAAGCCGCAGTCGTCGAAAGTTTGTCAGTTAAGAGCAGTGGAAAGATAGAGGGAAAAATCAGTTATGGAAGTCTCGCTGTCGAAGAGGGTGGTGTTGTTCTAGGAACTCTCCGGCAGAGTAATGGAGAAAATGAACCAAGCCGTCTGGATGAACACGTTTCTGATACAACTGCTCAAACTGAGTACCAGAACAGAAAATGAGTATCTGTCGGTTTGTGGCGATCATTTCCCTTATTGGGGAGACGACCTATTGATCGATAACTGTCGCGAAGAACATAAAAAGGCTGATGGCGCTGGAGGTGGAGCGCCCTACAGCATTGGCAGAAGGAACTGTGATCTTTGGTTGATATTCCACTTGCAGTTGCGAAGAAGAAAATCGTGATTTTTATGTCTGACTTTCATTATGTGTCACACACTGCGTGACAAAATAGGCCATTAAAAGTCAGAAATAATTCGTTTCTGGTGGTTTTTAAGTTAGTTGGATTATAAATCCCGTTAGGACCGCCAGACAAACCTGAGCGAACTATGTAAACCCGAATTCCGATTGCGTGGAGTTTAATACCTGAGTATGCGTAAAATTGGTTCTGAATTATTACAAAAAAGGTGAGGTCATATGTTCGCAAACGTTGTACTTGGCTCCAATGATGTAGCGGCGTCAAAAGTCTTTTATGATGCCGTGTTGGCTATGGTCGGAATCCCGGAGGGTGATTTTAACGAGGAGAGACAACGCCTTTATTATCGCACTCGGGACGCGCTTCTAATTATAACCAAACCTCTAAACGGCAATATGGCGGAAGCAGCAAACGGAAGTTCTCTGGCTTTTAAATGCGAAACACCGGAACAGGTAAAGGCATTTCATGATGCCGGCGTTTCTAATGGTGGAGTTAGTATAGAAGCTCCGCCCGGCTGGCGGGATTATGGGTCAGGTCGAAGAATGTATCTAGCCTATGTTAGAGATCCTTCAGGACATAAAATCTGCGCTGCACATAATGAATAATAGCCTAATGTCGGTGGGCTAAGTTATTTTGGTTAGGTAGCGTTTATCGCTATCACCGAAAACAACGGGTCTCCGATACCCGGTGTAGGGGAAAGATCTAAAATCTTTATGGAATGAAATTCGTCTGATTGCCTGACACAGGTCGCAACATAATTCTGATGGCCAACGTCATCAAGCGATCTCCAGATGGAAACGGCCTTTGTTGGAAACATTCGGTTCGAAAAAGAGATAATTAGGTGGCCATCGGGCCTCAGGATACGTCCTATTTGCTTAAAAATCCTTATTGGCTCGATCAAATACTGGATGGAAACCGCGATTAGACAGGCATCAAAGCTGTTATCTTCAAGAGGTAGCTCGGGATTTTTGTTGAGGTTCTGTATGAAATATTCGTGGAGTTGAGGATTGGCGCTCAGTTCCTCTGCATTCATCCCGTGTCCAATCACGGCTTTTGGAAAAAAATCGGCAGGCAGGTGAGATGCATAGCTGGACATCAAATCTAAAATTTGGTCGCCATCCTGAAGCCGCGTAGCGTAGTGGTCAGAAAGGGCGCTACATGCAGCATTATCTATGTGGGTAACTAGGCGTGGCGTATGATAAAATAATTCGTCTGGTGTTTCGTCGAGGCGGATGAACGAGCGTTCGTCGAGGATGCGGTTTCGCAGGAGATTATTGGTTCCGTTCATAGGTTCCTGTTGAGTAACTTAATTCAAAAATAAATGGACACACAGACGGCTGGGATTGATATCTTGATTCCGCTCAGGGTATCAGTTCCCGTTGTGATCGGTTAAAAAGTAAAAGACTTTAATACTTAAGACTTAATTAAACTTTCTTTGTCGAGAATACCTTTCGTATTACTTGCATCTCTTTCTGATATATTTTTCCTTTCGTCGCGAAAATTTGATTTCAAATAGGAAAAGCGTTTTGCTAGCTCTAGCGAAAAAATATTCTTTGGGCGCTTTCTAATTCCTAAAACTAAACCAGATTCCATTACATCAAAATTATCAACGCTAACTAAAAAAATATTGTTTAAAACCAAATTTTCTTATTTCCAAAATGAAACCTCCTTTTGATAATATCCCTAATCATAGAGTCTCGCGGTTGAGCCCTATTCAGTGCCGTTGGCTTCGTAGAGAACGTACCGCCATCGTGGGCCCAGCCAAGAGACGCATTACGTTACGTGAGCAATGCGTTGTCGCCAACGTACAATCTACAAAATTGCCGACTATGTAGAGCTGGGGGTCTGATGACTTAGGTGGCATGATGACAACGAATTAACTCGGGCCTAGTTAATGCAGGTGCTTGCAGAAGGTCCACAATTTCAAGGAGGTAATGCATGCAGTTCGATTTGCCAAAGGCAGTATTTTGTGGCTTAGCACTTATCGCAGCAGCGATATTTTTTGGATCGGGATCAGTGCCGGCAGCTGCATATGGAAAACAGGCTGATGGAGTAGAATTGGTAAATAGGAGTGTTCAACCTGTCATAATATGTGATCCAAGTATGGTTGGTACAACGGTCGGGCCGGTTGGATTTAAAAATCGCAAAGACGCCATTACAGCCTTTAAAATGGCGTGTGCAAATACCCTGGGCGGGGCGCTACATGTCAAACGTTTGATGCGTAATAATCCGCATAGCCGCCGTTAGGCCCGGCATATATGAAGGAGTGACAAAATTCCGACGCAGCGCGTCGATAAATTCTTATAACCGGAGGATGATTTAGTGAATTTCTGATGCCTGAGAAAATGCGACTATAGTATAGGAATACACGTAGGAAGAGAGGATCTCGGATGTTTGCCCAGATTGTAATTGGTTCGGATGATGTCTTGGCGGCCAAAAAATTTTACGACGCTGTTTTGTCCACAATCGGTGTTCCAGAGGGGGATTTTGATGCGAAGAAACAGAGAATTTATTATCGTACATCGTCTTCTACATTCATTGTTACGAAGCCCAATAACGGGAGCCCGGCAACGATAGCAAATGGCGGTACGTTGGGGTTTAAATGTAAAACTCCGGAGCAAGCAAAGGAATTTCATGATGCCGCTGTCGCTAATGGTGGGTTGAGTATTGAAGACCCGCCCGGTTGGAGAAAAATGGGGGCTGATCGAGAGGTTTACCTTGCATACGTTCGCGACTTATCCGGACACAAACTCTGTGCAACGCATTATCCTTAAGCCATAAAAATGCCTACGATTTTATCACCGCTTGTCAGGGATAAGAAATTTGGCCAAGGCGCCGGCGTTTGGTTAGTCACATCTATTACAGCGTATTTTCTTAAAAATTTGGTCCAGATCACCATCATTCTGCGCGAAATCCAGCAAGCACCTGAGGGCCTTTGATAGGTCAGGCAGCCTATAATCGGTTTTTACACCTTCGAGAAAATTTTTCGAATCCGTATTAATCTCAAATTCAAGTTTGATCTTGTCTCCAGCCATGATGCACCTTCCATGATTATTTATTTTCGAATTCTTGATAGCAACTTTTGTAGGTTAAATAGAAGCAATTTTTGGGGGCAGGAACAGAATCCACCAATCATTTAGAGAGCCCACACTTCGTTCAGAAGGCAATTTCTGCTTAGGCGTGATTTCTGAACAGCCAGATACATAAGGTTTCTAGAGCCTTTTTCTTCTTGTCGGCATGGTTGTCATAGGGTCAACTTTCCCGACAAGACGTAATCGATCATTTAAAAAATTATAGTAGAATTGTCGTAAACTGCGGCTATACGCTGCTCATGAGGGACGTTCCTATAGTTCCGCCCTAAAAAAATAAGGAGGTGGGGATATGAGGCTACCCATATTGAAGCCGACAGTCTCCGAAAAGAGAATTTTCAGATCAGCTTATTACGCGAGAAGAATGAGAGTACAACAGCCATCGGTGATGGATTATCTTTGAATAACAGCCCAAACATAATTGGGGCCTGTCATGGAATCAGCTCGAAGAGGATGAAAAGTCAATTGCTGAGAGAAAGTAAATTGCTCGTATTCGCAATAAGGAAATCAACTTTCTTCAACGATCTCAACTAGCTCGATATCAAACGTAAGGTCGTGACCCGCTAAGGGATGGTTGGAGTCTAATGTTACGGTTTCTTTGTCTGCCGCGATGACACGTAGCGGGACGATTTCGCCGTCAGAACCAGCGGCCTGAAGATTATTGCCGACCGTCAGGTCGACCCCATCTGGAATCTGATTGCGTTCAACCGTCTCAATCGCTTTACTTTGGCGTGGCCCGTAAGCGTTTTCTACATTGACGATGACAGTTTTTTTGTCGCCTACTTCCATACCAATAATTTCGGCCTCAAGAGTTGGCAGAATCTGGTTGGTCCCGAGGCGAAATCCTAACGGTTCCCGCCCTTCGGCTTCCGAGGTATCAAACACGGTGCCATTAGCCAACTTACCAGTGTAGTGGATACGAACGATATTCCCGTTGGCGGCGTGAGCCATTTTCCGTCTCCTTTTTCTGGGGGGGTGTTGGAGAACGAAGTCAGGTAGGTCGCCAAACGGTTACTTGTACCGGTGTCGGGTTATAGTCATTGACCGGATTATTTATTTGAGGACAGTTGGAAATAATTGCGAGCACATCTGAATCGGCGCGCAGGTCTACAAAATCCCCTGGTTTTGAAAGACTGGGTCCCATATCCATATTGCCGTCTTTTCCGACTGGTACATACATGAAAAAATTCACGTTTGCCGCCATATCGCGCTTGCCCAAACCGTATGTTGCCATTTCAGAGAGGAAGTTCTCCCGACAACCAGTCTCATTTTCCGCATCGTACCGGAACTTGTTCAGATCAGCCGAACAGCATCCGCCGATAGTATCGTGGAAGCCGCAGGAATCTTCTACGATTGTGAATAGGGGCGTCAGGCCAACGGAATATAAAGTGGTGTCCTTGCCAAGGAAGATACCTTTGTCATTGATCTTCATGGTATCGGCCGCCGCGTAGCGATCTTCGTGATCATTAGCGTTCCAGCATAGAAAATCTACGGCCTGCTTGCCCTCCAGATCAATAATACGCATCATTTCGCCACGTTTAAGCACACGGCTCCAACCAGCGCCCGCTGGAATTGTATTATCTTCGAGGGTTACCCCACTAATGATGGGTTTATCGGTCATTTTGCGGGGCCTTATCCAAAGAGGTTGTGTGCAGCCTCAAGATATTCCGTTGTCGCTTCTCGAGGTAGGTTATGGCCGCAGCCTTCAATCAATGTCACAGTTGCTTCTGGCAATTGTTTCGCTAATTCGATGGTCGTTAACCCTGCGGGACAAGGTTTATCGTCGTTGCCGTGCAGCATCGAAATATTTACGCCGCGCATATTAAGCTTTCGGCATTCATAGTCTGTAACCCGTCCGGCATCAATATACCGCTGGCGAGGTGCTGCGAACATTTCGCCGAAATATTCCGCGTAGCCATCCTGAGACAGCAATTCCCAACGGCCTTCAATCATAGCGTCCGTAATGGCAGTCGGCTTGCCAACCATGTCGGCCATAACGGTCCGTAATTTTTTCTTATCATCTGGTAGAGACCAAAAGGCATCTAGTGCATGGGTGATGGGATAACAAGTGCCAACTGTGCTGCTGGTTAGCACATGTGTTACTCGGTCGCTGGCGGCGGCAATTTTGAGAGCCAGCGCCCCTCCCATTGAATGTCCGGCGATCCCACATTGGCCGGGTGGCAGAAGATCTAGCAGTGCTATACCTTGACGTATCCATAGTTCCACGTCGAAGTAGGGTTGATCCGATTTTCTCCCCGAATCTCCGAATCCAATTAGGTCGGATGCGAGAATATGATAACGCTCCATCAGTGGTCCAATAGTCGGCTCAAAATTTCCGATGATCGAAGTGCCAGGTCCGACTCCATGAAGCATCAAAATGGGAAAGCCGGTGCCGCCTTCCCAGTAATGGACGTCGATACCCTCCAGAGCAGAGTGGCAGCTCTTAGCGACCATAGGGATAATCCAGAAAACAGAAAAACGGAGCAGACAAGCTATTTTTAAATTTAAAATACATGGTTTCTCCATCTTACAGAGTGCCGGAGAACTAGTCCGCCATCAAGGTGCGTTATTGAAAAAACTTGTTGCGAAAGCAACGAACAGCAGTTTCGTATATGTATATCTTAGTTTCGACGCCTCGCGAACCGCTCCGCTTGAGGGAAGCGGAAGATACTATTGCGCTTATCGTGCACAATAATTGTGGGACAGTTAATCTCGCCGATACAATCTTCAACAGTACTGGGCCTAATTTTTTGCGCGCGTCATCGTAAGATGTGCTGTCAGTCTCCCAGAGAGATCCGTCGAGGATAGTTTTGGACATGGTTTTCATTCACTCATATCTTAGGTGCCGCCGAAAACAGTCAGTGCTTCTATTTTAGGTTCTGCAGCGGCCGCCCGAAGAATTTAAAATTCGCTAAGGCTTAGATCGAACCTCCCGATATGGGTAGCGCCGATTTTCGTCTGCCTGCGATTGCTTCAAATTCGGTTAGAATGGAGTTCTCGTATCTATCCGCGAGGAACGGGTGTTATTGAATTTGCCCTTGGCCGGGGACATTATACGCGAAAGATACCATGCCTCGGCGTAAACAAATATCCGAGAGAGTTATGAAATCTACATTCGTTGAATCGCGGTTCGGTACCAAGATTACGCAGGGTGTAGGACCCTCAACATTCAAACGGAAGACGAAAATAAATTAGTAGCGGGGTACCATCTTGATCAACGACGTGACGTTCTGCGGGTGAATATAGTATTGGTGCAGCCCGGCCGAACGCGGTTTTTTTTCTTTTGTGGTGCTCGATTTGCGTTTGTTAGAATTGTCTCCGACGACTCGGGCTACGTTAAAAAAAAGCTGGCGCTAACAAAAGAATTTCGGGCCGTTATTGTGCTCCTATTCGCGATCCTTATATCTTCCCGTATGTTCTGCCAAAGCGCCCAACCAGTAACTTAGCTTGATGTATCAGGGCGGATAGTCTGAACATAATTGGCATCATTCCAAATTACGATAAGCCGGGGAGTCCTCTAATCGAAGATTTCCGCGTCGAATTTTCTATTTACCGTTAGACTACGGCAATGGCGTTGATTTCGATCAAACAACGAGGGTCGGTTGCGAGTTGAACGATCTGAACCGTTGTTGTTGCAGGCTTGGCATCGCCAAAGTACTCGGCCCAAACTTTATTCATTAAATCCTGATTAGACAGGTCGGTAACGAAGCGTGAAGCGGTGACTATGTCAGCGAAACTAGCACCTACAGCATCGAGCCCTTTTTGGAGGTTTTGTAGGGCGGCGCGGGTCTGGCCGCCCATATCGGCGGGCATCGAGTCAAATTCTTCCGGCCGATGTGGATGATGGTGGTAAACAGGCGCTGCTGTAACACCCGCAAAATGAACATGACAACCTCCCGTAACCTTTATAGCGGGCGCATAAGGCATCCACAGATCGGGCGCATCCGGCCAATGGATATTTTCAATTTTCTTACTCATGACCCACTCCGAATAAATCCCTGATAGGGAGTGTGGAATTTCTGAGGCATACACGCAAGTTGGGTTATAATAAAAATTGGCGCTGCTCCCGATACCCACAAAATTAGCATCCACCCTTTCTTTGACCCCGGGAGATAAAAGTGTTCCCTATAGTGATCCTTATTCAGTTGGGGGAGTGGCTTTCGGCTTCCCGCCAAGCCATTTAATTGCCGTCACCGCAACGATTACAATAGCTGCACCGAGGAGTTGACGCGGCGACAGGATCTGACCGAGCAAGAGAAAGCCAAGAGCGATACTACCTATTGGTTCCAGATTCATGACCAGTGAGGTTCGAACTGCACCGATGTGCGCTATTCCTGTGAAAAAAGAGGCAATCGCAATTGTGTAGAATACCGGTACACTCAGGTACGCAATCCACCCTAGTGAAGTTTCGGGCAGGCTTAGTTCTCCAAGGATAATCGATACAATGACAAACATCGCTGCCGCGGAAATATGCATATGAAGTGTGACTGATCGAGCATTGTCTGTTTTAAGTACGCGGGCGCTCAACAAGGCAGTAGCTGCCATCAAGAGTGCTGCGGAACCTGCCAGCGTTACCCCGATCGAGTTAGCTGAATCCCCGGTAATTTCTAGGGCTAGCGCTAGTCCAACAAATCCGCCGATCAGTCCGACAACCAACCCAGTATTTAGTCTTTCCTGTCCAGTTATCCAGGCAGATATACCTGTGAGTAGAGGATATAAATAGAAAACGAGGACCGCCAGTCCAACGGCGACATAATCAAAAGCCGACATTAGACAGAATGCCATGGCCCCATTCAGTAGACCTAGCCCGAGCGCTGCGTTCCTCTCTTTTTTGGGCAGTGGAATGGTTAGCCCGAGAAGCTTCATGATCAAAGTCAAAGCGATTAGCGTGAAGATCATTCGGCCAGTGATCAACGTGAGCGGCGTAGTCCCAGCCTCGTATGAGAGAACTGCAAATACGTTGTTACCGGCGAATGCAAGGGCGCCGATAACAACAATAAAATAACCAGTAACCTGAGAGGAATTTTTCATACCCTATTTCACCGCCATTACATTACGGCGGCAATGGGCAAATGTGAGAAATCTCGAATCAGTATAATACAGCCATCAACCGGCACTTTCCTATATATAGGAATCAACGCGATGTAATGGCTTCTAAATTCCGTAGGTCTGAGCCAGAGAAGCAAAAGAGTTATAGTCCTTTAATCTGGTCTCGACGCATTAAATTTGGTTATTAATTGGTGAGGGCCGTGCCATAATTGCCCTCGAAAAATGGCATGATCCGGACAAGTTTACTGTGCCGTTCGGGGGGTTAGCCAACTCGAACGTTTAGGAATCCCACGCCAGCCATAGAGGCTTCAAGGAGATCCCCGCGTTCGACCGGTCTTGGACCCTTTGGGGTCCCCGTAAAAATGAGATCACCGGGTTCTAGGGTGCCATAGCGGGAGAGATTTGAAACGATATTCGCTGGGTTCCAGATTAGGCTTGCGATATCACCGGCCTGCCGTAGTTCTCCGTTTACCCGGAGGCTGATTTCGCCATTGATCGGGTGTCCGATATCCGAAGCAGAAGCGATATCCCCGACAGGGGATGCGCCGGAAAAGCTTTTGCAAAGATCCCAGGAATGTTCGTTAGCAATACATTCACGCATAACATCCCTTCGGATTACATCCAACCCTACTGCATAACCGAAGATGTGCTCTAACGCATTCTCCGGCTCAATATTGTTACCAGCCGTTCCGATAGCGATTACCATTTCCACTTCTGGGTCAAGGTGCTGGGTAGCTGGCGGATATATGAGCGTATCATGGTTGCCTATTACGGAGTCCGCAGGCTTAAGTGAAACACCAGGAACAGAAGCGCCATTATTTCCGAGGCCCGTCTCCGCCGCATGATCCGAGTAATTTCGGCCTATTGTGTATATACGCCGGACAGGGAAGCGATCTACGCTGTGTTGTATAGTGATAGACGGTGGTACCCAAGGAGAAAAATCCAATGACATCAGAGTAGCCTCTCTTTAACGAAAACTTTACCCAGTAAACTCAGCATAGTTATTGTTTTTATATGACCAGGTGGATTGATACGGCTTCTAAAATAGAGTTTGCAAATTGCAGTATGTTGGAAATGGTGAGCCTGGTATAACTATCGAACCGGGAAAATTACATTGAAACGTATCTCCAGTCTGTAATTCTCGTCAGGTAACTTTAGTTGGCTGCTCTTTTTCGTCTATTAACGGCGAAGCATTATAGGCAATCAGTTTATTGCTATTTATTAGCATTATTTTTTAAATCTACCTGCCCTGTTATAAGGGCTCCTTTGATAATTTTCTTCGTAGGGGTCATCGGCATTTGTGTAACGATCTCTAACCGCTCGGGCCATCTCATTTTAGCAATTTGGTTTTCGCTGAGCCATTCGCAGATCTGTTCCAAGCTGAGAGCCTCATTCGGTTTAAGCTGAACGTACAGACAAAGACGCTCGCCAAGGACCTCATCTGGTAACGGTGTGATAGCTGACATTACAACTGAAGGGTGGGTGTCGATAACCGCTTCGATATCGGTTGGATTGATCTTGATCCCTCCGCGATTGATTAAGTCCTTTTCTCTACCCGTTATCCGGAGGAGTCCATCTAGCCCCCTAGTGGCGAGGTCACCCGTCCGGAACCAACCGTCACCGGTAAATGCCGTACGGTTTGATTCTTCATTATTGAAGTAACGGGCAACTACGGAACACCCACGTATTTCTAGAGCTCCCTCGATATTGTCAGCGATCGCCGATCCATTTTCGCTAATTATACGCACTTCGAAAGTGGGAGTTACATCTCCGAGGCTTTCGCATCTCACATTGGCTGGCGCGTCAAACGGTGTATGAAGGCCCATAAAGCACTCTGTCATTCCCCACATCTGACCCACCGAACCGCGCGGCATTGCATTTTCCAGAGCATAGGCAATGTTCGGTGGGCAAGCGGCGCCAGAAATAGTTGCAATGCGTACCGAAGATAAATTTCCACTTTTCAGTGAACCTTCCTTCAGACATGCCGCGACATGAGCGGGTGCAACGAAAATAACCGTTGGCTTAGACGTTTCTATCAGTTCGATCAGGGATTTTGGAGAAAAAGCCGGCATCATTAAGCTGGCCGCGCCGACCATAAGTGTGAGGTTCATCACACAAATGCCGAATGCATGCGTGAATGGTGGGCCGCCGAGGACAATGTCATCATTTGTCATGTTATAGATCGGAGCCGCGATCCGGTTATTTGCCAACATGGTCTGGTAGCTATGCACGACAGCTTTCGGCGCGGACGACGTTCCAGATGTGAAGCAAAGTATAGCGGGATCCGATGCGACCGGCGGATTTTCTATCTGATCTTTGGTGCCTTCTCGAATTAATCGATGTAACGAGAGTGTGCCAGCTGGAGCGGATTCGGACGCAACGATTACATGGTCAAGGGTATCCACCCGGTCGCAGAGCCCCAACATTTCTGATGGCGCGTCGTAATAATTGGTTCTGCTATTGCAAACAATGGCTCGCGCGCTGCCGTGTGTAAGTAACGGCTTTAATTCGCCAGAGCGGTAGGGCATATGCATTGTCGACAAAACGCCACCCATCATGCAAACGGCAAAGTAGACAGTCATGAATTCGGTCGTATTAGGAAGTTGGATCGCCACAACGTCGCCCTTGCGAATACCAAGTTCGAGAAGGCTATTGGCCAATCGCAAAGCGTCCTCGTAGATCTGCTTAAACGTGGTTTCGCCGCTACTGTCTATAACGGCATTGGCTTCGGGTTTCTCCGTCGCCCACTTCTGAACCCAATTAGCGACGGTATCACCATTCCAGTTTCCAAGACGAAGGTGCTTTGATGCTATCCGAGGATCGAAGTCGAGAGCTTTACGAAGATCCAGCGCCTCTGGGCGGTACTCGAAACGTTCGCTATGTGGTACAAACCTCTCGCTACGGAAGCGTCGTCCACCTCCTAGATCGTATAGGCGGTGATAGTTATGCCGTTTGAATTTTCTACGTTCCATAATGGTCCGGATATAAGTAACCTGGTCATGCGTCAGGCCTAGCTGCCGAGCGAGCTCGGCGTCGGACATACCACGGTCGGCGCGAGTTGACTCAATTTGTTTCCAATCTAGCTTGCGAACCGCGTCGCCGCGCCGGACCTGAATGTTATGGCTCATCTCGAAGATTGACTCGCCATATGTTTGGATCATCTCTTCAGACATGCCAATCTGGCTGCGCTTGAGACCGCGGGTCATTGGCCAGGCTCCGCCTCAGCGGCCAACCTAGTCTGGTGCCGACGTATAGGATCGGCCTGTGGTGACTGGTTAGCAATAGGGCATACTCGCATACACTCAAAACACTGACCAAGTAAGCCACCGGAGCCTACTGACATTTTGTACCAGAGTATTTTATTCTCAGCGTCGAACAACAGGTCTTCCCGTTCTTCTTCGTCTTCTGCCCGAATTGCATCTGCAAGAACCCCCGGGATTGCTTCGAACTGTTGGGTCATTTCGGCACAGGATGCCATGTCGTAGCGCATTTCGAGCTGGTTACCGTCTTCGTCGATATCTCCGGATAAACACTGGACTGGACAAAATTTCATGCAGGGAGTCTGACCAGACTTGCGGAACAGGTCGATGCATGATGAAGTCGGGCATGGGTTGTCCTGCATCGGTTGATCGGGAGGAAGTTCCAGTTCAGTGAAGACAGAAGCAAAATACATGTAACCAAATTCTGGGTGAAGGAGGATATCACCTGCCAGCGATCGTGCTCCGATCCCGGCGATCTCAGCGTGAAGCTTTAGGCTCTGAAACGGGACCCGCGGGCCAGCTTCCGTGTCCATATCCGGCGGGCAATAAATGGCGCGCTTTCCGAATTTGTTCTCAATATAGAAAGCGGCACCGTAGGCGACTGTATATGCTCTAACTTCGGTGGATCCAAAATATCCAAGGGCCTTGGCGGGTACAGCCCAAGCCCCTTGCGTTTGGCCACCGACACCGAGGGAGATGATAGATTTTGCGCGCGGCCATAGGTCTGAGGGTCGGTGTCCCTCCGGCGCGATCCTGTTAACGACTTCGATATCTGCGATCCCTGCGACTAGTGCACCCTTTTTTAGGCAGTATTCCAGAATGGCTTTCTTTGCGTCTTCCGGGTCTATATCTGACGTGGCGGCCATGGATATCCCTGTACTGCAATCGTCGAAAAACTTCTTAGACCTAATTTATCCCTAAAAATATGTAGATGCATGCAGCTTTAAAGAAAAATATATCCAAAAAATGCAATTCAATACACTCCGCTGCACAATTAAGCCTATTCTTTCGGTGCTAACCGATAGCGCAACGTATCTGACGGTCTTTCGCCAAAACGCTTCCCGTAATCTCGGGCGAAGTTTCCCATATGCCGGAAGCCAGCCTCGCGAGCTATCTCGCTTACGCTTCGTGACTTGGCTTTCAGACCTAGCAATTCAGTTCGCACCCGATCGAGCCGCACTGCTTTGAGATATGATTTGGGTGATGTAGCCCGCCAAACGCGAAATCCGTTATAGAGTGTACGTTCGCTAACGCCGGCGATCGCAGTCATGTCACGGATGCGGATGTCTTTCTCAGCGTGCAAGTCAAGGTACTCCTCCACCCGCTTAACGTACCACGGCGCAATCCCGCTATCACTACTCTTGTAGGCGATGACCGCAGAATGGTTGTGAGGAAGGGACTCAATCAGCGTCACAATAAAAAGTTCGGCGAGTAAACCTTCGGTCTTAGGGCCAAGGCCGTCTGAGCACAAAGTGTCAGCTTTTTTACATATCAAGTCGATGACAAGTGCGACTGATTCACCCTGCGGACTCTGGATCGCCGGATCGAAGCGGATAGGCGGATGCTGTGGAATGGCGAATCTCTTGTGAGCTGTATCGTTCAGTACTGCGGACTCAAGTTTGATAACGATCTGACCGCAATCAGCTGTTGTTGTGAGCGAAAATGGTTCCGTCGGATTGATCACTGCGATATCGCCTGATGTTAGTACACGGCCACCTGTTTCTGGTCCGAGGCGGCATTGGCCACCGAGCACGTAATGGATTAGGTAAAAGCGGCGAGAAAGATCAGCGCTAATCGATGCACCAGGGGAGTATTGAATGAAATTCACTGACATACCGGCGAGGCGGGCGTGATGATGTCTTGCAAGGAAGGGGCGCGAGTCATCGGCTGGCATCATTGCGTGTGGCGCCAGAATTTTCGACATCTCACGTCGCGCCAACTCAGCATCAGATGTTTCCAAAAACACTGAACCACGTAAGGGAAGTTCGAAGTCAGACATATCCCTGTCAGAGACTAATATTGCTGCAGTTGATCAAAAGCATGGACCCCTCTCTGTAAAGGCCTCAAGGCTGAAGTCACGCCTATAACATTTGGCCCCCGGTGGGTGGCACTTTTATGCAAGTAAGGCTTACCGATATTACGGTATTACCTGTCTCGTTCATTACTTAAACTCTATGCAACCATGTTCCGTACCGACCATGCCTGCTCCTGCAATTTAGGGCAAGTGGGTTACGCCAATGCGGAGGTTATCGTTAGGTCAAATCGTCAATTTCGACCGGGTAATTTAAATTCTCAGCTATAGCGTTTATAACTGTAATTATGGGTATTGTGAGAAACCACATCGCTATATCGGATAGTATCCGATTGACCAGCGAGGCTTTGTAGAGTGGTCCAAGGTTATTCTCATAGGCTTAATTTCGGCGCAGTTTGTCGGCGTTATCGTCGGCCTAGACTAACTGCTGCATCTCTCACAATAATGCATAAAGGAGACCGGCATGCATAACGATATTCACCTTACAATGGCGACATGGGATTATGATCATGTCCGAGATATTTCGTCAGGTTTGGTGAAACCAAAAGGGATTGAAATTACGCACCTTCAGATGGAGGTCGAAGAGATCTTTTATCGTTTTGCCAAATCTTTTGAGTGGGATGTGTCGGAACTATCCTTCGCGAAGTATTGCTCGATTATGTCCCAAGACAATCCACCAATTACAGGAATTCCGGTGTTTATTAGCCGCGTGTTTCGACATTCAGCATTTTATATAAGGGGTGATGGATTCATAAAGAAATCTTCCGACCTGAGGGGAAAACGTATTGGTATCCCGGAATGGTCACAAACGGCAACTGTATATGCCAGAGGATGGTTACATCACCAAGGCGGTGCCAAGCTCGACGAAGTTGAATGGGTGCAAGCTGGTGTCAATGCGCCCGGCCGCGTCGAAATGGCTAACCTTAATCTTCCGAACGGTGTGAAATATACGCAGGTGGCAGAAAGGTCTCTAGTTGAGATGCTTCTATCTGGCGAGATCGACTGTATGATTTCAGCACACCCCCCTCATGCGTTCGGAGAAGAGAGTAACAATATCGTTCGCCTGATTCCTAATTACAGGGAAGTAGAGGAAGCATATTTTGAGGAAACTGGTATCTTTCCTATTATGCATACCGTCGCGATCAAACGTGAGGTGTATGAAGAATACCCGTGGATTGCTCGAAATCTAATGACGGCGTTTGAGGAAGCACGCGACCGGTCCATCGCAAGGCTGACGAGCGTAACGGCGTCGCAGATCCCGGTGCCGTGGGGTTATGTAAACGCAGAGCGAACAGCAGGCACCGTATTCGGGGATAACGGAATATGGCCTTACGGCATCGATTCCAGCCGGGTGACCATCGAAGCATTTTTGCAGTACTGCGATGAACAGGGCGTGACGCATCGTAAGCTTACTCCCGACGACTTATATGCCCCCGAAGCTTTAACAGAATTTGTCATCTGATTTGGCAAGATATACGGTTTTCTGCTGACGGGGAATGGGCTAGATAATGGATAATACAGCGTTACAAGGCGCTGATAGCTTGGAGAAGAGAAATGTCTGGTCGGATATCGCTTACAGCGGCCGGGATATGTTTGCTGCTGTTTATCACAACAATGGGGACTTCAATGTCAGCGGATCTTGAGAATACGCTTTATCTTGAAACAAAGGATGGTCGCGTCGTCATCGAAATGCGGCCCGATCTTGCACCTAAGCATGTTGCCCGCATCAAGGAGTTAGTTCGACAAAAGTTTTACGATGGCCTTACATTCCATCGAGTAATTGACGGATTTATGGTTCAAACTGGTGATCCAGACGGGGATGGTACCGGTGGGTCTGGACAAAATTTACCGCCTGAATTTTCGTCAGAAAGACACGTTCGCGGCATTTTATCAATGGCCCGTGCAACCAGTCCTTCGAGCGCCGACAGCCAGTTTTTCATCATGCTTGGCGATTCAGAATGGCTGGACAACAAGTACTCAGTATGGGGAAAGGTCAAGTCCGGTATGGAATACGTCGACAAGATCAAAAAGGGCGATGGAGCTCGTAATGGGACGGTATCAAATCCGGATAAAATCTTAAGAATGCGCGTTGCTGCAGATGTCGAAGGAGGAAAATAGGCGTAATTTAAGAAGGCCTTTGAAAATTTTTTCGGGCTTGTTCCACCTGGTTTCTATATTCACAACCTTCAACATGGTCATTTACCATTCCTATCGCTTGCATGAAGGCATATGCCGTGATTGGCCCCACAAAAGTCCACCCGAGTTTCTTCAAATCCGTAGCAAGCAAGTTTGATTCTTGCGTCTTATTGAGGGTTTGTAGGGTTTTGTAATCAAGTTTCTTGGGACGCATTTTTGCGTTAGGTTCGTGTTTCCAGAAAAACGAGCCCAAGGCCCCGAATTCTTCGACCATCTCCACGGCCCGCTTGGCGTTGTTGATGGTGGATTCGATTTTTCCACGATGCCGGACTATGCCTTTATCGGTAAGTAATCGGTGTATATCCTGTTTGTCGAATTTTGAGATTTTGTGGTAGTCGAAATCAGCAAAGGCGGAGCGGAAGTTTTCACGCTTTCGCAAGATCGTTAGCCAAGATAATCCGGACTGAAACCCTTCTAAGCAGATCTTTTCAAATATTTTTTGATCATCTGCGACGGGCATTCCCCATTCTTCGTCGTGGTAAGCTAAATAATCGGTCGCATTGCCCGCCCAGAGGCATCTAGCTATTCCGTCGATACCTTTATGAAGACCGTTTTTAAGTTTATGTGTCATTCCATACTCTCTGCCCATTGGGGCGGAACAATTCTGGCTAAGAGGTTTCAGGTAATCTTTTTCTCGACGTCCGAGAACTCTGGGTTAACTGCGACTGGATAAATCGCAAAATGCATTCACGGATGTGCTCATTCCCTCTGTGACTATCTACCTAGGACGACGTCTCGTATGCGGATCATAATCGGAAAACTGCGGTTTGTGAGTGTTGTTTTGATTTTTAGGGGAACTTATGGCCGTCCTTTCGGTATAAGTTATCCAGCTTTAGCGCGTTCCGTTGATTTATCGCGAACTGGCACAAGTTCTGGACAATTACAATGAGCCGGGATAGGAGATAGAAGATACATGAGAAGGGGACAAGAATGAGATTTCCGGCTGCTAATTTTGCAGCAGCACTTTTTCTCCTGCCAATATTTTCTGGCAGTGTATTTGCGGATTCAGTGCGGTCGAAAATTTCATCTTCGGGTGATTACCTTTCGTTGATAATGATCGGGAGTGTATCGCAGGTCGACGATGTTTCTGCTACCAGCGGGACGCTTCAAGAGCGAAATACCGATGATACAACGGCGGCGTTTGGAATTGCGCTGGGATATAATTGGGGAAATAAGGGTGCGCCAATTCGATCGGAACTCGAGTATCATTACCGCGTTCGATTCGATTTCGATACACGGGTTCTTGGAACGGCCGGATATCAAAATCAGCTTTCAACTCACGCGGTATTGTTTAACGCCTATTACGATCATCAACTAAGCGAAACCTTAGCCTTGTTTGGGGGTGGGGGGATAGGATGGGCGCAGAATGTTTCCGATGTTACACGTACTAATTTGGCGGGAGCTGCCACGGGGACGAACCGCACTGACGAAACGGATAACTTTGCTTGGAATATCGCTTTTGGCTCTATCTGGTCTTTCTCAGAAAACTGGGACCTGGAGTTCAGATATCGCTATATGAGTCTCGGCGAAGTTTCCTCCGGACCGCATATCGATGGTGCTACAATCGCTGCAGACACATACACTGCGCATGATGTTATCATCGGTTTTTCATACCGTTTTTGACCGAGCGAAGGAAAATTATATGACCGATAACCCACATGATGCTGACGATGTTGCCGTATACGAAAAACAAGGATTCGGAAATCGAGTTGGGTTCGGCAAGAAACCAGCGCTATTAGTGATTGATTTCATTAACGGATTTAACGATCCTGACGCTTTCGGTGGCGGGAACATTCAGGATGCTATCGAAAATACAGCGGAACTTCTGTCAGCGGCTCGGCATATGGATTTACCGATTGTTTTTACAAGTCATGTCTATGCCGATGATGGATCTGAGGACGGGGTATTCAACCTTAAATCCCCGGGACTTTCTAAGCTGAAGCGCGGTAGTAAAGAAGTTGAAATTGTTGAGGAGCTTACGCCGCGCTCAGGCGAGCGCGTTCTGGAGAAACATTATCCATCCGGTTTCAGTAATACCGATCTAACCGGTTGGCTCGCCCAGCGCGGAGTTGATACTGCAATCGTAACCGGCTGCACTACATCGGGGTGCGTCCGAGCTACAGTTGTCGATGCCATGTCGAATGGTTTCCGACCGATCGTTCCTCGGGAATGTTCCGGGGACCGCGCTAACGGTCCGCATGAAGCTAATCTTTTTGACATTGATCAGAAGTACGGTGACGTTATGTCATTAGAAGACGTTCTGGATGAGCTTGATAAGCTAGCGCCGGAGCAGGCTAACATCGTAAAGTCAGAGGATTAGACTATGCCGGATTCATTGGGTTATCGAGCTAATTGGGGAGTAATTGTACCGTCAACTAACACTTCGGTTCAGCCAGAATTTGAAGATATGAAGCCCCGCGGGGTGACCAACCACACCGTAAGAATATGGATACCAGATGAGCCGGTAAACTCAGATGAAGAATTTAATGCGCTCATGGATAACATCCGGCGAGAATTTGATAATGCTATTGAACGCGTGATGACCTGCAATCCGGACTATATCGTAATGGGTATGTCGGCAGAAACGTTCTGGGATGGATTGGAAGAGTCGATTCGGCTCCGAGAGCGCGTGAAAGAATTGTCCGGTCGAAGTGTTGCTATGGGTTCGGATGCTTCTCAGGCAGCGCTACGGTGCTATGGTGATATAAAGAGAATCTGTGTGATCACCCCGTACTGGCCGGTGGGGGACAAGAATGTGAAAAAATTCTTTGAGGACTGCGGTTTCGAAGTGATTGCAATCAAGGGCCTTAAGTGCGATAGCCCAGCCAACATTGCCCAGGTCACGGAAACACAATTAATGGATGGCCTGAGTGAACTTAATGAACATAATCCAGATGCAATCGTTCAGGTTGGCACGAACCTTGCTATGGCGCGCCTGGCTGGAGAAGCTGAACGTTGGTTGAAAAAACCAGTAATCGCGATTAACACCGCGACATACTGGTATGCGATGCGAGCCAATGGATTCGATGATATCGTCGAGGGATTCGGCTCTCTACTGACCGATTTCCGAGAATTGCCGAGAAGTTATCTCGAGACCGATGCTGGCAAAAAAGCGGTGGCTGCCTAGATTTGGGCGAGAGATTTATATGAAAGCAGGCATATAAGCGCGTTTTACGCATTACCGTTGTGTTCAGCTATCGCTTCGGGGGTATCAAGGTCGATTAAAACGCCAGGATTATCTGTTTCTACCTCAATAACCTGATCAATGTTGGCTCCGATAAGGTGGCGGGCGCCGACGTCACCAGATACTGCAGAAATATCACTAAAAAATCGTCTGGCCCAAATTACTGGGTTCCCACGTTTCCCTCCATGGGTTGGTACGATGATGGATTGCCCTGATATAGGGTCAAATTCGTTAATCAGCATATTGATATCATCTGGATGAATGCCGGGCATATCTGCCAGCGCGACAACCGCCCCATCGCACTCTTTGGGGAGGGCGGCAAGGCCGGCACGTAAAGACGTGCTCAGGCCACCGCGATAATCTGGGTTTCGAACGAACATTACGTTCTGATCGCTTAGAGTTCTCTCCACCCGCTCGGACTGATGTCCAAGTACGACCACGATTGGTGAGGCGTTACTTGCCAACATCGCTCTAGCAGCGTGGACAATCATCGGAATGCCTTTCACCTCAACCAGCATTTTATTCGCCGTGCCCATTCTGCGGGATTGGCCCGCTGCTAATAAGACCCCACCAATGGTTGGAGAAAATTGGTCTGCAATATCTTCCAATTCCTCCTGTTCCCTCGAGAGAGGTCGCCCAGGCATTTCTTTAAGCATACCGCCAACACCCATACGGGTTAGGTCTGCCGAGGTTACATCGAGTCCCGCTACTAACCGTTGAAGTACCCAGTCAAATCCATGAAGACGTGGTGATCTAGCAGAACTTGGAATTCCAAGTACCCGCATTTTACCAATCCGGGCAAAAAGTAATAAATTTCCGGGATCCACCGGCAGACCGAGATGCTCGATTTCTCCGCCAGCAGCCTTAATAGCAGAAGGAACAGTATCGCGACGATCAACAATGGCTGATGCACCGAGAACCAAGGCGATGCTGCAGCCCGATCCCTCCAGCGCGATTAGGTTCTTGGTGATCTCCATAATGTCATGGGCACAGTGGCGTTCGTCTGCAATATCTAAGTTCATAAGGGAAAGACGTTTCGATGTCACATCACTAGCTTTTGCTATCAAGTTTTTTTTAAGGCCGGGCAAAAGCGTTTGGACAAATCCGATTTTTTGGGGCGTATAGGCTGCCAAGCGAATAGGCTTGTTTCCTTCGAGCGTAGCCTCAATACAGCGGTTTATGATATCTCTGGATACCCCGAAGGTGATTATCTTTATGGTTGCCAAGACGTGGCCCGCGGGGACTGCGTCATAGGGTCTAACCGTAGAGACTGTGACCGCCTCATCAATCGCATTAATACGATGAATGGTTTCGGCATCTATTAGAGCTACTCCGCCGGTTGCCGCTCTAAGATTCGCCCGGCCCGTATTGCCGCCGGTTGCGGTTAGCCCCTCGTTCTGCAGAGCGGCGGCGATTTCGAGGGCTGCCTCATTCTCATTTAGATCACCCTCTTCGAGGCGGGCGGCAATTACGGATTGGATGCCTTTCGCCTTTATACGGGCGACATCTCTCTTGGTAAGAATTCTCCCTTTTCTGAGTACGCCGTCGTGCAGGAGAAGAGAGTGCGCAAGGATCGCGCCTTCGGCATCTTCGAGAACGGTTTCTCCGAATTTCATATTTCAGGCTGGGTTTTTGTTTTCACGCAGGTACCCGCGGCTCGGTTTTACGATGTAGTATTTCCGTGACCTCAGCGAGTATGGAAATAGAAATTTCCGCCGGCGAAATAGACCCAATAGGTATGCCAACGGGTGCATGGATACGCTTGATACTTGCTTCGGTGAATCCGGAACTGATCAAACGTTCAACGCGTCCAGCATGAGTTTTGCGGCTTCCTAGCGCACCAATATAAAATGCATCAGATTTCAATGCGACTTCCAAGCCGGGGTCGTCCAATTTTGGATCGTGCGTCAACGTTATCACCGCGGTTCGTCGGTCTGGGTCAAGTTCCCGCAAAGCGTCATCCGGCCATTCTCCATTAAGTTGGATACCCGGGAAACGATCGTCTGTGGCGAACGAAGCTCTGGGGTCAATTACTGTAACGTCGTAACCGGCGAGAGAAGCCATACGCGAGAGGGGCTGTGCAATATGGACCGCGCCAACTAACAGCATTCTAAGCGGTGGATTAAATACTTTGACAAATATTTTACGCCCCGCGATATCGAATATCCTGCTGCGGTCGTCCTGGATTGCTTGCCGACTACTTGACAAAATTTCCCCGTCTCCTGCGTCAGGGCCCTCAGCTCTTCCCAGATATACTAGCGTCTGCTCGCCACTTCTCATGTCGGTTGCAAGCGCGACTTCTTTCTTCGCGATTTGGTCGGCTAGAATCTGCTTTAGTATATTATTTTTCATTCGATCTTCTCGACATATACGTGAATTGATCCACCACAGGCGAGACCAACTTCCCATGCGAGCTCATTTGTAACGCCGTATTCGACTACCTTGGGTTTACCGGTTTCCATGATTTCAACTGCCTCAGTCACGACTGCTCCCTCGATACATCCGCCTGAAACAGAGCCGACAATTTTTCCGTCCTCATCGACAGCCAAGTGACTTCCTACGGGACGAGGTGAAGACCCCCAAGTGGAGACTACAGTAGCGAGGGCGACTTTTTTTCCGTCTGCGCGCCAAGAAGCAGCTTGGATTAAGACGTTGTCATCTACAGATATATCGTTTCCTACATTTCTGTCAGCCATTCCTGGACTCCTTTTTTGCGAGGGCCGTATGGGCGGTTTAGCGTGTCAATTAATTCTTCTAAGCTCATTAAATTATGCACTGGCCGAAATTCGTCAACGGATGGAAGAAGTGCCTGTATACCTTGGCTCTTAGGTTGAAAACCGTCAAACCGCAGCAAAGGATTTAGCCAAATTAGTCGGCGGCAAGATTTATGGAGACGCTCTATCTCAGTTTGTAGACCGCGACCTGCATCCCGATCTAAACCATCGGAGATTAAAATGACAACCGCACCCTGACCGAGTACTCGGCGAGACCAGAAACGATTGAAATCATTTAGACTTTCGCCGATCCGGGTGCCACCTGACCAATCTTCTACTGCATGTGTTACTTGCTCAACTGCGAGATCGATGTCTTTATTCCTGAGGTAACGGGTAACATTCGTCAAACGCGTACCGAAAAGAAAGGTGTGGACCCTGTCGCGATCGTTCGTGACCGCGTGCATGAAGTGAAGAAACATACGAGTATAACGGCTCATCGAGCCGGAAATATCACACAATATTACTATTGGCGGCGGCCGGGTTCGTCGTTTTCTGTATTTCAATGGAATTGAGCCAGCACCAGAGCGTAGAGCAGCCCTCAATGTGGCTCGCATATCGACACGCGCTTGGCGGGTACTACTCTGATATCGGCGGGTTGGTATTTCTGTAATCGGGAGACGCATTCTGGCTATTGCTCTCTTTGCGGCTTCGATTTCGTCCGCGGACATTTCCTCAAAATCAGTTGTCTGCAGCAATTCCCGTTCAGATACTGTCATCGCCGCATCTAGTTCAATTTCCTCTTCTTGCTCCTCCTCGCCGGATTCTGCTGGATCCTCCTCTTGCCGACTTAGCGCCTCCTGAAGCCGCCGGAGCGGCTGTTCCTCCGGTAAAGGTTCTTCACCACCTTCAATGTTAGGCAGAAGAATACCCATCATACGTTCTAGAAGCTTGGGGTCTTTCCAAAATATGTGGAATGCTTGGTCGAATAGTTCGTGTTGATCTCGACGGTTTACGAATACCGCGTGTAGTGCCCAATAAAAGTCCGATCGGCTCTCGATACCCACCGCCATCACGGCCTTGGTGGCATCGATTATCTTGCCCGGTCCGATGGGTAGACCCGCTGAACGAAGTACACGACCGAAATGCATGATATTAGGCGCAAGCTTATTGTCATCCAATCTGTCAAGTAATTGCATGCCTGGAGTTAGATTAAAATCGGTCGGTATCTCGGCCATACCAGGTCAATTACCCGCAGCTATGCCTGCTTTTACTTCGTCTAAAATCTGTGCCGCTTCGGATCCTTGGATTTTTTCAATATCGTCTTGGTATTTTAGAAGAACGCCAAGAGACGAATTGATTGTTTCGGGATCGAGGTCGATTTTATCTAGTTGGATTAGAGCGTTAGTCCAGTCTATTGTCTCCGCTACACCCGGCAGTTTAAAAAGATCTTTGGACCGTAAGTGCTGAACGAAATTGACCACCTGTTGTGTAAGGTTCTCTGGAGCATCAGGGGTCTTTACTTTCAGAATTTCCAGTTCTCGGCCCGCGTCGGGGTAATCTACCCAGAAGTAAAAGCAGCGGCGTTTGATAGCATCGTGAATTTCTCGTGTCCTGTTCGACGTTATAATTACAAGCGGTGGTTTCGAGGCTTTTACAGTGCCGACCTCTGGGATTGTGACTTGGAAATCGGATAGAACTTCAAGCAGAAAGGCTTCGAATGGTTCATCGGTACGATCGAGTTCGTCGATAAGTAAAACTGGTGGCTCCCCCTCATCGTCAGCCTCTAGCGCCTGAAGAAGAGGACGTTTAATCAGAAATTTTTCTGAGAAGATGTCGTTTTCAATCAGTTTGCGATCACTTTGACCGGATGCCTCTGCAATACGGATGTCGATCATTTGCATTGAATAGTTCCACTCATAAACTGCAGACGCAACGTCGAGGCCTTCGTAACATTGCAGTCGGATGAGTCGACGGTCGAGAGATTCTGACAGAACCTTTCCAATCTCCGTTTTACCAACGCCTGCCTCGCCCTCAAGAAACAACGGTCGACCGAGTTTCAAGGCTAGATAAAGGGCAGTCGACAAGGAGCGGTCCGCCACGTAATTACCTTTGCGTAACATCTCAACTACGGAATCGACGGAAGAGGGCAGTATTTCAGTCATTCTAGAAACCGTTTTTCTCTAACTGTCTGTAAACTAACAAAAAATGACGGGGAGACCAGAAAAATCCAGTCTCCCCGTGGAAAAGATAGCGCACGGCGCAAAAAGGCGCCCTTTGGCGGGTCAGCTGTTTGCTTCTGCGACTGCGCGTTTTGCCATAATTGTAACGAGATGGGCTCGATACTCTGCACTAGCGTGTATATCGCTATTTAGATCTTCGTCGGCCTGTTTTATGTTCTCAACAGATTCCGGTGAGAAATTGATTTCCAGTGCGGTCTCCATATCAAATTGGCGAAATACGCACGGTCCCGCACCGGTCACAGCGACACGGGTACCTTGGGGACCCTGGCTAACGAAAGTCCCGACCACGGCATATCGGGAAGCGGGGTTCGGGAATTTCATATACGCCGCCTTTTCAGGGATTGGGAAAACTACCCTCGTTACAAGTTCGTCCTCATCAAGAGCGGTTTCGAACATCCCCGTAAAAAAGTCATCGCCTGCAATTTCTCGTTTGCTTGTGTGAACAGTTGCTCCTAGGCCAACAACCGCAGACGGATAATCAGCCGCGGGATCATTATTCGATATAGAACCGCCAATTGTGCCGCGATTGCGGACCATTGGATCGCCGATGAGACCGGCCAGCTTCGACAATGCCGGGATCGCGTTCTTAACGTCATTAGACGCATTGACCATCGCATGAGGTGTCATAGCACCAATGGTGACCGAGAGATTTTCAACAGTTATACCAACCAGATCATCGATGTCAGAAAGGTCAATTAGATCCGATGGCATCGCCAAGCGCTGCTTCAATGTTGGAAGAAGCGTCATTCCGCCAGCGACGAATTTTCCTTCGTCTACACTCGCCACACTAGACGCAGCGTCAGCTACCGATGAAGCTCTTTTATAATTGAAATCGTACATGGTTGACCTCTCAGTTTGGTCGTTTGCGTGTTGTGGGGCCTGTTCAGTAGCCTTAAGAGGTCATCTCTTCATGCGCTGCTAGGATGGCTTTGACGATGTTGTGGTAGCCAGTACAACGGCAGAAGTTTCCCTCTAGCTCGTGTCGAACCGTTTTTTCGTCGAGGTTATCTTCATTACGGTCGACAATACCAATCGCGCTCATGACCATTCCGGGGGTACAAAAGCCACATTGCAGAGCATGATTTTCCCGAAAAGCTTCCTGCATTGGATGCAAGGTATCGCCATCTGCCAGACCCTCGATAGTTGTTACGTCTTTTCCCTCTACCTGGCGCGCAAGGATCGTGCAGGATTTGATTGGCAATCCGTCGATGTGGACTGTACAAGCACCACATTGTGATGTGTCGCAGCCGACATGTGTGCCAGTGAGTCCTAGGCTTTCTCGCAAATACTGAACCAAAAGTGTACGGTTTTCGACATCTGCCGAAACCAGCTTAGTGTTCACCGTCATAGAGACAGTGGTTGTCGTCATAGGGCCCTCCTTGGTTCGCCGAAAACACGCTGTTTTCAACTGTTCTTTCCGCTCAAACGAGCCGTTTCATTTTGGGCTCGTTTATTGGACTTACGAGCTCGATCCGAACTTCCCTTCTATGCAGTTAACCGCCCGGTAATTGGCAGGTCAAGCGCTCAGAAGCACGATACACGACACCTGCACGGTGTCAGGTCGCCACGATCAATAGGACAACCACAACGGCAGCAATTAGACCGCCTACCCAAAGGGCGGGACTAATTCCGCGACCACCTTCTGTAGAATCAGATTGCGGCGTCTCCGACTTTTCTTGATCGTCCTGACCGGCTTGCGGTTCCACTGATGATTCAGTGCCATCAGTGCCTTCATCGACTACGCCACCAACTTCCTCCGCGAATTTGCCAAAAAATTCATTCGCCATCTTCTTGGCCGTGGAATCTATCAGCCTCGAACCAATTTGGGCGAGTTTTCCGCCTACCTGCGCATTGGCGACGTAGGTGAGGACCGTTCCATCTCCATCCTCGGCTAGTTTCACTTCTGCCCCACCTTTTGCGAATCCGGCAACTCCCCCTGAACCCTCGCCGGAGATGCGGTACCCGTTCGGCGGATCGATCTCACTCAAGGTAACCTTGCCCTTAAATGTTGCCGAGACCGGGCCGACTTTTGATTTTACGGTGGCCGACAACTCAGTTTCCGAGTCCATGTTGAGCTCTTGGCAGCCCGGGATACACTTTGCCAGAACTTCAGGATCATTAAGGGCGTCCCATACTTTTTCCCTCGGGGCCGGGATATTGTACTCGCCGGTCATTTCCATGGCTGAATTCTCCAGTTCTAAACTCGTTCGCCCTCTAAATAGAATTTAGAGCGTTGCCCGGGCACGGGCAAGGCATGAGGCCTCGCTTATTACGATAAATTTAGGATTTAACCAACGTTTCTGTATAATTAAAAATAACCTCTTTGGAGCTGAAGAAGGGGTGTGACGAATCAGGTGGGAATTTTCCACTCAGCTAGTCCGCAACCTATTAAAGTCTCTGGCTGTGGAATATAGCCGATCAGATCAAACCCGCCACCATCAGCTACGGCATGGGCGATTGACCAAGAACGGATCTCTGCGCCGCCGTTTCCCGTTTCAATAAGCATCCGGTCGAGTTCTTTAGCGAGGTTATTGTCGGACGCGGATTTAAACAACTCAATGCAGGCGAGATCAAATTTTTCGTCGATCCAGCCCATTGTGGTCTCTCCAATCGAGTGGCTCAGACCACCGGTACCAAATACGACAACACGCAAGTCCTTAGGGTATGCCTCAATTGCGTCCCTGATCATGTGTCCCCAAGCAAGACAGCGCCTCGGTGTAGGGAAGGGTTCTTCCACGAGATTAACAAAGACCGGAACAATCGGCGGAACTTTATCGAAGCCCATTCGCCAGATGGGGATACCGATACCATGATCGATTTTTACCCGGTATGAGTAGGAAGGATCGAAGTCCGCGTTCATTGCGAACTCTAAGATATGCCGCCCGAGATCTGCGTGCCCCGGCAGGTTTGTTTGTGGAAATAGACCCTTCATAAAAGGTTCCGGTGGTGGGTCGTGTTCGTCCCCGATACCGACAAGAAACGCCGGGATATTATCGAGAAAAAAATTAATCCAGTGATCGTTGGAATGAATTACGAAAACATCCGGTTCGAGCGCTTTAACCCTATCCCCCAGTTCGTTGTACCGAGTGGTCAGCCAGTCGCGTGTTTTGTCCGTCAGTCTATCCCAAGCGCGAGCGATGTTGGGTGCGTGTGAAGCGGCGAAGCTGCCGACGACTTTAGCCATTTAAACGTTTCCTATCTTCGTCTGTTTGGAATTCAGCTAGTACCGAAATTGACTGATCGTCATCGTACCCCAGCATGAGAAGGAAAAACCTCATCAGGTATGGGTTTACGTGTGGAAGGAGTGTTCCGATATCGTTTTTAATCAACGCAGCTCGGATATCCGGAGACAGATCGTATTTCGCGATTACTTCCTCGCGACGATTGGTCCATTGTTCTTTACCATCCGGCCCTTGCAGTTCGAATATCAGCTTGTTCAGCCAATAATCTGTCATCTCATTCAGCCTCCGGTGATCAAATTCAGTGGGTCGATAAGTCCAATGTACACCTTCAGGTTTGCTGCTTAAATGCCTGTAGCAACAAAACAGTCTTTCACTAATGGAAAAAATGAACTCAGTCACATAGTTCTAGCGTCTGTCTATGCCTGTTTTCAGCTATAGTAAATCAATAGGATACCGCCTAAGAGCAAGGCGACCCAGAGCGCCATCGAACCAGTAGGCCACGTACGCGCGAGGATACCTTCCGGGCCGTGATGACGGAACATGTACCCGACAAACCGTCGTACGCCGTTCCGAAGATCAAGTAGAATCCTATTCCAGCCGTCGAAGATAAACTCAATGCTACGATGGTAAATTCCGGGTAACCATTTTCGGTAAGTAACGTCGAAATCAAGATTTATCGAACTTACTGGCGGTGGGAAGAGCTTGAAACGTATTAGAACGGCAAAAGCTAGTGCCGTGAATAATAAAAGTTGTAACTGATTTATAATGTGGTCGGTGGTGTAGGGATTATAGACGACTTCGTATGGCAGCAAGCTGTATAGCCATGGAGAATACACTCCAATACCTATGCATAACAGGCTTGTTAGCCCCATGCCGACAAGCATGTTTGGGGGCGCTTCGCGATAACGATTGCCAGAGTCAGAGCCAAAAAAGGCGAAATAGACTACCTTGACACCGGATACCAGAAAAACGCCGGCGGAGGCGAACATAAGGACAATCCATATAATCTCGTGGCTACCTTTTGCCACAGCAGAGATTGTTAGCGATTTACCAACATATCCAGCGAAGAGTGGTGTCGAAATAGACAACGCACCAATGATGCAGAAAAACGCCGTCAATGGCATCGATTTGTATAGTGCACCTAGATCCGAAGCTTTTACCGTACCGGCACGGTAAAGCACTGCGCCCATCGCCATAAACAAGAGTGATTTATAGAGGATATGGGCGAAGGCGTGAGCTGCAACGCCGTTAATGGCAAGTGCAGATCCTATCCCGATACCCACTACCATGAAGCCTAGCTGGTTGTTCAGCGAGTAGGATAGAACTCGTCGAAGGTCATTTTCTATAAGTGCGTAGAAAAGCGGGAATGCCGCCATTACGGCCCCAACATATATCAAAAGCTCCGTACCCGGAAATCCCCGCGCAAGAACATAGACCGCGCATTTGGTCGTGAACACTGATAAGAAGACAGCACCTGTGGCTGTGGCTTCTGGATAGGCGTCTGGTAACCAGTTGTGGAGGAATGGGAAGGCACATTTTATCCCAAAAGCGACGAGGATTAGCCATGTTGCAAGGTTGTCCAGCATCATTTTTTCAAACGCGATAGAGCCGGTTTGGTGCGCTAGAAGGATGGCGCCGGACAAAAGTAATACGCCGGAGCCTACTTGGATTATTAGGTATCGCATGCCGGCGCGATACGCCGCATCGGTTCTCCGCGCCCAAATCAGGAAGACGGACGTTACTGCCATTATTTCCCAGTATACGAAAAGAGTGATTAGGTCGCCGGCGAATACTGCCCCGATCCCAGCACCTGCATAGGCAAGCCCGGCCATCTGGTCCACGATATCTTCGTTGTGCCACGCAAATATCACGCTTAGAACTGCTGCGATGTGAAATATATAACCGAAGATCAAGCTTAGGTTGTCGATGCGGACGGGAGTAATTTCATATGAAAATAAAGTAAACGTGTGGGATATCCCCTGTTCGGCGCCTATCAGTGCCCATAGCCCTGCTAGAGGGAGAAAAGTTATATAGGCTTTACGCCATGCAGTCGGAAGCAATGGCAGCACCAATACACCCAATATTAGTAGGAGGCCTGGTGGGATTTCAAAAAGCATCAGCTTTCTTCCTCTGCTTCCCCTGTCACTTCATTGTAGAAGTCCTCGGGACGGGACAGTAAGATACTCAACTGCCGAGCGATAAGAAAAAGGCCGATGCTGGCGAGAAACCCGAACCAACCGTAAAATCCAAAACTATCCTCAAATCCGAGATAAGCGTGTTTGTGATAGAAAGGTTCGATCACCATCAGTACCGCACAAATTCCGACGATACCCCAATAAATCTTGTCCACGTTTTTTCGATCATCGAGCCAGCGAGAAGCCTCTCTGGATGGCGAGATTGCCGAGGAATATTCGGTGTTGTTCATCTTAAGCTCACGATTGGTGCCAGCATTGCGTAAAGCCGGTCTGCATACAGGAAGAGTGCGAAACAACCAATCGCTGTAACCCACAGCGGAATTACACACATCAATGGTGCTTCAGCGATACGGCTATGCCTTTTCATCTGATCTCCCCGCCTTGGGTCATGCTCAGGAGGATGGTTGTTCGCCACCTCCCCATCTTCTTCTTCTCGTGGCCCGAAGAACCCGCGGGCAAATACTGGTATCAGGTAACCAATATTCAGGAGAGATGAGATCATAAGGACGGCGATAAAAATAAGTTGTTCCGCATCAGCTGCCCCAAGCGCGATGTACCACTTACTCCAAGATCCACCGAGAGGAGGGAGACCAATTACACTAAGCGAGCCAATAAGAAACGCCACAAAGGTGTAGGGCATTTTCCATCCAAGACCCCGCATTTGGCTTATCTGAGTCTTATGGCTTGCGACCATTATAGCGCCCGCACAAAAGAAGAGGGTGATCTTGCCGAAGGCATGCATTGCTATGTGCATGGCACCGCCAACGAGGCTGAAGGATGTTGCCAATGCGCCAGCCAGAACGACATAGGAAAGCTGACTGACTGTCGAATACGCAAGGCGAGCTTTGAGATTATCTTTTGTAATAGCAACCAGAGATGCCAAAAGAACAGTACCGCCTGCTACGTACATAAGCCAGATACTTGCACCAGTCTCTGTCAGGAAGTCGGCGCCAAAAATGTAGATAATAACCTTCAACACGGTAAAAACACCGGCTTTTACAACGGCAACGGCGTGCAGCAGTGCGCTGACCGGTGTAGGCGCGACCATTGCCGCTGGCAGCCATCGGTGAATAGGCATTAGAGCCGCCTTACCTATGCCATACATATATAGAAACAGCATGACTATTACGAGACCGTCATCAATTTTGCCTTTAAGGATGCCGCCCTTTGTAAAGTCCAATGTGCCAGCAGCAAACCAGGTCCATAAGATGGCGATGAGTAAAAACCCGACGGAGGTTGTCAAAAGAATACCTAAATATGTCCGGCCCGCCCGTTTTGCCTCTTCGTCCTGGTTGTGGGTTACGAGCGGGTAGGTTGACAGAGTAAGGACTTCGTAGGCGATAAACAGAGTGAACATATTGCTGGAGAACGCTACTGCGATTGCACTGGAGATTGCGATGGCAAAACACATGTAGAAGCGTGTCTGGTTGGGTTCATTATGTCCCCGCATGTAACCGATGGCGTAAAACGAGGTGACAATCCATAGAAATGACGCGATCAACGCGAACATCATGCCCAGAGGTTCGACCACGAAGGCAAGTGGCAGTCCGGGGATGATTTCGGTAATCACTAACGTCGGATTTTCGCCAGCTAACACAGGCGGAAGAACTTGGAGAACGCATAAAAATGTCAGAATAGAGGTTATAATGGTAACTAATTCACGCTGATTGGGACGCTGTCCGGACATCCAGATCATGATGGTACCGATCAGCGGCAAAAGCACCGCGAGGGCGATAAAGTCCTGCGTATCCATTAACCAGCCCCCATAAGTGCCTGCGCCGCGCGTTCAGCGATACCGACGGAGACAGATGTTTCCATCCCAAAATAAAAGTTGGCAAATACTAATATCCATGCGGGTACTAAAAGGCTTGTCGGGGCCTCTGTCACATCTCTTAAGTCATCCGGTGTTTCGCGGAAGTAGGCCGATTCGATTACCCGCCATACATAAATCACTGCAATTAGCGAGCTGGCGACTATCAGGATGGCAACATACCACCAGCCGTTCTCAATCGCCGCCAGAATTAGGTACCACTTTGAGATAAATCCTGCTGTAAGAGGTATACCCACTAGGCTAAGACCACCGCCGACAAAAGCTGCCATTGTCCATGGCATTTGTTTGGCGATGCCAGCCATACGGTCGATATTACATGAGCCGATACGATAAAAAACGGCACCTAAAATTAGGAACAGCGCGCCTTTCATCAGGGCATGATTGAAAAGATGCAAGATACTGGCCGTCAATCCCGCCGTACTTACGAAAGAGAGTCCTAGGATCATGTATCCAATCTGCCCAACTGACGAGTAAGCGAGAACCCGTTTTACGTTGTTTTGAAAACAGGCAACGATCGATGGGAGGAACATTGCCAGAACTGCGAGTACGAGTAAGGGGAGGGCAGTAGGCAAAATTTCAAATGAAAATCTGACGCCGAACACGGAAAAGACAAAACGTAATAGAATGTATACAGATACCTTTGTCGCTGTCGCAGCGAGGAATGCTGATACTATATTTGGAGCGTAGGTGTATGCGTTTGGAAGCCATTGATGAAGTGGGAAGAGGGCAATTTTAAGTCCAGCGCCGATAACAAGGAATGCGAAGGCAGCAATTACAGTACGATTTGTGTAACCCGCTTCGGGAAGCCTTCTGGCGATATCTGCCATATTGAGAGTGCCGGTTGCCTGATAGAGGAGACCTACCGCTATTACAATGAATGTCGCGCCAATAGTCCCCATTACCAAATATTGATAGGCGGCTGTGAGCGCGCGACGGTCAGTACCCAGTGCGATAAGCACGTAAGATGATAATGATGAAATCTCGAGGAAAACAAATAGGTTGAACGCATCTCCCGTGACCGCAACACCCATCAGGCCACATAGGCAGAGCAAATATGCGCAAAAAAACATATGAGCACGCTCCTCGATATATTCAAGGAGCAACGAGTTTCGTGCATAAGGTGTTACTACCGAACCGATGCCAGATACGATGAGCAAAACATAGACGTTAAGTTCGTCCAGCCGGATTTCGATCCCATACGGTGGTTGCCAGCCGCCCATCTCATACGAAATCGGGCCGGTCTCCAATACCTGAAAGGTCAGTACTATCGAGCATGCGAACGAGGCCCAGGTTGCCAGTAGCGCCACGCAGAATGACCAGTCTTTTCGATACAGCAAAACGCACAAGGGTGCGCAGATCAGCGGAATGACGATAACAAGAGCAGGGAGGTGCGTAGACAACATCACATACTCTCGTCTTGAGAGTGAATGTCGTCTTCCTCAATTGTCCCGTATTCATTACGGATACGTACTACGAGCGCAAGACCAAGTGCCGTCGTAGCTACTCCGACAACGATGGCAGTTAGAATAAGTACGTGTGGCAGCGGGTTTGAATATACATCAATACCCTTTGCGAGGATAGGAGCAGTTCCGCCGCCGACCTTGGCGAATGAGATGTAAAGGATGAATACTGAAGACTGAAATACGTTAAGACCGACTAACTTTTTAATAAGGTTGCCACGAGCGATAACGATATAGAGCCCTGCCATAGCAAGGAAAATAGCGATCCAATAATTATAGTGTCCGGAGATTAGGTCCCAGTTGATCATACGCTTTACTCTAGTCTTCGCGCCATGTTGCGAAGGTGAAGAAAACGCTCATCATTACCGATGCAACAGTAACGCCTACACCTAACTCGACGAGAAAAATACCTAAATGTTGACCTTCTTTCTGGGTGTCCGCGAGAGTTGAATAATTTAGGTAATTTTCTCCTAGTGCTAGATTAGCAACCCCTACTAAGGCGTATAAAAGCACCCCTCCTGCTATGCCGGCGCGAAGAATGCCTACAGGCAGGATCCGGCGTGCGGACTGTACACCAAATACCATTGAATACAGTACGAAACCTGCGGCGAATATCACACCTGCCTGAAATCCCCCGCCTGGCCCGAAATCACCATGAAATTGTACATAAAGCCCGAACAGTAAAATGAACGGCAGCAACAGCTTCGTAATAACGCGCAGGATAAGGTATTCTTTCATGCCTTGTCATCCTTATGGGGAAGTAATCTGCCCAGTCCACGGCGCCAGCTGCCAAGTAGCAAAATAACGCCGATACCCGCAGTGAAAATCACTACTACCTCGCCGAGGGTATCGTAGCCGCGGTAACTAGCGAGGACGGCAGTTACAACATTGGGAATGCCGGTATGTTTTTTAGTATTCTCAAGATAATAAGGAGCAACATCTTGCATTGCGGGAGACTGCGGATCTCCATAGACGGCAGCATCCAGTGTGCCGAAAATAAGCACTGCGCCTGTGATACAGACAACTATCAGAGGTAACAGTGGTGTATGGACAGGCTTCTTTTCGGTGCGAGTTGTTAAGGCGAGGGTACTGATAAACAAAATTGTCGAAATCCCGGCACCAACCGCTGCCTCTGTGAAGGCAACGTCGACAGCATCCATTACGACAAATACTGACGCTGCAAGAAGGCTATAGATACCACTTAACATTACGACGGCGAGCAGATTACGTAGGATAACAATCCCGAAAACCGTGATGGCCATTAGGGCGAGTATCACAATGTCGATCCATGTATCCATCACCAGTCGACCTCAATCTTTCCCGTCTGTAGTGTTAGGCTGGTCGACGGGCATATCACCATCCAGTTTCGGTTTCAGCCCGCTTGTCCAAGCGGTATGATTTAGGGCGTGAGACGACGCCGGGCTGGTTAAAAGGAGAAAAACAAGAATGAAGATGAGTTTGACGGTGATTAAGCTTAGTCCGGACTGAAACATAAGGCCGACCAAGATCAGCAAGGCACCCATGGTATCAGTTATTCCCGCTGCGTGGCTTCGGGTGTAGACATCTGGCATGCGAAGCGCGCCGATGGCGCCGACCACAACAAAAAATGATCCGCCGACTAGGCAGATACAAGTCAAGATATCCGAAATGTTTTCCATCATGGTTTTTGTGGGCCCGATGCGCCATCGGTATCCTGCGATTCAGCTGGCCCAATGGAGAGACTTCCGTATTTGAAATATTTAAGAAGTGCTATGACACCAATGAAGTTAATCAGTGCATATACTAATGCGATATCAAGAAAGTCTGGGCGACCCATCAGAAATCCAAGCACGGCTATTATCAGGACTGTTTTGGTGCCAAACATATTTACCGCTAGAATACGATCGTAGAGCGTTGGGCCGACGAAAGCCCGTATCAGGGCTAAACCCATCGAGACGATTATGGCGATAGTAGCCGCTGTGAACATGATCATGCGTCCTCCATTTCGGTAACACGCCGGTCCATTTCACCGTCGGCGACCGCTTCAGCTCCCTCTCGTGAGATCGCATGGACTAGGATATGCCCATCTTGGTCTAAATCTATCGAAATTGTTCCTGGTGTGAGAGTGATCGAATTTGCAAAAGTAACTAACCCCAAATCAGTTTTCTGGGTGGCTTTAATTTGAACCATCGTTGGCGAGATCGGGGTCAATCCAAGGACCATTTTAGTTACGTCAAAGTTTGCCTTGACGATTTCGGTCATTAACCATGGCCAGTAAAGAAGGGCGCGGAAAGTGATGTGGAGAGGCACCGCTTCATGGTCAACGACATCCATGCGCATGGCTATGAAGACAACTATTGCGCATGAAACGATACCGAGCACAAGTATAAGCGATAGAAACACGCCCGACATTAAAAGCCAGCTCGCAAACAGAATTAGTCCCAGTGAAACCGCGTGCACCAACGCGAAGCCTCGTTCATGTTATTATCTTTTAGGATCCTTCCCGCGTGCAACTTTCCCTGTCGCCCGAACCGGAGAATCGTATGTCTCGAAACTATAAGGCTCCGGGGCGCATTTCAATAGTTACTAGTAATCCAAAATGGGAGATAGCTTTTGGTGAATAAAAATTTCAGGATAGCTATTGCCACTACTCACATTTTTTTGGCTAATATTCCCTTTATAATCTGTGCAGAGACTCATTACGATCTTAAAGTTTGAATATATTTTGATTTTAGGACAAAATTTCAGACGGCAGAATAATAATAAACATCCACGAATGCCGGGTGGTATAAGCGATACTAATAAAGTTTCGATAGGGGAGGTTTGGGTGTTGAGCGACGACGTAACGGATGCGCAGTCCGTCGAATCGAAGCGAATACGTGGCACCGTAAAATGGTTCAACGTTGTTAGAGGATACGGTTTTGTGTCTCCGGAAGACGGTTCGTCGGATGTTTTTTTGCACATGACGGTGCTTAGGCAGGCGGGTTATGAAAATCTCCCGCCGGGTTCAACTATTGAGTGTCTCGCAGTCAAGGGCGAGAAAGGCATGCAGTGTGAGATTGTCGAGTTAGTGGATACGTCAACGGCCCTAGAGGAAAACCTAGAGGATATGCCCGCGGATCTTGGCGAAATCCTAACGTCCGAACTCGACGATAACGTTGAGTTCGTCTCTGCAACTGTTAAATGGTTCAATCCGCATAAAGGATACGGGTTTGTGTGCCCCGATGACACTGACACCGATGTTTTTATTCACATGGTGATCCTGCGCCAGGCCGGACTGAATAGTTTAATTACTGGGCAGGCTGTCGAAGTTCATCTTGCCGATGGTCCAAAGGGTCTTCAGGCCACGGCCATTCGGGCAACTCATCCGATTTAGGTACGCTTATACTCTTCTTATTATGTCAAGAAATCGCATTTATGGTTTGAACGTGGTCTTTTATCGCAGTTCGATGGCGTATTCTGACAAGGACAGTGTATTTTTGATCAGACCTTGTTTTTTCAGGAAGGCGGCGAATTTTCTATAACGGTTACTATCAAGCGCACCCGGTCTGAGGGCAAAACGGGGAAGGGTATCTCGCCAAGCCCGTTTATTAAGTTCATCGTTCAGTTCCTTTCGCCCTTTAATAAACAGTTCCCAGCTTTCTCTCGGATGGTTCACGAGATATTGAACGCCGCGCTCAATCGCATCAACGAATCTTTTAATGCGTTTATTTGTGGCACCCTGTTTATTGGCGATCACGATGAGTTCGTCGTAGGCGGGCACCCCCTCCTCTTCAACATAGAATGCCCGCCCAGGTTTTTTCAGGATATCTAGCTGATTCAGTTCGAAATTTCGAAAGGCGCCGATAACGGCGTCGACCTTTCTGGAAATCAAAGCGGGCGAAAGAGAAAAATTTACATTCACTAACTTTATATCTCTTAGTTTCAGCCCGTTTTTTTCTAGCATTGCCCGCAATATTGCCTCTTCAAAACCACCGACCGAAAATCCAACGGTCTTTCCCTCAAGGTGCTTGATCGATTCTATTGCGCTGTCTTTAAGAACAACCAGAGAATTGAGCGGGGTTGCTACCAGCGTGGCGACACGAACCAGAGGTAACCCCCGGTCCGCCAGCAAATGTAGCTGGGGCTGGTATGAGATTGCCAAATCCGCTTTGCCAGCAGCCACCAATTTAGGCGGATCATTGGGGTCAGCTGGTGCCTTGAAATCTACATCTAGCCCCGCGTCTCGGAAATAGTCTCTCTCAAGAGCGACATAAAGAGGCGCATGGTCTGGATTGATGAACCAGTCCAGAAGAACTGTCATCTTATCTGAAGCGCGGGATGACCCTGACGTTAGGACTGCAATCGCAATCGCCACCGTTAAAATAAATAATTTCATCTTTCATCCCTTTCAATGGTGATTTCGATTTGCCAAGGGGCGAGTCGCCGGGCGATATTATCAATAGCAAAATAAAATATGCAGCCCATTGCGGCCAGTGTGAAAAGGGCTGCAAACATTAGGTCAATCTGTACTCTGGCATTAGCGTGTAGCATCAAATATCCAAGGCCGGCACTGGAACCCACCCATTCCCCTACTACCGCCCCGATCGGGGCAACCGCGGCAGCGACACGAAGACCGGACCCAAGTGAAGGCATTGCAGCTGGAATACGAATATGGCGAAGTTGTGACCATCGAGATGCATTCATCACGTGGGCAATATCAACCCATCCTGGATTGGTGCGACCCAATCCGTCAAAAAACGCGGCCGTAACCGGAAAGTAAATTATAAGAACCGCCATGGCGATTTTCGACTCTATGCCGTAGCCCAGCCATAGGGTGAGGATGGGTGCGAGAGCGAATACCGGTACTGTTTGACTCACCACTAGAACTGGCATCATCCAGCGGCGCGCAGGGCGAAAATATGCCATAAAAAGCGCACTTGCCATGCCTATAGTGGCACCAATCGCGAAACCAGCAACGATCTCGATAAGGGTAACACCGGCATTAACCGCTAGGGTATCGAAACGACCTTCGAACGCGGCCGCCACATTGGTCGGGCCCGGAAGGATATAGGCTGGGACGTCTGTCAGAAAAACAATGAACTGCCAAATGATTAATAGACCGACGAATACTATTAGCGGTCGTAAAAAAACTGCCTTCGTCATGCTAATGGCTCCTGCGCGGCGCCGGCCAGTTCAGTCAATAACTCCGCCTGCAACATTACAAGACGCGGATCCGATACTTGTCTCGGTGTCGAGCCATCTGGGACGATCGCGTCGCCGATACGCGCCGGGCGACCAGTCATGACATGTATCCGGTGGCCTAATCTCAGTGCTTCGAGTGGATCGTGTGTAACAAGTAAAACCGTCCGTTGAGATAACAGGTCAGCTGCAATATCCTGAAGTTGCAACCTCGTGATTGCATCTAACGAGGAAAATGGTTCGTCCATTAGAACGAGAGGCTGGTTTTCCATCAGCGTGCGTACGAGGGCAGCCCGTTGCCGCATACCACCTGAACAGGCAGCCGGTAACATATTGGCAGCACCAGCTAACCCTACTTTTTCAAGCAGTTCTTCGACTACGGTTCTCTGTGCGGTCGTATTCTGCCCTCGTAAACGGGACCCTAACGTCGCATTTTCTCTTAAGGTCAGCCACGGGAGTAAGAGATCCTGTTGTGCCATGTAACTAATGCGACCTTCCAGTGGTCTTTTGTCGCCACTTTCGATAACGCCTTGGGCGGGAGTTTCCAGCCCGGCGATAAGCCTGAGTAGCGTTGTCTTTCCAACCCCGCTGGGCCCCAACAATACTGTCCATCTGCTGGGCGAAATATCGATAGCAAGCTGATCGAACAATATTTTTTCGCCATAAACGAGGGAAGCATCCATAATGTGGACGGATGGGGCTGATTGCATTTTCGAGTCGGTGGGTAAATAGGTCATCATAAAGTAGCACTGATCCCTTCGCCGGCATTACCCGGATCAGGTTCCAGGGGTCGTCCTCTTTCGAGACCTCTCAGCCGGCCAATCCGGCTCCCCCCAGTGTTGGTTTCGAAAGTATGTAGTGTGTCCTGTAATTTGGCAAGTGGGACACTCAGAGTTGTCTAGGCTGGCCCATTACGTATTATCTGTTACGGTATCCGGAAGAACAAAGTCGGTAATCACCCCGGCTTATCGCGGTAGTGCTTCTATTGATTTTTTCTTATAGGACTTCTTCCGCCTTTTAGTTTTAAACATAATTATGACTTCAAAATTTTGTCTTTGGCGCTTAAAAAATTTCCAGTATGGAGTCGAATAGGCTTGCCGAGTATATAGAAAAAATGGCCAGTCTAGCTTTTCGTTTTCTATTGGTTTTCTTCGCAGGGGGTGTTGTGCTTACCTCTTCTTGGGGAGCACTATCGCAGCCACCAAGTGGTGTTGTTATATTCAGTAAAGAGACGGTTTCCATTATATCTGGGGCGAAAACACATGAATTTCAGGTCGAACTGGCTCTGACTCCTCAACAACACATGCAGGGGCTTATGTTCCGACAGAGATTGGGCGTGGATGCCGGTATGCTTTTTGTGTATCGGCGGGAAGCGCCGATCGCGATGTGGATGAAAAACACCTATTTGCCTCTTGATATGCTTTTCATTTCGCGGGGCGGGATTATCTCGAAAATCGCCGAGCGAACAGTGCCACTATCAGAGATGACAATCTCATCTGGAGTAGCAGTGATTGCGGTTTTGGAATTAAATTCTGGCACAGTGTCGCGGCTCGGAATCACGTTAGGCGATAAGGTGATTGCAAGTTCGTTAGGAATTGTCCGATGAGGTCCTACCGCTAGCTGGCGACTAAAACCCGACTATCTCTGTTTTTTTTCTGGTATCCAGGAGGGCTTTTGTTTTTTCAGGAAACTGGAAATGCCCTCCTGCGCCTCATCTGAAAGACGGGCTTTTGCGTTATAAATCAGACCAGTGTTTAACGCTTCGTCGGTAACCGAGTGACCTAATTCCTTGATAAGTTTGCCGGTCCGCGCGATTGCCTCCGGCGAGGCACCAAGGGCCAGCTCAATATGAGCGGATATTTTCTTTTCTAAATCGTCGATATCTTTAGCGATTTCGTGAATAAGTCCAGCTGTCCTTGCAGTTTCACAATCAAACAGAACCGCGGTTTTTGATAGATAGCGCATCCAGCTTGGACCAACGCGAGGTAATATAAACGCCGCGATAATTCCGGGCGTAAGGCCAATTTTTACTTCAGATATACAAAACTTGGTTTTTGCTTCCGCGATCACAACGTCTGATGTTGCGATAAGGCCGAGGCCGCCTGCGAACACGGCACCCTCCAAGGCGGCGATTACAAGTTTTGGGCTTTCGTTTATCGAACGGTACATATTTAACAAATGACCGGAGTCTTCTTTTACTTCCTCTTCGGTCTGTCCAAGTACATCTTTCATCCAGTTGAGATCTCCGCCAGCACAAAATACCCCGTGGCTTCCTCGCAAAATTATTGCGCGGACACCATCGTCTTTGTTAAGTGTTGAAAATGCTGATGTAATCTCGCCAATCATCGTCGGATTCATGGCATTGCGGACCTCGGGGCGATCAAGCGAAATACGCGCAACTGCATTCACTATGCTGAGTGATATAGTTTGATATTCAGTCACATTTGGTCCTTGGAGCGTGCTCTTTGAACAGCGGTATAAATTCGACGAGGAGACATCGGTGTTTCGTCGATATCTGCATCGATACCGCCCGATAATAAAGCGTCTCGCACAGCGTTTGCTATCGCGGCGGGCGGCGCGATAGCGCCACCTTCGCCCATGCCCTTCATGCCGTACTCAGTGCCTTCGGCTGGTGTCAGCATATGGATGACACGAAACGAAGGAAACGAAGTAGGGCCTGGCCAATGGTAGTCTGCGAAGGTGCTTGCCAGCGGCTGACCATAATCATCGTAAGGTATTTCTTCGAAAAGAGCGGTTCCGATCCCCTGCGCGACACCACCGTATATCTGACCATCCACAATCATTGGATTAACAACTGTGCCGCAATCTTCGGCGATAGCGTAGTTTTCTATCTCGACCTCCCCTGTATCTAAGTCTACCAATACAACTGCTGCGTGTGTCGAGTACGAGAACACACCTGAAGTTATCTCCGGTTCGTAGACAACGGTCTCTTCAAGAGTTGGTTTGACCCCATCTGGTAATAGATCCTGTCGGACATGCGCTGTCCGCGCGATTTCGGCAATGGAAACTGAGCCAACACCACCGAAAACAGCTCCCTCACGTAGCTGTGTATCTTCCGGGTCACACTGGAGTAGATGAGCACCGATTTCTTTGAGTCGCATGGACAATGTCCGACAGGCATTTGCTGAAGCTCCGCCTGCCATAACCATTGACCGCGACGCAAACGTACCGTTGCCGTATGGGCCTATCGCGGTATCACCATATCGAACTACCACATCATCCAATTGGATCCCAAGTTCTTGGCAGGCAACTTGGGCGAGTGTAGTCTCCATTCCTTGGCCGTGGCTGTGAATACCCACTAAAAGTTCCAGTGTCCCATCGGCGTGCATGCGCGCCGTCGCGGTCTCGAATGCGGGTATCACTGGGGTGCCGCGAATTTTCCATTCCTGTGTCCCGTGCGCCGTCTGCTCGGAATAACTAGCGAATCCGATACCAATCAGACGACCATTTTCGGCACCGTTGGATTGTCTTCTGCGGACCTCCTCCCGACCGGCCGCAATAGCGGCATTTTCAACACTTTTTGGGTAGTCGCCATTGTCAAACCTCATACCGCCGGCACCTGTAAAAGGCATCTCATGTGCGGCAACCATATTTTCACGGCGCACATCATAAGGGTCTCGTCCCACTGCCCGCGCGACTTCGTCCAATGTCCGCTCAATAGCGAAACACGCTCCTGGCCTAGCAACGCCACGATAGGGGCCGAGGGGTGGTTTGTTCGTCGCAACTGTCCAGGTTTTTACATTCAGTACCGGAATACGGTATGGGCCTGGAAGATTACGAGCCGCCATCCCAGTCTCCATGAACGGACCGGATGGCCAGATTGAGTAGGATCCAGCATCGACGATTAAATCAGCCTCTATACCTAAGATCGTGCCGCGGCTGTCTGCATGAGCGGTAATTCGGTAATAGTGTTCGCGTGCCTGGTTGTTGGCAGTGATATTCTCGCGCCGATCCTCTAGCCAACGGACAGGGCGACCGGTTTTAAGACATGCGGCACATACCATTACCTCCTCCGGCATCAACCTATTTTTGGACCCAAAACCGCCGCCTACGTCGGGAGATATGACCCGTAGTTGGCGTTCCCTAAGCCCAAGGCATTCCGCAATACCGACCCGCATTAAATGCGGCCCTTGTGACGATATATTGAGGGTCAACTCATCACGCCGGCGATCCCAGACGGCAAGGACAGCACGGCTTTCTAAAGGTATCGCAGCATGACGATTGAGCCGGAATTCATTTGTTACCGATACTTTGGCGGACAAACGGGTAGCCTCAATGTCGCCGTTTTGTATGTCACGCTGAATAAATACATTGTCGTCCCAACCATCATGTAAAAGGTTATCGGTTTTTGTCGAAGCCTCGCGGGTATCAATTATGGCTGTTAGTTCCTCGATTTCTGGGACACATTGCTGGGCGATATCCTCGGCCTCTGCGGCTGTCGGGGCGAGGCAGATCCCTATTGGCTGGCCGACGTAACGAACCTTGTCAGTAGCGAAGATCGGAAAGTCGGAGGCCTTAAAGCCGGGGACTCGCGGCACCGCTCGGATAGGCCTGATATCGGGAAAGTCATCGGCTGTATAAACCTCACAGTCAATCGGTAGATTACCTTTATCAACTCCTTTAAGCATACCATGGGCCACGGGGCTACGAATGATAGCTGCCTCGAACCCGTTCTCAAACGGTATATCGGCAACAAAACGCCCGTGACCGGCAAGGTGGCGGGTGTCTTCCTTGCGGAGAGGACTACTACCAACACCATGTTCGCTATTTTTCTTGAAAACGCTCATTCAACGGCGGCGGCTTTTTCGAGGCTAGTGAATAGAGCGGCGTTGAGGCAATAGGCGCGTGAACGGTCTGGGTCTTCCGCCGTTGCCCGTACTTCGCGGAGTTGTTGTTCACGAATGGTCGGGTCTTTTGCTTCCATGAGCTTTTTATTGGCGATAGACATTGCTTGGACGCCATCCATCTGCGCTTTATGTCGTTGACGAGAGTAGAGGTCAAGGTAGCCCTCATTATCGCCATCGATTACACGGCTTAATTTTTCTGCCAAAGAAACAGCGTCGTGGATACCACCGTTCATACCTAGGCCGCCAATCGGATTATTGACATGCGCCGCGTCACCGGCGACCAGCACCCGCCCTTTTCGGAAAGTTTCGACTACGCGCTGATGCACATGGTAGAGGCCAGCGTAAATTATGTTGTAATCACCGTTTTTGGGGAAAAATTTCTGAAGGCGATTCTGAATTCCCTTCTGGCTGAGACATTCTTCATCAGTCTCACCGACCCCTGTGGGGAATACAGTACGCCAAATTCCGGGGGGTCCGTATCCATTGACCTTAAAAAGGTTACACCACTCATCAGGATCCGAGAAAAAATTCCGAATGCACAAGGCCTGGCCCGCAGCCTCAAAATCAAAATCGGTACCGATTTTTACAAATCGCTCCGGATAGGTAAAACCCTTGAATTCTATACACGCTGCTTCGCGGACAGCCGAGCTAAAACCATCGCAACCGACCAGCCAAGGGGTTGTAATCTTTTCTGTTTCATTGTCTTGGTTTAAAATTGACACGACGACATTATTTGCCTGCTGTTCCAAGCCTACAACTTTGCTAGAAAAACGGTATTTGACATCGGGCGTCTCGCCGATATCGTTCATTATAGTTTTCACCAGCTTAAACTGTTCGTATTGCACGACGTGCGGAAACTCTGTCAAATCCGCGATTTGTGAAAAATCGAACTCGGCCACGAGTTCGCCGGAAACGCGGTCGCGGTAATGAAATGTCGGAGAAATTAGACCCTTTTGGTGGATCTCATTGCTGACACCAAGCTCAGACAGCATTTCCAGCGAAGATGGCTGAATAGCCGCGGCTCGCTGATCGTCGATCGGGCCTTCATTACGCTCGATCAAAGTGACCGGGATGCCGCGCCGATGGAATGCTAAGGTAAGTACCATTCCGACGGGACCGCAGCCGACGATAACAACCCTATCACCCTGGCCTAGTGCCATATATTATTTATCCTTTTCTCTGGCTACTGTAGTCATGACAATGGGCCGGTCAAGCGACCGAGCTTAACTCTTCCGCTCCAGCTGTAGCGCCGCCATGAACGTTACGAACGGATGGATTCCTAACCTTTTAAATGCCTCATGGTCCATAGCGATAAGTGCTGCCGCTTCATCTGCCGGCAACCCTCGTTGCCGTGCAAAGGAAACGCGATCCGTTTTGAAGTTCTCGCGTTCATCCTCGTTGTAAGCAATCTGGTGAAGGGCGTCGGTGAGATCCACACGCTCTGGTGCTATCGTCGGATAATGTCGGGGCGAAGTATCGCTGGTAAAATCTGACCACCATGCAAACGTTGCGTAATTGTGATGCCAGCTCGGATCGAACGAAACGGCATCCGGCGACCGTTCGCCAAGCATTCCAGCGGCGACTGACCAGCAGCGCAGTTCGATGTTGCCGGTTTCGTCAAGCATCTTTTCATCCAAGGAAAGGAGCCACCGAAGGTTTCCTGAACTTAGTTCGCGGATAAGCTTCAGATCAAAATCTGTAGCTGGTTTGGCATACCGGCTAGTGCCCGGAAAATGAGACAAACCACCACTGGCAATGACGATAGCCCGAATACCTAGTGCTTTTAACCCTCGGTCTATGGCCTGACCGAAATGGTAACACCGTTCCATACTGGGCTGGGGAGGTACGTAGGCATTTACATATATAGGTATTATCGGGAGATCGATTTCTAGAAAGGTCAGGGGAATTCCGAAGGCATAATCGAGCGCTGCTGTACTGGTGAACGCTGGATCGAATTTCTCTTCTTGAAGACAACGGAGCAAGGCGGTCGAGGTTGCGCTAGAGACTTCATAGGCAAAGTCACTACCAGCGAAATGTCCCTTGGCTATTTCGCCACGGTGGAATACGAAGGAAGAAACACATTTTAGTAGGAACTGGTTAGCATGATCGTTGGCGATCACAATCGCGAGATCTGGTTTTAACTCTTTCAAACGCCTGCCGTTTTCGGTGGCGAGAGACCGGATGCGTTTTACAGTTTCTAAATCTTCTGTTTGCGGCAGCGTGAGGAATTGGGGCGCATGAGCCATGCACACACCACCAATTGTACCTAACTCTATAACCATTACAGAATTTCTCTCTTTTTATACTTTCTTCCGAATGTGTCGTCGCGGATCATCGTTATAGGCAGTTTCCAAAATTTGCCACCCGTAGGTGAGAAAAGGTAACGCATTGTCTGCAAGCTCGATCACAAGATCGACTAATTTCCGGCTTTGCGCCTCCTTATCGGTGACTTGGAATCCTATAAGAAAGTGCTTCCATTTCATATAGTCTGATACGGGGTTATTAGCGTATTCCCGAAAGCCGCGCGGCATAGTCTTTAGGGTGCCTCTGTGACGCAAGAAGTACTTGGTGTCCGGGTTTACAAAGGGTTTTATCAGAGTCAAGAACCCTTGCGGATCTGAAGCCATTCGTGTCCGCCAAGCACGGAGAAAGTCTTTGTCTGGTGAATAAAACCCCGCAGACAAGAAACTCATTCTCGGCTCAATATGTATATAAATAATTCCCTGGTCACCTTTGTTGCCGGATCGCGTCAGTATGGCGCCACAGTGTGTTTTGTATGGTTTCTTATCTTTCGAAAACCGAACGTCTCGATATATCCGGAACATCCCCTGTATAGGATTCCCTCGAAGCGGGAAGTTGTCCGGACGGCGGTCAGAAGTAAACTCGCCCAAAAGGCATTCCATCGAGAATTTAACTTCCGTCTCATATTTATTTTTATGGGCTTTGAACCATTTGCGGTCGTTATTTTTTTTTAAGTCATGTAGAAATTTGAACGCTTCCGGCGAGAAACCTGAAAAATCTGGACGTATATCTTCTGGAAATTTCAGTTTCTGTCTCATCGCATTAGCCTAATGGATCGGACTTAAGATCAAAACAGTAAGTGCAAAGTTGCGCCATTTACCTAGTCGATTTATTGGTTAACAAATTACAAAATGCTTCAGGGGAATTTATGGTCGATCAATTTCAAAAGGCATTTCCAGTATCATGGGATCAAATTCACCGTGATGCCAAGGCTCTGGCTTGGCGATTGGCAGAGGGAAGCCCTTGGCGCTCAGTGATTGCCGTTACGAGGGGGGGATTGGTACCTGCGGCAATAGTTGCGCGAGAACTAGAAGTTCGTCTAATCGATACAATTTGTGTCTCATCATATGATCACCAAGAACAGGGTGATCTGGAGGTGCTGAAGCCTGTCTCGGATGAAAATGACGGGGAGGGAATGCTGATCGTTGATGATTTAGTAGATACAGGAAAAACGGCTAGAATCGTCAGGGAGATGCTGCCCAACGCACATTTTGCCACTGTATATGCCAAACCGGAAGGACGCCCACTGGTCGATAGTTTCATAACGGAAGTTAGCCAGGACACCTGGATATTTTTTCCCTGGGATACTGAACTCCGTTTCGTGGAGCCCATCGCAAATATGCCGACAAAGGAGAGATGATTAAGGCAACTGGTAATTCAGCTTTCGCTTTTACCTATTGCCGTTGGGAATTTTTGCAATAAGCCGCCCGTGATAGAATGATTGGTTCAAACTCCGGGAGCGGTCGCGGTGACGCCGCCATCCACTACCAAATGGGTTCCGGTTATATGGCTTGCTTCGTCAGACGCCAAAAACAGCGATGCATAGGCTACATCAAAACCGGTCCCCATTCTACCAGATGGAATTATTGCGTCGCGGGCAGCCCGATATTCGTCGGCAGTGTCAAAACCCTTGTGTTCGTATGCTGGCCGGCCGGCGACGATTCTCTGGATAAACGGCGTATCAATATAACCGGGCAGCACACAGTTGGCGCGGATATTTGCACCAGCATACTGAAGGGCAATATTTTGAGTAAATTGGATCATCGCGCCCTTAGTCATAGAATAGACGGCGGTAGGTACGTTGAGGTGCCTGATACCAGCAATAGAAGAGATGTTAACGATTGCACCGCCGCCATTTTTCTCCATCACGGGCACCGTTGCGCGGCAAGTTAACATGGTAGTGGTCATGTTTCGGGCGAAGGTTTCGTTCCAGTCGTTAATGGTGATTGTGTCGAGTCGTCGACCGGTTCCTTGTCCACCTATGTTATTGTGAAGTATGTCCACCGTTCCCCAATTATCCACACAAAAATCGACTAATGTTGCAACCTGTTCCTCTTCAGACACATCTGCTTCCCACGCCAGAGCCTCGCCACCAATTTCCTTGATACGGTCCACTGTCTCTTCCGCAGCCGAAAGTCGATTATCCACACATAGTACCTTGGCCCCCTCTTTGGCATAAACAAAAGCGGCGGCTTTACCATTTCCCCAGCCATTACCAACGGCCCCAGCGCCGGCGACAATAGCGACTTTGCCGGAAACCCGGCTTTTAGAAATGGTATTTTCGTTCGGAATGATTTTCATTACGCGCTCCAACGCCGCAAGTCCTACTGAAGGATTAATTAGCTAAGAACCTCCTGACGAGAATGAAGTAAGTATATCAAGTCGTGAAACACTTATGTTCTTAAGTAAAAAAAGTTATAAAATAGATAGTCCTTCTACGACTGCTAAGGAACCCGATCAAATTATACCCCTTGGTCGTTGAGACGCCGCATCACATTCGGTGAATGGAGATTGAATAACTGGTAGTATCAGAGTCTTTGTGTCGAGTTCACAAACCAGTTATTATCTATCTGAGACTGCGATTTATACTCTTTTTACTACAAAGCCGGACGCACCCCGACCTTTACTCCGCTTGATGATATAGCCCTTATTACCGAGTTTGAAACTCTTATCGTTACGAAAGACCTCAAGTGCATTAGAGATTTTTTCTGCAACAGGATCTGTAGACTCTAAATTCAGGTTATGCTGGGAAAGCCATTTTTCAAATGCTTCATCAGCAATCTTTTCACCGAGGCTTTTGCGTAAAGCATTAAGTTTGCGAATCTGACCACGGGTTAGATCCTCTTCATTAATCTTCATAAATTACCTTCAGTACCAATTGTTGAAAAACAATTTGTAAATCTAAACGTCCTTATATAAATTTGCAATTATCAATATATTTGTTAATTTTAAATATGTAATAATGAATTTTACAATTTACCTACGGAAAGACTGTTTCGTATATAAGTAATCAGTCCGCGAGAAAAATACAGAATCCAACATATAAATATAATTATTTTTGATATTTGTATTTATATTTATTTAAGGAATTTATCTTAAATAAGTAAAAATATATTTTAGATATAAAAACCTATAACAGAAAAATCAAAGGTAATTCTAATCAAATAGATTGACCAAAGGGTCGTCATTATTTGGACTAAATCGCCGTAAAAATTCGGGATGTATTTTTGTTCGGCAGTCTAGGCAAGGCTTAATATGAATTCATTTTGATGTTGCGGAATAAACACCATCCCAATCTGACTCCAATCCATTTTCCTTGTATTCATTAATCCGATCCCTAAAGAGCGAAGACAAAACCGAAAAATCGTAGCTATCAATATTTTCTATCAACGCCAAAGAATTCATCGCGTTATCCCAGTCTTGATCTCGGTACTGATTTATAAAATTATTTTGAAGTATGGCGGCGGTTGAAAACCAACTCTCTCCTTTTACAGTTTCATCGCCTACTAGTGCATAAATTCGAACTGGTTCTTTTTTACCGATTACTCTAATGAGGTCGAGCTCAAGCCATGCGAAATCGGGAAGAGTATTGACGGTCTCTTGGCCGACAACTATCGGCACACCATACGTTTTGGATTGGCCCTCCAGACGTGACGCAACATTAGCTGTGTCTCCAAGTACCGAGTAGTCAAACCTTTGATCGGAACCCATGTTCCCTACGCAACAGAAACCTGTGTTTATGCCTATGCCGATAGATATCGGAAGTCGTTTTCTACCATCTTGCGTGGTCAAGGTTTCTAAATTCTGATTAAATTCTTCTAAACCACGCATCATCGAAAGTGCGGCTCTCGACGCTTCCTCTCGATGTTTGGGATTGTCGAGAGGCGCATTCCAAAATGCCATTATCGCATCGCCCATATACTTATCGATAGTACCCTGATGCTTAAGAATGATGTCTGTCATTGGAGTAAGGTATTCATTTATGAAAGACGTTAATTCTGATGCGTTCATACTTTCTGAAATTTGTGTAAAACCCCGGATATCCGAGAACATGATCGTCATTTCTTTTGTTTCACCACCAAGTTGCAGGAGGTCCGGTTCATCCGCGAGTTTTTCTACAAGATCTGGCGAGAGGTACCTGCTGAATGCACCTCTGACGTATTTCTTTTCTGATTCTGTTCTTATAAACGCAACAAATGATCCGGTGAGATACAATAAAATTATAACGAGCGCGGGATATATCGGATCGACCAGAAGGGACCAATTCGCATAAGCCGCCCAAGAGCCAACCAAAGCGACTGATAGCCCTCCAACGGCAATCAATGCACACCACAGAGCACCCCACCGCGGTATCAATATCGAGAGAATTGTCCCTAGGAAAATTATCCAGAAAAGCTCAGCGCCCGGTATCCAGCTAGGCCGTTGTAAGTGACTACCAAGCATCATTTGTTCAAGGGCCATCGCGTGTACCTCGACCCCCGCAATGGCGGGTGAGAGAGGAGTAGCTCTAATATCTTTTAATCCGGCGGCGCTGGTGCCAACGAGAATGATGTGGCCCCTAACCTTTGAAACGGGAAATTGGGATTTAATGACGTCAACGGCCGAGAGATATCGGGCGGGAACATGGCCGGTGTCATGAAGCCAAATCTGCCCGCTGCCTGTGGTCGGCACGGTTACTCGCCCAACTCTAATCTTTTGTAGGCCCGTATTTTCGCCGAAACTTTGGTCTCCGCTTGCACCAGAGGATCGTAAAAGGTAGGTCGAAGCCCTCTGGGCCACCCTTAAGGCTTCTACCGAGAGGCTCGGGAAGACCTCAGCGGAGAAGCTACGATTTGCTTTGAGTCTCAGAAGTAAAGGAACGCGTCGAATAATGCCGTCATTATCGAGACTACTATTTATGCTTCCTAAACCAGAAGTTTTTGCACCTAAGACGCCGAGAGCTGTGATTGCTCCAGAATAAGTCGGGAGGAATGGCCTTGGATCATCACCTTGTTTGCCATAGCTCCACTTTGGTTTTGCCATTTTGGGAATGACGCCGCTATTGTCGAACATCACACCCAAAACGGTTGGTAATCGATTAAGACGCGATGCGAGCACCTCGTCGTGATCGGGTAACTTCGACGCAAGATCAGATAATTTTTCTTTTTGTTTTGAACTTACAAAGCGTTGCCATTGGTCAATTATTCTTTTTGGCGAAGTTCGGTCTGGCTCAGCAAATAGAACATCGAAAGCGACGGTGGCGGCACCAGCGTTTGCGAGCTTTCCTAGCAAATCTGCTAAAACTGTTCTGGGCCAAGGCCATTGGCCAAGAGTCTCGAGACTTTTTTCATCGATGTCGACTATGCGAACTGGAAGGTTTTGATATTCTCTAGGTTTTATTTTTTGGAATTGATCGAAGCCGCTAAGACGGAGTTGCTGGATGGGAGCGGGGTCTATAACCCTGATAATAACAGCCAGTAATAGGGCAACGAAGGGAACAAATTTTAATAGTCGTGTCATCAATCTAATTTTTGTCCTTGGCTCACGTTTTGCTTGCCATCAATTGTAATGATATGCGGCTGTTGAGGTCCACTCTTGAATAGGTTCGTGTTTTTTGCGCATAAGTGCTTCGTTGATTACCGTTTAAGAATGATGAATGTTTAAGCTTAATAACTGTTGTTCAACTCTTTTAGTTTTATAGTATGGAGAGGGGCAAACAAAAAACCTGATTCATGAGATCGACGAGCGTAAACTGCGCATGCTAAGCTACTTTCTCTCCAACCTAAGATTATTCTTAGGCGAGAGAGGGTCCTGCCTCGAGGGATAAACAGTACACGGTGGGTAAGATGTCCATTTTGGAAATTAATGCGCCCTATGACGATCAGATCATAGGTAGCATCAAAACAGTCGATGGCCCAGCGATCGAAGCAATGCTGTCCTCTGCGCATTCATTATTTTCGGATCGATCATCTTGGATAAAGAAAAGCAAAAGGATAGAGATATTACGCCGTGTAGCTGAAATCATCAGGGAGCGGCGCGAGAGCATTGCAGTTTGCGCTGCCCAAGAGGGCGGGAAACCACTGCTCGACTCATTGGTGGAGGTTGATCGTGCGGCGGACGGTGTCGAATGCTGTATCGAGGAACTTCGCTCGACAGGTGGCAATGTTATACCAATGCAACTCGATCAGAATTCCGAATCGCGGGTAGCATTTACGCAATTAGAGCCCATCGGAGTAGTGGTGGCTGTTAGTGCTTTTAATCATCCCTTCAATCTAATAGTTCATCAGGTCGCGCCAGCGATCGCGGCAGGCTGTCCTGTGTTGGTCAAACCTGCAGCTTCCACTCCCCTGAGTTGTAAAACGTTCATAGAAATTTTGCAGGAAGCTGGTTTGCCGGCAGGTTGGGCACAAATTGTTATTCCTGAACACACCGAGCTCGCGACGGAGCTGGTTTCCGACCCAAGGGTTTCATTCTTTAGCTTTATCGGCTCATCCAGAGTAGGTTGGATGCTTAAATCGAAGCTTTCGCCTGGAACACGGTGCGCACTAGAACACGGAGGTGTTGCGCCGGTTATCATTGCAAAAGACGCTGATATCGAAGATGCCATTACTCGTATAGCCAAGGGTGGATTTTACCATGCCGGACAGGTCTGTGTATCGGTACAGAGAGTATTCTGCGATGAAACTATTGTTCATATCTTTGCCGATAAACTTGCCCAAGCGGCCCAAAAACTAAAGGTCGGAGATCCGACTGACATAGAGACAGAGGTCGGCCCACTTATCAATGCGCGGGAATGTCAAAGGGTCGCGGATTGGGTGGCTGAAGCGTCCAAAGGGGGTGCAATCATCAAGGCAGGGGGTAATAAACTCTCTGATACTTGCTATGAGCCGACAGTCCTCGTTGGAGCAAGTCGTGACGCTAAAGTCTCTACCTCAGAGGTTTTCGGGCCAGTGGTCAGCATCTATCCTTACTCTGAAATAGACAATGCGATCAGTGAGGCAAATAGTTTGCCCGTTAGTTTTCAAGCCGCTGTTTTCACTGAGAGTTTGGAAACAGCAATGCATTGCTATCAACATCTGGATGCTACGGCGGTAATGGTCAATGAACATACCGCCTTTCGAGTCGATTGGATGCCGTTTGCTGGAGCTAGAACATCTGGTCATGGTGTGGGAGGGATCCCTTATACTATTCACGAAATGCAAATAGAAAAAATGATGGTTTGGCGGTCAAAGGCCATTACCTAAAAAATTTTAAGGGGGAAAAATGAAAGCTTCTGATTTATTTGTGAAATGTCTCGAGGCAGAGGGTGTAGAGCGCATCTTCGGTGTTCCCGGTGAGGAAAATGCTGATGTAATGATCTCTCTGAATGAATCCGAAATAGATTTCGTTCTATGTCGTCACGAGCAAGCTGCGGCTTTTGCCGCAGATGCCTATGGAAGACTTACCGGCAAAGCAGGAGTCTGTCTTGCGACCCTCGGTCCGGGCGCTACAAATCTGGTCACTGGACTTGCTGACGCTAATATGGATCGAGCGCCAGTGGTTGCAATTATTGGTCAAGGCTCGACAAAGCGACTTCACAAAGAAAGTCACCAGAATATGGATTCGGTTGCGATGATGAGACCGATTTCTAAGTGGTCTCAGTCTATTCTCTCCGCGGGTAACATCACTGAGGTCATACGAAAAGCCTTCAAAGTTGCGGTCTCTGAGAAACCGGGTGTAACTGTAATTGAGCTTCCAGAGGATATTGCGAAATTGGAGGTTGATGATGCTCCTTTAACTCCTATTAAAGTGAGGCGCCCGGCCGCCGATCACAAAGCGATCGCGCATGCAGTTGAGCTAATTGGGAAAGCAAAAAACCCTATAATTCTTGCAGGCAACGGGGCGATCAGAAAGCGTGCAGCGTCCCAACTCTCCCGCCTCGCACAGAAAACAGGGATCGGTGTTGTTAATACCTTTATGGGCAAAGGTGCAATTTCGATGAATGATGACCACTGCCTTTATACAATGGGTCTCGGTTCAGGTGACTATAACAACCTCGCGTTTGACGAAGCTGATCTTGTAATTTCTTGCGGCTACGACCTTGTCGAATACTCCCCATCAGCGTGGAACCGGAAAAATCAAGATACAAAAAGAATTATTCATATCGATTTCTGGGAAGCTGAGGTGGATAAAGACTATCAACCTGATGTCGAGGTTATAGGTGATCTTGCGGATGCGCTATGGCAGATAAACGAACTACTAAATGAAAAATTCGGAGGTAGATTGCCATTGTTCGACGTAAATAGTCGTTCAGAACTTCGAAATACCCTCACTCAAGATTTTGCTGCAGAAAAAGATGATAAATCTGTACCTGTAAAGCCGCAAAAGATTCTTTGGGATGTTCGTGAGGTGCTCAGTGATGAAGATATCCTTCTTTCTGATGTGGGTGCCCATAAAATGTGGATTTCACGTTATTTTCAATGTGTCGAGCCGAATACCTGCTTAATTTCCAATGGTTTCTGTACTATGGGATTCGCTATGCCCGGGTCCATAGGGGCAAAGATTGCCTTTCCTGAACGTCGGGTTTTGTCGATCTCAGGGGACGCCGGTTTCATGATGAATGTTCAGGATTTGGAGACTGCGGTGAGGCGGAAACTCAATATCGTTGCCATGGTTTGGGAAGATGGTGAATACGGATTAATAAAGTGGAAGCAACAAAATGGGTTCGGTGGGAAACACTCAGATCTCGAGTTCACAAATCCAAATTTTGAAACTCTCGCAGAGAGTTTTGGGATGTGGGGAAAAAAGGTGAATGCGACAGACCAAATTATTCCGTATCTCGAGGAGGCGTTCTCGCAGGAGGGCCCGGCGTTGATTTCCATTCCCGTTGATTATGGGGAGAATGTGAAATTATCTGACCGTCTCGGTGCTGTGTCAGTTCCTATTTAAAACGTCTGGAAGATTAAAATTAATGTTATAAAATAACCGAATAATTATACCGTTTCTGCCGCTATCTTGGATCCACGATGATAACGTGGAACAAGGGTAAGTTTGATGAGCCGATTCCTTGTTATCGTCGGATTCGACCTTATTGTTGCAACGACTTTCAATTCGTGATTTATCATTGATTGTCAGCAGGCGTAACTAGCGGATAGCGTTGACATTCTGGAGTTTAGACTATCCCTTGCCTCATGGTTCTGGTGCGGGGGACGACGAAAGGGATATTTCGATGAAAGTCGCTCTAACGTTTTTAGCTATATTTTTCACAGCGATGGTCGGTGGTGCGGAGGCGCAACCAAGCTACGTTGGAGCTGATAAATGTGGCAAATGCCATCGAGCATCTTTTGGAGTTTGGAAGGGCACCAAACACTTCTCATCATTCAAAAAGATACATAAAAACAAAATCGCCAAAAAGATTGTCAAATCGATTGGCGAAAAAAGGATGAAAAAGTCCAAAACCTGTGCCACCTGTCATTATACGGCTGTCGCCAAAAAGAAGAAACTTAAGCCGATAAGTGGCCCCTCTTGCGAGAGTTGCCACGGGGCTGCGTCGAAATGGATCTCAGTCCACAACAACTACGGTGGACCAGGAGTAAAGAGAGGACAAGAAACGCCAGAACATAAGGCTAAACGCCGGAAGGCTGCCGCAGCTGCTGGAATGATTTGGCCACAAGAAATTTTCGACGTCGCATCCAATTGCATGTCGTGTCATGGACTTGCGAACCCAAAGCTATCGGGAGAGCATGCCGCGAAAATGCTCAAAAATGGTCACCCTCTCAATCCTAACTTTGAACTGGTCAAATACTATAATGGGTCCGTACGCCATCGTTTCTACCCACCAGATGTTACAAAAAATAAAGAGATGACCAAACCGCAATTGGCGCATCTTTTTGTAGTAGGACAAGCTGCGGCTTTAGTAAGCGCCTCGGCCGCAATAGCTAAAACGAGTGACCCGAAGTATACGGCAGCGCAGAAAAAACGTATCGCGAACGCTACTGCAGTTTTGTCAAAACTACCGGAAGCGGCAAAACTGCTTAAGTCGCCGTCAATGTCCGAGGGAAGGGCTTTCACTAAAGCCATAAAAGGGAAAGATTTGTTGGGATTAGTCGGCTCGAAATTGCCGACCAAGTTTAAGTAGCTGTCAGAGCATTGGCTCTTTTGATTTGCCGAGAAATTATAGGCAAATAGATATTTGCGCACGATTTTCTATTGACCAACAGATGTTTTGGCTACTGATGCAATGAACGAAACCGTTACACACGAGCACATCGACCGGCCAACCAGATGGGATGCTGCTTTCGATGCGGAAATGTCGGATGACGATTTCGCTCTATTGATGAATAGGGCGGAAATAAAAGAGTTGGACGCCGATGCTTTTCCACGCTCTGCACCGCTGGAAGGTCTCGTCCGCTACGACATGCGGGTCAACCGCTACGCGCCCGGTGAAATAGTAGTGCGTGAGGGTGATTACGGTAATTCCGCGTTTTTGATCCTTGAGGGAGAGCTTCTCATTGCTCGAGCTCCTGGTATTCCCGAAGAGCAGTTAGGTCGGGTAAAGGAAGACCGTATCGGGGTATTACCGCGATTGAAAACACTGTTCGGTGAGCGCAACGTTGCGGAGAAAAGAGATACCGAACGTTACCAAAGGCGAGGCGCCGGCGATGGTGATCCGGGAACACGGGGTGCATTTTTGCAAGATGTTCCCGCCATCATTGATGGAAAGGATATAGTGCGACTGTCAGAAGGCACATTTTTTGGTGAGCTAGCTGCCTTAGGTCGTGTTCCCCGATCAGTCACTATTTTTGCGGAGCAGCCGGCTGTCGTAATGGAGATGCGATGGCAAGGTCTTCGAGATATTATGAAAGTGGATCGCGACTGGCGGAACAAAATAAATGAATTATACCGGTCGACGGCGCTTGATAGTTACCTTCGGCAAATTCCGCTTCTAAAAGGCCTTGAGGAGCAACACTTTGCCGATCTGGCGAGGGAATGTTTATTTGAGACCTATGGCGGTTTTGACTGGCACGTGTCCTTTAACAAGGCGAAGCTCGACGAGCCATTTATTGCAAAAGAGGGCGATTACCCTGACGGATTGCTTGTCGTTAGGGCGGGTTTCGCTCGTGTCTCGAAAAAATTCGGAAATGGGGTAAAAACTCTAACATATCTTGGCGCAGGAGATATGTTTGGTTTGGACGAACTTTACAAGTCTTGGAAGGGTGGACACCACGGAGAGTTCAAACTCCAGCACTCGATATCTGCTTTAGGTTACGTCGATGTCATAAGAATACCCGTTACAGTACTGGAACGGCACGTGTTCCCCCAAATCACGGACACCTCCTTCTCACAAACCTTCGCTGCCATTGAACAAACCCTCTCAGACGCTGCGGTGATGGAATGGGCTTTAGATAAGCGTTACATGAACGGCACTCAGTCGATGGTAATCGACCTAGATAAGTGTATGCGGTGTGATGATTGCGTTAGGGCGTGCGCATCGACCCATGGCGGAAATCCGAGGTTCCGAAGGGAAGGTGAGATCTTTGACCGGAAGATGGTTGCCAACGCGTGTATGCATTGCAAAGACCCAGTTTGCATGATTGGCTGTCCGACGGGTGCAATCCATCGATCAATGGAAACTGGCAGTGTACTGATCAATGACGATACCTGTATTGGGTGCGCAACATGCGCAAACTCGTGTCCATATAAAAATATAGTTATGGTTCCTATCCGCGGCAAAAACGGCGCAGTCGTGCTTGATACCTCTGATGCCGGTGGCCAACCAATTGTTAAAGCTACGAAATGCGATTTGTGTGCAGGGATCCCTGGAGGTCCTGCTTGCGTTCGAGCATGTCCTCATGATGCTCTATCCCGCATCGATTTCCGTGATTTTAACGAGTGAATTGAGTATTTCGGAATGAGAGACATGCTGTCTAGATTACTGATGCCGGCACTCCTCTCAGCAGTAGTTTTTTTTGCAGTGTTCTATTGGCAAGCACAAGCGGAGCTTGAATTAAAAAACCCAAAAGTAATTAGCGGCTGGTCTCTCGCCACCGCCATCATCTTTCTTTTGATTTTTAATGTCCGGAAACGCCTCTCGGCATTTAATTTAGGCTTGGCTCGGGTTTGGTTTGCTCTTCATGTTACGGTTGGCATCCTTACAATTGCATTTTTTATTATCCACGCCGGCACCTTCTGGCCGGTTGGTCTTTACGAGCAACTGCTCGCCCTAGGTTTCTGGCTCGTTAGCTTAACAGGGATAGTGGGTGTTTTCATTACACTATACTTTCCTAAACGTCTGACTAATACGGGTATAGAAATTATTTACGAAAAGATACCCGAAGAAATATTTCATTTAAGAGACCAGGTTGAAAAGACGCTAATCGCTTGTGCTGAGGAATGTGGCGAAACAACGCTTCAAGAGCATTATTCACAAACCCTCGGTTGGTATTTTAGGCGTCCAAGATTTTATTGGTCATACATAATAGGAGGTAATTCTGATAAGGCATGGCTTGCGCGACACTTGGATAGCGTCAGGCGATATCTAAGTGGGTCTGAGGAAGAGTTTTTAAACAAAATTCAGACCCTCGCGGAACGTAAATGCTTGGTCGATGAACATTATGCCCGCCAAGACGTTATGAAAAAGTGGCTTCTGCTCCACTTGCCGCTCTCCATTCTAGTTTTTGTGATGTCTCTCTGGCACATCATTCTTGTTTACTCCTACTCGCTGTGACCTCAATATATAACACCTACAATCGGCCTAATTTCGCCTTTCGTTGCGGAAGAGGTGGTCAGTGGCAAAAGCCATGTGCTAACGGTCCCAATCCAGACGGCTCATGCGGTGGCGTCGCAGTCTGCAGGCCTACAAAATCCGGAGATCGGTGGAGTTGTAAACGTTCTCGTGACGAGGGAGGCGCATGCGATCTTGGTCCTCTCTCCAACGGTGAGTGTTGCCTTACACAGCCAGCTTGCAAACCTCTGCCCACACTTCGCGTCCAACGATTTAGATTGTCTGCGATTGCTGCGCTTTTGGTGGTTGCCTTGATTGGGGGGCTAGGCCTAACCGGGGGATTATTTTCTGATTTAGAGCCCCCATTTAGGGATGCTGGGCAATTGTCGCCGAAACACGCCTCGATAGTCGGAGATAATAGTTGTACCGATTGCCACGACAACCACGGTGACGGACCGATCCAAATGGTCAAAGCAGTTTTCGATCCTTCAGGGACTGATGGTATGACGTCAAAGTGCCTTGATTGTCATACATTTCCGGATGAGGCGACATCCGTTCATCAGGCTGGAACTTGTAACAGCTGTCACGCGGAGCACAAAGGCACCGACAAAGCATTGGTTAAATTTGTGGACGGCCAATGTCATGCGTGTCACGAGCAAAAATTCTCTACTTTCGCAAGTTCTCATCCACAATTCGGTGATAATTATCCGCACAGGCGAAGAACCTCTATAAATTTTGATCATAATTCCCACATCAATACCCATTTTCAGGATGCTCAATTCTCGGACGTTGCGCCGAAAGATGGATGTGTAAGCTGTCACGAGGTCGGAAGCGCCGGCAAAGCGGTGCCCGTAAAATCGTTCAACGAGAATTGTAGTGGTTGCCATCAGGAACAGATCAGTTCGGCGTCTTTAAATCTCTTTACGGTTCCGGAGTTTGAAGAAAATCCCTTCGATAGAGACGCCGTAGAGGAACTTTGTAGTGTCGAGGAGGATGCTGAAGAAGAGGAGGATACTGAAGAGAGGGAGGATAGTTCTTCAGAACCGAAAGAGGAAGCTGAGGAGGACGAGGAAGCTGAGGAATATGAGTCTGTATCGGCTGAGACGTTGAATGAAATCACAGCGGCACTGCTGGAAGTTGATCCCGAGAATATCGAAGAGTATCAGGAAAAGATTGGGTCTCTACTCGTTTCTCTGGCAGAAAACGGCGCTGTTCCAATTTCTGAGCTTCTTGAGGAAATTGATGCCCCAGCCAACCTCCTTCTCTCAGGATTGAACGCGGATCTCGTGAAACTTGGTGTATGTGCGTGGATATCGAATAAAGAATTTGAACCCATTGATGAAGGTTCTAACGGCGGGTGGAGGGTCGAAGAACTAGCGGTTACTTACACCGCGAAAAATCATTCTGACCAAGTCCTAAAATCTTGGTATGACTTCGTAGCAGAAGCTGAGGATGATCTATTGTCGGAATATCTTCTTAAGTCCGATGGCCCTGGAACGTGTGTATCGTGTCATAGCGTGAACGACACCGGGACTATAGATATTGCTTGGAAAGCAGGTGCGAGATCAAGTAATAAACTGCATAAATACAACCATGGGCCGCATTTAAATGTTCTCGGTCCCGGGTCACAATGTGGTACCTGTCATGTCATAGATAAGGTGGCGGAGTATGCGGCTTCATTTGAACAGAATGACCCAACGGAATTCGAAAGTAATTTTTTATCTATAAAGACAGAGACATGCAAGGAATGTCATAATAAGCAAGCTGCTACGCAAGATTGTCGCACCTGTCACGAATATCACGAAAATGCCATTTTTAAAGGTAAGATGATTTTCAATAAAAATAACAATAGAAAATCTGTTAGTTTAAATTAAGGGGTTATATGAGGCGGGATATATGAGGCTCTTATTTTCGATCTTAACGTTAGTATTTCTGTTCGGCGGCATTGCGCAAGCTTACGAAGAAAAAGATATGGAGAAATTCCTCTCGGAGGATAGTTATCCTACCGCCGCACAGTGTGCTGGTTGCCATCAACAGATATACAACGAATGGGCATCTTCCAATCATGCTTACGCATCTATTTCGCCAATGTTCCACAAATTTGAACAGGCAATTAATGACCTGTCAGCCGGCACCATAGGCACATTTTGTGTTAGGTGTCATCAACAAGTAGGCACTCAGAGAGGGGAGGCGAGAGAACTGCCTCTCTGGGATAGAAGTCAGGTCGCTCGAGAGGGAATTACCTGCGTTACCTGTCATCGAATTCAGGAAGAATTCACAAAAGTTAATGGTGAAAGGACAATTGTACCGGGGGGGATACACGCCCCGGTCGGGGGGATGATGCGCGATAGCGTATTTGATCAAGTACTCGAACGGAAAGATGAACTTCGTCTTGCGACGAGCGATGATGAGCGTGGGCAAAAGATACATGCAGGCGTATATAAATTTGAGCAACTCGGTAAATCTGAATTTTGCGTTTCCTGCCATCAAGTCGCTGTTAATCTCGGGATCAAACTCGAGGTTGTTTGGGATCAATATCGAGATTCTCCAGCGCATTCCAAAGGTGACACCTGTCAGGATTGTCATATGGGCAAAGTGCCCGGCGTTGCAGCTGGTTATGAGACTGCGCCGTCCGCTATTGTTAACGGGGTAGAAATCAATCCCGGTCGCCGTCACTCGAATCACGCGTTTTATGGTCCAGGGTATCCGATAGCTCATCCTGGGATCTTCCCCCATAACGTTGAGGCAGCACGATGGACAATCCAAGAATGGCTGAAGTTTGATTATCGGGCTGGCTGGGGGTCAGAAAAATTTGAGGAGGCGATCGAGGAAATCGTCGAACCGTTTGATGAATTTGATACCGCGCTTGAGCCGTTGGGCGGACATCCCGTTACATTAGGCGCTCTAGCTTCAATTGAAGCGGCGGCAGCTCGGGGAAAGTCCGCGTTTAAACGGAAGTCTTCTTTAAAACCTCTTTTGGACGCGATGGAGGCTATCACTGAAGCTGTGGCTCCGGAGGATACAGAAACTCAGATAGCAGAGCTGAAAGAAGCTTTGGAAGGATTAGAGGAGGCTGTTTCAGCTTCGGATTCGGTCACTGCGCCTAAGTCGTATAAGTTATTGATAACGGCAACTAATAAAATGGCTGCGACTGTCGATACGAAGATCGCTTCAACGGAGTCAAATCTTGAGGCCGTCTCTGAACTGCTCCAATCATTTTCAGAGGCTAAATCTGATAGCGAACGCAAACAGCTTGTGACCAAGCTACGAAAGCTTCTTCCGAAACTAAGGAATAGTTTGCCCGGCGCTGATAATGAGTACGTTGGTGCGGTCGTCGCGTTAAAGGCCTCGATGGGTGTAAATTTTCCAGGTGTTTGGAATGACCCTGGCGACAGGGAAGAAGCATGGCAGATCGTAGTTGAGAATCGGGAACGGCTAGAGGAGAAAAGAGAACTACGAAAGCAGGTTATGGAAAACGGCAGTAAAATAGATGGCCCGTTTTTCACATCAGAAATCGGGACCGGTAACGATTTGGCATTTAATTATGTCATTACCAATACCGACGACGGCCATAACCTCCCGTCAGGATCCCTTGGAGCTCAGCCTGAGATCTGGTTCAATGTTGCGTTAATTGATCCCGATGGAAAAAATATTTGGGAGTCGGGACATGTTGATAGCAACGGAGATTTTGCTGATCTTCATTCACTGGATCTCGCTGCTGGAAAAATTAAGCACGATGATCAGTTGTTTAACCTTCAAACCAAATTTCTTACCACCAATGTTAAGGGAACTGACCGGGAGATGTATCTGCCGGTTAACTTTGATATTGATCAACAGCCATTACTACGGCCGGCAAACGTTCCCTCGACAGTGCTTAATCATGCCCCCTTTGTGCGAATGGAAGGGCGGTCAATCCCGCCGTTGGGCAATAAGAAGGCCAGATACACGGTACCTGGCGAACTAATAAAGAAACCGGGAAAATATCGTCTTATGGCGAGAATGAGAAGCAGGGCCGAGCCGATCTACTTTATGAGGTTCGTGGGTGCTACTTCTGAGATGGAGGAGTCGATGAATGAATGGATGCTTGATATCCACCCTTATACGGTTGAATTTGAGGTCAAATAGTCTCTAAAGAATAAGGCGAGAAAAGAGAGCAAGGGATATTGTTTATGGGAAAATCTCTCAGGCAGTTCTGTTTAGGTTTGGGTTTCGTCGGCTTTGTTGCGGGCTTCATTCTCTCCAACACAGAAACTGCGTACTCAGCAAGCCCGACCGGACCTCGCACTATGTCTCCAGAGGCAAAAGAGGTTGAAACAGATAAATCGAAATTTAGCCCTGACCCGAGCTATGAGGATAAGCCTTATTCAGCTGAGGAACAAATAAAAATCTACGGTGGGAAGAAGGCTGTTGAGATTGTTAAGCCCCTCTTCGAATTTTTCCGCCCTCAGTACTCTGAGGGCCCTTTTAGGCAGGGCGTGAACCCTCTAGGCGATAAAAACACCTCTTCGTTACAGTTTCTGGCGTTTGGAGATTGGCGAACGGCGGTTGCCTTTAATGATAATGGTGCCAATGAGGTAGGTCAGATTGCGACGAGATTAAATCTGGACCTCGACCTTAAGCTCACCGGCACGGAGAGATTCCATGCATTTTTACGGCCCTTAGATAAAGGTGGAAATTTTACCCGCCACGAATTCGCAGGAGCGGATAGGGAGGGCGGCGTCGAAATCGAACTCGACGGAAATATTGAAACTTTATTTTTTGAAGGCGACATCGGGGCTATTTACGCCGGATTATCCGATGAATATGCATCTTTTGACCTTCCGATAGCGCTGGGTCTGACACCCTTCATCTTTCAAAATGGTGTGTGGGTAGAGGATGCGTTTACCGGTGGTGCAATCACTATTGCGGCGAAGAATAGTCCAGCCTTAAACATCTCCAATATGGATTTCACCTTTTTCGCTGGCTTCGACAAAGTAACTACGCCGGCTGCAAAAGACGCTCTTGGTGGCTTAGACGACGACGATCTTAAAGTTTTTGGTGTGGCTTCCTTTTTCGATGCTAATGAGGGGTACTGGGAAGCTGGATTTGGCGTCATAGAAGGAGAAGGTGAGCTTAGTGATATTGATTACCAATCCTTTACAGTCGCATTTACAAAACGTTATGGCGCATGGTTGTCCAATAGCGTTCGTTTTGTTTCGACGTTTGGGCAGGATCGAGACAATACGGCCCAACAGACGGCCGATGGACAGATTGTGCTCATTGAGAATTCGTTGATCACCTCTTTACCCTCAACATTGGTTCCATATTTCAATTTCTGGGTAGGTTTAGATCGTCCTCAACCACTGGCCGACGCAACTGGGTTACTAAAGAACACGGGTATAAACTTTGAAACTGACGGTCTGACAGGGTTTCCGCGCCTTGATGATACAGGCCATGACACGTTTGGAGGTGCCATCGGGGTTTCATATATCTTTAACCTAGACCAACAGCTAGTTCTGGAAGCTGCCAGTGTGGAGACAATTGGTGACGACTTTGAACCGGGTAGGGCTGCAGTAGCAGGCCAATTGGGCTTACAAGTTAGATACCAGAGGCCCATTTCTCCCGGCTGGATTGTTCGAACGGATGCAATGTTGGGCTTGCTGGAGGAACAAGATGATTTGAGTGGACTTCGTTTCGAAATCCGCAGAAAATTTTGAGACTGAGAGCTATTAGTGACTGACGCAATCCAAATACTTTCACTTGCTATTCTGGCATCAGGGCTAGTTTATTGCCTTGTTATGGTTGGGCAGAATGTGGCCGCCAATAAGCTCCTAGTGTCGAGGGAGGCCATTGAACTCGATCACTTAAGAGCTGTGACTGACAACATTATAGAGCGTCAGAGAGTTAAAAAGGAAATTGAAGAAGGGGCTTGGAATGGGTACCGTAAATTCCGGGTTTCAAAGAAACAGATTGAAGCGAAAGACCAGTGTTCATTCTACCTAACGCCACATGATGGACGCCCAGTACCCCCTTTTGAGCCAGGACAATTTCTGACATTTCGCCTTGATATCCCAGACCAAAAGAAACCTGTTATTCGCTGTTACAGTCTTTCCGACTGTTCTCGGCCAGATCATTACCGTGTAACGATCAAACGTGTTCCCCCGCCGCGAGACAGTGACCACCCGCCCGGATTATCGTCTAATTTTTTTCATGACTCTATAGAAGAGGGGCAGATACTCGATGTAAGGGCGCCAGGCGGGCATTTCTTTCTTGATACGACCCGGTCCACGCCCGTAGTTTTAATCGGTGGTGGAATAGGTCTAACACCCGTTTTAAGTATGGTTAATCACATTGTTGAAACAGGTTCAAAGAGAGAAACATGGTTTTTTTATGGCGTTCAGAACGGACAAGACCACGCCATGAAAGAGCACCTACAAAAAATAGACGAGGAACATGATCACATAAACATCTGCGTGGTTTATAGCCGACCCCGAGATGGAGAAGATATCGCAGATAGAGATTTTAAATACAAAGGTAGAGTGGGAGCCGAACTATTCAAAAAAGTCCTACCGTCAAATAACTATGATTTCTATTTTTGTGGTCCGCCACCCATGATGAATACTTTGTTTGAAGGGCTTCGAGAGTGGGATGTGCCCGAAGAACATATCCATTATGAAGCCTTTGGTCCCGCGACTGTTTCGAAAAAGAAAGACGCCGACAAGGCTAGTGAAAAAGCGCCCTCTTCTGTATCGGAAACGGCGGATTCTATCCTAGTCAACTTTGCTAAGAGCGGTAAGGAAGTCTCTTGGAGTGGGGACATTGGCTCTTTACTGGATCTCGCAGAGGATAACGATATCGCAATCGACTCTGGTTGCAGGGCTGGGAACTGCGGCACATGTGAAACGGCCATCAAGTCCGGTGAGGTCGATTACCTTTCTGAACCCGGCGAAGCACCCAATTCGGGTAGCTGCCTAGCTTGTATTTCGGTGCCCAAAGGCCCGATAACTCTCGACGCGTAAACAAAAAGGGAAATTCGGTACAACTGACCAGGCAGACTAATTAATAATTCTGCAAGGCAACAATTATAAGAAAGGCTAGCAATGTCAAAAACTCATTCGGGTTCAAAAACTCAAGAATACCTTGAACGATACATGGAGGGCGTTAATAAAAGGAACCCCGGTCAGCCGGAGTTCGTTCAAGCGGTGTATGAGGTAGCTTCTTCTATATTCCCCTATATTGCTGACAAGCCAGAATATCATGAGAGTCAGATTTTAGAAAGAATGGCAGAACCCGAGCGTGTAATTTCTTTCCGGGTACCTTGGACGGACGATAACGGTAACATAAGGACAAACCGCGGCTGGCGCGTGCAATTTAACTCAGCCATCGGGCCTTACAAAGGCGGACTGCGATTTCACCCTTCGGTGAATGAGTCCATTTTAAAATTTCTAGGATTCGAGCAGACGTTTAAGAACAGCTTAACTGGGCTGCCAATGGGCGGCGGCAAGGGTGGAGCGAATTTTAACCCTAAGGGAAAATCAGATAACGAGGTGATGCGATTTTGCCAGTCATTTATGACCGAATTAGTCAGGCATATCGGGCCCGACACTGATGTGCCTGCCGGTGACATTGGAGTGGGTGGCCGAGAAATCGGGTATATGTTCGGGCAATATAAAAGAATGACCAATCAGTTTGTTGGTGTTCTTACTGGCAAAGGTTTGGAGTTTGGTGGATCAAAAATGAGAACTGAGGCTACCGGATATGGAGCCGTTTTTTTCCTAAGAAATATGCTTTTGCAACATAAAGATTCAATCGAGGGGAAAAAGGTTTTGATATCTGGCTCGGGTAACGTAGCGACCCATGCTGCAGAAAAGTGCATTCAGCTTGGTGCGTCGCCGCTTACCCTCTCCGACTCTGGTGGCTTTATTCATTGTTCAGATGGCTTCACTCAAGACCAAATTGACTGGATCAAGGATTTAAAAGGTATAAGACGGGGAAGGATATCCGAAGTAGCCGATGAGTTCCCCAATATTACATTCCATGAGGGGCGTCCTTGGGGCGTTGAGGGTGATTGCGCTCTGCCTTCAGCAACTCAGAACGAGATAAACGCAGCTGAGGCTGCGACGCTTATAAATAACGGTGTCAAAGCGGTTGGCGAAGCTGCGAACATGCCTTGTGAACAGGGTGCGGTGGACGCATTCATGGATGCAAAAGTCCTATTTGGGCCAGCAAAAGCGGTCAATGCCGGTGGTGTCGGGGTATCAGGCTTAGAAATGAGCCAAAATAGCGCCAGAATAGCCTGGGAAGAGGACGAACTTCGACGCCTACTGGAAAATATGATGCGGGATATCCACAACTCATGCGTAGAGTTTGGTGAGACTTCCAATGGGCCTGTTAACTATCTTACAGGATCAAATGTTGCTGGTTTTGTTAAAGTGGCTGACGCTATGATGAGTTATGGTCACGTATAAAACTTTATATAATTGATCTTAAGTCTTACTTTTTTGTCAAAACCGATTTCTTTTCGAAGATATTGGGGGACGTCTCATATAGGCGTTTGCCTGGTGGCTAAGTTACAGATAGAAGAGAGTGGTTTGATACAAACGGCTGGACTAATGCGAGAACCGCGTTAACGTCAGCTAACAAGACTATGGCTTGAATTTTCTGCGGTAGATCTGAAGGCATCGGCGCTAAACTAGGATGACTTTTTGCGCGACTTAATTTTCCTTTTTTGCCTTGACGGGAGTTTTAAAAAACCCGAGAAAACCGCCGTCGGGGCGTAGCGCAGCCTGGTAGCGCATCTGCTTTGGGAGCAGAGGGTCGGCGGGTCAAATCCGTCTGCCCCGACCAATTTTAAGGCA
>DBHK01000002.1:0-4158 GCA_002295635.1 Alphaproteobacteria bacterium UBA830 | reverse complement strand
TAAAACGACCTTCGACGCAGGTTATCTCGTACCGATCTTTATCGACGAGGCACTGCCCGGCGATACCTTCAACCTAAAAATGTCAAGCTTCGCGCGACTAGCTACACCTCTCCATCCGTTCATGGACAACGTTTATCTCGACTCGTTCTTTTTTTCCGTCCCCGTACGTCTCGTATGGGACAACTGGGAAAAATTCAACGGCGAGCAAACGAACCCCGGAGACTCAACTGACTACATTGTCCCGACCATGACCTCTCCTGCAGGGGGCTACGCAGTAGGCACCCTTAGCGATTATTTCGCGATACCTACCCAGGTAGCAGGCCTTACACACATGTCTTTCTACCATCGCGCTTATAACCTCATCTGGAATGACTGGTTTCGCGATGAAAATCTTCAAGACTCTCTCGTCGTCGACAAAGACGACGGACCGGATGATCCCGCGGACTACGTTATTAAAAGACGCGGAAAACGCTACGACTACTTCACCTCGGCTCTGCCGTGGCCACAAAAAGGCCCGGCCGTCGATCTCCCTCTCGGAACCCAAGCGCCCGTTATAGGTATCGGCAAACGCGATCAAAACTTTGGGGCAGGGCCCCAAACTGTCTATGAGACAGGCAACACCGGAACTTCAACCTTCGCAAATTTCCGGAAAATCTCGGATTCCTCGGCAGAAGAAGAATTCTATGTAGAAGAGGATCCATCAAACTCTGGGTTTCCCGGAATCTATGCCGACTTATCTGAAGCCGCAGCCGCAACAATCAATCAGTTGCGGCAGGCGTTTCAGATACAGAAACTCTATGAGCGTGACGCCCGTGGCGGTACGCGCTACATCGAAGTCATTAAATCGCACTTCGGCGTGACATCACCCGACCAGAGACTACAACGCCCCGAATATCTCGGAGGCGGCTCTTCACCGGTAAATATTAATCCTATCCCTCAGACCAGTTCCACCGACACAACTACGCCCCAAGGCAACCTAGCCGCTATGGGCACAGCCGGTATATCCGGCCATGGCTTCACCAAGTCCTTCACAGAGCATTGCGTCGTCATAGGACTTGTTGCAGCCAGAGCAGACTTAAACTATCAACAAGGTCTAAATCGAGCTCTATCCCGCTCGACTCGGTGGGATTATTACTGGCCGGCACTTTCCCATATAGGAGAGCAAGAAATACTCAACAAAGAAATCTACGCCGACGGTAGTTCCGCCGACAGTGACGTCTTTGGTTATCAAGAACGCTACGCAGAGTACCGCTATAAACCGTCAACGATCACAGGACAGTTCCGATCCAGCTACGCTCAAACTCTCGACACCTGGCATCTCGCGCAGGACTTCGCGAGCCTACCTGCTCTTAACGCTGACTTCATCGAGGACAACCCACCAATAGATCGCGTTATCGCCGTTACCTCCGAACCCGACTTCCTGTTCGATTCCTACTTTTCCCTTCAATGCGCCCGACCGATGCCGATGTACTCGGTACCGGGCCTCATCGACCATTTCTAATGCCAGTCTGGCCAGCGATAGCAGGCGCCGTCATCGGCGGCGGCCTGTCCTATCTCGGCGCTCGCGCTCAAAATCGCGCGAATATCGGGATATCAAACAAGCAAATGGACTTTCAGCGTGAGATGTCCAACACAGCCTACCAGCGCGCTATGAACGACATGCGCGCTGCTGGCCTTAACCCTATACTAGCCTACAAACAAGGCGGCGCTTCCGCGCCTGCTGGCGCGGGAATTCCTGCCGTAAATGAATGGGCAGGAGCCCAGGCCGCCGTCAATTCGGCTTTCGACAACGCCCGCTCTATGGCACTCACAGACCAATCTCGATCACAATCCGGATTACTCACGGCCCAGACCGGTCTGACCCGTGTTCAAGCAGAAAAAGAAATTGCACTTACCTCTCTCACCAGACAGCAGCTGCTTACCGAAGTAAACAGAACACATCTGACAGAAGCCCAATGGAAACAGGTCAATCAAGCTATCGACATTGCGTTCCCCGAAGGCGAACGCGGTCGAATACTACGGAGCTTTATTCACGACGCCCGCAGGTTCCAAGAGAAGGGCGAAGACCTTAAACGAATCTTTGGCGGCAACTGGTTGTCCGACCAATTCTCAAAATGGGGTACCCAAAAAAACCAGCGGATTGCTGCAGCCATGGGAATGTCCGCGGCCAGTGAAGGCGAAGCCACCAAGGTCTGGCAATCGGTTTCCGATGCGATGGCAGCCGTCGTCATCGGCATCGAGCAAGGCCTCTTCAACACCAGTAAGGAAGCAGCGAACTTTTTAGAACGGCAGTTCCCCGGTCTGTTCGGTCGCATTACCCAATCTAGATAGGAATGACTAATGACTAAAACTGTAAAATTCAAGAACGCCTACTCCCCTTCGGAGAAAGTTCAATATTCCAGCAAGCTTCCTTCGCGTACGAAGCAAGCCCCTCACGCAGAATGCGACATCAACCAAATCATGGCGAAATACCAGAAGACCGGTATTATCGAGCATGTCCAAAATCGTCCTGGGAGCTACGAAAGCTTTATCGGAGCGACCGACTACCACACCAGCATGAATATGATTCTTGAAGCTCAAGAATCCTTCAACCTCCTGCCCTCCTCCGTTCGCGCCCGGTTCGAAAACGATCCCGGCGCTTTCCTTGCCTTCGTGCAAGACCCTGCCAATCATGAGGAGATGGGCAGAATGGGCCTTCTCCACGATTATTCCCCTGCCGAGCAGAGGGCGGAGCCCGAAGATGCGCCAGCATCGCCAGCTCCAACAGAAGACACACCAGACGCAGCCTGAACGCTGCAACAAAGCTGTAACCGTCAGCTTGCACAGTTACTCTACTTGATGTTAACTGTGCGGACTGACACCACAGTCAGTCCAACTAGGAGGAAAGCATGGCTTACCGACGCAAAATGAATAAGCGCGCTTCGCGCCGCAACTTCACAAAACACGCAAAGTCTCACCGTAAAAATCACGCAATGACTCCAATGCGCGGTGGCCTGCGGCTATAAATGGTCTGCTATTACCCCCTCAAAGGGTATCGAAGCAGAACACTAACTAAAAACGGAAAACGGTCTATCGTTTTCAATAGAAATCACGGCTTCACCGACCTGCCCGTCAAGGTTCCTTGCGGGCAATGTACTGGGTGCCGCTTAGAACGATCGCGTCAATGGGCGATCAGATGCACCCACGAAGCCTCACTCCACGAAAATAATTGCTTCATTACTCTTACCTACGACGACGAGCATCTTCCGTATAACGGTTCGCTCGACGTTACTCATTTCCAAAAATTTATGAAAAGGCTCAGGAAAAAATATGCACCCAAAACTATTCGGTTTTACCACTGTGGGGAATACGGCTCCCAATTCGGCCGACCCCACTATCACGCGTGCCTGTTCGGGCACGACTTCGAGGACAAATACCTATGGAAAGAATCGAACGGCGTCCCATTATACCGTTCATCGCAGCTCGAAAATCTCTGGACCTTTGGTCACAGCTCTGTCGGAACCGTCACCTTCGAAAGCGCGGCCTACGTCGCCCGCTATATTATGAAGAAAGTAACTGGTGACGATGCTCAGGATCATTACCAACATCTCGACGAAAACGGGGAGTTCCACGACAGACTCCCCGAATACACCACTATGTCCCGCCGACCGGGCATAGGCAAAGACTGGTTCGAAAAATTCTCTAAGGATGTCTATCCCGAGGACTTCATCGTCCTAAACAATAAAAAAATGAGGCCGCCCAAATATTATGACGGCCTCTATGAGGTTAAAGAACCAAACGAATACCAAAGTATAAAACGAAGACGTAAGTTGGCAACCTCAGAACATTCAGAAAATAATACACCTGAGCGCCTTCGCGTAAGAGAGAAAGTACAAGAAGCAAAACTCAAAACACTTAAGAGGGTACTATGATACACAAAATGTTCACGGTCTACGACTCAAAAGCAGAAGCCTACCTTCAACCCTTTTTTTCCAGTACTAAAGGGTTGGCGATACGCTCCTTTCAGGAGACTGTTCGCAATCCTGAACATCACTTCAATAAGCATGCAGAGGACTTTACACTATTCGAAATAGGTGAGTATGATGACTCATCAGCCTCTGTCGAAATGCATCAAACACCGGTTTCTCTCGGAACCGCCCTAGAACACAAACTCGAGGA
>DBHK01000024.1:0-29249 GCA_002295635.1 Alphaproteobacteria bacterium UBA830 | reverse complement strand
ATTTTTTTTGCCCAAATTCCGTCATGAAATATACTCTAAACAAGTACGCGTCCCGGCGCATGGGTGGGTCGGAACGCCGGGACGCGATTTGGTCAGCGCAGTTTACATAGAACTGCAGCGGCCTGGGTGATGCCGCAATACAACTTGTAGAAGCTTCTTCGCGAATCACAACAACAGGTTGTGGTTATTCCGTCTTCTCCATGCCCACCGCGCTCCGGTATTGACCGTTGGTGAGGTATTCCAGACATTAAATTTCTGGAATCTCCATATAATTTTTGGGCGTATGTCGAGACACGGGATACAACGAGATAAAAAAGCCTACCGCAGGTTCACAATGAAATTGAACGCGATGCAAACCTCAAAATGGATATCTACTGCCTGATTAGGCACCGCAACAATATAAAGCTCAACTCATTACTACTTTATTGCGAGTGTGATAAAATATAATTTCGCGAATCTTTCAGTTTTCGAGTCTCTTCTGCGCTTCGCAAACGTCGACATCTGCGGCGCGTTCAAATACCCGTATTATCTGAGAAATATCGACATCTTCGCCCAACTCGTTCAAGGCCATTCGGAATACTTCTCGCGCATAATTTCCAGTTGTCAGAGGCGCTTTCATATCCTGTCCGAGCTTGGTCGCAAGGGTCAAGTCCTTATGCATCAATGCAAGTCCAAAGCCCTGCTCTACCCTCCCGGGTATAATGTGGGTTGGCAGTGTCGTATCGGCGATGTAGCCCCTCGCCGAACCCTTCGCAAGTATCTCTGAAAATCGCATCGGCTCGATTCCGATTTTTGTTGCCAACGCCAGTCCCTCGAATGTAGCCAAACGTATACAAGACGAAATCATGTTATTTATCAATTTCATGGAATGCCCCGCTCCGATATCGCCCGCGTGAAAGATATTCGGACTAATTGCTTCAAGGTGGGGCTTTACATTTTCGAAAACATCTGCGGGTGCGCCAATCATGATCGCGATCGTTCCCGCCTCCGCGCCAGCAACACCGCCCGAAACCGGTGCATCTATGAGAGAAACTCCGTCTTCGTTTAGACGCGTCGACATGTCCTTCGTGACCAAGGGATCACCGGTTGTCATATCCGCAATGAGCATTCCTGCCGAAAGGTTGTTTTTTAGACCATCGGATCCGAAAATCACCTCCTCGACCTGAGCAGAAGTCGGAAGACAAGTGATGATAAGTTGTGCCCCCGAGGCCGCAATTCCATTGGGTCCATTCGCTGCAATAGCCCCTTCCGCAACCACCGATTGGACTGCCGCCGGATTCAGATCCCATACGTAGAGGGTGTGATCTTTTAAAAGACGACGTGCCAGAGGCGCTCCCATATTTCCAAGGCCGATGAAGCCAATATCGGTCAAAGTATTTCTCCCATCTCCTATTTAAAGGCGTTAACGCGAAAACTCAAAAATAGGTTTACCATCCGGCCCACCGGCCACGATGTGTCCACCACCTACATCCGCAAAATGAGCGGGAAGTATCATAGTATCCGTTTCCGCGTGACGATCCACAAAGGCCATCCTGGTTTTACGTGACAGGTCTGGGTCTTCACAAAATATGCTGGACCACTGTGACTCTGGCACTTGCAATGGGTGATGCATAAGATCACCACAAAAAATACCATGAGAACCGGCGTTTTCCGCATGTAAACAGACTGCACCAGGTGTGTGTCCAGGGGTATGTTCCAACCATAGCCCGTGATCAATTTCGTGATCGCCGGATACCATCACCGCTTTGCCGGCCTCAACTACGGGAAGGACGCTATCGATGAATGCATCCCGAGCCCAGGCCTGAGATTTGTGCTCTTCTTCCCAATAATCGTATTCGGTTTTGTGGAATAGATAGTTTGCGTTGGGAAAAGTGGGCACCCAGCGACCGTCTTCAAGCTTAGTATTCCAGCCAACGTGATCGGTGTGCAAATGGGTGCACATAACGATATCTATTTGGTCCGGGTTTACACCTTGCGCCCGGAGATTGTCCATCCAGGGCCATTTCTGCTTGTGCCAGCTAGGGCGGACGGGTCGTTCTTTATCATTACCTACACACGCATCTACCAAGATGGTAAGCCGCTCAGTCCGGATCAAGTAGCTCCGAAAGGCCATGATCACGTTCCCGGTCTCTGGATCAATACTGTGCGGCTCAAGCCATCCTCGGTGTGCATCTATTTCCAGCTGCGATGCGTCCGGGTACATTTCCAATGGATCGCGATATACACCCTGCCATTCCATCACTTCGCCGACAGAAAAATTACCAATCCTCATATCCATTATTCAACCTCCCCCGGGCAATCAAACAAAGCAGAAAATTTCTCTCAACAGTAACTTAACCGCCCATTTTGATTTAAGCAGAGTGCAGCCGGATGACCAAGTAATGCCTCCAGTCGCCCACCAACTTCATCGTTCGGATCGATATAATGACATTTCAGAACTGTCTTTCCCGACAACCGAGTGGAACCAAATATGCTCACACCCCCTACTACCGGCATTTTGACGGATAACAATCCAGATAAACCATAGTCTATTCTGGTTACTACAATTTTAATTTACTACAGACGAAAAAGCTTCCGCGCATTTTCACCCAAGATGTTCCGTTTCTGCATATCGTTCAGAAATTCTAGATCCCAGATTACCGACGGGACATCCATGTCAGGCAACGGATAGTTTGATGCATAAATGACTTGGTTGCCCGCGTCGATCGCCTTCATAGTCTTTTCAAGGAGGTAAGTATCACCCGCCTCAAGTGGCTGAGAGGTGTAATACATATCCCGTAGGTATTCGCTCGGTAGTTTACGTAGTCCGGGAACTTCCGAGGACCTCATCCGGTACTCAGAATCAATTCGCTGGTTCACCCATAGGATCCACGCAAGCCCACCTTCCATCCATAGAACGTCAAGATTTGGAAAACGTTCATTCATGGCGTTACATAGCCAATTCACGCAATGGACTACATTGTAGAATGGATAACCGATGGCTTGGACCGCTACGAATCGGCTCGGACTCCCGAAAGTAGGGTCGTCCCAGTCGTAGCCGGTGTGGAATGACAGTACCTTGCCCGCTTCCTGTATCGCGGAGTAGGTCTTGGCATAGACGTTATCATGAACCGCGTTATGTCGAACCGACGTGACAAGAAAACCGACGATGCCAGGTACATCTTTGAATTCCTGAACAATACGATAGGACGCTTCCGGGTCATTAAAGGGTAGATAAGCAAATGATTTAAGACGAACAGACTCTGAGAGTACTTTCTCGACTAGCCAACGATTATACGCCCTTGCAATCTGTGCTTCAAACTCAACCTGCGGGTGCATGCCCATAAGCATCATCGGAGTCGGCAATAGAACCGCAATATCGACACCCATAGAGTCCATGCGCTTATGGGCCAGTTGGACATCACGATGCCCTCCATTTCCAGAGGTTTTTTCCAACTGCCGGAGCGGTTCTCGCGTTATACGACCTCCTAAATCTTGATAACCAACCCGAGAATAGGGAAAACCGCGCGACTTCCGCGCAACCCCAAGAGCAGACATAGAAAGCTGTCGCATTACAGGATCTTCTATATATTCTAGCAACTCGCGGACGGACTCTGTTTCGTAGTGATGGGAATCAGCGTCAACGATAAAAATATCCCTCAAACCACGTTCATCACGTTGTCGCGCGGCATTTGTCAAAAGCTGTGCGGTGTCGAAGTCATCAACTTTCAGGCTATAGATTTCATCACTGGAGGGTAGCTCCATTTTGGTCCTCTTTTGTGAAAATCAGTCTTTTAGATTTTCGATATATCGAAAGTGGACTCAGCGAACAGGTCTTCCGGCGTCATTAAACGTTCTGACAATCCGTCGTTATACGAATAACGCGCCAACGCCTCTATTTCGTGCCGGCATTCCTCGATTCCGTATTTCCAGTAATCTGATCCCATCAGCGCTACGGTGTCCCGAAGTTCAGCAGCCACCCATGGCAGGGCGACGCTTAGCGCCGCGGTCTTCGCCACATCCTGATACGCGATGTCCCGGGCTTCTAAGAAAGCCTTATAGAGGCTACCCGGGAGCCAAGGATGCTTTTCGGCAAGATCCTTTCGAAGACCCATCAAATGCATGATTGGGAAAATACCCGTATCACGGTAATACTCTTTTTCAACAGTTCTGAAGTCCGGGAACAAACGCCCTATGTTTGGCTTTTGAAGGGTATAGCTGGAAGGCTCCCGTGCCGTAGTCAGGGCATCAAGCTCGCCCGCCTCGAACATCTCGACCAGCGTCCGATCCTCCGGAATAGGTTCGAGGTCGAGACCATCTGGCGCAATGAACGGCGTACGTTCATCGCGGCCCGCCTCCTCCTGCCCTCCCGATCTCCAGCGTATCTCATTAGATTTAACGCCAAACTGGTCGTCCAAAATACCACGCATCCAGACGGGAGCTGTCATCTGATACTCGGGCGTACCAACGAGTTTACCTCGCAGGTCCTCTGGTTTGGTGATTCCGCGGTCTGTCCGAATGTAAAAACCGGAATGACGGAACACCCGGCTAACGAAGGCCGGGATACCAACATAGTCTGCCTTTCCCTGCGACGTTACGCGCATATGGCTTGAAAAGGATAATTCGCAACAATCGAATTCGGCATAACGAAAAGCGCGGAAAAAAACCTCCTCCGGCTCCATCGGAATGAATGTCACATCGCATCCCTCCACCTCCACCCGACCGTCCTTGATAGCGGCCATACGGTCCATATCGCCTGCAACAATTGTGATTTGAATATTTTTCGCCACGTCTTAATACCTCGTCGATTGTTAAATGGTCCTGACAATTTGCCAGTTCATTAAATACGATCCTTACACATTCTATAGTCCCTCTTTGATCCCGGCCAGTCTCATTCAATCTGCATCGTCATCGGAGTGACAAACTCCGAACCGAAACTAAATTTTTCCCAAATAATTCCGGTGTGTCCGGATAGGTAATAGGTATCGACCTGAAACCTGAGTTTGAAGATCTGCGTATCACTCAATAACAGCGGTCTGTTATATCCAACCAAGAACTAGGCTCTAAATCGATCTGATTTTTGTAGTCAAATGGCTAATAATAATTTTTAGAAAGCATAGAACCGCAGTGTCTCCGCGAGAATAACAATCAGTCTATACTAGCGCCAACCCTCTGGGCCGCAGCACGCAATTCCTCCCATGCTTCATCGTTAAGGGTGATCCCATCCGCCGTGCGCTCAATAATACAAACGCGCTCGGGATCTCCGGCAACCATCACCTGCCGTTCAGTAACGGTAGGCCGTGCTGACTTTACGTACGCTACCGTTGCGTCGATTTCTGCACGAAGCCAGTCAACATCTACAAGGCGTTCAGGATCAACCAAGACTGTAAACATGTTATTTACGATACTTTCCTGTCGAGGATTTCCGGGCTGAATAGTTCCACCTCCTGAAAGACCACCGGCAAGTAGTTCACACATCAATGCCAAACCGGACCCCTTATAATCACCAAACGGCAGTAGGGATCCCCTCGGATTGTCATATACAACAGACGGGTCAGTAGAAGGCAGACCCATGTTATCAATTACCAAATTTGGACCAAGTTTTTCCCCTTTCGACATTGCAACTCTCGCCTTACCGAGCGCAATTTTGCTAGTTGCCATATCAAGCATTGTTGGTGGTGTATTTTCTGTACCCGGAATGGCAATACAGACGGGGTTCGTCACAAACCTCGGTTCCGCGCCGCCCCACGGAGCCACAGTTGGAGAGTGATCGGTAACATTGACGAAATGGATAGAAATCAACCCCTCCGCAATTGCGATATCTCCATAGGCGCCTACTCGGCCAATATGATGGGCATTCCGAATTGTCATGAGCACAACACCTGTTTCCGCGCATCTCTCAATAGCCCGGTCCATTGCATCTCCGGCAACACGGGGACCGAAACCTCGACCACCGTCGAACATCAAAATCGCTCCATCGTCTCTGATCAGTCTAACCTCGGTGTTGGGAGTGAGAAGGCCGTTCTCGAAATGGCTTATGTAGGTTGCCACCAAACCAACGCCGTGGCTGTCGTGGCCCTTCAAATTAGCTTGAACTAGCGAGTTCGCGACAAGTACCGCCTCTTGGGTCTGACTACCCATGGCCTCAAAAATAGCGATGATTTTTAACTTCAGGTTATCGGCATCAATGCGCATTTCTTTGTTTCGATTCTCAAAACCGCTCAGGACTAAACGGCGAAAGGTCAAAATTTATTTTTTTACCTCTTGCCAAAGAGGCAATTATCTCTCCCGTCACAGCCGCCATCGTAAGCCCCAGATGTCCGTGTCCAAATGCTAAATATAAATTCCTTCTCCCAGGTAGTCGTCCAATTACTGGAAGACTATCTGGCATTGAGGGCCTATACCCCATCCAGCGCTCGGCCCCCTTTAAATTCAAATCTGGTACGAACGGCTTCGATAGTTTCGCCAAAACATCTGCGCGACGCCAGTCAGGCGCTAGATCTAGGCCACCGAATTCCACCGTCCCAACCAAGCGGATACCACCCGTCATTGGAACAATACCAAATTTATGGTCACCGACGATGATGGGGCGGCGCATTTCAATTCCCGGATTGGGCAGCCAAAGGTGATATCCCCTCTCAGTTTCGAGCGGAACGGAAGCACCTACAGATTTTACAAAAGGCTTAGAAAATGCGCCGGCGGCAATGACCAAACCGCCTATCGGAAGATAGGCTCCGTCAGTTAATAGGCGACATGGCTCACCATCTTCGCGCCTTTCAATACCGGTTACATTGACCTTTACAAATTTACCACCATTTCGTCTGAATAGTTCGAACAGTCTTTGAGACAAATGAAACGGATGAGTGATAGAATTAGCGTTGGGCGTAAATACCCCCCGGTGAAGTTTGGGTGAAAGAGATGGTTCAAGTTGACGCATTTCTTCTACGGATAGTTCTTCAAGTTTAGAGCCACGCCGGCGTCGCAATTCATCTGACAATCGAGATTTTTCCCAAGCTTCTCTTGTACGATAAACATGCAGCTCGCCTGATTGGCGCCAAATATCCCCTGCATTGGCAGCGGTAATAAGTCCAAGCCATGCGTCATTTGACCGATCAAGTAATGAAGCAAGAGCAAATGAAATTTGTTCAACCTTGTCGGGTCGAGCGTTAAGCGCGAATTTGAGCAGCCATGGTGCTATCCGATGAAGGTAACGCCATCTAACAACCAGCGGTCCCATTGGGTCTAGCAGCATGCTGGGAACCGCGCGCATGATTCCAGGTGTCGCGATAGGCACAACGGAGTCAATTTGGATCAGCCCAGCATTCCCAAAAGACGTCCCCGTGCCTGGATCGAGCCTATCAACAAGGGTAACATCAAACCCCTCCCTCTGCAGCGAAACAGCGCAACAAAGTCCGACAACACCTGCACCCAATATTGTAAAATGTTGTTTTATTTCAGAAAGTCCTGTCAAATGTTTAACATTTCTGATTCCGATACCCGCTCAGGATGCATTGTTAATAAGGCGAAGTCCAACCAGTAAATTTGACCCCGGCATAATTTTAAGTACCTATTTAGATATCAATACCGGTCGCTACGAGGCAATAGGGTCAATCTTCGTATTGAGTTGATAGATGTCGGACGTTAGGGTTGCAATATGAAAGCTGAGAACGTTCCCGTTATTGATATTTCACCATTTCTTGCCGGTGATAGCGTTGGCAAAACAACCGTTTCGAAGGCAGTCGCGGAAGCCTGTAAGACAATTGGTTTTTTTGCCATAAAAGGACATGGGGTGCCACAGGCAATCATCGAGGATCTTCGAGAGGCCTCTCACGTATTTTTTGAACAAAACGAGGAAATAAAAAAAGCCTCCAGCCACCCAATCCCTGATACTCCAAGAGGCTTCCGCGAACTAGCAGGCGAGGCACTAGGTCGAACCGTTGTGCCGGATGCCACCCCAGACCTAAAAGAATTTTATCATTACGGGCCAGAGAGTTGGCCCGAAGCACCGTATTATACCTCTCCCCAAGGACAGAACTACTTCATTCCGAATCTTTGGCCGGAAGAGCCGCCGACTTTCAAAAAAGCCGCCGTGGCTTACTACGAGGAAATGAACCGGCTGGTAATTGATGTAATTCATATTATCGCACTAGCATTAGGTTTGCCCGAAACTTGGTTCGATGACAAAACTGATAAACACGCTACCGCCGCTCGGCTGAATTACTATCCATTGCTAAAAGGTGACCCACCAGCCGGCCACATCCGCGCCGGCGAACATACCGATTATGGTATGATGACCATCCTTATGGGTGAAGACGAACCCGGCGGCCTACAAGTGCGCACTAGGCAAGGCGAATGGATTGACGTCGAAACGCGACCGGAATTCTTCATCATCAATATCGCGGACCAGCTAATGCGTTGGACGAATGATACGTGGTTGTCGAACATGCACCGGGTCGTAAATCCTTCTGTAACGTCGAAGCCAACCCGCGGCCGACTCTCGGTCGGCTATTTTTTCCAGCCTAACTACGATGCCGTTATAGAGTGTATTCCGACCTGCACTGGGCCGAATAACCCGCCCAAATACGAACCGGTCGTCGCCGGAAAATACCGCGATCTTAAATACGAACAGGGTAACGACGTGAGCGCAAAAGCTGAAGTATAGTGGGCTAGCGATAAGACAATCGGCATGCCATGCTGTGTCAAACTAGATTCAGGAGGTTGGGATGACAGAATCCGTGACGCTGGAACTCTTCAGCGATTACGTCTGACCTTGGTGTTATCTCAGTACCGTGCGTATTGAAAAGCTCCGCCAGAATTACGATATCAATATAAAGTTAGTACACTTTCCCTTACATCCAGATACGCCACCTGAAGGCCGTGAGATGGCCGGATTTTATGCCGAGCGCGGGCTAGATCCTGAAAAAATGTACTACGACATGAAAGAGCGTATGGACGTTGAGGGTCTTCCCTACGGTAAACGTACGCATTCGTATAACAGTCGTCTGGCGCAGGAATTGGGAAAATGGTCCGAAACAATCGAAGAGGGAGAGCGCCTAGAAAAAGAGTTCTATAAAGCATACTTCGTAGAATCCCTGAACATTGGCGAGGTCGATGTTTTGCTTGAATGCGTTAAAGATGCCGGCCTGTCGGTGCAGGAGGCGAAATTAGTTGTCGAAAACCGCACATTCGAGAAAGCGGTGGACGACGACTGGGCTAAATCCCAAAAATACGGTGTTACTGGCGTTCCGACCTATGTCGCGGGTGGATACGGCGTGGTCGGCGCACAACCATACGAGGTACTCGAGAAGTTTATGCTCGAAATAGGCGCAAAAAAGAAATCGCCTCAAATGTTTTAATGGCAGCGGTGGTTAGCATAATGCATGCATCGGGAGATGTAATACAAAACGAAGAACTACAACCAAACGAATACTCGAGGTAATGATGGAGCAGAAAGAATACGACTACATCATTGCAGGTGCAGGCTCGGCCGGCTGCACGCTCGCAGGGCGTTTAACAGAAGACCCAAATATTTCGGTCCTTTTACTGGAGGCGGGGGGATGCGACTGGGACCCTCTTATCCATATACCTGTTGGTATGGGGAAAATTCACGAACTCGGCCTGCACGACTGGGGCTACATCTCTGAGCCCAACACAGAATTAAATGGACGCCGGCTTAAAACAAAACGCGGAAAGGTTTTAGGGGGCTCCTCATCCGTCAACGTAATGGCATATACGCGCGGGCATCCCGATGATTACGACCGATGGTCACTTAACGGCAGCGCCGGCTGGTCATATGCCGAGGTACTACCATACTTTAAACGATGCGAGACTTGGGAAAACGGCGCCAATGCATGGCGCGGCGGAGACGGACCAGTGGGAACCGAGTACGCGAAAACCCAGGACCCGATTTTCGACGCGTGGATCGATGCAGCGAATGCTGTCGGTTTACCGGTTACAGAAGACTATAACGGACCGCAGCCGATTGGCTTTAGTAAAGGTCAATACACAATCCGGAACGGGCGACGATCCTCATCCGCAAACGCTTTTCTGAAACCAGCAAAGCGCCGACCGAACCTCACAGTCCATACCCGAGCGCTCGCCACACGTATCCTAATGAATGGGTCGACCGCCAACGGAATCGAATACCTACATAAAGGAAAAACCGTCTCGGCCGGGGCTAATCAGGAAGTCATTCTGTCCGGCGGCGTATTCAATACACCCCAGCTTCTAATGCTTTCGGGTGTCGGGCCCGCCAGTCACCTCAAAGAATTCGGTATCGAATGCATCGTCGACTTGCCGGTGGGAAAAAATTTACAGGATCATTTAGTCGTCTCAAACTTCTGGAGCCGGCCAAACAATACTAGCCCGTTCCGGGAAGAACTTCGCTACGATAAAATCGCCGTCAGCATGGTACGCGCGTACCTATTCGGAACTGGGCCCGCTACGGTCGTACCGGGCGGAATGCATGCATTTCTGAAAAGTGCGCCAGATGTCGACGCGGCCGACTGGGAATTTTTGTTCCGCGGAGCACCGCCTGATGCGAACCCTTGGTTCCCCGGGATAAAGAAAAAATACGAAGATGGTTACGCCATTCGCTGCGGCATCGTCCACCCGAAAAGCCGCGGCGAAGTTCGTCTTCGTTCAACTAACCCCAGAGATCCCCTAGTAATAGATTTTCGTTTTCTGTCTAATAACGACGATCTTGTCTCTCTTCGTAAGGGGTTCAAAATGGCGCGTGAAGTCGCACAACAGGATGCGTTGGGCCCATATCGTGGCCAAGAACTGACTCCCGGACCAAGTGTAAAAACCGATACCGAACTTGATGATTTCATTCGCAATACAGTGGTAACTATAGACCACCCCTCCTGCACGTGTCCTATGGGAACCGGACCGGAGAGCGTATTAGACCCGGATCTGCGGGTCCACGGAATTCAGAAGTTAAGAGTTGTCGATGGATCCGCTATGCCCGATCTCACCTCAGCGCATATCAATTCCACGATATTAATGATGGCTGAAAAAGCTACCGACATCATACTTGGACGCGACCCACTGCCCGCCCATAGAGAAAATTAATCTCACTGTGGTATTTGTAGCGGAAAAAGATATCAAAACGTTCGAGGTTGATGGAGCCATTATCATCCGCTCAGCATTTAACGGCGACTGGCTGGAATAGCTTGGCGTCGCAGTTTAGGATGTTATGAACGACCCGAGTCCGTTTTCGCGAGAATACATTCAAACTGGGAAAGGTCGTTTCCGTTACATTTCATCATATGAGCCGACGCAATCACGTCCTTAATGACTTTATGCTGAATTCGCCAGCAAGCGCGATAGCGGCGGCATTTTTGCGATTTGATAAACTTAACCCAGTCGATGAATACCTGTTAGTTAAAAAGCCTTGAACTGATGCACCAACTTATTGGCATCAGGACTTACCGTATTTTGAAGTGTCCTGGCAGGATTTTATCTCTTTCTAGATTCCACTAGATCCGGTCACGGCGGATACAGGTGTGATGAAGTTCGCTACAGGCTCTCACAATTGGCGCAAGATTTATAAGCCGGCACTGATCGGAAATGGTTAAGATTCTACTGGTGCAGCGGTGTTTGACGGACCCGCTCCAGATATCGGGGCACACCCAGATCAGTATAATATTGAACTATTTGAAATGGAGAAAGGTGATGCGCTTTTTTTTCACGCGGCAACCATACACGCAGCGGAACCTAACAGATCGAACAACAGACGCCGTCGGGCCCTTTTCTTTACGTTATGGCCGAAGCCGAGCGACGTGAGAGCCCCGCGACTACGTGCCATCTCAGTAAGATAAGACCGACCTCATTCCCGGCGGCCCACTTGATGGAAACGATTATCCCTTGATCTGGCGCTCCTGAAACCTTTAACTGCCATACGATCTGACCGTGGCACTATCCAAGATCGACTGCTGGCTTTAAAGTACAAAAGATCTTTGGTTTTCCAAGTACCATTAAGCACTCCTGCCCTTTTTGCATGTTTAGAGCCCGGTGATTGCCTCCAGATGCACACCCTGCTCCATATGATGTGCCCGAGTCGCATCGAACTTTTCCTTAACTGGCGGCGGAAGGGCGATTTCGCTCGCTATCTCCGGGATTTTCTCCAAACGCGCGTACCAGGACCCAAGATTGTGATGAAGACGCGCCAGTGGATAACCGGCCAGCGTCAACCGGTTGGCATAGATAAACCATGCAATGTCCAACACACTGAGGCCGTGAGGTAAAAGATACTCTTGGTCAGCCAATCTCTCGTCTAGTTCACTAAACACCATGCGGAATTTTTCAGCTGCCGCCCGGGCGACATCGTCGGTAATCCCCCTATCGGCGTAACTTTTCCAAAAATCGATCTCAATACCAACTCGCCCGTCTTTCTGTCCGTTGACGGTACCCGAACCACCGGTCGCGTACTTCTCTAAGTCTTCCGAAGATTTTGGGTCGTGGGGCGGATTGAACACGAACCGAAAACTCAGGGCCCGGAGGTCGAGATGCAACTCGTCTTCGTGTCTAAGCAGCTCGGCTACCTTGTCCTCGGATCCTGTCGGAATCAGAGGTACCTCAGGGTAAACAGCCTCTAAGTACGCCAAAATATCGTTGCTCTCAATGTGAACGTCGCCGTTATGAACGATTGCAGGTAGAAGTCCACGCGGATTGATACCCAGAAAATATCCGTTGAGATTTTCATTTGTCATTAAGTCAATCTCGTGGGATTCCCATTTCACTCCTTTAAGTGCCAGAAATATCCGTAACTTCTGAGAACAGGACGAAAATAGGAAGTGGAATACGTGCAAACCTTCCCAATTTAACACTTCGCGCGTTTCGATGTCCTCTTCGGCTAATTTGACCATAGTATTTCTCCCCTAGCGGACAAATAAAAACTTGCCGTGATGCTGACGTTTCTAAGACTATAGATAACAGGCTGTTACTCACATAAGAATAATAATCGTCAGCCGGCTCCGGAAATCACAATTTTCCCGAAATGTTTATCCTCGCCCATTAAATTGAAAGCGGCTTTGGCCTGATCAAACCCAAAGACCCGGTCTACTTCAGGTTTTAGGCCGTTTGCGAAAATCGCTGAGTTCATATCTTTAAACATCTCTCGACTTCCCACATAAATCCCAGTCAGGCGCACGGACTTCCCGAGCAACGGAAGTGGGTTTATTTGACCCTGCGTGAGAACACCGATCAAGCCAATGTGTCCCCCGAAACCGACTGCATCAATCGACGTTTGCAGCGTTCCTGCGCCGCCAACCTCGACGACTTGATTAACGCCCTCGCCGTCTGTCAAATCTAGCACAGTTTTTCCCCAATCGGCGGTATCGATATAGTTTATGGTTTCATCGGCGCCCATGGCGCGAGCACGTTCGAGTTTTTCATCACTCTTCGAAGTCACTATCGTCCTAGCCCCCATCATCTTTGAAAACTGCAATGCAAAGATCGATACGCCACCTGTCCCCATCACAAGCACAGTATCCCCTGCTTTTAGCCTGCCCTGCTCGACAAGCGTATTCCAAGCCGTTACACCTGCACAGGTCAGTGTGCTTGCTTCCTCCCAAGTAAGGTGTTCCGGCAAATGCACGAGCGAGGTTTCAGGTAAAATGGCCTCTTCGGACAGCATTCCCTCTTCTGGGCCGCCAAGAGCACTTTTCATAACCGACCCGTGCATTGGACCGCCCTCCCAACGTTTAAAAAAACAGCTAGCAACCCGGTCTCCCGGCTGAAAATCCCTGACGTTATCGCCTACCGCTACCACCACGCCAGATGCATCGGAATTGGGAATCCGTGGAAGCGGTGTGTTACGGGCTGTTGGCGCACGCACTGTATTGAAATCACGCCGATTGATAGAAGATGCTTTTACTCTAAACCGAACTTCGCCAGGACCAGGGTCGCCGATTTCAATATTGTTGAGAGCAAGAGCATTGATGCCGTCATCATTTTCTATCTGCCAGGCTTTCATCTGAGTCTCTCGTCCTTCGAAATGTTGAACTTATTTTCTGCGCCAGCGAGCCGCACCATGATGGCTTTTGCCGGCCATTAGGATGGCGCCAATCGTCTGTAGGAGTAGCTCGTCACCACTGAACGATGCGATACGTTTCTGCTGCGCGCCGACCCAGTTTGGAAACAAACTATAATTGATCCCGAAAATGATAGCCTCGCCATCGAACGACCAGGAACCCCCAAAAGATACATAGCCGCCGGCTGCCTCACTTTTTTCATCCGAAGTCCCGCCAAGTAAATCTCCACTCCTGTATGACGTCCGGCCGGACCGCATCATTGTAAACGCGTATTGTCGGTCGGCACTGAGGATCAAGCTCCCGACCGCATCGGTGCCGAGCGGTTCCACTTCGACACCAGAATCATCAGTAAACCAAAATCGCTGGAGGTCCCATGTCGCATGTAAATCATGTTCTTTCATAGTATTTGCCTGTTCTTGTACTTCATCGCAGAATAGCGTCATGCAGGTTCCTGAAGCTTATCTGTCCTCTGACGAGATCGCCAGCTGCATTCCAGACGGTGCTCTGATTGGAGTACCCAAGGAGGACGGTGGCGTGTCAATGGAGATCACGCGGGCACTGATCCGGCGTAACGCACGTGATCTGAGGCTGCTAACCGTCCCTGTTAGTTCAATCCAGGCGGATATGCTAATAGGCGCAGGCTGTATCGCTGAGATAGAGACTAGCGGCGTGTCAATGGGCGAATTTGGATATGCTCCGAATTTCCGCCGAGCCGTGGAAAACGGGGAGATCGCAATCCGCGATGCCACCTGCCCGGCGCTCTACGCTGAATTACAGGCCTCTGAAAAAGGCGTGCCCTTCATGCCTCTGCGGGGGATTCTCGGATCCGACATTCTGAACAATCGGGCTGACTGGAAGACCATTGATAATCCGATGATCCACGGTAACAGGGATCCGATAGTTCTCCTACCAGCTGTAAGGCCTGATTTCGCGATCTTTCATGCACGCTACGGCGACAAGTATGGGAATGTCTGGGTCGGTGCGCGGCGTGAATGCGTACTTCTATCTCATGCGTCAGCAAAAGCCATGGTGACCGTAGAAGAAATCTGGGAGGGCAACCTATTAGAAGACGAGCAGCTGCTAGCAGGCACTATCCCGCCAGTATACATAGACGCCGTTGCATATGCGCCTCTTGGTGCTTGGCCCTTATCTCTGCCCGGTAGCTACGAACGCGACAGCGAGCATTTAAAAACATACGTCACCGACGCAAAAACTACCGATGGTTTCTCCGCCTATCTCCACCGCCACGTATTCGGTAAGTAGGCCGCCGACGGATCCCAAACATGAAATATTCCCGCGAAGAGTTACTTATTTGTGCCATTGCCCGGATGATTGATGGATGCCGTAACATTGCAGTCGGCACGGCATCACCCATACCGGGTGCCGCTGCCCTAATGATCCAGGCCCTAAGCAAGGGTGTTACGAGAGTTAGTATTCTCGGCAGTAATATTCACAGTCCTTTCAACGATGGGGGGCCCGAACTTTTTGACCGAGCAGGCCAAGGCCGGATCGATGCTTTCTTCCTTGGCGGTGGACAGATCGATGGCGAAGGAAACATCAATCTTGTAGGTACAGGTCCCTACCCCAAACCCGATATCCGATTTCCGGGTAGTTTCGGCTCGGCATATTTATATTTTTCAGTGCCCCGCGTTATCCTATTCCGAGAAGAGCATTCGCGGCGGATATTCGTCGACAAAGTCGATTTCATCAGCGCTCCGGGATGGAGTCCGCCCAACGTCTACCGAAGGGGTGGTCCTTACGCGTTGATCACCAGCCTCTGTATTTTTAGGTATGACCAAAGACGACACCGGTTCCGACTGGATAGCATACTGCCCGGGACGACACTGGAAGAAATCCGGGACAACACAGGGTTTGATTTCGACTGCTCTAACGATGTTATACCGGTCACTCCACCGGAACCGGATCGACTAGAGCTTATCCGAACGCAAATTGTTGAGGAAATCGCCGAAACCTATCCCGAATTTGCCCGCATAAGGCTCGGCTGGGATAGATGATTGGTCTCTCTTTCCCTCAAGCATTCCCCTGCTACAATCTCTGAAACAACAGAGATAGGAAATACAGGTGGCTGCCTATACAATGGCACTAGAACGTTACGATCGACATGTGCCGTTCTTCACCGGCGCCGTCAAAATACCCAAGGGTCTTGAAATCCAACCGCTCGAAGTGGGCATTGATCATAAGCACCGTGACGGTAAGGACCGACACAAACGGATGATCCAAGATCAAGAGTTCGACGTTTGTGAATTGTCGTTCTCGTCATACATAATGGCGACTGACCGAGGGTCCGATTTCACGGCTACACCTGTATTCCCAAGACGCCTGTTTAGTCAGAACCACATCTACGTTCGGACCGATTCTGGAATTAACACCCCCGCTGATCTGGGTGGGTGCAGGGTTGTGCTTCGGACTTTTCAGACCACGATGTCCGTTCTGGTAAAGGGCGACCTTAAATTTTTTTATGATATGCCCTGGGAGGATATCCACTGGGTCATGGAAGCGTCCGAAGCCGTTCCCTGGAAGCCGCCGGCGGGCGTCAGTGTAGAATGGCTGTCCGACGAACAACGCGGGGTTGACCTGCTCTTGGGAGGTGAGGTCGATGCGATGATCTTTCCCCACCCGCCACGGGAAGTGCTGGATGCTAGTGAGACGGTTACGCGCCTGTTCCCCGACCCGGTTGCCGAGGCAAAGCGATATTACGATACGCTCGGCTATTTTCCTATCATGCACATCATGGCATTCCGTAAAGAGGTCGTAGAAGCGGAGCCAAGTCTGCCGTTGGCACTAATCGATATGTGGGAGGATGCTAAGCGCCTAGCCGCAGAGTGTTATGAAGATCCTGGATATTCCGAAATCGCTTTTGCGCGGAACGCGCTGGAAGCCCAAGAAAAAACCTTCGGCATCGACATTTGGCCATCGGGCTTCGCCAGCAACCGTTATAACATATCCCGGTTTATCCAATACAGCGCGGATCAGGGACTAATATCCACCGCATACGAGCCGGAACAGCTGTTTCATGAGTCTGTTCTGGACACCTAATAAATAGGAGAGTTTTCATTGGACAACGTTTTCGAGGTTTATCGGTCAGTCGTCTTTCCATGGCATTGCGATCATATTGGACATATGAACGTTCGCTGGTATGCGCATCATTTCGACGATGCCGGTTTTCATCTCTGGACGGTCGCTGGGGTAAGTCACAAGGAGATGCACGAAAAAGGTGTTGGCCTTGTCGTCGCACAAATTAAGATCAACTATATCCACGAAATGAAGCAAGGTGAGCTGCTAGTCATCCGCGGCGGGTTCAGTCATGTCGGGGGCAAATCGATCCGCCATCACATGCGGATGCACAATGCTGATACCAGTCAGCTATGCGCGACACAGGATACGATCGAAGTCTTTTTCGACCCGGAGACCCGGAAAGCGGATGTAATGCCCGATTACTATCGCGATAAGCTGACCCCGTTGGTAGTCGATTTCGAGAAATATAAGGATTAATTCCATGGCCGATCTCACCGGAAAAACAGCTATAGTTACTGGAGCGGGCCGCGGCCTTGGTCGCGCCATGGCAAAAGGACTAGTCCACGCTGGCGCATCTGTCACGTTGGTCGAGTTGGATCCCGACGCTTTAGAAAATGCTATTGGTGAAATCGGCGACGCTTGTATCGGTGTTGCCGCTGACGTATCGAAACAAAACGACGCAAAACGTATCGTCGACGCGACGCTTGAAGCATTTGGCGGGCTACATATTCTCTTGAATAATGCCGGCCTAGGGCCTGAACGATTTCGTGATACTGATAGATCCAACGCCAAAATGATCTGGGAAATCGATTTCTCAGACTGGCAGTTATTCCTCGACGTAAACACCACCGGGCATTTCGTAATGACCAAGGCAGTCATCCCACATTTATTATTACAAGACTGGGGCCGGATCATAAACGTTACCACCAGCTTAGATACGATGACTAATTTCACGAACGGTGCATATGGTCCCTCCAAGGCCGGAGCCGAGGCGCTAGCCACCATGATCGCCGGCGGCGTTGAGGGAACAGGTGTAACCTGCAACGTTTTGATCCCGGGCGGCCCAGCGGACACGCGTATGATTTCCGCGACCGGTGTTTACGCTAACCGCGAAATGCTGATACAACCCGACGTTATGGTGCCGCCCCTCCTCTATTTACTTTCAGACGAGGGCGCGGTTGTGAATAATCGTCGTTTTCGGGCGGCGTTGTGGGATGTTGGTGCCGACGGCAAATCCAATCTGGACAACTGTGGCGATCCCATCGCCTGGCCGCAACTGGGAGGCCAGGCCATTCGGCCGGATGGCGATCCGCGAGGCAACCGTAATAGCGGATCCGAAAATGGCTGACGCGAAACTGACCGGCAAAGTTGTCATGATAACCGGTGCCGGGCGCGGATTGGGTAGGTCCATGGCTCTCGCCCTAGCCGAGGAAGGTGCGCTGCTCTCCTTAGTGGATCTCGACGGGGATGAATTACAGCAAGCTGCCGATGAGGTACGTCACATTGGCGGCGCCGAGAACGTGATCCCGCTAGGCGCCGATGTTTGCGACCCGGAAAGTTCGTCGACAGCGGTACATTTTACTGTCGAGAATTTTGGTCGCCTGGACGTTCTGTTCAATAACGCAGCAATTGGCCCGCAGGTGGTTGCGAAGAATCCTTACGGAGATCCACCGAAATTTTGGGAGCTCGAGCCCTTCACCTTTATTCGCATGGTTGATGTCAATGCCGCTGGACCTCAGCTTATGGCAGCTGCTGCGGCGCCGCACATGCTTCGTAAAGGTTGGGGCCGGATCATAAATATCACAACCGCACTTGATGCAATGTATCTACCGGGAATGGGCGGCTACGGCCCATCAAAAGCGGCACTTGAAGCACACACTGCGATCATGGCAAGTGATTTGGAAGGTACCGGGGTAACCGCCAATGTCCTTATACCCGGAGGACCTGCCAACACACGCATGATCCCCAACGCGACCGGTATTCCGCGCGAAGCGTTGATACAACCCGAAGTTATGCAGGCACCGGCAATTTGGCTAGCGTCCGAAGACTCTGATGGACATAACGGTAAACGTTTCATCGCCGGCCACTGGGCCCAAGGGTTAAAGGAGGCCTCCGCTCCCTGTGCCTGGCCGCAGCTTGGAAAGCAGGCAATCATACCAAAATCGATCCAACGATAAAATAGGAGATATACCCGTGAATCAACGACCCTTAGAAGGTCGAACCGCCATCATTACAGGCGCCGGCCGCGGATTGGGGAAGGCGATGGCCGAAGGCCTCGCGACACAGGGCGCCAAAATCGCCCTGATCGATCTAGAGGAAGAAATTCTATCGGCCGCTGTCGCCGACATTGAGGAGGCTGGCGGTCAGGGCTGTGCTCTGCCCGTTCAGGCAGACGTCACCGATCCGGACCGCGCCCATGCCGCAATCAACAGGATCTCTGAGGTGTTCGGCGGGTTTGATATTCTGATAAACGACGCCGCCATGGGACCCCAGTTCTTTACTAATAATTTTGTGGCTCATACTCCGAAATTTTGGGAACACGACACCGAACTATGGCACCGGGTACTCTCAGTTAATGCTTTCGGTCCGCAACTGATGGCAACTGCGGCTGCGCCCCACCTAATTAAAAAACAGTGGGGGCGGATCGTGAACGTTACGACTAGCCTGGATACGATGTATCTGCGAGGCTGTGGAGCTTACGGTCCGTCAAAAGCCGCACTCGAGGCCAATACACGTATCATGGCACAAGATCTCGAAGGCACCGGCGTGACGGCCAACATTCTTATCCCCGGTGGGCCGGCGAACACTAGAATGATCCCTGAGGATACGGGCTTCGACCGAGATGAACTAGTCCAGCCCGTTGCCATGCAGAAACCAATATGTTGGCTATGCTCGACCGATGCTGATAGCACTACCAATCGAAGGTTCATCGCCGCCCTATGGGATGAATCTCTGCCCATTGGAGACCGAGTTGAGGCTGCCAGCGCGCCGACCGCATGGGCACAGGTCGGCTCAGTCGCAAAACGGCCCAGCGAATGGGTAGATACAAAAAGATAAAAAACGGAAGAGAAAAATGGCTGACAGACTACTGGAAGGCAAAACCGTCTTAATGACTGGTGCCGCGCGGGGCATGGGCCGTGCAATGTCCATCGCACTGGCTGCCGCAGGGGCAAAAGTCGCTATGATCGATATCGACGAAGACGTTCTGGAAGAAGCGGCACAGAGAGCCGAAGACGCGGGCGGTCAAGGATCTATTACGGCTATTACGTGCGACGTTACAGACCCTGACAAGGTACGGATCGCAGCAGAGAAAATATTGACGTCTTTTGGCTCCATCGATGTGCTTGTAAATGACGCTGTGATCGGCCCGGAACGCATTCCTACGTTCATGCTAAAAAAGGCTACGTTCTGGGAACTAGACGACGATCTGTGGAATGACATGCTACGCGTCAATATTTTCGGTCCCCAGCTGATGGCGAAGACATGCGTATCCTGCATGATTGAAAAAGGCTGGGGGCGGATCGTGAACGTTACGACTAGCTTGGATACGATGTATCTAGCCGGGGCCGGCGCCTATGGACCGACTAAAGCGGCGCTCGAAGCGCATACTTTGATCATGTCCCAGGATCTAGAAGGCACTGGCGTTTCAGCAAACGTTTTAGTGCCGGGCGGTATGGTAAATACACGGATGATCCCCACGGACTCTGGTATTCCCCGAGCGAAATCAATTCAACCAGAGGCCATGGAAAAACCAATTACTTGGCTCGCATCCAATGCGTCTGATGGCATAAATGGCATGCGTTTTATCGGGGCCTTGTGGGATGATTCCCTACCTATACGAAAACGGATAAAACAAGCTGGCGCTCCCTGCGCATGGACACAGCTCCCATCAAAGGCGATTTATCCAGAGTGAGCTTGCTTTGCGTATTTCATGGTTTTGATTGCAATCAGGAGTCCTAAAAATAGCAAAAGCGCTCCTCCGAGATAAGGGGTATTCCTGCCGAGCCCTTCAAAGGCTGCACCGAATGCCAGCGGCCCAAAAATCCGGCACAGGGACTGCGTCGCTTGCGACGCGCCCATAGCCGCTCCCTGGTGTTCGTCGGGCGCATTTCGGGAGATTACAGCACTTAACGAGGGGTTAGCGAGACCGAAACCTACGGCAATCAGCGTCCCCCCAAAAAATGCCATCTGCGGGGAGTAGACGATGAGTACGGTCGCAAATCCAACAGACATTACGAGCAACCCAAATATAATCAGCCAACCTTCCCCTACACTCTTACTCAGCGGACGCACCACACCCCCTTGGACTATCACCATCAAAAAACCGATAAACAGAAAAAAGATACTAACCTCCCGCACACCCCAGTTAAGCTGGCGTTCGGTCCAAAGAGCGAACGTACTTTCGAGACCCGCCATACAGAACGCTATGACTGTCAAGATAAGCAATGGGAACAAGACACTGGGTATTGCCCCTGCTATAGAGAAAGATCGCATTCGAACCACTATGGAGCGGGCGCCATCGCCCTTAACCTTGGCCGTTGGTTCTTTGAGGAATAACAGAGCAACCAAAAAACCGGCAAGCCCTACGGCAGATGCGATCATGAATGCGGCGCGGAAATCCGTGTCACCGCTTCCTGTTCGGGTCAACAGCCATCCTATTCCGGGACCGAGCACGAACCCAGCACCGATAGCTGCGCCCATCAAACCCATACGCCCTGCCCTGTCTTCGGGCTCGGTAACATCCGCGATATAGGCTTGGGCCACCGGCAGTGTACCCCCCATAAGACCACCAAAGGCGCGTGCCGCGAAAAGCATCCAGAGAGCATCTGCCTGGCTGACCAAGGCAAAAGATACTGCCGTACCCAGCATGCTAAAACAGAGGATAGGACGACGCCCCCATTTATCGCTAATCACGCCCCATGGAAACGAAGACATGAAAGCGAATAAAGAGTATGTCGAAAACAATAGAGTGACTTCGAATGGAGATGCCCCATACCTCTCGGCCCAGAAAGGTGTAAACGGAATGATGATCCCGAAGGCCAACATATCAAAGAATACGATCAGCAGAAGCACGCTGATCGCCCCTTTCCGAGGCGGTGAGAAGATCATAGCGTCAATCTAGCGGTTGTTTCCCAAAAATAAAAATACCCTTCACGATCGGAAGATACGTTAGTATCGGCTCATGGCAAACGCTATCGGATCTATAGTATCGACCCCGGAATTGGAACTTTCCGGCGTAACGCATATGTTTGACGAGTCATTCTCCTTGCTGGACTTGGCATTCTCCGTCCGCCGTGGGGCATCGATAGTCCTTATTGGTCCGTCCGCGTCAGGTAAAACAGTTACTATGAAAATGATCGCCGGGCTCTTTCAACCACAAACTGGCAGCATTTTAATTCGCGGACAGGAGATGGTTGGTCTAAACGACAAAGAACGGGAAAAAATTGCGCGGGTTGGAGTTCTGTTTCAGCGATCGGCTCTATTCGATAGCCTTACAGTATGGGAAAATATTACTTTCCGGCTTCGACAGCACTCCCGCATGCTAAAGACCGAAGCAATTGAGCTCGCCCATAAGAAACTTGCCGCGGTCGGACTATCCGAAGAGACCGCTTCACTCTATCCAGTCGAACTTTCGGGTGGTATGCAGAAACGCGTAGGTATCGCTCGCGCGCTTGCCGACGAGCCAGATATTTTGCTTCTAGACGAGCCAACCGCGGGGCTTGATCCAATCATGACGAATGTCATCAACGACCTGATACTTGAAAACGTCCGGGACTTAAGCGCCACTGTTATCACCATTACAAGTAATTTGGACGGCGCACGTCACATTGCCGACCGGATCATAATGATGCACGAAGGGCGAATAGTCTGGGAAGGTAGTCCTAACGAGTTGTCGGACTCCGGGAACCAATATGTCGATCAGTTCGTCCATAAAACAACGAATGGACCGATCGGGGTAGGTCTCGAATAGATTTGGGTAACCTCGAAACTTACAGGCCTTCTTCTGTAATCTCCATCAAAACTAATAAAATATTTTCAAAGGGAAAATATGATTGGAGAAGAATTTTTAACGCGGCGACTCTTACCGATCCCGAAACGAAAATAAATAATCTTAATTAGGTTGATCTCTGACAACGAACCCGAGACACAATTAGCGCACGCCATAAGTAGCCAAAAATAAGTTTCTATTTGGTTTTCTATAGCTCCATTGGCGACAATTAGCCGACTTAATACGCTAGTTCGCCTTGTTCCAAACGAGTATCCCGACTAGTCTGGGTTTAAACGGGTAAAATAAATCCGTAACCTCAAGAGGGGCATCATTTGCACACTATCAGAAAAGCGCATGACTGGCTGATTAATGCGCTCAAAATTCTTTCCTGCATCATAGTCTTCGCAATTTTTGTGCTAATTGTGATGGATGTTCTTCTGCCCTTGGCTGGACTGCAACCTTGGGAAGGGACACTTGGTGTCGTGGAATACGGTCTTTTGTGGTTCACGATCCTTGCTGCGCCTTGGCTGGCGCGTATTAAGGGGCATGTTTTCATTGACGCGGTTAATGAACTTCTAGCACCTGGTGCGAGAAAAATAACTTCAAAATTTGCGTATCTTGTTGTGATAGCTGGTTCACTTCTTCTCGCGTATTACTCCTCGGAGCTGTTAATCGAAGCCTATGTCGATGAAGCGCTGGATGAACGAAGTATTGAACTTGAACTATGGTGGATTTACGTCCCAATGCCCATTGGGTTTTTTCTAGTTGCGGTTGAGTTTATCCGCTTTCTATTTGGATTTGACGATATGTTCGGTAGCCGAACGGACGTCAAGGAGGGTATGTAACCATGGAATGGTATTGGGCGTTTGCCTTCCTTCTCGGTCTGGTTATTTCTTTTATGGCACTCGGTGTTCCGGTAGCTTTTGCATTTATCGCGACGAACTTTATCGCTGTCTATGTCTTCACTGGATTCGACCTCGGTGCTTTGATCCAAGTTGCGGATAATTCTACTCAATTGATATCTCGGTTTATCCTTGGCCCAGTTCCGATGTTCATACTTATGGGCTCTTTGTTTTTTCATACAGGGCTCGCAATAAAGGTTTTTGACGGCCTCGACGCGATATTTGGGCGCTTACCTGGCCGTCTATGCTACCTGACCGTCGCGGGTGGTTCCATTTTTTCCACACTTACTGGTTCATCAATGGCCAACACAGCGATGCTAGGTTCGTTGATGGTCCCGGAAATGAAACGCCGAGGTTATTCAAGTCAAATGTCTATGGGCCCGATCCTCGGTACCGGCGGTCTGGCGATGATTATCCCGCCGTCTGCGCTTGGCGTATTGTTGGCAGCAATTGCAGAAATCGACGTTGGTCGACTTCTAATTGCTGGTTTTATTCCTGGTTTCGTATTGGCACTTCTCTATGCCGCAATGATTACGCTACAGCTTATTCGTTTCCCTGGCTCAGCTCCGGCGTATGACGTCGCTCCAATGTCGTGGGGTACCCGTATCAGGCTAGTAACGACAAATATCCTCCCTATGGGATTAGTTGTTTTTATGGTGGTCGGATTTATTGTTCTGGGCTGGGCTACCCCCACAGAAGCCGCAGCGTGCGGGGTGCTGGGCGTATTTATTCTCGCCATAGCATTTCGGGCACTGACCTTTAAGTCGGTGTCGACGTCACTCGAAGGAACAGTACGAGTTGGCGCGATGGTATTCTTGATAATTATGAACTCGACTGTCTTCAGCCAGATGCTCTCTTATTCCGGTGCGTCAAAAGGATTGATCGAGTGGGTAACAAGCTACGAACTACACCGCTATATGATCCTTTTCCTTATGTTCTGCGTGTTGATCTTGCTTGGGATGTTTATGGATGCAACATCGATGATGCTGATCACGGTGCCTATCTTCTTCCCACTCGCTGCCGCACTCCAATTTGACCTGATCTGGTACGGGCTGTTCGTTTTAATAACCATTGAAATGGCCGGAACCACGCCGCCATTCGGCCTATTACTGTACGTTATGCTCGGAGTTGCACCTAAGGGAACTACGCTATTTCAAGTTGCGAAAGCCGCCTTTCCCTTCCTAGTTTGTGACGCTATCTTGATCTTGATCCTTTGCGCGGCCCCCGGAGTAGCTCTCTGGTTACCGAGCCTAATGTAGCCAGATACAGGATTAACGTGAGGAAATGATACTCCGTCCGAAATTAGGCATAAAAAATAACGCCGCTCTAAAGAGCGGCGTTATAGGTTTCAAAAGATCGAACTTTACGATCCCGTGTTATCCAACATTTTCGCTTTCAGCTTTTTGAAATCGACATTGTATTTCCTCTTACCGGCGTCGTTCCAATTTGCATTGACGATCGTCTTGGTGAATGCTTTTCCATATTCTCCCGGCAGCGTGTAGTTATTAACGCCTTGCTTATAAACTTTAGCATTATCAGCAGCGGCCAATTTTTTTAGCAAAGCACCCGACGTGTTCTCATAATTTAGTCCAGCGGCTAAGATTTGCTTTTGACCTTTTTTTGAGAGCTTGTTGAACTTATCCTTGTTCATCGTCACCATCGTCGATGAGCGGAAGAACCCCGGTCCGACCTTGTATTTGATGTAACTATGCCACCCACGGAAAGCAACGCCGCCTTCCGGCCACGCTAACCCATCAACAACACCGCGCTCTAGTGCTGTGTAAACTTCCGCCGGTGATATGTTCTTGGTAGTCGCACCCATTGCCTTGAAAAATGGTGTGTAGAGTGGCGTCGTACGCATCTTAAGACCTTTGAGGTCGAGCCCCGTGGTCTTGCTCAACTTAGGTTTATCCTTCAGCCAGATGAAAAACTGGTTCGGACCATAAAAATTTCCCCAGCCCAGAATTATGGCATTGAGCTTCTTGCCCCAAGCCTCTGACATCATCTCGTAGCCACCGTTTTTTCTCCACTGCTGCGGCGTGACGGTAGCAATACCCGTTAGCCGCGCTTCTGGAACCAAAGTGGCATAGTAAGTGGATGGCGACATAATGATGTCGATCAGGCCACGTTTCATTGCAGGCCCTTGTTTCCGGTTAGGTGTTACCTCTGGTCCACCGATGTAATTCAGAGTTACTTCGCTCTGATCCTTCTTCATCGGATCTAGGAAGGTGGTAAAAAACGCCTTGCTCTGATCGTGTTTTTGACCGAGCGCGGTCGAGACCTTTAACTCATTTCCTGCTTGCGCCGGCAGGCTAATAGCTATGGCGGTTGCAGCAGCAACCCCGGTCGCTGCAATTTTTCCTAACGTCTTTGACATAATTTCTCTTCTCCCAATCATATTTACATCTATTTATTACACACCATCCCGACAACTAATCACCGGAGTGATATCATACGGATGTTGCCGTATCTTTCTATATATTAACAGTGATGATAGACGCTGTAACCCATTTGCTTAGGGAACGAAGTAACGTAGTTTAAGACCGTCATCCCAGAGAAAGTTTTTACTTGTCCAAAAATTTAGCGAGAAATGCGCCCCGCGCGGGTACTGGAAACGGCTGGGTTATTGTCGCCACCCTTTTCCTGATGCTCAGTATCGTTATCACAGCACGAAATAGTCTGGGCCTTATGATGCCCTTCTGGAAAGAAGACATGGAATGGTCATACAAATTCGTAGCGACCGCCAGCGCATTGATGATGGTTACGATGGCAGTAACGGCACCTGTGCTGGGTTCGATCATCGACCGAGTTGGGTCTCGAATAATTTATACGGTCGGCATGACCGTTATCGGAGTAGTTTACATATTGTGCTCATTTATGACCGAACCTTGGCAACTAGTGGTTCTCTTCAGTTTCATTGGTGGGGTTGCCTTTGCGGCGATGTCTCCCTCACTGGTATCAACGACAATTGCACACCACTTCAAGGATCGTCTTGGCCTTGCTACTAGCATCGCTACATCCGGCAGCACCGGTGGCCAGTTCGCTATAATGCCGCTATTCGCTCTCCTTATTACTTGGCTATCTTGGCGAAATAGTTTTCTAATCGCCGGCGTCATCATTCTGATTACGGCTTTTGTCGTATTTATGCTTATCGGAAGGGAACAACCGAGGCCCAAAGCCCTTGGGCGGACTGCTCAGGACTCTGTCCTGACGACAATACTTGGGTTAGTTCGTATGCCAGTATTTTGGCTGCTGGGTAGCAGTTTCTTTATTTGTGGCTTTACGACAGCGGGGGTGACAAAGGTACATCTGATTCCATATGCGGTGAGTTGCGGGTTTCCGCCAGTCCAGAGCGCAACTGCCTACGGTATATTGTCTCTATTTAGTCTTATCGGAATGATTATTTATGGATGGTTGTCAGATCGGTACCATCGGCCGTTCCTTCTGGCGAGTTGCTATTTTATCCGGGGACTTTCCTTTATCATCCTGATCTATATCGCCGGTAAACCAACCCTATTGTATATTTTCGTGATTGTGTTTGGCATCTTCGACTACGCTACATTCCCCATTGTTGCCAGTATCGTCGCGACGCACATGGGGCGGCGTATTATGGGACTGACTATGGGGCTTATCTTTGCACTGCACGCCCTTGGTGGAGCGCTTGGATCATTTATGGGCGGATATCTATATGAGCTTTTCGCCCGTTATGACTTGGTTTGGTTTGTTTCAATCGCACTTGCGCTTCTGGCCGCTTTCCTATCGATCCTAATCAGGGAGAGTAGAGATCCAGAAATTAGTTCGACAGAGTCGGTTGTAGCCTCGTAAAGTCATCAAAGAAGACTAAGTCCTACGCGCTGCATCCATGGTAAAACTCATCTTCTAGCATTAGCTTTCCTCCAGATAATCCAGAAGCCGGATAACTAGCCCATCCATTACAGCTTCTAACAAACGGAAAAAATCATGCACAATATTCAGTGCACGCCAACGGTATCATCGGCGTATGGTGGAGAAATCCCTAGGGCCGGTCTTTCAATATACGGGAGTTCATTTGTAATCTTGCAAGGATCAACTTTCTAGCCCTCAAACCAACATAAAAACCCGGAATTGTGTCTTCCACTTTTAGATTAAGTCAACCTCTGGGCGGCAGCCAATCGCTCCTCTGCAACCGCACAGTCCAGTGTTCCCACGCTCGGACATGGCCTATCTTAAACCCGCCAGAACCTGAGCCAAACGCGATATCACCTCTACTGAGCGGGTCAATTTTTCCACTCAACTCTGCCTGTGTCTGAAATTCGGCATTTCGGCAGGAATACACACAGCGGAATGCAAGATCGCAAAGGTCTGTACCGACCGCCGTAACACCGTGTCGGTTCATCATAACCATCATATGACTGTCAAGCGCCTTGGCCAGAGAACGGCCTTCTTCCGGTTTAACCACAAGATAATTTGTATCTCCAAATTCTGCGCGCTGGTCCCACCATGGCGGATTCTGCCCGCCAACTGATCCAAGATGAATAACAGGTGTATAATCCTTTTGAGTGATTATAAGGGGCATGAAGGCGGCAGCATGATGATGGCACACAGCCATAACGTCCGGTCTAGCCTTAAAAATTTCTCCATGGATAACTCGCTCTGAATAAGGAGCTAGGTTAGAAGTTGTTACCGGCACTGACTCGAGGTCATATTCGATTAGATCGTCGGGCTCCACCAGTTCTGGCGCTCTCGACCGAGAGAGGAAGAATCTGTCATGGTTTTCAGGGTGCCTAACGCTTACATGTCCAAAAGTGTCCAAAACCCCCTCGTTAGCCAAGATACGATACGCTAGGGCCAAATCATATTTAATCTCTTCAACCTTGGTGCTCACTAACCAGTCTCCTTGTAAGCGAATAGCTTACCTCGTAACCCCGACGAAGTGGTATACTTGTTCGCCAATGATCAAATCATGAATTTCATAAATACCTTCGCAGTATGGCTGGCCTCCAAACCAATGCCAATAGCGTCGCTATGCTGGACACTTCTCGTATCCGCCACCTATGTCATATGTGAATCTCCCTTCCGGAAATATCAAATGGAACTAAAAACCCACGAGGCTGACATACGCACCCAGACACATCTGAGGTCGTTACAAACAGCGGTCGAGGTTATGGAAAGATGTGTGCATAAGAAGACAAGACACATCTTTTGGAAGATATAAAAGGTACATGTGATACCTTTGATATTTCTTTTACACACGTGTCGCTGTGTGTTCAAATTTTCTCTGAAAAACCCAATAAAATCAAAACCTTGGTCGGAGCGACTGGATTCGAA
>DBHK01000007.1:104677-117922 GCA_002295635.1 Alphaproteobacteria bacterium UBA830 | reverse complement strand
GGGTTCGAGTCCCTCCACTCCTGCCACCGGACGGAGCGGCGGCACTTGGCAAAATTCGGTCGGCTAATGAAGGTAAGAAGTTTATATGGCGAAAACTAATCCTGGCGAATTTGTTCAGCAGGTCCGGCGCGAGGTTGCTAAAGTCACCTGGCCGTCCCGGCGCGAGACAATGGTTACGACGTTGATGGTATTTATCTTCGTTGCGATAGCATCTGTATTCTTCATGATTGTAGACTGGTTTCTCTCCAATGGGGTGAAGCTAATACTTGGAATTGGAGCTTAAGATGGCAGCCCTTTGGTATGTGGTGCATGTTTACTCCGGTTTCGAGAGCAAAGTTGCCCAGTCGATACGAGAGCAGGCGCAGCAGACAGGACTCGACGAAGTTATTGAAGACGTGCTCGTACCAATGGAGGAGGTCGTGCAGATGCGTCGTGGCGCGAAGGTTAATTCCGAACGAAAATTTTTCCCGGGCTACGTTCTTGCGAAAATGGAAATGACAGATGAAGCTTGGCATCTGGTTAAAGACACGCCTAAGGTCACTGGATTTCTCGGTGCCGGCAACAAACCGTCGCCGATATCAGAGAGGGAAGCGCAGCGTATTCTCCATCAGGTTCAGGAAGGTGTGGAGCGACCAAAGCCGTCTGTAACCTTTGAAATTGGAGAGCAGGTACGTGTGTCCGACGGACCTTTCACATCGTTCAATGCGCTTGTCGAGGATGTTGATGAAGAACGCGCTCGCCTCAAGGTGGCCGTATCAATCTTTGGACGTGCGACGCCAGTGGAACTGGAATACGCGCAGGTTGAAAAGCTCTGAGCCCCGGGAGCTAATGAAAATTAGGGGTGATGGATGTATCGTGGGACGCGCGGTACGAAATGTGCGGGAGGCTAGCCATGGCCGCACCGCGCCCTCAGCAGATGTGAGGATTTATGGCAAAGAAGATTGACGGATACATAAAATTGCAGGTCCCTGCGGGGCAGGCCAACCCGTCCCCACCGATCGGCCCAGCGTTGGGCCAGGCAGGCTTGAATATCATGGAATTTTGCAAGGCATTCAATGCTGCTACGCAAAACCAGGACCAAGGTGTTCCTATTCCCACAGTAATCACGGTATTCGCCGACAAATCGTTTTCATTCGAAACGAAGACGCCACCGGCATCTTATTTCATCAAGAAAGCGGCTAAACTCAGCAAAGGTTCGAGCACGCCCGGAGCCGAAGTCATTGGTGCGGTGACGCGGAAACAGCTTGAGGAAATCGCCGAAATCAAAATGGCGGATCTAAATGCAAACGACATCGATGCGGCGGTAAAAATTCTCTCGGGTTCCGCCAGGTCGATGGGTATCCAGGTGCAGGGCTAGGGCAATGGCTGTCAAAGGAAAACGCATCAAGGCCTCATATAAGAAAATCGATCGTGATGCCTCTTATGATCTGGATTCTGCAGTAAGGCTTTTGAAAGATAACGCCAACGCGAAATTTGATGAGACGATCGAACTTTCAATGAATTTGGGGATTGATCCACGGCACTCTGATCAGATGGTCCGGGGTGTTGTTTCGCTCCCCAAGGGTACAGGGAAAACCATTCGTGTTGCTGTGTTTGCTAAGGGTGATAAGGCAGAAGAAGCTCAGGCTGCCGGCGCAGATGTTGTGGGAGCGGACGACCTAGCCGAGAAAGTTGAAAAAGGAGCAATCGATTTTGAGCGGGTTATCGCTACGCCCGATATGATGCCGGTAGTTGGCAAGCTTGGAAAGGTGCTTGGCCCTAAAGGTCTAATGCCAAATCCAAAGCTCGGTACGGTTACTCCGGATGTCACTAAAGCGGTTCAGGATGCTAAGGGAGGGCAGGTGGAGTACCGTGTCGAGAAAGCTGGAATAATTCACGTAGGCGTGGGAAAGGCCAGCTTTTCAGAAGTCGATATCGCTGCAAACATTTGTTCACTTGTGGACGCTGTAAATAAGGCGAAACCCTCGGGTGCAAAAGGTATTTATATTAAAAAGATTTCTATCTCTTCTACAATGGGACCGGGAATCAAGCTGGACGTGGGGCCGCTTCTAGAGCGGGCTGGCCAAGGCTAAACGAAATTTACGCCCTTTGGGGGCGTGAAGAGGAGCCACTAGCGTCGCACGTATGCGAAACAATGGCTCCGACCTGTCCGAGACTGCAGGTCCGTTGGTAGTAGTAATACTGCGTACGGGTAATGGCTTAACCGCCTGCATAGACGGGAGAACGGGCAATTTTCCGCAGACCTATTGTCAGCGGTCGATGGCTTGAACTTCTGGGACAGGCGAACCGGATTCGTGGTTGGCCACGTATCCAAACGCAACCGGAACTAGGTCGCCAAAATGGCGTCCGGTTCCAGAAAAGTGGAGACGACTGAGTGGACCGGATACAGAAAGAAGAACTGGTCGCCGCCTTCAATGAAGCTTTTTCAGGAGCAACTCTTGTTGTCGTGACCAGCCAGAATGGTTTGTCGGTCGCGCAATCAACAGAACTGCGCCGGGAAATGCGGGATGCGGGCGCCAGCTTCAAAGTGACTAAAAATCGGCTCACACGTCTCGCGCTCAAAGGCACGAAATTCGAGCATTTGAGCGACCTGTTCAATGGACCAACAGCGATCGCCTATTCTGATGATCCTGTAGCGGCCGCACGCATTGCGGTCAAATTCGCTGATAGCAACGATAAGTTTTTTGTTCTGGGCGGTGGTCTTGACGAACAGGCTTTGGATGTATCGGCTGTTACCGCGCTCGCTAAGCTACCTTCGCTTGACGAACTTCGCGGCAAATTAGTCGGCATGATCCAGACACCGGCCACCCGAATTGCAAGTGTAACGCAAGCACCTGCCGGTCAACTCGCCCGAGTCTTTTCGGCGCGGGCTGAAAAGGGTGAAGCCGCCTGAGCCGATAATCAGTTAATTAGTTCAAGTCTAAGGAGAAACAAGAAATGGCTGCAAATCTCGAACAGATCGCTGATGATCTGTCTAACCTAACCGTCCTAGAGGCGGCTGAATTGTCGAAGATGCTAGAAGAAAAATGGGGCGTGTCGGCTGCCGCACCAGTTGCCGTAGCGGCATCTGGAGGGGCGGATACCGGCGCCGCAGTGGAAGAAAAGGACGAATTTGATATAATTCTTGCCGGTGCTGGAGACAAGAAAATCAATGTCATTAAGGAAGTGCGTGCTATCACTGGTCTAGGCCTAAAAGAGGCCAAGGACTTGGTCGAGGGCGCGCCCCAGCCGGTAAAGGAAGGTGTCAGTAAGGAAGAAGCTGACGAGATCAAAGTCAAGCTGGAGGAAGCGGGAGCGTCAGTCGAAGTCAAATAATGACGCTTAGCGCTATGTCAGTAAAGTCTATTGGACGGTTGCCAGCCGCAATTGATTGCGGTCTGGCACCGTTCGTACATATTTTTCAGTCTGTGCCACTGCGCAGGCTACAATTGAATCTGTGAGAGGTCGCCATGGCAAAGTCGTTTACAGAACGTAAGCGCATTCGTAAGGATTTCGGACGCATTCGAGCAGTCGCCCCAATGCCCAATCTTATTGAGGTACAAAAAAGCTCTTATGACGCCTTTCTGCAGATCTACAGTCAGATAGAGGAACGCGATGATAGCGGACTTCAGGAAGTCTTTAAGTCGGTCTTTCCCATAAGCGACTTTTCCGAGCGCGGTACGCTGGAATTCGTATCCTACGAATTGGAGCATCCTAAATACGATGTTGAGGAGTGCCAGCAGCGCGATATCACGTTTGCGGCCCCCCTTAAAGTAACCCTCCGCTTGGTAGTTTTTGACGTTGACGAGGAAACTGGTGCGCGTTCTGTTCGTGATATCAAAGAGCAGGACGTTTACATGGGTGATATGCCTTTGATGACCAACATGGGCACATTCGTCGTGAACGGGACTGAGCGGGTGATCGTCTCGCAAATGCATCGCTCCCCGGGCGTTTTCTTCGATCATGATAAAGGAAAATCGCATTCTTCCGGTAAGTTCTTGTTCGCCGCACGCGTCATACCTTATCGTGGTTCTTGGCTTGACTTTGAGTTCGACGCTAAGGATATCGTCCACGTTCGGATCGACCGTAGGCGTAAACTTCCAGTAACGACGCTACTTATGGCACTCGATTCTGACGAGACGGCGCGAAAGCGCCTCGAACTGTCGGAGGAGGGCGGTCAGTTACCGCCCGAGCAAGCCGTAGGGATGAGCATTGAAGACATACTCCATTATTTCTACGACAGGATCACATTTACCTCTGCGAAGGATGCTTGGAAAACGGCGTTTGATCCCGAGAACATGCGGGGTGCCAAGCTGACTCATGATTTAGTTGACGCTAAGACGGGTAATGTAGCCCTTGAAGCGGGCGAAAAACTATCCCCGCGCATTGTCAGCAAGCTTAAAGAAGATGGTCTGAAAGAAATCCTCGTAAAAGATGAGGATTTGCTTGGCCGCTACTTTGCCGAAGATATTATAAACGAGTCTACCGGCGAGATATACGTGGAGGCCGGTGACGAGATCGATGAAGAGGTCCTTGCTACACTATGTGAGTTGGGAGTGAAGTCTTTTAGTACGCTGGCAATCGATCACACGAATATTGGTCCTTATATCCGCAATACTCTTGCAGTTGATCGGAATCGGTCGCGCGAGGAAGCACTGATGGATATTTACCGTGTTATGCGTCCGGGCGAGCCGCCAACCCTTGAGACCGCCGAAACAATGTTCCAGAGCTTATTCTTCGATGCGGAGCGGTATGACCTTTCCGCAGTTGGCCGGGTAAAAATGAACGCGCGTCTCAAAGTCGAGGGCGAGGACTCGCTGCGTGTCTTGAGGCGAGAGGACATACTCGCTGTGGTAAAAACGCTCGTTAATCTCAAAGATGGGCGAGGGGAGATAGATGATATAGATCATCTTGGTAACCGCCGAGTGCGATCCGTTGGCGAATTAATGGAAAATCAATACCGCATTGGTCTGCTCAGGATGGAACGCGCAATACGCGAGCGTATGAGTTCGATTGATCTGGATTCTGTTATGCCGCACGACTTGATTAACGCTAAACCCGCAGCAGCTGCTGTGCGTGAATTCTTCGGTTCATCGCAGCTTTCCCAATTTATGGATCAAACTAATCCACTTAGTGAAATTACCCATAAACGACGCCTTTCGGCGCTTGGACCCGGCGGCTTGACACGAGAGCGTGCGGGCTTTGAAGTCCGCGATGTTCACCCAACACATTACGGCCGTATCTGCCCGATAGAGACACCAGAAGGCCCTAATATCGGTCTAATTAACTCTCTTGCGACCTATGCGCGAGTCAACCAATACGGCTTTATCGAAACCCCCTATCGAAGTGTAGCTAACGGCAAGGTCTCTGATGAAGTTGTCTATCACTCCGCTATCGAGGAAGGACAGTATACCATTGCTCAGGCGAACGCGCCGCTCGACAAAAATGGCAAATTTACAGAAGAGCTTGTGAGTTGTCGTCAGGGTGGTGAATTTATTATGGCGCGCCCCGAAACCATTGATATGATTGATGTTTCGCCGAAACAGCTGGTTTCGGTAGCGGCGGCTCTAATTCCTTTCCTTGAGAACGACGACGCTAACCGCGCCCTGATGGGTTCGAACATGCAACGTCAGGCGGTGCCGCTAGTCCGCGCGGAGGCACCGCTCGTCGGCACTGGTATGGAGGAGGCAGTGGCCCGCGGGTCGGGAGCGGCAATTACAGCCAAGCGCCCAGGTGTTGTCGATCAGGTTGATGCCACTCGCATAGTTATCCGGGCTACTGACGAGACATCCCTTTCGTCTCCAGGTGTTGATATATACAATCTCCTCAAGTTCCAAAGATCAAATCAAAACACTTGTATAAACCAAAGACCGCTGGTCAAAGTTGGCGACCAAGTTCAGGGGGGAGATATTATTGCTGATGGCCCGTCGACTGAACTTGGAGAGTTGGCGCTTGGTCGAAATGTTCTCGTCGCGTTCATGCCATGGAACGGTTATAATTTTGAGGACTCAATACTTATCTCTGAACGTATTGTGCGAGACGATGTGTTCACCTCGATCCACATCGAGGAATTTGAGATCATGGCCCGCGACACCAAGCTGGGCCAAGAAGAAATTACCCGTGATATCCCTAACGTCGGTGAAGAGGCCCTAAAGAACCTTGATGAAGCCGGTATAGTTTATATCGGCGCTGAGGTTAATCCGGGCGATATTTTGGTGGGCAAGGTTACGCCAAAGGGCGAGAGCCCTATGACGCCGGAGGAGAAACTCCTTCGCGCAATCTTTGGTGAGAAAGCCTCCGATGTTCGCGACACATCTCTAAAACTGCCGCCAGGTGTCGCCGGTACGGTTGTTGAGGTCCGTGTATTCTCTCGCCGTGGCGTCGATAAAGACGAGCGGGCGATGGCCATAGAGCGCGAGGAAATAGAGCGTCTCGCTAAGGACCGCGGTGACGAACTCGTTATACTGGAACGTTCTTTTTCGGCACGCCTGAAAGATCTTTTAACCAATCAAACAGTAGTTTCCGGCCCCAAGCAAGTTAGCGATGGATCTCGTATTACGCCGGCAATACTCAACGATATGACTCCTCGCCAGATGGCACAGATTAACGTTAAAAATGAGAAGATTATGGAGAACGTTGAGGCGCTCCGGAAACAGTTTAACGAAAGTGAAAAACGTCTCCAGGATCGCTTCGAGAATAAGGTTGAAAAATTACAAGGCGGTGATGAACTGCCGCCGGGCGTTATGAAGATGGTAAAGGTTTTTGTTGCAGTGAAGCGGAAGCTTCAACCCGGCGACAAAATGGCGGGCCGTCATGGTAATAAGGGTGTGATTTCTAAAATCTCTCCGCTCGAGGATATGCCTTATCTCGAGGATGGTACGAACGTTGATATCGTGCTTAACCCATTGGGCGTGCCGTCCCGAATGAACGTTGGGCAAATCCTTGAAACACACCTCGGCTGGGCGTCGGCCGGACTTGGCAAGAAAATTGGCGATATGCTCGAGAAAGCGGTGCGGGAGGGTAAGATTGCGCAGCTGCAGAATGAGATGAAGGAGATCTATGGAAAGGAGACATTCGAAGACGATATTTCGTCTTTGGATGAGAACCAAGTGATCGAACTCGCGGAAAACCTCCGTCCCGGAGTGCCGATGGCAACACCGGTGTTCGACGGCGCGCATGAAGAAGATATTGTCGAGTTACTAGAGCAGGCGGGTCTCGAATCGTCGGGTCAGGTGAATCTTTTCGACGGGCGCACTGGTGAGCAATTCGCTAGATCAGTTACGGTTGGCTACATCTACATGATGAAGCTGCATCACTTGGTCGATGATAAGATCCATGCTCGTTCGATTGGTCCATATAGTCTTGTCACCCAGCAGCCTCTGGGGGGAAAGGCGCAGTTTGGTGGCCAGCGTTTCGGCGAAATGGAAGTTTGGGCGCTCGAAGCGTATGGTGCTGCTTACACGTTGCAGGAAATGTTAACGGTCAAATCAGATGATGTTTCAGGACGTACAAAAGTATATGAAGCGATCGTGCGTGGTGACGATACCTTCGAGGCAGGTATCCCAGAATCCTTTAACGTCCTAGTAAAGGAACTTAAATCACTATGCCTCAACGTAGAATTGAACCAAGAATCATAACGCTTAGATTTAGGCGAAGTCGACATTACTTGAAACAGTATCTGCTATCGCGTTTCGGCGATGCCCACAGATGCCAGGAGACGGCAAATGAATGAATTGATGAACATCTTCGGCCAGGTCAGTACCGCTCAGAGTTTTGACCAGATTCAGATATCCATCGCGAGCCCTGAACGTATACGCTCATGGTCCTATGGTGAAATCAAAAAGCCGGAAACCATCAATTACCGGACCTTTAAACCCGAACGGGATGGTCTATTCTGTGCCCGAATCTTTGGTCCGATCAAAGACTATGAATGCTTGTGCGGCAAATACAAGCGTATGAAGTATCGCGGTATCATCTGTGAGAAATGCGGTGTTGAGGTAACGCTTTCCAAAGTCCGTCGAGAGAGGATGGGGCACATTGAACTGGCCTCACCAGTTGCCCATATTTGGTTTCTTAAATCACTGCCCAGCCGGATTGCGCTCTTACTTGACATGACGCTTAAAGATGTCGAGCGGGTTTTGTACTTTGAAAATTATATTGTTACTGAACCCGGGTTGTCGCCGCTTGAAGAGGGTCAGTTACTCTCTGAGGAAGGTTTTATTGAGGCACAGGACGAGTATGGCGAAGATGCGTTTGAGGCCATGATTGGTGCAGAGGCGCTTAAGAAGATGTTGGGAGAAATTGTCCTCGAAGAGGAACGTGAGGAACTCCGCGTAGATATGAAAGAAACCGGTTCAGAGGCCAAGCGGAAGAAATATGTAAAACGCCTGAAGTTGGTCGAATCTTTCATTGAATCTGGAGCACGCCCTGAATGGATGATCTTAGAAGTTATCCCGGTTATTCCGCCGGAGTTGCGTCCACTTGTGCCTCTGGACGGTGGCCGTTTCGCAACCTCTGATCTAAATGACCTGTATCGACGGGTAATAAACCGGAATAATCGGCTTAAACGACTAATAGAATTACGTGCGCCGGACATCATCGTCCGTAATGAAAAGCGTATGCTACAGGAAGCTGTTGACGCTCTATTCGACAACGGCCGTCGGGGAAGGACGATCACTGGCGCTAATAAGCGGCCACTGAAATCCCTAAGCGATATGCTGAAGGGGAAACAGGGTCGCTTCCGTCAGAATCTGCTCGGAAAGCGTGTCGACTACTCTGGCCGATCGGTTATTGTCGTTGGTCCAGAATTAAAACTACACCAATGCGGCTTGCCCAAGAAGATGGCACTCGAGCTGTTTAAGCCCTTCATCTATTCGAAGCTAGAACTTTACGGAATGGCGAACACAATTAAAGCCGCGAAGCGGATGGTTGAAAAGGAACGCCCAGAAGTTTGGGATATTTTGGAGGAGGTTATCCGCGAGCATCCTGTTATGCTAAACAGGGCTCCGACACTGCATCGTCTCGGTATCCAAGCGTTTGAGCCCGTGTTAGTCGAAGGTAAGGCAGTTCAATTACATCCGCTGGTTTGTACAGCGTTTAATGCTGACTTTGACGGCGATCAGATGGCGGTTCATGTCCCCCTCTCGCTGGAGGCGCAGCTCGAAGCCCGTGTGTTGATGATGTCGACAAACAACATCCTTAGTCCCGCTAATGGTAAGCCCATCATCGTGCCGTCCCAAGATATTGTCCTTGGGCTGTACTACCTCAGCCTAGAACGCGAAGGTGAGCCGGGCGAGGGTATGGCGTTCGGTTCAACTGGCGAAGTTGAGCAGGCGCTTGACGCCGGCATAATTACACTGCACTCCAAAGTGCAAGTGCGTTTGGATACTGTTGACGATGAAGGTAAAGAGGTTGTCCGCCGCGTGCAGACCACGGCCGGCCGAATGTTTATTATGCACATTCTGCCGAAGAGTACGGCTGTACCGGTCGATGTTCTAAACAAGGTCCTGACAAAGAAAGATGTTCAGGACGTGATCGACCTCGTGTACCGCCACTGCGGTCAGAAGGATACCGTGATCTTTGCTGATCGCATGATGGGCCTCGGTTTTTCATATGCGTGCAAGGCGGGTATTTCCTTCGGTAAGGATGATTTGCTTATACCCCCCGAAAAAGAAAAGTTCGTCAATGAGACCCAAGACCAAGTTAAGGAATACGAAAAACAATATCAGGATGGCCTGATCACTCAGGGTGAAAAATACAATAAGGTTGTCGACGCATGGTCGCAGTGCACGGATAACGTCGCTGATGCAATGATGGAAGGTTTGGAGCGTGTTGAGCCGGGAAAGCCGGTGAATTCAGTTTATATGATGGCACATTCCGGTGCGCGAGGCTCCGCTGCACAGATGAAACAGTTGGCCGGAATGCGCGGTCTAATGGCGAAACCATCGGGTGAAATTATCGAAACGCCGATAATGTCTAACTTCAAAGAAGGGTTGACGGTGTTGGAGTACTTCAATTCTTCACACGGCGCGCGTAAAGGCCTTGCCGATACAGCGCTCAAAACCGCTAACTCAGGATACTTAACTAGGCGGTTAGTTGATGTTGCGCAGGACTGCACCGTGACTGAGGACGATTGTGGAACCAAGAACGGCCTGACGGTATCTGCGATGATCGAAGGTGGAGACGTTCTAGAACCCCTCTCTGAGCGCGTGCTTGGACGGACGCTTGCGGAGGATATTCTCGATCCGGTCGAAGACGGCAAGTTGGCTAAAAGAGGAGCGCTGGTCGACGAAGCATTAGCCGAGAAAATTGACGACGCGGAGATTGAATCCATTAAAATCCGCTCGGCACTGACTTGTGAAACCAAGGGTGGTGTTTGTGCTGCATGTTATGGCCGCGATCTTGCTCGCGGTACGCCGGTCAACATGGGCGAGGCTGTTGGTATAATCGCGGCACAGTCGATCGGGGAGCCTGGAACCCAGCTGACGATGCGGACTTTCCATATCGGGGGTGCCGCGCAACGTGGCGCCGAACAGTCCAGTGTTGAAGCATCATTCGATGCGGCTGTGAAGATTAACAACCGGAATGTTGTTATAGATCGCAACAAAATGCCAGTAGTAATGGCGCGCAACACGGAAATCGTTCTAGTTGACGATCAGGGCCGCGAACGAGCATCCTATCGCATACCCTATGGCTCCAAGCTTCTTAAAGACGAAGGAGATAATGTTGAACGTGGTGATCGTCTCGCCGAATGGGACCCCTACACTCGTCCTATCATCTCTGAAAAAGAAGGAACGGCTAATTTCATGGATCTCGTCGACGGCGTGTCGATGCGCGATATTACCGACGAAGCAACTGGGCTTTCATATAAGACAGTTGTGGAATGGAAGCAGCAACCGAAGGGAACCGATCTTCGGCCCCGTATCACTCTGCGTGACAAAAAGGGAGAAGTTATTACTCTCGAATCTGGCGCTGAAGCCCGCTACTTTCTCTCGGTAGATGCGATTTTATCGGTTGAGGCCGGCCAAAATGTCCATGCGGGCGACGTGCTCGCCCGCATCCCTCTCGAGGGATCGAAAACCCGCGATATCACGGGTGGTTTGCCACGGGTGGCAGAGCTTTTTGAGGCCCGGAAACCAAAAGATTTCGCAATTATTAGTGATACCGAAGGACGTGTAGAATTTGGGAAGGATTATAAAAATAAACGCCGCGTTTTTGTTCGGCCTGAGGAAAAGGACGCCGAACCGGTCGAATATTTGTTGCCAAAGGGGAAACCGATCGCAGTTCAAGAGGGAGATATTGTCGAACGCGGGGATGCTCTGATGGATGGTAATCCAGTGCCCCACGATATCCTTCGCGTCATGGGCGTTGAAGCCCTAGCAAACTATTTAATTGATGAAATTCAGGAGGTCTATCGCCTTCAGGGTGTGAAGATCAATGACAAGCACATTGAGGTGATTGCCCGACAAATGCTTCAGAAGGTCGAAGTCACCGAACCCGGCGAAACTACCTTCCTGTCCGGCGAATTGGTTGACCGATTGGAATTTGATTCTGAAAACGATAAGGCAGCGGACGAAGGCCTTAAACCTGCCGAAGCTCTTCCTGTTCTGCAGGGAATCACCAAGGCATCGTTACAGACCCAGTCATTTATTTCGGCCGCGTCGTTCCAAGAGACAACGCGTGTTCTCACAGAAGCCGCAGTTTCCGGTAAAGTTGACGGCTTGGTTGGTCTAAAAGAGAACGTCATCGTAGGCCGCCTTATTCCCGCTGGAACTGGCGCATTTATGAATAAAATGCGCAGCATTGCAGCAGAACGGGATCGCGAAATTGCCGAAATTTCCCAAGCCGAAGAGGCTGCTCAGATTCCACCTGCGGAGGAAATTGAAGAGGAAGTTCTACCGGCAGAGTAAAGCCGTATTCGAGAAATATGGTGCGGCGCAGCAAACTACCTAGGAACGCGTTCAGTTGCGCCGCAAATTAATGAAAAACAAGGCAAAAAAACCCTGTTGACGGGTTGATAGCGCACCACTATATTCCGCGCCTCTTCGGAAATTGACTAGCATTGCTAATCAATCATCCGCGGAAAAACTGAATACAACCAGCGTGAGTCGTAAATCGGCCAGCCCGATCATGCGCCTTGCCTTTTAGTGTATGACCGGTCAGCCGGCTTAAACGCTCACGCGCTACTAACTGAGGAACGGACGGCGTGCCGACGATTAATCAATTGATCCGCAAGCCGCGCAAGTCGAAGCCTGCGCGCAATAAGGTCCCGGCGATGGAAGCATGCCCGCAGAAACGCGGTGTTTGCACTCGCGTTTACACGACTACCCCAAAGAAGCCGAACTCAGCACTTCGGAAAGTGGCGCGCGTCCGGCTGACGAATGGGTTTGAAGTCACGAGTTATATTCCGGGCGAGGGTCATAATCTTCAGGAACACTCCGTCGTCATGATACGCGGAGGCCGCGTGAAGGATTTGCCAGGTGTTCGCTATCACATTATTCGTGGCACTCTTGATACCCAAGGTGTTTCTGATCGCCGACAGCGTCGCTCCAAATACGGCGCGAAACGGCCGAAATAGGGGGAGGGTTAAATGCCACGGAGACGCGCAGCAGAAAAACGGGAAGTTCTTCCGGACGCTAAATTTAGCGATGTAGTTTTAACAAAATTCATTAACAATATTATGTTTCACGGTAAGAAGTCTGTTGCTGAACGTATAGTCTATGGGGCATTTGATACGATCGCTAAGCGCTCGGGCCAAGATCCAGTCAAAGTATTCCATGATGCTCTTGATAATGTGAAGCCTACGGTTGAGGTTCGTTCGCGCCGCGTGGGCGGGGCCACCTATCAAGTGCCGGTTGAAGTTCGCCCCGATCGGCGTCAAGCGCTTGCAATCCGCTGGATCATTGAGGCCTCTCGTAAACGTCATGAAAACACGATGGCTGATCGTCTTTGTAGCGAGTTGCAAGATGCAGCCGAGAACCGCGGCACGGCTGTTAAAAAACGCGAGGACACGCACCGCATGGCTGACGCCAATAAGGCGTTCGCTCATTATCGTTGGTAGACTAAGCGCCGTATTAGCGGAGAGATCAGGAATAACGCAATGCCCCGTACAACGCCCATCGAGAGATACCGTAATATTGGCATCATGGCTCATATCGATGCCGGTAAAACGACGACGACTGAGCGGATCCTCTATTATACCGGCCGTTCATATAAGATCGGTGAGGTCCACGAAGGTACGGCTACCATGGACTGGATGGAGCAGGA
>DBHK01000007.1:80737-104380 GCA_002295635.1 Alphaproteobacteria bacterium UBA830 | reverse complement strand
ATGGACTGGATGGAGCAGGAGCAGGAGCGCGGAATAACAATCACGTCGGCTGCGACAACGTGCGAATGGAACGATCATCGTATCAATATCATAGACACCCCCGGCCACGTGGATTTCACGATTGAAGTTGAACGGAGCCTGCGCGTACTTGACGGAGCTGTTGCGGTGTTTGATTCCGTCGCTGGTGTAGAGCCACAGTCTGAAACAGTGTGGCGACAGGCCGATAAATACGGTGTACCGCGGATCTGCTTCGTCAATAAGATGGATCGTACGGGTGCGGATTTCTATCGTTGCGTCGACATGATTGTCGACCGCCTTGGCGCAACGCCGGTCGTTATGCAACTGCCTCTTGGAATGGAAGCCGAGTACCTTGGGGTTATCGATTTGGTAAAAAACCAAGCAATTGTATGGAAAGATGAGAATCTCGGCGCTGAATTTGAGTATCAGGATATCCCGGCCGAATATGCGGATGAAGCAGCGGAATACCGTAACCGTTTGATAGAGGCGGCTGTTGAATTCGACGATGAAGCCATGGAAGCCTACTTGGAAGAAGGCACGGAACCATCGGAAGATATTCTCAAGAGGTGCATTCGTACTGGGACGCTAGCAAATGCTATTGTGCCCGTACTTAATGGTACCGCGTTCAAAAACAAGGGCGTTCAGCCGTTGCTTGATGCGGTTGTGGACTTCATGCCCGGACCAACCGACGTTGCTGCGATCAAGGGCGTTTCCGAAGACGGTACTACGGAAATTACGCGGTCCAACCGAGACGACGAACCATTCTCTGCGCTAGCGTTTAAGATCATGACAGACCCCTTCGTGGGTACGCTTACCTTCGTGCGTCTCTATTCAGGCATTCTTAGTGCCGGCGATGGGATGATGAACACGGTTAAGAATAATCGCGAAAGGGTTGGCCGTATGCTGCTGATGCATGCGAATTCTCGCGAGGAGATTAAGGAAGCATACGCCGGCGACATCGTGGCGCTTGCTGGCCTAAAGAATGTGACCACCGGTGACACTTTGTCTGATGCGGCGCAGCCGGTGATTCTAGAGCGTATGGAATTTCCTGATCCAGTTATCGAGGTTGCAGTTGAGCCGAAGACTGCAGGCGATCAGGAAAAAATGGGCGTCGCGCTGTCGCGCCTTGCTCAGGAAGATCCGTCCTTCCGTGTCGCCTCCGATGAGGAGAGTGGGCAGACCATTATCAGCGGGATGGGCGAACTACATCTCGAAATTCTCGTCGATCGCATGAAACGGGAATTCAAGGTGGAGGCAAATGTTGGTGCACCGCAGGTGGCGTATCGTGAAACTATCTCGCAGACGATTAACACCGATTATACCCATAAGAAGCAGACTGGTGGATCCGGCCAATTTGCGCGTATTAAGATCACCTTCGAACCGCTAGAGCCGGGCTCCGGGATTGAGTTCGAGTCGACGGTTGTTGGCGGTAACGTGCCAAAGGAATATATTCCGGGTGTTGAAAAAGGCCTGATGGGAGCCTCGACGACCGGTGTTCTCGCAGGTTTTCCGATGACTGACATTAAGATGACATTGACGGATGGCGATAGCCACGACGTAGATTCTTCCGTCATGGCATTTGAGATTGCATCGCGTGCTGCGTTCCGTGAGGGTGTGGCGAAAGCTGGGCCTAAGTTGCTGGAACCGGTGATGCGGGTTGAAGTTGTAACCCCGGAAGAATACATGGGTGACATTATTGGTGACCTGAATAGCCGGCGCGGCAATGTGTCGGGCATGGATACGCGCGGCAATGCCCGGGTGCTGAACGCAATGGTACCGCTGGCAAACATGTTTGGATACGTTAATAACCTGCGCTCTATGAGCCAAGGCCGCGCGCAGTTCACTATGCATTTCGATCATTACGAACAGGTACCACAGGGTGTCGCCGACGAAGTCCGCGAAAGCATGGCCTGATCGACGAATTAGAAGAAATTTTATACGCAAAGGTAGAGACGAATGGCGAAAGAGAAGTTTGAACGTACCAAGCCGCATTGTAATGTTGGTACGATTGGTCACGTTGATCATGGTAAAACGTCGCTAACGGCCGCGATTACGAAGGTCCTGGCGGAGAGTGGCGGGGCTGACTTCACTGATTACGCGGATATTGACAAGGCACCGGAAGAGCGTGAGCGTGGTATCACCATCGCGACGGCGCATGTCGAGTACGAGACTGAGAACCGTCACTACGCACATGTAGACTGCCCCGGTCATGCTGACTACGTGAAAAATATGATTACGGGTGCGGCGCAGATGGATGGTGCCATTCTAGTTGTGTCGGCGGCAGATGGGCCGATGCCGCAGACGCGCGAGCATATTCTTCTTGCACGTCAGGTTGGCGTTCCGGCGATTGTTGTATTCTTGAACAAAGTCGATCAGGTTGACGACGAAGAACTTCTTGAGCTTGTAGAGCTAGAAGTCCGTGAACTCCTCTCCTCTTATGACTTCCCGGGTGATGATATTCCGCTGATCAAGGGTTCAGCTCTTGTTGCGCTTGAGGACGGCGACGCGTCGCAGGGAAAAGATGCGATTGCGGAGTTGATGGCTGCAGTTGACGATTACATTCCTCAGCCGGAGCGCCCTAAGGATCTTCCGTTTCTGATGCCGATCGAGGATGTTTTCTCGATTTCGGGCCGTGGGACTGTTGTCACGGGCCGTATTGAACGTGGCGTCGTTAATGTTGGTGATAACATCGAGATTGTCGGTATCAAGGATACGTCGACGACAGTTGTGACAGGTGTCGAGATGTTCCGGAAGCTTTTAGATTCTGGCGAAGCTGGCGATAATGTGGGATGCCTACTGCGTGGTGTTGACCGTGAAGAGGTTGAGCGTGGACAGGTTCTTTCTGCGCCAGGTTCAATCACACCACATACGAAATTCAAGGCAGAGGCTTATATCCTTACGAAGGAAGAAGGGGGGCGTCATACGCCGTTCTTTACAAAATATCGCCCGCAATTTTATTTCCGCACAACGGATGTGACGGGCGAGGTTGAGTTGCCAGCTGGTACGGAGATGGTGATGCCTGGTGACAACATTTCGATGGATGTTGAGCTAATTGCGCCGATTGCGATGGATGAAGGTCTTCGGTTTGCAATCCGCGAGGGCGGCCGCACCGTTGGTGCCGGCGTCGTTGCAGCAATAACCGAATAACTTATAAGCCTAGGGCCTTTGAAGGGGCGAAGACATGGACAATCAGAATATTCGCATTCGGCTCAAGGCCTTCGATCACCGAGTGCTCGATACCTCGACCGGGGAGATCGTGGATACCGCCAAACGCACCGGGGCAGAAGTGCGGGGCCCGATCCCGCTTCCTACTAAGATTGAGAAGTACACGGTTCTGCGGTCGCCTCATGTTAACAAAAAATCGCGCGAGCAGTTCGAAATTCGAACTCATAAGCGGTTACTCGACATTATTGACCCCACACCGCAGACGGTTGACGCTTTGATGAAGCTTGACTTAGCGGCCGGAGTTGATGTCGAGATTAAGCTCTAGGGACAGGAATATGCGCTCAGGATTGATCGCACAGAAAATGGGTATGACCCGCATTTTCACGGATGGGGGCGTGCACGTACCGGTGACGGTTCTCAAGGTCGAAGACTGTCAGGTGGTTGACGTCCGCACATCCTCGAAGAATGGTTATACCGCCGTTCAGTTAGGCGTGGGTACCGCTAAGGCAAAGAATATTTCCAAGCCAATGCGTGGACACTATGCCCGCTCCAAGGTTGCGCCAAAGCGGAAGCTCTCAGAATTCCGAGTTTCTGAGGATGCGATGCTTAGCGTGGGAGATGAATTGACGGCCGGTCACTTCGTGCCGGGGCAGATGGTAGATGTTGCCGGAACGACCATCGGAAAGGGTTTTGCAGGTGGTATGAAGCGGCATAATTTCAAGGGGCTTGAGGCGACTCATGGCGTATCCATAAGCCACCGTAGCCATGGCTCCACCGGTAACAGCCAAGATCCGGGCAAGGTGTTTAAAGGTAAAAAGATGGCTGGGCACATGGGCGCCGAACGGGTCACTGTTCAAAACTTGGCGGTGGTACGGACCGATGTTGAACAAGGCCTTATTATGGTCAGTGGGAGTGTGCCCGGACACAAGGGCGCGTGGGTAGAGGTTTCCGATTCGATTAAGTCAATACTTCCGGAGGGTGTGCCGTTCCCGGCTGGTGTCCGGAGCGTTGTAAAGACAGCTACTGCAGAAGCGCCGGTACAAGAGGCCACCACTGAAGTTATCGATGAGTCGAAAGATAATGATGAGAAGAAGGAATAGCGCGCCATGAAATGCGACGTGCTCACTCTTGATAATAAGAAAGCGGGTTCAATTGACCTCGCCGATGGTGTATTTGGGTCCGAAGTCCGGAAAGACATCATTTCGCGAATGGTTAATTGGCAACTTGCGAAACGCCGAAGTGGTAATCACAAAACCAAGAATGTTAGCGAAATTAGGGGGACGACAGCTAAACCCTGGAACCAGAAGGGAACTGGGCGCGCGCGCGCGGGGACAGTTCGCGCTACGCAGTTCCGAGGAGGTTCGACCGTTTTTGGTCCAGTTGTAAGGGATCATGGGCATAAGCTACCTCGAAAAGTTCGTCAGATGGCGATGCGATCAGCGCTGTCTGATAAGCAGGCTGACGGTAAACTGGTCATACTTGAAGATGCAACGCTAGCCGCCCCGAAGACGAAAGATCTCGCTGCCAAGCTCTCCGCGCTTGGATGGTCAAATGTTCTGATCGTTGCTGGTGCTGAAATCGACAGCAATCTTGCCCGAGCGGCGGCTAATATCGCTAACGTCGACGTTTTGCCCCAACAGGGTGCTAATGTGTATGACATCATTCGCCGCGATACATTGGTCCTAACTAGGGGTGCTGCCGAGCATCTTCAGGAGCGACTTTCATGAGCTGGAAATATCATCGTTCCGTAACCATTTCGGCTGCTTCGGCCTGCGATGTCATTTTGGCTCCCGTCATTACCGAAAAGGCCACCATGGGCTCGGAGTATAACCAAGTAACTTTTCGGGTCCCGCTGACCGCAAATAAGCCGGCAATACGGGCGGCAGTGGAAGAGCTTTTTAAGGTGAAGGTCAAGACTGTTAACACTATCCGCCAGCAGGGCAAGGTAAAGCGGTTTCGGGGGATGATAGGTAAACGGCCGGACTACAAAAAAGCTATCGTGACTCTGGAAGACGGTCACTCAATCGATGTGACCACGGGGGTTTGATCAAATGGCGCTAAAACAATACAAGCCCAATACACCCGCCCAACGCGGTCTGGTCCTTGTTGACCGCTCTGACCTTTGGAAAGGTAAGCCGATCAAGGCACTTACCGAAGGACTTACTAAGTCAGGTGGCCGCAACAACAAGGGCCGTATTACGTCGCGTCGCCGAGGAGGTGGACACAAACGTCTTTATCGGGTCGTCGATTTTAAGCGTACAAAATTCGATGTTCCGGCAAAGGTCAAGCGGATCGAATACGATCCGAACCGGTCTGCTTTCATCGCTCTGATTAGATATGAGGATGGTGATGAAGCCTATATTTTGGCGCCACAACGTCTTCGGGACGGTGACGTTGTGGTATCTGGAAAACGGGCCGACATTAAGCCGGGTAACGCGATGCCTATGGAAAATATGCCGGTCGGTACTATCATTCATAATGTGGAGATGAAGCCCGGGAAAGGCGGCCAACTAGCCCGTGCAGCGGGTACTTACGTTCAATTGATTGGCAAGGACTCTGGCTATGCTCAGGTAAGGCTGACGTCCGGTGAACTTCGTATGGTGCCGGCAAAATGTATGGCGACGGTTGGGGCTGTTTCCAATTCTGACAACCAGAATATTAATTTGTCTAAGGCGGGTCGAAAGCGGTGGATGGGTAAGCGTCCTCAAGTTCGCGGTGTTGCGATGAATCCGGTGGATCATCCCCATGGGGGTGGTGAAGGCCGCACTTCCGGCGGCCGCCATCCCGTTTCCCCGTGGGGTAAGCCCACCAAGGGTGCGCGCACACGGCGCAAAAAGAAATCTGATGACCTAATTATGCGCCGGCGGCGCAAGAAGTAAGAAGAGAGAGGCACAATGGCCCGTTCAGTTTGGAAAGGCCCGTTCGTCGACGGCTATCTCCTGAAAAAGGCAGAGGAAACCCGTGAGTCAGGACGTAATGATGTGATTAAAATTTGGTCGCGACGTTCCACAATTTTACCGCAGTTCGTGGGGCTGACCTTTGGTGTCCATAATGGACACAAGCACATCCCGGTACTCGTTACGGAAAATATGGTTGGTCATAAATTTGGTGAATTCGCAGCTACTCGTACGTATCTTGGTCATGCTGCCGATAAGAAAGCAAAGAGGGGCTGAAATGGGCAAGCCGTCCAATCAACGCCGTCTTGGCGATAACGAGGCACAGGCCTTCGCGAAAACTATACGTGTCAGCCCTCAGAAACTTAACCTTGTTGCGCAGTCGATTCGGGGGTGCTCTGCAGAGCGTGCTTTGGCAGAACTCAGCTTCTCGCGTAAACGCATTGCTGGAACAGTAAAAAGTGTCCTGCAGGCTGCAATCGCCAATGCGGAAAACAATCATCAACTGGACGTAGATCGTTTGGTGGTGTCAGAGGCGACAGTTGGTAAAGCATTCGTGATGAAACGCTTCCGTGCCCGTGCCCGCGGTCGGGTCGGTAAGATCCAAAAGCCTTTCAGTAACCTCACCGTAGTTGTGCGCGAAGTCGAGGAGGAAACCTAAATGGGACAAAAAGTGAATCCAATCGGGCTCCGTCTCGGTATTAACCGAACATGGGACTCGCGGTGGTACTCCAACGGCGATAATTATGCCGGCCTGTTGCACGAAGATATTAAGCTACGGGATTATTTATTCGACAAGCTATCGCAGGCCGGTATAAGCCGGGTTGTTATAGAGCGTCCTGCTAAGAAAGCTCGCGTCACTATTCACTCTGCGCGACCGGGGGTGGTGATAGGGAAGAAGGGTGCCGATATAGAGCGTCTTCGCAAGGAAGTTGCTGAAATGACCGGTAGCGAAGCCCATCTGAACATCGTTGAAATTCGGAAGCCCGAAATAGATGCTAAGCTGGTTGCTGAAAATATTGCCCAACAACTGGAGCGTCGGGTAGCGTTCCGACGTGCAATGAAGCGCGCGGTTCAGTCGGCTATGCGTCTGGGTGCGGAGGGTATACGTATCAATTGCGCCGGTCGTTTGGGCGGCGCGGAAATTGCTCGGACGGAGTGGTATCGCGAGGGCCGTGTCCCGCTTCATACCCTTCGAGCTGACGTCGATTATGGGACGGCTACCGGGCGCACTACATATGGTGCCTGCGGTGTGAAAGTTTGGGTGTTCAAAGGTGAAATTCTGGCACACGACCCCATGGCTCAGGATAAACGACTGCAGGAACAGCAGGTCAGCCGCTAAGGTTGGCGTAACGGGAACGGTAAGATGCTTGCACCAAAAAGAACAAAGTTCCGGAAGGCTCACAAGGGCCGCATCAAAGGGAACGCAAAAGGCGCGACTACGCTTACTTTCGGCGCCTATGGGCTGAAAGCTCTCTCACCAGGTCGTGTCACCGCGCGCCAAATCGAGGCATCACGCCGGGCGATCACCCGGCATATGCGCCGCTCCGGACGCGTCTGGATCCGGGTATTCCCCGATGTGCCTGTAACCCAAAAGCCCGCCGAGGTTCGGCAGGGAAAGGGTAAGGGCACCGTCGAGTATTGGGCGGCCAGGGTCAAACCGGGCCGGATCATGTTCGAGGTAGATGGAGTACCAAAGGAAATAGCGACGGTAGCGCTTGAACTTGCCGCAGCAAAACTACCGGTGCAAACCAAAGTCGTCACCAGACTAGTTGGTGGGAGTGAGTGATCATGGCGAATGCTGTAGATCTACGTCAGAAAACGGACGATGAATTAAAAGATGAGCTTCAGACGCTGAAGCGAGAGCAACTAAACCTGCGATTTCAGCGTTCCTCCGGTCAACTGGAAGCGACAAATCGAGTGGGTGAGGTTCGCCGAGATATTGCGCGGATTAAAACTATTATTAGCGAACGGCGACACGAAGTCGCTGACCCATCTTAAGGAACGAGGAATAGGATATGCCCAAGCGAATCCTCCAGGGGACAGTGGTTTCAGCGAAAGCGGACAAAACCGTAACCGTCCGCGTCGAGCGTCAGGTTCAGCATCCGTTGTATAAAAAGATAATTCGTCGCTCCAAAAAGTTTGCGGCACATGATCCAGAAAACAAGTGTACGGCCGGCGAGATCGTTAGGATTCGTGAATGTAAACCGATTTCCAAGTCGAAAAGCTGGGAAGTCGTCTTCGACGACACATGAAGCGTTGAGGAATAAGGACAAGACCAATGATTATCCCTGAATCTAATCTCGAGGTAGCCGATAATTCCGGCGCACGCCGGGTGCAGTGCATCCGAATCCTCGGTGGTTCTAAACGGCGTTGGGCTACGGTTGGCGACGTAATCGTCGTGTCCGTTAAGGAGGCGATACCGCGCGGCCGGGTAAAAAAAGGTGATGTTCACCGCGCTGTCATTGTACGGACTTCTAAAGAAATACGGCGTCCGGATGGGACATCGATACGATTCGACCGAAATGCCGCGGTACTGCTGAATAATGCAGGTGAACCGATCGGCACCCGTATTTTTGGACCGGTGACCCGCGAACTGCGTGCCCGGCGATACATGAAGATTGTTTCTCTTGCCCCAGAAGTACTTTAGGGCGGTGAAACCGGAGTAAGATAATGGCTGCGCGAATAAAAAAAGGCGATGAGGTAATAGTCATCTCTGGTCGGGACAAAGGTAAAAAAGGCAACGTCCTAAAGGTTTTGACGGAGCAAAACCGTGTTTTGGTTCAGGGTGTGCATATGGTGAAGCGTCACCAGCGTCAGACCCAGACAGAACAGGGTGGTATCGTTGAGAAGGAGGCCTCGATCCACGTTTCGAACGTAGCTCTGCTCGACCCCGAAGGGGGAGAGGCCTCACGTATCGGTTTTCGAACACTCGAAGACGGCCGGAAGGTCCGCTACGCTCGGCGGTCTGGCGAAGTGATCGATTAGGGAGAGAGTTGATGGTTGCCCGTTTGCAAGAAACATACATTTCTACAATCCGACCCTCGATGCAGGAGGAATTTGGATACCCAAATTCAATGCAGATCCCTCGTTTGGAAAAAATTGTCCTTAACATGGGCGTTGGTGCTGCTGTAAATGACTCTAAGAAGGTTGATAATGCGCTACGAGATATGACTGTTATTTCGGGTCAAAAGCCTATCATTGTCCGGGCGCGGAAATCAGTCGCGACGTTTAAGTTACGGGAAGGGATGCCTATAGGGGTTAAGGTAACCCTGCGCCGAGACCGTATGTATGAATTTATTGATCGTTTGGTGAATATAGCACTTCCGCGTGTGCGCGATTTCCGAGGATTATCGACTAAAAGTTTCGATGGGCGCGGTAATTATGCAATGGGCATCCAAGAACAAATTATTTTCCCTGAGATTGACTATGACTCTGTCGATGAATTTCGGGGTATGGATATCGTGGTGTGCACCACCGCCGATAATGACGAGCAGGCTCGGTCCTTGCTCAGGAATTTCAACTTCCCGTTTATGAACTAATGGGATTGGGAGGATCGCATGGCTAAGAAAAGCGCCATTGAAAGAAACCTAAAACGCGACCGTATGGTCAAAAAATTCGAGGCTCAGCGGAAACGCTTGAAGGAAATCGCGAATAACGCCGATTTGCCAATGGATGAACGTTTCCAAGCTCGGTTGAAGTTAGCCAAGTTGCCTCGTAATTCTGCGAAGGTTCGTGTTCAGAACCGTTGCGCGGTTACAGGCCGTCCGAGGGGCGTCTACCGCAAATTCAAGATGTCACGTATAGCGCTGCGCGAGCTTGCCTCAAATGGCCAGGTTCCTGGCATGGTCAAATCGAGCTGGTGAGGAGAGAACGACGATGAGTATGACTGATCCCGTCGGTGATCTTTTGACACGTATCCGTAATGGTCAGCGGGCAAATAAGAATGCTGTTCTGTCCCCGACATCAAAATTGAGGGCGAATGTGCTCGAAGTTTTGAAGCGAGAGGGCTATATCCGCGGATACGAAACAGAAGAAATCCGAAAAGGCCTAAGCCAGCTTCGGATTGAATTAAAGTACCACGACGGCTCGCCGGTGATCCGACATATCCAACGGGTCTCGAAGCCGGGTCGGCGGGTCTATTCAAAGATTCGTGATCTGCCGGCTGTATACAACGGTCTTGGTATCTCCATCCTGTCCACCCCACAGGGTGTGATGTCGGATAACGAAGCCCGTGCTGCTAATGTCGGCGGCGAGGTTATTTGCGAAGTCTTTTAGGGACTCAGGAGCAAAATATGTCACGTATTGGGTTATTGCCTGTGGAAGTTCCGGATGGGGTCGACTTTCAGATAGAGGGCGAGACTGTCAAAGCCAAAGGTAAACTCGGTGAACTATCGCTGAATTTGAGTGATGTTGTCGAGGTTGCCCGGGAAGAAAATCTTGTATGGGTCCGTCCGGTAAATAAGTCCAAGCGGGCACGGACTATGTGGGGTACAACGCGAAGTCTTATCGATAACATCGTCAAAGGTGTTTCTGCTGGTTTCGAAAAGAAGTTGGAGATCACGGGTGTTGGTTATCGGGCACAGGTTCAGGGCAAAGATCTCGTCCTCCAGCTGGGTCATAGCCATGAAATCCGCTATCCAATACCGGAGGGAATAAAGATCGATGCGCCGACCCAAACAGAGGTAATTGTATCCGGTGTCGACAATCAGAAAGTCGGTCAAGTTGCGTCGGAAATTAGGGGTTTTCGTAAGCCAGAACCGTACAAGGGTAAGGGCGTTCGATATGCGGACGAAATTATCGTCCGCAAGGAGGGTAAGAAGAAATAGCCATGGTTGGTAATTCTAAGCTTGAACAGCGGCGGCGTGCCCGTGTACGTAGAAAAGTTCGGAAAAGTTCGAACGGTCGGCCACGTCTGTCGGTCTTTCGCTCAAACAAGTATATCTATGCTCAAGTGATTGATGACGTGAATGGCAGGACGTTAGCGGCGGCGTCTAGCCGAGAAGAAGGTGTGTCTACCGGAGCGGGCTTGGATGCTGGTACCGCTGTCGGCAAACTATTAGCTGAGCGCGCAACAGAGAAGGGGGTCACGGAGGTCGTATTCGATCGCGGCCCATATCTTTACCACGGACGAGTGAAGGCGCTCGCCGAAGCAGCCCGCGAAGCCGGGCTGGCATTCTAGGAGATCGATATATGGCACGTAATCCAAGACGCGACCGAGAAAATCGTGAAGACAGCGATATTGTTGATAAGCTTGTTAGCATCAATCGTGTTGCAAAGGTTGTTAAAGGAGGCCGACGTTTCGGCTTTGCCGCGCTGGTTGTTGTTGGTGATGAAAAGGGCCGGGTTGGATTCGGTTCCGGTAAAGCAAGAGAAGTGCCGGAAGCAATCCGGAAAGGTACGGAAAAAGCAAAACGCAATATGATCCGAGTTCCGCTCCGCGAGGGCCGGACACTACATCACGACGTCCGGGGCCGTTATGGTGCAGGGAAGGTCGTTTTGCGGGCGGCTCCGCCTGGCACTGGAATTATCGCCGGCGGTCCTATGCGGGCTATTTTCGAGACTTTGGGCGTTCAGGATGTCGTTGCGAAATCCCTCGGAACACAAAATCCCCACAATATGATCAAAGCAACGTTCGAAGCTTTAAAGAATCTGCAGTCGCCGAGGATGGTTGCGACGCGGCGTGGACGTAAGATTGGCGATATCGTTGGTCGTCGTCCTGAAGAACGGATGGATGCGTAGAATATGGTTGATGACAAAAAAACATTACGAGTTACTCAGATCGGTAGCCCGATCGGGCGTCCTAGAGATCAACGGCAAACCCTCGTCGGATTAGGCCTTAATAAAATTAACCGGACCAGCGAATTAGAGGACACCCCAGCCGTTCGCGGCATGGTTAATAAAGTAAAACACTTGGTGCGAGTGGAAGAGTAAGGACGAGCGCGAGTATATCTCCGCTCACGGGAGTAGATGATGAAACTGAATGAAATTTCGGATAATCAGGGTGCAAGGCATCGGCGGAAGCGCGTTGGCCGAGGCATCGGTTCCGGTACCGGTAAAACCTCCGCGCGGGGTCACAAGGGGCAGAAGTCTCGTAGTGGTGTATCTCTACTTGGTTTTGAGGGCGGCCAAATGCCACTATACCGCCGTCTACCAAAGGGCGGTTTTAAGAACATATTCCGGAAGGAATACCGTGTTGTTAATATTGGTCGTCTGCAGCAGGCAGCCGATGCTGGAAAGCTCGATCCGAGTAAAGTCGTTACTGAAGATGGACTCGTCGCAGCGGGAGTAATCAAATCCAAGAGGGATGGCGTCCGAATACTCGGAAAAGGTGAAATTAACATCAAGCTTCAGATTGAAGTTTCTGGTGCTTCCAAAGGTGCAGTAGACGCGGTCGAAAAGGCTGGAGGCAAACTTACCATTTTACTCTCAAAAAACGAAAAGAAAGCGCCCCCGGAGCAAAAAAATTCTGTTGGTGAAGGAACGCCAGCGGCGCGTGTGGACGACGGCGCGGAGATAGATAAGGAATAGTTTATGGCGTCTGCCGCCGAACAACTCGCCTCGCAGATTAGCTTCTCGAACTTTGCTAAGGCGACAGAACTCAAGAAACGCATCTGGTTCACACTGGGTGCTTTGATCGTCTATAGACTTGGCACGTGGATACCCCTTCCTGGTATTGACCCGTCGATCCTTCAGGACATTTTTCAGCAGCAGGCTGGTGGAATTCTGGATATGTTTAATATGTTGTCCGGTGGGGCTTTCGCTCGGATGACTATCTTCGCTCTTAATATAATGCCGTATATCTCTGCATCGATCATCATGCAGCTACTACAGGCTATCCACCCACATTTTGAGGCGCTAAAAAAAGAAGGGGAGGTAGGTCGAAAAAAATTAAATCAGTATACCCGCTACGGCACAGTCGCTCTGGCTGCATTGCAGGCCTATGGCATCGCAGTCGGTCTTGAGGGAATGACTGGTTCCCAAGGCGTAGCCGTAGCCGACCCCGGTGCTTTTTTCCGCGCTACCACCGTAATTACATTAGTTGGTGGTACGATGTTCTTGATGTGGTTGGGTGAGCAGATTACGGCTCGTGGTGTTGGAAATGGAATTTCGCTGATAATTTTCGCAGGAATAGTGGCCGAGATGCCTGCGGCACTGGTTGGTACGCTGGAGCTTGGCCGCACTGGCGCGCTGTCTGCCTTGCTCATTATCTTTTTAATCATTATGGCGGTCGGTGTGATCACGTTCATTGTATATGTTGAACGCGCACAACGAAGGGTTATCGTTCAATATCCTAAACGGCAACAGGGTAACAAGATGGTTGGCGGGGAGAATTCCCACATACCATTGAAGGTAAATACCGCGGGAGTTATTCCACCAATTTTTGCTAGTTCTCTTCTTCTGTTACCGATCACTGTTGCCAACTTCTCGGCAAATGCGGGCCCTGATTGGCTGGGTGACGTTACTGCCTATCTCGGAAGGGGGCAGCCAGCGTATCTGTTACTATACGCTGCAATGATTATCTTTTTTGCATTTTTCTACACCTCGGTCGTTTTTAATCCAACCGAAACCGCAGATAATCTAAAGAAATATGGAGGGTTCGTTCCGGGTATTCGCCCCGGTAAGAACACTGCCGAGTATCTAGATTTCATTTTGACGAGGCTTACGGTCGTCGGCGCGATCTATTTAACCGCGATTAGCATTATGCCAGAAATATTAATCTCCCAATACGGCGTGCCCTTCTACTTCGGAGGTACAAGTTTGTTAATTGTAGTGACGGTAACAATGGATACAGTTGCCCAAGTCCAGTCACACCTCATCGCCCATCAATATGAGGGGCTGGTCAAAAAATCAAGATTGAGGGGACGTAGCGGATGAGCCTGATGTTGTTGGGTCCGCCCGGCGCCGGCAAGGGTACACAGGCAAAACGGCTAGAGGAAAGCCGAGGTTTAGTTCAGTTGTCGAGCGGCGACATGTTGCGCGCCGCTGTCGCATCGGATAGCGAAATCGGCCGGCGGGCAAAAGCGATAATGGAGCGTGGTGAGTTAGTATCGGACTCTGTCATGATCGCCATGATCAAGGATCGAATCCAGCACCCGGATTGCGCCAGAGGGTTTATACTAGATGGATTTCCCCGAACCACCGCACAGGCTGAGGCGCTAGACGAGATGCTCTCCGATATGAACGTTAAGTTGGACCACGTGATTGTAATGAAGGTCGACGATACCATTCTTGTCGAGCGTATTTCTGGCCGCTATAGCTGTAGTAACTGTAGCGCTGGATACCATGACATATTTCAGAAACCTCTGACCGAAGGTGTTTGTGACAACTGTGGTAAGACCGAATTTACCCGGCGTAAAGATGATAATCCTGAAACCGTCGCTTCTCGCCTCGAATCTTATCATGCTCAAACGGCGCCATTGCTTCCTTATTATGAAAATCAAGGCACGCTGAGATGTGTCGATGGTATGGCCGAAATCGACGAAGTTACTCGCCAGATTGAAGCTGTTTTGGAGGCTCACTAATGGTTGACTTAAGGCGATTAGATCCTATAATCGCCGCGCTCCGTCCAAATGGGCTAATCGGAATATTATTTCATTTTTTCAATGACTTGAACGCTAGGGAGACAGCGTCGTGGCACGCATTTCAGGTGTAAACCTGCCAAACAAACCTGTAGCGGTAGCGCTGACCTATATATTCGGTATCGGCCGTACGTCGGCAGTTAAAATATGCAAAGCAGCAAACGTGGCCTACGAGACCCGCGCGAACAATCTTGGTGACGACGAATTAGCGCGAATCCGTGATGTTATTGATCGGGATTATACGATTGAGGGTGACCTTCGGCGCGAAACAGCGATGAATGTAAAACGTTTAATGGACCTCGGATGCTATCGGGGGCTGCGCCATCGGCGCGGACTGCCCGTTCGTGGGCAACGTACCCACACAAATGCCCGGACTCGCAAAGGTAAAGCACGCCCGGTTGCAGGCAAGAAATAGGCGGATAATAGGAACAGACAATGGCAAGACAAGCAACAGTACGACCCCGCCGCCGCGAACGTAAAAATATCACCTCCGGCGTTGCTCATGTAAACGCGACCTTTAACAACACCATGATCACAATTACTGATGCGCAAGGTAATTCTATTGCTTGGTCATCGGCGGGGTCGCAGGGATTCAAAGGTTCCCGAAAGTCGACGCCCTATGCTGCGCAGATGGCGGCTGAGGACGCGGGCCAAAAAGCGCAGGAACATGGGGTAAAAACGCTTGAAGTAGAAGTAAAGGGGCCCGGCTCCGGACGAGAATCTGCACTCCGGGCGCTGCAGGCCGTAGGATTCAATATTACGGCAATACGGGATGTAACACCGATCCCGCACAACGGCTGCCGCCCAAGAAAACGGCGCCGGGTATAAGTTAAAAATTCTCGCCGTTCCTTTGGTGCGGCACAAAAGCAAGAACCCAAGTGCGGCATCACGCCGCTGTGAGGATAACGGTATGACGGTCATTCATAAGAATTGGCAAGAACTGATTAAACCCACCAAGCTCGACATAGATTCTGGGGAAGAGGCCTCCCGCTTCGCTTCTATCACTGCAGAACCGCTGGAGCGCGGATTCGCAACTACTTTGGGCAACTCGCTTAGGCGCATTCTGTTATCGTCATTGCAAGGCGCGGCAGTCACAGCTGTCCAAATCGACGGAGTTTTGCACGAATTTTCTTCAATCCAAGGTGTCCGCGAAGACGTCACCGATGTTGTTCTCAACATCAAGTCTCTCGCGTTGCGCATGCACGGAGAAGGCCCAAAACGAATTACACTGACCGCTTCTGGGCCCGGAGAAATCACTGCTGGCATGATTGAGGCAACCCATGATATCGATATTATTGATCCTGATGTTGTCATCTGCACACTGGATGATGGTGCTAAGATTTCAATGGAAATGACCGTCGATTCTGGCAAAGGCTATGTGCCTGCTGCCGAAAATAGAGCAGAGGATTCTCCGATCGGTCTTGTTCCGGTCGACGCAGTATTCAGTCCAGTGCGTCGTGTCGCCTATCGGGTTGAAAACGCCCGGGTTGGGCAACGGACGGACTACGACAAATTGGTTATGGACGTTGAGACTGACGGTACAATTTCGCCGGAAGATTCGGTGGCTCTTGCGGCGCGGATCCTGCAGGATCAATTGCAAATGTTTATTAATTTCGAGGAGCCACGCGCGATCCAAGAGACAATTGAGGCAGCAGAACCGGCATTTAACCGCAATCTGCTACGTAAGGTTGACGAGCTAGAACTATCGGTGCGATCGGCCAACTGCCTTAAAAACGATAATATCATTTATATCGGTGACCTTGTTCAGAAGACTGAGCAGGAAATGCTTCGAACCCCTAATTTTGGCCGTAAGTCACTTAACGAAATCAAAGAAGTCCTCTCAACGATGGGTTTACATCTCGGCATGGAGATTACGGAATGGCCACCTGAAAATATTGAGGATATGGCAAAACGTTTGGACGAGCCTTACTGAGTCGGCGGAAATAATAAGAGGATCTTACAATGCGCCATCGTATGAGTGGCCGAAAGCTCAATCGCACGAGCTCACACAGAAAAGCCTTGTTCGGTAATATGGCCGCAGCGCTTCTAAAGCATGAGCAGATCAAGACTACCCTGCCCAAGGCTAAAGAACTCCGCTCTGTAGTTGACCGGTTAATTACACTCGGTAAGCGGGGTGACCTCCATGCCCGGCGTATAGCGATCTCGCGGCTGCACGGAGATAAGATTATTGCCGATAAACTTTTTACCACGCTGGCCGACCGTTACCGAGATCGACCCGGGGGATATACCCGCGTAATCAAGGCGGGATTCCGTTACGGCGATTCAGCTCCGATGGCAGTCATCGAATTAGTAGAACGAGATGCTGACGCGAAGGGCCAAGACTCCGGTCCTGTTCTTTTGGATGAAGAGCGGGAGCAAGAAGCCGTTGCTTAGGATCGATTTGCAAACGGCGAAATAGAAAGGGCGGTTCTTTGGACCGCCCTTCTGCGTTGAGGAAAGAGGTATGGAAACTACTAAAATAGTATCATGATAAAAGGCTTTGTGAGAAAAATTGGTTTTACTTTAGCGGTTGCCGCAAGCATTCTGATTTTTGTAGAATCTAGTTTGTCGAAGCAGAAGAAGATTTTACCATCTTCACGCGCCCAAACGCAGCTATCTTTTGCACCACTCGTTAAATCTGCGGCACCTGCAGTGGTCAATATCTATACTCGACGGGTCATACAAACCCGGGCTCAAACGCCGTTGTTTAATGACCCATTTTTCAGACAATTTTTTGGCGAGAAATTCGAATTCGGTGGAAGAACCCGTAAACGTGTTCAGAATTCCCTTGGGTCCGGCGTTATCGTCAGCAATGACGGCTTGGTTGTTACGAATTTCCATGTCATCGACAAAGCAGATGAAATAACAATTGTTTTGGCGGATCGCCGAGAATTCGAGGCCGATGTTGTAACACGGGATAAAAAGACCGACCTCGCCATCCTGCGGATCAAGGGTCGAACTGAGAAGTTACCTTACCTCAGTCTTAGAGACTCCGACACCCTCGAGGTTGGTGATTTTGTTCTGGCCATTGGGAACCCTTTTGGCGTCGGGCAGACGGTAACAAGCGGCATCGTTTCAGCGTTAGCGCGCACGGCACGTGGAGTAAGTGATTTTGATTTTTTTATCCAAACGGATGCGGCCATTAACCCCGGTAATTCAGGCGGAGCGTTAATTTCTCTGGATGGTGGACTTATCGGGATTAATACGGCGATTTATTCGCGCGGTGGTGGTTCTAACGGCATAGGCTTTGCCATACCGTCGAATATGGTTGCCACCGTTATTGATAGTGCGGTCAAAGGTGGAGTGGTCATTAGACCTTGGGTCGGCGCAAGTGGTCAGACCGTGGATGCTGATATTGCGCGTTCTCTAAAGCTACCCACGCCATCCGGCGTATTGTTGAATTCCGTCCATCCCGGGGGTCCTGCAGCTGTCGCGGGACTGAAGGTCGGGGATGTAATTGTATCTATCGATGGTAAAGATGTACCCGATGCGAATTCCCTAAAATTTCGAATAGCAACACTACTGGTTGGTGGCCAAACGCTTATCAGGGCTATTCGCAGCGGGCGACCGTTTGAAAGGCGAGTTAATCTCATCGCTGCTCCCGAGGAGCCGCCACGTGATTTGTGGTTAATTACTGGATCCAATCCGTACGCAGGTGCGGAGATCGCTAACTTGTCCCCGGCTTTAGTTGAAGAACTGGCACTTAAGAATGGATCGACAGGTGTTATTGTCTTGCGCCTCAAGAGGGGGTCGCCTGCTGATCGAATAGGCCTAAAGCCGGGAGATATACTTATTCGGTTAAACCACGCAAAAATATCCTCGGTTGCTCGTCTTAAGAAATTATTGAGGACGGACTACAAGGCGTGGCGAATCGAGATCAGACGATCTGGACGCCTGCTCCAGCTCCTTATCAGGGGTTGAAGAATGGGTAATGGGAGTGGGGGCCTTTTTGAGGCTCAAGTACCAAAACCGCTCGCGGACCGTTTGCGACCGAGTAGGTTAGAAAATGTCCTCGGCCAAGATCACTTGTTGGGCCCGACCGCCCCGCTGGGGCGTATGGTTCAAGAAGGCAGAGTTACGTCCATGATCCTGTGGGGACCGCCTGGGACAGGAAAGACTACTCTCGCACGGCTTCTGGCGGACACGACAAATTTTTACTTCGAGGCCATATCTGCCATATTCTCAGGTATAGCAGATCTACGCCGGATTTTCGATGCTGCCGTGGAACGTCGGGCCCTTGGGAAGGGGACGTTGTTGTTCGTCGATGAAATTCACCGCTTTAACCGCACACAACAGGATGGATTCCTCCCATATTTAGAGGACGGTACTATTATCTTGGTCGGTGCAACGACAGAGAACCCGTCTTTCGAGCTCAACAGCGCTTTATTGTCTCGATGCCACGTCTTGGTACTTAATAGACTTGACCAAGTTGCGCTGGAGAACATTTTGACGCGGGCTGAGGCAGAATTTGGTCAGCCTTTACCGTTAACAAACGATGCTAGGCGATCAATCTGCGACATGGCAGACGGGGATGGCCGGTATTTGCTTAATCTCGTTGAGGAAATCCGGGCAATCCCCGCGTCGGCTCCTCTTGATGTTGCTGAGCTAACCGAGCGTATTCAGAAACGTGCGCCACTATATGATAAGACCCAAGAAGCGCATTACAATTTGATCAGCGCACTTCATAAATCTTTGCGCGGATCCGATGTAGATGCTTCGCTTTACTGGTTTGCGCGCATGTTAGATGGAGGAGAAGACCCACGCTATATTCTGCGGCGCCTGACACGCTTCGCGGTAGAAGATATTGGCTTAGCGGATCCCAATGCGCTAAGCCAATCGATTGCCGCGTGGGAGGCATATGAACGGATTGGGTCACCCGAAGGAGATCTCGTGGTTGCTCAGTGCGTGATCTATCTTGCGACTGCGCCAAAGTCTAATGCGGTTTATTCGGCTTTTAAGTCGTCTGCCAGATCAGCCAAGTCGAGCGGGTCTTTGTCGCCGCCGAAGCATATTCTTAATGCGCCAAACACTCTGATGAGAGACCTTGGATACGGACACGATTATCATTACGACCATAATTCGGAAGAGGGATTTTCCGGCAAGAACTATTTTCCAGAGGAGATTTCGAGAGAGAAGTTTTACCATCCGTTTGATCGTGGTTTCGAACGCGATATTTCGGAACGTTTGGAATACTGGGAAAAACTACGTACCTCGATACAGAGTGAAGACGGTTAGAACGCTATGAAAATGTCTTTTTTGGTAGTACCCGGTGGCGAAGTAGGCGCGTCTTTGCGATATGCGATAAGAATTGCAACGGTTCAGATAATAGGCGGACGATTTCCATGGGGCACGGTAGTTGTCAAGTTTGGTGGTTCCCTATGTTTCGGTGTCATAATAGAGATTTTGGCGGAGTGCTGGGCTCTGTCAGCGGAATTCAGGTTATTCCTAGTCGTCGGCGTTCTGGGCGGTTTCATAACCTTTTCAGCATTTTCGATGGATATTTTGATTTTGACGAAACGCAACCGGCCCCATCTCGCAGTATTTTATGTGATTGGTACCCTTATACTATCTTTGGGAGGGCTTTTTGCAGGATTGGGTCTGGCGCGAGTAATTCTCTTATGAGGCGAGTTCAAACTCGTGAAGTGGCGACTGAGGAAACCAACATCCGCGTCGATCGGTGGTTTAGACGGCATTTTCCCGAGTTGAAACACGGTAGGCTCGAAAAGCTTCTAAGAAAGGGGCAGATACGTGTGGACGGCGGGCGTGTAAAATCGTCATCCCGGCTGGAAGCTGGTCAGAAAGTTCGTATACCCCCGCTCGAATTAGTGACAGAGTCGGAGCGGTCGGCTATCGATCAAGAAGTCAGTCCGATTGATTGTTCCTGGATCAATTCCTTGGTCCTGTATTCAGATGCTGATGTGATTGCACTGAACAAACCTGCAGGGATAGCCGTGCAGGGCGGAAGCGGTGTTGGACGGCATATTGACGGACTTCTGGCAGGATTGGTTAATCCCGGCGAAGACCGACCAAAGCTGGTGCACCGACTAGACCTCGATACTAGTGGCGTTTTGCTGGTCGCTCGTAGCGCTTCCGTCGCGGCAAAACTTGGAGAATCGTTTAGAGGACGAGCTGCTGAAAAATCCTATTGGGCGCTTGTGTCTGGAGTTCCGTCGCCACGCCAAGGGACGATAAGTCACCCTCTTATTAAATCGACAGGCCGGGATGGATACGAGAAGGTAATAGCCGATGCTGCGATGGGTAAGATTGCAATAACGGACTACCGGGTGGTCGATGCAGCTGGCCGGAAGGTATCCTGGCTGCTCTTAAAACCTCAGACCGGCAGGAAACACCAACTTCGAGTTCATTGTGCGGGCATGAACACCCCAATCGCAGGCGATCGGAAATATGGGGGAAAAGCGGCAATTCTCGATGGGACACCGTATCCGGAGACACTACATCTTCATGCTCGGTCAATTAAACTACCGCACCCATCCGGTGGAGAATTGCGTGTAACGGCGCCATTACCTGCAAAACTAATCCAATCGTGGCAGTTTTTCGGTTTCGACATGGGGCGGGGGTAGAAGGCGGAATGAGCTCTAAGGTACGATTGGCGGCATTTGATCTGGACGGGACACTGTTGAACAGCATTCCGTCGATCGTTATCGGTGTCCGGGCCTGCTGGAATGCATTAGGATTTCCCGAGGTGTCTGATGACCAGATTCGGAATATCATCGGCTTGCCTTGGGAAAAGAGTGTCGAAACCCTCGTTCCTGGAGCTGGTGCGCGAGAAGTGTCTATGATCCACGAGTACCATGCAGAAATCGCTCGCGGTGATCGCTCCCCGCCCGATCGACCGGTAGAAGAGATTTTTATTGGTGCCTCTGAAATGCTTGATCGTTTTGAAGAGGATGACTACGTGCTGGCGATCGTAACAAGCCGGTCAAACCGACGTTTTTATGATTTGCTTGATCAAGCGGGGCTGTCCGACCGTTTTTCGACAGTTAAAACGGCTGATCTAGGACCCGGAAAGCCTGATCCATATCTTCTGAACGAAGCAATGGCCGATGTCGGCGCGGCACCCGAAGACACGGTAATGATTGGGGACACGACGTACGATATTTTAACCGGGCGGAATGCCGGGACGGGAGCGATCGGGGTAACATGGGGGGTTCATCCCAAACAGAAGTTGAGGGATGCCGGCGCACACCATGTCGTAGATGAATTCGATCAGCTTCATGAGTATTCGGCTTTGCTGATCAGTGGAACTTTGGGGCCGTGAAAAAATTATATAAAAATGTTAGCGTCCGCGAGAGAGACGATGGGTATTCGATTTATCTGGACGAACGGCCCATAAAGACACCTGCTAAAAATGACCTTTCACTGCCATCTGAATCACTCGCGGTCGCCGTGGCAGACGAATGGCGGACTGATGAAGACGAGATTGATCCGAGTTGTATGAAACTCACACGATTGGCGAATACCGCTGTCGACCGTGTTTCGGCGCATTGCGAGGTTGTCATCGAGGAGATTGTTACGTTCGCAGAAACCGATTTGGTATGTTATCGAACGATTGAACCGCCTGAGCTTAATGAAAAGCAGAATCGGCACTGGGAACCATTGCTTTGCTGGCTGCGTGATGAGAAGGGGATAGAACTCAAGTCAACTGCCTCAGTCTTGCCCCTGAAACAGAGCCAGCGGGATTTGAATGCCATTCGTGATTTAGTGGCTTCTTTTGACGTTTTTGGTTTGTCAGCGCTTCATATGGCCACATCGGCGTGTGGATCAGTGGTACTAGGATTGGCCATGGCATTTGGGGAAATCGATGCGATAACTGCCTGGGAATATTCTCTCCTAGAAGAGACCGATCAGATTAATAAATGGGGAGAAGACCCGGAGGTGATGAAACGCAGGGAGAGTCTTCGGGCGGATGTAATTATGGCCGCAAGATTTTTGGACCTGCTTTGCGACACAACATGACGTCTGTTTATGTGCCGATAACCGCTTGCATTCTGGATGGATTCTTAACTTTTTAGGCAGCGCAGCAGGCAAAAATATTGAATGGTAGAAACATTGTACGTTTGAGCCTTTTCTTCCGTGAGGAATCCGATATTTCATCCATGCAAAAAACCAACTAGCTCAGGTCTAAGATTGGACAAGTAAAACTAGCAAAGAACCTTCATCCAAATTTTACAAATTATGGAGTGTCCGACCTTGTAACGGTTTGCCTACCAAACACGGTTTCAAATGATGCCCTCAACGTGTCATCGAGTTCCGCCATTGATATTGATAGCCCCAGCTGCTTAAGCGATGTCACGCCAAATTCAGAAATCCCGCAGGGAACGATTCCTTCATAGTGGCTTAGGTTCGGCTCTAGATTGATCGATACTCCATGGAAACTGATCCAACGGCGGACCCGGACCCCGATAGCTGCCACCTTTTCTTCCCGAATGACTGTACCGTTTTCTGAACGGTGTTCTACCCAAATACCAACCCGACCATCTCGTCGCTCACCCATGATTCCTAAATCTCGTAGTGTTATTATCACCCAGTCTTCTAAATCACGAACATAGCGGCGGATATCTCGTCCACGCTGATCTAGATCAAGCATCGCATAGCACACCCGTTGCCCCGGCCCATGGTAGGTGTATTCACCGCCGCGCCCCGCTGTATACACGGGAAAACGGTCGCAATCGATCAGGTCGTCGGGGCGGGAACTCGTACCAGCCGTATAGAGGGGGGGATGTTCGACTAGCCATATTGCTTCATTCCCACCTGCGGAGATACTAGCTACTCGTCTTTCCATAGTCTTTATTGCGGTCGGGTATTCTATTAAGCCCCGGGAAATGTGCCATTCAATGGGAGGCGAGAAATTCATGAAAGCTCGGCTCTTGCGATCGAAACATCAATTTGGTATGTCACAACGCCCTAAAAAATCAAGGAAAACGGAGATTTTTATCGACGTGCGGTCGTGGCGGAATTGGTAG
>DBHK01000007.1:48858-80364 GCA_002295635.1 Alphaproteobacteria bacterium UBA830 | reverse complement strand
GTTCGAGTCTTCTCGACCGCACCAGATTAAACCAGGCCTGCCAATTTTGAGCGGGCCTGGTCTTTTTTATACATATCGGTGAAGTCGGGCAGCCGAATACCGGAAGTGATCCGAATGGTTATAGGTTCTGCAGATACAGAAGTTACAGAAGGCATATCACCAGTTCAGGCGGCGGATTTGCTTGGCCTTAACCCGGACGTGGTTCAGAACGTGATCGTTGCTTTGAATTCCAATGACGACGTTGCAATCGGGCAAATCGTATCGCGGCTTCATGCCGCCGAGGTCGCCGATTTGATCGAAATGTTACGGGGCCCAATGCGGGCTAAGCTTGTTGACCTTATACGGCAAAATTTTAAGCCCGCAATCTTGACGGAGTTGGATGAAAAGATTCGCGACGAAATTGTCGAACAACTGGGTACTGATAAGATCGCCGAGGTGATTTCAGATCTGGAATCTGACGATGCCTTGAGCCTGATATCCACGCTTCAAGAAACTAAGCAAAGGCGGGTCCTTCATGGAATACCTCATTCGCTACGAATGATGTTGGAAGAGGGGCTGACGTTTCCCGAAGAGAGCGCCGGTCGCCTTATGCAGCGCGAATTTGTTGCGGTGCCGTCTTTTTGGAACGTTGGCGAGGTGATTGATTTTCTGCGCGAAAACGCCGAATTGCCAAATGATTTTTACGATGTTTTCGTGGTCGATCCGCGGCACCGCTTGATAGGCTACGTTGCGCTAAGCCATATTCTACGGACCAAAAGGCCGGTCGCTATCCGAGACATCATGTTGAGTGAATTCGTTTCGGTTCCGGTCAATATGGACCAGGAAGAGGTTGCATATGTTTTTGCCCAGCAGGATTTGATCTCGGCACCCGTTGTCGACGATTCGGACAGGCTGATCGGCGTGATAACAATTGATGATATCGTCGACGTTATATATCAGGAAGCCGAGGAGGATATAATGCGGCTTGGTGGTGTTCAGGAAGATGATCTTTATGCAGCCGTTCTAGATACTGGGAAGTCACGTTTTTCCTGGCTGTTTCTCAATTTATTAACTGCGATTATGGCGTCAATTGTTATTGGGCTTTTTCAAGGGACTATTGAGCAGGTTGTAATGCTGGCGGTTCTGATGCCAATCGCTGCTTCCATGGGTGGAAATGCAGGTACCCAGACACTCACCGTTGCTGTGCGTGCTATCGCGATGAAGCAGCTAATCCCAGCGAACGCTTTGCGTGTTTTGTCTAAGGAAATCTTGGTTGGTTCCTTTAACGGGGTGTTATTTGCGGTAATTATCGGTCTTATCGCATGGATTTGGTCCGGGAACTTCGGAATTGCCATCGTAATGGCGGTGGCAATGGTTATAACGATGGTTATTGCCGGTTTGGCGGGGGCTGCGATCCCGCTAGGTCTGTCTCGAACACGTTTCGATCCTGCAATCGCCTCCGGTGTGTTCCTCACGACCGTTACCGATGTCGTAGCGTTTATGGCGTTTCTCGGTCTCGGTGCTTGGTTCCTAGTCTAACACTTCTTAAGGTCGGACAATATTCCGCTTAGCGGGTTTAGTTTAACCCGAGTTAATTATTTTGAGATCGAAATTACAAATGTTACCCCAGCATCTTATAGGGTGAACTAGATGGCCGACGTGGTTGAAAACTTCTTCGGTGATTATTTCAGATTTACTTGCTATAATGAAGATTGGAAAAGGCGGAAACAAATTGCCTAGGGGTGAAATCGATACTGATTTCGACCATTTAGTTCAGAAAACCTATAAACGACTTTTCCACAACTTTCCGCTACAGCACCGATGAACGTGATAAATTTGCGGTTTATTATCGTGCCATGGTTGTTCATTTGATTAAACTCGCTGTTGGCGTCGAAAGCTACGCACAACTAGTCGAGAGGCAGGCTCATAGATTGGTGGGGGGTGCTAAATCGGACGAGCCCCGAGTCCGCCATCTTACGAAATCTACTCCACGCCGTGTTGACCAAATTTTAGGAGGCGGGTCAATATATTGGGTAATCAAGGGTGCCATCCGTGCCCGTCAGCGCATTATCGGTATCGACAAGACAGTTAATAAACGCGGCTTACCGCGTTGTGCTTTAATCCTTGACCCAGAATTGGTCTCGGTACAGGCACGTCCCTGCCGACCCTTTCAGGGCTGGAGATATTTGGAACAAAGAGACGCACCGGCAGACGCGCTTGAAATTTGCGACGATTCCGGTGAATTGCCAGCCGCGATGGCGGAAGAGCTCCGTGAGCTAGGTTTGCTATAGGCTAACTGTTTAGCCTTTGAGGAGTTTCTGAAGTTTAATATCGGGATCGGCAAGATCCGATGCGCTGAATATTCTATCCGACATCATCATACGTCGGGTAAAGCGCAAGTCGCGGGGGTTATTGATCGCCGCCGCGCCCTCCAGTTTCCCGTCCTTGAGATAGAATTCTACGAATTCTCCCTTTTCGCGATTGCCACGAACTGCGGTCTCGTTCCATTCTTTTGGCAGGCCCATCATTTGTATGTTCGCACCGTACTGGTCGGACCAGAACCACGGAATTTCGGCATAGGTCTCTTCACCACCCAACATCGCCTTGGCCGCGCAGATAGCCTGATTTTGGGCATTCTCCCAAGACTCTAGACGTATATGTCGGCCGAGAAAAGGGTTCGGATGGCGAGCGTTATCACCGGCGGCATAAATGTCCGGGTGGGAGGTTCGGCATTGTTCATCGACGACGATACCGTTGTCCGTTTCTAGACCGGCCGCCGATGCAAGTTCAGTGTTCGGGGTTAGCCCGATACCAACGACGGCAATGTCGCATTCAATAATGGAACCGTCCGACAGGACAGCGTGCTTGAGGCCGCCATTGCCTTTGAAATGACTGAAGGAGACACCGCATCGGATATCAACTCCGTTACGGACGTGAAGATCGTGGATCCACTGTGACATATCGGGAGTGAGTGCGCGGGCACAGACTCGGTCAGCTAGTTCTATTATGATGGTTGGCGCACCTTGTTTGCGGGCTGCTGCAGCGACTTCCAAGCCAATCCAGCCAGCGCCGATAACCAGAACTGTTGCGTCGCCCGTAATCCTCGAGTGAATAGTTTCAGCGTCATCGATGGTCCGCAGCGTGAATACCCCATCGAGATCGGCGCCCTCGACTGGCAGCGTCGTTGCTCGCCCGCCTGTTGCAATCATCAGCTTGTCCCAATGAACGGTTTCACCACTCTGGAGAGTGAGTTCATGGATATCCGGAATTATTTTTGTAACGCGGACCCCGAGACGCATTTCAATCTCGGCCTCATCGAGCGTTTCCGATGGCCACAAAAGGCACAAGTCTCGCGCGGGTTCCCCAAGCAGAACCTCTTTTGACAAAGGGGGACGTTCGTGCGGTGGAAAATTCTCGTCCCCTATGAGTATGATACGACCGTCAAACCCTTCGTCGCGAAGCGTCTTGGCTGTCCATCCGCCGGCTTGTCCGGCCCCAATAACGACAAAAGTTTGGTCTACGGTCATAGGTGAGTCCGTTCCTTATACATTTGGGAGGCCGACAAAAATGTCGTCGCCTTCGATCTTAATTTCGTATGTTTCAAGGTCTACCGTTGCAGGTGGGGTTTCTGCCTTACCAGTCTTTACGTTAAACTGTGCCCCATGCAGGGGACATTCCAGGCATTCTCCCTCAAGGTATCCGTCGGCCATCGAGGCATATGCATGACTACAGATATCGTCCATCGCGAAGAATTCACCACCGAGGTTGATGATCGCGACTTCTTTTCCTTCAATTATCACCTGGATAGCTTCGTCTTCGTCCAGTTGATCCTTTTTGAGGGCGTTGTGAAACGTTACGTCACTCATAATAAAATCCGTTCATTTGTTCTGCGTTAATGCCAATCGGAGACGCGGTCGGAGTTTACAAAACGGCTCGCACCGCCTCAACAGGTAAGCGTGGGAAATACGTTCTAAGCCGTTTCGGCCTCTATCTGGTTTAAGAGGATCCTGACACCGGCAATTCAGCCTTCGACCATGTCTCCTTTGCGAGGCCACTTCGGTTGATCTAGTCGGGCCTCGGATGCGGTCGTTTTGCCTGTTGACATGGTATCGCCCGGCTCCAGTGCATTCCGTGTGGAAGTACCGGTGCTAAAACAAGTGAATTCATACCGGATATTGGTGGTGGTGTCATCTTGGTGATTTTCACTATTGACCTGTGCCGTCATCCGTATATCGCCGTGCCTATCGCTTAATTCGTCAGCCTTAACCGGCTAAGGCCCGAGGCGCCATATCGGAAAAAATTCTTCTCCCTGAGTGAAATTGAATTTTCTGTGACGCATGGAGTCGCAAATACACCGGTCATTTAGGTAGATGACTCCGCGAATATGTTCCAGTACCACCTAACGTGGGATAAAGGGGCTCGTATTTCTCACGATCAAGGTGATTTCGCCTTGGTAGTCAAGTTGATCGGATCTAGTAGGGCGATTAGTCCGTTTACTTTTGAGAGTCGAGGACCACAGATATGAATACAGGGATACCATCTACCATTACGAACGATGGGATCCCATCGATAACGAATGTAGAGAGTTTCATCGAAGGGCTGGTTCCACCGCTTTCACCTACACATCTCTATTGCTGCTTGGTTAAAATAAATCCAAGTACTAAACTTTTGTAAACAACTGGTGCAGATGGGTCAGATGTTCAGACATTTCGTCTGCCGCTCCCGCGGCATCCCGAGAACGAAGTCGTGCTAAAAACCTACGCCTAGAATCGACAACACCAGCTGTGTCGTTTGCCGAAATCGGAAAGTGTACTTGGCGTAATAAATCCATTAGGACGCGCATCAGAAGAATGAGAACCGGATTACCGGTACATTCAGCCAATAAAATATGGAAACCAATATTAAGCTCTGTCTTGGCCTCCATTTCGCCGTTGCGAGTCAGTTCTTCCACCATATCGATATTTTTTTGCATCCGGTCGAGGTCGGCTTCTGTTGCGCGTGCGACCGCCGCCTCTACTATGGAGGTTTCGATCAGAAGACGCGCATCGGTTATATCCCTCAGTTCAACGCCACTTAAATGCAATAGATCTTCAATCGACTGGGCGACTGCCTCGGGATTACCATCCGTAATGAAAGCGCCCCCGTGCGCCCCTTTCTGTAACGATATGAGCCCGGCGTGCTCCAGCGCACGCAACGCCTCCCGGACGGCGTTGCGGCTTGTACCGAACTGTTCCGCGAGCGTCCGTTCGGGTGGCAGCTTATCACCGGACTTTATGGCGCCGCTACGAACCTGTTCACGGATCTGGTCGCCGATTACCTCGAATGTCCGGCGGGTACGTGCAGGGGAGAAGTCGTCCATTGGGCGGGAATTTCTACCGGGTTGACTCAATTGGTTTAATGGTAGTACCAATCAGCAGGTTAAGCAAATCAATTACCGTTGAATGTCGAGTGCCAGCGGTTAGTGAAGAGAGTCTATACGGGGAAATAATGGATCAGGGTCAAACCCCAAAAATCGAATGGCCGGACGACGGCGTCAGCCGGATTCCATATCAGATCTATACCGACCCGGATACCTATGGAAACGAACAGAAACGTATTTTCCGTGGAGCGATCTGGAGCTTTGTCTGTACAGAGCAGGAAATTGAAAACCCCGGTGATTACCAGACAACTTATATTGGCGATACACCGGTTATAGTGCTGCGCGACATGGAAGCAGAGGTTCAGGTCATCGTAAATCGATGCGCCCACCGCGGAAATCTCGTTTGTATAAATAGGGAGGGCAACACCAAGGATCTTACATGTGTTTATCATAATTGGCGCTATGACCTGCAAGGTAACTTGAAAAGTGTAGCGTTCGGGAAAGGCATAGGGAAATCTGGAGGAATGCCGGACGATTTCGATCGCGCCGACCATGGTTTACACCGTTTAAAATGTGAAGTGTACAAGGGACTGATATTTGCGACGTTTTCTGATGAGGTGGCACCACTAACTGATTGGCTGGGTCCAGAAATGGTCGAAAACATCGACCGCGTTGTCGGACGGGGTATGGTCCTATTGGGGACATACAGCCAGTACATGCCTAACAACTGGAAACTTTATATGGAGAACGTTCGTGATTCATATCACGCGAGTATACTCCACATGTTTCAGGCGACATTTCGCCTCAACCGACTATCCATGAAGGGTGGCATTAAGCTGTCGGAAAACGGTTGGCACCACATTAGTTATTCCATTGCAGAAACCGACCGCGACGAGGACCAGTACGACGCTAAGAAGCTTCGCGCCGTCATGGACGGCTATGAGCTTGCTGATCCTACCCTAGTCAAAGGGTGGCGAGAATTCGAATGCGGTACCACCCTTGCGATCCAGTCGACGTATCCTAATTTCGTAATCCAGCAAATTTCTAATTCGCTGGCATTGCGTTTGTGTCTGCCCAAAGGGCCGGAAGAGTGCGAACTTTTGTGGTGGGTGTTCGGAACCCCGCAAGATACTGAGGAGCAACAAGAGGTCCGAATCAAGCAGTCTAACATGATTGGTCCGGGTGGTGTGATCTCGATGGAAGACGGCGTGGTTGGTGGATGGATACAGCGCGGTACCAAGCGTGACCAGGAGAAGACAACCATCGTCCAGATGGGTGGTCGTGGCGTCGCTCCAAGCCAAGAAGGCAGGGCAACAGAAGTTTCTATCCGTGGCTTTTGGCAGGGGTACCGAGACTGTATGGGGCTTTGACGATGGATGGGGCGGTAAGTATAGGTACTGATGTCCAGTTTCAAATTGAACGTATGATTACAGATTATGCGCATGCCATTGATGACGACAGGCTGGAAATGTGGCCAGAATTCTTCACCGATGACTGTTCTTATCGTATAATCAATCGAGAGAACTATGCTAAGGGTCGGCGTGTTGGCATCATGGACTGCTCCAGTAAGGGCATGTTACGTGACCGTATACTGGCGCTCCGAGAGGCGAATGTTTACGAACCGCATTGTTATCGGCACCTACAATCGGGTATTCGTATTGTGGGTGACAAAGATGGTGCTTATCAGGTTGAAACGTCTTTCATGATCGTTCGCACGATGCAGGAAGGGGATATGTCGCTCTTCTGTGCGGGAAAATTCATCGATGAGATTGTTTTCGAAGGCAGTCTCCCGCGTTTTCGAAAAAGAATAGTTGTCACTGACTCCAATCGTATTCATACCCTGATCGTCATTCCGATTTGAGGATTTATGCCCGTGATATCCAAGCCCCGCATTGGCATCGCAATCGGCGACCCGGCAGGGATCGGCCCCGAGATTGCGATAAAGGCGTCATCTAATCGTGACGTCCGTGATATATGCGAACCTGTGATCGTTGGGGATTACGAAGTCCTTTCGCGTTATGCGCATACGATCCGAAAATCGCCCCCTGAAAACGTTATTGATGTTGGCGCGATCAACGTAAACTTCCTGACGCCGGGCGAAAGCGACGCCGCTTGCGGTCGCGCAATTCTCGAGTATGCGGGTAAGGCGGTCGACTTAGCGATGGCTGGAGATTTTGACGCTGTGGTGGCTTGCCCGCAGACCCAATCATCGATCAAATCGGCAGGAATTGATTTCAATGGCTATCCGTCTTGGGTTGCTCGTCGTACGAAGACTGATCCGGATAGTGTGTTTATGATGCTGGTTTCCGATCGGTTACGTATAGCCCACGTCACACTTCATCTCGGTATCCGCGAGGCGCTAAATCTAATAGACAGTCCGCGTATCGTACGTACGCTTGCTGCAGTAAAGACCGCGTTGGAGCGAATCGGTCTCGTAGAACCCAAGATCGCTGTATCAGGTATTAATCCTCACGCCGGCGAGGGTGGCTTGTTTGGCTCGGAGGAAATTGAGATTATTTGTCCGGCACTTGAAGAGGCTCGTGAGGCAGGCATTGACGCCTGCGGCCCATTCGGCGCCGATACTATGTATTTAGATAAAGGTTTTGATGCCTATGTCGTAATGTATCATGATCAGGGCCATATTCCGGCTAAGCTATTAGGCTTTGACGGAACGGCTGCCTTGACGATTGGAGCGCCTGTGTTGTTTTCGTCAGTTGCGCATGGTAGTGCTCTAGATATAGCTGGGCGTGGAAAAGCCAGTTCCGGTGCGCTTGTCTGGGCAATAAAACAAGTCGCCGGAGCAAGCACCGTTTAACGTTTTATTCGACTACGTTAAACGCGACCGCTCCTAGGCCCTCGACTGTATTACGAACGTTAATACCGGGCCGCAGAGGCTCGGCGGCCGTAGCACCACCTGCCATTACAACCCAACCAGCTTCAATCCGTTCACCGGCTTCGGATGTTAACCGGGCGGCTGAAACCAGAGAACGGACAGGATGACCGAGGATGGCACTGGAGGAACCAATTTGTACCGGGCGGCCGTTGAACTCCATCACCATGCCTAGGTTATCGAGATTGGAATCTGGCCGACACCAAGGACCCACAACAAAGCCCGATGACGATGCATTGTCTGCGACAACGTCTTCCAGCGAAAACTTAAAGTTCTTGTAGCGAGAATCAATAATTTCCATAGCTGCTGCGACACCATCCACTGCGGACAGAGCTTCCGCTGAAGTGCAGGGATATCCCAGTGGACGTTTGAGTAGGAAAGCAATTTCCGGTTCCACGCGAGGGTGAACGTATTTTTTGATCGAAATGGTATCGCCGTCTTCGACCATCATTTTATCGGTCAGTCGGCCCCAAATCATATCGTTCAGGCCCATTTGCAGCATCTTGGCGCGGCTGGTGAAGCCCATTTTCATCCCGTTTCGTCTCTCCCCCCTGTCAAGACGCCGCTGAATTGATGCTGCCTGAATGTCATAAGCCTCATTAAGAGAATATTTCGTGTTCGCAGATAGCTGACGGGTCGCGTGCGCTTTGTGGGCGGCATTATCAAGCTTCCGCGCCAGTTTTGTGATTTCCACCATGCTTATTCTCCCTTATCGGAGACGTTTCCGCCTTCACGTTCCTTAATCATGTCTAGGGCAACATCGACGATCATGTCTTCCTGACCACCGACCATACGTCTATTTCCGAGTTCTATTAAGATGTCTCGCGTATCAACGCCATAGTTTTCCGACGCAGTTTCCGCATGTCGAAGAAAACTTGAATATACGCCGGCATAGCCCAACGATAACGTTTCCCGGTCGACCCTAACGGGACGATCTTGCAGCGGACGCACAAGTTCTTCTGCCGCATCCATTAGACCAAATAGATCGCAGCCGTGGTTGAGTCCCATCCGGTCGGCAACAGCGATAAAGATTTCTAGTGGCGCGTTTCCGGCGCCTGCTCCCATACCTGCCAACGAGGCGTCTACCCGGGTACACCCGTGCTCCAGAGCAATTATAGAATTCGAAATTCCGAAAGATAAATTATGATGTGCGTGAATACCCGTTTCGGTGTCGGGTTTAAGAACGTCGTTGAATGCTTTGAACCGATCTGCCACATCTTCCATCAGCAAAGCTCCGCCAGAGTCGGTTACGTAAATGCAATGTGCGCCGTATTCCTCCATCAGGAGGGCCTGCTCCGCCAGTTTGTCGGGTGGACTCATATGAGCCATCATTAGAAATCCGGCGACATCCATACCGAGGTTTCGCGCATATTCAATATGCTGCTTGGAGACATCTGCTTCCGTGCAGTGAGTCGCAACCCGAACCGATCGAGCTCCTGCTTCATAGGCTTCGCGGAGATCCTCAACTGTACCGATACCCGGAAGCAACAAAGTTGCTAGCTTTGCATGCCCCAGTACGCTGGCAGCTGCTTCGATATAATCTAGGTCGGTTTCCTTAGCGAATCCGTAGTTAAAGGACATGCCGGCTAAGCCATCACCATGGGCAACTTCGATAGCATCTACCTTGGCATTGTCTAATGCCTGGCAGATTGCCTTTATGTGTTCGAGTCCGTACTGATGGCGAATAGCATGCATTCCGTCACGGAGTGTGACGTCCTGAACGTATATTTTGTTGTCTTTGTCGATGGCCATGTCCGTGCCTCTAAACTATGGCCATTCGGCGTTCGAGTACCCGCTCAGCAGTGCGGAGCGCGGCCGAAGTCATGATGTCAAGGTTGCCGGCGTATTTTGGCAGGTAATGCCCCGCACCTTCAACTTCGAGAAAGATTGAAGATTTAATTCCCTGGAAATCTCCACGGCCAGGAATATGTAGTGGGTTGTTAGAGCCAAAACGTTCGAACTGGACCTCCTGTTTTAGCCGGTAGCCCGGGACATAACTTTGTACCTCAGAAACCATAGCCTTTACGGATTCGGATAATTTTTCCTGATCAGTATCGTCCGACAGCGTGTAGACAGTATCCCGCATAACCAAGGGGGGCTCAGCTGGGTTTAGGACGATGATTGCTTTGCCTTGCTCGGCGCCACCTACAATTTCAAGGCCCTTGGATGTAGTCTCTGTAAATTCGTCGATATTGGCTCGAGTGCCGGGCCCCGCGGACCTCGACGAAATAGACGCCACGATTTCTGCATATTGGACCTTGGCGATCCGGTTAACGGCGTGGACCATTGGAATCGTCGCTTGGCCGCCACAGGTGACCATATTGATATTGTTGGCATCGAGATGTTGATTGGCATTCACGACCGGCACGACGTAGGGTCCAATTGCTGCGGGCGTTAGATCGATAATGATCTTTTTATCTTTTGCGCAAATTGCAGCGTTATGTTCGTGTGACGCGGCCGACGTAGCGTCGAATACCAGCGCGATTTCGTTCCATTCCGGCAACTTGGTGAGACCTTCGAGACCTTCATGGGTTGTTGTAACGCCCACCTTCTTTGCGTTGGCGAGCCCGTCCGAGCTGGGATCAATACCGACCATGGCGCCTATATCGAGTATATCCGATGTCCGTAGGATTTTGATCATTAGGTCGGTACCAATATTACCTGAACCGACGATTGCGACTTTTGGTTTGTTTGGCATTTGAGTGCTCCCAAAGGGATTAGTCGGAAAAGGCAGCCCGGACGCTGCCGAGACCTGAAATGCGGGCCTCAATCACCTCGCCGCGACCGATGGGCGCCATCGGACCGAGGGCTCCGGTCATGACGACGTCGCCCGCTGAGAGTGGCATTCCCACGTCGACCATTTTTCGGGCTAACCAGACCGCGGCGTTAAGTGGATTTCCTAGGCAAGCGACACCTGCCCCAACTGAAACTTGTTCCCCTTTGTTCTCCATGACCATTCCGCACATTCGAAGATCAATATCATCGAGAAGAACCGGGCGGGTACCGAGTACGATCATACCGGAAGATGCGTTGTCTGCAATAGTGTCGAGAATGTTGATGTCCCACTTGGCGATACGGCTGCCTACGACTTCAATGGCGGGTAACGCGTAAGCCGTCGCATCAATGAGATCCAGCAGCGTGATCTGTTCACCATTCAAATCTTCGGCAAGGACCAGTGCCACTTCCGCTTCTGCTTTGGGCTGCGAAACTGCGTTGAAATCGATTTCATCACCATCCACGAACGCCATATCAGCATAGATTATGCCGTAATCGGGCTGATCGACACCCAACTGTGTCTGAACCGCCTTGGCAGTTAAACCGATTTTGCGTCCAATGACTCGGCGGCCTTGCTTGATCCATATATCGGTGTTCGCTTGTTGAACTGCATATGCGGATTCTAAATCTCCCGCCGGCAGGGAATCACGAACCGGTTTTATCGTCTTGCCATTTTTCCATGCGTTTCGGATCTTGCGCGCTGCTTCGACGATCGCTTTTTCATTTTTTATTACCATCATTAGCCCTCTTAAAGCTTGATGCAGATGTTTTTCTGTTCCGAATAAAAATTCAGGGCGTGTTGACCACCCTCTCGTCCAAATCCTGACAAACCCATCCCGCCAAAGGGGGTGCGAAGGTCACGGAGGAACCAGCAATTGACCCAGTTGATCCCGGCTTCCATTTGCTGAGCTACGCGATGAGCTCTTGCCAGATTTGTAGTCCAGACGGTGGAGGCCAGGCCGTATTCGGTATCGTTTGCCATATCGACGGCTTCCTCTTCCGTATCGAATGGGGTGATGTGGCAGACGGGGCCAAATATCTCCTCTTTTTGGATCCGCGTGTCCTCTGTCAGCCCTGTAAAAATCGTTGGTTGAATAAATGCGCCATTGTCACGCTCGTCGCCGAATTCTGGAATACCGCCACCGGTAACCACTTCCGCGCCGAGTGTTTTTGCCAGATCGTAATAACCTCTCACCTTTTCCCGGTGTTCGTGGCTAATCAACGGGCCCATCTGGGTCTCCGCATCCTCCGGTCGACCCAGTTTCATGGTCTCGGCCTTTTCCTTAAGGGTCGCGACAAACTTTTCAAAAATTGATCTTTCTACGTAGACACGTTCCGAAGATAGACACACCTGCCCACAATTCGCGAAGACCGACTTGACGGTACCTTCAATCGCAGCATCAAAATCGGCGTCGGCAAATACGATCGATGGGTTCTTTCCACCTAGTTCGAATGAGAGGGCTTTTATGTTTTCGGAAGCGGCCCGCATGATAGCGCTACCGGTGGTCGTTTCCCCGGTAAAGGTGATAGCGTCGATGCCCTTATGTGTAGTCATAAACTCACCCGCGGAGTTGGGACCAAAACCGTGTACCACGTTGAATGCGCCATCCGGTATGCCGGATTCTTTCATAACTTCAGCCAGCATTGTGGCTGTTGTTGGTGTCTCCTCAGATGGTTTCAGAATTACCGCGTTTCCCGATGCCATTGCTGGCGCCAGCTTCCAGGTTGACAGCAGTAATGGAAGATTCCAAGGGCTGATAACGCCAACCACACCGTGGGGCTGACGGATTGAATAGTTTATCGCGCCAGCGCCATCGGGCGTATCCTGCTGATAGGCTTCTGTGCCAACCGATTTGATGAGATCAGCGAACACACGGAAATTCGCCGCCCCCCGAGGGATATCAATATGACTAGCGAGCGAGCGCGGTTTACCCGTATCAAGCGTTTCCGCTTCGATAAATTCTTTGGCCCGTGCATCGATACCGTCAGCTACTGCGTAAAGGATCTTGCAGCGTTCCTCGACCGGCATATTTCCCCAGACTTCTCTATACGATGTTCGGGCAGCCGTAACCGCCTCATCTACCATATCAGGTGTTGCTTCATGTACGTGGCTAAGTAAGGTACCATCGACCGGGGTAGTATTTTCGAACGTCTTATCGCTACCGATGAATTTTCCTGCGATAAAATTTTTCAGTTCGCGGACGTTGCCTGAACCTTCTGGCACCATATCAATCTCCCTTATAAGCCGGTTAAGTTTGGATGCATCTTATCGGTGACCGTACATCAGGTTTTGGGGCAGGGCCCGTAGTGAGTCAAGACAGTCATATCTGTACAAATTGTTATGAAAACCTTTTTCCGTTTGGCGTTTTCCGAGAGCCCGTGCGAAATAGGTTTTACTTTTATCCTATCTAATTCGACAGGTTACTCTGAATTGTTTTTTAATCTGAGGGCGCGGTGGCCGAGATACATGGGCTGGCCTCATTACGGATCAAGCCTATGCATGCGTTCTTAAGCGAGTTCGAAAATTGCTTCGATCTCCATGCAGAAATTCCGCGGAAGCTCGAACATACCAACTGCGGATCGCGCGTGCTGGCCGGCCTGGGGACCAAATAATTCTAAAAAAAGGTCGGACGCCCCATCAACTACGGCGAATTGACGGTTGAACCCCGGGGCTGAGTTCACCATTCCGGTAACTTTTACTACCTGCGTTATCCTGTCTAAGGAGCCCAACTCCCCTTCTACGGATGCCAGAATATTCAAGGCGGTGGCCCTCGCTGCGGCTCGTGCTTCATCTTCGGAGATGTCGGCACCGACCTTACCCATCACTTTGACGCCATAATGCTCCGGCGGGGGATGACCAGAGGTATAGAGGAGGTGGTTGGTGATCACGCAGCCGGTACGATTCTTACTAGGATAGATAAAACGCTTTGGAAGCTGTAGTCCAAGTTTTTTAAGCCGAGCGCTTACGCTCATGATTGCTCTTCCATAGGAATTTCACTTTCTGGGATGGCGGTTACGCGACAACGCAAACCGCGGGTATCGGCGGATCCTGTCACGGGGTCCCATGGTCCATCATAGGAGAGGGCCACATTCACGTTTACGTCCAGAGCTCCTTTTTCCGGACCAGCTGCCTCCGGCAACCACCATCCCATACCAGTACGAACGGTTCCTGAGTCAGTTTCGCGGGTGATTGAAACTTTTAATTTACAAGTGCCCTTAAAATTGGCGGTCTCAACTGCAACCCAATCGCCGTCCACGAAGTTAAAACCCTTTGCGTCACTTGGATGGACCTGTAGTAGGGGAAAAGGGGATATTTTTCGGGCCCATGCCTGATCCCGATAGCGTGAGTGATGGTATGTTTTCTCCCTCGCGCCCGTAATAAGGATAAGTGGAAAGTCTCTCTTGTCTTGATAGGTAGATCGTTCGGCTCGAGGTATCTCATAGCTCGGTAAGGGGTCTACGCCAATTTCATTCAGGGTCTTCGACCATAACTCAATTTTACCGGACGGCGTTTTGAAACCCACTTCTTCGAAATTTCCAATTTGGTATTTAAATGGGGCCCAGCCCTGTTTCTTTAGGAGTTCCTGGTCGATTTCGCCCCCGATAAGGTATTCATTAAATTCTTGCTTCGTTTCCCAAGGGAAAAACTTCCGCGTATTAACGCCAAGGGCTTCGATGCGCCGCGCTAAATCAGTGGTGAATTCGAAATCAGATCGAGCGTCTCCCTCTGGCTCTTTTACTGGCTTCGTATAGCAGATGATCTGCGCTGACGGCTCAAGTGATACCTCCTCTTCCTCCAAGCCGGTTGTTTTGGGAAGTACGATATCGGCAATTTCCGATGTTGGAGTCATCATATGAGACGCGACGGCCAGGAAATCGAGCGATTTCAAAGCGGTCATGACCTTACGGGTATCCGGATAAGTCACTGCGATATTCACACCCGATACATACATAGCACGTACAGGGTAGGGCTTTCCGGTGAGAATGGCATCAATGGCGGTCGGATTATGGACTGAGGTTTGCCAACCTTTGGGACCTGCCCAAAGCGGAAACTGATCCGCTCCTAAGGTCTTTGCTGCGGTCGACGGCGGAAGGGCGAAGTCGCGGTCGTGTAAAATATCTATATAATTACGAAATCCCTCGGGTCGTTTGACTCGAATGTTACCCCCCTTCCGATCTACGTTTCCGGTGATTGCGACCAGGCAGTGAAAAGCCCTAAACGTCTGAACGCCGTTTGAGAAAGCGTCGATACCATGCCCCGAAACGAAGCAGGAAGGACCATCGGCGTATAGGCGGGCTGCCTTGGTAATGTCGTCCTCAGAAACGCCTGATAGAGCCGCTGCGCGGGCTGGCGGGAATTCAGATGCCCGCTGTCTCAGCTTATCAAAGCCGACGGTCCAATTTGTGATGAATTCCCGATCATATAAACCCTCTTCGATAATTACATGGGTCATTGAGAGCGCGATAGCCGCATCACTGCCCGGCGTGGGGCGAAGCCAAATTTCTGCAGCGTTGGCTGCGGGTGTCTCCGCTGGATCGATGACGACTAATTTAGCTCCATTTTTCTTTGCTCTCTTTAGCGCCATCCACTGGACGGGATCGGCCGCCGATGGATTTCGACCCACAATTAAAGCGCAGCGGGTATTGTCGACGTCCTCCCCGCCAACAATGCCGAGACCTGTTACCTTGTCAGATAAGGCACGGCAGCCTCCGCATAAATCCTGATTCATCATCCAGTTGGGTGAGCCAAGCGACCGCATTAGTAACGCGACCATTGCTCCCCGGCTAAAGAATGCACTAGAAACAGCCCCGATCAGGGACTCGGGGCCATATTTGGCTCGGACCGCCAAAAGGCGATCGGCTATTTCGTTCAGCGCTTCATCCCATGAAATTTGATCCCATTGCCCGGATCCGCGCGATCCGGACCTCCGCATGGGGCGCGCGATCCGATTTGGGCTATATGTAAGCTCCGGGAGTGCGCGTATACCCTTTACACAAAATGCTCCCTTCGATCCCGGGTGATCGACGTTGGGGCCCACCTTGGTGACCCGCCTGTTTTTTACAGTCACCAAAGAACCGCATCTAGTGCTGCATTCCCAGCAGGTGCTGGGAAAGATACCATCAGGAAACTTCATAAAAAAATTCTATCTGAATGGGCGTAAACCTCAAATCCTAAATATATCCTTCCAAAAAACCTGCATCTACGGCTGCTCCAACCAAAAGGCGAAACGCTAGAAAGGTCAGTAAAACCTTAAAAATGCGCCGAAATAGTTTCTCCGGTATACGAGCTAATGTCCGTTGCCCGATCCAGTTACCCGCTACGGTACCCAAAATCATCAGGACTATCAGAGGTAAATAAGCCCCGATTGCTATCCCTAAGAAACCGAAAGCGATAATTTTTGAGATATGTGAAATAGCCATTAGTGTCGCCATTGTAGAGACATGAACATGACGGTCGCGAGTGGCATGAGCGATGAACGGCGATAAAAATGTTCCAGTTGCACTGACGAATATTCCTAGAAATGTGGCAGCGGCGCCGAGAATGCAAAAGCGTATGCGTTCCGGACCGCCCGCGCCAAGCTTCGGCGTATACAAGACGATAAGAATAAAGGCACCGAGGATACCCTGTAGGAGCTCAGAAGGTAGTGTCGTGAATATTTGTGCGCCGGTGAAGGCGCCTATTATCGAGCCAATGGCAAAGGGCAGGATGAGATTTTTTTTCACGTACCGCCACATCATAAACATACGGCTTGTACCTGCGCCGAGCTGAATCAGCGTATGCATGGGTATGAGAACGGGAAGCGGGAAGAAGAACGTCATACCGGCGAGGAGAAGTAGTCCGCCTGCAGTGCCAGTGACCGTTCCGAAAAACGTAGTAATTGCCGCTGCTAGAACAAGTGCTACCATTAACCAGAAACCAACATCTGGAATGCCAAAAAAATTGTCCATCAGATATAGCCTGCCCGGTTGGCAGAGGCCCATAAAAGGCGGACTGAGAGGATAATAAGCATGACTTTAAAAACGCGTTTGAATAGTTCTTCGTCCATCAAGTTAAGAAGCTTGAAGCCGATCCAATTTCCCAGGTAGCCTGCCGAAACCATGGCTATCATGAGCGGTAGATAAGTGAAAAACTCAAACCCAAGAAACGCGAAGACAACGACCTTAAGCCCATGAATGAAGGTCATGATAGCCGCCAGGGTGGCGACGAAGATGCGACGATCCTTGCTTACCCCACGTACCCATGGCGCGAGTATTGTCCCGGTAGCGCCGATAAACATAGAAATAAACGCCCCTACAGTGCCAAGAATAAAAAATCTTTTACCAGTAGGAACCCCTGCTGTGACGCTTGGAGCGAAACATACATACAGCATGAATACACCAAGGATTGCTTGAAGCAGAGCGACAGGGATAGATACCACGATTTTACCGCCAATCGCGGATCCGATGAGCGCGCCGATCGCAAAGGGTAACACGGCCTGTCTTATGACTAGCTTATGGGCAATTATAGTACGGGTCACGTTTGACCCTGCTTGGACTACTCCGTGTACCGGAATTAACGCCACAGGCGGGAACACAGTCGCCATACAGCCGATGAGAATGATCCCACCGCCGAGGCCGGCAACGACGCCGAATGTCGCAGTAAAAAACGCCAGCAGAGTGAATATTATAAACATCCATCCATCTATTTCCGGAGTGAGGGATAAAAATTCGATCACGCGGTGAGCTCCTGGGCTGCTTCGACGAGCAGATGGATAGCAAGGGCAGTTAGCAACAAATTGAAGCCCCAACGAAATACATCTTCTGCCATCCAGCTAAGAATGAACTTCCCAGACCACGTTCCGATGAGCCCGAAAACGATCATAAGCAGCATCAAGGGGAGATAGGGGAGGAATGCAAAGCCAAGAAAACCGAACGTTAGGATTTTGACGCCGTGTTGCCAAGACATAAAGGCAGCGTGAGTTGCGACTGTCATCATTCGGTGTTTTGTTGAAGCTTTAATGAACGGCGCAATTAGTGGCCCGGTCGCCCCCGCGAACATTGTTGCGAACGAGGCCATCGCCCCGACCATTCCGAGCCTTAGTCCCGTCGGCTCGAAAGCCCTCATTTTGGGCGCCCAAACAGCGTAAAGTACAAAGAACCCAATGATCGCCTGAAGAATATATTTGGGAAGCGAAAACACGACCTGGCCGCCCAGAAATGCGCCGATCAAGGTGCCTAATACAAACGACGGCATCCACGTGAAGAGAATGTGACGCCACATTATTATAGCGCGAAAGAAATTGGATCCCACTTGAACGACGGCATGTATAGGGATGATTGATATTGATGGCATAACGGATGCCATGACAGCTACTAGTGCGGCTCCACCCCCCAATCCAAAAGCTGCTGATACAGCTGAGGTCAGGAAACTAATAAGGCACAGCGTGACGAAGGACCAATCGGAAACCCCCGGCGCACTCGCCAGAATTTCATATATTAAGAACATGGATTAACTACAGTATACACTTACAGTTGGTGTAAGAGGAATCAGTTAAGAAGTAGGCAAAACCCGAGCATCGACTTCCCCATAACGGCGCGATCGCGTACACCTCCTGTGAAAACCTGGAGATCGATATGTCTAAGTCAATTGGCCCGCTTTCGGGCGTCACCGTCGTTGATTTAACCCGTGTTCTGGCGGGCCCAACTTGTACACAAATGCTTGGGGACCTAGGCGCTGACGTAATAAAAATTGAACGGCTTGGAGCCGGAGATGATACCCGAAAATTTGCTCCGCCCTTTGTAAAGGATGGAGATGGCAAAGACACTTCTGAAAGTTCTTATTTCATGGGCGCGAATAGGAACAAAAGGTCAGTTGCGATAGACATTGCAAAGCCTGAGGGTGCTAAACTTGTCCAACGCATGGTGGAAGACGCCGATGTGCTAGTCGAGAATTTCAAAACAGGTAATCTCGCAAAGTATAGCCTTGGCTATGATGACCTGAAAGATCTTAACCCAAAACTGATTTACTGTTCTGTTACCGGGTTTGGTCAGACAGGACCCTATGCGCTACGACCAGGGTATGACTTTCTTATACAGGGGATGGGTGGTTTAATGTCAATTACCGGCACGCCTGATGGAGAACCAGAAAAAGTCGGGGTACCAATCGCCGATATCATGGCTGGAATGTATGCCAGTGTTGCTATTAATGCGGGTCTGCGCCATGCCGCTATTACGGGAAAAGGTCAGTACATAGACATTGGCATGTTGGATACGACTGTTGCGATGTTAGCCAACGCCGGCATGAACTACATTCACGCGGGTATGTTGGGTCGTCTTGGGAACGCACACCCCAACATAGTTCCCTATCAGCCGTTCAAGACAGCTGATGGATTTATTATTGTCGCAATTGGTAATGATTCGCAATTCCAGCGGTTCTGCGAGCTCGCCAAATGCACTGAACTTTGCGAAGATATTAATTTCGCGACAAATGATGCGAGAGTTCGCAATCGTAGCGCTCTGCTGCCGAAGCTAAACGAAATATTCGAGAGTCGAACGTCGGGCCAATGGCTTACAGATCTTGAGGAAAAAAAGATTGGCTGCGGACCAATTAATAATTTACAGCAGGTCTTTGATGATCCCCACGTTAAAGCCCGTGGGATGGTGGTAAATTTGGATCACCCACTTGCTGGAGAGGGAGGTGCTGCGGTTATCGGTAGCCCGATGCGTTTTACGGAAACGCCTATTACCTATAGACATCCACCACCTTTGGTGGGGCAGCATACAAGAGAAGTGTTACGCGAGAAACTTGGGCTGACCGACGATGACCTCTCGATTCTGGAGGGTAAAGAGGTTATCTGAAGTACTGCACAGGTTTTATTATGGAACGGTCTAGTTGGATAGCACTGCTTCTTCTTTTCTTTTGTGGATTGGGTTGGGGCGTGGCAGTGGCAATCGCAAAGATTGCCACTACAGGTGGTGTGCATCCGCTAGGTTACGTATTTTGGGTCGCTTTCATTGCGGGTGTTATTCTGACTATCATTTGCGCCATTCGCCGCAGCTGGCCGGCGATGAGTGGTGCGCACATTCGATACTACATAATTATCGGCGGACTAAGGATCGTTAGCGCTAATGTAATTTGGTATACGACCGTAAAATATATCCCTGCCGGCGCGTTGGCAGTAGTGCTAGGACTGACGCCTATTTTTACCTACGGCATCAGTTTGGCGATGCGGCTAGAAAACTTTGTGGCGCTTCGTACCGCTGGTCTCAGTGCCGGTTTCATCGGCGTTGTGATGTTCGTTGTTCCAAGCAATAGCCTGCCTGATCCATCGATGATTCCTTGGTTATTGTTTGGGCTTGGTGCTCCATTAACATATGCGCTCGCAAATATATTAATTGATAGCCTGAGGCCTGAGGCTGGGAATTCATTATCTCATACTACTGGCATGGTCTGGTTCGGCGCGATTTCGATGCTCCCAATATGTCTTTTCGCTAAGGCTATGCACATTCCCAGCTTCCCACCCTCAGTGCCCGATATGGCAGTATTCGGGCATGCTATCATTTCTGGCTTCGCTTTCTTTGCTTTATTCGAGATGATCCGCCTTTCCGGGCCGACATTTGCTTCACAACTGAATTATATTGTCACACTTACCGGGGTGCTCTCAGGTATTTTCGTCTTTGACGAGACCCCGACTTGGTGGGTATGGGCCGGAACGGCCTTCGTTCTCGGCGGCGTTGCCCTTGTAAACAGAGGTCGATAAGAAATGGTTAACCCACCGCCTACCGAGTTGTTCAAGCCAATAAGCGAAGAACGTCGAAGTCAAATTCTCGATGAAACGCTCGCTAGACGACCTGAGGAAGGTCCACTCCGCGTGTTCGGATATGGTTCACTAATGTGGAGTCCGTGCTTCAATTTTACCCATAGTCAACTCTGTAAGCTTTGTAATTATCGTAGAAGTTTTTCTATTTGGTCGGTCTTTGCTCGTGGTACGCCTGAAAAACCGGGCTTAGGATTTGCACTGGAGAGTGAACCGGGGGGCTTTTGCGAAGGCGTTGTATTTACGCTGCCGCTTGATACCAAGCGGGAGGACTTGATCCCGCTTTGGGAGCGGGAGATGTGGACCGAAACCTATGATCCGGTTTGGGTTACGGTGGAGGTGGACAATGAACGTCTGACCGCGCTTACTTTTGTTGTCTCAACGGAGCACCCTCAATACGCCGGCGATCTACCTACAATAGAGAAAGCAGATTATATCGCAAAAGCGTCCGGAAAGTACGGAACTTGCTATGATTATCTTTTCCAAACCGTTTCTGAGTTACGACGTTTGAACGTCCAAGACACCGCTATGGAAGAGCTTTTGTCGGCTGTAGATCGATTGATGGGGTAACGAGTCTTGCACTCAGTCTCCTCGCGTGCACAACTTAAACCGCTAAATGGAGGTACCTAGCATGTCAGACGCCGAAATCGGATATATTGATTATACCACTCTAAATGTCGATAAGAACGCGACTTATGATAGTCTTCGCGATCGTGTAATACTGATCACGGGAGCTGGGCAGGCGATCGGTCGAGGATACGCGCACTACTTCTCTGCACAGGGCGCGATCCCGATCATTGCCGACATTAATGGTGAAAACGCGGAGACGGTTAAACAAGAAATCGAGGATAAACAGGGTAAAGCAATGGCCATTCAGGTTGACGTTGCCGATGAGCAATCGAATTTAGATATGGTCGATAAAATCATTACGAAATTTGGTCGGCTCGACGTCCTGATTAACAACGCTGCGATCTTCTCGCAGATCACAATGGCGCCATTCTGGGAGTTGCCAGTCGAGGAATGGAAACGCGCCGTGGATGTTAATATTAATGGGGCATTCCTATGTTCCCGCGCCGTCGTACATCCGATGATGGAGGCTAAATGGGGCCGTATCATCAATGTTTCTTCGGGTACCATGATGATGGGGCGGCCCAACTATTTGCACTACATCACCACCAAGGCGGCAATGATAGGTATGTCTCGATCGATGGCGCGTGAACTTGGGCCTTACGGGATAACCGTCAACACCTTCTGGCCTGGGGTTATGCAGACGGAAGTGGAGAGACCGTCGGTGCCGCGCGAGATGTTCAAGACAATGACTGAGATGCAGGCTCTGCCTCGGCAGGGTACTATTCATGATTTGGCAAAGTCGATGATGTTCCTGTGTTCAGATGAAGCCGCATATATTACCGGTCAAGGATTAATCGTTGATGGCGGACAAAACTTTATCTGAACCGGGCCTGAACAACGCTTGGGCTGCTTATTATGAACAAACAGGTCAGCGACCTCCACGTCCGACCCTGATAAGAGCATTGGACGCATTTGACCTTGAGGGGCTTCCTATTAGTGCGATGGCCGCAGATCTGGGCTGTGGATCTGGTCGAGATTTGATAGAGATGCATCGGCGCGGCTGGGCTATTCAAGCTGTTGATGCGTCGCCAGATGCGGTCAATGCTATACAGAACCGGATAGAACTACTGACTCAATCAGAAATATACCTACAGCTTGCCCGCTATGAGGAGATGGAACTGCAACCATGTGATCTGGTCAACGCGTCGTTCTCGTTACCTCTTTGCTCCCAGGAAGATTTTATCCACGTTTGGCAGAAAGTTAGAGGCGCACTGAAGTCTGGTGGTAGATTTTCCGGACAACTTTATGGCGACCGAGATGGCTGGTTTGGCCGAAAGGGAATGAACTTCCACACGAGCAGAGAGGTTTCCCGCCTCTTGGAAGGACTAGAAGTTGAGTTTTTTGAAGAGGAAGAAGAGGACTCAATAACCCCGCGCGGCACCTCTAAACATTGGCATATCTTTCATATTGTTGCCAAGAAACTATGAAAGAGAAGAATTCGGCAGTTGAAACCCTGCGCATCCAGATAGCCGCCTGCACTCGAATAATGAATATGGAAGGGTTGATTGATTATTCCGGCCATATTAGCGCCCGATTGCCTGATGGTGAGGGTGTTTTAATCCAATCATTCGATGATCCTCGTTCTACTCTCTCGCCCCATCGCATATTGATTTGTGATACTGAAGGTAACTTGATCAACGGTCCGAGAGGTGCATTTCCACCCCGCGAAGTTTACATCCACACTGAGATCTTAAAGGCTCGTCCCGATGTGAATGCGGTTGGCCACTTTCACCCGGAAACAGCTACCATGTTCACTTTAATTGAGAATTGTCCGCTAGTGCCGGTTAAAAATCATGCTGCTCGTTGGGTCAACGGTATACCCAGTCATCCCGATTCAGCACATATAAACTCTCCGGAAACGGGTAGAGAGTTGGCGGAAACACTCGGAGAGTGTCAGGCGGTACTGATCCGCGCTCATGGAGTGGTGCTGACGGCGGAATCCGTTCCCGCTTTGTTGGTTGACAGTGTCCATTTCGAGGAAAATGCAGCAGCTCTTTTCCGTGCATCGTCGTTGGGTTCGGTGACAGGACTGTCGGAGGAGGAAATGCAGACCTTTCTCTCTCGTTTCAACCGCGCTGCTCATGTGGGTAAACTGATGAAATATTATGCGGTGCGCGCTTCCGACGCTGGTCTGGTTCCACGGGAGTGGCTTGAGGAATTGATTTAATACTGACCGCTTAATGGAGCGGGTGAAGGGAATCGAACCCTCGTCTTAAGCTTGGGAAGCTTCTGCTCTACCATTGAGCTACACCCGCAACTCATTGTTTTTATAAGAAATTAATCGATATTCGTGGGATGAAAGCCGTATCCATTAGCATTGGTTTGTGTGATAGGGCGGAATTATTGTTCCTTGGTTTTAGGGTAGGAAGCGGAATAACCTGAGACGTAAACGAAAGCTGAGCGTTATATTTCGAACTTTTCCATCTTAAGTAGAGTGTTTTCCAACGTACCTACCAAAAGAATTAGTAGTCTTGCATAATGCGAGAAGCTCTAAAGCGACAGGTTAAATCCGGTCTATAGGGCTTGGGTGAACTGACTAAGCTGGTACCCTTCCGCGTGCTTAATCACTGTTTAGGTTATCCAATTGATATGAAATTGAAAAATTAGAAACCATAGCTATTCATTATCTCTTTAAACTTCCCACTTTTATGCAATAAAAATAATCCCTCATTATAGTGTTGTAATCTTATCAGGTTTTCCGGGTCTTTTTTAGAAAAGGCCATATGGACATAAGCTCTTTTGAGTGGTTTCCCAACGGTGTGAATATCATTTTCAATTCCGATTTTTTGGGCTTCAAATAACGCAACTGATCTCGCGCTAACAAAAAAGTCTATCCGTTTTTTGGATAATAATTTTAGCCCATTTTCATAACCGTTGGTTTCTTTCTTTGTTAAATATTCAGCAGTATCAAATTCCTTTGTAAATTTACCGCCTCTGTTGAAGCCAATTGTATACTTCGATAATTCTTTTAAATTTTTAAATTCTTTAACTGGATGCGATTTTAACGCAAACAAGTATACTTCATGAGCGGAATATGGTGCGCCAAACCAATAAGATTCTAGTCGTTTATTATTGAAATAAATTTCTGTAATTGCGTTGCAAACCTTACCTTCGGTTGCATATTTTTGAGCGCGTTTCCACGGGTAGAAATCCTTTTTAATCTTATACCCCTGCGGTTCAAAAATTTGTTTTATGATTTCTGCTGTATAACCTTCGTTTTTAAGAGTTTTTCCGTGGTGAGGTGGCCATTCATAGCTGCATAAAGATACATGTTTACTTTCAGCGAAAGATAAACTTGGCACAAATATCAACGAAAAAATGAAATATATTGCGGAATATTTATACTTTATCATAACAGCCCCCGGAATCAGGAAAAAACAAGAAATTATTTGTTATATTAAATACTTAGACCCCATTTTTCTCGGATAACCTTAAAATTTAATAGATTATGATGTCAAATCATAATTTTTTTGGCCGCATTGACAACTGGAATAAACCAAATATCTGCCAATATCGCCGTTCAGTCATTGCATCCAGGTTCCGGCGGACGGGAAAAAATATCATTTTGGAGGTAATTGTAGCGGTTGAGGTTCTGACCCAAGCATTTGTTGCGCAGCTGTATTTTCAGCTGAGTCGTTCTCATTAAACCGAAAATAGTTAATGGCCTGTTGAAGGTTTATTGCTTGTTGTTCAAGACTTTCAGACATTTGGGACATTTGTAACGCGGCAGAAGCGCTATTTTGAACTGATTTATCCAAATGCTGCATAGAATGATTAATTTGCGAAGCACCCGTATTCTGTTCCTCTGTTGTGGCGGAGATACTTACAACCAAATCTTTAGTCGTCTCGATTTCAGGCAGTAGGTTTGCAAGCATTGCACTGGTCGCCTCCGCTAATTCTCTACTCTCGCTGGCAGCCCTAAGAATTTCGGAGGAGGATTGTTTGCTCATATCCGCCAATTTGCTTACTTCAGATGCTACCACTGCGAACCCCTTACCGTGCTCACCCGCTCGAGCGGCCTCTACGGATGCATTCAAGGCAAGTAAGTCAATTTTCTTGGTAATTTCCTCGACAATAGTAATTCTTTCTGAAATGTCTTTCATAGAATCCGTTGTACGTTGAACTGCTTCTAAGCACTTCTTAGACTCATCCGCTACTAGCTCGGCTTTAGCTTCTGTCTCTTTCGCCCTTTGTGAATTATCATTAATTGCATCGGCCATATCGGCAATTGCGGTTGACGTCTCTTCGACCGAACTAGCCTGAGTGCTTCCGCCCTCTGAAACTAAACTTGACGTCGAGCGTAATTCGACGCTGCCCGTGGCAACATTTGTCGATACATCTGAAATTGTTTTTATAATTCCTGATAACTGCTGGGTCATCAGATTAAAAGAATTAGATAAGTGTCCAAATTCGTCTTTTGAATCATGATTCACTTTTGTAGCTAAATTACCTAGACTCAAATCGTTTACGGATACCATCAACACCTTCAATGGTCTAAGAAGCCGTAGACAAAGAACCAGCAAAACCAGAATAAGGACAACTATCTCAATTACTTTATTTAAAATAATATGTGAAAATCCGCCAATTAATTGTTCCCATATGATTTCATCAGAGGTGTATACGTCTAATCTACCGACCGTCTTGTCATCTTTTATAAGTTGAAAGGTAAAGCGGATCGGATTTTTCAGGCTAAAGGGGTTGCCCTTTGATGATGAACTAACATCCTCTGTCTTTTTGCTTGCGTTATCGCTAGCATGCCGACTGCTCTCTTCTGAATCAGAATTAAACGCTACCGCGCCTGATACAGACGGGTTTTTGACCAAACCTCCTACAATTCGATTAATAACTTCCTCATCAAGGTTCCACATCGCCTCTATTAGTGGAGACCTGATTGAATCGCTTGCAATTTTCACTTCATTGAAGACACGACTTTTCGTGTTGGTGTATTCGTTAGACATCTGAAACGCCGTGATCACTAACGTGACCAAAAAATAAACAAAAACTGTAGTTCCCACAATTTTAAAAACCAGGGAGTGTCTCCAGGGCATAAGATTTTCTTGTGTCATATCAACACCTTGCTAAATCATTTAATGAGAAATTCCCAAACTCCGTTCCACTGCTTTGGCTTTTCATCTATGAGGCGCTCACAACGATTTAGGAATACTTGTGACGGGTTGAGGTTAGCATAGACCCCGGATTCCTCAAACTCGGAAGACCGTTGAAAGCCGTTTACCGCTGCATCGAAATCACCGCTAAAATAAGCCTGTAAAGCGTGGTCAAAAGTTTCCTGTAGATTTTTCTGGGGTAACGAAGACTGACCCTTTTCACTCAACAATTGGTAGCAATTAACTGGTTGATTTTTACCTTTAACAATTACCCGATCTATTAAACGATATTCAAAATAGTCTTCAGTTCGGTTTACAGTACCTTCACTTATAAGGTGATCCAGCCCATACACCTTCGCGGCACTTTCCATTCTAGAGGCCACATTCACCGCGTCACCGATGATAGTCAAATCGACTCGATTGCTTGATGCGCCAATATCACAAAGTATCACATTCCCCGTATTCAAACCAATCCTCATCTGAATCGGATCACGGGTTAGGTCAGGCAGAGAACTATTAAAGAGTTCTAAATTTTTTTTCATTGCTAGTACTGCGCGAACAGCGTTGACTACCGAAACATCATGATCATCATCAAGCCAGAACGCCATACAGGCGTCGCCGATAAATTTATCGATATCACCGTCATGTTCTATTATTACGCCCGTTATTGATTCAAAAAGTCCATTAATCTGTGCCACAATCTCTTCAGCAGAATACCTTTCGCATCTATTCGTAAAGCCTACGATATCGCTAAAAAAAATCGTAGCCTGCTTATTCTGAGCAAAGGTTTGAGACGAATGGTCTAAAAGAATTGATTTTTCCACAGCAATCCGCCGTGAAGCTTTAGAGAGGTACTTTTGTATTTGTAAATTTTCTATTCTCAAATTTCGTTCAGCTAATGTCTTCTCGACAGTGGCCAGTAAGCCATCATTGGAGAATGGTTTGCTAATTACGGCTGACGCACCAGTATTCATAACCATTTTTGAATCAGAGGGGCTATCTCTGTCAGTTATGATGATCAATTCAATTTTTTTATCAGCCTCATCAAACTTTAGATGTTTTACTAAATCGGGAACAGTTCCGTCTAAAGGATCAATCTCCGACAGAACAAGAACAGCATTAAACGAATTAAGCCGGTGAACAGTCTCGCGGATCGTTTGACATGTTTTTACCGTAAAACCCTGTTTCCGAAGACTTTTTGCGTTTGTTTGGGCCATTGATTCATCATGGCTTAATAAGATTAGATTTTCCCGCCCAGCAGGTGATGAAAATAAAACCTTTTTTAGGCGATCTAAGAGTTCGTCTATATCTAAAGGCTTGGTAACATATTCATCTACCCCAGATTCGAAACCCATGCTTTGATCTGCAGCAGAGGTCAGAGTGCTCGACATCATTACATAAATATCTTGGGTTAATTCGGACCGCCTAATTTCCTGGCACACTTCGAAGCCATTCATTTTCGGCATTTCGACGTCAAGGATAATTAAATCGGGTAGAATTTTTTGGGCCTTTTCGAGACCTTCTAAACCATCAAAGGCTTGAAATACCTCATAACCATTGTCTAATAGGGGGGGGAGTATGTGTTTATGAATTAGTTTCGAATCGTCGATAAGTAAAATTTTCTTCGAAGCATTCAACACTTTTGTTATTGAGCTTATTATTTGATCAAAATCGGCTGGAAAATGGATAAAGTCATCAAACTTAAATTCCACTTCAGTAGCGATACGATAATCTGTCGACAGTAAAATAGATTTTACATCAGCACCGAACAATAGCTTCAATTTAGCGGAAAGGTCGATGACCTTCTGTTCCTGTGTTTCTGATTGCAAAACAATAACAGCATTGGGGTTTGCTGAGACAGTACCTGGCAGATCAATCAGGTTAACATTATGATAAGTTATGTGTTGTGCATCACAACGTTGGACTAAATAATTACGGTAGAATTCGTTTTCGATACAGAAATAAAGGGTTCTATCCTTTGTAAGGGTATCAAGAGGGCGAAAATCTTGGAGATCGGCGGACATATTTTTTCTAACCGTATACCTACTTATTTTTTCTTTGAGTTAACTATTTCCCACGAATTAAGGATAAGAATTAGTTGATTATCGCTCAAGATAGTACAGCCCATCACAGAGGGCGCATGTTTGATGAAATCTCCCAAACTCTTAATTATAACATCTTGACGGCCCAGTACGTTATCAACCTTTACACATTTCTTTTTACCATCATCAGAGAGTATTACGATCGTAACTAAGTCTTCGTCAAAAGTACTGCCATCAAAGTTTAAGAGATTAGATAAAGTAGTGACGGATAGAGCCTCTCCTCTATAATTGTAAATCTCGGTTTGACTAACCAACTCGATCTGATCTTGTGTAATTGTTAATATATCCTCCACATGAAGAACCGGAAATGCAAATTTATATTTGTCTTCGGTTACCAAAAGGACGCCTGCTACTGCTAAAGACAGTGGAAGTCTTATTTTGAATGTAGAACCCTTACCTGGAACTGAATCGACTGTAACCGTCCCGTGAACCTGAGAAATCGCCCGACGGACCGCATCCATTCCAACGCCTCGCCCGGATAAATTAGTCACCTCATTTGAGGTAGAAAAACCCGGCTCAAAAATTAAGTTCAGGATCTCTTCTTTTGAGAGGTGCTCGTGACTTTCAGCGTCTATTAACCCAAGTGACTCTGCTTTCTGATACACGATATTAGTATCAATACCCGCGCCATCATCAGAAATCTCAATAACCGCTTCCGATCCCTGATAGTATGCAGAAATCGTAATTAGTGCTGTCTCGGTTTTTCCGGATTGTGTCCGCACTTCAGGAGTTTCGATACCATGATCCACTGCATTTCGGAGAATGTGAAGCATCGGCTCAATAAGTTGATTTATCAGTAATTTATCTAATTCAGTATCTGCACCAGATACGGTTAGTTTTACTTTTTTATTTAATTCCCTAGCGGTTTCTCGCACTTGTACAGGAAACCGATCGAAAGCGTATCGTACCGGAACCATCCGAATATTCATTGCACTGGATTGAAGCCTACTGCTTAATTCCTCCAGATCGCTTATGCTCTTTTCCAATTTCTTCTTATTGGTATCCACGTCAACAAACCGTTCAAGCGCGCTTTGTTGTATTCTTTTATCCTCTGTTCCGGAACGTTTTTGGTCAACGAGAGGTGGAACGAAAGTTTTGGTTTCAATTTGCCGGTCATTATTTTCTTGGTTTGCTAATTTGATATTTTCCAAAAAATCTTTCACAGATAACTGGTCCAACCCCTGATCAACTAGGTTTGCTTTCAGGAGTCCCATAGAGTTATTAAGTGTTGAGATATCATTTTGGAGCCGAATGCGAGTAATAAAGACCTCAGAGGCAACGTTTAGAACATCGTCCAATTTATCCGTAGTAATACGAATTGTGTCATTAATCGGTGAGACATTTGATTGTAAATATGGGTCACCGGAATCATCGAGTAGATCGTCGGTGAGTGTCGTTTCCGGCAGAGACGCCGGATTCTTATTTTCTTTGGTCCAACTTGGATCCCCGTCATTTTTCGGTTTGTTTCTGACATTGCCGTCAATACGGCTAATCATGGCGTTAATAGGCGTTTTTATAGGCTGTCGGGAAGCAACCTCAGAGATCATGCGTTCCAATAAGTTCTTACAGTCTAATAAGACATCAATTAATTCCGATGTAATAAAAACTTCTTTTTTCCTTAACCGATCTAGCAGGGCCTCCGCTGAATGCGATAACCGCTCTATTTTCGCAATGTTTAATAATTTAGCACTACCCTTTAAAGTATGTATTCCTCTGAAAATCTCATTAACAACTTGGCTGGGACTATCTTCTGTTTCAAGTTGAACGAGTTGCAGGCCGATATTCGCAAGTATTTCTCGGGACTCCTCGCAATAATCACTGATAAAACCTAATTTATCATCCGGAATTGATAAAGCCTCTTCTTCTTCTATTTCTCCGATTTCGAAATCGTCAGTTTGTCCGTTTTGTTTAATTGTTTCATTCTCTATATTTGATGTTTCTTCTTTTACAAATAATAGACAACGTTGAATTATGTCATTAAGTGGTAAAGTTATTGGTCGCCGTGACGCAATATCATTAATCATTTTTTCAAATGTTTTTTTGCTACCTAATAGTATATCAATTATTTCGGTATTAATTATTAATTTACTATCTCGAATATCTTGTATTAATAACAGGTTAGCGTGAGCCAAGGTTTCGATTTTAACGATATTTAGAGAGTCTGCGCTATCCTTCAAATTTGTTAAACTTTTATAAATTTTATTCACTATCGGAAGCGGGTCTTCGTTCGCCTCTAAATCGATAAGATGTAATTCTATATTGCCGAGTATCTCCCTTGCTTCTTCACAGTAATCGCTAATAAAACCAATCTTTTCGTGAGGTATAGAAATTATTTCCTCTTCATCCAATAATTTATTGAGAGTGAGTTTTTCAGTTGATAAAATAGTTTGATTATTTTGCTGTTCTGTTTTGGTATATCCAGATGTCTCGGTTTTTGTATTTTCATCTTCAATTAAATTAATAGTGTCTTGCAAGTAATTCTGACATTCATCCAATATGTCCGAAAATACAATTGTAGAAGCGCGCCCATCAATTTTTTCGTCTATCATTACAATGGCGGAATTGGTTATAAGGTTAATTATATACCTTATTTCATGTGGTATTCTTTTCACGGATTTTTTTTGCATACTATGTCGAAGAAAATCTGTACAAAATACTAAGAACTCCAACATGTAGTGTAGATCAAGAAAATCATTTATGCGGAATAAACCGCTTATTAATCGGCTCCGACGATATATTGAATCGAATATATCTTCGTCATCTTGTTGAAAGGTTTCCAAATTCTTTACGATATAATCGATTTCGTCTCTGGCGAAATACATCATCTTTTCATCCGAGGAATCGACGTTAAGGGCGAGTGAAGAAGAGA
>DBHK01000007.1:0-48484 GCA_002295635.1 Alphaproteobacteria bacterium UBA830 | reverse complement strand
CCTCACTGGGAGATTTTAGTCATATCGGTATACTCCAACAAATGTTCGGTCTCAAAGATGTCGGAAACTGATAGTAGTAGTAATGTTTTATCGACGTCCTCATATAATCCCTGAACGAATGTCTGCTGTCGATCGTCTAATACAGAATCGGGCTTTTGTATATTATGTAGGTATAAATCCCTCATGCCGTGAACCACATCCGCGCATAAAGCGATAGTACTTTCCTTATAACTGATGATAAGGTATTTCGTTTCTATCGTAAGGGGTTTTTGGTCTAACCCGATTTCGTTGGAGATATCGAGGCATGCAATCACGGTTCCACGTAAATTTATTAATCCACGTAATAAAGCCGGAACATTAAAAATTGGTGTAACTTCGTATTCCTCTATAATCTCCCGAACCTGTCCAATTGGGATTGCTAGGTTTATGTTGTCGATCGAAAAACAGAGGAATTGAGTAAAAGGTTTTCTATATATATCCGGATCAATAATATTTCCGGCTATTTCCTCATTTTCTGAAAATAATTTTTGTTCGTCGATATTTTCATCGACCGTTTCGGAAATGTATTCCGGAGAGAAAATTGTTAAAGTAGAATTTTTATATCCAACGACTGCGGATACAAATTTATTTTTTTTCTCATGAACTCTTATTTCATTTGATTTTGTGCGCGTAGTTAGTTTGTCTACACCGACAAAATTGTCCATGGTTAATCCAAACGTTATATCACCGCTTAGTACAATAATTACAGTGGAAATACTTTGATCATTGAAAACTTGTTTAAGACCTAATGCAATCGAATCAAAAACAGGGACTAATTTTTCGCGATTTACTACCCCGCCAACACAACCATATAAGTCTAAACCGAGATCTTCAATTTGATCGGTTTCCACGATTTCAAGGACACTTGTGACCGGTAACGCGAAGTTTTTATTCTCTTTTTCGTAGATAAAGTATTCAGTCATAACGACTTTTTTTCCCCGTTCTTCTTCGCTCGCGAAACACAGCAACACTTCCCCGATTAAAATAATTATTAATTCCTTATGAAAGAAAGGAAGAACACTACGCGATTTGGCCGTTAATACCAATCTCAAAAGGGTTAAATTGCGATATTTTCGTAGTGCAGAATTTGTCGGATGATGCAATATCAAGGTTGTCGGATCTCTCAATGAAAATGGGACTAGACCGTTTCTTTTCGTAATGCCAAAACATTCCGAACTAAATAAAGCTGGGAGTGAAAGAAATGAAAATCTGTCGATATAACGACGACCGCCTAGGGATCGTCGATGGTGATGAAGTTGTCGACGTAACAGCCGCCTTGGATGTAATTCCCGCATACCGTTGGCCGGTGCCCGAGGGTGACGCGCTAATCGCCAATCTCGACCTTATTTGTGAGAAAGCATCGGGGTTGATGAAGTCGGGTGAACGGCATGCACTGTCGGCCGTTAGGTTGAAAAGCCCAGTTGCAAATCCGACTAAGGTAATCGGTGCACCAGTGAACTATTACGCCCACATGGATGAAGCTAACGAGGACAAGGGCGTGAGCTTCGGTCAAGATATCAAATCCATTGACCATTACGGGCTTTTCCTGAAAAACCCGGTTCTTGTGGGCGCCGGAGAAGGGGTTGAACTCCATTTCACTGATCGTCGCAACGATCACGAAGTTGAAGTTGCTATGATCATCGGAAAAACTGCGAAGAACATCTCCTATGATAACGCGCTGGACTATGTTTCTGCATACGCGATTGGGCTGGATATGACTGTTCGCGGCACTGAGGAACGCAGCCTTCGCAAAGCTATCGACAGCTATTCGGTTCTCGGGCCTTGGTTGGTAACGGCGGACGAGATTGTCGATCCCGACAAACTCGACTTTTCGATTCACGTTGGCGACGACGAACGCCAGAACTCTAACACCGATAAGCTCATCTTCGATTGTCGGAGGCTGATCGAATACGGGTCGAGCTTTTATACCTTGTATCCGGGTGACGTAATTATGACTGGCACGCCGGAAGGTGTAGGGCCGGTGGTAGCCGGTGACACTATGTACTGTTACTGCGAGGGGATCGGCGAAATGAGTGTTGAAGTCCGCGCCGCCGGATGAAGGGGGAAAAACTGGTCGGTCGGCTGGCTACCGGCATCGGGCTTGGAAAGACATTTACCCGGCTAGACTGGTCCAGACGGCAGTTCATCGGTCGCGTTGGGATTGACCCTTATCCCGGTACGATCAACGTCATTGTCGATGATCCAGAATCTATGCAGGTCTGGGTGAGGCTTAAGCAAACCGATGGTATCTATATGGATAATCCCAATAATGGCCCCCTCGAATGCGATGCCAGATGTTGGCTTGTAACCATCAAAGCCCGAACGGCCGATCCAATTAAAGGTGCGATCGTCTTTCCGCTGGTAGATGGATATCCGCCCGCGCAGGTGGAGGTTATTGCCTCGATCAGCGTCCGTAACGCGGTAGGAATAGAAGACGGTGATAGTGTGACCCTTGTTCTAGAGGACTAACAGATGATGACAGAAATTACACACGCGACGGCCGAACTTTGGGTATTTCCCCTTCACGGGCCTACGGGCGGTTCAGGGATCACGGCGGTAGATGTCATCGTGGTGGATCTAGAAGCTTCAGACGGAACGACCGGGACGGGATTTTCTTATGTGCTCGGAGGAGGTGGGCGGATCGTGCAGGCGGCGACCCAAGATATGCTCGACCGGTTCGTCTTAGGGGAGAGGATTTTGCCGCCCCAGGCACTTTGGCGTCGGCTTGCCGTCTCGTTAAACCGGCTGGGAAGGGGTGTTAACTATCTCGCTATTTCCGCGATCGATGTTGCCATGTGGGATTTGCATGCCAAGCGGCTTGATATGCCTCTCTACGCCGCGCTGGGCGGCGTGCCTCGAAAGTTACCTGTATACGGCTCGGGCGGTTTCGGCCCGGAGCAGGAAACGGGGGCAGCGGTCGATCGGGCTCTTGAATATGCAGAGATGGGTTGTACGGCAATTAAGCTAAGGGTTGCAGGCGCACCCGCAGACTTAGCCCGTATTCAGGCGGTGGCGGACGCTGTGCCTGACGGCGTAGGTATCATGGCAGATGCCAATGAAAAATGTGATTTAGTCCGAGCTCAATGGCTGGTTAATCTGCTCGCCGATGTCAACGCATTGTGGATAGAGGAGCCTCTACCAGCCAACGATACTAACGGATTTGCGATATTAGCTGCCAATAGCCCAATACCGATTGCTACTGGAGAACACCATCAGGGGGTGGGTGAGATGAGCCCATTGATAGCGGCCCGGGCAGCTTCAATCCTGCAGCCGGACCTCGCGATGATGGGAGGCATAACGGAAAGCCTGCGTTTGGCGCAGATAGCGGAGCATTTTAACCTAGTGGTATCTCCTCATTTCTTGCCGTCGTTATTCATTCATGTCGCCGGTGCTGCACCGTCAATAAAGTGGATGGAAGACTTTCCGCTGCTCGAGCCGTTGTTCGACAATCCGGTAGAGATGGATGCGGAAGGCAATATCGCACCACCCGACACGCCCGGTCATGGCATCTCGTGGGTAGATGGTGCACGGGATGAATTTCGGAGTAATACGTGAGGATCTGTCGCTACAACGAGGGTAAGGTGGGATTAGTGAAGGGCGATCAATTGATTGATGTCACAGTGGCGCTTGGTCAAATTCCTCAGGCTCGGGGGCCGAAAATGCCCGGTGACTCCATGATCGCGAATTTAGATACCATCAAGCCCGAGATCGAAGCCAACCGGAAGATGGGCTATGTGCAGGGTGTAAAAAATGTGAAATTGAAAAGTCCTGTAAGAAGTCCATCTAAAATTGTCGCCGCGCAGGCTAATTTCACGGATCGGTTATCCGAAGCAGGCGATCGTGAGAAAATTAGTCTCGGCCGAAACGTTGAGACTTTCGAGAGCCATGGATTCTTTCTCAGAGAGAACTCAGTTCTTGCCGGTGTAGGAGACGGCATCAATCTTGGCCGAACCGACGGCCGTGCCAATTATGTAACCAATCTGGCGATAATTCTTGGCCGCAGGGCAAAAAACGTCAACGAAGTTAATGCGCTCAATTATGTCGCGGGATATTCGATTGGGGTCGATATCAAGGTGCATGGCGTCGAGGATAGAACCTCAACAAAATCGTTCCGTTCCGATTCTGTCTTGGGTCCGTGGTTGACTACCGCTGATGAAATCACCGATCCGGATGATCTCGACCTTAGCCTATGGATAAACGGGAAACTGCGTCAGCAATCGAACACTAAGCATCTCTTTTTGGGTTGCAGGCAACTGATAGCGTATGCTTCTAAATTATTTACTCTGTATCCGGGTGATATTCTGATGACTGAGATGCCAAGGGATGTCAGTTTATTGAAGGTAGGCGATAGGTTGAAATGTCGGTTCGATATTATCGGGCAGATGGAACTCGGGGTTCGCTAGAAAGGAAATGAAAAAGACGAGTAAAACCACACCTAATTCCTATTAATTTCATACCCTCTACCGATCAAAGTTGAACACTCGTTTTGCGTTGAGGCCTAGAATATTGCGCTTGGCTTTTTCGTCTATAAATGGAAGATCCCAAATCACACTGGGAGCGTCAAAGTCATAGTGCGGCCAATCCGAGGCATATAAAAGCTGTTCCTTTGCGTTAATCATTTCGAAGGTAAGCTCAACAGCCTTGAGATGGTCCGTTTCCATTGGCTGACAAGTATAAAACATTTCCCGCATATATTCGCTGGGTAGCTTTTTTAGCAGCGGTGCCTCTGACGAACGCATCAAATAGGTATGGTCGAGACGCTGCATAAGCCAGGAGACCCAAGCAATACCAGATTCGATCCAGACAACGTTAAGGTTAGGGAACCTCTCGGGTAAGCCGTTCATAATCCAGTTTGTCATGTGCACGACATTACACCATACGAATGATAGTGCGTGCATAGAACCAAACCGATTAATCTGCATCATAAACGGATCTTGCCAGTAGTATCCGGCATGGAAACCTATTGGCAGACCTCGCTCTTCGAGGGCTCGATAAACCTTCATGTAGTGATTATGGTGGACCGCCTTATACCGGACAGATGTCACCATGAAACCAACACAACCAGGTGCATCTCCAAATTCTTCGATAGTTTCAAGTGCTGATTCCGGATCGTTAAACGGCAGGAACATCATGGTCTTAAGTTTACGGTCTTTCTTCAGAATATTTTCGACCTGCCAGCGATTGTAGGCCTTGCCTAAAATGGCCTCCATATCGAATTGAGGATGCATCCCGAGGAATAACATTGGTGTTGGAAATACGACTTGTACGTCGATCCCCATCGCTTCATAGGCACGTTTCGCCAGAATCAAGTCGCGATGACCGGCCTCCTTTAATTCGGATTCCTCTATTTTCTCGCTCCGGGCTGCCTGGTGAGGAATCCGCCCACCTACGTCTTGATAACGGAGTGCCAAATCACCGTTTAAACCGTAAGGCGGCGTGCCAGATCGATGTAATACCATCTCCTCAGCCTGAGACCGTACAACTTGGTCATCTATATAACTGATAATTTCTCGCCATGACTCCGTTTCGGTATGATGGGCGTCTATATCGGCGATAAATACGTCGTCAAAATTGCGCTCTTCCGCCTGTTTCCGAGCCTTAGCTAAAATGTCGCGTGAATCCGTGTAAGTGGTAATTTCTTTTACCGGAATTTCTTTTACCGGCTCTATCCCTGAGTCCATGGTTTTACTCCTGAATGCTCGAATTACTTTAGGTTGTTATCTTAATCTTCAGTCGTCCGGGGCCGTTGGAACCACATGGCAAGATCAAAGGTGGAGAGGTTTACAGCCCGCAGCATATCAGAGCAGGTCATGACCACATCCGTAGCCGTAACATCCCCCGGCGCGGTGTAAGGTGAGAAGTATCTGTCCTCCATTTCCACCTTATTGGCGAATAGCTTGGTACCAGCGGTTAGAAGTCTCTGTACTGTTTCGTCCGGGATATTTTCTGTTTTGCCTTCCAAAAGGGCACGCTCGATTATTTCAAGTGCCCGCGATGCAGCGTGGTCAAGTTCCGATACAGGGCCCTTAGATGGAGACATATACCTCTCCGTCTTTCACATCGACTTTGAACGGGCGAAGTCTGATATTTTTACTACCGGGGTGGCGGCCGTCCCTGACGTTATATTCGTATCCATGCCATGGACACACAATATGAACTTCGGTTTCTGAAAACTTCAGGCCGTGGGCTGTCTTTTCAGTCTCATGAATGACTTCTTCAACTTTGTTGATGATTTTTCCTTGGCAGGCGGGCCCACCCTGATGGACACAGTTATTCTCATAAGCAAAGAATTCACCGTCGACGTGGAAAACGCCAATTTCCAAATCCCCCTGCGCAATAATTTTACGATCTCTTTCGTCAAATTCTTCTGTCCGACCGACGTATATATTCGCCACTATATATCCCCCAAAATGGCCTATTAATTTTTTATTTAGCACCCCTAATTTTTCAGTCTAGTTGATTTATTGCTGCAGACCAACTCAAACCAGTTAAATGCCCATCGCCTACGAAGTATTATATATTATGTTAAAAACCCATCTTTAAGTTAAACGTAGAACAGGAGCTTATTTTGCTCATCCAAAGGGTAAAATACGATGTTAACTGGGCTCCAACCGTCTGAGCTTGTGTGGTTTTAGTTTGAGATTAGTTCAGCGAACAATTCTCGGTCTATATTTCCCCCAGAAAGAATTACACAAATGGTCTCGGCAGGGCTGGTAAGCCTTCCGGAGAGCGTTGCGGCGAGGCCGACCACACCACCGGGTTCAACAACAATATTGGCATACAAGAACGCGGCTCGAACTGCTGCACGTATCTCTGTTTCCGATACGACTTCGCCGCCCGAGACCATTCTACGCATCACCTCAAAGGTCATGCGGCCGGGGGTGCAAACGAGCAGCGCATCGCACACCGAAGAATAGCCGTGTTTGTTAGCGACGCGCCTTCCGGCTTGAAGTGACCGCTTGGTGTCGTCAAAATGCTCAGGCTCGGCGGCGAGAATCCGCGTGCACGGAAAAGCAGCCTTCACTGCGATCGCACAACCTGCGATTAGGCCACCACCGGAGCAAGGTACAATGACAACATCTGGCGTAACACCTGCGTCACGTAACTGTTCCACCGCTTCAAGGCCCACGGTACCCTGTCCCGCTATGACGTCCGGGTGATCGTAAGGCGGGATAATGACAGCACCAGTCCGTCCGGCAAGTTTTTTAGCTATTAGTTCCCTATCTTCTTTTGTGCGATCATATAGTACCAGTTTGGCGCCTAAAGCCTTTGTGTTATTCACTTTCACAGTAGGTGCATCTAACGGCATGATGATCGTTGCCTTCACACCTCGTCGGAGCGCTGACCAAGCAACAGCCTGCGCATGATTTCCAGATGAATATGCAATTACACCGTTTTTGATGCGGCTATCTGCTAAACGGGAAATCATATTCCAAGCGCCACGTAATTTGAAAGAACCCACGGGTTGGAACATTTCACATTTAAGAAACACCCGAGCGCCAGCGTGATCATTGAGGCGCTCGGACTCAAGCAGTGGGGTGCGGTCAACGATACCTTTTATTCGTTCGGCAGCAGAGCGGATATCATGGATTCCAGGAGTTTTGTTAATGTCGACCAAGAAAGTTGTCCATGGCGGTGCAGGATTCTGGTTCCGAGAGTGTCGGGACGTGTCCGGCGCGCGGTATTTCAACTGCGATAAGATCGCGCTTTACTCTTTGCATTTCTTCAAAACAGGCCCTTGAGAGGATGTCAGATTTCTCCCCGCGTATTACCATAGTTGGAATGTTGGCCAAGGCCTTAAACAGCGACCACATTTCGGGAATTTGGTAGTCTGATTTCAACATAGGTTTCACGATATTCACATCCCAGTCAAAGCGTAGCTTGCCGTCATCGCAAACTTGAAATGTGTTTTTCGCCATCTTTTGCCAGATAGCCTCATCTTGAAAAGATAGATTTGGCAGCATTCTTTTGATTGTATTAACGGCAGAATGCCAATCGTCGTGCGAACGATCCTCTTTGATATAATCGATGATTATGTCGAGACCTTCAGTCTCAACTATCGGCCCAACATCATTCATAACAAGCGCGGACAACGCATTTGGCATCGCGGTAGCCATTCCCATTCCTAGGATTCCGCCGAGGGAATTGCCAATCACAACCACACGGTGGACATTCAATGCGGCGAGTATGTCTTGAACGTCTCGAATATATATACGGGGATCGTAGTTCGACCAGTTGTGATCATATTGGGATTTGCCACGCCCACGGTAATCCGCGCAGATTACGCGACGACCATCTTTGCTATACCGCTCTGCAAAGCCCTCGAAATCCTTGGAGTTCCGGGTCAAACCTCCTAGGCAAAAAAGGGGGGGTCTTGCATCCAACTGATTGCCGTAGTCACGCAAATACAAGGACAGATTGTCAAACGTCGTTAATCTACGCTCACGATAATGCATCGCTCAGTCTTTAAATTTTTAGGAGCGGAAGAAGATCCGAAAGCGTCTTGATTTCCGCGTGCGGTTTGGAGGGTAGGTTTTCATGGGGTTGCTCAAATCTGTTAACCCAAGTGACCATGAAGCCGACAGCTGCGGCGCCATGTGCATCCCAACAGTTAGATGACTGGAAACAAATGTGGTTGGCAGGAAACTTAAGTTCATCAACTGCAATCTGATATGTCGATGGGTGAGGTTTGAATATACCGACCTTCTCGACCGACAGAACCTTATCTAAAAGAGAATAAATATTTGCGTTCTTTGCGGCTGCAACAAGCATTGATGGTTCTCCATTTGACAGAATTGCCGTTTTCTTGCCACCGTCTTTTAGCCTAGTCAGAACATCGACCACCTCAGGATAGGCGTCGAGCTGCAGATAGAGTTCCATAAGCTTTGCCCGTAGTGAGTCATCTGACATGTCAAGCGCGCGCATTGAATAGTCGAGTGCATCACCGGTGACCTGCCAAAAGTCCTCATGCTGACCCATTAGACTGCGAAGCCATGTGTACTGCAGCTGCTTGAACCGCCACATTTCTGACAATTTATCGACATTTTCGCCAAGTTCGTCCTTCATTCGATTAGCGGCTGAATGAACGTCAAAAAGTGTACCAAAAGCGTCAAAAACACAGGCTTTAACTTCGCTAAAACTTGGATCAGACATAATACCCTCCTATCCTCGGTAAACTATCCGTCCCAAGCGGGTGGGGCAATGGGGCTAACCCCGGCCTGCGGTAATGTCCCTAGCCAATCAGATCCAACCCTTTGGGCAACGACATAGACTTTCCCAATGGCTATTAGGTAACGCTCTATCTACTATTTGACAGAAATCCCATATTTCCACATCCCAGAATGTTGGATGAGCTAGACCAGCTGATTAAGTCAACTTCCAAAACGTTTCGTTTCTGATGACTGCTGCTTGCCGCTACGGTAACGTAATAGTAGGGTGGCACAAATTTTGATCATTACTCTTGGGGACACCGCCATGTTCAGCGGATCCATATGCGCGCTTATTACGCCATTTCGCGACGGTGATGTCGACGAAACGGCTTTTAGAGAGCTAGTCAACTGGCAAATTGAACAAGGAACTCACGGCCTTGTGCCCGTTGGCACGACCGGTGAGTCTCCAACGCTCAGCCATGACGAACATAAACGGGTTGTTGAAATCTGTATCGACGCTGCTGATAAGCGCGTACCGGTGATTGCAGGCGCCGGGTCTAACTCAACTGCCGAAGCTTTCGAGTTGGCCGAGCATGCGAAACGTGCTGGAGCTGATGCAGCACTGGTTGTCACGCCATATTACAACAAACCGACACAGGAAGGCTTGTTTAGTCATTTCCAAGCGATCGACAAGGCGGGTATCCCCATCATAATATACAATATTCCCGGCCGGTCTGTTGTTGACATGAATACGGATACTATGGCGCGCTGTGCAGGTCTGGACAATATTGTAGGTGTTAAAGATGCGACAGCGGCCGTTGGTCGAGCGACCGAGCAGCGCCTCGCATGCGGAGATGAATTTTGCCAACTGTCAGGCGAGGACGTCACACAGATTGGTTTTCTTGCGCAGGGTGGCATTGGTTGTATTTCGGTAACGGCAAATGTGGCCCCCAAACTTATGTCCGAAATGCACAATGCTTGGCAGGCAGGTGAGGTAGCCGAGGCGCAAGACATCAATGCACGTCTCACACCATTACATAAGGATCTTTTCTGCGAAGCAAACCCTGGTCCAGCCAAGTATGCCGTTAGCCTTTTGGGGAAATGTTCTGAAGAATTGCGCCTTCCTCTGGTTCCTATCACAGAGAAATCGCGTGGAAAGGTTGAGCGGGCCATGCGTCAAGCTGGACTCCTGAATTAACGGTCAGTGTAGAATGGCGAACTCTAATCTCGCCGCCTACCGGATTGCGGCACAAAACCGTAAGGCTCGCCATTCTTACGAGATTGAAGAAACGATTGAAGCCGGAATTGTCTTGTTGGGTAGCGAGGTAAAAGCCCTTCGAGAGGGACGAGCCAATATTGCAGAATCCTACGCAAAAGCTGATGGCAATGAAGTCTGGCTGGTGAATGCTCATATCCCGGAATATAAGCAGGCCGGGCAGTTTAATCATCAGCCGCGACGGCCTCGCAAATTACTAGTGAAAAAGCGCGAGGCGGCGAAACTTATCGGTGCTTCGGAGCGAAATGGAATGACCTTGGTACCTCTGAAACTGTATTTCAATAAACGAGGTATTGCTAAGTTGGAACTCGGTCTCGGTAAGGGGAAAAAAGATTACGACAAGCGGGAAACTCAAAAAACACGGGATTGGAATAGACAAAAAGCCCGTCTATTACGAGAAAAGGGATGAAGGAAATTTCATAGAGCAGAAAGCTACAATCTAGCGGTTCTAAGAGAAAAAAGAACCGAGTATTTTCTCGAAAACATCCTCGAACATCGCCTCTGTGAGACGACCTGTGTTCGTATTATAGCGAGAACAGTGGTAGCTGTCGGCGAGTGTTATGCCATTACGTAATGAGTGGAATGCGCTATGAGAAAATCTGAATGCCGCCCGGCGTTCGCCCAGCGTCGATAGAAGGGTGTTGTGAGCAATTCCCCCGAGCGCAAGGATAACCTTCAGATTCTTCATATTCTGAATCTCAGATACTAGGAACGGTCGGCAATTATTAACCTCTGAGCCGATCGGTTTGTTCTCAGGTGGCAAACAGCGTACCCCATTGGCGATCCGACAGTCCTTTAATTGCAAACCGTCATCAGGGCGTTTGTCATATTTTCCCGCAGCGAAACCAAATTTCTTTAAAGTTTGAAATAGTAAGTCACCCGCATAGTCGCCGGTGAACGGCCGGCCTGTACGGTTTGCACCCTTTAGTCCGGGGGCCAGACCGACGATAAGCAAGCGAGCATTGAGTGACCCGAACGAAGGGACCGGACGATTATGCCACTCTGGCCATATGATTTGGTTCTTGCGCCGGAACTCTACCAGCCGCGGGCACAAGTTACAGTCGGGTGGAGGGGAATCTGCCGAGTCAGTATAAGCACGAGTTTTAGGCATCTTCGTATATATCGTTGTCGAAATTTGGTCTACGGTTGTCAGGTGTCGTGACGTAACCAACGACCTTTCTCACGAACGATGGAATCTCCCTCTCGTTATGATCGTGTCTCTCTTCACTACTAATATCGTTGATCAAACCCTGGAATTCAACGAAGGAGTCGGCCTGACTTCTATGCTCGTCGGAAATCACTGGCGATTAACCACGGAGCGTGCTTACAAGAATGACGTGGATCCGTTGTCGCAGAACTGCTCCCAGTAATTGGTGGACACCTCCGTCGCCGGACAATAGAAAAGTTCGTTCAAGATTGGGAGCCATCTCCATCAGTTGACAACAAGCTCTACCGATATGTTCGCCTCATAACGTCGGCGATCACCTGCATCAACACACGTCCAAGCCGATTTTATTCCCGTAGTGCTGCCGTTATAAACCGAACAATCTATCAAGGGCGCTATCTGAGGATATTCCTGATTTCCTGTCAGGGTGTTATAGTAGTAGGCTCGAACTGATCTGCGGTATATCTGGAGCAGAGTTTCGTAATCGAACTCGAAGTCATGTGATTTAGAGCATGCATAAGGATTTGGGCTGTCTATAAACAACGCAATATTGTCGTCGAAACTTACCTGCATGAAGTAACATTACCCTCCAAAAAAACAGCTCGTATATAACAAAATCAAAAATCATCCATACGACTAAATTGGCAAATAATGGCCCAACTATAGTAATAACGACGGCGTTTTACTTTATTAAATTATGTCGGTCACTATTATGATTTTTATCGCGCTTGGCTCAAACCTGCCGCATCCAGATTACGGCAAACCGATCGACGTTTGTAGAGAGGCTGTTATTCGTTTATCGCAAAGGGGAATCCGGGTCGTAGCATCCTCTCGCTGGTATCGAAGCTCTCCAGTTCCTGACTTAGACCAACCGGATTTCGTAAACGGGATGGTATCAGTCGAAACCGATCTTTCGCCAGCCGGTCTGTTAGTGGAGTTACAGGGGATTGAGAGAGAATTCGGGCGAGTTCGTACGGCACCCAATGCTGCTCGAATTCTCGACCTCGATCTAATTTCTTACAACGATATTGTCGCAAATTCAGAACAGCTACTGATCCTTCCGCACCCCCGGTTATCAGAACGGGCATTTGTTCTATTACCGTTGAAGGAGATTGCACCGAATTGGATCCACCCAATATCGGGTCTATCGATATCACGACTAGCCGATGAGGTGCCAAAGAGTCAAAAATGCTACCGGATTTAACATTAAACCAAAGGGAAAGCTGCCTGAATTACTTGCTTTCTCCGGTCTGAACTCTTAATAATCAATTGATTGTTTAGGTGGAGACTTCTAACTATGGCACGCGTTACAGTTGAGGACTGTGTTCTTAAAGTTCCGAATCGTTTTAAGCTCGTGATGATGGCTGCTCAGCGGTCGCGGGAGTTGTCTGTTGGTGGTGAGTTAACCGTAGATCGAGATAATGACAAAAATCCGGTAGTTGCACTGCGTGAGATTGCTGACGAGACCATACCCCTGATCGAGTTGGAGGATGCAGTGGTCGAGGGCCTTCAGCGCAATATAGATGTAGATGAAATTGTTGAGGAAGAGGAGGAACTCCTTCAAGTTACTGAAGCCCTAAACGAGCTTGGGGGGCTTGTTGACACCAATGGGGTGCCCACAGACGGTGCGCTGGCCGCCGAGGAGCCTGCGGCAGGGGTAAATGATCCGATGGCGGCATTAGCAGCCGGTTTTGAAGACGTCACTATCGAGGACGTCAAGAAAGAAGGCTGACGTTGGGGATCGCGGAATGAATACGCGGTCCATTCCCGGTCTCCTTACCCTCAGAAAGCGATGCTGGTAAGGATTTTCCTTCGATGATGCTCCAATACGAATTGGTAGAACGGGTTCGTGGTTACGATCCTACTGTTGATGAGGACGCGCTAAACCGAGCTTATGTTTTTTCTATGAAAGCTCATGGATCCCAGATGCGCGCCTCGGGAGACCCCTATTTTTCGCATCCGTTGGAGGTTGCTGGTATCCTTACAGAGTATCGGTTGGACACAGCCTCGATTGTTACAGGGCTTCTTCATGACACGGTCGAGGATACCGTTGCAACCATTGAAGAAATAGAGCATCTCTTCGGTGAAGAGGTAGCGAGGTTAGTCGACGGCGTTACCAAACTTTCCCAACTGGAACTACAATCACCTAGCACGCGCCACGCCGAAAATTTTCGCAAACTTCTGCTCGCGATTTCGGAAGATATTAGGGTTCTATTAGTCAAGCTTGCGGATCGGATCCATAACATGCGGACGCTTCACCATATATCCGACCATGAAAAACGAGCATGGATCGCCCGCGAGACTATGGATATTTACGTGCCACTTGCTGAACGAATAGGTATTCAAGAGATCAAAGAAGAGCTAGAGGAAATGGCGTTCAGGGTATTATATCCGGATGTCGCGGAATCGATTGAGAATCGCCTAGAATTCCTGAAAGAGCAGGGTGAAGACGTCGTCAAGGATATATCGGAAGAAGTCACAAGAGTTTTGGCTGACGCAGATATCGATTGTTGGATATCCGGTCGCACAAAACGCCCAGTATCGATCTGGCGTAAAATGCAGCGCAAGAACGTCGAATACGAACAGCTCACCGACATTATCGCATTTCGGGTGATAGTCGCTTCCGTTGAGGATTGCTATCGTGCGCTAGGGGTCATACATACACAATACCGAACGATTCCTGGTGAATTTGACGACTATATTTCTGTTCCTAAGTTGAATGGGTATCAATCACTACATACAGCATTGATTGGGCCCAAGATGCACCGAATCGAAATTCAAATTCGGACAACCCAAATGCATGAGGTGGCTGAGCTCGGCGTTGCGGCACATTGGCAATATAAGCAGGGTGCCGCATTGACGGAGGGAAAGAACTACCATTGGGTCCGTCAGCTGCTGGATATTCTCGAAAATTCGAATAATCCGAATGAGTTTCTTGAACATACTAAGCTTGAAATGTTTGCGGACGAGGTTTTCTGTTTCACCCCAAAGGGCGAAATTATCAATCTACCTCAGGGTGCGACCGTTATTGACTTTGCTTATGCAGTCCATTCTGAGGTTGGAGATCGTTGTATAGGAGCGCGTATAAACGGAAAGATGGCACCGCTCCGAACTGAAATTCGGAATGGTGACCAGGTTGAAATCCTAACTTCCGCGGATGGAACGCCTTCGCCCACATGGGAGCAACTTGTTGTTACTGGCAAGGCGCGCGCCCGGATTCGCCGGTATATACGGGGTGAGCGTCGCGAAGAATTTACAAAACTTGGACGAGCAATGCTCGAGCGTGCTTTTCGTAATGTAGGGTATTCTGACGATCATGAACCATCGCCGTCGTTGTTGGAACGCTTTGACGTAGAGACAATGGATGAGATCGTAGCGATGGTCGGAAGTGGTGAAGTTACTGTGTCCGATGTGATCATGGCTTTAGTACCAGCGGAAGTACTTCAGCAAGAGGCTGACGAATTCGGGGAGGAATCGCCCGCGTGGCCTAATTGGCGGTCCTCGGAAATTCCGATTCGAGGATTGACAGACGGTATGGCCGTCCACCACGCCAAATGTTGTCATCCTTTGCCGGGCGATAAAATTGTTGGGATTTTGATGCCGGGCGAGGGAGTCGCAATCCATACTAAGGACTGCGAAACCCTCGAGAGTTTGGCCAACACGCCTGAAAGATGGATAGATGTTGGCTGGGATATTGGGCCTGCTATGTTATTTAGCCGTATCAAGCTGGTTGTTGCCAATAAAAAAGGAGCCCTCGGTTCTTTGACGACTGTCATAGGCCAGAACCAAGCAAATATAAATAATCTGAAGATCACCAGTCGGTCGGAGGATTTTTTTGAAATGTTGATCGACATTGAAGTCCACGATGCGGATCATCGGAATGAAGTCATCGCTGCTTTGAGGGCGACGACTGGTGTGGCTTCCGTCTACCTCGACGAGTAATCAATGTGCTAAATAGCACGCCGGCGCCCTTTCGGGAGAAAACTAGTTGAACACAAGATACCTCAGACTTGGTGTGAATATCGACCATGTGGCGACTATCCGGAACGCACGTGGCGGAGAACACCCGGACCCAGTGCGCGCAGCATTGGTTGCGGCATCGGCGGGTGCGGACGGTATCACAGCACACCTTCGCGAAGATCGGAGGCATATGACGGATCGAGATATTATACGGCTAACTAAGGATATTGATCTGCCACTTAACCTCGAAATGGCGGCTACAGATGAAATGTTGGACATCGCATTACGTCACGAGCCGCATGCTGTTTGTATTGTACCCGAAAAACGTCGTGAACGTACCACCGAGGGTGGGCTGGAGGTCGTTAGCGCATACAACCACCTAGAACCGTTTGTGCGTCAGCTTTCGCGTGCGGGCATAAAAGTTTCCTTATTTATTGAGCCTACTGTAGAGCAGGTGGATGCTTCCGTCTCTCTTGGTGCTCAGGTTGTAGAACTTCACACGGGTGCATATTGTGACGCGGAGCATGAAAGGGAGAGGGCAGAATTTGAGCGAATCGTGCTAGCTGCCGCGCATGCGGAGGCAGCGGGTATCGAATGTCACGCTGGACACGGCCTGAATTTCGATACAGTGGTACCAGTTGCCGCTATTCCAACTATTCAAGAGTTGAACATCGGACATTTTCTTATAGGCGAGGCGATCTTCAACGGACTGGAAAGGACCATAAAAAGGATGAGGACTTTGATGGACAAGGCGCGTGCCGCGTCAGTTGGATAACTTAGTGCCTCACAGAATCTATAGGTTTTCTGGATGATTATCGGTATTGGAAGCGATTTGATCGATATCCGGCGGATCGAAAAGACGCTAGAGAGATTTGGTGATCGGTTTATTGATCGCTGCTACACGGATGTTGAACGCCGCAAGAGCGATAAACGTCTCTTGCGCGCCGAAAGCTATGCAAAGCGTTATGCCGCTAAAGAGGCCTGCTCAAAGGCATTGGGAACGGGTTTTCGAAATGGCGTGTTCTGGCGGGACATCGGAGTTATTAATCTCCCGGGGGGCAAACCGGCAATTAAGCTCACAGGCGGCGCGTTGTCACGAATGAAGGAGATCGTCCCTGACGGGATGGAGGGAAAAATTGATTTGACCGTAACTGATGAGCCGCCGATCGCTGAGGCGTTAGTTATCATTTCAGCGGTCCCAGAGACCACCACTTGACACTTTACCGCGCACACCACTAAACCCCGCAGTATAGGCTACATCGGACTTTGCTTTCGGTGGTTAACGTAACGCGATATGTAAAGAAAAAAATCAATGGCGAAGAAAAAAATCGGCGGGATTTGGGATACAATTAAGACGCTTATTTACGCCGTTCTCATCGCGTTGTTCATTCGCACATTTGCATTTGAACCCTTCAACATCCCGTCGGGATCGATGATCCCTACCCTTCTTGTCGGTGATTATTTATTCGTTTCGAAATATTCTTATGGATATAGCCAACATTCGCTGCCGCTGAGCCTCCCCTTAATTCCCGGTAGGGTATTTAGCTCTGTACCCGAGCGGGGAGACGTCGCAGTTTTCAAATTACCGAAAGACAATACCACAGATTATATTAAGCGGATTGTTGGGTTGCCGGGTGACGAAATTCAGGTTCGTAATGGCCGTTTGTTTGTTAATGGCCAAATTGTAGTTAGGAAACATATGGGACAGTTTGCCGTCCGGGGTCCGCTGGGGTCTACAATTGGAATTCCTCAATACAAGGAAACACTGCAGAGTGGTACGTCGTACAGTATTCTTGAACGGGGCGATAACTTTCAGTTAGATAATACTCCCGTCTATACGGTGCCGCCCGGATATGTATTCGGTATGGGAGATAACCGGGATGATTCTCAGGACAGTCGGGTCCTTCGAGAGGTTGGTTATATTCCCCTGAAAAATCTCGTCGGTCGGGCGGAGTTCATATTTTTTTCTTACGATACCAACGGCAACAGTTGGCCGTTTACTGTTCGTTGGTCTAGGCTGTTTAAAGTTATTCGGTGAGGCTATTGGATAGCGTGATGACACCTTCCGGCAGCAACCCAGATGATTTAGAAAAAACCCTTGGCTACCGGTTTAGAGACAATGAACTCCTCCTCCGGGCTTTAACTCATAGTAGCTTAAAAAAAACAAACAAAGATCCAAGCTACGAACGCCTTGAATTCTTGGGAGATCGGGTTCTGGGTCTAATTATTGCGGAACTTTTAATTGAAAAATTTCCTGAATCAGCGGAAGGCGAGTTGGCCCCACGTCTGGCGGTCCTTGTAAGTGGACGTACGATTGCCGGTGTGGCGCGGTCACTGGACCTAGGCTCATTCATCAGAATGACTAATGGCGAAGTGGCGGCTGGCACAAACGGTAGAAGTTCTGTACTCGCGGATTGCTGCGAAGCGGTTATTGGCGCGGTTTTCCGTGATGGGGGACTAAAACCCTCGACCGCGTTGGTTCGTCGCTTTTGGGAGCCGTTGCTGGAAAATGTCGAGCTACGCGCAGCGAAAACGGAACTACAGGAATGGGCTCAGGGTTTGGGGCTGCCCTTGCCTCGATATACTGTTGTCGGCCGGCAAGGACCCGCACACGCGCCGGAGTTTACTATAAAACTCGAAATTTCAGCGCTGGACCCCGTCCTTGGTAAAGGCTCTTCCAAACAGGCAGCGGAGCAAGCCGCAGCTTCTGAAATGCTAGCGTTAGTTCAGGAAAAATCTTGACTGCTGGAGAGCAGAGGTGCGGTTTTATTGTACTACTCGGGGCACCGAATGTTGGAAAATCGACACTCCTTAACGCTATGGTTGGCGCAAAGGTGTCCATAGTTACTCCGAAGGTACAAACTACGCGGACACGAATTCTTGGTGTTTCAATCGTGAAGAATGCGCAAATGGTATTTGTGGACACACCGGGAATTTTTGAACCTAAAAAAAGACTGGAGCGATCAATGGTTTCTGCCGCGTGGGACGGTGCGTCGAATTCCGATATCGTTCTCTTTCTTGTCGATGCCAGAACTGGTATTGACCGGAATGCAAGACGCATAATCAACGGGTTGAAAAAAGGGCATCGCAAAGCCGTCTGTGTCTTGAATAAGATCGATTCTGTTAAGCGAACTTCACTTCTAGGGATTGCGGATCAAATGGCCGCTGAGGCATTATTTTCAGATGTTTTTATGATTTCGGCCCTTAAGGGAGATGGTATTGAAGATCTGAAAATAGCAATAGCAGAACGTATACCAGACGAGCCTTGGCATTTTCCTGAAGACCAGCTGTCCGACATGAACGACCGATTGTTCGCCGCGGAAATTACGCGTGAGAAACTTTACCTGAATTTGTATCAGGAATTACCATATGCCCTGACGGTCGAGACCGAGACATGGGAACCTTTCGAGAATGGCGCCGTGAAGGTTAAACAGGTGATATTTGTTGAACGAGCGAGCCAAAAAAGTATCGTTCTCGGTAAGGGCGGTGAGAAGATAAAGCGCATCCGAACATTGGCCCAGGATGAACTAAGGAATATCTGGGGCCGCGATGTACATTTGTTTCTCTTCGTTAAAGTCCGCGAAAACTGGAGCGATGATCCCGACCGGTACCGTGACTGGGGACTTGACTTCAGCGCATAATATTAGGCCACACCTATCTTGTTTAGCCCTGGTGACTATTTGAATTATTATTCTTTATGAACTGGACGGATGAAGGAATCGTTCTTTCCGCTCGCAAACATGGGGAGAGTGGGGCGATCGTCACGCTAATGACGAGAGAGAATGGACGCCATGCCGGTTTGGTCCGTGGTGGTTCCGGCTCTCGCGCTCGCGGAATTTATCAAACGGGCAATCTAGTCTCCGTTGGCTGGCGTGCTCGCCTTAGTGAACATCTTGGTGCCTATACCTGTGAGTTGTTGCAGGCCAATGCCGCACTCATTATGCCAAAGCGACTGGAACTTCTCGCTCTCTCGGCGTCCGCAGCACTCGTCGAGCGCTTGTTGCCGGAGCGCGAACCGCAGCCAGATACGTTTGGTGCGCTTGCCGCTCTTATTCAGACACTTACCGCGGAAGAAAATTGGTTGCGGCGCTATGTAGAGTGGGAATTGGGTTTGCTCAATCAGTTAGGGTATGGACTCGATCTTACCAAATGTGCTGCGACAGGATCTACAGAAGACCTTGTGTTCGTCTCGCCTCGAACAGGTTGTGCCGTGTCATACGGACCAGGGAAACCCTACCGAGAAAAGCTTTTCGATCTGCCATCGTTCTTCAAAACAGATGTTCGCACGCCAAGCCTACACGATATTGTTGCAGGATTACGTATTACTGGCCATTTCCTTGCCCGTTGCGCAAAAGATGCCGATGCGGGAGTACTGCCGAAATCCCGGGCGCGATTTGTCGACCAAGTGGTACGGAACAGAGGCGACTCGTCTCTTTCCTAGTCTGAGGCCGTACGAATCAGGAGGTTCTGGTATAATGGATCTATGAAATTTCGCCCATCATTCGGGTCGGATTCAATTTAGAAAGATAATTTCTATGGCCGATCAAACTATCGCTTCTAAAGTAGAAGAAGTCGCCTTTGGCGAAGCGCTCGGGGAACGTTATCTCGCCTATGCGCTTTCGACCATAACCTCACGTTCGCTTCCAGATGTCCGCGACGGGATGAAGCCGGTACACCGGCGCCTAATGTTTGCGATGCGACAACTTCGGCTAGAACCGGAAGCGGGTTTCAAGAAATGCGCCCGCGTTGTTGGCGATGTGATCGGCAAATACCACCCGCATGGCGATATAGCAGTTTATGATACGCTGGTCCGCCTCGCTCAAGACTTTGCGGTCCGCTACCCGCTGGTAGAGGGACAAGGGAATTTCGGTAACATTGATGGTGATAATGCGGCGGCTATGCGGTACACCGAGTCGCGTCTGACTGAATATGCGATAGCCATGCTAGAGGGTATTGACGACGACGCCGTCGATTTCCGCGAGAATTATGATGGCTCCGAACAAGAGCCCATGCTTTTACCGGCGAGTGTTCCTAATCTTTTATGCAATGGCGCGGCAGGTATCGCCGTTGGAATGGCGACTAGCATTCCGCCGCATAATTTGGATGAGGTCTGTGCGGCACTGCTTCATCTTTTGAAATTTCCCAACGCCAGTATCGCGAAACTTGTTGAACTGATTCCTGGGCCTGATTTCCCGACTGGCGGCGTGTTGGTAGAGGCAAGGGATTCGGTTGCGGAGACCTATAAAACCGGCCGCGGTTCGTTTCGACTAAGAGCTAGATGGGGGGTTGAAAAGCTCAGCCGTGGGCAATATCAGATTGTAATCTCTGAAATTCCTTACCAGGTACAGAAAGGACGTATTGTTGAGAAGATTGCTGAATTTTTGAATGCTAAAAAGTTACCCTTGCTGGGCGATATTCGTGACGAAAGTGCTGAGGATATTCGTCTGATTCTGGAGCCGCGTAATCGTTCAATTGAGCCCAATTTGTTGATGGATCAAATGTTTCGCCATACTGACTTGGAAACACGCATCGGGCTAAATATGAACGTATTGGATTCGCAGACATTCCCTAGCGTGATGAATTTGCGCGGTGTTCTCCAGTCATTCTTGGAACATAGGGAAACAGTACTGGTCCGACGCACCAAACACCGGCTCTCTAAAATCAAACATCGAATGGAAGTGCTGGAAGGATATTTAGTCGCCTACCTTAACATCGATGAAGTAATTCGGATTATTCGCGAGGAAGACGAGCCAAAAGTAGCGATGATGAAGAAATGGGGTGTGTCAGACGTTCAGGCAGAAGCGATACTTAACATGAGGCTTCGGACATTGCGACGGCTTGAAGAAATTTCTATCAACCAAGAGCACAAAACGCTCTCAGTTGAGAAGGAAGAACTCAATGATCTACTGAAGAGCAAGAAGAAACGTGAAGCCGAAATCTCCGGACAGATAAAGGAAATCAGGACAAAGTTTGGCAGAAAGACAGATCTTGGTGTAAGGCGGACAGAAATCGGGGAAGCACCTAAAGAAATGGTTGTCCCGCTTGATATTCTTATAGAGCGAGAACCGATCACAGTTATTTGCTCCCAGAAAGGCTGGATTAGGGGTGCTAAGGGGCATCTGACCGAAACTGCGGATCTAAAATATAAGGATGGCGACGGTCAACGATTTGTTTTTCACGCGCAGACGACAGATAAAATCTTAATGTTTGCTACGAATGGTCGGTTCTACACTCTGTTTGGGGACAAGTTGCCGGGTGGCCGAGGGCACGGTGATCCAGTCCGTTTGATGGTAGACCTTCCGAATGATCAAGATATCCTCGCATTGTTTGTTCATAGCCCGGGCCAAAAAATTGTTGTCGCGTCATCCGACGGACGTGGATTTATTGCTCGGGAAGAGGAACTAATTGCTCAGACTAAGAATGGTAAGCAGGTTCTTAACATCGAGACCGGAAAAGAGGCGCAGGCATGTGCACCTGTCACTGGTGATATGATTGCGGTGGTAGGTGAGAATCGCAAGATCGTGATTTTTCCGCTTGAGGAACTGCCGGAAATGACAAGGGGCCGAGGAGTAAAACTTCAGAGCTATAAATCGGGGGGGTTGGCCGACCTAACCACATTCTACCTAAAAGATGGTCTCCCGTGGAGAACCAAGGCTGGTATCCGCATCGAGACAGACATCAAACCATATATCGGTAAACGCGCGCAAGCGGGGCGAATGGCTATGCGTGGTTTTCCCCGGAATAACCGATTTGGAAATTATGGCTAACGCGTCGGTGTTATTGTAATTCAAAAAATTACTTCACCGAAACCGATAGGTAATTTTACAATTTACGTGTTTGATTAGTACCTTTTTAAGAAGCTCGTTGAGCCTCATTTTTTTGTCTTCAAAGTCGATCAGATAAAATAACCGAAACCGTCTAGCCGGCAGGCAAAAACACTCCTCCTATATAACCGTCCAGCCGTTGCTCCCTAACTTCTCCAGCGGTTTGAAACGTGCCTTGTAAGCCATTTTTTCTGATCCTAAGATCCAGTATCCAAGATAGACGTGTGACATACCGAGGGTAACCGCACACTTGACTAACCATAAAATCATATAAGTACCGAGACTGCGGCCAGATAAATTAGTATCAAAAAAACTGTAAACGGCCGATAAAGAATCCTCCATTCGATCCATCAGCATCATAGCAACTAAACGTCCCTCGACGTCCCGGAATTCTATGGTTCTGGATGAGACAGGGGTGTCCTCGATCATTGATTTATAGTGATCGAATTCCATACCGGACATTTCACCACCCTCATGACGCTGATGCTGATAGGTTGAAAAAAGCCGATATTGTTCGACTGTGGCAGTAGCCTCAACATCTTCGGCCGTGAGGTCATCGTTGGAATTGGCCACTCGACGAAAAGACTTAGTCCATTTGAATCTCTGTGCGTCGATCCGCACCGGAATGCAGGCAGTGCAACCGGGACATGCTGGCCGATACGCGAGTTTGTGACTGCGACGAAAGCCAGCATGTGACAATCGTTCGTAAAGTTCACCGGCATTTTGGCCAGAAAGGTGAGTGACCACCTTCCGTTCCACCTTCCCTTCAAGATAGGGGCATGGCAGGGAACGGGTTCCGAAGAAAAAACTGTCGGGACGAATAAGTTGTTGCTTCATGGTCAAAACGATCTTGGAACAATTATGCGCACCTTGGAACAATTATGCGCACACGGAATATAGGGAATCTGATCCTTTGAGCAAAGTTTAAAGAAGGTGCTGTTATATGTTCTCGCGTTAGCACGCTCTCCAGCGCATAAAGAACCGGTGAGTCACTACCTTGGGGGCGACGTGTGCTATCAAATCCGGTATTGATTGTTTTTTGTGATCGACAGACCAAGAGGAACCAATGCCGGAAAATACTGTTACCGTTGAGGCGCTACAGGAGCGAATGAGTGCAAATGCTTTCAATAACTGGATGGGTTTAGAAATCGACGAATTGACGGAAGAAGAGCTAGTTGTTTCCATAAAATGGCGCGAGGAAATGATGTCTAATCCCAAAGCGAAGGTCACCCATGGAGGGATATTGGGCGCGGCTATAGATGCTGTTGCCGATTTTATGATTGCAGCCAAGGTGGGTATGCCTGTTCCGACGGTTGATCTGAGGATCGACTATCACCGAGCAGCGACACCTGGTGATCTGAAATGTATTGGTCGTATTGTTCGCCTCGGTGGTACCAATTCGGTCGCAGAAGCCTATGTCTATGACGATAATGGCAAACTCATAGCGAGCGGACGGGGCACCTACTTTACGGCCGCCGCGAAGCCGAAGGAATAAATGGGATGCCCCGGGTGCCAATTACGATCTGCACTGGTGACTATGATCGCGTAAGCGCGTTGGTGAACGGCGAGATCAGGGTAGATGGTTGCGATGTCAACTATCTAACTATGAATCCGGAGCAAGCTTTTTATCGGGCCTGGAATAATCTCGAATTCGATGTAACGGAACTGTCAGGATCCAGTTATATATTAGCGAGGTCGGCCGGTTGGGATGATTACATCGCGGTGCCAGTTTTTCCGTCCCGTCAATTCAGGCATTCCAGTATATACATTCGTGCCGATGCGGGAATCGAAAAGCCTGAAGATTTAGAGGGTCGCGAGGTCGGGGTGCCGGTATACGCGATGACCGCGGCACTGTGGATCCGGGGCATACTACAGAATAATTATGGTGTATCACCGGCCGATATCCATTGGCGGACGGGTGGTTTGGAAGAGGGCGGCCGGAAGCCGAAATTTCAGCCGAACCTGCCGGAATCAATAAAGGTGACACCAATTTTGGGTGACCAAACATTGTCTAACATGTTGGAGACAGGAGAAATAACGGCGTTAATCTCAGCTAGGGAACCATCTTGCTTTGGGCGAGACAATCCCAACGTTGTGCGTTTGTTTTCCGATTTCCGAGCAGCTGAAAAGGCATGGTACTCGAAGACCGGGCTGTTTCCGATAATGCATGTTCTCGCGATAAGAAAGGAATTGGCGGAGCGTGAACCCTGGATTGCGACTAGCATTCTGAATGCGTTTACCGAGGCAAAGGATCGGTGCTTAGAAAAAATGTCAGATGTTACCGCTTTAACGGTTTCGATTCCCTGGGTAGCCGCTGAATTACGGGAGACCCAGAAACTTATGGGAGATGATTTGTGGCCTTATGGGTTTAAGGAGAATCTTGAGGAACTGAAATTAATGTGTCGCTGGTCTTTAGCGCAGGGGATTGCGGCACGCGAGATGGAACCCGAAGAATTGTTTCATCCGGCTACTATGGACCGGGCCCGTATCTAAGAGGGGAGTATGACAAAAGATTTAATGCTTGTAGGCAGCATTCCTCTTGATACAGCGGAAGATGTCTTTAAGACATTCGGGGCTGATTTGGGTGAATACCTTTCGGCTGTTCCGGATGGTGAAATTGGGTTGCGTAGGCACTGGATCAGTAAAGTTCATTTCCAAGTCATGGCGGCGCACCCCGATTTTGAAGTGCTTCGACATCCCGCTCACGAACATGGTGTCGAACGTCAGAATCCACGTAATGCGGGGGATAGCTGGTTGTTCCAGGTAAAAGACGGAATAGATCAGGTGCGTTTCGGGGATCGGGGATGGCGGCTTGGATATGCCCGGGATGCGATAAATTCGTATTTTGTATTTAAGACATTAAGGGATAAGAGCGTACTTCATCCCGATATTCGTTTTCAGGTCTCCATCCCGTCGGTAAATAGTGTAATTACGCCGCGGGTATTTCCTAGACCCGGTGACCTCGAAAAAATCCGACCTGGTTACGAAGATGCTGTTTTGGGTGAAGTTGAGGTCATCCTCGAAAAAATCCCTGGCAAAGATCTCATTATCCAGTGGGACTGCGCGACGGAACTACAGGAGGCCTATGGAGGAATAGATGGATTCGATCCAGACATAGTAATCGAGCGCAACGTTGCTCAATTTCGGCGCCTATGTCCGTCAATCCCAGCCGATGTTGGGCTGGGATTCCATTTTTGCTTCGGGACATTGGGGGGGTGGCCCCGGTTTGCACCGGATGATCTGAGCGGCGCGGTATTAATGGCCAACGCAATAATCCAGAACGCTGGACGCCACGTGGATTGGATCCATCTGCCAATCCTCGATACGTCGGAAGACAAGTTTTTTGCTCCACTTCAGGGATTAAGGATGGAGGGAACGAAAGTCTATTTGGGTATGATCCATAATATGAGCCGTTTTGTTGAGAGACTAGAGGTAGCCCGCACATATCTTCCCGAGTTCGGTTTGGGGGCTTTTTGTGGTTTTGGACGCGAGTCTCCCTCAAAGTTACCAGGCATTCTTGCTGACCATCTAAAAGCGGCAGAGCTTGCAGGATTCTGAGCCTCCGGTTCAGTGACCGACTAGAGGACATTCCCCGCTGCGTTTCAATCGACTAAGATTGTCTGGTCGCCTCTCCACGCGGCAATGTAAGCATATCACAGGAAGTTTCATGACTATAGATCAGAGAGAATACCGGAACGCGGTAGGATGTTTTGCAACCGGCATCACCATTGTCACCACAATCGATAAGGCAGGGGAGCGGATTGGAATTACGGCTAATTCCTTTTCGTCACTCTCGCTCGACCCTCCTCTTATCCTGTTTTGTGTCGACGCCAAGATTAACAGCTTCCAAGCTTTCGAGAGTTGTCAGCACTTTAACGTCAATGTGCTTTCCGAAGATCAGATGGAGTTGTCGAATAACTTCGCCCGATCAAACGATGATAAATGGAACGATATCGAACATGGTTATGGCAATAACGGATGTCCATTATTCGAGAATTCCATCGCTGTAATCGAATGTGACAATCACGCAATATATGAGGGTGGCGACCATGTGATTCTTGTTGGTCAAGTAACTAAAATCACATATGACGAGAATGATTCTAAACCACTTCTATACTTTAAGGGGGGCTACGCGAACATTTCGTAGCAGGATTTGCATATGCGGTGATTTCAATAGTCAAGGCAGAGAAAAGCAGGTGACAAGAATAACAGCACCATTTTCGTATCTATAATATTTTATTTTTTTCCTCCGGACAGCGATACCCGGATACTGGCGCCTGTAATTTACATGGAAGAACTTTTCTCTAACCAATGTTTTTATCCCTTGGCCAAGCGGAATTTTCCTGAAGGCTCCAACTTGAATGATTAACATTTTTCAATCGCGACACGAATTGATTTCCGACTTGGCGTCGAATGCCATTCCTATCCACCGGATTTTAGACGTTTCGCAACTTCAATGGCTGCGTATGTAATTACGCCGTCGGCGCCGGCACGCTTAAAAGCCAAAAGGCTCTCGAGGATAACTTGATCCCAGTCAAGCCAACCATTAAGCGCGGCACTACGCATCATAGCAAACTCACCGGATACCTGATACGCGTACGTTGGCATACCAAACTCTTCTTTAACTCTCCGCACTATATCAAGATAAAATAAACCCGGCTTTATCATCACCATGTCGGCGCCTTCGGATATATCCATGGCAACCTCGCGTAATGCTTCATCGGAATTAGCTGGGTCCATCTGATAAGTTTTCTTGTCGCCGCCTTCGAGGTTTGGGGCTGACCCAACCGCATCCCGGAAGGGGCTGTAAAGCGCCGATGCATATTTCGCGCTATAGGATAGAATACGAACTCCGTCATGCCCCGCATTATCTAGAGCCGCCCGGATCTTACCGACACGGCCATCCATCATGTCAGACGGCGCGATAACGTCGCACCCCGCATCGGCTTGAACAACCGCTTGGCGAGTAAGTACATCCAGAGTCTCGTCGTTTGCAACATAGCCGTCTCTCAGGAGGCCGTCGTGACCGTGATCCGTATAAGGATCCAGAGCCACATCGCACATAATACCGAGGTCGGGATGTGCCATCTTGATCTCCCTTACCGAGCGGCAGACGAGATTGTCTGGATTAAGGGACTCTGTCCCCTCCGCGTTCTTTAGGTCGGGATGGGTCGCGGGAAAGACTGCGATAACTGGTATACCGAGATCTTTAGCTTCTCCTGCACGATCGATTAGTGCGGAAATTGAATGTCGCTTAATTCCGGGCAAAGATGGGATATCTGCCTCGGCTTCCTCTGATTCATGGACAAACACCGGAAGTATGAAGTCACTAGATGCTAAAGAACACTCCGCGACCAGACGACGATTCCAATTATCGCGGCGATTTCGCCGCATCCGCGTACTTGGAAAGTGGCCTCCACCGAAAACGCTTACTACCATCTCCCCCGTCCTTACGCCGCTTCCAACGCTTGGTCGAGATCAGCGATTATGTCATCTATATGTTCAATACCTATCGAAAGGCGAACGTAAGAGTCGTTGACGCCAGTCTGCTCCTGTTCCTCGGGCGACAACTGAGAATGCGTGGTTGTTGCGGGATGAATTGCTAGGCTGCGAGAGTCGCCGATATTCGCAACGTGGTAGAACATCTCTAGGTTATCTATAAATTTTTGGCCAGCTTCCCTCCCGCCGCCGGCCAATTCAAAACCAACCAGGCCACCATAACCACCCGACATAACAGCATCTGCCCGTTCTCGAGCTTCGCCTTCCATAACGCTAGGATGTATTACCTCGCTGACCTTATCATGTTCGGACAGGTATTTAGCGACGGCGGCGGCGTTGTCGCTGTGAGCACGCATCCGAAGTGGCAGCGTTTCTAGGCCCTGAATAAATTGGAAGCCGTTGAAAGGGCTCATGGCTGATCCCAGATCACGCAGCAACGTTACTCGCGCTTTGATAATATAGGCGATAGGTCCCATTGGCTTGACGGCTTCTGTCCAGACAGTTCCGTGATAACTGGGGTCCGGTTCGTTAAGCATAGGGAAGCGGTTCTTATACGCCTCCCAGTCAAAATTACCTCCATCAACGATTATACCCCCGATGGATGTGCCATGCCCACCAATGTACTTGGTGGTAGAATGCATAACGATCGCCGCCCCATGTTCGAGCGGCCGGCACAGCACCGGTGCCGCAGTATTATCAACAATTAAGGGTACACCTATTTCCCTACCAATATCCGCCACTTCTTTGATAGGAAATACCTTTAGTTTTGGATTTGGGAGTGTTTCAGCGTAGTAGCACCGGGTCCTGTCGTCGGTTGCCCTAGCGAATGCTTCTGGATCGGTGGGATCAACAAAACGGCATTCAATACCCATATCCCTCATCGTATTGGCAAAGAGGTTCCAAGTGCCGCCATAAAGATCCGTCGATGCGACAAAGTTGTCACCTGCACGCGTAATATTTTGTACCGCGAAGGCTGACGCTGCCTGCCCAGAGGAAACAGCAAGCGCGGCAACACCGCCTTCAAGCGCGGCGATGCGTTGCTCTAGAACATCGTTCGTCGGATTCATGATGCGGGTGTAGATATTTCCCAACTCAGATAGACTAAATAAGTTTGCTGCGTGTTCGGTGCTATTAAATTGATAGGAGGTGGTTTGGTAGATTGGCACCGCAACTGAAGTGGTTGCTTCATCCCTGCGCCATCCAGCGTGTAGCGCTATAGTTTCAGGGTGTTTGGTGTCTATCGTCATTATGGTCCTCCCATTCTGCTGTTTTTTATACAGCAAGCAAAAAAAATATTGGCACAATAACATTGCTAGCCGAAGAAATCGCCTCCTTCGACTTTTCGAGAAGTAAGTTCAGGAACGTGTTGTAAACACATACAACTCCGTCAGAAATCATTTATTTTCGTTGGTGACTGGAAGGGAGTATTTAAAAGGGGGTCAAAAAAAACCTACAAATCAACACGGAACGTTTATGGCGGTTAAAATGCCCCCAACACAACCTCCCTTGAACCGGAACGGGTTGGAGTTCTGACCTAAAACATCGACAAGAACACTGCAATAAAAGACAGTGTGCACTGTGTTGACGGCGACCGGTGAGTGTAAAGATCAAAAGGTCCCCTAATTCAGGAGCCCACCCTGTATCCCTCGTTCAACTAAAGCCAATTTTAACTTGGATAGAGCTTTCCCCTCGATTTGGCGAATACGTTCCTTAGTAACGCCAAAACTTTCGCCTATTTCGGCTAACGTAGTCTTGTTCTCTTCTAGAAATCTGCGGGTAATTACCTCTTGCTCTCGGGAGGTCAGATGCTTCATCGCCTCCGAGATCCATTGAGATCGTGTTTCGCTATCAATAAGATCTCCGACAGTCTCTTCCGGTGATGGAGAGTCGTCCGGAAGAAGATTTACGTAAGTTTCCGAGTTTTCATTTTCTCCAACAGTAGCATTGAGCGATTGATCTGGCCTAGAAAAATGCGTTTCCATACGCTCAACAGCCGCGAGGGGCACGCGTAAATTAGACGCAATCATTTGTCGCTCATCATCAGTCATACGGGTGCGAGAATTGTCAGCGATTTTAGCTCGAAGTTTTCGAAGGTTGAAAAATAAACTTTTCTGAGCGGGCGTAGTGCCTATACGAACGATTGATGAATTACGCACGATATATTCCTGCATTGCTGCCATGATCCACCAAGTCGCGTAGGTCGAGAAGCGAACATTTCGTTCAGGATCAAATCTATTAGCCGCTTCAAGGAGGCCAGTGTTACCCTCCTGGATTAGATCACTGATGGGAAGCCCATAGCCCTTATATTTTACCGCGACGCGAACTACTAAACGTATGTGTGATTCGACTAGCTGGTGGAGTGAAGCGGTATCACCTAGCGTCCGCCATTGGCGTCCAAGGTTTGCCTCATAATCTCGTTCAAGCATCGGCGCCTCCATAGCGGCCGAAATGTATTTTCGATCATTTTTATCAGGGAAATTCCCCTTTCCAGCGGCCATACAGCACCTCTTTCTACCGATATCAAAACAAGTGAGGGGATTACGATCCTACAGCTCCTCTTTTGATACTGCTCGAACAGCTTTTTGATAAACATAAAAAATTTATAGGTGTAATACGATGGTTGACTAACCTTGGATTTTGGCGTGTTAGATGGTGTCAACAATCAAATCTTGAAATTAAAAAACTGTGCTATGCGGATCGTTTGGAAAACCGCAAAAAGACAGCCATTAATTAATAGCTAAGTTAAATTTTCAGACTGACCTAGACCGATTATCAGTCAAAATCTTTCAGTCTAATATTGGCGCCTAACCCTTAATCCAGAAGTGGTAAATATCGTTAGTCTGCCTTTTGGGCGAAGACCCCACACCGAGCCATATACTCGTTCATTAGTTTCCTGAAGTCGGCTGGCAATTCGATCGTACTCATTGATTTTTTTGATGCGACGCAAGTAACAAAGCTTCCACGGAGGATTTCGAGGTCTCCATCATGGCCAATAATGTCATAGCAAATTGATGAGCGACCAAGTCTAGTTAGTAAAAAACTTAGATCTATCTTTTGTCCCATGCGGCGAGGCTCTTTAAAGTCGACATCCACGTGAACTAATGGAAACATTCTTTGCTTACTAGTGAATTGCTCAGCGAAATCGATTCCTAAGCATTTCGTAAGCCAGTCCTCGAAAAGGTCGTTGAACATACGGAAAAATTCGGCATAAAAAACGATACCTGCAGGGTCTGAGTCCGAGAACCTAATATCCCGTGAAACCGTGAAGGCGTTATTAGAAATATTTGAAGGCGGCATGATTTTAATCCCGAGAACCGAGAATTAAAGAGCTTCTATCCGTCTTAGTTCGAAATAACAAGGCACTAAGCCACTTGCGAGATTTATCCGGTTTTATCTTATTTACGATGACATGGTAATCGCCGACAATATTAATTGGATCGGCGACCGTCCGTGGTGGTGGGCAGGCCGGCATCGGGGCGTGCGACAATGTATGCGGGCGGGATCCCGACGGCCAACTGCCGGTTATCGATACACGCGCTATATAAGATAGAATTATATAGTCGGACTTTTATAGATAAAATTTAATACTTGGCTTTATTACAATTGGTTTGTGCAGCTACTCAGTTTTTTTACGACTTCTGACTTCCGTCCCCCTTTTTTCTTCCCAATCCGATTTGCTTAGCAAAATTGGATCTTTGTTTTGCATAGTTTGGCGCAACCATCGGATAGTCTGTGGCAAGCCCCCATTTCTCTCGGTATTCTTCAGGGGATAAATCGTAGACAGTACGCAGGTGACGTTTCAGCATCTTAAGTTTTTTTCCGTCTTCTAGGCAGACTAGGTGATCTGGTGTTATTGATCGGCGAACCGCTACGGCGGGTTTCAGCTTATTTTGGTGCCCATTTTTGGAATCCTCACTGATGGATATAAGTGACCGGTATACAACATTGACTAATTCGGGCACTTCATTTGTGGGTAGCGGGTTATTTCCAGCGTACGCGGCGACGATCTCGACCGCCATGCGCAGGATACTGGTATTTCTCTGCTTATCATCGTCAGCTAACATCCGTGAAGAGACATCCAACATCACTCCAAAAATCGATATGGTGATCACACGTATTTTATTATCTGTCAAACATAGAAAATAGGCTGAATACAGTGAAAACTGTTTAGGTAGGAAAGATTATTGTACCTCAACAAATTAAGTGTGGAGTTTCTATTACTCGGTGTTTTCGTAAATTATCTGAGCAGATAGAGTTGTTCCGAACCACTTAAGATTTATGTTTAGATATAAAAACACTTTCTTCCTGCGACTAAGATATAGTCAATGGCCTCGAATGTCCCAAACCTAGTGTCAAGCTAGTCTGTCGCCGCGAGATATGGTATTTTTACTGTATATGAATTCAAATTTATTGCCGGATGTCTGAAGAAACGATTGGGATCGCTGCCGACCATGGTGGCTTTGCGCTTAAACAAGTGATCAAAGATAGGATTGAAGCGGCGGGATATCGCGTGCTCGACCTCGGAACTGACAGCGAAGACGCTGTTGACTACCCCGACTTTGCGGAAAAACTTGTCCAAGCGATTACTTCTGGACAGATTAAAAGAGGTATACTTTTTTGCGGTACGGGGATCGGTGTTTCTATCGCGGCAAACCGACATAAAGGGATACGGGCCGCGTTATGTTACGATGAGGAGACGATCATTCTTTCGCGCCAGCATAACGATGCAAATATTCTTTGTCTTGGTGGGCGTAAAACGGGGGAGGTGCTCGCTGCGAGATTGGTCGCACTGTTTCTAGAAACTGATTTTGAAGGCGGCCGCCATACCGGGCGTGTTAAGAAATTGGGTTAATCTTTTACAAAAATTAATTGATCAGGAGAATCACGACCAAATGTCCACCTCTGTCGCGGCAATTAGCACGCACGCTGGGTTTTTCAGCTCTTCTATTGGAGAATCAGACCCAGATCTGAACCGAGCGATTTCGGGAGAACTGTTACGGCAACAAAGCCAGGTCGAACTAATAGCATCGGAGAATATTGTGTCTCGTGCTGTGTTGGAGGCAGCCGGTTCGGTGCTTACAAATAAATATGCAGAAGGTTATCCTGGGCGCCGCTACTACGGTGGATGTGATTGTGTCGATCTCGCAGAGCAGATTGCCATCGAGCGTGCCAAGAAACTTTTTGACTGCGGGTTTGCAAATGTTCAGCCGCACTCTGGTGCGCAAGCAAATAGCGCCGTTTATTTTGCGCTGCTTAAACCGGGAGATACAATTCTAGGCATGTCTCTGGCTGCCGGTGGACACCTTTCTCACGGAGCTGCGCCCAATCTCTCCGGAAAATGGCTCAAAGCCGTCCAGTATGGCGTCAGAGAGGAGAATGCACTTATAGATTTTGATGAGGTTGAGCGGCTTGCGGTGGAACATCGTCCCAAGGTCATTGTAGCTGGAGGATCGGCCTATCCGCGCCAAATTGAATTTGCGAAATTCAGAGAGATTGCTGATTCGATAAATGCAATTTTAATGGTCGACATGGCGCATTTTTCTGGTTTAGTGGCCGGAGGGGCGCACCCAAGTCCATTTCCGCACGCGCACGTGGTTACCACCACGACGCATAAAACGCTGAGGGGGCCTCGCGGCGGTATGATCCTTACAAATGATGAAGAGATCGCAAAGAAGGTGAATTCCGCAATATTCCCCGGCACCCAGGGTGGGCCACTGATGCACGTTATCGCGGCAAAGGCGACCGCGTTTGGTGAGTCACTGCGGCCGGAGTTTCGCGAATATTCGAATGCCGTAGTAAAGAACGCTCAGACGCTTTCCCAAGTCCTTTTGGAGGGCGGGCTAGATATCGTCTCGGGTGGAACGGATACACATCTGGTACTTGTGGACCTTCGGCCGAAAGGTCTGACAGGTAAGGTCGTTGAGGAGAGCTTGGAGGCAGCCGGTATTACTTGTAATAAAAATAGCATTCCACTAGATCCAGAGAAGCCAACCATCACATCGGGAATTCGGCTTGGAACACCTGCAGCAACTACCCGCGGTTTTGGGCAGACAGAGTTTAGACAGGTTGGTGAGATGATTGTGGAAATATTGGATGGATTGGCCTCTAACGGTAATGACAATACCGCGATCGAAAAAAGCGTTCGGGAAAGAGTCAGCAAAATGTGTGCGTGCTTCCCGATTTATCCCGATCAGTGAGCACCCGACAAGGGGGAGAGTAGATGAAGTGTCCATTTTGCGGATCCGATGACACTCAGGTCAAGGATTCTAGGCCGACAGAAGACAGCACCGCAATTCGCCGCCGCCGATCCTGTGGCGCTTGCGGAGCAAGGTTTACAACATTTGAGCGTGTGCAATTGCGCGAACTGACGGTGTTAAAGGCAGGAGGCCGTCGGGAATCTCTAGATCGTGACAAGCTCTCACGGTCGATGAGTATCGCTCTCCGAAAGCGTGCTGTTGAACCTGAGAGAATAGAGAGAGCTATTACAGGGATTGTCCGGCGCATCGAAAGCTCGGGACAGACGGAAGTAACGTCTCAGCAAGTCGGAGAGTTGGTGATGGATGCTCTGTCTCAGCTGGATCAGGTTGCTTATATCCGCTACGCCTCGGTTTACCGGAATTTCCGAGAGGCTCGCGATTTTGAGGATTTCGTCGAGGGTCTAAACGAGCCGAATGAGGAAGCAATTGAATGATAATCGTTTCATGCGGATGGCTGTCGCGCTTGCCAGACGTGGATATGGAAATGTTGCGCCAAATCCATCGGTCGGCTGTGTAATCGTCCGCAGTGGGCGCGTCGTGGGACGCGGCTGGACACGACCGGGTGGGAGACCTCATGCCGAGACAGAGGCACTGTCTCAGGCTGGTAAAAAGGCTTCGGGGGCGGAAGTATACGTGACTTTGGAACCGTGTGCGCATCATGGCAAAACGGCACCCTGTGCAGAGGCTTTGATCGGTGCGCGAGTATCTCGCGTAATCGTTGGAGTCCGCGACCCGGATCCGCGAGTCAATGGTGAAGGGATTGCTCTTCTCAAAAATGCGGGCATCCAGGTGCTCGAGGGAGTCTGCGAAAATGAGGCCCGAGAGGTGACTGCAGGTTTTTTGCAGCGCGTTTCTGAGGGGCGGCCTTATATTACTGTGAAGGTCGCGACCACTCTTGACGGGCGTATCGCCACATCAACCGGCGCGAGCACTTGGATTACTGGGGAGTTGTCGCGTGCAATTGGCCATGGGATGCGAGCGCGGCACGATGCGATCATGATAGGTGGTGCTACGGCGATTTCCGACAATCCTTCTCTGACTTGCCGCTTGCCCGGCCTTGAAAGTGCTTCTCCCGCACGGTTTGTGATCTGTGGACGGTCTTCAATACCTGTCTCGCATGAATTAGTTGTTTCCGCGAAGCGCGTTTCTACAACGTTCCTTGTTGTCGGAACCGAAGAGGAGGCGAAGTGGGACAAGTTCAAAGTAGCGGGGGTTTCGATTGTTGAAACGGGTGGAGATTCAGAAGGTAATGTTGATATCGCTTCGGCACTCCATTTGATAAGTGAACAGGGGGTAACGCGGTTGATGGTAGAGGGCGGAGGACGCCTGATATCAACGCTCTTGAAGTCTGACTTGGTAGACCGTCTAGTTTGGTTCCGAGCGCCGAAGCTGATCGGCGGAGATGGCATACCGGTTGCGGACACATTCGGGGTCGGTGCGCTTGACGGGGCAGCGAACTTCGTCAAAGTATCCGCTCGTCCCGCTGGGGACGATCTTGTCGAGACTTATATTCGCAAACATTAGAGGAAACGGATGTTTACAGGTATTGTAACCGATGTTGGTATGGTACGTTCAATTGAACGGAGAGGCGATACTAGGATAGAGATCCAGACAGTCTACGACACCAATGATGTGGATATTGGTGCATCGATAGCGTGCTCCGGCCCCTGCCTTACGGTAATTGAAAAAGGTCAAGGTTGGTTTGCGGTTGAAGCTTCTGCTGAAACACTCGATAAAACATCTCTGGGTGACTGGGCTGTCGGGACGAAAGTAAATCTGGAACGAGCAATGCGAATCGGTGATGAGCTTGGCGGCCATATCGTCTCCGGCCACGTTGATGCGGTAGTCGTGTTGGTCGATATGCTGCCTGAGGGAGATAGTGTTCGTTTTACTTTTGAGGCGCCCGCCGACTTCGCCAAATACCTTGCGCCTAAGGGTTCAGTGTGTCTCGACGGGGTTTCTTTGACTGTGAACGAAGTCCAGGGCAATCGGTTTGGCGTAAACGTTATTAGTCACACACAATCCGCTACGTCTTTTAGCGAGAGGGTAATTGGAGATCGGGTCAATATGGAAATTGATACGATAGCGCGGTACGTTGCTCGCCTTATTGGAAAGGACTGAGATAGTGGTAGATAACAGACTTACTGTTGTGGGCGAGGAAAAAGCGGCCGATTCCTCTTCAGTAGAGCGGTTAAACGATTTTCTATCGCCTATACAAGACGTCATCGAGGATATCAGAAATGGGCGTATGGTGGTCGTGGTCGACGACGAGGATCGGGAAAATGAGGGCGATCTAATCGTTTCAGCACAGATGGCGACGCCCGAATCAATTAATTTTATGGCCAAATATGGTCGCGGCCTGATCTGTCTCGCTATGACCGGTCAGCGTATTGATCAGTTGGGTCTATCTTTAATGTCGAGCGATAATAGATCTCAGTTCGAAACAGCATTTACGACCTCAATTGAGGCGCGCGAGGGTGTTACGACTGGCATTTCCGCTTCTGACCGTGCACGTACAATTGCCGTTGCCATCGATCCGTCAAAGGACCGGGACGATATCGTCACTCCTGGACACGTCTTTCCCCTCCGTGCTCAAGATGGCGGTACACTAGTTCGGACCGGCCACACCGAGGCGGCGGTTGACCTATCTCGCCTTGCGGGGCTCAACCCATCAGGTGTGATTTGTGAGATCATGAACGAAGATGGCACAATGGCGCGTCTGCCGGACTTGGTAAAGTTTGCCCAATTCCATGGCCTGAAGGTAGCTACGATTGCGGACTTGATAGCCTACCGACTTAATAACGACTCGATCGTTGAACGCTCAATTACAACGCGTATCAACCGCAAATATGGTGGTGATTTCAAATTGATCGTTTATCGAAACCGGGTGTCTGGCGCCGAACATCTCGCGCTGGTTAAGGGTGAGATCGGGTTGGATAAACCCGTTTTGGTACGAATGCATGCCGTCAATATACTCGATGACATGATTCATGATACGACGAACCAAAGGGATAACGAACTAGAGGGAGCAATTCGCAAAATTGGTGAGGAAGGGGCTGGCGTCATCGTGATAATTCGCGAACCTTGGGCCGAGAAGCTATCTAACCAAGTTCGTGCTCGGCACCGTGTCCCGTCTGACCCGATAGTTGCCTCCGCTGAAGTATCGGTTACGAGTGAGGAAGATCGAGAAACAGCGCCACCAGCGCTGCGAGATTTTGGAGTTGGCGCGCAAATACTCGTAGATCTTGGCGTAAGGGAAATGGTTCTGTTAACTAATCGTACCAGAGCAATAAAAGGGTTAGACGGCTTTGGGCTGTCTGTGGTTGATCGCCGCCCCATCGATAACGTAATGGAGTAACTAGCTGTGAACGATCTTCCACATATCATGATCGTCGAATCTCCCTACTACGAAGAAATCAATAATAATATGGTTGAAAGTGTTCTGATTGAGCTTAGTCAAAAACGAGCCACCTACGATCGTTTCGAAGTACCGGGTAGTTTTGAGCTTCCTGGCGCTATAAGGATGGCAATTGAGGCGGACACCTCGCGATCCGACAAAAATCGATATGACGGGTATATCGCGCTTGGCTGTGTAATACGGGGGGAGACCTCTCATTATGACTACGTGTGCGGCGAAAGCGCTCGAGGGTTAAACGATCTAGTGCTGAAATATGGGATTGCACTTGGTTATGGGGTGTTAACGACCGAAAATCGCGATCAGGCACTAGTACGCTCAAGAAGGGATCAGCATGACCGTGGAGGTGCCGCTGCTCGCGCCTGTCTTTCTATGATTGAAATAAAACGCAAACTCAACATTTATTCCAGATGATGGCAGCAGTTGAGCGGGGGCAGGGGAATTCTCGGGGTAGTGCGAAAAAAAGCGCCGCACGGCTCGCGGCTGTACAGGCCCTTTACCAAATTGAACAATCTTCGGCGTCGCCAGATCTGGTGCTGGAAGAATTTCTGCATTTTCGGCTGGGTGAAAGTTTCGATACCGCGAACGACATTGCACCACATAAGGCTTTGTTCAGTGAGATCGTTCTCGGTGTCACTGAGAGCGGCGGCCAAATAGATAAAATGGCTAATGCTGCCCTATCCAAAAAATGGGTACTAAATCGATTAGAAATAATTCTTCGAGCTATTTTGAGGGCGGGTATATATGAGTTGGAAACTCGGTTGGATACCCCTAGTCGGGTGATAATCACCGAATATGTTGACGTTGCGCACGCATTTTACGACGGCCAAGAGCCGGGTATGATAAACGGAATGCTCGATCGAGTTGCGAGGTCGATCCGTCCGAAAGAATTTGGGGACAGGAGCTGTGACAGGTGAGGGCAGCAGGCCGAGCGAATTTAAGCTGATCGCATCCGTTTTTGCTCCATTAACTGATGGTGATCATCGAGCGCTTGGTTTATCGGATGACGCTGCCGTTTTAAAGCAACGGGGCGGTTTTGATACTGTTATCACGACTGACACGATGATTGGGGGGGTCCATTTTTTAGAGACCGAGTCTCCGTCTTTGATTGCGCGCCGATTATTGCGGGTAAATTTGTCGGACCTAGCATCGATGGGGGCTATTCCGATTGGATATTTTCTCAATTTGACATTGAACAATCTTGCTGACGGACAGTGGTTGAACCGTTTCGCGGACGGCTTGAGATTAGATCAGGACGAATTCGACTTTTGTCTTTTGGGGGGAGATACAACACAGGCTCGGAAAGACCTCACGCTAACGGCGACCTTCGTAGGGGAGGTCAAAACCGGCTGCGCGATCACCCGTAATGGGGCCAAAATAGGGGATGACGTGTATGTGTCTGGCACCATTGGTGATGCTGCAGCTGGCCTTAAGCATCTTCTGGCCGGTGACACTGGGCCAGCAGCAATCATTAGACGTTTTCAACTGCCAGATCCGCGCATTTCTCTGGGTCTTCGTTTGAGCGGTCTCGTCACGGCGGCAGCTGATGTATCCGACGGGTTGCACGCTGATCTCGGGCACATATGCAAAGCCTCCAGAGTTTCAGCTACGATTATGGGTAACCAAGTACCGGTTTCTTCTGAGCTGGGCAAACGTCTAGCAAGCGGCGATTTGAATTTTGGGGAAGTAGTTTCTGGCGGAGATGATTACGAGTTGGTGTTTACAGCATCACCCAACGCCGCAGAGGGTATTGGTAAGGCTGCAGAGCTCGCCGGCGTCAAAGTGACGAAAATTGGGAGTGTTTTTAGTGGCCCGCCGATCGTTAGGATACTCGATCCCAGCGGGCGCGAAATTTCTCTGGAAACCCATGGGTATTGCCATTTCTAAGGCTAGTTAATTCATTCGCTTTTACAGATTTAATTGAACTGCGCCATGGGCTTAGATCTGATTTTCATCAAACACGGTTTAGAGATCTTACCCGTCATTAGCCATACCCTTTATGTTTGAAACTGAAGATTTATGACCGCTGCCCGGCGCCGAGGTTCGCAGAGATAACGTGCAGAAGTGGGAAGAAAAATTTTCAAGCCGGAGATACGGGCAAGACTGGGAACGCTCAATCGATTTATCATGAGTGTATGCCGAAAGATTCGAATTGCACACATTGCCCGGTAGCGTAAGTTCTTTCCCATGATTACTTCATCTGTACGCCGTAATGTCTTTCTACTCGCCTGCTGTCAGGCTCTTTTCATGACGTCGACTTCGGCGATCCTTTCAACTGCACCAATTGTCGGCGGAATTTTGCTGGTCGAGAATAAGTCTATGGCAACATTGCCCCTCGCACTTCAATTTGTTGCGATGGCGCTTACCACCATACCTGCGTCCATTTATATGGGAAGGGTTGGGCGAAGAATTGGATTTATTACCGGTGCTGTTATCGGCGCTTCAGGCGGAATTTTGGGTGCCTATTCGATCGCTTCTGGTAATTTTCTACTATTTTGCGTCGCCTCTCTGCTTACGGGCTGCTTTAATGGTTTTTGTCATTATTTCCGCTTCGCTGCCTCCGATGTGGCCACGAAGGAGTTCCGCAGCAAAGCAATTTCGTACGTCTTGGCCGGCAGCGTAGTGGCGGCATTCCTCGGTCCCACCCTCGCCCGTAATACGGCAGATGTCTTGCCGGCTCAGTTCGCCGGCGTCTATCTGTCTTTGGTTGCGGTATATGTTTCGGTTGCCGTTGTTGTAAGCTTTATCAGGATACCGCGACCCTTGGCGGAACAGCGCAGGTCTAGTGGCCGAAATCTCTCCCAAATTGCCAGACAGCCAAAGTTCATAATCGCTGTATGTGCAGCTACGTTTGGTTATTTGGTTATGTCATTCTTGATGACGGTGACCCCCATTGCTATGGGGAATTGCGGTTTTACTTTTTCACATTCGTCATACGTTATTCAGGCACATGTCCTCGGGATGTACGTCCCAGCATTCATTACCGGTCATCTGATTATGCGGTTTGGCGTAAACAATATCCTAATCGTCGGCGCATTGCTGTGCGGCGCTAGTATTCTGATTCACCTCTCCGGAATTTCCTTCCTGAACTTCTTGTCTGGTCTAGTTCTCGTGGGGGTTGGCTGGAATTTCTTGTTTACCGGGGGTACGACTTTGCTAACAGAAACATATACCGCCGCTGAAAAGGCAAAGGTTCAGGGTTTAAATGATTTTTTTATTTGGGGAACAATCTCGGTCGGTGCTTTCATGTCGGGAGCGGTTCAACAGTCCATCGGTTGGAATGCCGTCAATCTTGTAATGGCTCCCCTTGTAATTATTGTTTTAGTGGGGACGGTCTGGCTTCGCTTCAACGCTCGTAAATCGACAAGAAAGCCATCTTCCGTATAGTCCGGGTCGCCGATCCCGAGACGGCTGAACAATTGGTCAGCGGTGTTGCCTTGAATCCCTTCTTCTGGCATGGTCCGCCCGGTTTTATGGGTCCCGAGGGGTGATGGTGAACCCATCATAATTGTTGGGGCGTAAGTCCCTTACACAACAAGGAATTTAAAGATGTTTGAAGCGTATGTGGTTGTGCTCGCATGTGGCATTCTTGCAATCCTCTACGGTGTTTTTGCTAGTCGCTCTGTGCTCTCGACGTCGGGCGGTAACGAGAAAATGCAGGAAATCGCCGGCGCTATTCAGGAAGGTGCACAGGCATACCTTAACCGACAGTATATGACTATCGGAATAGTGGGGGTCATAATAGGTGTGGTTCTTGGCCTTTTGCTTGGAATTTATCCCGCAATAGGGTTTTTCCTAGGTGCCATTCTGTCAGGTGCCGCGGGATATATCGGTATGTACATTTCCGTGCGAGCTAATGTTCGGACGGCTGATGCGGCACGAACAGGCGGTTTGCAGCCCGCCCTGACCGTCGCATTTAAATCAGGTGCTGTAACAGGGATGCTGGTCGTTGGGCTCGGCCTGTTGGGGGTTGCCGGCTATTACATAATCTTACGGGATGTCTACAATCCGTCAGAGGCCAACGGCCTTCGCCATATTCTCGAAGCACTTGTTGCGCTTGGCTTCGGCGCTTCTCTGATTTCTATTTTTGCGCGCCTCGGTGGAGGTATCTTCACCAAGGGCGCGGACGTTGGTGCGGACGTCGTTGGTAAAATAGAGGCTGGTATTCCAGAAGACGACCCTAGGAACGCTGCAGTGATTGCTGACAATGTGGGTGACAATGTTGGTGACTGCGCAGGGATGGCGGCCGACCTATTCGAGACCTATGCGGTGACGATAGTAGCGACGATGTTGGTTGGTGCGGTATTTTTCAGTGGGCCTAGCCAAGAGACTATGCTCCTTTTACCGCTATTGATCGGCGGTGTCTGTATCATTGGTTCCGTATTTGGTACATTTTTTGTCCGACTTAGCAGCAGTAACAATGTTATGGGTGCGCTGTACAAAGGCTTTATAGCATCAGCAATAGCCTCAGCGATCCTGATCGCACTAACTATTTATATTGTGTTTGGCAGCTTTTCGGCAATGATCCCGACGGAGGGTGGATCAATTCAAGCTCAAAACTTGATGTATTGCGGCGTTGTCGGACTAGTCGTCACCGGATTGATCATTTGGATCACAGAGTACTACACCGGTACCCAGTTTCGACCGGTCAGAAGTGTTTCTAAGGCCTCAGAAACCGGTCACGCGACCAACGTGATTCAAGGGTTAGCTGTTTCTATGGAAGCCACCGCGCTTCCCGTAATCGTAATTGCGGCGGGCATCCTTATTGCCTTTTTCTCGGCAGGCCTCTACGGGATAGCTATCGCGGCGACTACAATGTTGGCATTGGCTGGCATGGTGGTAGCCTTAGATGCGTATGGACCCGTCACTGACAACGCTGGCGGTATCGCCGAAATGTCGGAGTTGCCAGAAGAAGTCCGTAATTATACGGATGCCCTAGATGCAGTGGGCAACACTACCAAGGCGGTTACCAAAGGTTATGCTATTGGATCCGCCGCCCTGGCTGCACTAGTCCTGTTCGCTGCGTATACCGAGGATATGAAGTACTATGTTCCAGAGATTGCGGCACAAGTGAAGTTTAGTCTTCAAGACCCATACGTGGTTATCGGCTTATTTATTGGCGGTATGCTTCCATATCTATTCGGTTCACTTTCTATGATGGCGGTCGGCCGTTCGGCAGCTGCGGTCGTGGTTGAAGTGAGGAGGCAGTTCAAAGAAATACCCGGGATTATGGAGGGTACAGCCCGGCCCGAGTACGGACGTGCTGTCGATCTGTTAACCAAGGCGGCGATCAAAGAAATGATCATTCCATCGTTGCTGCCGGTACTTGCGCCAATAGCTGTATATCTAGTGATAAAATGGATTGGGGGGCCAGCCGCGGCATTTACCACGCTGGGTGCGCTAATGCTTGGGACAATTGTTACTGGTCTTTTCGTTGCGTTATCGATGACGGCTGGGGGCGGTGCTTGGGACAACGCGAAGAAATATATTGAAGATGGCAACCATGGTGGTAAAGGATCCGAAGCCCATGCAGCTTCCGTGACTGGAGACACGGTAGGTGACCCGTATAAAGATACGGCGGGTCCCGCAGTGAACCCAATGATAAAGATCATCAACATTGTCGCTATTCTGCTTTTAGCAGTGGTAGCGTCTAATTGATTGATCACAAAAGAGATGCCCAAAAGCCCCAATTGTTTGGGGTTTTTGGGGCGCGGTTCTTTTTATCCTAAAAATCTTATTTTCATTTTTCCCCGTCACCAGCCGCGCTGAAACGGCCTATATTTCCCAGAAGTTGCTGGATAACATTGAGTTCTTTGCCTTGGGTCGGTGTTTTCCGACCGACAATCTGAATTTCGCGGCCATCTTTTTTGGTAAGCCTTTCGACCTGTTCAACAATCCCCTGCTTGTTGAATCTGATTACCAAGACTTTCCTCTCCAAAACCTCCTTTTTTAGAAAGGCAAATTTACTAGTTCGCGTGCCAACGTAGTACCAAGCTTCTTGGTCGAAAGTAGCTTTGGCGGAAGGCGTCCCGAGGATTGCTGATACTTGGGGTCGACTATTTTTTCCGATCCGAATACTTTCGATTAGTTCATGATTTGGAAAGTTACCGTGACTTTCGATGCGCGCGGAGCAAGCGGAGAGTAATGCAGCAACCAAGGCAACACTAAAGATTAGATAGGTGAAACAGAGCGTATTTCCTCTGCATTCTTTATTTTTGCTCAAGGTCATTTGACCATCATAATGTTTGAGATTACGTAAGACTTCTATTTTATCGAAGTATAATTTATCTCTCACGGGCGTGAAACAGTATTAAATTTAGGCGTTAGGCAAGATGAATATGAACAGAGAATTTCTTTGCTCTCTTTCTTAAAAGATGACCGGCTTCCCAGCGTAGCTGAGACGATATATCGGAAAATTGTAGAACAGGCGAGGAATCCCCGCTTTTACGATGAACTGGGCGTACCTGATACCGTCGACGGGCGATTTGAACTGGTGACCCTTCACACGTTCCTCGTACTTCGGCGTTTGAAACCTGGGCCGCCTTCCACAAGCCGCATCGGTCAAGCACTGTTCGACGTAATGTTCGAGGATATGGATCTTAGTCTTCGGGAAATGGGTGCAGGCGATATGGGGGTAGGAAAACGGATAAAAAGTATGGTTCAGGCGTTCTATGGACGCATTGCATCCTACGATGCGGGTTTGTCGTCGGCCGGATCCGAACTTGAGGAAGCTTTATCTCGAAATGTATACGGGACGTCAAAACCAGAGCCAGAGAAGGTATTAGAGCTTGCGGAGTATATTAGATCTCAGGCAATTTTACTCAGTGATCTTAATATCGATGATGTGCAATCCGGCTCCTTTGTGTTTGCTGCGGTGTGATGGAAGGAAATTATAATATCGGCCCTGAATTTAGCAGGGTATTTGAGCTTGGGGATCTGAGTGAAAAACCCCAAAGCTTCCGATTTACGGCAGAAAAGGAAGAGTGTGAGTCACTAGCAGCGAGATTTGAACAGCAATCAATCGGGGGGTTAACGGCTAGTTTAGTCTTGGAGTGGCTGGAGTTTGATAGGGTCTTGTCAGTATCTGGGAATTTCCAGGCAAACGTAGTTCAGACATGCGTCATTTCTCTTGAGCCCGTTGCCGCTAAATTGAATGAGGAAATAAAACTCGTCTTTACGCACGGTTTAGAGCCAACAGCGGACATGCCGGTTTTGGAAGAGGCGGAACCCCTAGATGGTGAGATTATAGACCTTGGTGAATTGGTAGCGGAGGAACTATCCTTGGCATTGGATCCATATCCAAGAAGCAAAGAAATTACGTCAGCCGATATAAATCTTGGGCCAGGGGTGTCGTTTCTCGGTGAAGACGAGGTCGCTAACGCCACTGAAAAACCCAACCCATTCGAGGTTTTGAGCGATCTGAAGCCAAAATCCTAGTTTTTGCGTAAACTTCAGGTTGCCCCAAGCGTCAGGATCGCATATCTATCGCCCCCCTGTTTTTTTTTCTAATTATTGATATTGCAAGGTCATGGCTGTTCCAAAGAATAAAGTGTCGAAATCGAAGCGTAATATGCGCCGCGCACACGACTCGTTGTCTGCAAACCCAAATACCGAGTGCCCTAACTGCGGAGAACAAAAGCGTTCTCATCACGTCTGTGGATCTTGTGGCTTCTATGATGGCCGTGAAGTTGTGGAGACATCCGGCGCCTGAGCCCGGTTAATCAAAACAATAGGATTGATAAGTGAGCCCTTCACTCACAATCGCACTTGATGCTATGGGGGGGGATGACGCCCCCACGATCGTGGTAAAGGGCGCAGATTTTGCTCGTCGACGCTTTCCCGGGCTGCGCTTTCAGATGTTTGGTGATGAGAGCCAACTTCTTCCGCTAATTAAGAGAAGAAAACGTCTTCGTGAGATAACCGAAATCACTCATACGGGTGAAAGCATCAGCAACGAGATGAAAGTTTCTGATGCATTGCGAAAAGGTCGACAGTCCAGCATGCAGCTGGCCATAAATTCTGTAAAAGAAGGAAACGCCGCAGGTGTGGTCTCAGCCGGCAATACGGGCGCTTTAATGGCAATGGCGAAACTGGCACTGCGCACTCTCCCTGGAATTGACCGTCCAGCTATCGCAGCTATTTTTCCAACTATTCGTGGAGAGAGCGTGATGCTCGACCTTGGCGCAAATGTTGAATGCGATGCTAATAACCTAGTTCAGTTCGCCATAATGGGAGATGTATTTGCGAGGACAGTGCTCGGAACGGTCGAACCGTCCTGCGGATTATTAAATGTGGGTTCCGAGGAAATGAAGGGTCATGCTGAAATCCAGCAGGCTTACGCCTATCTCCGCAAGATATCTGGAGAAATTAACTTTAGCGGATTTGTCGAAGGAGATGATATTGCTGCCGGAAAGACTGATATTATCGTATCTGATGGGTTTACCGGTAACATTGCGCTCAAGGCGACGGAAGGTACTGCTCGGTTGATCACAGAATTCTTAGGAGATGCTTTCCGCAGTTCGCTCTCGTCCCGTTTAGGTTTCGTCTTGGCGCGCCGCGGTCTACGAAAGATGCGGATTCGAATCGATCCCCGCCGTTACAATGGGGCCGTGTTTCTTGGGTTGACGGGCATAGCTGTGAAAAGTCATGGTGGTACAGACGCGTTTGGGTTTGCGAACGCTATAGGCGTTGCCGTCGATCTGGCAGCTAAGGACTTCAATGAAAAGATTACCCGGGGCCTTCAGAATTTCAGTAAAATGGAACTGGAGATCACGGAAGTGGCAGTTTCTTAATGGTTCGGCGTTCGGTTATTGCAGGTTGTGGTGGATATTTGCCTAACCGTGTAGTTACAAATGAAGAACTGGCGGATCGCATTGACACTTCGAATGAGTGGATTGTACAGAGGACGGGTATAAAATCTCGCCATATTGCCGAAGAAGACCAAAATACCTCGGATCTGGCGCTTGCTGCGGCGAAACAAGCACTCAATCATGCGAGTATAGAGGCGTCGGAAGTGGATTTGATCGTACTTGCGACGGCAACACCAAATAATACGTTTCCGTCTACTGCGACCATGGTTCAGGCCGCGCTGGGAATGACCCGGGGATCTGCATTCGACGTTCAGGCGGTTTGTTCGGGATTCGTCTTCGCAATGAATGTTGCAGATAATTTTATCCGCCTCGGCCAGGCAGAAACGGTGTTGGTGGTTGGGGCTGAGACCTTTTCACGCATTTTGGACTGGAAGGACAGAACAACCTGCGTTTTGTTTGGTGATGGGGCAGGCGCCGTTGTTCTTCGGGCGGAGGAAGGTACAGGTGAGAGCAGTGATCGAGGCATTCTTGCTAATTGTATACATTCTGATGGTCGTCACTATGGCCTTTTGTATGTCGATGGGGGGGCTTCAACGACCCAGACGGTAGGCCACCTGAGAATGGATGGACCTGAAGTTTTCAAGCATGCGGTTAAGAATTTGTCGAGCGTCATCGGAGAAGTACTGGAACTTGCTGGGCTTCAGTCCAAAGATGTTGACTGGCTTGTCCCGCACCAGGCGAACCAGAGAATTATCACCTCGACGGCACGGAAATTGAGGGTTGATGAGAAAAAAATCGTCATGACGGTTGATCGCCATGCCAACACCTCTGCCGCATCTATCCCACTTGCACTGAATACTGCTGTGCAAGATGGCAGGATCACTGCGGGGGACGTTGTAGTTCTCGAAGCGATGGGCGGTGGTTTTACCTGGGGAGCAAGCGTGATCCGGTGGTAAGGTGGGGCGGTTAAATTATCTTTGGATCGCCGCTATCCCTTTGATATTGACTGCCTTCTTCGCAAGAGCTACCGTCTGAAAAAGGGACATAGGGGGGGCATGCCATGGTCGAAAATACGGTCACTAGAGCGGATCTAAGCGAGGCTGTTTACCAAGAGGTTGGACTGTCACGAAATGAGTCCGCGGATCTCGTTGAATCAGTTTTGTCAGAGATAGCTGCGACGCTTACCAATGGCGAAACGGTCAAAATCTCCTCGTTTGGCAGTTTCTCGGTTCGACAAAAAGGCCAGCGGGTTGGTCGAAATCCTAAGACTGGTGAGGAAGTGCCGATCCTGCCGCGTAAGGTTCTTATCTTTCGGGCATCAAACGTTTTAAAAAATATGATTAACAACGACAGCCTCGGTCAAACATATAAAACTCCCAACATGACTGCTGACAGCGGGGTGCTCTCACCCCAGCAACAGCTATCTTCGGAACCTTCCGCATCGCCATCGGGAGGGTCTCCACCGTTTAATAGGACTGGAAGCTGATCTGTATGCCTGCGGGTGATGGTCATCGACGGTCGGGGAAGTCCGAGGCTGCTTTCCGAACAATTAGCGAAGTAGCCAAAGAACTCGATATACCGGCACATGTTCTTAGGTTTTGGGAGAGTAAGTTCGTTCAAGTGAAGCCACTGAAACGCGGCGGCGGTAGGCGATATTATCGACCCGAGGATATTGAGTTGTTGCGTGGAATACGAGAACTTCTTTATACGGACGGATATACTATCAAGGGCGTGCAGAAATTGCTTCGCCAAGGAGGAGCGAGGGAGTTCATCTCGGTCTCTATAGATCAGATTGCAACTGGATCAGCGGAGAAGGCTACGCCCGAGCACGGAACGGTTCAGGAGGTTACAGGATGCGCGATGTCGCTAAACGATAAAAAGCGTGCCGAGATGATTTCTATAATTAGCGAGTTGGAAGATCTCCGGGACATGCTCAAAGAATCCCGCCCGCTGAAGTAATATACACTTGAGTTATGGAGCATGGCGACTTAGGTTGCTGCCAACCGCGAAAATCGGAGCGTGGCGCAGTTTGGTAGCGCACTTGACTGGGGGTCAAGGGGTCGCTGGTTCGAATCCAGTCGCTCCGACCA
>DBHK01000006.1:108944-168467 GCA_002295635.1 Alphaproteobacteria bacterium UBA830 | reverse complement strand
CCAGGCTTTGGTCCGGTACCAGGATTTAGCCCGTCACCCGGATTCGGACCCGATCTGTTCTTTGGAGGACCGGACCCATTCTTTGGAGGACCGGACCCATTATTTGGGGGACCGGATCCGTTGTTTGGAGGATTTGGATTTGGTCCGGACCCATTCTTTGATCCGTTTGTTGTGGAGCCAGAGTTCGGTTTTGTGGACCCCGGTCGGTTTGTTGGTCCAGTATTCGCTGCTGCCCCCCCGTCGAGTCCGTCCGGTGGTGTAGCCGTCGCAAGCGACACTTTCCTCATCGGAGAATTTATAGAATTGGGAATTGCGGAAGCGGGTTCATTGGGTAGCCAAGGCGTTGCCCCGGCTGGAGCATCAACCCCAAATGCTATATCTATTATTTTTGACCCAATAGGATTCTCTGCGGCGAACCCGTCCGGCCGGTCCGGAGATTTCTTTAATCCGGGCTCCCCAGTGGAGGGCTACGTAGTCGGATTAAAAATTAGTGGTGTCGCCCAAAATTTTGTGCAGGACCGTGGGTCATCTTCCAACCAAATTAATGCGGGGACAGTGACCACATCCTCCGGTTCAACTCTTAGCGCAGAAACGACGTCTACTTTTACAGCTGGGTCAAGCAGCGGAGTCACGTTCAAACAGGTAATTTCTCTCGATAGAAACGATAGTTTTTTCAAAACAACAGTTACTATTGAAAATAGCGGTTCGGTACTTTTGGAAGACGTTCGTTACATGAGGACGATGGATCCTGATCAAGATTTTGATTTCTTTGGGAACTTTCAAACACGAAACGATGTCTTATCGCAACCAAGCGGCAACAATGTTACAGCAATTTCACAAGCACAGGGTCCGACTTCACAAATCTCGATCAACCTTATCTCTACCGATGGTTCCGCCAGAGCGTCCAATTTTGGCTTTACCAATAATGATGCCTTTGCAGCTTCCGCATTCAATTCACCAGTTGATCGCGGCGGATCCCAGGTGGATCAGGCAATAACACTTACGCTTGATTTTGGGGATATCGCAGCCGGTGCCTCAGTTACGAAAACGTTTTTCACGTCGTTCCAAAACGGAACTTCCACAAATAGCGCAGCGAACGACATGATCGTCGCTACAGATAACGCCGACAGCATCTCGACCGGCAACGGAAATGACACAATTTTTGACCTTGGTGGAAACGACACAGTTTCCGCGGGAGATGGCAACGACACGATTATAGCTGGAGGCGGAAGCGACACCTACAACGGCGAAAATGGTACCGATACGCTCGATTACCGTAATTCTAACGCGATTACTGCAGACTTCGGCTCAGGTAACGTAACGATCTCTGGTACGGCTGAAACCGATAGTTTTTCGAATATCGAGGGTGTAACTGGGTCGTCTTCCGCCGATTCTATAACCGGTGGCTCTAATGCCGAGACGCTTACTGGATCCGGCGGAGCGGACACGCTGCGAGGAAATGGCGGGGCAGACACATTTGCCTATGTTCGCTCATCAGATGGCGACGTCCGAACCTCAAATGGCACGGTAGGTAGCAATAACGGGGACGCGGTAGCCGACTTTTTATCCGGCACCGATAAAATTAGCCTCTCAAAAGAGGGCTTCGGATTTAACTCGATCAGCAATGGTGTCAATTTCGAGGTAATCAACGCTGGTTACGATGGCACCAATAGTACGTTAGGCGAGTTTTCCTCTTCCAATCCGGTGCTGATTTATTCTCAGTCAGATGCGGCGCTTATTTATGACGATAATGGGTCATCCGCTGGTTATACAATTTTGCTTAACCACGGAAATGCCTCGGCTTCTAATGATATAGTCGCTAACGATATCGTGCTCGTTTAGGGGCGCTAATGCTCGGATTACCCGCCTGGCTCGTCTCGACCGTAAAATTATCAGATCGAGATATATTCCGAGTCATCACGTATTCTCTTTTTATCAATATTCTCGCACTAGCAACCCCGATTTTCGTTCTCCAGGTATATGATCGGGTGGTTTTCCAATCTGGTCTTGATACTTTGAAGGCGCTTATTTTTGGCGTTTTGATTGCTCTTTTATTTGATTTTTTTCTTAGACAGGCGAGAAGTCGTTTACTCCAATTTATATCCCTAAAAATCGACGGTCGGCTTGGTAAAGAGATTTTCGATCGTTTTTCCCAACTAAATTTAAATCAACTCGAAAGCCGGCCCTCGTCATATTGGCAAAATATTTTTCGTGACTTAGCGCATATTCGCAACTTCGTTGGCGGTGCGACTATCATTCTTTTTATTGATATTCCCTTCTCCATAATTTTTATTCTAATTATCTACCTGATTGCGCCGCCACTGATCTGGGTATTCCTCGGGACAATACTGGCGTTTTCACTGCTGGCGTGGTCGTCCTCGAAGTTCGTTAAAAAAGCAGCCCTTCAAGAGCAAAATGTTCGCTCCGGTGTTGAAAACCTGTTAGTGGAAATTGTCTCTAATCGCATCACCGTGAAATCCTTGGATATTGGAAGGTATTTGCAGTTAATTTGGTCGGAGAGACATTCTGAGAGCATTCAAAAAGCGGTGTCTAGGGGGCGCATCGCCGATAGGTATGCAAACATAAATGTGGTCTTAACAATGGGAGTTACGGTGGCGCTCACCTCTTTTGGAGCGGTTGCGGTTCTTGATCAAACAATGACAATTGGCGGATTGATCGCGGCGAATATGTTAGCAACTCGTGTAATACAGCCGCTTAGCCAACTATCTATTGCTTGGCGAACACTGAATCAGTTTCGCTCGTCCCGAGACCGGGTTCGCGATCTGTATTTGGAGAGCGGTCACGTAAATACTACCCCGGTAGAGTTTGACCGCCCGAAAGGCGAAATACAGATCGATAAATTAAATTTTTCGTACGATGATGAGAAAAGGGTCCTAGAGGATATTACCCTGAGCTTCCGACCCGGAGAAATCCACGCGGTAGTCGGAAATAATGGGAGTGGGAAGTCGACCCTCTTCAAACTTGTTTTGAATTTGTATAAGCCGCAAGCTGGTCGGATTTTGTGGGACGAAGCCGATATTCGACAGTTCGATCATTCCCAACTGTCGAGTTGGTATGGATACGTTCCCCAAGATTGCACGCTATTTACGGGTTCTATACGCGACAATATCGCGAGCTTTTCCGACGAAATACCAGACAGAGAAGTCATAGGAATTGCTCAGGAACTTGGTCTTCACGCCGATATATCAGACCTTCCGAATGGCTATAGTACCCTAATTGGCGAAGGGGGATATTCATTATCTGTCGGCCAGAGGCAGAAAATTGCGATTGCTAGAGCACTAATTGGAAGCCCAGTAGTAATGTTGCTCGATGAGCCGACTTCAAACCTTGATCAAAGTTCAGAAAAAATGATGATCGATTTCCTTGGAAGACGGGCCAAAGAATATCGTTCTACGATAATCGTTGTGACCCATAGCCCGGCGATACTTGCAATGGTGGACCAAATTACCGTGCTCAATAAGGGAAGAATTTATTTGACTGGGGATAGAGAGAGCGTCCTACCCAAAATCACAAAGTCCCCGAGGAGGTAGTCATCTCCATGTATAAAAACTCTAAGTGGTAGAAAAGTGAGCAAAATAGAAGACGTGATTAGAAAGTATAAACCAAGAGGAGATTCCTACTTCTCTATTTTAATTATTGGTTTGCTGCTTTCCGGACTTGTATGGGCTCTTTTAGGGGAGCTAGAGGAGGTTGCGGTCGCGAGTGGCGAGGTTATCCCCCAAGGTCAGGTTAAATTAATTCAACACCTTGAAGGCGGCATAGTTACAGAAATTTTGGTGGAAGAAGGACAGAAAGTGAGTAGTGGTACTCGCCTAATCCAGCTTCGGCTTGGCGCCGACCGCGTGAGATCATCGGAGCTCCAACTTCAACTAAACGGCCTGCGAATTAAACGAGAGAGATTACAGGCCGAGTTAGATAAGAAGCAGTTTCTCTTACCTATAAAACAAGATTCCAGAACGCAGAAAATAATCCAAAAGGAAATCCTCGCTTTTGAAAACCGTAAAGAGCAGGTGATTGGAAAAACTAGGATTCTTAAAGCAAAGTCGAGGCAGAAGGTCTTAGAAATAAGGGAATTGGAGAGCCGAATACAGGGGCGGAAGAACAGCTTGTCTCTTGCAAAAAAACGTCTCTTGATCTCGAAAGATCTTGAAAAAAATAAACTCGTTACGCGGATGGAAGCTCTTGACCTCGAAAATGAATATGAACAGTTAAAATCAGAAATTTCTGAATTGAAAAGTTCGCTTCAAAGAGCAGAAGAAGCGGTCAAAGAAGCCAATCAACGGGCAAAGACCCAATTACTAGATTTCAATAGAGAGGTTTCCGAGGAATTAGGCAACGTTGAGATTGCAATCGCACAGACGAAAGAACAACTTGAAACAGCTGCGGAAATTGTTAAGCAAACCTCTCTAAAAAGCCCGATAGACGGCATCGTCAAGAATCTCCGCCAACACACAATTGGGGGAGTGGTGCAGCCTGGTGAAGCGGTCATGGAAATCGTGCCGTTGAGAGACCAACTAATAATAGAAACTAAATTAGCGCCAATAGATGTGGGTTATGTCAGCGTCGGCCAGGAAGCGGATGTAAAGATCCAAACGTATGATTTTCTTCGGTATGGATCATTAAAAGGCTACGTAAGAAATGTCGCTGCTGGCACATCAATAGACTCTAGTGGCGCTCCCTATTTTAGGGTCGAGATTGAAACAGAGAAGAATTTTCTTGGCAAAAAAGCAGGGTCACTGCCTATAACCCCCGGGATGCAAGCCGACGTAGATATAAAGACCGGAAGCCGTTCAGTCTTTGATTACCTCGTGTCCCCGTTACTGAAGCTTCAGCACGCGGCGTTCAGAGAGCGTTAGTTCACTAATTTATATGATCTTTAAATCATTGGTACGTTAGGCCAACAGCGATCACGGAAGAGAATTAAATGTGGCTTGCGTAACCGACTGCGTGATGGCAGCTTGCGGCTATCGTTCAAAATAAATTAGGGCCTGTAGTTCAGCTGGTTAGAACGCTCCGCTCATAACGGAGTTGTCGGGGGTTCGAGTCCCTCCAGGCCCACCACTTTCTTCGAAATCCGTTGAATAGATGGTGATCTCTTTCAGGTGAATTACCGTTTCTTGGGCATTTTTAATGCGTACATTACGAGAAGTTGACCATGACCACGACGCCTCCTACCGCCGAACGAAGGCGGCACACCACCGAACGGCACAAATGCACTATAGACGACCCCTATGATTGGTTGCGGGACAACGGCTGGCAGCGGGTCATGCGAGAGCCGGATGCGCTGAAGGCTGATATCCGGGCCCACCTCGAGGAAGAGAACGCATGGACAGAAGCCGCATTGTCTCCTATTGCCGAACTCCGTAAAGGACTGGCCATAGAAATAAAAGGGAGGATTAAGGAAGATGATTCTTCTGTGCCCGCAATTGACAGCGACTGGGCTTATTACCGGCGGTTCGTTGAGGGTGGACAGTACCCGTTGTTATGCCGGCGGCCGTGTGAAGATCTTGACAGTACAAACGAGCAGGTGCTGCTAGATGGCAATTTGGAGGCACAGGGCGAAAAATTTTTCGCAATTGGTGGGGCTGTGCATTCTCCAGATCACAGACTATTAGCCGTAGCAATAGACCAGAAAGGGTCAGAATACTGCAAGATCATCCTCCGGGATATGGAGACTAACGATTTTCTCTCTGACGAACTGATGGACGCGCAGGGCGACATGGTTTGGTCGGCAGATAGCGCGTCTTTGTTCTATACTATCCTTGATGAGAACCACCGGCCTGGCAAGGTTATGCGGCATGCTGTTGGAACGCCTCCGGCTCAGGATACGCTTGTTTACGAAGAGACTGATCCCGGGTTCTTCGTCCGAATTAATAAGACGGAAAGTAGCCGGTTCGTTGTCATATATACGCACGATCATGCCAATACATCGGAAGTGCGTCTGATTCCGACTGAGGAACCTATCACACCGCCGCGACTCTTGCTGCCTCGCGAAACCGGGGTGACCTACGATGTGTCGGATCACGGTGAGACGCTGTTTATCAGAACAAACCGGGACGCGGTCGACTTCCGAATCGTGATGGCTCCGTTAGACGACCCAGATCCATCGAACTGGGTTGATCTAGTACCGCACAAGTTGGGTAGGCTGATCCGCTCCGTGGTTATATTCCGAGATTGGTTGGTCAGGCTCGAAAGGGAACAGGCACTACCGCGCATCGTTGTGAGGGCTATATCAGACGGGGACGAACACGAAATTGTATTTGATGAGGAAGCCTACGATTTGAACCTAATATCGGGATACGAATTTCAAATCGATACTCTGCGGATTTCTTATTCATCTCCGACAACGCCGACAAAGGTGTATGACTACGATATGCGAACCCGCGAGCGTGTACTGCGAAAGGAACAGGAAATTCCTTCGGGGCATGATCCGACGGGCTATGTCTGCCAGCGACTAATGGCAGAAAGTCATGACGGCAAGTTAGTGCCGGTGACAGTGCTGCATGCGATCGATACCGCGCTCGACGGTTCAGCGCCATTATTGCTCTATGGCTACGGATCGTACGGCTATGCTATGCCCGCTGGGTTTTCGCCGAATGTGTTTAGCCTCGTCGATCGAGGCTTCGTATATGCGATCGCACATGTCCGGGGAGGCACGGAAAACGGTTATATTTGGTATTCCGATGGTAAGTTGGACCGCAAAAAGAATACATTCCTTGATTTTATCGCCTCCGCTGAACATCTCGTCGCGGCCAACTTCACATCAGTTGGAAATATTGTGGCACAGGGGCGTAGCGCCGGTGGAATGTTGATGGGAGCAGTCGCAAATATACGGCCCGATCTATTTTGCGGTATCTTGGCTGAAGTGCCGTTCGTCGACGTGTTAAATACAATGTGTGATGACACTCTACCTTTAACCCCGCCGGAATGGGTGGAGTGGGGCGACCCCATACGGGATGTCGCCGCATTCGAATACATGGCTTCATATTGCCCGTATACCAACGTTATCGAACAGGCCTATCCGAACGTTCTGGCGACGGGTGGGCTAACAGATCCGCGTGTAACTTATTGGGAGCCGGCGAAGTGGGCAGCAAAGCTACGGCATCATAACACCGCTGATACCAAAACCCTGTTGTATATCAATATGGAAGCTGGTCATGGCGGCGCATCGGGGCGTTTCGATAAACTGGCAGAGGTTGCACTTTCTTATGGGTTTGCACTGATGGTGACAGAAAATCCCAAATACCCCAATTTATCCTAATGATTCAGCTTGGGAGCCTTGTCGGCTAGCGCATCCTCGGATAACGCTATAGAAGCGAAATAAATATCCCATTTGACCCTTGAAAATTACCTAAAATAAAATGATAGGTTGCAGCGTAGATTTAAAAAATCTCTTCGAAAAAGTCTCTAATCATTCTGTATGTCTTACGACACAGTTTTTCGTCGTAACGCTGCAATGTATCTGCGGCTCCATGTACGCAGAATCCATGTGGCGCATCGCCGAACATTATGACTTGCCAATCGGTGCCGTTAGCACTGAGTTCTGCCTCAAAAGCATCGATCTGCGGTTTGGGTGTCACGATATCGTTGGATCCATGGATTACCAATACGCGGCCAGAGATATTATTTGGTCGGTTGGGGGCAACGGTTGCGGGTAGGGTAACGTGGATGAGGACCGACCCCTGGAAATCAGCCCCGTCGCGAAGCTGCTCAGTCAGATAACCACCACCCATGCAATAACCGATCGCACCTCGTTTGGAAGTATCAATCAGATTCAATCGCGTTGCTTCCGCTGTAAGGGCATTCTGCGCCGCAGACCCGCAGCCGATGATAAACTCAATATTCGACCGGTTTTCTCGTGCAGTTTTACCGAGTTCCTCGTGGGTTTTTTGTTCCCCCCCGTAATTCTTGCCGAACATATCGGCCAAGAGGATGACGTAGTTGGATTCTGCTGCTTCGGCAGCCATTTCTGTAGTATGTGGACAGATCCCTAACCAGTCAGGTTGCATAAATATTGATGGTCGCTTCTCCAAGACGCTATCGTCATAGACGAGCATCCCTTCATAAGACCTTTTATCGAATTCGTAGGGTACTGGATGGTTGATGATCATAGTTAATTTCCTTAACTCTCACATAGTTTTAGCGGACATGTCCAAGACGGAACACCAGCCCAGCAGTTATATTAAATACCTGGATGTCATCCGAGGAATTTAAGATCGGTGGAGACGCTTTTTGAATTTGATAAGTAAAAATTCTAGCAGCCTCGACTTTTTGAGAATCTTCGACCTTGGTTAATGCCCAACAAAAACGTCTAACTCCCGATAATCGGGGAGGGTCGTATCGATTTTTCGGCCCTGTCGTATAACCAGTCGATCAGTTTGCGGACGGCTTAAAAACTCGCTGAAGCTTCGAGCCGAAAATATCACGATGTCGACTGTCCCGCCGACAGATAAACGACCGACATGGGATAATCCCATGATGTCAGCTGGTGTGCTTGTTACTGCCATTGGCCAATCACCTGTTGGATAGTCTAAATGGGCGATCCGAACAGCTTGGGTGAACACCTCTGCTACGTCTAGGTCCCCGAAGGCATAAAACGGATCCCTAGTATTGTCGCTGGCGATGGCTACTGGGATACCGCAATTTTTCAATTCGTGAAGTATAGTTACTCCACGCCACCGAGGTGTATATCCCGTGTTGCGTCCTTGCAGAAACATATTGCACATTGGCAGACTAGTTACACTAAGCCCCGCCTCAACAGCGAGGTCCAGCGCTTGGCGGACTTCTATCTCCGGCCGGACTGCTAGGCTACAGCAGTGACCGACGTTGACGGGATGGTCATAACCATTACGGATTAGCGCTTGGCAGATGTTATCAAAAGACCGTGCCTCTGGATCTCCCATCTCGTCAACGTGGAAGTCAAGAGCGAGGTTACGGTCAATTGCTAAACCAATTATGAAATCCAGTAAGGAATCGGTGTTCTCTTGGATATTGAGTACAGCACCAAGAATCCCATCATATTCGATCATCATATCAGCGATTTCTTTTCCGAACCCCTTGTCGGAATATCCCCATATCGGCTCAAGACATACGGCTTGGAGTGTCATTCGGTCCGCCCAATTTTTCCGAATTTCCGATAATATTGGCCAAGAAATATCGTGTTGCGGCGGTGTTGAATCGATGTGCGTTCGAATTGCAGCCGTGCCATGGGCATAGGCACAACGAAGTGAAAAATCCATTCGAGCGCGAACATCTGCCGCCGACCAGTTGGATACTCGATCTTTTGCCGTTGATGACAAAGCGCCGGCGCGAGTTCCATCCGGGTTCTGGCGCCGTGGCCAAATATGGCCTTTGTCTATGTGGGTATGAAGATCGACAAAACAGGGCCACACCATCCTATCATCGAGATCGACACTTCCTGATATTGAAGCCGATATTGTTCCCGCAGGAGATAAGGATACGATCCGTCGTTGATTTATTTCTATGTCGAGAGAGACGAGACCGTCTGGTCCCCACCCTACGTCTTCCGGAAGCCCTTGGGTAAGACATGCGGGGACAGTTGCGTTGCGAAGCAATATTTTTCCATTGGCCGGAAGGTCAGAAATTAGTGGCATACAACGGATAGTAGCGCTTGTTTCATCTGCGCGACAGAAAACTATACCGGATATTTAAACAAAAACTTAAGGTGTAGAACTACTCATTCCGCTTCCCTCAGTAATCTACTGTCGAGAACACCCTATCTAGTATCGATTCCCGTTTAAAGGAACTTCTCGGAGATAAATTCCTGACGGCTGTTTTAGCCTATAGACTACCTTCACCTCGCCAGGAAGATCCTTCGCGACGGGTCGTTGCTCCAATACCCTTCATTATTCTATCTACGGCATCGTTCCCGTTCACCCAAGTCGCGTATACTTGTTCGACGCCATACGTTTTCCCAAGCGAACACACCCTGCCCACTAAAAAAGACGCAAGCCCACGATTTCGATATATTTCATCTACCGACATTGCAATCTCTGCTGTGGTTGGTGCTTCCCCCGATTCCCAACCAAGCTCGGCAACCCCGACCAATAACTCGCCATTGAAAGCACCCACTAACAGACTTCGGCCCCAATCAAACCTTCTGGTTATTGTCTCAATCCCAATATCAGAAACGGCGGCGAAAAATCTCTTGTAACGGTCGTAGTCTCCAAGACGCTGGAAATGTTCGATTAGTTTTTTTGTATCTTTTCGACCAAGCCGACGGATAGTGAACACCGTTTCAGGAAGAAAGTCTTCAAGGTCGAGTTTGCGACCCTTAATTTGGAGAGGGGCATGTTTAATTGGATTGGCCCGCTAGGTTAACGGTTGGTTGTCGAGACATTACTTGCGCGGCGCGCTCCTCGGAACGTCAAACTTGTGATCAACACACCCAATACGATAGCAACATGACCGATGACTAATTCTCCCCACCAAAGCCACGAACCTATCGCCAAACTAAACACTGTAGACCACATCACAGATAAGAAAACCATTATCTGGAAGCGTAATACCTTCGGAAGTGCGTTTAGTGGATTTCTTTCTTCGTTCATTACGAGAGTGTAAGGCTCAGAATATTTGTCGGTCATGGGTAAACTCCAACTGTCTTAAAACGCCACCAAATAGGCGTTAGTAAAAGATATTTGAGTTAGGTACGGACCACTCTTAACTCTGGATCACGGGCTGATAAAAATGGGAGTAAGCACGCCCGACAGATCTAGCGTGGCAAGTCGCCTCTAAAGTAAGAGGACGTTCAATCTAAGGGCGGGAAATAGCGGGTCCAAACAACAACCGCGTGGCATTGGCGATTTCTTTTGTTAATTGAGATTATAACTCAGCCTTCGAACGTCCCATCCACAAGGACGAACATCATGTAGCAGTCCTCGCCGGAGCGGTTAGACCAGGCATGGTTTGTGCCACGTTGAACACAGGTGTCTCCCGGTTTCATAAGGACTTCAGAATCGTCTAGTACAAGATAGATTTGGCCTGACACGCAAAGTGCGAAATCAACGGTTTCGGTCTTATGCATCAGCGGGTGTGGTGGAGTGCCCTGATCAGATGCGCCCTCGGCGCCGATCGATGCAAAGCTAGCCTTGGCGGCGTCTGGATCAACATCATCAATCCAGTCCTTTTCAGGCGGGAATTTTATCACTCGAAAGACCGATCCGTTTTTTGGCGGGAGAAGACCAATCTGAGTGTCTTTGACGGATTCCTCCTCACCGAGCGGCTTACTGGGTGCGTCTTTAAGAAGCCAGAGGTTATTGATTTCTACGCCTGGGCGATTGTCCGGCCTCACGACGTTTGGACTTTCCCCGTCAGAGATTACAATTGCTTTGCCGTTTTCGTCGTGGCCGGTGACGATCCTTCTAACACCCATATTTTAGAGTCTCCCTTCGATTACGTAATCAAGTATCCGCACAACCTGTTCTGGGGTCTGCGCAACAGCCATCGCGGCGGCATCGACCTCTTTAAGGGCGTGCGTATGCCCTTCATCGTGAAGCGTGATGACCGGTTTTCCCAATGCAGCAGCAAAACCAGCGTCAAATGCCGCGTTCCATTGTTTGTATTTTTCACCGAATCGCACGACCACAATATCTGATTTTTCGATCAGTGTGCGGGTGCGAATAGCGTTCATTTGTGCCCCTTTATGATCTTTCCAGAAATCGTTTCCTTCCATCCCCAAGATCTCGATGCCACAATTATCGCTCGAGGTGTGATCAGTGATTGGGCAGAACAAATCTACCGGTAGACCGGCGTTCGATACGCCATCTTCGATTCGTTCGCGCCAGTCAGAATGAATCTCACCCGACAGATAGACCGACCAAGTTTTGTTTGTCATAGATTGTTCCCCGATAAAGGCGTGGAATGCGCTGACACATATAAGTTTTTAAATGTTCCTGTGCCAAACTCTGATCCAGTTTAATCTCAAGACCTTTTATCATTTCCTTGATCGAGCCGCAAAGATAGAGGTCGTTATTTGCGTTGTTTCGCAATAGTCAGGACGATAGACCTGTTTGGTAACGTTGGTTCAAGGATTATTTTCCACCTGCGGGATCTACCATCATTCCTCGTCCAATGACGCAAAATGCTTCAAAAGTCATTTTCTTTAACCTTTGTTACCAGGAATTAGTTTTAATACTTCCCGGACATCTACTAAGGCGCCGGTGCCAAGGCAGACCGTTTCCTCAATCTCGAAATTCGGTCCGTCTCCGTCATACCGCAAAGCAATCAGGGGTCCTGAATGGCTCAGTGGCTGTCTAATGCGCCCAAGCCCTCTCGGCTCAGCGCTCTTTACGCCATTGGCTGCATTGTCCAGTTCTATTTCTTGGGCCATCTCTATTCGGGACTGGCGGATGGTATCACGCCGTGCTGTTGTGGCAATCTCATCAATCACATACTTGTCCAAAAAGATCACACCGTAAAGTCGTTCAGCTTCGTTTTGCGATACTACAGCTGCACAGACGTCCTCACGAACCTTTTCGGGGTCACGATCTAGTGGGTCACCAAACCCACCGCCACCGGCCGCCCAGAACCCATAGATATCCCCCGAGCGGATTACCTCATCCGCCTTGGACGGCAGCCAACAGATTGTGCCGCCCATTTCCGTAATCGCAGGAAACGATCGAGGTTTGCCATTTAAAAAAGTGGGATTGGCGTCCCGCACGATTACGGATTGTGAGCCAGCACCCGGAAAACCACCATCAATACCATGTGCGTTTGTCTGCTCGGTCCCTGCGGTATTGGTCAGTTTTAGGTCAAAGCTTCCCACCCCGTGGGGCGTCAATGCTACTTCGCTTGTTGCACCACCGCGAAAACGACCAGCACCAGCTGAGTCAGTCATCCGACGTCTATAAAGATATCGGATTGGAAATTTCCACTCGGCACCCTCGATATTTCCTAAACTACTTGCATATGAGGTGACCGTGCCAGCATGATGAAATCCGTCTCCAAATGAGCGGCCTGCTGCACCTGACCCGCGGTGATCTGACAGTAATCCGCCCGTCCGGCGTCCGTCAGGCGAATCAGCAAAGATATTATTGCAATTACTGGAAGAATTCCACGACGGGCACGCCCGATCTCGGAACTTATCCGTCGCATTAAACATATTTGCTACCGCTTGAGTCGCGGCCACGGTAACCAACCAACGAAAACCGACGGTCGAAATACTGACTGGTGCTGGATATGTCGCATTCACAACACTACCCTCAGGTGCGATGACTTCGATGCACCTCTTTAAGCCATCGTTCCAGTCTATGTCGCCTTGGCATAAAAAACTGTAAAGCGGTACCGCTGAACCTGCGACGGTCGCCGGTAAAGTGCTATTAACCGCTGCGTCAACCTGTTCCGAGCTTCCCGTGTAGTCAAAACGTAGCGTATCACTGTTACAGATGAGTGTGAGCGCGACGCGGCAAATACGTTCATCGCCAACTCGCACGCCATCCATGAATGCTTCGCCATGCCATTCACCATCCGGGAGTTCTCGAATAAAATCGCGAACCTGGCGTTCGGCAAGATTGATGGAGTGGGTCATCACGTCCGCCACAAGATTTTCGCCGCGCTCGTCCAAAAGTTCGTTAAGCCGGGTGCGCGCAACGTTTATCGCGCCGATCTGCGCGCGCAGGTCGAGTGCGACCGCATCCGGAAGACGCGAATTATTAACGAACTCCTGTTCATTTTTTATAACGAGTTCGCCACAGTCCACGATTTTCATAAAAAAACGCGGGGGGTCTTCATCGAGGGTCCGGGCATTTATACAAAAACTTCCCGCATCAATACCGCCCACGTCCGGGTGGTGAAGTACGTTCCCTATCCACATAAAAATGTTTCCACCCCGGAACAGCGGACTAGCAACGACAACGTCATTCTGGTGGAGTGCACCTAGGAAGGGATCGTTAGTCATGAAGACGTCACCATCTTGTATACTTTCCGCCCTCTCGATGATGGAGGTCAACGCATCACCCATCGTGGTTACATGAACCAGGCTGCCTACACCCGCTGTGACCAACTCGGCGGCAGAGGTGAACAGACCAACGTTATAGTCGTTACCTTCCACTACGATTGGGGAGGCGGAAATCGTTTTGATTGCGATTCCTTGTTCGTCGTTGATCTGCCATAGCCGATGTTTGATGATTTCAAAGATGACGGGATCGGTCATGATGCCTCCGACAGATTGACCTCGATATTGCCCCAACTGTCCATTCTTGCTGAACAGCCGGGTGGAATCCAAATGGTTGTGGTATCGCGCTCCAAGATCGCCGGTCCTGATATTAGACTATCAGGGGAAATTGTCCGGAAGTTGATAACGCTCGCTTCAATGTGGCCCGAATTGCGGAGATAAATCTGTCGCGTATTCGATTTATGACTTGCGGGGCATACAGCATTAACTTTTGCTAACACTGGCCGATTGGTTGAGCGAGTTGCATCCACGCGGAAGGTGATTATTTCCATCGGGCTACCGGCTCGGATCGTTCCTACGCCAAATCGCCGCTCGTACAGGTTCTCGAATTCTTTTCTTAGGCACTCGAGGTCGGCGGTTTTTACATTATCACTGGCCCATTCGAGCGTGACTTCATTCATCTGGCCTTGGTATCGAAGATCTATCCGGTAGCGATATTGGCAGCCGGACGGGTCGAACCCTGCCTCAATCATATCGTTACGCGTTTGGTCCCGTAACTTGGCTAGATTCCGGTTTATCACCCTCACAGCGTCGTTTCCAAGAAGGACAGGTTCTGAACGGGAATGACTGTATCTGATATCTGTTATTGCCACTCCAAGCGCCGAAAAAACAGGTCCTGCATAGGGCAGAATGAGTTTACTTATCCCGAGTTGTTTTGCGAACTCAGCACAATGGGCGCCGGTCGCCCCACCATATGCGTAAAGCGCGAAATCTGCTGGATCGTGGCCACTTTCGATGGATACCTTGCGGATCAGGTTGGCCATACGCGCGTTAACGATATCTAAAATTCCTGCCGCTGCATCCTGGACAGACATTTTCAGTGGCCTCGCAATGCGCTCGGCAATTGCTTTTGCGGCAAGGTCGGGGTCAAGTTGGAATTTGCCACCGAAGAAGTTTTTCGGATCGATTATCCCACTAACGACAAGCGCATCGGTTACGGTTGGTTCTGCCCCATCACGGCCGTATGCCGCTGGGCCGGGGTTTGCGCCAGCACTCTGTGGTCCTACCTGGAGGCGATATCCGTCGGTCCATGCGATGCTGCCACCTCCTGCTCCGATGGTGACCAGTTTTACAGTTGGCAAGCTAACCGGTAGCCCCTGATCAAGAAACGGCTGAGGATCTTCTTCAAGGGTCTCACCGTTTATAAGTCCGACATCGAAACTGGTGCCGCCCATATCCGCGGTAATGATTTTGGAATGTCCGAGTTGATCTCCGACAAACCGCGCCGCTACTAGTCCTGCGACCGGTCCTGAATTAATAACGGATACCGCCTGCCGGTTCATATCCGTCGCGCGGGTTGCGCCGCCTGCAGAGGTTACAATCTGGACCGGATGCGATAATCCTCTCGCTGATAGTCCGGCATCCAGATCGCGTATATAGTTTTGGGTTATCGGGCCCACATAAGCATTGATTATGGTGGTAACCGCGCGCTCGTATTCTCCCATCCGTGGCGCAATTTCGTATGACAGACTGACTGGTATGTCTCCTGCAATCCCTTGGATCAACGAACCGATTTGTTGTTCGTGTCTGGGATTCTGGAACGCCCACAATAGACAGACAGCGAAGCTCTCAGCGCCTTTATCTAAGAGTTCGCCGACCGCATTCCGAACAGAGTCCTTGTCCAGTGGAATGACAATTTTTCCTTTGGCATCCATCCTCTCGCATATGCCTCGGATCATTTCACTTGGGACTAGTGGTGGGGGAGGCTCCGTATGCAGAAAATCCATAGCGCGGCTCTGCGGCAGCCCGCCAACGCGTCCGATAGGCCCCCGTCCGATTGCCAAGGTGTCTTCGAAACCTGAAGTGAATAGAACACCAACCTTCGCACCTTTGCGTGTAATAAGCGCATTAGTAGAGACAGTTGTGCCGTGAGAGAAAGTATCGGTGCGGGTGAGCATCTCCGATATTGATGTGTTAAGGGCGGCGCTGGCCTGGTCCAGCACATCGAAGATCCCTCGCTCAGGAGCGTCCGGGGTTGAGAAGGCCTTATCAGTTCGGATAAACCCACTGTCATCTATAACGACAAGATCAGTAAACGTTCCGCCAGTATCGACGCCGATATTAGAAAGCCGCGGCGCGATAGTAGTCATCCTGCTATTTCCGGTGTCCGGCATCAGTGCATATGTTGTCCGCCATCAACATTCAAGGTCTGGCCGGAAATGAAACTTGCGCCCGGGGATAGGAGGAACATGACAGCACCACATAGATCCTCGGGATATTGGTGACGCTGAATGCAGCGATCGGAAGGGGGTGCATTGTTCTTGGCGTAATCGCCGGACGAAGATACCTGTGTATCTGATAGTGTGAAGCCGGGTGTGATCGCATTGACGGTTATGTTATCTGGGCCAATTTCCCGCGCGAGTGAACGCGTAAATCCTATAACGCCCGCTTTTGAAGTCGAGTAATGCAGACGGTTAGGTGTGCCGCTCCAGAAACGGCCTGAGGATATATTCACAATAGTGCCGTTGTTTTGCTCTTTCATCGTCGGGTAAACTGCTTTGCAGCAGAGGAAAAGACCACGCAAATTCACCTCTTGAACCCGATCCCATTCGTCGGTTGGAATTAGATGCCAGTCGCGTCGTTCTAGCACGCTCATTAGTGACGCATTATTGACTAGTCCGTCTATTCGACCGAACGCGTCGACAGTCCTTGCAGCCATTTCCTGTGTCGCTACTTCATTCGATACATCTGTCGTTGCAGTTATAGCTTCTCCACCTGCATCTCGGATTTCGGCGACAGTTTCCGCATTCGCGGCATCGTCGATATCGGCGGATACCACTTTACATCCTGCCTTTGCCAACTCTCGGCAATAAACGCGCCCAATTCCTTTGCCACCGCCAGTTACGATAACGACTTTGCCTTCGATACTAAGCATATATTCAGACATCACTTTTTTGCCCCCAAATCTTTCTATCCGTAGACTCCCAGTTCGGTGGAGTTTCTGCCAGTATTTTGCAAGTAAAATGAATACGTTGGATCGAAACTAGGGTCAAAGCACATGTTTTTTGGTTTTGACTAAGCCACACTTTTGAAACCCTCAATTGTTGTTTTTTCGAACGTCATTAGTTTTTCGACGCTGGGCCGCATCCGCATGCGTTCGAAATATTCAAGCACGTTTGGAAACCGGTTTAGGTCCATCTTGAACTGCGTAAAACGACGAACGGCCCAGAAAAAATATGCGTCCGGTGCGGTATAATCACCCATCAAGTAGTCTTTGCCGTCAAGAATTTCATTGGCAATCCCGAAGCATTCCTCAAGATACCCGGAGCCGAGCTCTATTACGTTTTCTGCGGTACCGTCTATTTCGCATACTTTTTTAGGATTATTGATGCGGCTGAGGTAAGGATGTATGCCGCCCGAAACCCACGAGAGAAGGGAGACTGCTTGGGCCTGTCCCCAAGCATCCGTTGGCATTAGTCCGGCATCCGGAAATGTTCGGGCCATCCAGATGTGGATTGCCGGGGTTTCGGTTAAGCATTCTCCATCGACCATCAACAACGGCACTTTATGTTTTGGATTGATTTTTAGGTATTCAGGCGACATGTGATCATTGGTGCGATAATTCATCGCGTGTACCTCGAAGTTGGCGCCAGCCTCGACAAGATTAATGAACGGCGCCATCGCGCAGGTGCCCGGCGCATAAAAAAGCTCAATCTTCATGAAATTCCTCAATTGCTGTAATAATAATCTTTGCGTGCGGCGAAGGCTGTAACGTACCCTTCGGAAATATCTTGCGCTAGTGCATCACGGTCGCGGTCAGCCGGATCCCCGTATCCACCCCCTCCTGCAGTCTGTAGGCGGAACCGGGTTCCTGGTTGGAATGTTTCGCGAAAAGAGGATGGGTACTGTTTCTGATCAGGGGTATCTGGGGACAGCAGGAAGCTACTTTTTGCACCCTCTTTACCGCCTGCAAGTCCGCTGGGCGCTATCCGAGAGCGGTCTGAGCGATAGACGATGCTTGCGGTATCTAATAGTTCATAGTCTCGCCGAATGGCAAGCCCGCCGCGCGATTGGCCGGGACCGCCGCTATCAGGCACAGTTTCGTAGCGCGTGATTCGGCAAGGGAATTCAGATTCAATAATTTCCAGCGGGGTAGCATAAAGATTTGCCAGATGGGTAGTGACGCCGATAGTACCGTCATGAGCCTTGCCCGCGCCGTAAGAGGACCCGAAAATCTCGTACTGGTTAACACGACCCGGGGTGGGATTCTGCCAGGAGACGACAATGCTACCGCCACTGCCACCGGAATTAGCGATGGCGCGGCCTGGTAAAAAGGGGTGCAATGCTTGCAGTATTACATCGACAAGTTTGTGGCAGGTTTTCATATAAGACGAGCATGGTGCCGGCGGCTCTGGGCTCAGCACCGAACTGGTTCCAAATTTGAAGGAGATAGCGTCGCGGGCGGCATCCGAATAGGGGATTGATGGATTAAGAAAGCCAATCAGACTATAAAATACACAGGCTTCGACCATCGCCAGACGCAAATTTGCCGGGCCACGCGTCTGTGAGGCGGACCCCGAGAAATCGAAATTTATCCTTCCGTCTTGCACCTGTATTCGAACGTGCAGCTTCACCGGTTTAGATGATACACCGTCTCCATCAAGGAATCCTTCGGAGGCATATTCACCGTCTGGAAGAGAGGTTATGGCGGAGCGGAATTGACGGTCCGATGCTTTGATTGCCGTGTCTAGGGCGTCAATAAAATTTTCCGCTCCGAACTGGTCACATAAAAGCTTGACGCCTTTATCCCCGATCCTCGCGACCCCGATTTGGGCATGCATGTCGCCCAACACTAGTTCGGGTGCCCGACTATTACTCGATATTAGCCTCTCAAGATCGGTGTTAGGTACGCCACCTTTTACGATTTTTATCGGTGGAAGCAGCAGACCCTCATGGAATAATTCTGTTGCCTGACCCCAAGTACTTCCTGGCACTGCGCCGCCCATGTCTGCTTTGTGAGAAATTGATGCAGCAAATGCTATGAGTTTTCCCCCATGAAAAATGGGGGTGACCAGCCCCATGTCGGGAACGTGTGGCAGATTACCCTCGTAGGGATGGTTGCAGACGAGCGTATCGCCTTCAGAGAGTTGGTTCGTTCCGTATAGATCTAGGATCCGCTGTATCAGGTGGAAATAAACTGGACTATGGAAAAACATCGGTGGTGCAACTGCAAGGCGACCCTGTTTGTCGGTTATTACGCAACTGAGATCTCGAGATTCGCGGACGATCGTCGAATATCCGGACCGGTAGAAATGGTACTCCATTTCTTCCATCAGGCTAGACACGCGATTACGTATGATTTGAACGGAGATAGGATCGAATTTTGGCATACTATTATTGTATGCGGTACTCGCCTTAAGGGAAGAGCAAACCAATACTGGAAAATCATCATTAGGAGCGGTAACAAGGGTAGCAAAATTAATATAGCCTGATCAGGAGTTTCCAGTGCCATGGCGTCCTACCAGTATGTCTACACAATGCGGAACCTCACCAAAAATTTCCCGGGAGGCCGAGAAGTTCTAAAGGATGTGACCCTCGCATTTCTACCGGGTGCGAAAATCGGCGTGCTCGGTGTTAACGGTGCTGGTAAGTCTACGTTAATGAAAATTATGGCCGGGGAGGACCTCGAGTTTAACGGGGAAGCTTGGGCTGCAGAAACTGCGGAAGTCGGCATCCTCAAACAGGAACCAGACCTAAACACTGAAAAGGATGTATACGGTAACGTGCTCGAAGGTATGGCCGAAACTCACGCCTTGCTCCGAGAATTCGAAGAAATCAGCGCCAAGTTCGCCGAACCGATGGAAGATGATGAGATGACAGCGCTGATCGAAAAGCAGGGAAATCTTCAAGAAAGGATCGACTCGGTTGGTGGCTGGGACCTAGAGCGCAAATTAGAAATAGCGATGGATGCACTACGCTGTCCACCAAAGGACGCTGACGTGACCAAGCTATCGGGTGGTGAAAGGAGGCGCGTCGCGTTATGCCGACTACTGCTACGTCAGCCAGATTTGCTTTTACTAGACGAACCAACCAATCATCTCGACGCCGAATCAGTCACATGGTTAGAAAATCATTTAGAAAATTATGAGGGAACAGTCGTCGCGGTAACCCATGATCGGTATTTTTTGGATAACGTGGCTGGGTGGATTCTCGAGGTTGATCGGGGCCGGGGCATTCCTTTCGAAGGTAATTATTCGAGTTGGTTAGAGCAGAAACAGAAACGCCTTGCCCAGGAGGAAAGGACGGAAAAGGCCCGACAAAAAACGGTCGCTCGCGAACGCGAATGGATTCAAGCTTCGCCTAGGGCCCGGCAGGCTAAGAACCAGGCGCGGATTACAGCCTACGAGACGCTACTTGCTGAGGCAAAGGAACGAACGCCGGAATCTGCCCAAATTATTATTCCTCCCGGGCCGCGTTTAGGTGATCTTGTGATTGAAGCACAGGGACTAAATAAGGGTTTTGAAGACCGGCTTTTGATAGAGGATTTGAATTTCAAAGTGCCGCCTGGCGCAATCGTCGGTATTATAGGCGCGAATGGTGCCGGGAAGACGACGCTCTTTCGAATGATGACCGGTGAGGAGGAGCCCGACTCCGGTGCCCTGCGTCTCGGCGAAACGGTAGAACTCGGGTATGTCGATCAGAACCGTGATGTGCTGACTGACGATAATACGGTTTGGGAGGAGATTTCAAGCGGAGAGGACATAGTGCATCTAGGGGACAAACAGATGCAAAGCCGCGCATATTGCGGCGCATTCAATTTTCGGGGGCCGGATCAGCAGAAGAAAGTTGGGCAGTTATCGGGTGGAGAGCGAAATCGTGTTCACCTCGCGAAGATGCTGAAATCCCAATCTAATGTCCTCTTACTAGATGAACCAACGAACGATCTGGATGTGGACACTCTTCGGGCACTTGAAGACGCATTACTAGATTTTGCAGGCTGCGTGTTGGTGATTAGTCATGATCGATGGTTTTTAGATCGGATTTGCACTCACATCCTCGCCTTTGAGGGCGATAGCCAAGTAACTTGGTTTGAGGGCAATTACGAGAATTACGAAGAAGACCGCAAGCGGCGCTTGGGTGACGATACTGTTAATCCGAGACGTATCAAATACAAGCCTTTAGTTCGCAGCTAAACGCAGGAGCTGTTAATTTCCCGACGTCTTTTTGCGTAACGCCCGGATCAGGCCAGAAACCTTACCACCCGTTTGGCGGATAACCGACACAAACTCGTCACGTTGGGTGACACTCATGCTAATACCTTCAACCATGATGTCGGTGATTTTGTGCGTATTCTCTTTCGATCGGACGCGCCAATTGACTCTAACGACGGGTTGGTTGGGAATAATGATTTCGGACAGCACAAGAACTTGATTAGCTGCAATACTGCGCGAGTGAAGAACGTTGAAGGTCTTCCCGCTTAGCCCCTTGAAACGATTGGCGTATGCCTGAATAACGAATTTTTTGAATAGTCGAGTATATTCTATTTTCTGATCTTCAGTCGCAACCCGCCAGTATCTTCCGAGGGTGAAGCGCGCAATATACTCAAGATCTAAAGCTTCCGGTAGAAGTACTGTGAAACGCTTTGTACGTTCTCGATCGGAGATACCCTTTTCGCCGAGCGACGCGAACACCTTTTTGCCCATTACCCTTACAAAATTTTCTGCTTCGCCATCTAACGCAACGGCGGGGCTCGTGTGCAGGAACACGACCAAAGCAAACGCGCCAAGCGCAAGAAATGGTTTGCGGTGCATACTACTGACCGATCGGCGCTGCTTCACTCTGCTGGTCTTCGGGTTTGTCTTCGGGCAAGACCGAGAGACTACCCGGTACGGAGTTATTCTCCATCGGCGCGCCGTTGTTAATTTCATCACGACGTTTCTGACGATAAAGGCTACGAACGGCCGAGTAGAAGTCTAGAGAGTTCTTCTCCATATCGTTAATTTGATCGAAATTTCTGGCACGCTTATCTACAGCGGTAGCCATAGCTCGTCCGATACGGAATTCGAGAGGCGTTAACCATGTAAATGGGTCAATCAGCATATCGGCCACAAGACCTACACCATCCCGCGGATTGGACGGTCCGAATATGGGTAATACTAGATAAGGACCTGGCTCTACCCCTCCCTTTGCAAGGGTCTGTCCAAAGTCTTCATCATGACCCTCATAACCGAGTTCGGAGGCTACATCAAAAATTCCTAGGACGCCGATTGTGGAATTCATGGTGAAGCGCAGCAGCGTTGTTTCTGCACGGTCCAAGTCACCTTGGAATAGATCATTAACGAAGATGACCGGACCACGGAGGTTTTGAAGAAAATTATGAACAGAGTTTTGCATTGGATCGGGAACAATCGCTAGGTAAACCGACGTGACCGGTCGCAGGATTACTTTGTCTAGTCCAAGATTGAATTCCCACATCGCTCGGTTGAATGGCTCGTAGGGATCATTCGCTTCTTTGAATGCGGCAGTAGCTTCCTTATCCTCAGGCGGTGGTGCGGTAGCACAGCCTGAAAGTAAAATGCCGGCACAAGCCAATGAAAGAAATGTGCTGTAAGCCCAATTTTTGAATTTACCTCTCACGCTCACGAGAAAACGCCTCTTAATTGGTTAAACAACACCCGAACATAATTTATCACTACTAAAATTCAGCCCTTTGACACTAAGCTAAAATCCGACTCGACACAATTTTTTACAACATAAGCGGGGATCGTTTTTTGCGCCTAATATGAGCTAAAAATCACCCTTATCCAGCGTATTACAGACTTACGATCATTACCCGTGCACGGTTGTGACTAGGAATTGCACTTGGTGCAAGTCCTTAATCACGTATTTTTTCAAAAAAGTTCACCCTTTCATCGAGCGTCGTTCTAGCGCTTGGTCTAACATAGAAACCTTATAAGTATAATTTCAGTTTTGAAAACATTGCCAAACACGAAGAGCGAGACTATTCAAAGCGAGACAAATTAAGCTAGCGACAGTGGGCTGGCCTCTGTAAACCGTCTGTGGAATTGACTAATAGCAAAGGAGATAAGCGTGCAATTCGAAGCCGCTAAGCGTTTGGTTGCACGGTCCATAAAGGCGGGTCACGGTGCGCTTTCCGAATATGAAAGTAAAAGGGTCCTTGCCGCATATGGTGTGCCTATTACGCGGGAACGCCTTGTCTATACGGCAAAAGATGCTCGAGTAGCGGCTGATCGAATCGGATATCCTGTCGTTCTAAAGGGTTGTTCCCACGACCTTCAGCACAAGACTGAAGCGGGGCTAGTGGTGGTAGGTCTCAGCTCCGCAAAAGAAGTAGCGAACGCTTTTAGAAAGCTGAAGTCCCGCACGGGGGAAAACTTTAGTGGCGGCTTTCTGGTTCAGGAGATGGTGAGTGGAGACCGCGAGTTGATGGTCGGAATGATACGCGACGATCAGTTCGGACCTTCAGTAATGTTTGGTCTCGGGGGTATTTTTACCGAGGTTCTTGAAGACGTTGCCTTCCGGCTTGCGCCGCTAAGAATTACCGATGCGAGGCAAATGATGTCCGAGATTCGGGCGGCAAAGATTCTGGACTCTGTACGCGGGTTGCCCCGGGTAGACCGAGCTCTGCTGGCCCGGACGATTGTTGCAGTTGGTAAGGTAGCTCATGATATCCCCGATATAGCTGAGATTGACATCAATCCTCTTATCATTTCTGGCAAATGCCCGGTTGCTGTTGATGGCCTAGTCATTCTTAAACCGTCGGGGATAAAAAATGACTAAACGCAATCTTCGACGCTTTTTCTCTCCCCGCAACGTCGCCGTTATCGGCGCATCGACGACCAAGGGCAAACCAGGTCGAGTAGTGATAGAAAACATGCTTTCTAACGGCTACGAGGGAGCCATACACCCAGTTAATCCGCGCGGCGGCTGTTTGTTAGGTCTTAAGGTGTTTAAGACTATTGAGGAACTGCCGAGCGGGATTGATCTCGCTATAGTCATCCTGCCGGCGCAGGCGACACCGCAGGCGGTGCGTGAATGTGCTGAGCGAAAGATTGGTTCTATCGTGTTGGTCGCGGGCGGGTTTGCCGAAGTCGACCACGCCGGGGAGGACTTACAGAATAAATTGGAATCCGCTGCGCGGGAGACTGGCGTGCGGATCCTCGGCCCTAACACCGCCGGTCATATTTCGACACCCTCTAATTTTACCTCCAGTTTTTTTCCACTTGGAAAAATTCCGACGGGTGGAATCTCTTATGTGGCGCAGACGGGGAATTTCACCGGTGCGATGATGAAGCATATTATGTCAGCAGAAAATTACGGGGTTTCTCGATGTATCGGGCTCGGTAACACGGTCGATATAGACGAAACCGACGTTTTTGAATTCCTTTCGACTGATAAACATACCAAATCAATATTCTTTTACTTGGAGAACATTCGCCGACCTCGCGAGTTTATAGAAATCGCCAAGCAGGTGACGCCCGAAAAGCCAGTAATCCTTCTCAAGGGCGGTGCGACCGCCGACGGCGCGGCGGCGGCACTTTCTCACACCGCGTCAATGGGATCTGACGACCGAATTCTTGATGGTGCTCTGCGACAGGCGGGCATAGTAAGGATTGAGGAATTCTCGCACCTGTTTCTAGCGGCGAAGGCGGTTGCGTCAATGCCAATACCAGCTGGAAACCGGGTGGGTTTCGTCTCGCCGTCGGGCGCGTTTATCGTTCATATAAATGATCTCTGCCGCCAGCGTCTCAACCTCTGTTTTCCCGAATTGGAGTCGACGACGATGGGACGGCTGATGGAAATTAGCCCGCCGTTTATCCGGCTTGGTAATCCGGTCGATATTTTTCCTAGCGCAACTGTGCATGGAATGGAATTTGCCTACCAGGAAGCCATGGAAGCCGTGCTCAAGGATCCCAACGTCGACGCGGTTGTATCGATTATGATTTTGACTAAGGAACTCGGTATGCCGGCCCTAGATTTTATTCCAAAACTGGCGAAAAAGCATCGAAGTAAGCCTGTTTATATATCTTTCAGTGGAGAACACGCCTGCAACGAGGAGGCAAAGGCATTTCTCGAACCTCGCGGCGTGCCGACATTTCCGTTAATTGAGGATGCCTTCAAGGCGCTCGACATTCTTGTTCGAGCACGGCAATTTTTGAAAAAATGATCGAAAGTGACGGCCTCCCTGAGATCTGGAGGGAAACTGTACGTCCAGAGTGGTGCGACTATAACAACCACCTAAATATGTCATTTTACGTTCTTATTTTCGATCATGCCACGGATGTTTTTCACGCCAATCTAGGACTGGATAAAACGTATCGGGTTAAGGCTAATTGTTCGACCTTCGCGGTCGAGACCCACACGAACTACTTGGCTGAGATGCACGATGGAGATGAGGTCTCAGTCACTACACAACTCCTTGATTTTGATCAAAAGCGTCTCCACTATTTCCACCGGATGTATCACGCCGAAAAGCGCTTTCTCGCCGCAACGACGGAGGTGATGACCGTCCATGTTGACCTCGGTGAGCGAAAAGTGACGCCAATGGCTGAAGATATCCTGGCCAAGGTGGAAGCATTGTTTCAGGATCATCGGAGTCTACCACCGCCTGATTTAGCCGGGCGTCATATGGGGATTGTCCGGAAATGAACTTTATATTCTCGATTATATCTTTTCCCGGTCTCCCAGACAGGATAAATGTCGGCGATGGCCTTTAAGTATCTGAATTCATGCCGTTATTTAAGAATCGGCCTTTCGCCCTCACCGGGTGCAAAGAAGTGATCTTCCCAAAGATGATAGAACCGGTGCGCCGGTTCATTCGAAATAAACAACTGATTATGATCATTCTTGCGATTGTTACCGGCGCAGCGGCGGCATTCGGCGCAGTCCTATTTCGAGAAATCGTTGTCCTATTGCAAACAGGAACATTCGGAGCGTCGCTCGAAAACTCTGTGAATGTCATTGATAATCTACCGGGCTGGCAGGTGGTAACCGTACCCACTATCGGCGGCCTTCTGATTGGATTATTTGTTTACTATTTAATGCCGGGAAGGCGCGGTCAGGGCGTCGCCGACGTCATGGAAGCTGCTGCGCTAAGATCTGGTACGATACCGCTCAAAGCGGGACTTGGTGCCGCCGCAGTAAGCGCAGCATCGATTGGCGTTGGCGCTTCCGTAGGTCGAGAGGGTCCCGTCGTACATCTGGGGGCGTCGCTATCGTCCTTCGTGGCCACACGGTTGCGACTAAGCCGGTCACAGGCCGTGACATTGCTCGGTTGCGGGGTTGCCTCGGCGGTCGCAGCATCGTTCAATGCACCAATAGCCGGCGTATTTTTCGCACTCGAAGTCGTTATAGGGCACTACGCACTCAGCGCCTTCGCCCCAATCGTCATTGCAGGCGTCATTGGTACCATTATCTCCCGTGTTTATTTTGGAAATTTCCCTGCCTTCATGGTGCCGGATCAGTCTTTAGTTTCATTCTGGGAGTTTCCTGCCTTTGCATTGCTGGGGGTGGTCTGTGCGCTGACGGCGATCATATTTCTTCGTTCCGCTAACATAGCGACGGATTTTGCAGCTAAAGTACCCGTTGCGCCATACGTTAAAACGATGGTTGGTGGGTTCTGCGTCGGTGTTATTGCACTTGTATTCCCCGAGGTGATGGGTGTCGGCTACGAAGCAACAGATAAAGCGTTGAACGGTAAATACGAACTCGCGATACTGATCGCGTTGGTCGCCGCGAAGGTTGCCGCAACCGCAATCAGTATCGGAGTGGGATTTGGCGGTGGAGTATTTGCGCCATCAATGTTTATGGGGGCAATGGTCGGCGGCGCATTCGGTATAATTGCTACACAAGTTTCCCCCCAATTATCGTCGGGCCATTCTGCATACACGTTGGTTGGTTTAGGCGCCGTTTCGGGGGCAGTGCTTGGAGCACCCATTTCTACGATCTTAATCGTCTTTGAACTGACGGGGGACTATGCACTCACAATTGCGGTCATGGTTGCTGTCGTAATTTCGTCTGTGATTACCCAACAGGCACATCGCAATTCCTTCTTCACATGGCAGCTCGAACGGCGCGGAATTAGTATTGGTGGAGGACGAGAAAACGGTCTGATGACGACCACCAAAGTTGAAAATGTCATGAGCCTGAAGTTTACGCCCGTAACGCAGGACCTGAACATAAAAGGCGTGCGAGAAAAGTTATTAACTGCCCCACACGGGGAGCTTTTTATGGTCGATGATGGTGGTTGTTTGGCCGGTACAATCACGCTAGCAGACCTCGCTGACGGCGCTTTCGACCATTCCATCGATGACGTCGTGAATGCCCGTGATGTAGCACGTTTACATCCGCCTTTCCTTGAGGCTGCGGCGACCTTGGATCACGCTCTTAAGATGATGCAGGATACGGGTGAAGAGCATGTTGCGGTCGTCGATAATCTTGCAAATATGAAGCTAGTAGGCTTTGTTCACGAAATAGACGTGATGTTTGTCTATAATCGAGCCTTACTGGAGGCCCGGCGTGAGGAACGCGGAGAGATTTAGGTTTAAAAAACTATGTATTCACTGTGCGATAGTCGGGGCAAACTTAAAATCAGTATTATCTTTGCCGCCATTTGCAAACCTGCCGAGACTGGGCCACGCATCATCCTTTCATTAACGAATCAATAAGTAGGTATTGATCGCAACCACGTGTAGCGGTCGGTAGTCGTGATAGTCACATCTGTTGGTTTAGTGCCACGAAGAATTCGTAACGGAACTTTCACTCCCGGATCCCCCATCGCCCATACTTTCCGATAAAAATCGGCGAGGCCGGTAACCGGTTCGCTGGCAACACTGAGAACCAGATCTCCTGGCCGAATACCAGCCACCCACGCAGGTCCTTTTTCTGGAACTCTGGATACAAAAAGTCTGCCTCGAAGCGTTTCGGAATATAGTCCGAGCCATGGTCGGGATTTCTTAGACGATCTACCGTCTGCGAGCAGATCACCAAGGATGGGCTTCAACGCGTCGATTGGAATAAACATATTGCCGGGTACTGAGGTTTTCTCTCCTTCGATTGCATTCGGCACTAAGAGCGATCCGACGCCAACCAATTTCCCCGCTGTGTCTAAAAGTGCTGCGCCACCGAACAGAGGAAACGGGGGCCAAGTAAAAATTGCATTACTCAAAAGGTATTCCCAGTAACCAGCAAAATCACGACGGTCGATAACAAGCGCGCCCATGGCGTTAACAGTACCTCCGTGGGCTGCTACTAAAACAGGCTGTTTCTGTTTGAGCCCGTCGGACTCTCCTAGTTCAAGAGGTTTAACTCCGGGCGGCGATACTGTTCGAATGAGGCCGAAGCCGGTATCATGATCCAAAGCCACTATCTCTGCGGCCAATTTCACCCCAGCCGCCGTTTTCACCTCGACCGCGCTGGCTTCAAGAATTACGTGGCCTACGGTGATAATAAGCCCTTCACTGTCTACAACTATTCCTGACCCCTCCCTAGATGTACCTAGTGATCCCGCTGTCCGCGCTTCACTGGGAACAGTGGAGGTGATTTTCACTATCGCGCTAAGATATTCCGCTGCGTTTTGTTGCGGGAGTGCAGGAGCAGACCAGATCCATATGACTATGAATATAACACCTACAATGGTCTGTTTATAAATAGTAGAAATCGCACAAACTCCAATCCCAAAATACCCTACGAAAAATTAGAGGAGCTGGATTAGGTTATTTCCCGACTTTACTATCCGCTGATATCATTTGATTCGAAAATTGTATCATTCGAAGCGATATGACGCGGTCAGGCTGATATACTCCTCTAATGAACGATCAGACTCTTTTTCGGCCCGCTGATGGGAATGGCCCATTGCTAACCCACCTTGAGGGCCTAAATCATCCCCAGCGGCAAGCCGTAGAGACTGTTGACGGCCCATTGCTGGTGCTTGCAGGTGCGGGCACCGGAAAAACTAGGGTGTTAACCACTCGGATCAGTCATATTTTGCTGACCCAGCGTGCATCGCCCAACCAAATTCTTGCCGTTACTTTTACGAATAAGGCGGCGCGTGAAATGCGCGACCGTGTTGCCAGAATGATCGGTCGGGCTACAGAGGGTCTTTGGATTGGTACATTCCATGCCATCGCAACGCGTATACTTCGGCGCCACGCCGAAGTCGTCGGATTGAAGTCCAACTTCACAATTCTCGATCAGGACGACCAGATCCGTTTAGTGAAGCAGATCATTGAGGCGGAAGATATTGATGACAAGCGTTGGTCAGCGCGGGCAGTACACGCCGTCATCGAGCGTTTCAAAGATCGGGGACTGACTCCTGCTAAGATAAGTGTCGCGGAGGCGGGTGACATCGTTGATGGCCGTATCGGCGAACTATATAAAATATATCAGGACAGACTGGTTATCTTAAACGCTGCTGATTTCGGTGATCTGCTCCTCCATTGCCTGACCATATTTACCTCGCAGCCGGATGTGTTGAAGGAATTTCAGCGCCAATTTCGCTATGTCTTAGTGGACGAGTACCAAGATTCGAACGTCTCGCAGTACCTCTGGTTGCGGCTGCTTGCGCAGGCCCGGAGCAATATTTGCTGCGTTGGAGATGACGACCAGTCGATCTACAGCTGGCGCGGTGCCGAGGTTGGCAACATTTTGCGGTTCGAGAGAGATTTCCCGGGTGCAGAGGTAATTCGTCTGGAACAGAACTATCGATCCACTCAGCAGATATTAAGCGCAGCGTCGCAATTAATAGCCGTAAACGAGGGTCGGCTCGGAAAAAATCTGTGGACCGAATTAGAGGATGGCGAGCCGATCCGTATTAACGCGGTATGGGATGGTGAATCTGAGGCCCGGCTCGTTGGAGATGAGATCGAACACCTTCAGAGGGCTCAAGAATCACTGAATGAAATTGCTATTCTGGTGCGCGCTAGCTTCCAGATGCGCGAGTTTGAAGAGCGCCTGATCACGCTCGGATTGCCCTATCGGGTTGTAGGTGGGCCACGGTTCTATGAACGGGCGGAAATCCGGGATGCCATTGCCTATTTACGTGTCGTCGTTCAGCCTGATGACGACTTGGCATTAGAACGTATTATTAATACTCCCCGGCGTGGTCTCGGAACCGCTACGTTACAGACTATGCACGGTCATGCTCGGGCCTTAGGTATTTCGCTTCATAAGTCGGCAATACAGTTGATTGAAACCGATGAATTAAAGCCACAGACTAGGTCGTCGCTGCGGCGGATAATCGGGGATTTGGCACGTTGGCGGGCACAGGTCCAGGCTATTGACCATATCGAGCTCGCTAAGACAGTGCTTGATGAATCTGGCTATACGAGCATGTGGAAGGCTAGTAAGGCCGTGGACGCCCCGGGAAGGCTGGAAAATCTCAAAGAGCTTGTTTCGGCGTTAAACGAATTTGATTCGCTTGGCGGTTTTCTGGAACATATTAGCCTTGTGATGGACCGCGAAGATAACGCCATCGGAGAAATGGTGAGTATTATGACACTGCATGCTGCGAAGGGGCTTGAATTCAATAACGTTTTCTTGCCTGGATGGGAGGAGGAAGTGTTCCCGAACCGTCGCTCGGTCGAAGATGGCGGTGGCGCGGCACTGGAGGAAGAGCGTCGGCTGGCTTATGTCGGGCTTACGCGGGCGCGTCGTCGGGTGTGGATCTCCCATGCGTCGACCCGCCGGGTCTACAACCAGTGGCTCGCCTGCGCACCGTCTCGGTTTATTGACGAACTGCCGGAGGACCTCGTCGATCACAAGATGGAAGCTGGACTATATGAAGGGATTGCGGAACCGGATCTATATGTGACCGAAGAGAAATGGAGTAAAAACGCTGGCCGCCGAGGCCCCGGTTTCCAGCGTATGCGAGTGAATAAGGGATCAACAGTGCTCATGCCGAAGGAGGGAGAAGCTTCTACTGTCAGCGCTATTGTCATAGGCATCCGGGTTTTTCATCAGAAGTTTGGATACGGGATGGTGGTTTCAAAAGACGGCAGTAAATTGGAAATTGACTTCGAGAAAGCTGGCACCAAGAAAGTTCTTGAGAGCTTTGTGGAGCCGGTATGAACAGCAATGAATTGGCTTCGGTCGATATGTGGCAGATCTCATTTGCACTGCCCGAAAGCACAAGTCTAAGGGTCTTTGAAGAGGCGTTTCAAGACGTCGTCATTGGACTGTCGAGTTTTGAAATAATCGGAACCTCGGGCTGGCGTGTAACTGTCTATACGAATGGGGAACCCGGCCATGTCGATATTTTGAACCGGCTGCAAGCTGCATCTGCCGAGGTGAAAATTGATCTGCCCGAGTTTAAGATTTCTTTAGTGGAGGACAAAGATTGGGTCGCAGAGAGCCAGAGCTTACTCACGCCCATCAATGTCGACCCGTACTACATTTTTGGGTCGCACGTTAAGGATACCCCGCCGGAAGGAGCAGTCTGTGTTAAAATCGACGCAGGTCAGGCATTCGGAACTGGGCATCATGAAACCACCCGCGGATGCCTCTGGGCGATTGAAGCGCTGTGTGCTGATCAGCCACCATTAAACCCCCTAGACCTTGGCACCGGTAGCGGGATCTTGGCTATCGCGCTCGCTAAACGATTCGGTATCAACGTTACGGCCACTGACAATGATCCAATCGCCGTCAATGTGGCCGTTGAGAACGCCCGCCTCAATGGTGTTAGCGAACAGATCGATTTATATGTTGCGGAGGGAATTGACGTTGCCGGACCCTTAGCAAAGGCACCTTACGACCTAATCGTAGCCAACATCTTGGCTAAACCACTGATCGCTATGTCTAGCCATATCACCGGTGCGTTAACCGTGTACGGGCACATAATTCTATCAGGGATACTATTGGGAGATTCAAACGACATTATAGATTCATATTTGGAAAACGAATTGAAGTTGAAACGACAGATAACCGTCGGGGACTGGGTGGCGTTGACGTTCGGTCGAAAATAGTATCCCGGGTTCGGTAAAGAATTTGCGTGACTGCAGCGTGAGTTGCTAGCACATAATTACAGCCCAAAGAGCTGGATAAAATAAAACTGCCTTTAAAACCATCAGAAATCACCAAGTCGATGCTGATATATACGAGTAACCATCATCCGCGGTCTCCCATAATGGGGTGGTTACCAAATCTTGCCTCAGCGCCAGACACAGTTGGAAATCGTCTAGACGCCTATAAATTATTTGCTGCCCACGTCGCCGTTCTGGTGACAATGTAGACTACGATAAATAAAAGTTCGGATGCTGACGAAGAGCTGTTATCTATATTAAGTATTCACTAACGCCGATCATTTTTTGGCAAACTGGTTCGAACTGATAACATCCGACGATTAGTTTCTAATGGTATTGTTTGCGGATTATCATTGGAATTCAGAGGTTTTTATAATCAGCCGAAAACTTCGGATGGTATCTGGGAGGACAATAAAATAGATGAAAATCTGATTGAAGGTCTTGCTGCGTCGGCGTTTAACGTTGATATGCCGGATGCTGAGGATGTATTGGTCGAAATATTCGGCGATAACAATGTGCCACAAGTGGTTTCTGAACTATTAAATAAGCGAGAGCTCCAGATGGAGAGCCTTGGCGCTCTTCCAGCGCCGTCGGAACGCCTCGCGGCCCTCCGCCAAAAGCTTGTGGCGCAGGAACTAGACGGATTTCTTGTCCCTCTTGCCGATGAACACCAAGGGGAATTCATAGCTTCCAGGTCACAGCGCCTCTCCTGGATTTCCGGTTTTGGTGGATCGGCGGGCATGGTTATAGTGATGTTAAATGCTGCTGCCATCTTTATCGATGGAAGGTACACTTTGCAGGTTCGAAGTCAGGTTGATACCGATGTGTTCGTACCAGAACATGTGGCCGAGACTCCGCCCGATAAATGGATACGAAAGAACGTTTCAAATGGTGCAAAGATTGGCTTTGACCCCTGGTTACATACCCCTGCTGGGATAGACCGCTTGACAATGGCATGCAGCGCTGTCGGCGCGCAATTGTTGCCTCTCGACGCTAACCCTGTCGACGCGGTATGGCAGGATCAACCCCCCCTGCCGTTAGGCCCTATTATCCCGTATCCAGAAGCTTTATCAGGCCAGAGCTCAGCTGAGAAATGTTGCATCGTGGCACAGGACCTAAAAGATACAGGTGTCGATGCCGCGGTGCTTAGTGCGCCTGACTCGATCGCTTGGTTGTTGAATATCCGGGGCTGTGATGTATTTAACACGCCATTGGCACTGTCTTACGCTACAATTCACCAGACCGGTGAGGTCGATTGGTATGTGGATAAACGTAAACTCCTGAAGGAGACGCGTGCGTCCTTGGGAAGCGGTGTGACAGTATGCGATCCAACCGAATTTTCTGAGGGTCTCTCGGCCTTGGGTCGTGCAGGTAAAACCGTTCGTCTCGATAGTTCAACAATTCCAGAGGCCGTGCGTGAGTGCTTGTTGGAGGCTGGCGCCGATGTTGCCGCAGGAAAAGATCCGTGTGTCTTGCCCAAGGCGCGAAAAAACACAGTGGAAATCGCTGGTGCGCGGCAGGCCCATATCCGCGATGGAGTCGCGCTGACATCATTTCTTGCTTGGCTGGCAACGGAAGCCCCTAAGGGTGGGGTGACGGAGTTGACGGCCGCGGCTCGTTTGCGAGAATTTCGCGCGTCGGAAGACCATTTCCGAGGTCTTAGTTTCGAGACAATTTCGGGCAGCGGACCGAATGGAGCTATCGTACATTATCGGGTAACGCCGGAAACGGACCGTACCCTCGAGCCGGGGGACATTTATCTTATCGATTCAGGTGCACAATACCTAGATGGCACCACGGATGTCACACGCAGCGTTTTCATAGACGACGGTAATGGTGTGTCCGCAGAGATACGCGACCGGTTTACCCGTGTTCTGAAAGGACATATCGCTATCGCTACTGCCCGTTTTCCTGCCGGTACCCACGGAAGCCAAATTGACGCGTTGGCGCGCATATTTCTTTGGGAAGTTGGCCTCGACTTTGATCACGGTACAGGTCACGGGGTTGGCGCCTATCTTGGAGTGCATGAGGGGCCGCAGCGGATCTCCAAGGTAAATGGAGGTGCACCGATAGAGATCGGTATGATACTTTCAAATGAGCCCGGATATTATGAGGATGGCGCTTACGGAATTCGCATCGAGAATCTAGTAGTGGCGAGAGAAATTCCCGAGAGTATCTCTACGGGCGAGAGGAAAATGTTGGATTTCGAGACAATTACCCTCGCCCCGATTGATCGCGATTTGATTGACGCAGAGCTCCTAGCCGATGACGAGCGTGCTTGGTTAAACGCTTACCACGTTCGGGTGCGCGAGACACTGTCTCCGCTGGTGGCCGACGACGTGCGGGAATGGCTGGAGGGCGCAACGACAGCTATTTGACTTTTTCATTCGGTCAAAACCAAGAAAGTTCCGACAGTCGCCAAATTCTGTTGCGAGATATAAGGTAGCGCCTTCAAAAACGGCCGTAGAATCACAGACAAACGGGATGATGGCTCGACATTAAATCAGTGGTCATTGGTTGGTCTTCAACCAGAAATCCCGATTAGATCTGCCCAGTCGTCTTCCGAAAGCACGGTAACACCGAGTTCAACGGCTTTTTTTGCTTTCGATCCGGGATCCTTTCCGGCGACAACGTAGTCGGTTTTTTTCGACACTGATCCGGACACCTTAGCGCCAAGGGACTCCGCTTTCACCTTGGCTTCCGGACGGGTCATAGTTTCGAGCGTTCCGGTAAAGACCAATGTTTTCCCACTGATTACGGATTCCCGATTCATCGGCGCTGCCGCATCTTTGACAGTCATCTCTGTGCCGAGATCGTCAAGCAAAAGGCGGTTCTCGAAGTTGTCGACGTCAAAGAATCCAGCGAGTCCATCCGCTATTACCATGCCGATGGTGTCGATGTTACACAGTTCTGCATAGGCGTCGCCGATCAAATCGGGTTTTTTATTTTCTTCCCGGTTATCATGACGTTGGCGGCTGACCTGCTCCATCGCCGAACGCCAAGAAATGAAAGAGCCATAGTAACGTGCTAGGAGTCGCGCCGTAGTTTCGCCGACATGGGGAATGCCAAGGGCATAAATAAACCGATGGAGTTCAATGGACCGCCGGTTCTCGATCGCCCTGAGCAGGTTATCGACCGATTTCCCAGCCCAGCCGTCGCGGTTTCTCAAGTCGTTAGAATGGTTAATGAGGCGAAAAATATCACCGGGGTTGACTATTAGCCCGTCGGCGACAAAGGATTCGATGTGCCGTCCCCCGAGCCCGTCAATATCGAAAGCCTCGCGGCTAACCAAATGTTTAAGCCTCTCCAATCTCTGGGCTGGGCAAACAAGTCCACCAGTACAGCGGCGGACTGCTTCACCCACCTCGCGTACAGCCACGCTTCCGCATTCTGGACAATGGTCCGGCAATTCGTATCGCTGTGCGCCGAAAGGCCGCTTTTCGACAATTACGTCTAATAATTGTGGAATAACATCCCCGGCGCGCTGGACTGTAACCGTGTCCCCGATATGGATATCCTTTTCAGCGATATAGTCTTCGTTATGCAGGCTTGCGTTGGAGACAACCACACCGCCGACCGTCACAGGCTCCAACCTGGCGACGGGAGTCAGTGCGCCGGTGCGACCAACCTGGATGCCAATTTCTTTCACAATAGTATAGGCTTTTTCCGCCGGAAATTTATATGCGATTGCCCATCTTGGAGAGCGGCTTACGAAGCCTAGGCGGTCCTGGAGGTCTAGCCGGTCAACTTTATAAACTACGCCGTCGATATCGTAACCTAGTGAGACTCGTTTTTTACCAATTTCACTATGTAGCGCCATTATTTCTTTTGGTGATTCGCAGCGACGAGCCTCCGGGTTGGTTGGAAATCCCCAGTCTTTCAGAATCCGCAGAAAATCCCACTGGGTTTCGGCTACCGGCTGGCTGATTTTTCCCCAGCTATAGCCGAAGAAACGCAACGGTCGAGTGGCGGTGATCTTCGGATCGATTTGACGTAAGGAGCCCGCTGCTGCATTTCGAGGATTCGCGAAAACAGGTTGGTCTAAAGCCGCGCGGCTATCGTTAAGCGCCTCAAAGTTAGAGTGACTCATATAGATTTCACCACGAATTTCGAGAACTGCCGGAAAGTCAGAGGATAATCTATGCGGAATATCATAAATCGTCTTTACGTTAGCGGTGACGTTTTCGCCGACCCGACCGTCTCCACGCGTTCCTGCTTGGATGAGTTGGCCGTCTTCGTAGTGCAGAGATATGGAGAGCCCGTCGATTTTGGGTTCGCCCACAAAGGTTATTTTTTCGTTATTCCCGAAGTTTAGAAAACGTTTTATCCGGGCGACGAACTCGCGAATATCCTCTTCTTGGAAGGCGTTTGCGAGGGACAACATGGGCGCTGCATGCTGGACCCTATCGAACCGCGCCGCCGGGCTCGCGCCGACCCTTTTAGCAGGACTATCTTCCCGAGTAAGTTGCGGAAAAGCTGTTTCCAAGGCCTCGTTCCGGAGGCGCAGTGCGTCATACTCCGCGTCCGAGATCGTGGGCGCATCATCCCGATAGTAATTCTCATCATGTAATGCGATATCTTTTGCCAACTGTCTTAGCTCTAAGGCGACTTCTGACTCAGACATCTCGGAGATTATTTTCATGACTTATCGATTTCCGCGATCAGGCTGTCAGCCGCGGCGCGAGCCTCCTCGGTAATTTGGGTCCCGGCTAGCATACGCGCTATTTCCTCGCGCTGCTCTTCTGGGGATAACTGAGTTACCGCGGTCGTGGTAACTTCACCCTCCGCGGTGTCCGTGATTGTCTTAATTACATGGAAGTGCCTTTTCCCCCGAGCTGCAACCTGCGGAGAATGGGTTACTACAAGAACCTGCACGCCTTCGGACAATCGCGACAATCGATCCGCCACGGACGCCGCCGTCGCACCGCCGACGCCCGCATCGACCTCGTCGAAGACTAGTGTCGTGACCCGGTTAGATTTCGACAGGGCCACCTTCAGTGCCAACAACAGACGGGCTAACTCGCCGCCCGACGCTATCTTGCTGATCGGCCCCGCGGGCTGCCCTGGGTTAGTGGTCACTTCGAACACTACTCGGTCTATACCGTGGCTGGACCACCCGTTTTGTTCGAGTTCTTCAATGCCAGTGGAGAAGGATGCCGTTTCAAGGCGCAGATGCGGCAGTTCTTCATTTATCGCTACATCTAGTGCAGTCGCCGCGGATACCCGCGCGTCGTGCAGTTCGCTTGCTTGGGTATCGTATCTTGATTGCGCTTCCGTTAGCTCGGCTTCTAACCGGGAAATATCTTGGTCGGCTGCGTCTATGCGTTCAAGCTTGATAGCAAAATCGTTCCTCAATGATGCAAGGGAATCTATATCGGTACCATGTTTTCGGGCGAGGGCGCGAAGGCCAAATAGGCGTTCGTCAACCTGCTCCAACTGCGTGGGATCCCGATCCGTTGCCCTCAGGGCATCATTTAAATGGTCAGTGGCAATGGCAATTTCGTCCTCGATGCGTTCCAATGCGTCGAGGCTGGGTTTCAGAATCCCGGCTGCCTTCTCATTTACGCGTTCAAGCGCTCGCGTCGATTTAGATAGGGACTGCTGAAAGCCTTTGTTCCCCGACAAAATATTCAATGATTGGTTTATGATTTCGCCGATCTTCTCAGCATTGATCATCAAAGATCGAGATTCAATTAGCGATGCTTCTTCTCCGTCCTGAGGATCTAATTCCTCGAGTTCGGCGTGTACGTGGCGCAGATAATCAGCCTCGGTGAGAATTCTGTCGATTTCCTCTCGTGCTTTCGCCAGCGCCGCTTTCGCGGCCTTCAGTACATCCCACGATTGGCGGGTTTCTACAACGAGCTCTTTATGCGCACCGAAGGAATCTAGGGCACCCCGATGGTTTGCCGGATCAAGCAGGCCATGGCTAGCAAACTGACCTTCGATTTCTATAAGGGACTCGCCGACATTCTTTAAGACGCTCACACTTATGGGTTGATCATTGATATAGGCTCGGCTACCGCCATCAGCACGCAAGGTCCTACGCAGGATCAGCGGGTCGCCATCGATAGGCGGGTCGATTTCGTGAGTGCGCAACAGGTCAAGGATTATGTGATCGTCTGGCAATTCGAAAGTAGCTGTTATGCTTGCTCTCTTATCATCACCTTTCCGAACTTGGGAAGCATCGGCCCGGGCGCCGATGACGAGGCTTAACGCATCTAAGAGAATTGATTTGCCGGCTCCCGTCTCACCTGTCAGGACACATAAACCGTCGCTGAAGTCGATATCGAGACGTTCGATCAGGACGAAATTCCGTATGGAAAGCGTCGATAGCATTGGGCCTCAGAATAGCCGTTCCCATGTTCGAGCGAAGAATCCCTTTTTCTCCGGCGGATTTCGCAAATCGGATCCGGTCGCAACCTTATAGGAGTCAAGATACCATTCGCTGCCCGGATAATTATACCCCAGTACTGCAGCGGCCTTCCTTGCCTCATCCATGACGCCGATGGCTGTATAGGCCTCGACCAGCCGATGTAAGGCTTCGGGAACGTTAGTTGAAGTGCCGTAATTGTCGACGACGCGCCGAAACCGGTTGATCGCTGCTAGATAGTGACCGCGGTCGTGGTAATAGCGACCCACCTCCATGTGTTTCCCGGCTAAATGGTCTCGCGTAAGATCGATCTTTAATTTCGCATCCCTCGAATACTTTGAATCCGGAAAACGGCGCACGATTTCTGTAAGGGAATCTAGAGCTTGTTCGGTGACCCTCTGGTCTCTTGAGACATCGGAAATTTGTTCGTAATACGAGAGCGCTTTCAGATAATAAGCGTAAGGTACGTCCGGGTTGCCCGGATGGAGGCGAATATACCTATCAAGTCCGATCACCGCTTCGTCGTATTGATTTGCTTGGTAATGAGAATACGCGGCCATCAGCTTAGCCTTTATGGCCCAGAGAGAATACGGATGCTGGCGTTCTACTTCTTCGAACGCTCCTGCTGCGGCCAAGTAGTCCTTGGCTTGAAGGGCGTTGACTGCAGAGTTATAGAGCGGCTCTACCTTCTTTTCGATATATACGTCTTGGTTATTTTTGCTGGTACCGCACGCAGCCAGAATAAGACATACGGCTAATCCCAAAATTATCTGGCGTATGTAATGGAACAAAATTCTGATTCCCGGGTCCTTTGTTAACTCAATCTATATCATTGATGATATGGTGAATGTAAGGCGGGAGAACGAGACTCTAAACGAAAAATGGCGCCCCTTACCGGTAATATAATTCGATCAATTCAAAAATTTTCCATGGCTACCAAAGAGCCGTCCTGCAATGTTTTTGACTCGCCATCGTCTAAAGTCTCTTTGACCGTTGTCCAGGCGGTTTTGTCCATAAAGACTGCGCGCAATAGATCGTTATTGAGAGCATGCCCCGAGCGGCTGGCACGAACAGCTCCGATTATCGGTCCGCCTGCCAGATAAAGGTCGCCGATACAGTCAAGAATCTTATGGCGAACGAACTCATCATCGTAGCGCAGCCCACCTTCATTTAGAACTTTGTTACCGCTGATGACGACAGCATTCTCAAGAGATCCGCCAAGCGCAAGTCCCGCGTTACGCATCGCGTCCACCTCTTGCTTGAAGCCAAAAGTACGCGCCCGGGAGATGTCAGATTTAAAATTCTCACCGGTACCAGCAAAGACCCGCTCCTGGCAATCGATTGCTGCGGAATTAAAATCGATCGCGAAATCAAGACTGAATTCATTAGACGGGGAGATAGTTAATGAACGGCTCTCGTTGCCAACTGTGACGGTCTTAAGTATCTTGATCGTGGTCCGTACGGAATTTTGCTCCAAAATTTCAGCTCGTTCGATGAGAGACACAAATGGGGCTGAACTACCATCCATAATCGGAATTTCCGGACCATCGACTTCAATTAGGACATTATCGATTTCACAGCCGGCGAGGGCAGCCATCAAATGTTCTATGGTGCTAACCGATGCGCCATGGTCGTTACCGACCGTAGTTGCAAGTCGTGTGTCGACGACATTCTTCCAGTTGACAATAATTTCACGGGCACCGTTAAATAAATCGGTTCGACAGATACGGATACCGTAATTCTCTTCTGCTGGTTTCAGCGTCAGGGCGGTTTTTCGTCCCGAATGCAAGCCAATACCGTTGCAGCTGATTTCGGTCTTTATAGTTTTTTGTTTAATCACGTCAGCTATCTTTGTTTTATTAACTATTGAGGCTTGTTTCCGAAGCAAGTCGAGTGTTCAGAATAACAACACCCAGTGGATCCAAATCCTCAATAGTAAAACTACCAAACACCCCCCGAAAAACCCAAATCAACAAATGTTACAGAATGTTACGTTCTTTGCAGGTGTAAGACCTCCGTTAGTTTGCTTGGCGGCGAAGAAAGGCCGGAATTTCGAGTAAATCGTCGGCCGAGGGCGATTTTTGGAGCCGATCCTCTGTGTCTAAACCAGCCAAACGGGTCTGGTGAAGTCCAGTTTTCTCGGTACCTTCACTAATAGGGGCTGTTTTTATAGATTCTGGCCCAGACTCCACTGCTGTTTCCTGCCCTGACTCGCGTTCTCGACCGCTGCCGGTGATACGCTGGAACAGGCTCCCGCTTCGGCGACCTGATTCGTCTTTTTGTCGGCCGTTCAACAGATCTGCTTCCTTAAATGGATCGGACTCTGGTAGGGGTCCCGCTTGCGCCGCCGGGTCAACAGGCGGTGGCGGCATAAAAGCATCGTTTTCGGCAACGAGGCGGGGTTCTGTATGGGCGGTGGCCGCCGCTTTCGGATTATCTACCGGTACTGATTGCTCGGCCGTCATATCGCTTGGAGGTGTTGATACGGTTGCTGCGAAGGGCTCCGGATCTTTGCGTAAGACAGGTTCGGTTTTTGATTCCGAGGTGACTGTATCGTCGGCGAGCTTGGATGTTGGTTCCGAAATCATTGTTTCCGCATATGTTTCGGGTCTTTTCTCAGCGTTGGTTAATACACTTTCAGAATCCTCACTGGGCATTTTTGTTTCTTCGGCCCGGACCAGTCTCTGGGCTTGAGAATATACCTTCAAAACCGGACGAGGTTGGGCCTCGGCTTGTGCATCGATTCCAGTTGCGACGACCGACACTCGCATTTTTCCCTCGATTGAAGAGTCCATTGTTGAGCCGAAAATAATGTTGGCGTCGGGATCGACTTCCTCACCTATACGGTTAGCCGCTTCGTCAACCTCAAAAAGGGTCATGTCTTGACCGCCCGTTATATTGATCAGTACACCGCGGGCACCTTTCATCGAAACATCGTCGAGCAATGGATTGGAAATCGCGGCCTCAGCTGCAAGACGGGCGCGATCTTCTCCGTCTCCTTCGCCAGTACCCATCATCGCTTTACCCATTTCGCTCATCACGGCCCGGATGTCGGCAAAGTCCAGATTAATCAGTCCGGGAACCACCATTAAGTCGGTGACCCCCCGAACGCCGGAATGCAGAACTTCATCCGCCATTGTAAAAGCTTCCGCAAAAGTCGTTTTCTCATTGGCTATTCGAAACAGGTTCTGGTTTGGGATAATTATCAGGGTATCGACATACTGCTGCATTTCCTCGATTCCTGCCTCTGCAATACGCATTCGGTTGATGCCTTCGAACTGAAATGGTTTGGTGACAACACCCACGGTCAGGATGCCGTGTTCTCGGGCCAGCTGCGCTATTACCGGGGCTGCACCGGTTCCGGTGCCACCGCCCATGCCGGCAGTAATAAACGCCATATGTGCTGGACTGAGAGCCTCCATGAGGTCGTCCATAGCTTCTTCTGCCGCTGCACGGCCGATATCTGGACGTGAACCGGCACCAAGCCCGTTGGTGATGCCTGGTCCAAGCTGGATAGATCGTTCCGCCATTGTCTGTGCTAGTGCCTGCGCGTCAGTATTGGCGACTACAAATTCAACGCCTTCAAGCTGCGAGGAAATCATATTGTTGACGGCATTACCGCCTGCGCCGCCGACGCCGATAACGGTTATCCGAGGTTTCAGATGGTCCTGAGAGTCGGGAACAGTAAGGTTAATAGTCATTTAGGCCTCCTAGCCGGGGAAGGGATAAAACGGGTGGTGGTTGTCCACCCAGTTCGATGGTGCCGCGAACCTGCGGCGGATTGGGTTAAAAGTCGTTTGATCATGGGCTGGTCATATTTTCAGAAACTTTCTTTTAGCCATTGGCTGATCCGAGATATTCGACTTGACGGGATGTTTTCATTGGCGGGGGTGTCTTCAATAGTACCCGCGAATTTCTCAACGCCGTAACGCAAGAGCCCCGCGCAGGTCGAAAAGGCTGGACCGCTGGTTGCCTCGGCTAAACCGCTGATTCTCAGCGGGCGGCCGATACGGACCTGTTTTTCTAGCACCATACTCGCTAGTTCCTGTACGCCGTGAAGTTGGGATGCACCGCCAGTCAACACTAATCGACGGCCCGAGACCCGATCAGCACCACTAACCTCAAGGCTCTCACGAACCAACTCGAGAGTTTCCTCAACCCGGGGTTGGATAATGCCGGTTAAAATCGAACGTGGTACGTGATTGGGATTATTGTGATCGTCCTCACCAACCAGAGGGACATCGATGATTTCGTTATCGTCGGACTGCGAAGGGACCGCGCTCCCATATAAAATCTTCATCCTCTCCGCGTGAACAACAGGCGTGGAAAGTCCACGTGCGATGTCGTTAGTTACGTGGCTGCCACCAACCGAGATCGAATCTGCAAAAACTACTTGGCCGTCATAGAAAACGCCGATTGTCGTCGTTCCACCCCCCATATCGACTAGAGTCACGCCGAGATCTTTTTCGTCTTCGACTAAGCAGGACAGTCCGGCAGCGTACGGTGAAACGATAATTTCTTCGATATCGAGATGACAGCGGGCGACACAGTTCTTTAAATTTCGAACAGGTCCCGGCGTTGCGTTTATCCGATGGAAGCTCACGCCGAGCTGCTCGCCGAACATCCCACGTGGATCGTGGATGCCACGATTGCCGTCAATTGAATATCCCACAGGTAGGCAATGGATTAGTTCTCGGTCCTCCGGCTGCTCAATCTGGAAGTTTCGCTCTCTCGCCCGCTGGATATCTGTCCCGGCGATTTCGTGTCCGGCAATGGAAACTTCGATGTCTTGAATATGCGAATATATTAGACCGGCAGATAAATTGACGAATATGCGGTCGATTCGCTCCCCGGCGAGTTCTTCGGCTGCACTTATCGCCGTTAGAATGGCATTCTGGGCGGCTTCCATATCGATAACGGAGCCATTTCGAACGCCTGCAGATGCCTGCTGAGCAACGCCGATGACACGTATTCCACCTTCGGCATTCATATGAGCGATGAAACAGCAAACTTTGGAACTGCCAACATCAAGCGCTGCAATAATACCGGTGCGTAGTTTTGGCATATTCAATAATTTCTCCGAATCAAATACAAATTGGAAACTATCAACATCAGGTATTTTTTCCCTCTTGATGATTGACATTATGGTTCGTTATCGGGGGAGCGGTGCGGGTTCGGACAATCATCTGGTCCGGTATTCGCAGATCGATCGACAACAGATTTTGTTTCAAAAGTTTGTGTTTTTGTTCGAGCCGGGCAAACCGCCGCCAAGCTACTTCAGGGCGTTTTTCCGGCAAACGAACATGAACTCCATTATCCATATGGATATTCCACCGACGATCCCCAACGCGTACCGCCGCGTTGACCCGTTGTTTTAACTTCGGTTCCTGCTCAAGAAAGGACATCAGTGATGCGGCCTCAAGAGGGGCGCCCTTACCAACTACCACAATAAGGTTGCTGAATTTTTCCAATTTATTGGATGTGATTATGGTCCCACCCTCGTCGACAAGTACCAACTTGTTTTCGCGCTGCCAAAGAGCGATCGGTCGGCGCTCGGCGATTTTTACGTGAATAATATTTGGGTACTGTCGTTCCAAGCTCGCGAACCGGATCCACGGCAGGGTTTCAAGCTGTTGGCGGAGCTGTTGCAAGTTGATTGCTAAAAGTGGCGTTCCACGTTGGATCCCGAGAACATTTCTAATACGGTCGGCAGACGCGTTACGGCGTCCCTGAAGCACCACTTCTTCTACCCGCAAGCCTGATCCAGCCATATGTTTTGCGACAGACTGCCAAACCAAATGTAAAGCCTTGTCTGGCCAACTGGAATTCCATACCCAGGTTGATCCCCCAACAGCAAACACAAAACAACAGGCAACGCCTATGCTACGGAGAGAATATCGCCCCAATCGCGGAATACGGCGTTTCCGCGTATTCTTTGTTAGTTTGCCATTTAAACTCATTGAGCGCCTATGACTTATCCATCGCATGATGCGTTCTCCACGATCCAGCAAACTAAGTCGCTGAAGTTGATTCCGGCATGGGCGGCCTGCTCGGGAACGAGAGATAACGGAGTCATCCCTGGCTGTGTGTTGACTTCAAGGAGATATAGATTGCCGGGTTCTCCGTCGCGATCGTCATATATCAGATCAGCTCGCGATACCCCTCGGCATCCCAGTGCCCGGTGCGCTCTTAACGCGTAATCCAGAGCGGCTTTGTAGGCATCTGCGTGAATAGGCGCTGGAACGAGATGTTCAGCTCGCCCCTCGGTATACTTGGCTTCATAATCATAAAAACCCTCAAGACCGCGTATTTCCGTGACGCCAAGTGCCCTATCGCCCAGAACAGATACTGTGATCTCCCGGCCGTTAATGAAACTTTCCAGCATCATTTGGTTTCCATAGCCCCAGATTTCGTCGCCTAGTACCGCGACGTCTTTCTCTGTCCGGATAATCCGAATACCGATGCTGGAGCCTTCATTTAGAGGTTTTATTACATATGGAAGGTCAATACGTTTTCCTGCCTCGAAATCGGCGCGTGAGACGACACAATATTCCGGGCTGGGGATGCCCGCTGCCTTGAACAGATATTTCGCCATTGGTTTGCTCATGGCCATTGCTGAAGCAAGTACGCCGGAATGCGTGTATCTGACGCCCAGGCACTCCAGAATGCCCTGAATGCAGCCGTCTTCTCCGTAAGGTCCGTGCAACGCATTATAGACTATGTCCGGGGGCGGGGTCAGATCGTTTAATAAGGACGTTATATCCTGCGTTACGTCGATTTCCTGTACTTCATAGCCTGCCTCGCGAAGGGCAGCGGCGATATTTTCGCCAGCCATCAGGGATACCTCTCGTTCACCTGACCACCCACCCGTCAGTAAAGCTACAGAGGTACTCATGATGCATCTTTCGCCGGGATGCCTATCAGCCGAATTTCCCATTCCAACAAAATTCCCGAGTGGGCCCTGACCCGTTGGCGGACTTCTTCGCCCAGGCATTCTAGGTCAGCGGCAGTTGCGTTTCCGCGATTTATCAGAAAATTACAATGCTGTTCGGACACCATGGCATCCCCGACGACAAGGCCACGGCAACCAGCTGCGTCGATCAGTTCCCAGGCGGGGGAGTCGGGGGGATTTTTGAATGTAGAACCGCCGGTTCGTTCCTGGATTGGTTGGGTGGATTTTCGGCTGGCCTTGATTTGCGACATCCGTTTGGCGATCGCTGCATGGTCGCTAGGCACCCCGCGTAAGCGAGCGGAGAGGAAGATCCAGTCTTCGTCTACCGAGCAGCGTCGATACGAAAACCCGAAATCGGACTTCGATAACTTACGTATCTTTCCAGAGGAATCCATGGCCTCTGCGGATATCAGAACGTCCGAGATTTCGGACCCGTAGGCGCCAGCATTCATCCGAAGCGCGCCGCCTATCATGCCCGGTATACCATTGAGAAATTCGAGTCCGGCCAGCCGCCGCTCATGACACGAACGGGAGACCGTTACGTCTAGCGCCCCGGCGCCCGCGATAACGTCATCCCCGTCAAACGTGACTTCTCCGAAATTTTTGCCAAGATGTATGACCACTCCGGGCACGCCGCCATCCCGAATCAACGCGTTAGAACCTAAACCCAAAACCGTGATATCGATCTCCTTATCTAAAGACTCGATGAAACTCTTTAGATCGTCGGTATCAGCCGGGAGAAATAGGACTTCTGCAGTTCCGCCAGTCCGAAACCAAGTGATGCCAGCTAAAGAAGCGTTTATCGAAATCTCGCCGCGAGTGGGGGGCAGGGATGCGAAGAGATCTGTTGACGCTCGGGCTAACATCAGACACCTCCCACTGATGTTGCTGCTTCATTATCCGTGCGCCAGAAATCTGACAGCTTGCCGGGTAGATCGTTAGCCCATGCCGTAATATTGCCGGCCCCTAAACAGATCACATAATCGTATGGGCGTGCTATTTCGGAAATTAGTTTGGGTAGGGCGTTGGCGTTTTCCAATGCTAAAACATTTCGATGTCCTCGGCTGCGTATACCTTCGATTAAGGTGTCTCGGTCATAACCCTCTATCGGCGTCTCGCCGGCAGCGTATATGTCTGCGACGATGACGGTATCTGCATCATTGAAACAGGTACAGAAATCGTCGAACAGATCTCGAAGACGCGTGTAGCGGTGCGGCTGAACAACAGCGATAACGTTGCGGCGCGAACTGGTCCGCGCCGCGGCAAGAACCGCTGAAATCTCGACAGGGTGGTGCCCATAGTCGTCGATGATTGTAACCTCATTTACTGTACCGGCTTGGGTAAACCGACGTTTGACGCCACTGAAATCCCCCAAAGCTTCGCGAACCACGTCGGCGTGTACACCCATCTCTGTAGCGATCGCGATCGCCGCCAGCGTATTGCGGATATTATGATCTCCAACCATCGGCATGGCGAACCGCCCGAGCTCAATGGATTGCGACGCGCCTCTGTTGGAAGCCACAACCGTGAAGCTTGAACCTGCAGGATTTGACGATACGTCTATTGCCCGAAAATCGGCCTGCGGGCTAAAACCATAAGTAATGACCCGTCGATCTGAAACCTGAGGTATCAAGGCTTGTACCTCGGCATCGTCGATACACATTGTAGCAAATCCGTAAAACGGAATGTTCTGGACGAATTTGACGAATGCGATCTTAAGGGTCTCGAAATCTCCGTAGTAATCTAGGTGCTCGGCATCGATATTTGTCACTACTGCGATAGTGGAAGGCAACTTCGTAAATGTTCCATCGGATTCGTCGGCTTCCACGATGATCCATTCCCCGCTACCTAGGCGGGCATTTGTACCGTAAGCATTTATGATGCCGCCGTTGATAACGGTGGGATCAAACCGACCAGCGTCTAGTATCGAAGCTATGATCGATGTGGTTGTAGTTTTCCCGTGTGTACCGGCAACCGAAATTCCCCACTTTAGCCGCATAATTTCTGCAAGCATTTCTGCTCGCGGAACCACTGGGATCAGGCGGGATCGCGCTTCCAAGATTTCTATGTTGTTTGGCTTGACTGCAGAAGATATGACGACAACTTCCGCCTCACGAATATTTTCGGCGGCATGGCCGACGGAAATGTCGATCCCAAGGCGGCGGAGGCGTCTCACGTTTGCATTATCCGCAATGTCACTTCCCTGAATAGAATAATTGAGGTTATGCAGGATCTCGGCAATTCCACTCATTCCGATTCCACCAATACCAACGAAATGAATTGTGCCAATATTGAGGGGAAGAACAGTCATGCTGCGATCTTCCTTGCCGATCGGGGGGGCTCGCCGGCACCACCTCCCGGTCGTAACCCGCTTAATTGTTCCACTTGGTCCACGACGACATTTGCTGCGTTATGGCCCCCTAAAGATTTTGCTGCCTCTGCGGCGCTAGTTAGGGTATTCGGGAGATTGACGAAACCTTTCAGGAGGCTAGACAAAACTTCTAGTGTGAAATTTTCTTGTGGGATCAACCATCCGGCTCCACAATCGTGGACTAAGCGGGCGTTCGCCGTTTGGTGATCGTCGAGTGCTAGCGGGTAAGGTACTACTATCGCGGGCCTACCCGCTTCTGCTAGCTCGGCAAGGGTCGAGGCGCCGGCCCGAGAGATAACGACATGAGCTGCGGCAATGCGTTCGTGAATGTCTTCAAAAAAGGTTGAGAGTTCCGGTGATATGCCGACCGATTCATATATCTTGCGCGTTTGGTCAATATCTTCTTTACGACATTGTTGAACGATCGCAAAGTGATGTCGGAGAGAACTTGGCATTTCAGCAACCGCGCGGGGGACGATGTCACTGAAAACTGTCGCACCGAGGCTTCCGCCAAGAACAAGAACCTTTATTCCTCCACCGTTTTGTCCGATTGGCGGGTAGGGGAGCATTCGAACGTCCGCGAAAGCATGCCGGACTGGGTTCCCCGTTACGACCACCTTTGATTTATTTCCGGTTGCTATTCCTCTTGTTTCGGTAAACGAAGTAGCGATTCGAGATACCCAACGGGCAACCAAACGATTAGCACGGCCGAGTACGGCGTTTTGTTCGTGGATAACCGACGGCAGGCGGCGCGTCGTTGCGGCGAGCATCGTCGGAACTGACGGATATCCGCCAAATCCGACTATACAACAAGGACGGTAATTCCTGATAAGAAGGTGTGCCTGAAACACACCAATACAAATAGACGATATAGCTTTAGATTTCGCGATAACATTGCCACTGAAACCCGAAGCACTAATTCGGTATACTCTGACTTCGGGTAGAGACATCCCGAGGTTCACGCCCCGAGAGTCCGTGATTATCGAAACAGTGTAACCGCGTTCTAAGAGTGACTCCGCTACAGAAATTGCGGGAGAAATGTGTCCGCCGGTACCACCGGCGGCTAACATAACATGCCTACCCCCAGTCATCTTAGTGTCTCCGGGCCGACGCGCTTGCGGGTCAGGGCAAGCAGAAACCCTATGCAGAGGCCCATCGCGATCAGTGATGATCCACCATAAGAAACAAATGGCAGCGTCATACCTTTGGTTGGCATCAACCGCAACGTAGAACTCATGTTGATGACAGCCTGCAAGCCAAACTGGACCAATAGCCCTGAAGTCGCTAGTAAAATGAATAGATCTGTTTCCTGTAGCGCCCTCGCAAAACCGCGCAGGACGACGAAGGCAAATAGGCCAACGATTATCAGGCAGATAAAAAGGCCAAATTCTTCTCCGGCGACCGCAAAAACAAAGTCCGAATGGGCGTCCGGTAAAACCTCCTTGACGGTTCCCTCACCCGGTCCGCGACCGAAAAGGCCGCCGTTCATGAAAGCCTCAAGTGAGCGATCGATTTGGTAGCTGTCGCCAGATGATGGGTCGAGAAAGCGGTCAATGCGGCTGGAAACATGGGCCAAGAAGAAATATGCTGCAGCTATCGCGCCTAAGCCTCCCAATAAAATAAGTACTGCCCAGTAAAGTGGCAGACCGGCGAGAAAGAATTGTGTGGACCATACTGAGGAGATAACAACTGCCATTCCTACATCGGGTTGCAGCAGAAGTAATCCAACTAGGGTACCCAACGCGGCTATTGATAATAGATTCCCATGCGCGACGTCCCCGGTCCTAGCTGATCCAAGAAGCCAAGCCGCTACAACTGCGAAAGTGGGCTTAAGGAATTCCGACGGCTGGAGCGAGATGGGTCCGATCTCGATCCACCGGCGGGCACCTTTGATTTCGGTTCCCATTATAAACGTTGCCACTAGAAGAATCGTGAATATCGCCAGTGTAACCACTGCAACGCGGAACACCCCGGTGGGGGACAACAAGGAGGTAGCCACCAGGATACCTAAAGTAACGGGGATATAAAGTAGCTGGCGACGCGCGAAATAAAAGTAATCAAGTCCAATGCGTTCCGCCACCGCGGGGCTCGCGGCCAAAGCCATGATAATTCCGAATGCGATAAGAGCGCAGACTGCGGTAAGTGTCCACCGGTCCACTGTCCACCACCAGCGACCTAGTACTGATGTGTCGGAACGGGCGAAGACGGTCATACCCTTTCCTCCGCAGTCAGTGACATTACTAATTCCCGGAAATGATCGCCCCGTTTCTCAAAATTAGGATATTGATCAAAAGAGGCACAAGCAGGCGAGAATAGAATAACCGATCCTTTAAGTTTGTCGGTGGTGGCATCTGCCCTCGCCTCATTGAGCGCGGTAGCTAGGTCGCCCGATTCTGAAACAGAAACACCATACTTCGCCAGTTCTTCGCCAAGGTCAGCGGCAGAATCCCCTATAAGGTAAGCCTTCCGTACTCTGGCCAAGTCTGCCAACGAAGGCGTTAGGTTGCCATCTTTAGCCACCCCGCCAGCGATCCAGTATATCTGATCGTAGGATGACAATGCTTTGGACGCGGCTTCGCTGTTTGTCGCTTTCGAATCGTTGACGAAACGGATGCCATCTAGAGTGGCGACGGTTTCTAGACGGTGTGGCAGGCCGGGAAAATTTTTGAACGCGGTTGCGATGACATCAGGCGCAATGCCCAGCGTGCGGGCGATAGCCCAAGCGGCAGCAGCATTTTGCCAATTGTGGGGTCCGTGGAGTGTTGAGATCTTCGAGATATCGTAGCGGTAGCCGTCTTGGTCAGTGAGGATGCCCTCAGTTACATATACTCCCTTAGGGAGCACCCGCTCGGCTGACACCTCGATGGTCGTCCACGCTGCCCTTTCAGATAATTCCGCAGCCGCAGTAACGCCGTGGATATCATCCACACCGATAACCGCAGTCTGCTTTGATTTACGGTGGTTTTGAAATATGCGTTTCTTCGCCGACGCGTATCCCTCCATATCCCTATGCCGATCGAGATGATCTGGTGCCAGATTTAAGAAAACCGCAACGTCGAAGGCAGCGGTCTCAATTAGGTCAAGCTGATAGGAAGATAGCTCGAGCACAAGTGTATCATCCGTCCTGATGGGTTCGAGGTCGAGTGCGGGTGGACCAAAATTCCCGCCGATCTGGACAGGGACGTTTGCAGACCGGAGAACGTGGTGTATCAGCGACGAGGTGGTTGATTTCCCATTGGTGCCGGTAATCCCGATCAACCTAGCCTTAGCTACATTCTCGAATAATAACTCCACATCGCCGATCACCTGTTTTCCGGCCGCTTGGGCTCCCGTAATCGCCGGATGAGGTGCAGGGTGCATTAATGGCACACCTGGACTGAGAATGAGTGCATCCTGCGTTGACCAGTCCATCATCGTAGGATCGGTGAGCACGATATTCTTATTCGAGGCCTCGGCGCGACGATCTGGGTTGTCGTCCCATGCCGATACTATTGCTCCGCCGGCTGAAAGCGCTAATGCGGTTGCAAGTCCGGACGTGCCGAGCCCGAAAACAGCGATACTCTGAGAATGCCGGGAAGTGACTGGAATCATTCGGGGCTGCCTATCTCAACTTCAACGTTGCTAGACCGGCGAGAGCGAGGATTGATGCGATGATCCAGAAGCGGATTACGATGGTTGGTTCCGCCCAGCCTTTTTGCTCGAAATGGTGGTGAAGGGGTGCCATTCGGAATATTCGCTTCCCGGTGAGCTTGAAGGATACTACTTGGACGATGACAGAAACGGTCTCCAGAACGAACAAGCCGCCTATGATGGCTAGTACGATTTCATGCTTTGTCACAACCCCGACCGCGCCCAGCGCCCCCCCGATAGCTAGTGATCCGGTGTCTCCCATAAAAACCATCGCAGGCGGAGCGTTAAACCACAGGAACCCAAGTCCCGCGCCTACCAGTGCGCCGCAGAAGACAGCTAGTTCGCCAGATCCACGAACGAAATGAATTTGCAGATAATTTGAGAATACAAAGTTACCGGCCACGTATGCGATCAGTGCGAAACACGCGGCCGCGATGAGCGCCGGCATAATAGCGAGACCGTCGAGACCGTCGGTCAAATTCACTGCGTTGGAAGCCCCGACCATGACGATAATCGCCCATGGGAGGAAGAACCAGCCTAGTGGCACTAGGAAGTCTTTAACGAAAGGAATGGCGAGACCTTGGGAAAGATCTGGGTCAGAGATGACCGTAATCCAAATCGTTGCGACACCTCCAATTATTATTTGTAAAATAAGCTTTATGCGCCCGGGTAGTCCGTCGCTAGAACGTTTTGTCAGTTTCTGGTAGTCGTCGATAAAACCGATTGCTCCGAAACCGAGCGTTACCAGTAACACCGCCCATACATACTGGTTAGTAAGATCAGCCCACAATAGAGTTGCAATGCCGAGTGCAAATAATATCAGTACCCCGCCCATTGTTGGAGTACCCTTTTTGGTAACAAGGTGCGATTGGGGACCATCTTCCCGTATTGGCTGACCCTCAGCCTGTTTTTTCTTCAGCCACCGAATGAACGCAGGTCCAACTAAAAAACTGACGAAAAGGGCGGTGACAGTTGCAGCGCCAGTACGAAGAGTTATATAGCGGAATAAATTGAAGATACTGACGTCGTCTGCAAAGGGGAACAGGAGATTATAGAGCATGCTTCTTGTTCTCCTTCTTCAGTTTCTATTAGAGGTGATAGGAAAAGTTTCGGGTTCTGTTAGAGCATCCACAATCTGACTAAGTCCGGTACCGTTTGACGCCTTTACAGTGACGACGTCGCCAGCCTTAAGTCCTGACATGACCGCTGGCATTAGTGCGGCTGCGGTGTCTGCAGTTGCACTGATCCGGTTGCTATCAAGCTCGTTGGCAAGCGCAGTCATCTCGGTGCCCACTAAAAATACTGTATCGACGCCGTTCCTCTCGATCGAATCCTTGAGACTTGCATGGGCTGCGTAGGAGGTATCACCCAATTCTAGCATGTCACCGATGATTGCAACGCGGCGGCCACCTTCCGGTTGCATTAGCCCAAGTGTCATTAGAGCTGCATTCATGGACTCCGGATTGGCGTTATATGAGTCATCGATTAGGCGGATTGTACCTTCTTCCCAAGGGATAATGTGGACGACACCACGCCTTGGCAGGGTAGGTATGGTTGCAAGATCGTTTGCAGCTCGTTGCATATCTGCGCCCAAGGCCTCCGCGGTGGCTAGCACGGCAAGGCTGTTATGGGCCCAGTGTATGCCGGGTTGTTCCAACCTGTAGGAGATCGGTTCTCCGCGCCAGAGCGCATCGATAGAACAACCGGTTGTGTCAGGCATAGAGTCTATAAGGCGCATATCGGCGCCCGAATGCTGACCGAAAGAGACGATCTCCCCTGCACCAGCATCCAAAGCCATATCGGAAAGCAATGAGAAATACTCCGTATCGTGGCTTATGACAGCGATTCCACCATCAATGCTGGAGAATATTTCTCCCTTGGCGCGAGCGATTCCTTCGACCGATTCGAAAAATTCTCGGTGCGCAGATGCAATTGCAGTAATAACGGCGACATGCGGTTTAATTAGACCTACAAGCGGTTTGATCTCGCCCGCCCGATTCATGCCGATCTCAAAGATTCCAAAATTTGTGTTTGCCGGCATTTGTGCCGCTGAAAGCGGCACGCCCCAATGGTTATTTAGATTACCCCTGCTATAGCTCGCCTCGCCTTGGCTGGAAAGAACATGGGCTAATGCCTCTTTGGTCCCTGTTTTTCCAACACTCCCCGTGATGGCCGCAATTTTTGCATCGGATCTCGCCCGAGCGGCGACAGCAAGGGATTCCATCGCCTGTAAAGTGTCGTCTGCAATCAAGCCAGGTCGGCTTTCAAGTGCGACGCCCCGCTTAACCAGCGCTGCAGAAGCACCTGCTTCGAATGCCTTGTTTACGAAGTCGTTTCCGTCGAAATTTGGGCCGGTTAGTGCAATGAAAAGATCGCCGGCATCTAAAGTTCGCGTATCGATCGAGATACCAGTTGCGGCCCAATCTGAGGTTGCGGTACCACCGGTGGCCGTAGCGGCCTCTGCCGAGGTCCACAAAACCCCAGTCATGACAGTTTGCCTCCTGCAGTATCTATAGCGGTCTGCGCTATATCAAGGTCGTTAAAGGGTAGGGTCTTGTCGCCGACAATTTGGCCGGTTTCGTGACCCTTACCTGCTATTAGGACCACATCTCCGCTGGTGATTTCTGAAATAGCCGCATGGATAGCATCTGACCGGTTTCCTATTTCCATAGCCCCCGGTGCGGCTGCGAGAATTGCCGATCTTATCTGAGAAGCATCCTCCGAGCGTGGGTTGTCGTCCGTGACAATGGTAATGTCCGCTAGGCGCCCTGAAATACTCCCCATTTCAGGGCGTTTGCCGCGATCTCTGTCCCCGCCGCAACCGACAACGGAAATCAGCCGTCCCTTTGTATGGGGACGTAAAGCGGTAAGGACATTCAACAATGCATCAGGCGTATGAGCATAATCGATATAGACGCTACCACCCGATACCGTGCCAGCAAGTTGCATCCGACCGGGTACACTTTCCAGTGTATCTAAACAATTAATGACGGTATCGCAGTCGGCGCCGCAACCTATAGTGAGACCCACAGCGCACAAGACGTTATGGATTTGAAATGTGCCAGCTAGCGGGAGTTCCACGTTGATATTACGTCCCATAATCGTCAGTTTGACATAAGTTCCTCGGGGCGTGTGGGCAGCGTCGCGCAAGATGAAGTCGGATCCAGCACGTCCGTAGGTAAGAGTGCGACCGCCGAATAGCTTCGAAAGTAGGACAGAATCAGGAGAGTCTGCATTTAGCACGGCAACACCGTCACTCGGGAGTAGTTCCGCAAACAAGCGCGCCTTTGCGGTGAAGTAATTCTCAGCCGTACCGTGATAATCCAGATGATCGCGTGTCAGGTTTGTAAATGCTGCTGCCGTCAGGCGGATGCCGTCTATCCGATGTTGGTCGAGGCCATGACTGGACGCCTCAAGTACTGCGTGTGTAACACCGTCTCGATCTAATTTTGCCAGGTTCTCATGCAGGGACACGGGTTCAGGTGTAGTAAGATTCCGCATAATGGTGCCGTCGTGACTCTGCAGGCCCAGTGTTCCGATACTCACGGCACAATTGCCAATTTTAGACCAAATCTGACTCGTGAAATGCGCAACTGACGTTTTGCCGTTAGTACCGGTCACTGCAGCAACTGTTCCGGGCTGACCGCGATAGAAAGCGGCAGCCATATGGGCGAGGGTGGCACGGGCGTCCGCGGCTTTGATGAGGGCCGCGCCGTCCGGCGGATCGGTATCATCCGGAGCAAGAACCGCGGCCGCACCTTTTTCGATAGCGGTACTAATATAATTGCGTCCATCGACGGTTAAACCTGGCAAGGCTGCAAACAGGAACCCGGGCCGCACGTCGCGGGAGTCGGCGGTCAGTCCGGTTATATCTAATTCGCTAATATCGGCTGTCAGTGTCACCTTAATTTTATCTCCCGAGATGAGATCAATGAGTTGCAACCCGCCGCCCCTGAATGGATTTATCGGTAATATTCATCGAAAGTGCCCGACGGGCATCATTTTCATTCCTCTGCGGAAATAGGTCCAAAATTGGCGCAATACGTCGTATGATCTTGCCGACTGCCGGTGCCGCTACCCAGCCGCCAGTTGCGTACCCAAATGTTTCCTTATTGCCCTTGGCCTCGTCTAACATTGCGAGGACTACATATTTTGGTTTGTTTATTGGGAACGCGGCGACAAAAGACGAGATCAGCGCCTTTTTTTTGTATTTTTGACCCGATACTTTCTCCGCTGTACCGGTCTTGCCTCCGACTAAATAACCTTGGGCGGCCGCATGCCTGCCGGTACCATTTTCAACAACCATCCGCATCAGACGCCGCATATCTCGGGAGGTTTCTTCTGATATAACGCGTCGGCCCTCTGTGATTTCGTCAGAATCGTAACGGACTAGAGTAGGAGAGCGATATATTCCACCATTTACTATAGCCGAGACTCCGGCAACAAGGTGTAGGGGACTTATCGCCAAGCCGTGGCCAAATGAAATTGTCATAGAGTTGATTTCGCGCCAGCTGTCGGGTGAGAGCGGGGTGCCCGTTTCGGAGAGTTCTATTCTGACAGGTTTAAGAAATCCAAGCCGGGTCAAAAAATTCCGGTGAGCTTTGACGCCGACTTCTAACGCCATTTTTACTGTACCGATATTCGAAGAATACATGAAAATTTCCGGCACGGAGAGCCAACGTTTCTTGGCGTGGAAATCTCGAATCACGAAACGCGCGACACGGATAGGATTGGTCGCGTCATATCCGCTGCGCATTGTTGCAGTGCCTGCATCAAAAGCCATTGCCGTTGTGAAAATCTTGAATGTTGACCCCATTTCGTAAACGCCTTGAGTAGTCCGGTTAAATAACAGCGCCTTATCGATCGCTCCGGGCTGGTTCGGGTCGAAGTTGGGAAGAGAGGCCATGGCGACGATCTCGGCGGTGTCTACATCCATGACTAGGCCGGCGGCTCCGATGGCACTAAACTTCTTCATCGCAAGCGATAGCTCGTGCTCCAGCACATGCTGTACACGAACATCAACCGACAACGTTAGATTCTCCTGCCGGCTGCGTAGTTCCTTATCGAAGTACCGTTCGATCCCAGCGAGTCCCTTGTTGTCGATATCGGTGAATCCGAGTACGTGGGAAGCGAGGGCCCCCAGAGGATACATCCGCCGAGCCTCACGTTGAAAATTCAAAGCTGGGATGCCCAAACGATTAACTGCGTATTGCTGTCGGGGCGTTAGATGGCGTCTAAGCCATACAAATCCTCTGTCTGCTCGCAGCTTGCGTTCCATCAGCTTAATATTTATTCCCGGTAGGGCCCCGGCTAGTTTTATTGCTGCTTGCTCGGGGTCTAATACTAGTCGTGGATTCGCATAGAGTGAGGCTGTATTCAAACTAGTTGCCATGAGTACGCCGTTACGGTCCATTACCTCGGCACGGCCAATATATTTTTCGGTTTTCGATATGCTTCGCGTATAGCGAGGTTCCGAGACGCTCGAGAACATGGAGACGTCGACAACGCGAACCCCAATCGCAAAGAAAGCGGCTAAGAACAGTGCGCCTGCAACCATCAACCGGTTACGCCCGGTTTCAATCGCGGTTTTACGGTCGCCCTCGATTCGAATTTTTTCAGGCGCAGTATCTCGACTATCCGTCATTGCTCCTTCTTCATTTTTGCAAGAATCGGAGCCAGCCATTCGTATTCTTCCCGCTTGGGCTGTGTGCGTTTAGGTTTTGTTTGATTTGAGGGTTTTATGGCCGGTTTTTCTGCTGGCGACGCCTTGGTAAAGTTGGCGCTCTCTTTGAGAGCGGGTGTCATATGCAAGTGGAATTCCCTCAGCGTCACAATCTGTTTCTCCGACGGCTCCTCCATACCTAAAAGCTTGCGACTCAAAGTTTCTAAACGCGCCGGCTGATTTAAGTAACTCCATTCCGCCTCAAGGACCTGTGTCGCGTCGCGATCGAGCAGAATCTCCGCATTTAATGCATGTAGCCGATCTTCAAGCCCCTGCACACGATGTTTGATGACGAAAAGACCCAGAACGACCGCGATACAAAGTACACACCACAGAACGGTATATTTGCGCATGATGTTAGCCCCTTTCCGTCTCAACGGTTACAGGTGCGTTGGTCCGCTCCGCGACACGTAGCCGCGCAGAACGGGATCGAGGGTTGCGTTGTTTTTCTTTTTCGGTGGGCTCGATAACTCCCCGGTGGACCGGGCGGAAAGTTGGTTCGTCACAGCCGATATCCACTAGAGGAAGGTGACGAGAGCCTACCGGTTGATTGCCGGCTCGGGACCGAACGAATTCCTTGGTTATGCGGCTTTCGATAGAATGGAACGAGACTACGGCTAGCCGGCCTCCAGGTGCCAGTAGAATTTCTGCAGCGCCAAGACCGCGGCTGAGTTCACCTAACTCATCATTGACGTGAATCCGGATAGCCTGGAAGGTTTTGGTGGCGGGATCAATTTTCATGTCGCGCCTATGGCCATATGAGTTGCGCACTATATCGGCCAACTGAAGGGTGTTGGTCAGTGGGGCTTCGGTGCGGGCGGCAACGATGGCACGTGCTATCCGCCGGGCTCGCCTCTCCTCACCGTATTTATATATAATATCCGCGAGGAAACTTTCCTCCGCTTCGTTTATTAAGTCGCTTGCCGAAGGGCCGTCCTTTTCTTGACGCATGTCAAGAGGCCCGCTGTGACGAAAACTGAATCCGCGACAAGGATCGTCAAGTTGCATCGACGAAACGCCGAGATCGAGCGCGATACCGTCTACGGTGGACACGCCATCTTCTTTCAGTATCCGGACCATATCGCCGAACCGGCCTTCGACCACCGTTAGACGGCCTGAATATTCTTCGGCCATCACCTCGGCATTGCGTATCGTATCGGGATCTCGATCAATCGCCCAAACACTGCAGTCGGCGGCATCTAGGATTGCCCGGGTATACCCACCGACCCCAAGGGTGCCGTCGACATAGGCCCCGCCGTCGCGGGGCTGTAGCGCGCTGATCACCTCGTTGATCAGAACGGGATCGTGGGAGAAGGCGGTATCCGCCTTCGTCATTGGGTATCTCCGCCGTTTAGCTTTGCGTGTAGCGCCGCGACCTCTGTCATTTGCTGTTCTAGATATTTTTCCGGCGACCAGATCTGAAATCGGTTTCCACGGCCAACAAACGTTGCTTTTCCTGAGATACCGGCATGTTCGGCCAGCCTACGAGGTACAATGATTCGACCCTCTCCATCGAATGGCATCTCGCATGCGAGCGACATAATAGTCTCGACTAAACCGTCATCAGACCCACCTACAAGAGCCTGAGCAAAATCCCTACCCTCTAGGGACTGCTCGAACCGGCGCCTGCTGAGCTCTTCCAATGCCCCTCGTCCAAAACCTTCGATGGCCGGTCCCGTGAAAGATGGATAAGCAATAACCCCCTGATATGAATCATCTTTTAGAGCCGCGCGAAAGGCCGCGGGTACCGATACACGGCCCTTCTTATCTATCTTGTTTTCGTATGTTGAAATAAATGAAGGCACGGGACGATCTGGCTTTCCTGCTTAACTGCGCCGGCGAACCGACAGAAACCATCGTCCCAAAAGATAGTTTGGGACAGTATGGTATACCATGGGTTTATATGGGAATCAATGGAGTTTAAAGTATCTAAACAGTCAAGAATATGACTAAGTAGTATCCGCAGATACGGCGTTTTGCCCACCTCGTTATTTGTCAAATCATTCCTGTGGCAATCTAAAAAGAAACATCTCCATGAATTATGGCGATATTATGTGCCTCCTATCTTCCTATCGAGGTAACTAGAAAAGAAGAGAAATCGGTCCAGACGGTCTGTAAGCCGGGTTCTGTCCCCGCCGCACCGAAAAAGTGCGGCGATGGATGGCCATTCATCTGGGGCAGCCGTTACCGGACGCCTCGTCGCGACCTACCCGGACGGCGGCGCGGGAACACACCTGAGGACATTTGCCCTGCTGCCGTCCCTATTTGGTCTTGCTCCCGGTGGGGTT
>DBHK01000006.1:0-108635 GCA_002295635.1 Alphaproteobacteria bacterium UBA830 | reverse complement strand
CCCTATTTGGTCTTGCTCCCGGTGGGGTTTGCCCTGCCATCGACGTTACCGCCGACGCGGTGCGCTCTTACCGCACCCTTTCACCCTTACCATGCACTGAGGCATGGCGGTCTGCTCTCTGTGGCACTTTCCCTAGGGTCACCCCCGCCGGCAGTTAACCGGCACCGTGTTCCCGTGGAGCCCGGACTTTCCTCCCCCCGGCGAGTTTCCCCAATGCCGAAAGGTGGCCATCCGACCATCTGGACCTAATGCAGAGTCGGTCCAGATAGCGCGAGAGTCAACTTTTTATAGCAGCCACGGCGGCGATCATACTTCGGGTCCGTAGGTCCGCTTTTCCGCTGATCGCATGCGGAACAAAACGTCGTTGGAAGGCAGTGATCGCGTATGATAATGGCACATCAGGATCGTAGCCTATCTCCGTCAGGATTTCTGATACATCGGCGGGGGGAACCGGATCTGCTGCCTTGTAAGGCCATACCGCAAGCCCCTCTGCAGCAAGGCCTTGCCAGTCAAAGAACTCGCCGGGATCCTGCTTTCTAGCTGGGGCAATATCCGAATGCCCAACGACACGCGAGGGTGGGATCTGATATCGGAGTATAACTTCCCGGAGAAGATTATGGACGCTCATCATCTGTGACTGCGGGAACTGTTGATATCCAAATTCGTGGCCAGGGTTAACGATTTCAATTCCGATCGATCGGTCGTTTATATTACTCGCGCCTTGCCATGAGCTAATTCCCGCGTGCCAGGCCCGTTTCTCCTCTACCACAAGCCGAAAAATGCTGCCCGCCTCGTCGACAACGTAATGAGTGCTAACCTCAGACTCTGGGTCGCAAAGACGTTTTAGCGCCGCCTCCGCTGACTGCATGCCAGTATAATGCAGCACGATCATATCAATATGTGAACCTTTAGCTCGGTCGTTTAAATTGGGCGAGGGGCGATTCTGAATATCCAAATTTCAAATCCTGCACGGGTGGATGATTGAACGCGTTTATTTACGATTTCTGGAACACGATGATAGCTACACCCGCAATGGTCACAAGACCGCCTGCAAGGATTAGCCAAGTTAAAATCTCGTCTAGAAAGACGATACCTATAGCGACACCAAAAATAGGTATCAGAATAGTAAATGGCATAGTTTGGTTGGTTCTGTAGCGGGGTACCAGCTGATACCAGAGACCGTGCCCGAAGATACTGACAATGATGCCCATGTGCAGGATCGCTAACCAAGTTTTGGTACTGGCGTTGATTACCGATTCTAGTTGACCAGTTTCGAATATTAGGGCCATTAGCGCCATTTGCGGGATCGCAAATACGGCCATCCAGCCATTGATCGCAAACACGCTGATACCACCTAGGGTCCGTAATTGTAGGTTCGCCGCGCCAAAGGCGAGGGCCGAGAGCAACGCCATACCCGCATAAACTATATTTTTCGAGATGCTTGGCTCACCCAATAGCATCGTGACGCCAACGAAGCAGATCAGGATTCCTAGCGCCCGACGCCAGCCAAATCCTTCCCCGAAGAGGATAAACGCTAGTAGCAACGCGAAGGGAACCGATGTTTGAATTATCAAGGCCGCTGTTCCAACTTGAATATGTTCAATAGCCACGAACATCAGGCCAAAATGTATGGTACCCATAGTTAAAGACAGGATGAAAAGCTGTGTCATATGCCCCCTCGGAACTGAGCAAAACGGGATTAGTGAGAGGGCAATTACCAACATACGAAGGGTGACGAGAGTCCAGCCGGGGATCTCTGCCACCGCAATCCGAGCAGCTGCTATATTGGATGCCCAGACCGCCATCACAAGAATAGTAAGCATAATATGAGAAGGTTTCATTGAGTCTGATGGTCCGGTCACTGATGACGGATGTCAAACGACTTGATCTACTGCGGCTGGATTTGGACAAAAAATTTCTGGATAATCCAAACCGATCAGGGTGGAGGGGTAAGTCACGTTGTCCGAACAATTTAAAAATCTCGAACGGCAAAAAATGGGGATTGGCCATTTCATCGCTCGGGCTGCGGAACTCCATCCCGACCGAATCGCGATCGATGACCTGCTGAATTGCCGTAAGCTGACATATGCGGAACTTGATAGAAGGATTAACCAGCTTGGCCGGGCTCTAATCGGTTCGGGGATAAAAAGGGGAGAGATGGTTGCCTCGATGTTGCGAAACGAGCATGCTCTGGTGGAAACAGTGTTTGCCTGCGCCCGTATAGGTGCGATCGTTACGCCTCTAAATATCCGCCTGATAGCGACAGAGGTTACCGACTATGTTACAGAACATGGATGCCGTGCTGTAGTTGCCGATGCTGACTTTATCGATCGCTTCGAGGGTGCGCCAATCGAAACCAAGTTTGGGTTTGGCGATGTAAAAGAAACCGGCTGGAAGAACTACGATATCCTAATTGAGGCTGAAAATGGTGATACGCTGCCGGCAGTCACCTTACTTGACGATCCATACCGACTCGTGATGACCGGCGGAACAACAGGCAAGAGTAAGGGTGTACTTCATAGTCAGGGGGGGTCAGTTATTACCGTGCTGGCTGATGTTGCCGAATATGGTATCAAACGCGGTTGGCAGACGCTGACCATCTTGCCCGGTTATCACGTCGCGGGGATGGAATGGGGTATGTTCACGATTTTTGCCCGCGCCGGGACCGTCGTTTTCCCTGCTGACACGTCTTTCAATCCGACGAAATATCTCAACGAGGTGCGTGCACGAGGTATCCAGTATCTACCTCTTGTGCCTGCAGTTATCAATCCATTGTTCGATACTTGGGACGGCATTCCGCTCAGTGCACCTCGCACGGTCGTGACCACTGCCTCCGCGACGCCTCAAGTGCTTCGTCGGAAACTCGCCCAGATGTTCCCACAAGCCGACATATTCGCAGCTGCGGGTCTTAGTGAAAGCCTAAATCTTGCTACCCAGGGGCCAGGCGAATTTCTGGAACAGCCCCATGCCATAGGAGAACCGCATATTGATACGCGTGTTATGATCCTTGACGATGACGACCAACCGTTGGCGCGGGGTTCACCGGGAAACATCGTGATGCGTAATTTTAATACCGCATTGGGCTATCACCGTAATCCGGAAGCGGCCGCCCAAACTTGGCGCACGAGGAAAAGTGATCCCGAAGGACTACATTGGTGTTTCACCGGAGATATCGGTGTGATGGATATGGATGGTCGGATCACCCTAGTTGACAGGTCTAAAGACGTAGTTAAAACAGGTGGGGAGAGTGTGCCCTCGGTCGAGGTTGAGACTGTCTATTCCGAACATCGATATCTCCGCGAATGTGCTGTGCTTGGTGTAGAAGATGAGCGTTGGGGAGAAGCAATTCTACTTGTAGCCGTAGTTGACAAGGGCGCTCCCGCAGCCGCTGAACTTGCCGCAGATCTGTTTTCGTGGGGGCGTGGTGAGATGTCGGCGTTCAAGGTCCCGAAAAAAATAGCTTTCGTTGATGAACTGCCGCGAAGCCATTTCGGCAAAGTATTAAAACGTGATCTGCGGAATATGGTTTTTGATCAAGTTTTTGAAGCTTCGAGAGGACAAAGTTCATAAGGCGGTGTGCAGGGGTGTCTTAAAATATAGCGATAAAATAGAGGTCGAAAAAAACTCGGTCTCTCATACGTTTATCGAAGAAAGGCTACCACTTTGTTTATAAAGTAGCACTGTGTTCGGATCTGAAGCCAACTTAATGAGAGTAATACACCTGACCTGAAAAGGTTTAGGCAGCCTAAGCTGACAGGCAGAACCGCTCCGGATATATTCTTCTCCAACTAATCCAACGGAGCTGCAGGGAGAGACCAATGGCGAGCAAGACCGGCAACAGAATTATCGCGATTGAAGAACACTATTTCGATCCGGAAATCGTCGCCGAATTCGACGATAAAACAGGGTTTGCGGGGACGCTAATCCGGAAAAAAATGGATGACCTCTATGACTTACGGATCAAGGATATGGACGCATCTGGTATAGACATGCAGGTTTTGTCGCAGGGAGCGCCGGGAGTTCAGCGGCTTGATGCGGAAAAGGCTACCCGGCTAGCGACTGCAGCTAACGATCGACTGCATGAGGCCTGCCAACGTCATCCGGACCGGTTTGCAGGGTTTGCCACTATCCCCTCGCCTTCACCGGAGGCTGCGGCCGACGAATTGGAGAGAACTGTCAAGGATTATGGTTTCAAGGGCGGGATGATCCACGGCCTGACGAACGGTGAGTTTATCGACCGGAAAAAATTCTGGCCGATCTTTGAACGCGCCGAGGCTTTAGATGTACCCATATACATTCATCCCGCTGTACCGCATCAAGATGTTGTTAGGGCGTATTACGCCGACTATCTGCCGGAATACCCTTCGCTACTTACCGCTGCCTGGGGGTTTACTGTCGAGACAGCGACCGCCGGGATTCGCATGGTGTTGAGTGAGGTATTCGATGAATATCCGAGACTTCAGATAGTCCTTGGCCATTTGGGTGAGGGCCTACCTTTTCTCTTGTGGCGGATTAGCGATTCATTAGGCCGCGACAGCGATTACCCATTTCGGGAAAAATTCTGTAATCATTTTCATATTACAACGTCGGGTAATTTTTCCGATCCGGCGATGCAGTGTTCAATGATGGAAATGGGGATTGACCGTATCATGTTCTCCGTCGACTATCCCTTTGCTCCTAACATTCAGGGTACAGAATGGATGGAACATATTTCTCTCAGTCCGGAAGATAAGAAAAAGGTTCTTCACGGCAACGCGGAACGCTTGCTGAAACTGTGATTGTCCAGTATGGGCACCGGCAGACCGCCTGAAAGATATACCAAGGAGAAAGCGTGTGGCCGACTGCAGCGTTACAACGGATAAGTGGCAATTTTGGATCGATCGGGGTGGGACGTTCACCGACTTTGTAATCCGCGCACCGGACGGCCGGCTGTCGACACATAAGTTACTCTCCGAAAATCCTGAGCGCTACGAAGATGCTGCGCTGCAGGGTATTCGCGAAACCCTTGGCGTTGATGACGACGCGCCACTCCCGGAAGGTGCAGTCGAGGCAGTGAAAATGGGTACTACGGTCGCAACCAACGCGTTGCTTGAGCGGAAGGGTGAGCGGACGGTTCTGGCGGTGACCCAAGGTTTTGCCGACCAGCTGAGGATCGGTTATCAAAACCGGCCTAATATCTTTGCCCGCCAGATTCAATTACCGGAACTGTTATATGAATCCGTCGTGGAAATCGACGAGCGGCTGAATGCCGAAGGTAAAGTGCTGAAGTCACTTGATGCTGATGGTGCACGAGCTTCCCTACAGGAAGCCTTCGATGAAGGCATTCGGTCAATCGCTATTTGCTTCATGCATGGCTACCGTTATCACGATCACGAGGTCGCAGTAGCTCAAATCGCGAGAGATGTCGGTTTCACTCAAATTTCGGTCTCGCACGAAGTAAGTCCGCTAATGAAATTTGTTGGCCGAGGCGACACTACGGTGGTAGATGCCTATGTTTCACCTATCTTGCGTCGCTACGTAAATCTTATTGCTTCACAGACAGGCGATGCTCGGTTGATGTTTATGCAGTCCAATGGTGGACTAGCCGATGCGCGTTTCTTCCAAGGAAAGGACTCAATCCTATCCGGGCCGGCTGGGGGCATCGTCGGTGCGGCCCAGACCGCCCAAATGGCCGGCTACGACAAAATCATTGGTTTCGATATGGGGGGCACGTCGACGGACGTAGCCCATTATAATGGAGAATACGAACGCGCTTTTGAGACACTGGTCGCTGGTGTTCGAATGCGTGCGCCGATGATGAACATTCACACAGTTGCTGCCGGCGGTGGGTCGATACTGCATTTCGATGGGGCACGTTATCGTGTCGGTCCTGACTCTGCCGGTGCCAATCCGGGGCCGGCATGTTACCGACGTGGCGGACCATTGTCCGTCACCGATGCTAACGTGATGCTCGGCAAGATTCAGGCGGAATTCTTTCCTAGCGTATTTGGCCCCAAAGCCAATGAGCAACTTGATGATTCTATCGTGCGGGAGAAGTTCGAGGCTCTAGCTGCCAAAATCGAAAATATCACTGGTGATAAACGGTCACCGGTTGAGGTTGCCGACGGGTTTCTCAAAATTGCTGTCGATAATATGGCTAACGCAATTAAACAGATTTCCGTCCAGCGTGGGTACGATGTAACCGATTATACGCTCAACTGTTTTGGCGGTGCAGGGGGGCAGCACGCCTGTTTGGTCGCAGACGCGTTGGGTATGACGCGAGTCTTTGTACATCCATTTGCGGGTGTTCTTTCGGCGTATGGAATGGGATTAGCGGAGCAACGAATTATTCGAGAACGCGCGATCGAGAAAATTCTAGACGATGCGCTGGTTAAGGATCTTCGGAGCGTGGTGGATGAGCTGTCAGCCGATGGTACCCGTGAAATGGAAAGCCAGGGGGTTGAAACGGGAGAAATATATGCGCTTGCCAAGGTGCATCTCCGCTACGAAGGCACCGATACTGCATTGGTGGTAAACTTCGGCTCGCGTAGTGAGATGCTGAGGACGTTCGAAGAAGCGCATATGCAGCAATTCGGCTTCGTTGCACCGGAGAAAGGAAATATTGTTGAGGCGGTCACGATAGAGGTGGTTGGTGGTGGTCAGAACGCTGACGACGGGGAGCTAGAACTCGACACTGACCCCGAACCCGCTTTGCCGCTCGGAAATGCTGATATGTATGCTGCGGGTGCTAGGCGCTCAGCGCCGGTTTATGACCGGGAAGCGCTGTCTCCCGGCAAACGGGTCGACGGTCCTGCTGTGATTATTGATTCCAATGCTACGACAATCATCGAACCGGGTTGGCAGGCTGAAATCACGTCGCTCAATCACATGGTAATAAACCGGATCGAAGAGCGTCAAACTAAGCACGCCATCGGCACAGAAGCTGATCCGGTCATGCTTGAAGTTTTCAATAATCTATTTATGTCAATCGCGGAACAGATGGGCGTTGTACTACAGAACACGTCATATTCAGTTAATATCAAAGAGCGACTCGATTTCTCCTGCGCAATTTTCGATAATGATGGCCAGTTGGTTGCTAATGCCCCGCATATTCCGGTGCATCTAGGCTCGATGAGTGAGAGCGTTCAGACCATCGTTCGAGAACGAGGTGATGGCGTGAAACCGGGCGACGTATTTGTCCTCAATGCGCCTTATAACGGTGGCACGCATCTACCAGACGTCACAGTTATGACACCTGTATTTGATCGCGACGGCAACGATATCCTGTTCTATGTCGCATCGCGAGGGCACCATGCGGAGATCGGCGGCAAGACCCCAGGATCTATGCCACCAGATTCCCGCCATATCGACGAGGAAGGGGTGCTGATCGACAACTTCCAACTAGTTGATCAGGGAAGGCTTCGTGAAGAAGAGTTGAAAGAACTTTTTGTTACCGCCCCCTACCCGACGCGAAATTTCCACCACAATCTTGGCGACCTTAAAGCTCAGATCGCTGCTAATGGAAAGGGTGTTCAGGAACTACAAAAGATGGTTGATAATTTCGGTCTCGACGTAGTGCTCGCTTATATGAAGCATGTCCAGGACAATGCCGAGGAGACTGTCCGCCGTGTCATCCAAAACCTTTCCGACGGTGAATACGAATACGAGATGGATTTTGGTGCTAGGGTGAAGGTCGCTATTACGGTCCACTCAGAAACGCGATCGGCCACCGTCGATTTCACTGGAACGTCGCCGCAACAGGATAACAACTTCAATATCACCCATGCGGTTGCGGTAGCCGCAGTGCTTTATACGTTTCGACTGATGGTGGACGACGATATTCCGCTCAACGCTGGCTGTCTGAAACCGCTGAATATCGTCGTACCAGAAGACAGTATGCTGCGGCCAAAATACCCTGCCGCCGTTGTGGCGGGTAATGTGGAAACGTCGCAGGCTATCACCGATACCATCCTTGGCGCGCTGAAACTCATGGGTGCTTCGCAGGGCACGATGAACAACTTCACCTTTGGAAACGCCAATTACCAGTACTACGAAACTATCTGCGGAGGTGCTGGAGCGGGAGCCGATTTCGATGGCACCGATGCGGTGCACACACATATGACCAACACCCGACTAACCGACCCAGAAATTCTCGAATGGCGGTTTCCTGTGATCCTTGATTCATTTTCGATCCGGCCCGGGTCGGGAGGGATGGGTAAACACGCTGGGGGGAACGGCGTAATTCGCCGAATTAGGTTCCGTGAACAGATGACGGCATCTATGCTATCGGGCCACCGGATCATACCGCCTTACGGTATGAACGGTGGTGGTGAAGGGCAACTGGGGCGCAACTATGTAGAGAGGGTTGATGGATCCGTAACTGAACAGGGAGGCACCGACTCGACGGAGGTTTATAAAGGTGATGTGTACGTCATCGAGACACCTGGCGGGGGAGGATACGGTAGACCATGACATTTTATGCAAAACCCCGCGACTTGCGCGCGGCATGTCGTACTGGCAATTATGACGGGCCGACATCTGGGCATGCGCAGGGCTACGTTCAGGCCAATATGGTGATTCTGTCTGCGGCGGAAGCCAATGATTTCCATGAATTCTGTGAACGCAATCCCAAGCCATGTCCGTTGCTTGAAATCCTCGATCCCGGAGACCCGGAGCCGAAAAATAGCGCACCCGGTGCCGATATTCGCACTGATCTTTCACGATATCGCGTGTTCAGAGATGGCGAGGCGGTAGGCGACGTAACCGATATTTCCGACATATGGGAGGACGATTTCGTTACCTTTTTGCTGGGGTGCTCATTTACGGCGGAGGAAGCGCTGATTGCGGCCGGTCTTAAACCTCGGCATATCAACGAAACCGGAATAGTACCGATGTTTAGGACCACAAAGCCGACCGAAGGTGTTGGAAAGTTCAACGGTCCATTTGTGGTCAGTATGCGTCCTTACACGCCAGAGGATGCCGAGCGAGCCGCGGAGGTGACAGAGAAATTCCCCATGGCTCATGGTGGGCCGATCCAGGTCGGTGATCCGGATACGCTTGGCATCCGAGATGTAACCGACCCCGAATACGGAGAGCCGGTCACTATTATGGATGGTGAGTTACCAGTCTTTTGGGCTTGCGGCGTGACCCCACAAGAAGCTATTCGGAACGCCCAGCCACGTATCGCGATTACCCATACACCCGGCTATATGTTCGTCTCCGACATCCTATCCGGAAACGGGAAAGTTTGACCGATGCATAACGGTCTTAGGGATATCGAAACCGCAATCGCTATCCTGCGACAGCGGTTCGGTGAGCGAGTAAGCACCAATCAGGATATCCGAGAGCGCCATGGGACTGACGAATCTTATCATGCTCCGAGGGCGCCAGACGCAGTCGTTTTTCCCGATACGCGAGAGGACGTACAGGAAATTGTTAAGATTTGTGGGGAGTACGATGCGCCGGTTATTCCTTTTGGTGTCGGAACATCTCTTGAAGGCCATATCGCTGCACTGGAAGGTGGGGTCAGCGTCGATTTGGGGAATTTGAATACAGTTCTGCAGATAAATTCTGAAGATCTCGATGTCACGGTCGAGGCCGGTGTGACGCGTAAGAAACTAAACGAGGATCTGCGTTATACCGGGTTGTTTTTTCCTATAGATCCGGGCGCAGATGCTACCATAGGTGGTATGTCGGCGACCCGGGCTTCGGGTACCAACGCCGTTCGCTACGGCACAATGCGCGACAACATCCTGTCACTCGGCGTTGTTTTGCCGGATGGACAGTACATCAGAACCGGTAAGCGAGCGCGGAAATCCTCCGCAGGCTATGATTTGACGCGCATTTTCGTCGGATCCGAAGGTACACTCGGTGTGATCACCGATATCACACTCAGGCTTTACGGAATTCCGGAAAAAATATCTTCGGCGGTATGCACCTATCCCACGATTGACGATGCGGTCAATACCGTGATTCTGACCATCCAGACCGGCGTGCCGATCGCCCGAATGGAACTGATCGACGAAGTCCAGATGCAAGCGCTCAACCAGTTTTCCGGATTAGGGTACGCGGAACGACCGACGCTTTTTTTCGAATTTCACGGCACTGCTGCTGGCGTTGCGGAGCAGATTGAGAGCGTACGTACGATCAGTAATGATTTCGGCGGTTCCAATTTTGATTGGGCCAGCAAGTCAGAAGAACGATCCAAACTGTGGCAGGCTCGGCACGACGCGCATTACGCCAATATGCAGCTACGGCCAAGCGCTAAGGCGTGGCCGACTGATGTTTGCGTCCCGATCTCACGCTTGGCCGAATGTATCGCCGAGACCCGGAGGGATATAGAGGAATCAGGCTTATTGGCGCCGATCGTTGGGCATGTTGGCGATGGTAATTTTCATGTCGACATGGTGCTTGATCCCGACGATCCTGATGAGGTTGCCCGCGCTGTGTCCCTGAACAAAAGGCTCGTCGGGAGGGCACTGTCTATGGATGGCACATGCACCGGCGAACACGGTGTCGGTTACGGTAAAATTGATAATTTGGTTGAAGAACACGGTGCCGTCGCTGTTAATGTCATGCGCGAACTGAAACAAGCAATTGATCCGCAAAACCTCATGAATCCGGGTAAGATCGTCCAGCTATAAAGTTTTACGTTTTGTTGCGTCAACAGCTGCTTGTATTGTTATTTTTTTTGCTGTCCTCCCTTTTGTCAGGATTTTTTTTGGCTTTTCAAGCGAGCGGCCCTTCTTTTCGAAATTGGTTCAGATTTTCGGTATCTATCATCTAGGAACGTCCTTCAAACAGGGAATTTCAGTCAGTATGATTAAAAAGGCCCGACAACTCTGGGTGTGAAAAGTAGGTTCGGAATTTACCGCTTATGGAGGATTTAATGAGAAAGGCGGCCTACGGACTGGGCGGGGTAATAGTATTACTCATTGCTGCGGCGTTGATCTTACCAAGCGTAGTTAACTGGAATTCTTATAAGATGGAGATCGCAGCGGAGGCGAAAAAGTTAACCGGCCGCACGCTACAAATCGGCGGCGATCTTGAGTTCGGTATCCTACCGGCGCCTTACATGCGAGCGACTGACATAAGAATAAAGAATTCTCCTGACGCTAGCGTCCCAAATATTGTGGTGCTCAAGGAACTCCGCGTGAGCGTTAGGCTGCTACCGTTAATAGTGGGAAGTGTAGAGGTCGGCAGTATCAAACTTGTGGAGCCCATTATCGAGTTGGAGAAGGATGTCGATGGCACGGGCAACTGGTATTTCCAGCAGCTGGCCACAGAAAAAGGTGATTTTTCGCCTTCGAAAAAGGCAGAAACTGCCCCTCGAGAGGCTGAAAAGAGCTCTGGCCAAAATAGTCCGCAGGACTTCAGTCTAGACCTCCTACGCTTCCAAAACGGCACTATCGTCTATCGAGATAAATTGGCCGGATCGGTTCTGCGCCTCGAGAAACTGACAGCGGATATGTCTGCAACGTCTCTTAAAGGCCCATTTACGATCAAGGGTCGTGTCCAAATCATGGATGTTAACCTTACATTTGACGGTAAGTTAGGTGAATTCTCGGAAAACAGCGCGGTGCCATTCGTTATTGGTCTCGGGGTGCCGGGTGTAAATGTCCATATTGGCCTAGATGGCAATTTGAAAGAAATCGGCAATACGCCCCTGATCAGCGCCAGCTTGCAAGGAAAGGGTGATGATTTGGGTACGCTTATCAGACCCTTTTGGGACCCCCCCCCCGCGGCTACCTTGGGACAGCCATTTAATATTTCTGCTTTACTGAAGGGGAACGCAGACGAAGTCGTCGTCAGCGGCGTCAACATCGCACTCGGAAGTTCAAGATTGACCGGGGACCTGAGAGCGCAGCTTAAAGGTGCACCACAGATCGAGGCGACGTTTCGATCCAAGTCGCTGGACATCGACGAATGGCTCGCGGCTCCGGAGATTTCGCACGAGCCCGACGCAATAAAAAAAACATCGAGCTCGCCCGTCAATGTGACAGAGCCGGCGGCCAGCGTTTCCTCGCAAATCGCGCGAGGCAGTTCACCCATAGATTTACGTGCCAAGCTGAATCTTGAAGTCAAAGAGGTGATTGTCCAAAAAGACACGGTGCGCGATGTTCGCATGAAAGTCTCGATGGCGGATGGCGTACTTAATCTAGAGACCCTGTCCGCTATCCTGCCCGGGCGAACTAGCGTGAACGCGTCCGGCTACCTGAAGTCGCCGACGGGGGAGATAATTTTTAACGGGAAATCTTCTTTCCAAACTCATAACCTCCGGTCGGTTTTGGAATGGCTGAAAGTTGATGTATCGAAAGTTCCTCCGGATAGACTACGAAGTTTTATGGCGTCGTCCGATATCATGGGGACGGCGGGTCAGCTACAGATTGCTAATATCGTTGGACAACTCGATGCGACGCGGCTGAGCGGCGGTGTCACGCTAGCTTTACGGGAGCGACCTGCCTTCGGTGCAAGTTTCAGTTTCGATCAGATCAACGTAGATGCCTATCTCGGCAAACGCTTTCCTGAGGAATCCGTTGTGGTAGGCACAGGTACGGGTGAGTCGGTATCTACTGGATCATCGTCATCGCCGGTTTTCCCTTTGCCTGCTGGACCACTGGTCGCGCTGAAGAAGTTTGACGCAAACTTGCAACTCAGGGTTGGTGCTCTCGCCTATCAAAAGAAGACGTTTCGCGATATTTGGCTGGACACTACGCTTGTCAACGGTACGCTGAAAATTAGGGATGCGACTGTCCGTAATTTTGCTGGAACCAGTATAAAAGTGGTTGGGACCGCCACAGGGCTGGAGGACGCTCCCAGATTCTCAGGCACGGTCTTTGCCGAATCAAGAGATCTGACCGGTTTATTTCACGCCGCCGATATCAAGAGTTCCATACCGCCCCGCAAGCTCGGCCAGATGCTGCTGGCCGTAGAGACAAATATTACGCCAGATCGGATCTATATCGATGCTGACCTCAGACTAGCCAAGAGTCACTCCAAGCTGACGGGCCATATTATCGGGCTAACTGCGAAGCCGGTGTTTGATGTTAAATTGGATAGCTATCACCCTAAAATCGATCGGTTGGCGGAATTAATTTTCGGTGGCCGATCGGGCGCCCAATCTGGGCCTTTTATCATAAAAGCAAACGTGAAGGGCGATCCGAATGCTCTAAGAGTCAGTGCCAAGTCGGAGTTTACTGACGGTGAATTAAAAATATCCGGCAAGGTGAATCTAAAGGAAAAAGCACCTCGAATCGACATCCGATTCGAGATTAATCAGCCGGACCTTACAAGGTTCGTAAGAGTTTTTTATCCAAACTATAGGCCTGTGAAACGCCGGCTTGGAAACCTGAGGTTAGCGGCCGAGGTTAACGGGAGGGTTGACGATTTTAAGGTAAACAATCTTAGTGGTAACATTGGCGCTACAATCTTCTCAGGTAGGGGTGACTATCTTAAAAAGGAGCGACGTCCTGCTGTCGATTTAGTGCTCAAATCTTCGACAATATCACTTAGCGATTTTTTTCAAGCGCCGGCTCATACCGGGGTTATGTCTCGTGATCGATCAGCCCCCACACCGCAATCAAAAACTCTCACTCGAGGCGTCAGCTCGTCGCATTCGCGAGTAGATCAATGGTCCCGGGAAAGAATCGATACTTCGGCGCTGGGGATGCTCGATGCTGAGATTTATCTCAGCGCCGATACGCTGATTTACGAGAGTTATCGACTTGATCAGCCAAAAATTATGGCGACCCTCAAGAACCGAATCTTAGATATTCGGAAGGTCTCTGGTAAAATATTTGACGGTAGCTTTAAAATGAAAGCAAGGCTCGATGCACGGAAAACACCGTTGGCAGAGGCTGCGATCGAGATCGTGAATGCACGGGTTCAGAATTCATTTTTTGATAGTGATTTCTTCGATTTCGAGGCCGGTAACTTGTCACACGAATTGGTAATGAAGACTAGCGGGAATAGCCAAAGTGAATTGCTCCAGAGGCTGAGCGGCAATGGCAGCTTAACCCTTACAGATGGCGTCATACGCGGGTTTGATTTGCCATCATTGTACCGCGAACTTCAGGAGAGTAGCCTCAAAAATCTAATGAAACTAATTCCCGCTGCGGCTGCCTCGATTGGAGGGTCTAAAAAAACCCCATTTTCTTCGCTTAATGGGGAAATCCAGGTCGAGAAAGGAGTAGTCTTGATCCGTAATGCTTTACTACGTTCTAGAGTTGGCGATATTGAGGCGTCGGGGATTATTAACTTGCCGACCTGGAATATGAATATGGTCGCAGATATCCGACCTAGGAAGGTTAGAGAAGTACCGAAACTAAGGTTGACGCTTACGGGACCGCCAGATCAGCCTAACCCGCGATTTAACATCGAAGATCTCACGAAGGATGCGGTTGCTAGCGGCATCGGGGGCCTTCTGCAGAAATTCTTGCAGGGTGCTAAGTCGGGATCGAATTCAAGGTCCCGGCGGCAGAATCCAAAATCGCCTAAGAACGCCGACCCGGCTGAGAGATTGATCAAGAAACTTTTTAACGGCCTTGGTCGCTGAAGATACTAATATGGTGTAGTCCTTTTCAGGCTCGCGAGAACGAATAGGCGGATTGCTGACGAGAGGTTAGTGTCTCGGTTTTCGTCGATCTTTGCGACCATTTCGTTAAGAGATCTCTTCTCAAATTTCGAGATAAGAATGAGTTCGGACCAGAACTCATCTTCCAAAGATATGCTGGTACGATGCCCAGAGATTGTCACAGATCTTTTGCGAAGCATTTGGATATTCGAAACATATTTAGAGCGCCGAACCTGTGGTGGAGTTGCAAAAAATAGGGTTATCGCTTGGTCTTTGTGGATCCTGTATGATGCTATGTGCATAAAATAACAAATATTATTGGGGATGACGATGGTGGGGATTGTTGAGGGTAAGCTGGCCGAAATGGGATTGGCGCTGCCAAAAGCCGCAACTCCTAAGGTAGCTAAGATATTGAACTGGAAACGCAGTGCCGGACTGTTATTCATTTCTGGTCAGGTGCCAAGAGTAAACGGCGAGATTTGTTGGATTGGCAAGGTTGGCCGAGAATTCACACTCGAACAGGGTCAAGAAGCGGCAAGGGACAGCACTCTGATGGTATTAGCGTGCATTAAGGAAGCTATTGGTGACTTAGACAGGGTAAAAGAAGTTATCCGCATTAAAGGCTATCTGAACGTTGACCCCGATTTTACCGACGTGTCTGCCTGTTTAAACGGCGCATCAGAAATACTGATAGAACTTTACGGCGAACCAGGCCGTCATTCTCGGACCGCTGTTGGAGTTGCATCTATGCCGTTTGGTGTTGCGATCGAAGTTGAGGGTGTTTTTGAGGTCGATTAGGCAAATACTGCCTGCCATAAGCTGCCCAGAATTATTATTTGGTTCAGAACAGCCAGACACAGACATCTGTTGCGGCTAGACTGATGATTATGGGGGTGCCAACCGAGTTGTCGGCAAGGGAGTGCAGAGAAACCAGACATCCAGATCTTGGTTTGGAGTGCCGTGGTCTTGAATTTTTTGTTGATAAATGTGGGTATCCCCTATCGAGATATTTGGGTTAACTTCCTTCCTCAAGGGGGTCGACGCCAGTCTCCGGATATAGTCCTGCCTCGCGGGCGCGTTGACGCATCAGAGAATAAATTAGGTCAATCATTGGTGTCTGAACGCCAAGTAGCCTGCCAAGTTCCACCACTGCACCAGTGATCCCGTCCACTTCCATCGGGCGACCAAACTCCAGATCTTGGAGGATTGAGGTTTTGTGATCAGCAATTCTTTTCGTGCTCTCCAGCCGTTCCTGAATAGTGGCATTGAACTCTATGCCAAGTGCTTCGCCGACGCTCCTGACCTCCCTCATTATAGATATGCCTAGGGCCTGCAGATCTTTGTCTTCTGCCAATGGTCCAAGCTTTGAAACTGTCAGCACCGCCATAGAGCTGAAAGACACGTTGCCCCACATCTTCAACCAAAGCTCGCCACGGATATTGCCGCTAGTTGGTGCAGAGAGTCCTGCACTTTCCAGTAGGTTGGCAACTTGCTTGAGTCGAGCTGAGATCGATCCGTCAGGCTCTCCCAGCGAGAATATTTGATTACCGATACTGCGGACTACACCCGGCGCCTCAATCGTATTGCTGGACGTGATCACGCAACCGATTGAACGCTTGGTACCAATAGTATCCGCGATACGCCTGTTTGGATCCACAGTTTGGAGAGTGTGTCCCTCCAGAACACCACCATGGGCATAAAAGTACCAAAATGGAATCCCGTTTTGAGCCGAGATGACGGTGGTTTCTGGTCCTAACAGGGGCCGAATAGCTTTCGCCGCGTCCGTAAGGGAATGAGCTTTCGCAGATAGGAATATCACGTCTTGAACACCGAGATCCCTAGGCGTGTCGGTCGCCGGAACGTCGATAACGAATTGCTCTTCCGAAGTAATCACCTTTAGTCCGTTGGCTTTAATTGTGGATAGGTGCTCACCGCGGGCGATCAGGGAAACCTCTACATTGGTTCGGGCGATCATACCACCAACAAACCCGCCGACCGCGCCAGCGCCAAAAACGCAGAATTTCATAACGTGCCTCTGATACCGTGGTGGATAGCGGCCAGCCTATGCCAAGGTTCTGAGGACCACCATCGTCGTGCGGCCCCGGATGGTGAGGGTAAAATAAATATTCGGGTCTTTTCAAACCGTGTATCTTGTTCACCATAGCCCGCAACCTCGATTCCTAGTGCTTGCATCATGAAAACCGCGGCGGGGCGCTTACCGGTAAAAGCTATAATCTGCGGTGTATATTCTTCTACTTTTTTCAGTAAACAGGCCGGATTATAACCATTGGTTGAAAAATCGGCGTCCATGCCCGTTTCATTCTTTGCCAGATCAGTCAGGCCAATACCCAATGCCGCCAGCTGGCGAAACTCAGTTGGAGCAAAAAGGTAAGGGGTTAGGCCGGTCTCTTGAAGAATTGACCAAAACCGGTTTCCAGGTCCGGCGTAATAGGCTTCTGACCGGGCAGATGCATAGCTCGCAGCAGACCCACAGAAAAGCGTCGTTAAACCCTCTTCGATCAAATCCGGTAATACCACCATAAGAGCGGCTCAGACCTTGGCGATAAACAAAAATTTGTATTTGTCGCCGTGGGTAGAATACAAGTCAATTTGGGCGGGCAGGTTGTTGCCGGTATTGATTTCTTGGAACATTGAAAGAGGCGAGACGTTCGAATACCGGAGGTTGAGTTCTTGGTAGGTTTTAAGAACGCCATTCGAAATCGCCGCTTCATCGTTTCCCCTGACCCAAACATTCTGACCTTTTTTACCCATGATGATCGCGGTGCCGGTGTCTTGGCACATCGGAAGAATACCTGCTGATGCTATATATTCGTTCTTAAGGAGATCCAATGCGCCAAACCGGTCGTTATCTGACTCCTCACCATCCTTTGGGATATTTGCAAGCTGTTGCAGGTGTGCCGGCCGCAAATAGTGGGCAATATCTCCGAAAGCCTTCTCCGTCAGCATCTTTATACCCTCTTGTTCGATGACGAGAATTTTTTGGCGGTCGAACTCTGCAGTCGATACATGGTCAGAGGTCAGGATACGGTATTCAGTTTTGTCTCCACTTAGCGGAAACATCTCGTGAAAAGTCTCGTCATCCATCGATCAGGATCCGCAATACGATTTGCTTAAATTTATTGGTTTTTGTTTTTACGAAAGGCGTCGAGCGCGACAACCTCACCTACTTTCTGCTCGCTACCAACCTCTTTATTTTCAGTTCTATCCTCTGGGTCGACATTCTCAGAAATTTTAGCCGACAGGTCGTCGTTATTGATATCGTCTTGTGTCAAATCCTGTCCCACGGCTGTCTTAAACTGAAGTCCGAAATTTACCGAAGGATCCGCAAAACCGATGACCGCATCGATAGGAATATACAGCCGTTCATTATTCCCCGAAAAGCTGAGGGTGATTTCGAACGCGTCTTCGAAGATTTCGAGGCCCCAGAACTGGTATTGCAGGACGATAGTCATCTCGTCTGGGTACTGATCCACGAGCCTGTCAGCAATCTCAACTCCCTTGTGTTTAGTTTGGAAGGTGATGTAAAGGTGATGCTCGCCAGGTAACCCATCTTTGGCGACTCGCAATAAAACGTTGCGCACGACATCCTTCATCGCGCCCTCAACTAAAGCCTGATAATCCATCAAATCTTCCGACATGGCGGGCGAACTAATATGGCATGAGCGACTAAACCACAAGTTATTGGTCTTCAAAGGGGTCTCGGTAAAACAATTTTACTTGGATTTTAGACCCGCAAACCGTCGTAAAATCATATAAAATCTTATATTTGGACTTCTCTACAGAAAAAGTTCTTCTCTTAACTCAGAAGCGTTCTCCAACTTAAGCTTTATCCCGGTAATAACTCCGCCGGCATATATACCGATTACTTCATAATTCTCCATAGGGTGCCCTAGGTCTTCTCATGTAGACTAATGTTGAAAATCCGTACGTGATGCCAAAGTGGAGATGTGGAGGGACTTCTGTTGCCCGGTGCCCCCCGAACCGCGCTTTCCTAATAATTAGGCAGCGAGGGCCAAATCGTTATCATTGGCACTTGTAAAAACGGCCCGCTAACGGCGGAACCATACCGGGCAAAAAGCAAGTCTTTAGGCACGTGTCGATCCTGTTTCGCCCCCATACTGCTCACTTGGTCTCGTCAAATTAAGACCACACTCAATATTGGTGGAGGCGCCGGGTACTGCCCCCGGGTCCACTATGCTTATTACACAAGCCGTTTATCACCATAGCTGGCAAGCCAGCGCTATTAATATAGAGTGATTCGGCCTTAAATTGAAAGACAACCTTCGATTATCTCTACGGGACCAAACTGAAAAATTTAGAGAGCTATGCAACAATATCTTGAACTTATGCGCCGGGTCCGCCAAAGCGGCACCCGCAAGGAAGACCGAACCGGAACTGGCACATACAGTGTTTTCGGGCATCAGATGCGGTTCGATCTGGCTGACGGGTTTCCGCTAGTCACGACCAAGAAAATTCATACGAAGTCTATTATTCACGAACTTCTTTGGTTTCTCAGAGGTGATACGAATATCGCTTATCTAAAATCAAAAGGGGTTTCGATTTGGGATGAATGGGCTGACGAAGATGGCGATTTGGGGCCAGTCTACGGCGCTCAATGGCGCTCATGGGACGCAGGAGACGGTACCACGGTCGACCAGATTTCTGATGTGGTAAATCAGATAAGGACCAATCCCGACTCTCGAAGGTTGATTGTCAGTGCTTGGAATGTTCCACATATACAGAAAATGGCTCTACCGCCCTGTCACTGTCTGTTTCAATTCTATGTCGCCGATGGAAGGCTTTCTTGCCAACTCTACCAACGCAGCGCGGATATATTTCTTGGCGTTCCATTCAACATCGCGTCCTACGCCCTGCTGACCTTGATGATTGCGCAAGCGACCGGTCTGCAGCCCGGCGAGTTCGTACATACGTTTGGGGATGCACATCTTTATGCCAACCACATCAAGCAGGCTGACCAGCAGCTGTTGCGGTCGGCTTATCCGCTGCCAACCTTGACTTTGAATCCGGCAGTCGACGATATCTTCGGTTTCGCATACGAAGATTTCAATCTAGACGGATATCGTTTCCACCCGCATATTCCTGCTGCCGTCGCGGTCTGAGGCGTTGCGAATCTCGTTAATCGTAGCCGTTTCCGAAAACGGTATTATCGGAAAAAACGGAAGACTGCCTTGGAGACTTTCTGGCGACCTCAAATATTTCAAGACTGTTACGATGGGGAAACCGATAGTAATGGGAAGGAAAACGTTTGAGTCTATTGGTCGACCGCTGCCAGGACGACCCAATCTTATCGTCAGCCGTAATCCCGGGTTTTCGGCGGATGGGATTGAGGTATTTGGGTCGCTTGATAGCGTGATTGACGCGGTTAAGTCTCGGGGTGCAGAGGAACTTATCGTAATTGGTGGTGCGGCTGTGTATGCCGAAGTACTTAATTCTGTAAATAGAATTTATTTGACCGAGGTGCATGCAAAAATTTCCGGCGATGTATCGTTCCCAGATATCAATACTTTTGATTGGTGCGAGATTTCTCGGGAACGACAGGTAGCGGATGAAAAAGATGATCATGATTACTCCTTAGTGGTTTTAGAACGGGTGGAAACTCAGTAAACTTTAGGACTGTATTTGCTATCTATTTGCATCTCAGTTTAAGACTGGCCCCGGTTCAGGGAGCTGGATTCGGGGAATGCGCTTGAGAGCTTTTTATGTAATTTTATTGATTATGGCTTTGGTGCCCGTCGAGGCATCAAAGGCTCAATCAGAAAAAACAGCCATGTTTGTGACGGCCAAAGCCGACCGCGTGGTGGTGCTGAAAAGCGAGCGTCAGATGGTCCTGATGCGGGGCGATAGAGTCCTACGGGTGTATAGAGTCGCGCTCGGCCGTTATCCGAAGGGTCACAAAGTTAGAAAGGGCGACGCTAGGACACCGGAGGGTAACTACACGATCGATTACCGCGTCGATTCAGATCGATCTAATTTTTACCGCTCCCTACACATCTCCTATCCGAACTTGCGCGATCGAGCCCGCGCTTCTGAACTTGGCGTGCACCCGGGTGGGCAGATAATGATCCACGGTCTGCCTACGAACTGGAGTGCAAATGACGTCGGTCACCCTACGTTGGACTGGACACAAGGCTGCATTGCTTTGACAAACCGGGAAATGGATGAAATCTGGGAAATGGTGTCGGTCGGTACCCGGATAGAAATTTATCCCTGAAGGTCGCTCGCCAGCCCGAACCATTGGTTGGCTTTAGGTCTATCATGGATTCATAGGCCAAAAATTGTCTCTGATTCCGTAATACACTGAAACTTCAACGTGAAGTGCTGACTATATTTTCTCTGTCCGCGGGGCAAAAATCGAGTCCGATGCTATGGGTCCATCACAGATCGCCCGGTCCGTATCTACCATGTGCTGCATGTGGGCAAGTACGGAACGTGCAGCGGCGGCATGCATTCTCTCGGGCAGATGAGTGTACATTCGGCGGACCAAATCCGGGATGGTATCGACGCCCTCGCTTAGAAGCTTGGCGATTTGACTTTCACGAATAACCCGGTGATTGAGATAAGCTCGGACGAATGGCTTGGAGTCAACAATTTCTGGACCGTGGCCCGGGAGATAAAGACTTTCACTGCGTTCTATACAAATCCGCAGGCTGTCCATGTATTCGCGCATATTTCCGTCCGGGGGTGAGACGATGGTTGTATTCCAACCCATCACGTGATCTCCGGAAAAGAGCAGTTTATGCTCCTTTAAGGCAAAACAGTGGTGGTTAGACATGTGTCCGGGGGTATAGACAGCTTCAAGTGTCCAACCCGGACCGCAAATTGTATCCCCGTCCGTAATTTCTTCGTCCGCAACGAAGTCCTCCTGATGGGCCTCAACAGCCTGCCCAACATCTAATGGATTTAGATTAGCACCATAAATCGGAGCGTCTACCAATTGTTTAAGCCAGTCTGACGCCGGCGAATGATCTAGATGGGTATGAGTAACTAGGATATGAGTAACGGTCTCACCCTCGATTGCGTTTTTTATATTGTCCACGTGCTGTTCCAGCATGGGACCCGGGTCTATTACAACTACTTCTCCCGAACCGATGATATAGGTGTTCGTGCCGTAGTGAGTAAATGGGCTAGGGTTTTCCGCAACAATGCGCCGAACTAGGGGTGCGATTTGCTGGGCGCTGCCGTATTCGAACTGCATTTCTTTATGAAAAGGGATATCGGCAGAGCCCATTTTCGAAACCTTTGGGTTATTCAAATGAGATATTCGGAGCGTTAACCTTCGATGCGCCACTCCCCACTTTTTCCCATACGCTTTTAGCGATCGAAAGATAGGTTCGGGCGAATTCACCGTCGGGATCTGAGGCTACTACGGGCATTCCATTATCGCCGCCTTCTCGGATCGAAATCTCTAACGGAATTTCGCCTAGAAAATCTACACCAATCTGGTTTGCGGTCTGAGCAGCCCCACCATGGGCAAAGATATCTGAACGTTCGCCGCAGCTCGGACACAAAAAGTAGCTCATGTTCTCAACAATACCCAATACCGGTACATCGACCTTTCGGAACATGTTTAATCCTTTCTTGGCATCAATCAGCGATAGGTCCTGAGGAGTAGAGACAATCACCGCGCCAGCAAGCGGGACGCGCTGCGCCATGGTCAGTTGAGCATCTCCCGTTCCCGGCGGCATATCGACGACAAGAACGTCCTGCGTTCCCCAGTCGACATCGCCCATCATCTGTTCCAGCGCACTCATCACCATTGGGCCGCGCCATATCATGGCTGTGTCCTCTGGTGTCAAGAAACCAATAGACATGCAGGTTACGCCGTACGCCTCGATAGGAGTTATGGTCTTGCCGTCTGCTGATGTTGGTCTGTCAGTGATACCCATCATAGTGGGGAGGGAAGGGCCGTAAATGTCCGCATCTAGCATCGCTGTCCGGAGGCCCATCTGCCCGAGGGCGACAGCGAGATTGGCCGCAGTCGTAGACTTGCCGACACCGCCCTTGCCTGATGCGACGGCGATGATTGCGCCTACTTGTGGGAGAAGGTCTTTTGACCCTTGCGGTCCGGCTTGGGCCTTACCTTGTTGATTTTGGTGTTGGGGATGGGTTTCGCGGTGGGCGGCGAGGACCGCAGTAACCGAAAGAACACCCCCCAGTGTCCGAACAGCATCTTCCGCTGTTTTTCGGACAGGTTCCATAATTTCTGCATCCTTGGGATCTATTTCCAATGTAAACTGGACGTGGCCGTCCTTGACTATGAGTCCGACGACGATACCTTCATCAATTAAACTCCGACCGGAACCGGGAAGATAAACGTTACTCAATACCGCTTGAATTTCGGTTTCGGTGAGGTCAGTCATACTTGACTTCTCCGTCAAATTTACAATTTCGCTAACTTGCAGGAAAAACCCGCATTGCACATAATTGCTAGCTATCATATAAGGCGCGCGGTCAGGTCGAAAGCCTTTGACGCCAAATATTTAATTTTGTGAGATTTTTGCACGCCAAAATGTTGTTATTAACTTTTACAGATAGGGGTTGACGTCATGCCATGGAAACAGCAAGGCGGGAACGGCGGAGGTCCATGGGGAAGCTCTGGTAATGGAGGTGGGCAAGGTCCGTGGGCTGGTAAACCATCGGGCGGCGGCGGTAACGGCGGCGGCCCTGCCGATATAGAGGAGCTTATTCGCCAAGGACAAAATCGAGTGAAGAACATCATTCCCGGGGGGCTAGGTGGCCCACGTGGTATTATTATCGCCCTACTACTCGTCTTAATCGTTTGGATGCTGAGCGGGCTCTATAGAGTTCAACCGGGAGAAAATGGTATCGAACTGCTTTTCGGTCGATATGTGAACACCACACAGCCGGGCCTAAACTTCTGGGCACCTTGGCCGATCGGCTCAGTACAAAAGCCGAATGTTGAAAAGACCAACCAGACAAATATCGGATTCCGGTCCTTCGGTTCTGTCGGTCGCGGCGACAATGTCCGTGACGTCGCCGAAGAAAGCCTAATGCTGACCGGAGATCAAAACATTATCGACATTGATTTTGTGGTTCAGTGGCGCATTAAGAATGCCCCAAATTTCTTGTTTAACATTCGAGACCCTGAAACGACTGTCAAACTCGCAGCGGAAAGCTCGATCAGGGAGATTGTTGGGCAGACGCCACTAGAGGAAGTATTAGCTACGAAACGTACCGAAGTTGAGTCCCGAACCCGAGACGTTCTTCAAAGAATTATGGATGACTATAAGGCCGGCGTCTTTATCGCAGACGTGAAGATGCAAAAGGTTGATCCGCCTCAAAAAGTTATTGATGCCTTCAACGACGTCCAGCGAGCGCGTCAAGACAAAGAGCGCCAGCAGAACGAGGCCGAGGCTTACAGAAATGATATCGTGCCAAAAGCGAAGGGTGAGGCGTCCCGCCAAACAGAGCAGGCTGCTGCATATCGCGAACGACTTATCAAAGAATCCGATGGCGAAGCGAAGCGTTTTCTATCAGTCTATGAAGCATATAAGACTGGTAAAGATGTTACCACTCGTCGTTTATACTTAGAGCGTATGCAAGAAGTTCTTGGCCGGTCCGAAAAGGTTATTGTTGATAAGGGCCAAGGTGGCTCCGGCGTCGTACCTTATCTTCCTCTGCCAGAACTTCGAAAACGCAAAGAGGGAGGGGACCAATGACAAATATACGACTAGTTGTTCTTGGTGTTATAGTCATAATTGTTGGTATCGTTGCGTTCAGTTCCCTTTACACGGTCCATCAGACGCGACAGGCGCTGATATTAGAATTTGGGCAGCCTCGGCACGAAGAGCCCAGACCTGGACTCCACACGAAGTTGCCGTGGCGCACGGCCACCTATTATGACAAGCGTATCCTTAGTCTGGATCCGCCGGCCCAAGAGATTATTCTGGCTGACCAAAAGCGCATCAACGTAGACGCTTTTGTCAGATATCGTATTGTCTCACCTCTGCGGTTCAAGCTTCGTGCAGATACAGAAGTGAACTTCATCGATATCTTCGGCCGTATCCTCAATTCTGCCGTACGGGCGGAAGTCGGTCGAGTGCTTCTCGCAGACATGCTCTCGAGTAAGCGAGACGACGTAATGAGTCGCATCACCACAGAGTTGAAACGGCAAGCTAAAGATTTCGGCATAGTCGTAGTTGACGTTCGTATTGGCCGGACAGATTTGCCGCCGACAACCAGCGAGTCCGTTTACAATAGGATGCGGTCTCAACGTGTTGCTCAGGCAGCTAAATTACGGGCTGAAGGTGCTGAAATAAAGGCGCGCATTCAAGCAGAGGCTGAGCGAGAACGGACGATCATCCTCGCAGAAGCGCAGCGGAAAGCCCAGATCCTCCGTGGTGAAGGCGAGGGGCAACGGACGCTAATACTCAATTCCGCGTTCGGGAAGGACCCTGAATTTTTTGCATTCTATCGTTCTCTGGAAGCTTACGAGGCCGCCCTTAACGATGGCACAACGATGGTACTATCGCCTGATAGTGAATTTTTTAGGTTCTTTAACGATCTCCCGGGAGATAGTAGCCGGGCACGGTCAAGCATCGACAAATAGCCAAGTCGAGTGACAGGAGAATGACAAACGAACTAGTCGTCGCTATCGGATTAATTCTGGCTTTGGAGGGTGGGCTTTATGCCCTATTTCCCGAGGGGATGCGTAAGATGGCACTACATATCCAGCACGTGTCGGGACCGGCGCTTCGTAGCACCGGTCTTCTGGCCGCAATCATCGGGGTTGGGATAATCTGGTTGGTAAAAGACTAGGAATTTACAATATCGTTTATCTCCACTTAACATATGGGACTCCTGTAATGGAAAGTGTTGTCACCGGCCAAGCCGAGACTAAGAGTGACATGAGAAACGCCGTGAGTTTTCTAACTCGAGTAGTTCCGCTCGTCCTTGTTTTGGCGGGATCAGTGATATTCGTGTCGGCTTCCGCGCAAGCGCGGGGAGCGCCAGACAGCTTTGCCGACTTGGCGGAAAGGTTGCTCCCGTCAGTTGTAAATATTTCTACGACCCAGGCCCAGAAGCAGTCTGAGGAGGGGGGGCCACAGGTCCCCCAATTTCCTGAAGGTTCGCCTTTCCAAGAATTTTTCAAGGAATTCTTCGACCGCCAACAACGCGGGGCGCCACAACGTCGCGCGACCTCGCTTGGATCTGGTTTCGTAATCAGCGAAAATGGCTTCGTGGTTACGAATAATCACGTAATCGCAGAGGCCGATGAAATTACAGTTACTCTTCATAATGACACTAGGCTGAAAGCCAAGCTGATAGGGCGTGATCCCAAGACGGATCTCGCCCTGCTTAAGGTGGAGCCCAAATCTCCCCTGGTCGCTGTGCCATTCGGCGACTCTGGCAAAACTCGGGTTGGCGACTGGGTGGTGGCGATTGGCAATCCTTTTGGCTTAGGAGGCACCGTGACTGCGGGAATAGTGTCCGCGCGGCAGCGAGATATCAACTCCGGACCATATGATGACTTCATTCAGACGGATGCGTCCATTAACCGGGGAAATTCTGGTGGGCCAATGTTCAATCTGAAGGGCCAAGTGATAGGCATAAATACCGCAATTTTTTCACCAACCGGCGGTAGTGTTGGTATTGGATTTGCAATTCCTTCAAATCTAGCCCGGCCAATCATCGAGCAGCTTCAAAAATTTGGTAAAGCCCGACGTGGGTGGCTAGGTGTGCGTATCCAAACAGTTACAAAGGAGATCGCGCAAAGCTTAGGCCTCGAAAAAGCGACGGGTGCACTTGTAGCTTCTCTTTCAAAGGATGGTCCGGCCGCAAGGTATAATATCAAGGTTGGTGACGTTATTCTTAAATTTGATAATAAAATTGTTGGTGAAATGCGGCGTCTGCCAAGAATTGTCGCGGAGACATCGATCGGCAAGGCAGTTAGTGTTGAAGTCTGGCGCAACGGTAAGAGCATTCGCCTGCCGGTGACGTTGGGCGAATTCCCGGAGGACGAGACCAAATTGGTGGAGACCGCGCCGGACCAAATGAAAAAAACCGCCGACGTCATCAAAGTTGATGAGCTCGGAATGACTCTTTCGATACTTACACCCGCCTTGAGTGAAAAATTCAAATTAAAGAATCCTAAAAAGGGAGTTGTTATAACTAAAATCTCCCCAACCGGTCCGGCCGCGGAAAAGGGTATTCCCGCGGGTTCGATAATACGTAAAATTGGTCCAGACCAAGAGGCCGTAACTACACCAGAGCAGGTTCGCGTCAAGGTTGAGCAAGCTACGAAAGCAAATTTGAATACAATTCTTATCCTGATCGAGGCTGGCGGAGCGCAGCGCTTCGTTGCGCTGAAAATTTCTAAGGGTTGAGCACAAAACCTGTAATTGTCGTCGGCGGGCCAACGGCTAGCGGAAAATCTGGGCTGGCTCTAGGGCTTGCTCAACGGGTTGGCGGCCAGATAATCAACGCGGACTCCATGCAAGTTTACCGCGATCTGCAAGTCATTACTGCCCGTCCCTCTCTGATGGAACAAGGAGGTGTCCCCCACCATCTTTATGGTGTGCTTGGCCGCAATGACAGAAATTCTGCTGGTATCTGGCGTCAGAATGCATTGGAGATTATTTCTGGCTGCCATAGAGCCAACAAAGTTCCTTTCTTGGTTGGTGGAACCGGACTGTACCTTCGGGCGTTGATGACAGGCCTCCACCGAATGCCGTCGGTACCGGCTGAATTTAGATATAGCCTCAACCAACGCCTGCGTCTCGAGGGTCCTACCGTGCTTCATCGAGAGCTCTCTGAGATGGATCCCGGAATGGCTAAACGTCTCCATCCAGCTGATGGCCAGAGGATCGTCCGAGCGCTTGAGATTTTCCTTTACACCGGTAAACGGTTATCTGATTGGCAAATTGGCGAGACAGAGGCGGCCCCAAAGGGGTTGCGTTTTTTTACAATCGTGATTTTGCCTGAGCGTGACATACTTTATCACGCAATAAATGAGCGTTTTGATCGTATGCTAAATGCTGGGGCCATTGAGGAGGTTAAAAGGATGCTTGCTGCCGGCCCGAAAGACGATTACCCCCCATTGAGAGCGGTTGGCGTTCCTCCGATCCGTAGCTTTCTCGACGGAGTTATGCATCGTGATCGTATGATAGATACGGCTAAGCGCGATACGAGACGCTACGCAAAACGTCAGGAAACTTGGTTTCGACATCAGATTATTCCAGATATTGTGATTCAAACGAAATATTCGGAAATATCATTGGATAAAATCTTTCCAGATATTAGTAAATTTCTGTTGACCGACTAGGTTTACGGGGATAGTTTCCGGCTTTGGACCAATTGTGCGGTGCGAAAAACGCTCGGGGATAATACAAAGCCGGCCGGTGGGCCGGTTTTTCTTTCATAATTTTTGGTTATCCCTGGCCGACGTACGAATTTAAGGAATGAGAAGACCGATGGCCGGTAAAAATGTGAACGGTTCCGAGATCATTATCCAGGCGTTACTAAACGAGGGAGTCGATACCGTATTCGGATATCCCGGCGGCGCGGTATTACCAATTTATGATGCGATCTTTCAGCAGAACCAGCTGCGACACGTTCTTGTTCGTCAGGAGGGTGGCGCCGTCCATATGGCGGAAGGCTACGCCCGGTCAACTGGTAAAGTTGGCGTCGTTCTTGTGACCTCAGGCCCCGGCGCGACGAATGCGGTCACCGGGCTGACCGATGCGCTCATGGATAGTATTCCTATCGTTTGCTTGACGGGACAGGTTCCTACACACTTGATCGGCAACGACGCGTTTCAGGAGGCGGATACCACCGGCATTACCCGTCCGTGTACGAAACACAACTATCTGGTCAAGCGGATCGAGGATCTCCCCAAGGTTATGCACGAAGCGTTCTATGTTGCACGAAGTGGTCGACCTGGTCCGGTAGTTGTAGATCTACCCAAAGATATTCTGATGGAACTAGGCCAGTATGAGAATTTCTCGAAGGTCGAGCATCGCACCTATCGGCCGAAGCTTTCAGCCGGGAAAAAAGAAATCGAAAAAGTCGTGGCGATGATTGCGGGGGCCAAAAAACCGCTGTTTTACTGTGGTGGCGGGGTCATAAATTCCGGACCCAAGGCCTGCAAACAGCTGAATCGTCTTATCAAAATGACCGGAGCACCGATCACGCTGACACTGATGGGGCTCGGCGCCTATCCGGGAACCGACAAGCAGTTTTTAGGTATGTTGGGGATGCACGGTACTTATGAGGCGAACCTCGCCATGCACGAAGCCGATTTGATTATTGCAGTCGGCGCTCGTTTTGATGATCGTATCACCGGCCGACTCGACGCATTTGCACCAAATTCGAAAAAAATACATATCGATATCGATCCGTCATCAATTAATAAGAATGTGGTGGTCGATCTCCCGGTCGTCGGCGATGTGGGCAACGTGCTCGGTCAGGTGCTAAGCACGTGGAAGTCCAAAAAACTAAAGGTCAACGCCAAAGCTATGAAGGCTTGGTGGAATAACATCAACGACTGGCGGAAAAAAGACTGCCTCAACTATGACCAAGGCAATTCAGTGATTAAGCCGCAATATGCTATCGAACGTCTGTACGAGCACACCAAGAACCTCGACTGTTACATCACGACTGAAGTCGGCCAGCACCAGATGTGGGCGGCGCAATTCTATAAGTTCAATGAGCCAAATCGGTGGATGACCTCTGGCGGGCTTGGGACGATGGGGTATGGCCTGCCATCCGCGATCGGCGTTCAGGTGGCGCACCCTCGATCACTTGTAGTCGATATCTCAGGCGAGGCATCCTTTCTGATGAACATGCAAGAAATGTCTACGGCAGTTCAGTATCGAGCGCCAGTAAAGGTATTCGTCACGAATAACCAGTATATGGGTATGGTTCGTCAATGGCAGGAACTTCTGCACGGCGGTCGCTACGCCGAGAGCTATACCGACGCGTTACCAGATTTGGTGAAATTAGCTGAGGCGTGCCAGTGGACCGGTTTACGTGCTAAGAAACCGGACGAGGTCGATGACGTCATTCAAGAAATGATTGAGACAGATCGACCGGTTATCGCTGATATTTGGGTCGACCAGACAGAGAACTGCTTCCCGATGATCCCATCCGGTGCGGCGCACAACGATATGCTTCTTGGGCCGGAGGATGAGGCAACGAAGCCCGTTTCCGAAGAGGGCATGGTGCTGGTGTAAGATTTAAAAATTGGGGTACGTATTAAAAAAAGACGACGGAGTGGGAAATGGTCGTGGATGAGACAATAGAACGACATACCATCGCAGTATTGGTAGATAACGAAGCGGGCGTTCTGGCTAGGGTAATAGGACTGTTCTCAGGGAGGGGATACAATATCGAAAGTCTCACAGTCGCCGAGACCGACGCCAATAAGGCTATTAGCCGGATCACGATCGTAACTAGTGGTACTCCGATGGTTATTGAACAAATAAAGGCGCAGCTCGACCGGTTGGTGCCCATTCACCGTGTGGTTGATCTGACCACCGACGGTTCTAGCGTTGAACGTGAGCTGGCATTAATCAAGGTGGTCGGCCGAGGCAACAAACGGGTGGAGGCGCTGCGTATAGCAGATATCTTCCGGGCGCGGGCGATCGACAGTACAAACGAATCTTTCGTGTTCGAGATCTCCGGGTCGACAGAGAAGCTAAACGCATTTGTTAATCTGATGGAGCCGCTTGGCCTTGTGGATGTTTCTAGGACGGGTGTGGTGGCTATTGCGCGCGGCAAAGCAGCACTCTAGAAATCCCGCCACAGACACTATCTAACAAAGAATTTCTATAGGGAAAGAAAGTACAATGAGAGTTTATTACGACCGGGATGCGGACGTTAATTTAATCAAGGGCAAAAAAGTTGCGATCATTGGGTACGGTAGCCAGGGACATGCCCACGCGAATAATCTGAATGATTCTGGCGTAAAGGAAGTCATTGTCGGCCTCCGCGAAGGATCGGGCAGTGTTTCCAAGGCTGAAAACGCTGGACTGAGGGTCATGACACCTGCCGATGCCGCCGCGTGGGCTGATGTTACGATGATTTTAGCACCCGACGAGCTTCAAGCAGACCTGTATGTCGCGGAGCTTCGCAAAAATTTGAAAGAAGGTTCTGCACTAGCCTTTGCTCATGGCCTGTCAGTTCATTTCCGGCTGATTGAGCCACGTCCGGATTTGGACGTATTTATGGTTGCGCCTAAGGGGCCCGGCCATACCGTCCGCTCTGAATTTGTAGGCGGCGGCGGCGTGCCTTGCCTTATCGCTGTCGCGCAGAATGCCTCTGGTAACGCGTTAGAGATAGGCCTTTCATACGCATCTGCGATCGGCGGTGGGCGCTCCGGCATTATCGAAACTACGTTCAGGGAGGAGTGCGAAACTGATCTTTTTGGGGAACAGGCTGTTCTGTGTGGTGGACTGACATCCTTGATTACGGCAGGATACGAAACGCTAGTAGAAGCGGGATATGCTCCAGAGATGGCCTATTTCGAATGTCTGCACGAAGTGAAGCTAATCGTTGACCTGATCTACGAAGGCGGCATCGCAAATATGCGCTATTCAATCTCAAATACTGCGGAATACGGCGATCTTGTCAGCGGACCGCGCTTGATCGACGAGACCGTTAAGAATCGAATGCGCGATGTACTGAAAGAGATCCAAACGGGCAAGTTTACCCGTGATTGGGTACTTGAAAATAAGGCGGGTCAGCCAAACTTTAAAGCGATGCGCCGACACGGAGAAGAGCACAGCATAGAAGAGGTTGGCGCAAAGCTACGAGATATGATGCCGTGGATCAAAGAGGGAGCACTGGTTGACAAAAATAAGAACTGATTGCACCAAACCCGGGCCTTATGGCTCGGGCCGGATAGAAATCCTCTGTTTTTCGGCCAATAAAACCGTTGCGCTCGCTGGTAAAAACGGCTTAGTAATAAGATGTTAACCGCCAATGTTAACAATTATCATTTTTAAATGACGCCAACTGGTATTGCGGTGAGTGAATTTGGTGTTCGGGGAATCTTTTTACGGGCGAAAGCAATGGTAATGGGAAGCGACGGACTTTTACGCACTATCTTGGTGACGGATTCTCTCCGTGGCCAACAATACGTGTGTGGATCTACGACGTTTACGCCGCTATTTTCCATTGGTGATGGGGCTCTCCGACTTAGGTACCCCTGAATATAGCTGTGAATATACGGCTTAATTCAGGGGAAGAACTTTCAACAACCTAAGTCAGGAATTAGGAGACACGAGGAACTCATCAATGAGCGGCGATACTGACTCCAACCAAGTTATAATTTTCGATACCACCTTACGCGATGGAGAGCAATCGCCGGGTGCATCCATGAACCTCGATGAAAAACTCCGTATTGCCGAAGCACTCGAAGAAATGGGTGTCGATGTAATCGAAGCAGGCTTTCCCATTGCTTCAAATGGCGATTTTGAGGCTGTCAATGAGATAGCGAAGTTGGTCAAGAATTCGACCATCTGCGGTCTTGCTCGATCGGGTCGTGCAGATATCGAGCGTGCCGCGGAGGCTCTTAAGCCTGCTGCAAGGCCACGCATTCATACTTTCATCGCTACGAGTCCACTGCACATGAAATACAAGTTGCAGATGGAACCCGACGAAGTCTATCAGCACGTGGTGGATAGCGTAAGCTACGCTCGTAATCATACCGATGATGTTGATTGGTCGCCAGAGGACGGCACGCGGTCGGATCACGATTTTCTGTGCCGATGCGTCGAAGCGGCGATCAACGCGGGCGCCACATGTATAAATCTGCCCGACACAGTCGGTTATTCGGTTCCGGAGGAATTTGGCAGTTTAATTCGGATGTTAATACAACGTGTTCCAAATAGCGATAAGGCGATCTTCTCAACCCACTGTCATAATGACTTGGGACTTGCAGTTGCTAATTCGTTGGCTGGGGTGGAAGCCGGCGCACGGCAGGTGGAATGTACGATTAACGGCCTTGGAGAACGTGCCGGGAATGCAGCGTTGGAAGAAATTGTGATGGCGTTAAGGACCCGCCAAGACGTTATGCCCTTCATGACGAATGTAAAAACGGAGATGATTACCAAGGCCTCCCGGCTTGTTTCGACAATAACTGGGTTCACTGTTCAGCCTAACAAGGCCATCGTTGGCGCGAATGCATTCGCCCATGAATCCGGCATTCATCAGGACGGAATGCTGAAAAATGCCAATACCTATGAAATTATGACCCCGGATTCGGTGGGGTTAAACGAATCAAAACTTGTATTAGGGAAATTATCTGGACGTGCTGCCTTCAAAGAAAAGTTGAGCGAGCTAGGCTATGATCTTGGTGACAATGCTTTCCAAGATGCGTTTCGTCGATTTAAGGCTCTAGCAGACAAAAAACGCGAGATCTTTGATGAGGATATAGTCGCACTGGTCGATGATGAGATCGTCCGTGGAAATGACCGAATGCGTTTTGTGTCATTACAAGTTATATGTGGGTCGGAGGGGCCGCAGACGGCTGAGTTGACAATGGAGGTCGATGAAGAAACTCGGAAGACTAAATCGACTGGAGATGGTCCTGTCGATGCGACGTTTAACGCTATCAAAGAACTTACCAGTTACAATGCGAGTCTCCAGCTTTATCAAGTGCAGGCGGTTACTGAGGGTACCGATGCGCAGGCTGAAGTAACGGTCCGGCTGGAGGAAGGCGGGAAGACGGTGAACGGTCAAGGCGCCGATACCGATACACTTGTTGCTTCCGCCCGCGCATACATAAATGCATTGAACAAAATGCTAGTTAAGCGGGAAAAAACTGCACCCAGGGCTTTGAGCGCCTGAAATATGACCCGGATGGGCCGGGCCGTGGATAAACCGGCCGCCGCCGGATCGAACAATTGAACGATGAAAGAAGAGAGGTTTCATGTTCTCTAAATTACTCGGTATGCTGTCTGCCGATATGGCGATCGACCTTGGTACCGCCAACACGCTTGTCTACGTAAAAGGCCGAGGGATTGTCCTCAACGAGCCATCGGTCGTAGCAACTGCTTCAATCAAGGGGCGAAAGCAGGTTCTTGCTGTTGGTGACGAAGCAAAGATGATGCTTGGCAGGACGCCCGGCAACATTGAGGCTATACGGCCCCTGAGAGATGGAGTGATCGCAGATTTTGAGATTGCCGAAGAGATGATCAAACATTTTATACGGAAGGTACATAACCGCCGGGGATTTTCGGCGCCCCAAGTGATAATCTGTGTTCCCTCCGGTTCCACAGCGGTTGAACGTCGGGCTATCCAAGAATCGGCAGAAAGTGCTGGTGCACGGCGTGTATTCCTCATTGAGGAGCCAATGGCTGCGGCGATCGGGGCCGGTCTTCCCGTGACCGAACCCACCGGCTCGATGGTTGTAGATATTGGGGGCGGCACAACCGAGGTCGCGGTACTTTCTCTTGGTGGGATTGTATATTCTAGATCCGTACGTGTTGGCGGAGATAAAATGGACGAGGCTATCATCGCCTATATCCGTCGGAACCATAATCTTCTGGTCGGCGAAAGTAGCTCGGAGCGTATAAAAAAGGAAATTGGTTCAGCCTGCGTTCCGCCAGACGGAGATGGTGGAGTAATGGAAATCAAGGGGCGTGATTTGATGAACGGCGTACCTAAAGAACTCGTAATTAGCGAGCGTCAAATAGCTGAGAGTCTCGCAGAACCGGTAAGCGCAATTATTGAAGCGGTAAAGGTTGCATTGGAGCATACCGCGCCGGAATTGGCAGCGGATATCGTTGACAAAGGTATCGTTATGACGGGCGGCGGCGCGTTGCTAGGAAACATCGATCTAGTACTGCGCCATGCTACTGGACTTCCAGTTAGTCTGGCTGAAGAGCCGCTATCTTGCGTTGCGCTGGGCACAGGCCGTTGCCTTGAGGAAATGAATACGTTGAAGAATGTTCTTACGTCGATGTATTAAGATCGGCGTTAGTATAATTATCATGATCGGAAAATGGGTAAACCTCGGCGGATGCCCGAAAAGTTGGTTAAGAATCGTATTCTGGGGATTTGAGTGAGACATCGCGCTGAATCTGTCGCTAAGTTCACAGTGCCGTTGAAGGCATTGCTGAACCGTTTTTCTCTACTTCTTTTGATCTTTTCCGCATTTACAATCGTGTTGCTTGGCAAGGCGGAAAACTACGCGGTAGAGCGAGTCCGGTCGGGGGTGATAGATATGATTGCGCCGGTTTTGGACGGCCTTTCAAGGCCAATAACCACGATTTCTGCTGGGATTGACCGGGCTGAATATTTTTTTAGTGTCTATGAGCAAAACTCGCGGCTCCGAGAACAGAACGCGCGGCTACTTAAATGGCAGAGCGCAGCCCGTGCATTGGATGCAGAGAACCAAGCTTTCCGAAAAATGTTGAATTTTGCACCTGAAAAAACGGGTGTGACTTTCTCGACAGCGCGAATTATCGCGGATTCCGGTGGGGTATTTGCCCGGTCCGCACTTATCAATGCAGGTTCGGCTAGCGGAATTGACCGCGGCGACGCCGTCATCAGTGGAGAAGGACTTGTGGGTCGGGTTGCCGGGTTTGGTCGACGCTCGGCGCGTGTCTTGATGATTACTGACCTAAACTCTCGGATCCCCGTTGTGAGCCAGGAGGGTCGTGTCCGCGCAATACTGTCTGGTGATAACAGTTCGACTCTGAAGCTTGGATTTATAACGCCCAACGCGCGTTTAAATCTCGGTGATCGTATTGTGACCTCTGGGCAGGGTGGGGTTTTTCCAGCGGGTTTACCAGTCGGTATTATATTCAGTATTGAAGATGGCGTAATCAGGGTGGCGCCATTTACAAATTTTGATTTACTTGAATACGTCCGCGTCATTACTGACTTCCCCGGAAACATTTCGGACCAGCCTACTCCATCGACGACTAGGACATCGCGGATGAAATGATTAATACTGTTCTGCAGCGCTTCGATCGGTCGACTAGGCAGTTTTTCCCGTTTGTGATCAGCGCTTTTTTGATCATGATTTCAGCGTTGCCGTTTAACGTCCAAGGCTACGGGCAGATTGCAGTCGATGTTGGACTAGTGACAGTATTTTACTGGGCGATATACCGACCAGATTTATTTCCATCCATTGCGGCATTTGCAGTGGGCCTCTGGCAGGATTTCCTGGTTGGATCTCCGATAGGCCTTTATGCTCTGATACTACTCCTTGCGAATTGGGCGATTGTATCTCAAAGAACTTTTTTTCAAGGAAAGGCATTCGGTGTTATATGGTGGTGTTTCTCTTTAGTAGCGTTCGCCGCTGCCATTCTCTCCTGGATTATTGCGTGTGTGCTTAATTTCACGCTGGTTAGCCCGTTAGCAATTCTCTTCCAAGCTTTTCTAACTATCGGGGCTTTCCCCTTCATGGCGTGGTTTCTTGCACGGATCCAACATGCCGTGCTGAGGCCAGTAGACTCCGGTGTATAGAGAGACAGGCCGATATAAGGTATTTTCTCGGCGGGTTGCTATTCTCGGTGCTGGCAAGCTTGCGTTGCTGAGTATGCTTGGCGGCCGCATGTACCAACTTCAGGTGGTTGAGGCTGATAAATACTCCACTCTTGCTGAGGAAAACCGTATTAATCTTCGGTTGTTGGCGCCACCACGGGGTCGCATCCTCGATAGGTTTGGAAGACCGTTAGCAATAAACAAGGAAAATTACCGAGTATCCCTCGTGTCGGAACAGGTTCCGGACGTCGAGGCCACACTAAGTGCGTTATCGGAGATTATTTCATTAGGAGATCATGATCGGCAGCGTATTCTCCGGGAGGTGCGCCGCCGCCGAGACTTTGTTCCGGTAACTGTCCGTGAAAATCTTCAGTGGGAAGAAGTCTCTCGTATAGAGGTAAATGCACCTGACCTTCCTGGCCTCTCGATCGAGGTTGGGCAGAGTCGGCTATATCCCTTTGCCCACGATTTCTCTCATGTCCTTGGCTATGTGTCGGCGGTTTCCCAGAAAGAGATCACTGGTGATCCTCTCCTCCAACTCCCGGGGTTCAAAACTGGAAAAAACGGGATTGAGCGGGTATTTGATCTCGATCTTCGTGGTAAGGCTGGTAGTAGCCAAGTGGAAGTGAACTCAGTTGGCCGAGTGATCCGGGAACTGTCGCGTCAGGAGGGCCAACCCGGAGACGATTTGAGGCTGACAATCGACCGCGACTTGCAAAAACTAGCTGCCACTAGGCTAAAGAAAGAAAAGAGTGCTGCGGCCGTTGTAATGGATATCCATAATGGGGATATCCTTATTTTAGCTTCGGTCCCCGGTTTCGACCCGAACAATTTTGTAACCGGCCTCTCATCAAGGTCGTGGCACCGTCTTATCAATAACCCACACACGCCGCTAATTAATAAGACCATCTCTGGCCTGTATGCACCGGGTTCTACCTTCAAGATGGTTGTCGCGCTAGCAGCCTTGGAAGCCAAGATAATCGGACCTAACCACCGCGTTTTGTGTACCGGGTTCACCCAGCTTGGGAAGGCAAGGTTCCACTGCTGGAAGACGCATGGTCACGGTTGGCAAGATATGTTTAGTGCTCACAGAAATTCTTGCGACGTCTATTTCTATGATATCGCGAAGCGCCTGGGTATTGATCGGATTGCCGATATGGCCGAAAAACTCGGGCTAGGTAGTAAAACCGGCGTGGAACTTCCATCAGAGAAAAACGGGATAATTCCGACACGTGCTTGGAAGAAGGCCTTGATCGGCGCGCCCTGGCAACAGGGTGAAACGTTGATTTCCGGTATTGGTCAAGGCTTTGTTCTGACCACGCCGATGCAGCTTGCCGTGATGACCGCGCGGCTGGCCAATAATGGCATCGCCATCACTCCCCGAATAGTGAGACCCTCAGAAACACTAATCGAACAAATACAGCCAAAGTTTAAGTCTCTCGGAATTTCCAGCCGCTCTCTTGACGTTGTGCGAGAGGGAATGAACCAGGTTACAAATCACCCAGGGGGAACAGCGTATCGGGCGCGGATCTCTATGGAAGGTATGGAAATGTCTGGTAAGACCGGTACTGCTCAGGTCCGGCGGATAAGCAAGGCCGAACGTGAGACAGGAATACTCAAGAGTCACGAACGCCCTTGGCGAGAGAGGGATCATGCTCTGTTTGTAGGATATGCGCCGTCGGATAAGCCCCGCTATGCGGTCTCCGTAGTTGTCGAACATGGGGGCGAAGGCTCAAACGTGGCTGCACCTATTGGTCGTGATTTGCTGGTGGCAACGCAGAAGCATGACCCGTCTGGCCGTAAAAGCCCGCTTTTACAAATCCGCAAGTCCAAGATCGAGGATATCTGATTACAATGCGGGAGTTTTCAGGTTCTAGAAGGTTAACTCTTGGACGCAAATTTCTCCAGATCAACTGGGGGTTGATCATAATTGTTAGTGTTACGGCAGCGATCGGGGTCGCTATGCTTTATTCGGCGGCTAATGGCTCTTGGGACCCTTGGGCTGCACGTCAGATCGCGCGATATGTGGTTGGCTTGGTGATTCTAATCGCTATCGCGCTGGTCGATATCCAGTTTTGGTGGCGTTATTCCTATATAATTTACGCTGCACTTATAGCGTTGCTAGTCGCTGTCGAAGTGGCCGGATCTATCGGCATGGGCGCGCAGCGATGGGTAAACCTCGGGGTTATAAAGTTGCAACCATCGGAATTGATGAAAGTCGCACTAGCGTTGGCCTTAGCACGTTATTTTCATAGCGTGTCCACTGAAAATTTAAGACGCATCCCTTATCTTTTTGTGCCGTTATTACTCGTTGCTCTGCCGGCGGCGTTAGTGTTGAAGCAACCAGATCTCGGTACGGCTCTATTTCTCACCATGATTGGGGGGACTTTCTTTTTTGCTGCGGGGGTGCGTCTATGGAAATTTGCCATAGTCTTAGCTGGGATGGGTGCGACTGTACCGATAGTCTGGAGTACTCTAAGAACATACCAGCAGAACCGTATTCTTACATTCCTTGATCCGGAGAGAGATCCGCTTGGAGCGGGATACCATATTCTACAGTCCAAGATAGCCTTAGGATCGGGTGGATTGTTTGGAAAGGGTTTCATGGAGGGGTCACAAAGTCGCTTAAATTTCGTACCCGAAAAGCAGACAGATTTCATCTTTACCATGATGGCGGAGGAATTCGGGATGGTTGGGGGGTTAATCTTACTTGGGCTTTACACAATAATCATGGTCTATGGTTTCGGCATTGCATTGCGATCTCGTAATCATTTTGGGCGGATGCTTGCCATGGGTCTGACGGCCATACTTTTTTTATATGTCTTTATTAATATTGCAATGGTGATGGGGCTTATACCTGTCGTCGGGGTACCCCTCCCGATGATTTCTTATGGCGGTACGGCGATGTTAACCCTAATGATCGGAATTGGGTTTTTGATAAATGTTTATGTCCACCGCGACGTTACATTATCTCGCACAGGCCGCGCTAACAGTTGATGATCGGGGTTGGGGAACTAAACACCATCCTCCCAGCCCACCTAACACGCCGGTTGCCGAGCTCTTTTCACACGGCACCGGGAGTAATAATTTCTCAGTAGGCCAAACAGCTAATAGGTTATTATCTGGTCAGTAATTTTTCTATCTACACTCGCATCGTTCCCTAAAGTGATCTCAAGAGGTATTCATTCCTGGATCTTCCGAAGGAAGCGTTCACGCGAAAAACCCAAAAATAAATCGTTACGCGGATCAAGGAAGACCCATATATTCCGGCACATCCACTGCATAAAAAACCACCAATTCACTCCAACAACAAAATTTTACGAGACAATTTGTTAAATGGATTTCGGGCCCGCGATGAGTGTCATATCACGTTGGTTGCCGGGAACCGCTTTGTTAGAAAGTTGTATTCTTCTGCTCTACGTCCGAATTACCAAACCGCGACCCGCTGGCCTAATAAAGTGCAACAATCTAAGATAGATTTTGTCGAAAGTGGTTTCTACCAATTCCTGCGGAGGGTATTCCAACTGGGGCCGAAAGTTGTTCCGCTGATTACTATTACCTTCTTCTTACAAAGAACGTTTAGGAATACTGAATGGGTACGCTGGACTGGGATATTGAGACCGATCTTCTGATTGCTGGTGCCGGTCCTGCCGGTATGATTGTGGCTCTAGTAGCGTCTCTTGAAGGACTCGACGCTATAGTGTGCGAGAAAGCGGACCAAGTCGGGGGTACTGGAGCGACGTCCGCCGGCACCTTGTGGATCCCGGGTAATTCGCAGAACCGGAAAGCAGGTTTTGAGGACTCGGTAGAGGAGGCTGCTGTGTATCTAGATCAACTCATCGGTGATGACCGGTATAGTGAACACCGACGAGTTTATCTGCGCGACGGGCCGGGCGTAATCGATTATCTGGAAGACAATACCGACGTGACATTTCTACCCTGCGGGGTACATCCCGATTACCGTAATAATATTACAGGCGCCGGAATCGCGGGTCGTGCAATTATTCCAGAAAATTTTGATGGCCGGTTGCTGGGCATGGATTTTGATCGAGTTCGTGCACCAATTCCCGAGTTCTTGCTCATGGGTGGAATGATGGTTGGTAAGCTTGATATCATAAATCTACTGCGGCGGTTTAAATCGGTCAGCGCATTTGCCCACTCAGCGACCATCATTATGAGATATTTCTGGGATCGTCTGCGGTTCTGCAGAGGAACGCGTCTGGTAATGGGTAACGCGCTGGTAGCACGATTACTGTACAGTCTCAAAAAAAACGATGTGGCCATATTATTCGAAAGTCCGATTGACAAATTCATTCGGAAAGGCGGAGCGGTAGTCGGTGCAGTCTTAAAAACCCCGGATGGAGCTAAACGCGTGAAGGCGCGAAAAGGCGTCGTTTTGGCTACTGGCGGATTTGCTCACAATCCGAAATATCGGCAAATGTTTATGCCTAAACCCACCCCGCCTTATTCGTTGGCGCCTGATACCAACACCGGAGATGGGGTGGCGCTTGCGGATAACTTGGGCGCTTACATCGATACGTCGGGCCATGGAGGCGGTCTTTGGTCGCCGGTCTCTGTTACGACCAGAGCGAACGGAAAACAAGGGCTTTATCCGCATCTCGCAATGGACAGAGCAAAGCCGGGGCTTATATCTGTGAATGCGTTGGGGCGACGCTTCGTAAACGAAGCCGTTTCCTATCACGATTTTGTAGAAGCAATTTATAGGTCACACGAGACAGACAATACCATACCTTGTTGGTTAATCTGCGAAGCGGCATTTATTACCAAATACGGGCTTGGTGCTATACACCCGGAGACCCGAGATTTCTCAAAATATGTTGCAAACGGTTACCTCACGCTAGCCGATAATTTAGAAGAACTCGCGGCCGAGATTGGCGTCGACCCCGACGGGCTCTCGGATACGGTCGCTCGTCATAACGGATTTGCGCGTACCGGTATCGACGAAGATTTTGGCAAGGGAGATCTTGAACTCAACCGTTTTAACGGGGACCCGTCTCACGCTCCCAATCCTTGTCTCGGGCCAATAGAGGTCGGGCCGTTCGCGGCGATGGCAGTTTGGCCTGCGGAGCTCGCTTGTAGCGTTGGCATTTCGACTGATCCGGCCGGCCGAGTGATTGATGACAAGGATGAGCCTATTCCGGGTCTATATGCTGCTGGCAATGACATGGGATCAGTGATGTCCGGATCATATCCGGGTCCTGGAACAACACTTGGGCCTGCAGTCGTTTTCGGTTGGCGCATCGCTATGCACGCCGCTGGCCGACTGACGGACTAAATAGCGGATGATGATAATTGGCCATGAAGATTTCAGGATCATCACGGACTCGTCTGATAATGCGTTCATTTTGCCATTAAAAAACACCATCTCTTTCGGTTGATTTGACAATAATCGACAAATCCGTTGATAGCCGTCGAGTTTAACCAAAACTGAAAACGTAGGCAGTCGGAGTTCATGTCCCGGCAAAATAGAGCCAGTTTCCGACTATTATATGAAAGAGAAAAATGTCGAAAGCCCGTTTATTACCGACGTAAAAAACGCTTCCCGGTCACGGTATAAACGTGGAACAATTGGCGTTGCGCATATAGTTTTTTGCCCATAACAAGGATTGAAAGGGGTCATCGCAGACCTCTTGTGATGGTTATTGACGGTGTTAGTCATTCACCTATGGCCGGAGCATTTGGAATATGATCCTTCTCTGTAATGGGAGACTTGACCCCGTCCATACGGTAGCGTATGGACGGGCGAAATTATGAACCGTATTTATATCAGGCGTCGTGGAAAAAGATGGAATATCAGAAAATCGGTCAGCCCGTACGTCGACGTGAAGATGCAAGGCTTCTGACTGGGCAAGGCCGCTTTAGCGATGACTGGTCCGTAGAGGGACAGACCTATATGGCAGTAGTTAGGTCGACATATGCCCATGCGTCACTTGGAGGAATCGACATATCTACAGCCCTATCCATGCCGGGTGTTTTAACAGTTCTGACCGGGGAAGACTGCTGCGCGGATAAATTAGCGCCAATCCCTCATAGCCCGCTTCCGTCCACCAAACATGATATGAAACTTGTCGGGCCTGGCGGCTCCAATGTCTTCATCGGCAATCACTTGCCACTGCCAACGGATAAAGCCCGCTATGTCGGAGAGGCGCTAGCGATCGTCGTGGCGGAGACGCTAGCAGAAGCGGAAGATGCGGCTGAGGCGGTACTAGTTGATTACAATCCCTTGCCTGCTGTTACCGATACCGTGGAAGCGGCGGAGAATGGCGCACCAATAATCTGGGAAGAAGTACCAGATAATGTCTGTATCGAGACATTTTTTGGTGACAAGAAGGGTACTGATTTAGCTTTTTCTATAGCGGACCATGTGGTGGATATGGACATTTTCATCGACCGGGTGACCGGGGTTCCGATGGAACCGCGGGCGGCGCTTGGTGATTACGATTTAGAAACTGGCCGATTTACGATCTATGCGGGTTCTGGTGGATCGGTCCGTCAGAAACGAGAAATCGCAGAAGTTCTCGGTGTCGAGACCGAGAAGGTCCGAGTGATATCAAAAGATGTCGGTGGTAACTTCGGTACTCGTAACCGCCTCTACGTCGAATTTCCACTAGTGGGATGGGCTTCACGCAAAATCGGCAGACCAGTGAAATGGACCTGTCAGCGCAGCGAGTCCTTTGTCAGCGACTATCAGGGGAGGGACCTCGTAACTCGGGTATCCCTGGCACTTGATAAAAACCGAAAATTTATCGGTATGCGGGCTGATAACTTGTCCAATGTTGGGTCCCGCATGGTATCGCTATCCCCTCTCAGTAAGGGGTCTGGTCTAATCACCGGATCGTACGACATCCCGGTCGCATACCTGCGGTCCCGAGCGGTATTTAGCAACACCGCGCCAACCAACGCCTATCGGAGTTCAGGTCGGCCCGAAGTAACATTTGCGATCGAACGTCTCGTAGAGACAGCAGCGGCGGAGTTGGGCATTGACCCGATTGAACTTCGACGCCTTAACCTCGTGTCTTCAGACCAGATGCCCTATCTCAATGCTGTAGGGATGACCTACGATAGCGGAGAGTACGCAAAGAGCATGGAAATGTGTATGGACCTAGCGGATTGGTCTGGCTTCGAAGAGCGAAAGAAAGAAGCTGAGAGCCGCGGCATGTTATTGGGCAGAGGTTTTGCGAATTATGTCGAGTCATCGATTGGTACCCCGCGCGAACAGGCGGAAATTAACGTTCACCACGATGGGTATTTAGATCTTGTGATTGGTACTCAGCCTAGCGGACAGGGACACGAAACTAGTTTCGCCCAGGTTGCAGCGGAATGGCTTGGTGTGCCGGTCGAGACCGTAAACGTGATCGTGGGGGATACCGATGTGGTCAAGGTTGGTGGCGGATCGCACAGCGGTAGATCGATGCGTATGGCCGGTACGGTCATAGTGAAAGCGGCCGAAGAACTGATCGCCAAGGGTAGCAAGCTTGCGGCTCTAATTTTGGAGGCCGCCGAGTCCGATATCGAATTTTATAATGGCAAATACTCGATTGCTGGAACCGATCGCGAGGTTTCGCTCTACGGACTGGCTCGGAAGGTATATGGCCGAGAGGATTTACCGGATGATCTTGCAGGTGGATTATCGGTAATCGAGGACAACGTGATGGAAACGCCAGTCTTTCCAAATGGCTGCCATATCTGTGAAATCGAGATCGACCCTGGATCCGGGGCATATCAAGTAGTGAGGTACACAACGGTGGATGATGTGGGCCGCGCTATTAATCCACTGATCGTGGACGGGCAGACCCATGGCGGAATCGTCCAAGGAGCCGGCGAAGCCCTTGGCGAATTGTGCGCCATGGATCCTATGTCGGGACAACCCCTAGCCGGGTCGTTTATGGATTATCATATGCCGCGGGCGGACGAGTATCCATCATTCAGGACAGCACTTAACGAAGTTCCGTCTCCAACTAATCCGCTTGGTGTGAAGGCTGGTGGCGAAGGGGGTACAACCCCGGCGTTAGCTGTATTGGTAAATGGTTTTGTGGACGCGTTACGCCCTTATGGCGTGCGTGATATTAGAATGCCGGTGACACCGCGCAAAATTTGGAGCCTGATAAACGCGGCTGCCTCTAATTAATCCTTCTCAGAAACACCATGACCGAGACATCAGAGTAGGTGATACGGGAATATATCAAACATCTATAAATTATAAGGAGCACATAGTGCTAACTTTTTAACCTGCGATCGCATTTAATAATTTGATCCCTCACTGCGGCGTATTGAACCATTGAAATTACACTCACCCTTTGTCATTTTGCATTTGAATGACAAAGTAGATGATTTCGTCGCACGATGGAGCATTTCCGCATAGGCATATGCGCAGGATTTCCTCGCTTTCTGCTACCATCTCTGAGGGGATATAGATAAGTTCTCCCAGTTGGAGACTTCAAAACAATCCGTCGGACAAGAACGGGAAAACGCAATTAAAAGGACGAACTTTATGAAAGCCGCTGCTTTCGATTATGTTCGGGCTGTAGATGTCGAAGAGGTCTGTCGTCTTCTCGCCGACGCTGGAGATCAGGAACGTAAGATTATTGCTGGGGGACAGACGCTTGTGCCTCTAATGGCAATGCGTATGGCTCGTCCAGACATGTTAATCGATATTAATGATGTTGACGGTCTGTCGGGGGTGGAGGACAAGGGCGATTATATTTCGATTGGCGGGTGCACCCGGCAAAGACTGCTGGAGCGCTCAGAAATCGTGTCTGATCGCCTGCCATTACTTGCCAAGGCCGTTCGCAACGTCGGGCATATTCAGACCCGAAATCGGGGTACGATTGGGGGTAGTATTGTCCATGGAGATCCATCCGCAGAAATACCGATGGCCGCTCTGGCGTTGGAGGGAACGATCGTTCTGCGCAGCGTATCCGGTAAGATGGAAGTCCAACTCGAGGGATTTTTCGAAGCAGCGATGATGACAGCAATAGAACCCGATCAAATTCTGACCGAAGTGCATATCCCGGTATGGAAGGGCCAAAGAATTGGGACTGGTTTTCATGAAACCTCTAGCCGACAGGGAGATTTTGCGATTGTTGCGGCGGCAGCGCAGGTTGAACTCTCTGGTGACGGCGCAATCGTCAGAGCAGCAGTCACTGCGGGTGGTGTTGCACCTTCGCCGGTGAAACTTCGCGGAGTGGAAAAGGCGTTAATTGGCTATCAGGCCGAAAATTTCGCCATTGCGCTTGACCGACTAGACGACGAAATAGATCCAGATACTGATGTGCACGCCACTGCTGAATATCGCTCTCGTGTTGCCAAGAGATTGGTCGCACGGGCTGTAGCGGACGCAATATTAGAGGCCGGTTGATGGTCGAAAAAGAAATTACCCTCAGTGTAAACGGGCGTACCTGTATCGTGAGGGTGCCGCCTCGGATGACATTGGTCGACTGTTTGCGAGATGTCCTTCGGCTTACAGGTACCCATGTTGGTTGTGAGCACGGTATCTGTGGCGCTTGTTCAGTAATGTTTGACGGTGAACCCGTCCGTTCATGTCTAATGTTCGCTGTTCAAGCTGACGGCCATGAGATAACTACTGTCGAGGGACTAGCCGACGCAGATGGGGAAATTAGTGATCTTCAGGACTGTTTCTGGGAATGTCATGCGATGCAGTGTGGATATTGTACGCCCGGTATGCTGGTTGCAAGTGAGGCATTGTTATCTGAAAACCCAGATCCAAATGATGCTGAAATAAGGGAAGCAATCAGTGGCAATTTATGCCGTTGCACCGGCTATCAGCAAATTGTCGAGGCCGTAAAGATGGCGGCGCAGCGCCGCCAGGCGGTATAATAATGACTGAGGCTCCGTCGCTTCCGAACTACCGCTACGTATCCAGAAAACGGCGAACGAAAGAAGATCGGCGGTTTATCACCGGGCGCGGAAATTTTGTGGCCGACGTTGACATTCCGGGGATGAAGCACGTCGCAGTGCTACCAAGTCCTCATCCGCGCGCTAACATCATTAGTATCGACATTAGTGCTGCGATTGATTTGCCTGGGGTCCACTTTGTTCTAACCGGTGATGAGCTTGCCGCAGAGACCAACTCTCTGTTTCACGGGTTGGACCTGCCGAATGTGAGATGGCATCCACTGGCGGTGGGTATGACCCGCTATGCTGGGGAGTGGGTGGCGGCAATTGTTGCTGACTCTCGCTATATCGCGGAGGATGCGGCTGAATTGATCGAAGTAAAGTACGAAGCCTTGTCTGCGGCCGTCGACTCTGAAAAAATGATAGACGAAGACCAGCCGCTTGTTCACCCTGATCACGGAAGTAACGTCCTGTTTAGAAAAACTTGGGAATGGGGCCCGGTCGCAGAAGATTTTGCTGATATGCCACACACGGTGAGTTATCGGGCTCGCTGGGGCCGGTCGTCCACAGTACCAATTGAGACATTTGGTGTCGTCGCAAAATGGGATGAGATCGGTGAAATAATGGATGTTTGGGCGTCGATCCAAATGCCGCAATATCAGGATCAGATTGCGGCTGCACTGCGGCTTCCGATGAACAACGTTCGCGTTCATAATGATGTCGATGTTGGCGGCTCATATGGTGTTAAACGAGGGATCAAGCATACGGTTCTGGTTAGCTACTTGGCTAAACGACTTGGTAGTCCGATCCGATTTATCGAGGATCGTCTTGATAATATGTCGGGGGGTGATGCCCACGGTCCAGACCGAATCTTCGATATCACTATGGCGTTTGACGATGAGGGAGTGATCAAATCGATGAAGATTAAGGCACTGGATGATGTTGGTGCTTATCCCGGTAGGGCTCCTCTGCAGCTTGGGAAACCTATGACAGCATTGTGCGGTCCATATCGCGTAAACTCGATCGAATATGAGGCTATTTCGGTGACATCCAATAAGACAGGGCAGGTGCCAGTACGTGGATTTGGACAGTCACCAACAAATTTTGCAATAGAAACGGGTCTAGAACGGGTGGCAAAATTCTTGGGGTTAGACAGAGTAGAAGTCCGCACTCGAAATTTGGTCCGCAAAGATGAATTTCCTTGGAAGATTCCGCCAGGCTCAATCTACGATTCAGGAGATTTTCATGCCGTGCTGGAAAGTGCCATCAAGACGTCGGATTGGGAGAAACTAATCGCGCGGCGTGACGCGCTGCGGTCGGAGGGAAAGCTGGCTGGGGTCGGTATAACGACCTGTCTTGAGCCGGGTGGTGGTAATAATATTTTTGAATATCTGTTCAATCCCAAGCTAGAGATAACGACATTCGTAGAGTCTATTTTGATCAAGGTGGAGCCAACCGGTGCTGTCACAGCGGTCATGTGTACTACGACCTCGGGGCAGGGACACGAAACCATGGTTTCCACGATCGCTGGCGAGGAGTTGGAGCGTGACCCGGATACTATCCGAGTGGTTCACGGAGACTCTCTGGAAGCCCTCCCGACGCGGAGTCCCGTCGCGAGCCGAATGACCATCGTCCTTGGTACGGCAACATCTAATGCCGCGAGGGAAATCAAGGACAAAATGATCACCATTGCGGCTTACGATCTCGGCGTTGATAAAGACCAGATAGAATATGCCGATGGCGAGTTCAATGTACGTGGCGAGCCTCAACGTAAATTATTATGGGGCGAGATATGCCAAATTGCGCATAAGCAATTCCATCGTATGCCGCCGGGGCACGAGTTGGGCTTGCAGGCTTATTCTGTGCAACAGGTACCCGGGGCCGGCCATCTCCCAAACGAAAAGAATGAAGTTCCTCTTTATCCGTGCTTCTCGTTCCAGGCGCATGTACCTCTCGTCGAGGTTGACCCGGACACTGGCAAGGTAAAGGTGCACGACTACTTTATCGCGCATGATTGCGGCACCGCAATCAATCCCGATATCGTTCGTGGAATGATCATCGGCGGAGTTGCCCATGGGGTTGGCGCGGCTCTGTATGAGAAATTCGAATACGATCCTGATGGTCAACTGTTGGCAGGTACTTTTGTCGACTATCTTCTGCCATCGGCACATGAAATCCCGCCTGTGACGGATATTGAACATTGTACCCCGTCCCCAATGACCTCGCTCGGCCAGAAAGGATCTGGCGAAGGTGGGTACCTAGGGGCGCCTGCCGCTATAGCATCAGCGGTTAATGATGCGCTCAGCCCCTTCGATATCGAGATCAATGAACTACCGATTAGAGCTCGTGATATCGAGGCTGCACTTCATGAAAAATCTAATAAACGAAATCTATAAAGTTACAGGGAGAGATATATGAGTGACGATATTTTACTTGAACAGGACGGGCGTATCCTGAGGGCGACGTTCAACAAGATGCCGGACAATGGTGTTTCGGACAGTATGGCCAGACAGTTCTCAGAAGCGATCCTCTCCGCTCATGAAAATTCTGACATGGTTCTTTTGCGTAGCGCTGGCCCCGACTTTTGTACTGGGCGCGTTCGAGATGATAGCGCTGGACCACCTTCGCCCGAAGCGTACAGCCGTCGTCCTGAATATGATGCGATTTTTGGTTGTTACCGATCAATTAAGGATGCTCAGGTTCCGGTCGTAACAGTCGTCGAAGGTCGTTGCATGGGGTTCGGCACAGCAGTGACGGCGGTCAGCGATGTGTCGTTTGCGAGCAACACTGCGACCTTTAACATTCCTGAGGTTGATCACAACGTGATGCCGACGATGGTCATGTCAGCGCTTTATGACCGGATGAGTCGAAATGCCATACTCTGGATGGCATATTCAACTGATTTTATCAGTGCCGAACGAGCGCTCAGCTACGGATTGGTGAGCAATGTCGTTGATGACGATAATCTAGATGCCGAGGTTAATAGGTTTTGTGAGCTTTTGATCAGTCGCCCGCGACCGGCAATACTTGGGCTGAAGGAGTACCTGCATAGTGCCCCACGAATGGATGAACAGGGAGCATTTGACTATGCCCGGAGCATACATTCGATGGTCAACACGGCCGCCGCAATGAAGAAATAGCCTTCCAAAGCCGTAGTGATTATTTTCGGAGCCTAGCTATTCGTTCTGTGCACGAATCTCGTTAGCGTATGCGGCGAGCGCTTCCTCCAAGGTGAAGGAGGGTTTCCAACCCAGCTCGTCGCGGGCTCGACTTATGTCGAGCGGTGTCATCCGCGACTCCGGCCTAGTCCCGGATATTATTTCAATGTCTAGATCCGGTAATGACGTTTTAACGGCCGATACTAATTCGTCAAAAGTTATGGCCCTTCCCCATGATAGATTATAGGTCGCATCCGCAGGTAGGCCTTCTACGGTTGCTGCCAAGTCTACTGCGCGGCCCATGTCGTCCGCGTATATATACTCGAACGCCATCGTTTGTTCCTCGGGAATTACCGCCCTTGTACCCTTTACGCCTGCTTCAATTAAGGAGTAGATTTTTTTACCTCCCCCAGAACCTCCCCAGAAATGGCCCATTCCAAAAACATTCCCTGGTCGTAGAACCACGGCTTCAAACCCGCATTGGATGCGGTAGGCCTCGACGATAAGCTCCTGTGCTGCCTTTGAATTTGAGTATGCAGAACCACTGCCACGCGGGAAGGATTCTGATATGACGCTGTGGCCATCGCTTATTCGCCAATCGTAGACTCCAAATGTAGAAAGCTGGACTAAGCGTTTTATCCCTGTGATCCGAACGGCTTCAACAACCGCCATCATGCTGCCGATATTCAGGTCATAGCCTGCGCGGATCGGATCGGCTACTCGTTTACCTATTAGGCCGGCGGTATGCAGAAAGGTATCCGGTTTGTGTTTTTTTATTGCATCGATTAATGCGGAAAGGCTTCGACTGTCGTCATTGATGATTTCGTAATCAATGTCACCTAGTCGCATTGCGAGGTAGTCGCCGCGGTGTAATGGATCGATAAAGATCGTCTTCTCGCCCCGCTTTGCCGCTTCCTTAGCATATGCCGTTCCAATAAGGCCGGCACCGGTGATAATAGTGGTCATATCTTGTCGTCTGTCCCGCTGTTCATCTTCTAGTCCTACGGTTAGCTTAAGCCAAATTTGTGGCGCAGAACAATCGCAGGGGTGTTAAATGAGCGATAGTGAGGTTATTCAGAAATCTGATCAGAAATGGCAGTTCGACATTATCGTCAATCTGGTCCAGCAATGTGGGTTTAAATATATCGCTCTTAATCCCGGTGCTAGCTATCGGGGATTACATGATTTTCTTGTAAATTATGGAGAGAATGAGCCCCCGATGTTAGTTTGCAACCACAAGAACCCTGCGACATAAATGGCAGATTTAAGCGGGAGATCAAACAGGTTAAAGCAGGGAAGCCGACGCTGGTGCATACGATCTGTCAGCATAAGTAAGAGGTGATTGGGAAAATGGATGAGAAGAAAATGCTTCCCGCGGTAGAGAAGTTTATCACTGAGATGCGCGCAGCCTGCGAGGAGGCTGATTCCGATCAAAAGTGGGGCCGTTGTCGCGATTTGCTTGCGGATCTATTACGGGATCCTGATCTACAGAAACATGCGGAGGGCTGGCCGGTCGGTGGGTATGACGGTAAAAAAGTCGACAATTTGCTGTTTTACGAGGATCCTGACCATGATTTTGTCATCAATGGGTTAATCAAGAACCCCGGTGGATACGCTATGATCCATGATCATGGTAAGGCTTGGACAATCTATGGCGTACTATCTGGTCAAGAACGCGTTGTGCGATACCGGGAAGTCGAAAAAGATGGTGAGGTCACGTTCGAGGAAGAGCACACCTTGATGTGTGGTCCGGGAGAAGTAGACGTAGTCCGGCCTTGGGAAATTCATTCAGAATACGCCGGGGATGAAAAAACCATCGCCGTAATAGTCCGTAGCCAGCGTTCTGGTACGTTTGAACAATTTCGATACCCTCAGGAAGGCGGGAAAGTCAAGTTCCCGGGCCCCAACCAGGTTCCATACGATCTGTACTAAAAAAAGGTGACTATATTAAATGTTCCGAATTCGGCCGCGGCCTTCGCTATGGCGACGCTACCTTCAGGAGTTATGGTTCAGAGGGGCCCGACCAGAGCAAGTAAACAAAGGATCCTAAGAGGGTATCCGAGGAATGTTGTTGCCGTATCGATTTCTCGAAAATCACGCATTGGCAGGGGTGGTAACGCTATAGTTTCAAAACACGGCCGATTGCGGCGAATTATTGTCTACGTCTAGGCTGAACCGGTAACATAGTTCCATATGGAGAGTGGCACCTTGTTGCGGGCCGCAATAATGATTTCGTGTATAGTAGGGAATGAATTGGAGATGAGATGAACTTATTCTCACCTCTTCGATAATATCCGCGACTGTAAATCTTTCTTTTCTGGTCCGTTGTGAGATTTAAATCGAAAGGATTGGGTTTTTTAAGACAGAGAACTATCAATGGGAGGAATACAACTAAGGAAAAAGTGCTTATGAAACTGTTGACCGTTGATAAAGATGGCGGGAATCCGGGCGTTATCATGGGGAACGGTGAGGTTTTAAATCTTGCCCGGATACCGGAGAATATGCTTCAAAGTCATTGGCGTCCCGGAACTGTCAGAGAAATTCTTGAACTTGGAGATAAGGGTATAGATCGGGTCTGCCGAATGATTGGTGTCGCGGAAGAAAACCCAGACGAATGCTTGGACGCCGTCAGCAAATTTTCTGAAACATCATTTTTACCGCCAGTACCTAACCCATGGCTGATATTTTCGGTTGGGATGAACTACGGCCGACATTTGGCGGAAATGGACAAAACACCGCCGCCGCCGCACCCCGCCGGATTTATAAAGACGCGCGATTCGCTTTTGGGAGCGGGAAAGGCAATCCCGGTACCACCGCAATGCCCAGATATGATTGATTACGAGGGCGAGCTCTGTTTTGTTTTTGGTCGCGAGTGTCATCGAGTCAAAGAGGCGGAGGCCATGGATTATGTTGCGGGCTATACCATCGCGAACGACGTCTCGGCGAGGGACTGGATACCTGATATTAAAATGGGAGAGCCCCCCTTCGGTCCGATCCACGGTTGGGAGCGAAACATTATGGGAAAAAATTTGCCTGGTTTCACGCCCTGCGGACCAGTTATTGTGACAAAGGATGAAATTAGGGACCCCCATGATCTAATCTTGCAAACGCGACTTAACGGTAAAATTATGCAGAATACCAAGACCGACGACCTAATTTTCAAGTTACCCGAGATAATTTCTTATTACTCGCAGTGGTATCGATTTCGGCCCGGAGATATCGTGACTACCGGATCACCGGCCGGTGTGGGTATCGGGCGCGACCCACAAATATTCATGAAAGCCGGGGATATAATTGAAATTGAACTCGAAAGCGTGGGCGTTCTGACTAATACGCTGGTATGACGGAGCGTATTGAAAGGGGATAGATATGCCCAAAAAAACCTCAGCCAAGTCTAAACGATATGAGATGAAGGTCGAAGAGCCGATCTTTATAACGATGCGAGATGGTGTTCGGATCGCTTGTCGAGTTTATCGCCCGGACGCGCCGGGAGAGTTCCCAGCGTTGTTCGCTGCATCTCCCTACCAATACGACACCGATGATCTGCCCCATTCGACGCTATTTCTGTGGCGTGAGGTAGGTCCGGTCGAATGGTATGTTCGTGACCAAGGTTATGTATATGTTCACATGGATGTTCGTGGTTCTGGGCAGTCTGGTGGCACATACAATCTTCTAGATAAGGAAGAACAACAGGATTACTTCGAGTGTATTGAATGGGTCGCGCGTCAGGAATGGTGCAACGGCAAGGTGGGCGGTCTTGGCCAATCTTATTACGCTTGGTCCCAGTGGTTTATGGGTATCGTCAATCCTCCCAGTCTGAAGTGTATCGCGCCTTACGATGGCGCCGTCGATATGTATCGCGGCACCGCCTATCACGGAGGCATTTACTGTGATTTCATGGCGTGGTGGTATCAGATGGTTCGGGTTAACAATCTGCAGAGAGCTGCAAATGGACCTGGCGGGCAATATATGCCGCTAGATCTTGCTGGAGAAATGGCGAAACACCAAACGTATGACGAATGGTGGCGCGAACGCTGCGCCTGGGAAAGATTGGAAGATATAAAGGTACCGGTGTTGTCGATTGGACATTGGGGAAAAATGGGACTCCACCTGCGTGGAAATATTCTTGGGTACGAGAAGGTCAAGTCAGAAAAGAACTTGGTTGTCACAGGTGCCAAAGATGTATTTGAAGCCCACGATCAGTTCGACCATATCTGGTACCACGAACAAGAACTTCTTCCATTCTACGATTATCATCTGAAAGGTATTAAGAACGGATGGAATGAGCGCCCAAAAGTGCGACTGTATGTAGGCGGACGGGAGGAATGGCGAGAAGATCAGGTCTGGCCACCGGAGGATTCTAAATTCAAATCCTTTTACCTGAGCGGCAAAAAAACCAATAGCGTCATGTCGCTGAATGATGGATCTCTGAGTACAAAGAAGCCTAGAGCAAACGGCGGATTTACGAATTGGGACTACCCTCAACCCGGCTGGAAGCTCGGAACAGTAGGGTTCGGTCCGCACGGGCCGGATCCAGTTCGAGGTTCCGTAACCTTCACCACGGAGCCCTTGGATCACGATATCGAGATTGCGGGGCCCATCATTCTCGAACTCAAGTCGTCATCCACCAACGTCGATACGGACTTTGTGGTTAAGATCTCGGATCAGTACCCACAGGCTAAAGCCGATAGGAAAAGTGCGCTTCAACCGACCTTCCAAGTCGTATCGAAAGGATGGATGCGTGCGTCCCACCGCCAAAAGGATATGAAGAACAGTACAAAAATGCGCCCCTTCTATACCCATTGCGATCCTCAACCTATCGAACCTGGCAGAATTTATACTTTTGAGATTGAAGTTATGCCTTGTGCCCACAGGTTTAAAAAAGGGCATAGAATACGGTTGGAGATTCTTAATGGTGACTCTCCTATTACGGACTCGCTGTTCACACATCAGTATCTCTACTACAAAGTTGGGACGGATACTTTTTGGCATAATGCAGAGTATGCTTCGTGTCTGAAGCTGCCAGTAGTAACGGGGAAATAGAGATTAAATCAGGAATAAGAGACCACCTACGATGGCAACGTTATTAGTGATCAGCAGAAAATGGTAGGACCGTCTCTCTGGCTCTTCCATTTCCCAGAAGCGATGATGGAGCATGCTTGCGACGATCACAAAAGCGATGAGAAGTATCGCACCATAATTTCTGTGAAAGTCTAACAGCACCATAAATGCGCCAGTAAATTGCATCGCGAATCCGAGGATAAGGCATGGAACAGCTGGGAGATTCTGAACGGAAATTCGATGAACGTTCATGTCCCACAACCTGATATTCTTTATTCCCATACAGATAAAGTAACCTGCGATTAGGATCTGAGCAAAAGTTTGGAGTGGCGTCTGGTCTATATAAATCTTAATTGCCCCCTTTAATCATTGTGATCTATCTCGATGCCATTGGCGCTGCTATAGTTGGCTACCTTCGCTGTTCGTTGTGTAACTTGTTCACACACCCGTGAGAATTGCCGTCAAGTTCTAAGAGAGAACCATGGCGTTCCCATCTTATAACCTATCTATGATCGAGGTAGATGTCGTGATGAGTGATCATATGACCGGCGGGTTTGTCAATTTTGGGGTAAGTCATTGCGGTCTTATGTCGGTTGCTAAAGAGTTTAGAAACGTCGATAGAGACCGAGGCAATGTTCTGCGTCAACGAGGCTCTCGGTGAGCCAGTCATCGCCGCAGGATAATTTTCTTACACGCTTTGCTCCTCCGCCAGTTGTCGCCGGTGCGTTGGCGATGCTGTGTTGGGCGTCGAGTATCGTGGTGGTTAGGGATGTCGCTGGTATCGTGCCGCCAGCGGCGATGTCATTTCTCCGGTGCGTGCTCGCGCTTTGTATCCTCTATCCTATCTGTCGAGTCACATTGCATTCCCAACTTCCTCTGATGCGGAAGCATTGGAAAATCATAGGTTTCCAAGGTGTCCTGCTATTTATCGGAGGTAATGGTATGCTATTTGTTGGGCTCCAGTTTACCACTGCCATCAATGCGGCGCTCATTAATTCCGCCGAGCCTGTCACGATCGTAGCCGTGGCATGGGTGATGTTCCGGGATCGACTCACGTCAGTACAGTGGGTGGGCGTAATAATATCGATGGTTGGAGTGCTGTATCTGGTGGGTCGAGGTGAATTATCCGCATTGGTGAGCTTTGACCTTAATATCGGGGATATTTTTATTTTCGTATCTATCTTGTCTTGGGCAATTTATGCGATCCTAATGCGTAAGGTGCCCCATGAAATCGACCGGCTCAATGTTGTATTTGGCATATTAATGGCGGGCGCTATTGTTGTGTTTCCATTCTGGGTAGCAGAAAATTTACTTTACAAGGCAACGCCGTTTATCTGGGATACACTGTGGACCACCTGTTTTAATGCGATTTTTGCCTCGATCCTCGCTCTATTTTGGTGGAACCATGCCGTCGAGGGCCTAGGACCTGCACGTGCTGGCTTGTTTGTCCACCTTATACCTGTCTACACGGTAATCCTTGCTGTTTGGCTTCTGGATGAGGAATTCTTGACGTTTCATGCCTTCGGTATCGGTCTGATTGCGATTGGAATAACCCTGACCACAATATTGACGACGAGACGGAGGGCAGAGAAATGAGCAAGAAACGCGTTTATGATGCGTTAGCGGCCGAGCCGCCCGAAGGCACTTGGTCCAACTGCCTAGTCGTTAGTCGCCATGTTTACATTGCAGGTATGACGTCACGTAGCTCAGAATTTAACAAGATCGTCGGTGACACCGCCTATGAACAGTCGAAGGTCATATTCGAGAAAATAAAAGCCTTAATAGAGGCAGCTGGCGGTTCCATGGCAGATATCGTTAAACTCAATATTTTCCTGCTCGATATCGGCGACCGGCAACAGGTCTGGGATGCTAGGAGGAAATATTTCGAGGGTGATTTTCCGGTCTCGACCCTGCTAGAGGTTTCGAAGCTTGTCGATCCTAGAATGTTGGTTGAAATCGAAGCAGTCGGATACCTCGATTCTAATCAAAATTGAAGCTGTCTGATCGGGAAGCGGATCGTTAGAATATTAAAGTCATGCAGAAATGTAAATCGAAGCGCTTCAGGTTAATCGCGACGGCTTAAACAGAATTTAAATAAAACGGAGGCATGTTCGATGTTTGACTTTTTCTTTCCCAGAGAGGGCATGGGTTCGCAGACCCTTAGACTTGTTGCTGAATCTGGACAGGGTGGCGGAGACGCATTTGAGATTGCCCGAGTTTGTCGGGAGATAGAACCCGGAAACCTGGAAAGTTGGGAAACCGAATGGGTCAAAAAGGCCAAGGAAACAGAGGCGCGGGCCAGAAAATGTCTAGGCGCCGGTCATGAACGTTCCGCCATGCAGTATTTCTTTGCCGCAAACCAGTATTGGCGTATGGCAGATGTCTTTCTGCGCATCGACCGAAATGAGGATAAAGCGAAATACTTCTCTAAATCACAGGAAAATTTTCGTGCGGCGGCCGCCCTGCACGACCCACCGATTGAGGTAATCGAGGTTCAGTGTGGCGAAGAGACTTATGATGGGTATTTCTGTCATCCCAAAAACCCGAAATCAGATAATTGGCCCGCTATTTTTTTCATCGGCGGAGCAGATGCATTTTCAGAAGAAATTTATTTTTCTGGTCGTGAGATGGTCGAACGAGGATACGCGATGCTTTTGGTAGATACGCCAGGCCGGGGTTCTTCCATGTATCTAAAGAACATTCCAACGCGCGCAGATTACGAGGTTCCAGGTAAAGCTTGCTTTGATTATTTGTTTGGCCGTCCGGAAATCGACCCTGAACGTGTTGGTTTAATGGGGATTTCGATGGCCGGTTACTATGCTCCCCGCGTCGCTGCTTTTGAGAAACGGATCAAATGCCTCGTATCTTGGGCGGGGTGTTACTCAATCCTTGACGACCTGTACGATTTTTACGAACACCTCCAGCCCACTATTCAACGTTTACTCGGCGGCTTGGATCACGAAGAGGCGCGCGAGGAACTGAAATCATTTACGATGAAGGGTATTGCAGGCAATATTTCAGTACCGACACTGATGACCCATGGCACCGCTGACAAGCTTATGGATGTCGAAGGTGCTAAGCGTCTCTTCGAAGAAATCGGCGCTGATGATAAAACACTAATCCTATATGATGACCCCCAAGTAGGCGGCACGGTACATTGTTCACACGATTGCTGGGTACATCAGGGTCCGATGATCTTTGACTGGATTGAGGAACATCTCTGATAAATAAATATCTTTTGGGGTTGAAGCGCGGTGCTGTCCAACCCTTTTTTATTTAAGCTTCTCCCTACATTCACTTAATCGCCCTTTCCGGGCTCTGTTAGCTTAGCCAAGTTGGGCTCGTCTGCTCAGTATAAAGCTCAGGATGGCCCGCGCATAATATATAATCGGCTCCAAGCCAGTTTGTGATTATAAACAAAAAATTTGGTTGTTCAGCCAATTGGTTCCTGCCGTGTTTCTTCTATTTTTGAGATGTCACTTAAGTATGTCAGGTTAATACACCTCTATTATATTTCAGGGTCGCCATAAGTTAGATAATCCCACATGCGCTCGAAAATCTGGCCTGAGGAAACAGCCCGTGCTTTCGACTGTTCATCCGAAAAAACCAGCGAATGTTCTTCTTGGCCGCTGGCCATTATTGCTAGTTCTGTCGTGGCCGCTTCTTCCAAATAAAAGGCCATTACGATAGCTTCTTCCACTGTCGCACCCGTAAGAATACAACCATTTCCCCGCATAACTACCGCCCGGTCATCACCGAGCGTCTCGGCGAGTTTCGCGGCCATTTCGTCGTTCCTAAGCAAAAGTGGGTCGTTCCAGAGCGGGGGTGCGGGGGCAAAGTAACTGGCGAAACCCATGCGCACTTTTGGTGTTCGTTGAAAAGTCGAAAGTATCATGACGTCACGCAAAAACGTACGAGCGATGCCGTTTACATCGTTTCGGCGCTCATAAATCTGTTGATGGCATCGAACCTCGCCGAGTACACCGTCGGGTAGGGGCCCCTTGATTGGGACTACGGTTCCAACATCTTCAGGTGTAATCAAACCCATAGGCTTTGGCGCGCAAACGAGGAAGTTTTTATCGTCAACTCGCGCACTTACATGGCCGTATGCATGCCCTAGGTTGTTGCGCCCAAGGGCCCTGGCGGCAATTCTTACCCGCTGCTCAGTTTTTTCTCTCGGTTCTCCCAATTCTCCAAACTTAGTATTTGACATGGAAATCAGTCCTTAAATTCAGGGATATCGGGTTTCGACCCCCAGACGCAGAAGGAATCGGGGGTGAAGGGAAACTGGCGAGGACGCCAATTATCCTCCGGCTCGATAATCTTCACGCCGCAGGAATATTCGTAGACCATGCCGTCTGGGCCTTCGAAGTATAGAAATCGGGCGCCCGATGTCGCGTGCCGCCCGGGGCCAAAAACGATCCTAATTTGGCGTTCTTTGAAGAAATACGATGACCTCATTAGGTCGTCGGTTTCCCTTACCTGAAAATTGATGTGTTGAACTCCGGCTTCGTCAGTGGGGAACAGCGCAATACGATGATGAACTTTGTCAAAAGACATCAGTGCCGCATCCCCAATCCAGTCATTTGATCGAAAATTGAATAGACTGCACCAGAATTTCTCATCCCGTCGGGCATCGGTAGTCTTGAGGCCTATATGATTAAACCAATGAACGCCGGCATCACGACTGGGAAAGTAGCGACGACCGGACGCATAGGGTCTCACGAGGAGGTCAAATTTATTACCGGTCGGATCGGCGAAGGTAAGGTACTTAATACACCGCCGAATTTTCGCACCCTCGTCATTGCCCCAGCTCACTTTAATCCCATTAGCTTCTAAACATCTAGCCGCTTGTTCGAGGGTATCGAAGTCGACAACCTCAATACCAACAGTATTATCCTTGGGGTCCCCATTAAAGTAGCAAATATTGTGATCACGGTCGTCGCCTCGTAGATAAATCCGGCTGTTTTCTCTCGCTACCTCTTCAAGGCCGTAAATCTCTTGAGCCCATTTCGACGCGTCGTTAGCGTTCGACGCTCCAAGATGGACGTATCTAAGATCGATTAATTCTATCATCCTACCACTCCCGAAAAGGCGCCATTTTCTCTGCTCAATGATATCGGCGCCGTGAAAGTGCGCAAGTGCTTCCCGAGCGGTAATTTTAAAGCTACTGAGGCGTTTGGTTTCCGTAAGGGGAGACCGCGAGATAATTTCTGGTTAAAAACCTTACCTTGTGTTTACCCTTAGCCAACCAATTGGTTCTACGCGATTCGGGGCTGGCATAGATTATGATAGGAAAATATGTCTACCCAGGTTTTTGTCTCCCACATCATATTCGCGATCGCGCTGTTTGCGCTTTCGGTTCTCGCCACCCTTATGGTGCGAAGACTGAAAATATTAGATGAACCAAACCATCGGTCTAGTCACGACCAGCCAATTCCTTCAACCGGTGGACTGGCGATATTCCTGGTTTTTGCTTCCGGTTTTACAGCAGTTTGTCTGGTTAGTGATGACGATAGGCTTTCCAACTATAACCTACTTGGTTTCGCTCTTTCGGCATCGGTTATCGCACTGGTTGGGTTTCTCGACGATCTGAGAAAGCTTAAAACGTTTAAAATAAAGCTAGCGGCCCAGATTTTTGGAGCAATTATACTCCTTGCTTTCGGGATCGTAATTAACCGGGTTTCAGTACCCTTTTTTGGTTCCGTAGACCTCGGTTGGTTTGGTTATCTACTTACCCTAATCTGGATTGTCGGGCTGACTAATATTTTCAATTTTATGGACGGTCTTAACGGATTAGCGGCGGGTGTCTCGGTAACGGTCGCGACATTTTTCTGCATAGTAACGTATGTGGAAGGATCATTTTTTGTTTACATCTTATGTTACGTCTTGGCGGCCAGTTCGGCTGGATTTCTTATATTCAATTTCCCCAGAGCTAGGGTTTTTATGGGCGACGTTGGTAGTCAGTTTATTGGATTTACATTTGCGGCGCTCGCTGTAATTGCAGCTGAGATAGATGCTTCGCGGACGTCGTTTCTCGTGGTGCCCCTCCTTTTCTTCAATTTTTTATTCGACACAATTTTCACTCTATGCCGGCGCGCACTGTATGGCGAAAACGTTACGCAGCCGCACCGAACGCATCTCTATCAGCTTCTCAACAGAACTGGATGGAGTCATATTCGTGTTAGCGTCTTGCACTTCGCCATGACTGCGTTACAAGGAATGGGGGCATTTATTTTGATTGGATCTGGCTCAGAAGACCGAATACTTATATTTATACCATTCTTAATAATACAGATTTTCTACGCTGTTCTAGTTATGCGTGCCGCTCGACGACACGGAATTCTCTCTCCTAACGTGCCATAATCACGAAATACACATGCTTTCGTTAATCATTGTGGGCCGAGAAATTTAATCAAGGTTAATGATTTCGCCATCAATAGTTTTACCCTTGCGCCGATAAAACCCGAGTTTCTTGAGCGTTGGCTCATCGCTGGCGACGAAAAGACTTGCGTCTTCGCCGTCGGCTCCGTTGAAATGCTGATACCACTCCCCGCCCGGTAAAGCGATTGCATCGAAAGGCTGCCAGTCAAACCGTTGACCCCCAACGATGCTGTACCCTTTACCGTGGAATGGAAACATGATCTGACTTGCATTCTGCTGTTGGGGTAAGGTGCTGTCGCCTGGGCGCATGAGCTGTCCGAAGAACGTCATCGTGGGATACACTGTGCCGCCGGTAACTGGGTCGGTGTATTCCACTAGGATAGAATCCCAGGGGCTGCCATCGTGGTCTCGAAAGCTTTGCAGCAGGTCACGGGTATGATTCCAGCGATACACGTACATGGGAGAGTGCCTGCCGGAGCCCCGATCATGTCTCATCAACCGCGGTCTAAGGCCACCAAAACCATAGGTTTTGTGTGAATGATCGTCGGTGTAGCGTGTTGACTGCTCGCGCCTCGAAATCATCCGCCCGTTTTCCTCTTCCTTATAATCGTGCTCAAACGCTGCGGCATTGAGAACTTCTGAAAGAGGAAGGTCGAGGATGCTGACATTTACGGCAAAATCATCTCCATTGTTACCGTGATTGTGCCAGGCATCGGCCGGTGTGAGTACGACGTCGCCGGGTCCGAAAGTAATTGGCTCCCCCTCCACGCCAGTAAAATTTTGTTTTCCCGTCAGGCCGATGCGGACAGCGTTTATGGAATGTCTATGAGGCGGCATAATTTCACGCGGATCGTTTAGCCGGTAGGCTGTGTAAAGTGTCGAAACTGTAGCTCGAACCGGAGCTAGTCCTGGGTTTACAAGTACGATAGAACGCCGTTCTGAATCATCCATCGTTATGAGTTCCGCTGCCTCATATAACAAAGGTTCAATGTCGGAATATTTCCACATGTGTGGGAGAGCTTTACGAGCTTTAAGTACCTGATCGTCTTCGTCATGGTTTTCGGGATCGTTGTCCGTAGCCCAATACGCAGCCAAATCAAGCTGGTGGAGGTTATCATATATTTCTTTTAGCCGAGACTCCCGGTTTGTATCCCTTTTTTTGGAATCGTCCGTCGAAGTAGCCATGATGACATCTCCTTATGACCTTAATCTGGGTTTATAATATCATTCAATATGGTTGTTCCGAAATGGGTACCCCGAATAGCAATACTATATTCTATCCGGACCTATTTCATTGTGGAGCGTATTTCTCTCTGAATGCGCATTCAGGGTTCTCCGATCAGAAACTTATCACCCGCATTTGCGATTACATGCAATCGGTTTATGTCTGTTCCACAATGTGGAACCCTCTAAGGCGATCGATGACGTAGATCAGCCCGCGACTATCTACAGTTATGTCATTAGCGCAGATCCGGTCGCAACCAGGTTGCGGATCAGGTTCGAAGTGGCCAACTTCCCTTGGCGAGTGAGGGTTCGAAATATCCAACATCCTTATACCTTTTGAGAACCAAGCAAACGGGATCACGGTCCCGGTCACAATCTCGCTAGGCTGATGGCAACCGGTGAATATACTCTGTGGTTCACCCACGAGGTCTAAGCCGCTTGCTTGCCAAGATGAGATTGGGATGGGATTGGACTCATCTGTTATGTCGAATATCCATGTAAATGCAGGTGCGTGGGGACGCAGTTTGGCGACATCTTCGTCGGCGACGATCATATGCCGGTGTCCGCCGATTTCGAATGGGATAGGTAGCGCCGTATGGGTGGGATGTGGGAATGTCGGGCCAGTATTGAAGCTTGAAACCAGTTTCGGATTTGAGAGATCTGAAATGTCCAATATGAAGGCACCGTGGTGCCAGTAACTCATATATAATCGATTACCCATGCGAAGTGGGTGATGGCAGCGTGGTTCGGGACCGTCACCCCAAGGATAAGCCTCGCCCCCCGCCGCCCATTGCCCGGGAATCCACCACCTGCATACTTCTATTGGCTCTTCGGGGTTTTGTAGATCGACGACGACCATAATGGGACCTCGAAAACCTTCAACCGTAGACGAAAAATAAACGTATCGACCGTCAAAATCGAAACGATGAACTCCACGACCAATGGTATCCCAAGTTGAAATAAGTCTTGGTTTCGACTTATCTGCAACATCGTAAATACCGATACCGGTAGAAAATTCTTTAGGTTTTCCTGGGCCTATCAGTTCATGATTCCGGACCATAATATCGCCCTGCGCGTGTACCTTATGTGAATGGGTGCCGTCGGGCATACCGGTATGAGATAACAGTCTCGGGTTTTTCGGGTCGCTGACGTCTACCACGCTTGTACCGAAGGGATTGGCCATGTGACCGATATAAGCGGTGTTTCCATCAACGCGGATCTGTCCACCGCCGGCACAGTCAAAAAACCCTACTTCCCTTATTCCTTCGGCACTGGCCATACTGCTTCCCTATACGAATTCCGAGTAGCGTTCGATGCACGTGTCGATGACCTCAACGGGATCGCGTCGCCACCAATTACTTTTAGAGAATATTTCAACTTCGTTGAAGCCACGATACCCAGCTGCTTCGACCCAGCTACGGATACGGGGAATATCAATAACCCCATCCCCCATCATACCTCTGTCCCAAACAAGATCCGATGTTGGTATAAGCCAGTCGCAAATGTGGAATCCTAAGATTCGTTCGCCCGCCCGCGCAATTTGATGTTCGAGCTTAGGGTCCCACCACACGTGATAAACGTCCACTGCGACGCCAACTCCTGCGCCTAGTGCGTCGCATAGGTCTAGCGCATGTTCTAGTGTATTGACGCAGGCCCGATCTGCCGCGGTCATCGGGTGCAGCGGTTCTATAGCTAATGGTACCCCTGCATCTCTTGCATAAGGTAACATTCGGTCAAGACCGTCAGCGACTTGTTTTCGGGCTTCGATCATATCTTTTGAACCGTCGGGTAAACCGCCACATACCATCACAAGGCATTGCGCGCCGATCGCTGCTGCTTCATCGACGGCCCGGAGATTATCGTCGTGAGCACGCTGCCGGCCGTCGGTATCAATCGCAGGAAACATACCGCCCCGGCATAGGCCAGTGACAGTCATACCGTGATCGACCAACATAGTTGCAGCATTTTCTACACCACATTCAGTCAGTTTATCCCGCCAGACTGATATTCCCCGCACGTCTTTTGCTGAATACTCCTCGATCGCATTGCGCAGTGTCCACTGCGTCATGGTAGTGGCTTGGTTGATCGCCAGTTTGGCTTTGTCCGGTATTTCCATGTTCAACATTATATCCCATGCACCGATAGCACACGGTCCATACGCGCCGCTGCTTGTTCTGGGTCGCGCAGTAGCCCGGCCTTGTCAGCAAGTCGAAATATCTCCGCGAGGTGTACGATAGACCTAGCGCTCTGCTGTCCACCCACCATTACGAAGTGATTCTGGTGACCGTTTAAATAGGCCATGAAAACCAAACCGGTTTTATAAAAACGAGTAGGTGCTCGGAAGATATGTCGTGATAATGGAACAGTCGGCTCTAAGATACTATGAAATTCAGCCGGACAGCCATCTGCGAGGGCAGAAAGGGCCGCTGATGCGGCCGGAGCGATTGCGTCGAAAATTCCGAGAAGTGCGTCTGAATATCCTTGTTCGTCACCAGCGATCAGTTCGGAGTAATTGAAATCATCCCCAGTGTACATCCGAACCCCATTGGGTAGAGCTCGCCGTAGCTTGATTTCTTTTTCCTTATCCAGCAACGAAACCTTTATTCCGTCAACTTTCTCGGCATTTCTTCGAATAACATCTAGACAGACATCCATAGCGTTTAAATGGTTTTCATGTCCCCAGTAGCCTTCTAACTCGGGGTCAAACATTTCTCCCAGCCAGTGAATGATAACGGGTTCTTTGACTTGGCGGAGAACACGGCCGTAAACGGTGTCGTAATCGTCCGGTGTTTTGGCACAGGCGGCCAACGCTCGGCTTGCCATGAGAATGATACGTCCACCGCAGGCTTCGACTGCTTCGCACTGTTCCTCATAGGCGCGGATTACATCTTCCGTGGAGAGTGAGAGGTTGGTTGTAAGATGGTCGGTGCCTACGCCGGAGGCTACAACGGCACCCGGCATATCTCTAGACGCTTCTACACTCCTTTTTATCAGTTCGATGGAGGTTGGCCATTCAAGCCCCATTCCCCGTTGAGCTGTATCCATCGCCTCCGCTACACCAAGACCAAGGCCCCACAAATGACGCCGAAAAGCAATTGTTCGATCCCAGTCCAAGTGAGATTCAAGCCACGGGTCGTTATCCGCCGAAGTATCTGGCACTACGTGGGCAGCGGAATAGGCGATCCGGGTAAATGAACCTATCGCGACCTCGGGAAAATTGTGCGGTTCCGACGTCAAGAAGGTTTCCAATGTCCCATCCTGCATCGGGAGCGAGAGTGCAGGCATCAGGCGGGAACCTCATCAATATCAATCCAGCGGCGTTCCTGCCAGCTTTGCATTGCCGCCTCCGCTAATTGAACGCCTTTTGCACCTTCCCTCAGGTTCCAATGGAAAGGTTCATCTTCGTACAGGCTGCGGATGAACATTTCCCATTCGGTTTTGAAACCGTTGTCGAATTTCATTTCCGAGCCGTATTCCTGCCAGGTGTCAAAAAAAGGAATGGTTTGAGGTTCATCTGGATTCCAGATAGGTGAAGGTGTAGCCGCCCGATCCTGCGTATAACACTTCGTCAGACCGGCTACGGCAGCCCCTTGAGTGCCATCAGCGTGAAATGTGACGAGGTCGTCTTTTCGAACACGCGTACACCAAGATGCGAAAATCTGAGCCACAGCACCACCTTCGAGTTCAACTAGTGCATAGGAGGCGTCATCCGCATCTGAATCATATGGTTTAGCATTTTCGTCCCATCGCTTGTCGATATTCACACGGCCAAGGCAGCTAATACTTTTCACGCCGCCAAAAGTATTATCGAGGACATAACGCCAGTGTGGCATCATATCGAGAATGATGCCGCCGCCATCTTCCTTCCGATAGTTCCAACTCGGTCTTTGCGACTGTCTCCAATCACCCTCGAAAACCCAGTACCCGAAGTCGATTTTCACCGACAATAACCTACCAAAGAAACCTTCATCCATCAGGGTTTTCATCTTTTGAAGACCGGGTAGGAATATCTTGTCTTGAACCACACCATGCCGGACGCCCGCTTTTTCTGCACGTTGATATACTTCTATCGCGTCGTGGAGTGTACTTGCCGAAGGTTTTTCACAATAGATATCCTTGCCGGCATCTATCGCTTTTCTTAACAACTCGGCCCTAAGATTGGTGCTTGCAGAATCGAAGAACAGGGTGTCGCCTCGGTTGGCGATCGCGCCGTCTAGATCAGTGGTCCAGCGACCAACTCCGTGCTTTTTTGCCAAGGCTTCAATCTTTTCGGCGCTCCGGCCGACCAGAATGGGGTCCGGCATTACCGTGTCGCCATTATCCAGTTTAATTCCACCGTCTTTCATAAATTCCAAGATGGATCGAATGAGGTGTTGGTTGGTTCCCATGCGGCCGGTGACGCCATTCATGATTATACCGAGACGATGTTCAGTCATGTGTATTTTCTCCTAAGATCAGGCGGCGACAAAGCGTTCGACCATTTCATGGATATGGTCCCGCCACGCATTGATTTCCTCTAAGTCGAATAGATTACGGTTAAAAAAAACCGACAGCGAGTGACTATTCGAGAGATAGTAGTAAATCAGGCCAACCATCGAGATGTATAGGCGCGGACCGTTTACGCCGGGCCGGAATTCCATTTCTGAGACCCCGCGCATTAAAAGATCATCTAGCATCTTTTCAAAAGGCGATTGAATGGAACTGATATGTCTCGAACGTTTTAGATGCCTCGCTTGGTGTAAATTTTCAGCGTTTAAAAGTGTGATGGCGTGCGGATGATTGAGGTAAAAATCGATTACGAAATTGATTAGTTTGGTCAACCCATCTCGGGCGGAGCCAGAAGTTATGTCGAGCGCCGCGCTCTCACTACAGATTTTCTGGTAAACTTCGTCAATGACAGCCCCAAACAGGTCATCCTTATTGCCAAAGTAGTGATAGAGCATACGCTTATTAATTCCGGCTCGGGCCGCGATATCATCGACGCGCGCTCCATCCAGACCCTGCGCCGCAAATTCTGTTGTTGCTGCCGTGAGGATGCGTTTGCGGGATGCGTCCGGATCCCGCTTGGCTATCGGCGTTCTCTCTCGCTGTGATTCACCCGTGGGTTGAAGCAACATTCTCTATTCCGATCTCTTGACAGCTCAGTTTGACGTCCGTAGCTTGATATAACTGAACAGTTACTTACGATAGACAGGACGTTTCATCAAGGGCAATCATTATGGACACCTCTCCTCGCATTAAGACAACGACAGTTGGTTCTTACCCGGTGCCAGCTTGGCTAGGTAATAACCCGTCAGAACAGGATATCGTAGACGCAACGCGCATCATCCTGCATACGCAGGAAACTGCTGGTCTCGATGTAGTTTGCGACGGTGAGGTTTACCGCTACGATCTCAGCCATCCGGAAACCAACGGAATGATCGAATATTTCACGTCGCCGATGGAAGGTATCCGCTCGGACCTAACGTTCGATTTAGTCCGCCAATTTGAGTCCAAACAGAATATGGGCTGGCGTCGATTGCCAGCGGGGGTTGTTGAAGGCCCAATCAGTAGCGGTACAATGAATTTGGCTATGCCTTGCCGACGCGCGAAGGCGCTCGCTCAAAAGCCATTTAAATTTGCGCTTACCGGGCCACACATGCTGGCGAAAACGCTCGTAGATCATCACTACGGATCAATCGAGGCCGTGACCGAAGCCGTCGCCGATGTACTAGCAGAGCAGGTTGCTCGACTGGATGCCGATATTGTGCAGATTGACGAGGCAAACTTGCCTGGCTGCCCGGAAGAATGGGAATGGGCGGCGGCGGCAATAAATCGGGTGCTTGATGCCGTACCCGGGATTTCGGCAGTTCACCTTTGTTTCGGTAATTACGCAGGACAGTCACCGCAGGATGGGTCTTGGGGTCGGTTGATGGATTATCTCAACGCACTTAACGTCGATCATATCGTCATGGAATGCGCTTATCGCCCAGCAGAGGAGCTTGTTGCCTTTCGGGAATTAAGACCCGAAATCGGTATGGGTCTGGGCGTTCTCGACGTCAAGCGCACGATGACGGAAACACCGGATCAAATAGCGGCGCTGATAGAGAGAGTAGAGAGTATAATGGGTGAGGGTCGGGTGACGTACATCCATCCGGATTGTGGATTATGGAACCATAAGCGTTATGTTGCAGATCGAAAAATTTCTGTATTGAATGCTGGACGTGATCTTTATCTAGGTATTGACCGCGCTAGCGTTGCCTGACTGAACACAAAGAGAATCAGATTACTCGGCATATAGCCCAGAATATTTGCGGATTTATCATAAACCAAGTGTCGGGTTGACTTGGGAAGAACCGGTTATTTGCTATAATGGAATTCATTTCCAAGACGTTATGCGGAATAATTGAATAAACTGAAAAGTCCCTTCCTTATAACCATCACAAGGTTCAAATCCTTGGCGAGCAGTATATCGACCACCCTCCCCGAGATTTCTCCAAAAGACGCCAGCGGGGCCAAATTGGAGATTTACCAATCGATTGAGAAGGCGCTTGGGGTGCGGCTAGTAAATTTGGTTTACCGGCATCTCGCAACTATCCCGGGGGCGCTGGAGTGGGCGTGGGCAGTGGTCGGTGATGGCTTCCATAATAAGATCTATGAGGATAGGTCCGCGCCACTTGCATGTTATGGAATGCGTCTGGCTGATGTCGCAGACAATCTCCCAACTATATCGTTGAAGGGTTGTGGATTGACCAAAAGCGATAGCGCGGCGGTTTTTACGACTATCGATGCCTACAACCGTGCTAACCCGATCAACGCCCTGAGCCTTCGAGTGATTGCCTTATCGCTAACCGCCGGATGGAGAGCACCGGCGGTTAGGACAACGATCAAGAGACCTGAAACCTCGGGGGAGCTGCTGCCGATGGGTGACTTGCAAAATTTAGACCGGGAGATGTCGAAGTACATGTCTCGGCTCACGATATATGTGAATGGCATGCAGTCGGATCTTGTTCCATCTTTATTTCGCCATTTTATTCCTTGGCCTAGTTTGCTAGCGGCTGTATGTGATCTGTTAAAACCTCTTCACGAAGATGGTTTTATCGCTCAAAGTTCCGTCCAAATCGCTAGACAAGCTGAATCAATCGCCAAAGATATATTTCGAAACCTTGATGAGGTGAAACACACCCTTGCTCCGCCCGATGAAGATATTCGGATGGCCCTAACACAGACGATTGATCAATTTCTCCCGGCCATTTGTCGTATGATTGCCATCGGTGGGCTTTTAAAATCTTCAATCAGTTTTGATCCCGGCAAATGACGACAAAGAGGGTGGTCGTTTTCCCGATATAGGTACAATATATCCATCGATGGCTTCGTATCGTGGGAATATACGGTCTTAAAAATGAATGAGAGGGTTGATTGTTTAGTCATCGGCGCTGGTGTCATCGGTCTCGCGATTGCTAGAGCGATGGCACGTTCTGGGCGGGATGTGATCGTATTGGAAAAGGCGAATACAATCGGAACGGAGACAAGCTCCCGGCACAGTGAAGTTATACATGCCGGTATTTATTACCCAAAAGAAAGCCTAAAGGCGCAATTCTGCGTAGAGGGTAAACACGCGTTATACAAATTCTGTGATGATTATGGTATATCCTATAATAATTGTGGAAAGATTATCGTCGCCACAGATCACGAGCAGTTACCTGAGCTTGATCACCTTACGAAAAAAGCAGCCGCCAACGGGGTCTTAGACCTCACATGGATGACCCCGAGACAAGTCAACGATATAGAGCCTGCCGTTCGCTGCGTCGGCGCTCTCTGGTCTCCATCGACGGGTATCTTGGACAGCCATTCCTACATGCTTGCGCTACAAGGTGACGCGGAATCGGCAGGAACAATGATAGCATTTATGGCACCGGTTATAGGCGGTGAAGTCCTCGATAAGGGTATCAGAATTTATTGCGGCGGCGAGGCGCCATTCTCAGTTATTGGGGACCTAGTTATAAACTGTGGAGGGTTGTGGTCGCAATCGATCGCAGCCTCGATAGATGGAGTTCCAGAGAACAGCATCCCGCCTACATACTACTGTAAGGGTAATTATTTTACTCTTTTAGGTCGCCCACCGTTTACCCGGCCGATATATCCGGTCCCGGAAAAAGCCGGTCTCGGCATCCATGTCACGGTTGATCTTGGCGGTCAAGTGCGACTCGGACCTGATGTCGAGTGGGTAGACAGAATCGATTACAATGTTGATTCCGGTCGGGCAGATAAGTTCTACGAAGCGGTTCGAAAGTATTACCCCGAATTAGCCGATGGCTCCCTTCAACCTGGTTATTCCGGTATCCGCCCTAAAATTCACGCTCCCGGAGAAGCGGCGAAAGACTTCGTTATACAGGGTCATGAAGAACATGGCGTCGACCGGTTGATCAATCTTTACGGTATCGAGTCGCCCGGCGTGACGTCGTCACTTGCGATCGCGGATTACGTGCTAAAGCTAATTTAAAACAAGGGGTTTGTTCCCTTGAAAACTAAAAGAATATCCCTACATAAAAAATGTTCAATGCCCATAAAGGGGTTGAATTTTTTTTAAGAGCCGGCCGAAAAGGCGGTTCGATAACATGTTGCTCAAAGGAGAATATGTAAAATGAGAACATTTGATTTTTCACCACTTTATCGCTCAGCCGTTGGCTTTGACCGCCTCATGAATGTGCTTGACGCAGCGCAAAAAAGTGGCCCCGCTGACAGCTATCCCCCTTATAATATTGAGAAAATAGATGACGATTCTTATCGAATTACGATTGCGGTAGCAGGTTTTAGCGCGACGGACCTCGAGCTGGAGGTCCGTGAGGGACAGCTTGTGATTGTAGGTAAGGGTGGGTCTGAACGCCAGAATAACCACTTCTTGCACCGAGGAATCGCCCGACGCGCTTTTGAGCGTCATTTCCAACTTGCAGACCACGTTGACGTGACGTCCGCCGAACTTGCGGATGGACTTTTACAAATTGATCTGGTTCGCGAAATCCCGGAGGCTCTAAAGCCTCAGAAAATTGAGATAAAGTCGGTGAGGACAATAATAGACGACCAAAATGCGAAAGCAGCCTGATAACTAATGGTTTTGAGGCCGGGCCCTTACTTTGGGGGCCCGGCTTTAACATTGTTAAATATTAATTTTCTAGAGGATTCCAAGCCTCAATTTATAAGGGATTTAAAAACGGCTGTTGACGAACCGCCTTAGGGGCTATAACGGGTCGCGGTTCTTAATGCATATCCGTTATTAAAGCCGGTTTCGGGGAAACCCCGAGCATCCCTTTGCTGGGATATCCGGGAGGTGTCAATGACTATTAAAAAAATGCTCGAGATTAAGAGCCTTACAAAAGAGTTTGGTCATTTTAAAGCGGTTGACGATGTAAGTTTATCTGTCGACAGTGGCGAAGTACTGGGATTTCTAGGCCCGAATGGCGCAGGCAAATCCACCACCATGAAAATGGTTACGGGCTTTCTATCGCCTACGTCGGGTACCGCTATAGTGTGCGGAGCCGATGTGACCCGAGAACCAATCGAAGTAAAACGTCACATTGGGTATCTACCGGAGGGCGCTCCCTTGTACGAGGATATGACGCCAGCTGGCCTTCTTGCATTTGCCGCAGATATCCGAAAACTTGCAGGTGCTGATCGCCAGAACTCGATCGATAACGCCGTCACGAAGCTGCAGCTTGACGAAGTTTACAATCAGCAAATCGGGACACTTTCCAAAGGATTTAAACGGCGTGTAGGTCTAGCTCAGGCGATCCTACATGATCCCGATGTACTTATTCTCGATGAACCGACCGACGGGCTAGATCCCAACCAGAAACACCAGGTCCGCGCGTTGATTACAGAGATGGCTAAAGATAAAGCAATCGTGATATCGACACATCTTCTTGAAGAAGTCGGCGCTGTTTGCAATCGGGCGGTTGTCATCGCGCGCGGTAGAAAGGTCGCTGACGGAACACCCACGGACCTCGAGCGCAGATCAGGTTACTTTAACTCGGTTTCCATTCATTTACATAGTGATCAAGTAGACGATTTACGACGCGCTCTCGAAGGTGTGGAGATAGTATCCGGCGTCGAGATTGGCAGTACTACAAGTAGTGTACAGCATATTACCGTTATGTCCCGAGACGGGGCAGATATCATCGAGACAGTTAACTCTCTTATTCGTGAAAATAACATCAAAATTGAACAACTTTATTCTGAAAGAGGCCGGCTTGACGATGTTTTTCGACAAATTACCAGCGACGGAGGGCCGCAATGAATACTACTTTTGCGATATCTCGCCGTGAGTTAAATGCCTATTTCTCGACGCCTCTAGCATACGTCTTCATCGTAATCTTTCTAGGTCTCGCCGGTGCGACGACGTTTTATTTTGGGGGTTTCTTTCAGCGTGGCCAGGCAGACCTGGCCGCGTTCTTTTCCTTTCATCCTTGGCTTTATCTTTTCCTTATCCCTTCTGTCGGAATGCGGCTGTGGGCCGAGGAGCGGAAATCTGGAACAATTGAGTTGCTAATGACCTTGCCAGTCTCGACAACCGAAGCGGTTCTTGGAAAGTTTATCGCCGCATGGGTGTTCACCGCCATTGCGCTAGCCCTCACATTCCCAATCTGGATAACCGTAAACTTTCTGGGATCGCCCGATAATGGGGTAATCTTTGCCGGTTATGTCGGTAGTTTCCTGATGGCTGGGGCCTTTTTAGCAATCGGTAGCTTTGTATCGGCCCTCACCCGTAACCAAGTCATTGCGTTTGTTATTGCATCGGCCGCATGCTTCCTTTTTATGATGAGTGGACTCGAACCTGTTCAATCAGCGTTCCGAGGTTGGGCAAGCGCGTTTGTGGTCGACCTAGTCGCTTCTTTGAGCTTTCTTACGCATTTTGACGCGATCACCAAGGGTGTCTTCGATCTTCGAGACTTTATCTATCTCTCATCCGTTATCGGCGTGTTCTTGTTTTCGAATGTTGTCGTCGTCGATTTGAAAAAGGGCTCGTGAGGGTTGATCATGGCTGAATCTCCGATAAAACCACCGATCAAAGATAGTGGACTACTTAGTATTGCGTCACTTGGTCTCGCTGTCGTCCTGTTCCTTTCTATAAATGTTTTTTCTGAAACGTCTATTAAAGGCGTACAGGTTGATCTGACTGAGAAATCACTTTACACGCTGTCAGATGGAACCAAGGAAACGCTCGCCGCAGTTAAGGAACCCATTACCCTCCGGTTCTTCTCCACGCGTCAGCTGACGGAAACGACTCCCGGGCTCACGGCCTACGGGGAACGTATACAGGAATTGCTGGAGCGCTACGTGGCGCTTTCAAACGGTGCCCTTAAGCTGGAGTTAGTAGATCCGGAGCCCTTCTCCGCCGACGAGGACCGTGCGGTCGGTTTTGGACTTAGTGGCGTCCCGATTTCTGAGGCCGGGGATCTCGGATATTTCGGTATCGCGGCAACTAATACTACCGATGACAAAGATGTTATCCCTTTTCTCACACCTCAACGCGAACAATTTTTAGAATACGATCTGACCCGGATGATCAATAACCTTGCGAATCCGAAGAAGAAGGTGATAGCGCTAGTTTCGGGTATTCCAGTAGATTCTGATCCCCTCAAGAAATACAAACCGTGGGCGCTTATTGATCAACTGAAACAGTTCTTTGAAGTCCGGCCTCAAGGGCTTACACCCAAGATTACGGACGATGTGGATTTGATGATGATTGTGCATCCCTTCGGCCTGAGTGATGCATCGTTATATGTTATTGATCAGTATGTTCTTAGTGGCGGCAAGGCAGTGATCTTTGTCGATCCGCATGCGGAAGAGGGTGCACGCAGTAACCGCGCCTTGCGATTGCCGGCAGGACTCGGATCACACATGCCAAAACTTTTCAAGGCATGGGGTATCAAGTTTGACCGAGACAAGGTTCTTGGTGATCTAAAAGCCGGACAACGAGTTCAGGCCGGCGTGGACTCTTTTGGCCGCCCAATCATTACGAGATACGTTGCGTGGACGTCCTACGGCCCCGAAAATTTAAATTCGACTGATGTGACCACATCTCAGCTTCGTCTTGTTAATTTTGGAACACCTGGTTTTATTGAAGTTGAAGAGAGTGGTAGTACCAAGGTTGAACCGTTGATTACCTCCACGGAAACCTCTGGACCGTTTGACGCTGAAAGCGTGCGTCAAAATCCGAAACCGGCAGAAATTCTCAAAGCCTTTAAACCTCAGAATAAAAAATATCTGCTCGCGGCCCGAGTTAGTGGTGATGTCAAGACCGCGTTCCCCGATGGTCCACCGAAGGAAGACGCACCGAAGGAAAAAGGCGGCAAAAATGATACTTCCACAGCAAGACAACATCTGTCGGCGTCGAAAAAGCCTATAAACCTTATCGTCATTGCTGATACAGATTTGATGGCAGATCTGTTTTGGGTGCAGACACAAGACCTCTTTGGCCAAGAGGTCATTGTTCCAACTGCCAATAACGCCGATTTTGTCGTGAACGCTGCCGATAACCTCTCGGGCACGAGTGCACTTATTAACTTAAGAAGTCGTGGACTCTCCGCCCGGCCTTTCGAATTAGTACAAGACATTCAGAATGAAGCAGAAAACAAATATCGTGCAAAGGAGCGCAACCTCGTTGGTGAACTCGAAGAGGTTGAAAAGAAGATGCAGAAACTCCAGACAACCGAACGCTCAAAGACCGCAGCGGTCCTGTCCCCAGAGCAGCAGGCAGAAATCAAAAAATTCCGGGCGCGGGTGTTGGAAATCCGACAGGAGCTACGTGAAGTACAATTAAATCTGCGTCGGGATATCGATGACCTCGATTCGAACCTGAAAATCATAAATATTGCCGGAATGCCGGCCATTGTTGCTCTTTTTGCGCTATTGGTTGCTCTACTAAGACGCAACCGGAAACGCGGACGCTCAATCGCCTAAGACTCAGGGAGATCAAAAGATGAGACCCAGTACATTCTACGGGTTTGCCGGTATCTCGGCCATCGCAGTTGTCGCGGCGGTGCTTTCCGTCTCGATGAAATCCGATACTATTTCCCTGACCCCGGGAACGGAGCCGGCATTTCCGAAACTTGTCGAAGGTGTCAATCAAGTCGTTAAAATCGAAATTAAAAATTCTAAGGGGTCTTTCTCTATTACTCGGGATGGAAATAATTGGGGAATGGATCAAAAAGAAGGTTACATGGTTGAATTCGAGAAGGTGAAGTCTGCAATTGTTAATCTCTCGGAGTTCAAACTAATTGAAAAGAAAACGAGCGATCCCGAGCGCTATATCCGTTTAGAAGTCGACCCTCCTAATAGCCCGGAATCCAAAGGGAGAGAAATTCAGCTGAAGGATTCGAAGGGAATTACGTTAGCGTCGGCGATCATTGGAAAGCTTAATCCAAATCTGTTCGGCTCTGGTGGAGCAGGGACATACATTCGGCGTAATGGCGAGACGGCGAGTTGGTTGGTCCGTGGGCAGGTAGAGCTCGGAGAAGAGCCAAATAACTGGATGCTACGGACAATCGTTAATTACGGGCAGGAAACAGTGAAACGCGTGGTAATTGTTCATCCGGACGGACGCTCCTTCACAATTTCGAAGGCAACGAAAAAACAGAAAAATTTCACTCTCCAAAACATTCCGACGGGCCGGAAGATTAAAAATCCTGACGAGGCAAACCCGCTTGCCGGGGTGATGTGGCGTATGATGTTTGATGACGTTAAGAAGGCCGACAACCAGAAATGGCCAGAAAAGTCGTGGGTTGCTTACTTCACGACTTGGCAGGGATTTACCGTTAAGATTGAAACTGCGAAATTTGGGGAGGATTTTTGGGGTAGAATTTCTGCAACGGTTGATGATGTTATAGCCGACCCAGAAAAACGAACGGCAGCAGGCCTCGCGGCCCGTAAAATTAATGAGAAAACGTCAGGCTGGACATACATGTTGACAGCAGGGGATTCGGAGAAGTTGACCTTCCCAATTGAAGAATATCTGGCCAAACACAAAAAAGAAGACTCGTAACCTGCTGTCTTGTTCTGAAGGCGTCTCCTATTCCGTGGGTTGAACTCTAGAAACATCAGAAACTCTTTTTTTGACGCCTTTCCCGAAGCGCGAAATGGAATGGATTTATTCGGTCTGTCTGTTGATTTGACCACTGATCTACCAGCCGCCATGCTTCCCCAAACACCGGGAGAATCAGAATGACAGTGTTGCTTTTGAAACCGGACGACCTCCGGAATCTAGTCTCTATGAAAGACGCGATAAATGCTGTGGAGCAGGGATATAAAGAATCTACCGAATTTCCAGTCATCAATGGCCCGAGACGACGGGTTCATTCACCTGAAGGTGTCCGAGTATCTAATTTCCCGGGAGGTGTTCATCAGCTTGGCGTGATGGGAGCACAGGTCCGGGCAGAGCTGGTAGTCCAGGAGGGTAATACCCAGCGTTATGGTCATCGAGAACTACCAGTTCATGTGTTGCATGATTCGTCAAATGGGCGGCTACTAGCCATTTTATTTGGCGAGATAGTTGAAAAAACGATGGATCCTTCAAGTCTTATGGCTTTCCGGACTGCGGCGACCAGTGGTATTGGATTTAGGCATCTGGTGCGCCGAGATGCATCAATAGTCGGGCTGTTCGGTTCGGGAGGCCAAGCAGCCAATCAACTTCTAGCATTAATAACGGAAAGGCCGACCATCAATCTTGTTAAGGTATTTAGCAGGAACCCTGAAAACCGTCGGGTGTTCGCGGAAACTTATTCTATAAAATTTGGAGTTGAAATCGAACCGGTCGACAGCCCGGAACCTCTTCTGGAAGATGTTGATGTCATAATCTGTGCGACCAACACGAATGTAGAGCTATTCGATGGTAACCGATTGATGCCCGGCCAGCATGTGACCGGCATCATCGGTAGCAACAAACAACTTGTTCAAGGTGGATTTTTAAAGAGGCCCCGTCGCGAAATTGATGACGCGACAGCGTTGAAGGCAGATGTGATCGTTACTAACCTTAAAGAATCTATGCTCTCCGAAGAACAGGGTGACCTATTCGGTCCTATTGAACGGGGTCTAATTAGAATCGATGATGTGTTTGAACTTGGTGATTTCGCTACCGCGAGGCATCCTGGAAGAACTACTGACCAACAGATTACCTATCACAAAAATAATAACGGGACGGGCTCTTCAGAAATGGCAATGGCGATGACTGCTTATCGTCGCGCACTTGAAGAGGGCAGAGGCACCGAGATCGATTTGGATTGATTGTGGAATGGCTTCAGACCTACTATGAGCTTAGCGTATCTGAGACAGTTCTCGTTGCGGCAACTGCTTTTATTGCCGGGGTCATGCGCGGGTTTTCTGGCTTCGGTGCGGCGTTAGCCATTGCACCTGTCTTGGCATCGACTGTCGGGCCAAGAGCGGCGATACCGGCGATTTTGTTACTAATGTTGATTACTAGTGTGCAGCTAGGACCTCGCGCTGTTCGGGAGGTAAATTGGCCAGTCGTCATCCCATTGTCTATTGGTGGGATTATTGGGATTATTATCGGTGGTTGGCTCCTGATAATCATCAATCAAGAGTTCGTCCAAAAATCCATTTCGATTATAGTAATTTTTTTCTCGGTCGTGATGCTAACGGGTTGGCGTTACCGCGGCCAGATTGGGCCAGCAATTACAGGAATTGCTGGCTGGCTAGGTGGATTTATATCTGGGGTGGCTGCAGCCGGGGGACCGGCAGTAATTATATTTTTATTAGCTGGGCCAGACAGTGCTGCGCGAAATCGTGCCGCGATTATACTCTACTTTATTTTTGCCCAGATAATCGGCTTGGTAGTTTACTGGTTTGGCGGACTGATGACAGCCAAGACGTTCTGGATAGCTTTTCCAATGGTCCCCACCATCGTGCTCGGTACCTGGATAGGAGAAAGAATGTTTGGTAAGGCATCCGAAAATCTTTATCGAAGGATTGCTCTGATGTTTCTCTTAGCCATCGGCCTTACAACTTTATTTCTATAGTCTGGGAGATGATTTGCTACGAGCTCACGAGCTGGGAACTTGCCGCCATTATAGCGGCATTCGTTGCGTCAGGTCTCGTGCGTGGTTTTAACGGTGGCGCCGGGGCTAATTTTATTACTGCGCCGGTATTGGCACTATTTATCGGGCCACGAGAGGGCGTTCCGATCATCATCCTACTGAACCTGATTAGTAATATTCAGGTGATGCCGAACGCATTGCCGCATACTAACTGGCGGAGGATGTTGCCTATTGGAACCGGGGCAATCGTGATGGCCCCCGTGGGCGCCTTTATCCTTTTAGCTATAGAGGAAGATCTGATGCGCCGAATTGTCGCTGGCACCTCTATTATTCTTTCGTTGATATTACTCGCCGGCTGGCGATACCGCGGTCCCCGCGGATTGCCTGTTCGGGTTGGGGTCGGAGGGCTAGGGGGGCTGATCACTGGCTCGGTATCGATGGGTGGTCCGCCGGTATTTCTTTACCTTCTGTCAGGGAAAGGCAATGCAGCATCACAACGTGCAGATTTTCTGGCGTTCGGGCTTTTGGTTCAGCTTGGAGCGATAGCATCCTATGCGGTGGCTGGATTGATAACACTAGAACTTGTATTCCTGGCAGGTATTCTTTTCGTGCCATTCACTCTGGCATGTTGGGGGGGTATACGCTTATTTGCACATGTCTCCGATGCCCAATTTCGCAACTACACGCTTTGGGGAATCGCGGTCCTGTCACTTTTTATTACGGTGGTTTAAGAAGTGTTATTGGCCCTTAGGTAGATCGAAGAGGCCATCTTCAAGGTTTCCTATATACTCAACTAAACTGTCTGTACTGACCACATCGGCGTACTTAGCGTTCATATCACAAAGATTGATCGCATGACTCGCTTGTGAGCGGTCAAAACAGCCTTCCTCGGCAAGGGCAACGTGATAGTTTTCGCTGAAAGCGTCGAGCACCGTTGCTCGCACGCAGCCGGATGTTGTTGTCCCGACCATTATTACTGAGTCTGCTTTCAAGTTTGTGAGAAAAGAACTAAGCGGTGTGCCGTGAAAGGCACTGGGCTTCAATTTTTCAATTACGATATCCGTCGGCTCGGGGGTAATCTCGTGATTAATAGTGTTGCCATCCAGGTTGGTCTGTCGTACCTCAGCATCCGGTTCCCAGTCGCTGACGCGTGCGTTCTTCCAGTCCCATGACCCACGGTCCCACCCGTCCGACCGGTACGCCGCCGTCGTGTATATGACAGGAACACCTTTATTGCGGGCGGCATCAAGAAGTCGTTTGATGTGAGGAAGCGCAATCCAAGCATCTTCACCGCAGGAATTTGGCCATTTTTTTATGGATTCAAGGATCGGTTCATCCTTATCGCCCGTGAAATGATAATTCACATCAATCACGACCACGGCTGGCCTTTCACCCAAGCCCGCAGGTTGCGCATATCCTGCCGCCTGAAATACCTGTTTATCCCTATCAGTTAAAAATGTGTCCCAAACCCGATCAGCCATTGTCTTGCCTCCTTGACTAGTAGTCGTCAGAATTCACAAGGAAGCTAGTTTAGTCGAGGACGCCGTGCAAGCTTGAGAAAGCGCTGACCAGGAGAGAATAATATGGCGATCAATGAACTGAATCACATAAATATCCGAACAGTAAAAATGGAGGAGACCAAGGATTTCTTTATAGACGTGGTTGGTCTTGAAATCGGTTGGCGGCCGGATTTCCCGTCTCACGGTTACTGGCTTTACTGCGGCGAGGTTCCGATTGTGCATCTCTCGCAGAGCGATCCTGAAGGAGAGCCTCGTACCATCCATAGCGGGCGGGGTAACGGGCTTGATCATATCGGATTGTCAGCTCGAGACCTGGTGGAGACGGAGAAAACGCTGACCGAACATGGGGTCGTCTACCGGAAATGCATTGCGAGTGGCGGAAAACTGGTTCAGGTATTTTTTCTTGATCCGAATGGTATACAGGTCGAACTGGCATTCGATTCAGAAACCGAAGGGGTAACAAATGAAAATTTTGAGCCTGTGAACGCGGTCGGTCTAGGGGTTTGATTGGTTAAAATATCAATTAGGTAGCATTATCTATGTACGGAAATGAGTGTAGATTATCTCCCTTAAATTAAAGAAGAATAGATCGTAATTTTTCGAAAAAGAACGCATATGTCTCGCAAAATAATTTAAAATATCAGATTGGCTCTACCGAGGTAACATAGTGTGGGTACACCGAAACAACGCTTCAAAAGATACATTGTCGCTCTGATTGTTCGATATATTTATTAGTGAAAGTCTCGGGACGGGTACATCTTCCGGGTGCCCAATTGCTGTGATCTTGTGAACCGAATTTTAACTTCATCGGCGCGGGCTAGGTTGTTTCCATAGGGGCTGTTGGCGCTCTTTTTATATTCCCTAGATTCAAAATCAGGGCCGCTGAGTTCGTGCAGGCGGCTGGTCATATCTTCCAAATGGTCTGCAATGATATGGACTACAATTCCTTCCCGCTGCAGCCTGCCGGTCACCCGTATCAGTCGTGCACTCATGATCACACGGCGGAATTTTTCGAACGTTTTTGGCCAGATGATAAGATTGGCAACGCCTGTTTCATCTTCCAGCGTGATGAAAACGACGCCGCTAGCCGTTCCTGGCCTTTGCCGGAGCAAGGTGATTCCCGCGACCTTCACGTGCGTTCCGTCTTTTGTGTGGATCAGTCGTTTGTTAGCCACTACGTTCGCAGCATCTAGTTCCTCGCGAAGTAAAGCCAATGGGTGGGTTTTTAGTGACATACGTAAGGTGGCGTAATCGTGAGTAACTTCTTCTCCGATTGCCATATCGGGGAGAGAAATGTCAGGGGTATATCGTTGCTCGCCACCTTCAAACAGTGGCAGGGGGGCAGCCGGTAGGGCACGTACTGCCCAGAGTGCATCCCGTCGCCTTAATTTCATCGATCCATATGCATCGGCTCGCGCCAAGCGTTTTAAAGAGATGTTGGTAAGTCGGGTCCGGTGCTTGATGTCAGCAAGATCTTGGTAGGGTCTGTCGCGTGCGTTGATAATAGACATGGCGGCGTTTTTTGGAAAACCCTTGATTTGACGAAAACCAAGCCGCAAGGCGTAGTACCCGGTACCATTATTTTCCAATGTATTTTGCCAGTTACTGAAATTGACGTCTGCGGGACGAACTTCTACGCCATGCTCAAGGGCATCGCGCACCAGTTGTGCTGGCGCGTAAAAGCCCATCGGCTGACTGTTTAGGATCGCTGCCGCAAAAACGTCAGGATAGTGCTTCTTTAGCCATGAAGAGACGTAGACAAGAAGGGCGAAACTGGCGGCATGACTTTCCGGGAAACCGTAATTGCCAAACCCTTTGATCTGGTTGAAACAGCGTTCAGCAAAATCTGCATCGTAGCCATTTGCGACCATCCCATTGATCAGTTTTTTCTCAAAATTATGGATTGTTCCGGTGTGCCGGAAAGTGGCCATAGCACGGCGTAGCTGGTCCGCTTCGGACGGTGTAAAGCCCCCAGCGATGATGGCTATTTTCATCGCCTGCTCCTGAAAGAGCGGAACGCCGCATGTCTTGCCCAGAACCTCACGTAGTTCCTCAGAGGGGTATTCGACTTTTTCCTCACCGTTCCTGCGGCGTAGATAAGGGTGGACCATATCACCCTGAATCGGTCCGGGACGGACAATAGCGATCTCGATAACAAGATCATAGAAATTACGAGGTTTTAGGCGCGGCAACATAGTCATCTGCGCCCGGCTTTCGATTTGGAAAACCCCAACTGAATCCGCTTGACATAGCATATCGTATACCGCGGGATCTTCAGCCGGCACGGTAGCGAGATCAACCTTCATGTTGTAATGCTTCTCCAATAGATCGAAGCTTTTTCGAATACAGCTCAGCATACCGAGACCGAGGATGTCGATCTTTAGAATGCCAAGTGTATCGAGGTCATCCTTATCCCATTCTATAGTAGTTCGGTTGTCCATTGCGGCGTTTGTAATGGGTACCAGGTCAGATAAGGCGCCACGCGTAATGACGAAACCGCCTACATGCTGCGATAGGTGGCGGGGAAAGCCTGTCAGTTCACGGGCCAGGCGTATGGTTAAAGATAGCCGTTTGTCATCTGGGTTGAAGCCCGCTTCACGGATATGTTTTCTTTCGACGCTTTCGGTGCGCCAACCCCAGACGGTGGAGACAAGTGTGGAAATAGTGTCTTCGGAGAGGCCCATGACCTTGCCGATTTCGCGTATGGCCATTCGGGTGCGATAGTGAATTACCGTCGCTGCTAGCCCGGCGTGTTCGCGTCCGTATTTTTCATATATGTATTGAATAACCTCTTCACGACGTTCGTGTTCGAAATCAACGTCGATGTCCGGCGGTTCATTCCGTTCGGTTGATATGAAACGTTCGAACAGCAAATCGATTCGTGTTGGATCGATAGCCGTGATCCCCAGATAGTAACAGACGGCAGAATTCGCTGCCGATCCGCGACCCTGGCATAGAATGCCCTGTGATCGAGCAAAGCGGACAATATCATAGACAGTCAAGAAATAGGGCGCGTAGTTCAAATCGCTGATCAATTTCAGCTCATGCTCTATTAGTCTATACACCTTGTCTGGTATACCGTCCGGGTAAAAGCCGTTGGCACCGTCCCAAGAAAGCCGTGCTAGTTCCTCCTGCGGGGTGGTACCGGGTGGGGCCTCGACATCCGGGTATTCGTAACTCAACTCGTCGAGCGAAAACTGGCACCGTTCGGCTATTTCTATAGTCCGTGTAATCGCTTCCGGATAACAGCGAAACAGGCGTGCCATTTCTTCCGGTGATTTAATATGTCGTTCAGCGTTGGCATCAAGACGAAAGCCGGCCTGGTCAATGGTACAGTGTTCGCGGATACAGGTTATCGCATCCATCAGTGGTTTGCGGTCGGGGATATGCATGCGCACATTATTTGTAGCGACCAATGGTACATTGGTTTTAGTCGATATTTTTTCCAGTTCCCATAACCTTGCGGCATCATTGCCGTTGTATTTGCAGTGCGCGGCAAGCCAGACATCGCGACCTAAAGCCTTACGTAGATGGCGTAAATGGAATGTATATCTTTCATCGATGTTATCCGGAGGCAGGGAGATGAAAATCTGTCCGGAGGAGTGGTCAAAGACGTCTTCTAGATAAATTTCACACTTACCCTTTGGTGCACGGCGCCGACCAAGGGTGATCAGTTGTGATAGACGGGCGTACCCATTCCGGTCGGTAGAAAAGCAGAGTAGCGACGGTGCGTCCTGCAAATCCAGTCGGACGCCGATGACCAGCTGAATATCTGCTTCTTTTGCTGCCCGATGGGCGCGAACTACACCGGCAAGCGTATTACGGTCGGCGACGGCAATTGCTGATAGTCCCAGCTTGGCAGATGTCTTCACGATTTCTTCCACATGCGAAGCGCTGTGCAGGAAGGAGAAATTAGTGGTGACTTCTAGTTCAGCGTATTGGAACATATCGTGACTACCTTCCCCTCAGACAAAGGGCATGTAGACAACGCGGCCGAAACTGGTTTTGAACGTTGCAGCATAGTCGTCTACCTTGCTTCACCCAAATACGCCGTGGACATACCACTGGGGCTGGGTGCCAGGACTATAGATTCCGTCTCGGTAAACCCAGAAACGCCTACCTCGGAGGTCTTCGACGCGGTAATAGTCGCGTATGTTATTCTGCACTGAACCTTCGGATGCGGTCTCACTTCCCTGTTTTTCTAGCTCTGTTTCTAAAGATCCTAATCCGTCGTTCCACCACTCGGAGGTGATGCGCTCGGGACCGTCGGCATGTTCAATGCGAAATACCTGTTTGCGCCATCGAAACATGACGGGCGGGTCGTCTGGTATTGGCGCTACCACCTCCACTTCCTCCGGTTGGGGGAGAAGTCGAAGAGGGCGAGGACGGCGAATCGACTGATTTCTATGGGAGGAATGGGGTCGCCAGCAGGTGTCCGCCACCGGGCGTATGTGCGTGATAGCAGGTTTTACCGAGATCGCGCGTTCGGGGATATGACTTTCCTGTAGGGTTAGTTGTACGACGTTTTCGCTACCGAGCCGGTTGCTGAGATGGTCGGCCAGTTCGGCTATGCCGGTTTCACTTCTTTCTCTGGGGCTGTCGAGAGTAGTTTGTACCGACGACAGTTTCTCACTTGAGGTGGCGGCCAACGTAATGGCGTCTATACCGAAAGTTGCGTCAATCCTATCGAGCTTAGTAGTTAATAGCCGGGTAAAATGATCTGCGTTACGGCTAGCTTTGCTAGTACCTGCTTGGAGTCGTTCAACTTTGCCGTCCGGGTAATAAAAAGATAACGTTAAATGACGGGCACCGAGGCCGTCGTCTTCAAGCATGACGGCAAGATCTTGAGTAAGACGGTGTATAGCGTTTGTAATATCTTCCAGACGGCCGATTGGCTCCACAAAATTAATCCGTGTATGACAAGGACTTGTCGTTACAGTAGGCGATATCGGTTCGGGCCGATCGCCGAACGCCTGATCCAGTCGATCGGTGACGGTACTACCAAAACGGTCGGCGAGGACGCTGCGCGGTATAGGCATAAGGTCGCCAATGTGGCTCAATCCGACGGCTTGGAGATCAGAAATTACCTCGGGGGCAAGTCGCAATCCGGCAATAGGAATAGATGCCAGAATGTCTTGTGCCCGTCCCTTGCGAACAATGGTCCAGCGCCGGTGCTTGTGGTGCTTGTAACGTGCAGCTGCCCAGGCCGACCCCGGTGTATCGGCAATAGCGGCATGGGTTTTGAACCCTATATTGCTGAGGCAATTGACGATATCACGCATCATCGCGTCTTCGCTATCGAATAGGTGAGTACAACCAGTAACATCCAGCCAGATTGATCCTCCACCGGCGAATTGAATACCAGATCCTTCTTCGTCCGTCGCCGTCCAAGGCGTATAACGGCAGCACCAGTTGGCAAGATAGGAAAGTGTCTTGGTTTCAGCCGGCAAATCAGTCTCGCTCGTTTTCAGACTAGGCAAAATTGCACGGGCGTCGGCAAGCGTCATGCCGGCGCGGATGCCTTCCTGTTCGGCGGTATCGTTGATGGCATACAAGACCAGTCGCCCACTGTCTCCCCGGACTAGTCCGAGTGGGCTATCCAGCCAGTCCTGTCGTAGCCTGCACAGGCGGTCGGTTGCGAATTTTGGAAACCATAGAGAGATCACCCGTTTCATCATTCCACTCCATCATCCAGTTAGCAGATGTACCGCCGCGGCAGCGGAATAGTTCAGCCCGCCACCGCGTAGCTCCCAGGCCCGACGAGGGCAGGCTTGTGTATAGAAAATCGTTATTGTTATTGACTTGATGACGGTTCTTTTCATGGGTAACGGCATCAAGCCTCCAGCGAGTTGTCGCCGCGCTGGGTGACGGGTTATCGGTTTTTGAACGAAGTGAGAAAGCTGTGACGCCACTTTCCTCGGCGGCAATCTGTAGACGGCGGCTAGCGGTAAGCGAGATTTTACCCAGTTCACCGATAACAGCGGCAACCTGACCGCAACGTAGGCCCTCTTCCATTGCCCAAAGGGCGTCATTGTCTCGTCGTGCGCGGACAAGGATTAGACGTGTCGGATCGATACCGAACTGTAGCAACGCGGGGCCATAGATGGCACCGGAATCTAGCATCCAAGGACATTCACACCATAAGATAGAGGCGTTTTCCATATTTTTTGCTAGCCGTCCCGCTAACAGGGCGCAAAAAGCAGTCGCGATGCCGGCATCGGCGGCGAAAACCTCGTGCAGTGCGCCGCATAGCATTCCACCACCTGGAAGATGGCCATCGATTTCGTCGATGCCGAATGGTATGACTTGGTGATTTGCCCCTGCTAGGGTATCGCCAAAGCTTTCAAGCCGTTTAACGTGAGCTCTTAGTTTTCGAAGGCCCGCTGGGGTCCGCTCTTTTGCCCGTTCCTGAGGGGGAAGGGGACGGTTCCTGACACTTCCAGAGGGCCTAGGCATGGTCTCGTCCTGTTGTTAGATATGAATAAATGTTCTTATTTTGTTCTAAAATAAAGGCCGGGGTATGGTCAAGTGTTATCTTCCCTTTTGCGAGATGGGTTTGTATGTCTGATATCGGTTGTCATCCTGTATATAAATCCGATAAACAGCGCGTCTAATCAGGGAGAATTCTCGTGACGTCGACCGATTCCGTAGCCCCGCAAACAATTCGACAACGCGTTCGCAGTTTGGTCGAGCACCCGACTTTTCAGAAAGCGGTCATGACCCTAATCGTCGTCAACGCCATTACCCTTGGCTTAGAAACGTCGTCGAAAGCTATGGGATATGTCGGACCGGTATTAATTATCTTCGATAAAGTCGTGATCACGATTTTCTGTGTCGAAATCGTCTTGCGCATATACGCGCACGGAATATCTTTCTTTCGAGACCCTTGGGGTGTTTTCGACTTCATAGTAGTCTCAATTACTCTGATGCCTTCTAACGATTCTCTGTCAGTACTGAGATCACTCCGTGTTCTTCGCGTACTCAGACTAGTTTCCGCGGTACCGAGGTTGCGGCGAATTGTCAGTGCATTGTTACACGCAGTTCCCGGGGTTGGTGCAATCGGAGCGTTGCTGTTGTTAGTTTTCTATGTATTCGCGGTGATTACCACCAAACTATTTGGATCTGAATTTCCGGATTGGTTCGGCACGATCGGCGAATCCATGTTCACGCTATTTCAGATCATGACCCTAGAAAGCTGGTCAATGGGGATAGTCCGTCCGGTGATGGAGTTTTACTCTTGGGCTTGGATCGTTTTTGTGGCTTTTATCGTGCTATCGAGTTTCACGGTGCTTAATCTCTTTATCGCAATCATTATCGACTCCATGCAGACCTTGCAAGATACCGAGAATCGGGGAAACCCCTCCGAGGTTAGTGAATTCGCGCATGACGAGCATATTAATAATGCCGAGGCATTTCGTGACCTTAAGCGGGAAATAGAAGAGTTAAAAGCCTTGCTCAGAAAGCGTGAGAACTAATCTCCCTCACGTGAGGAAAGAGGCCATACCTTCATATAATAGTCGAACGCCTAGCACGAACAGAATCGTATAGCTGGCCCTGAGAAACCATTTCTGAGGGATTAAATGGTTGAACTTTATGCCAACAAACATCCCGATGGGCGCTAGCGGGAGCAGGACCAGAGAAACTGTAAGGTTCGGCATAGTGAAAAGACCCAGCCATAAATAAGGTAGAATCTTAGCGTAATTGACCATGAAGAAAAGTACCACGATTGTGCCCACATGGAGACGTTTATCGAGACGTTGAGGCAGCAGATACATCGCGACCGGTGGCAAACCTGCGTGGATCACAAAACTTGTGAACCCCGAAATCGTGCCAAGTAAGTATCCGACCGGTTCAGAGAACGTTCGGGCCGCTGCTTTTTCTCCACCTGCGCGGAAGAAGTCGATAAAAAATAAAACAGCGATAATTCCAACCATTAGGCGGATGAGCTGATCGTCCATCCATTTAAACGTGAGCGTTCCAATGACTGTGCCGACAAGGCAACCGATTCCAAGGATCTTCATGCTCGGGCGATGCCAGTCCTCACGGTAAGCCCAAACACCAATAAGGTCCATAACGCATAGGACCGGCAACATTATCGCGACCGCTTGGATCGGCGATGAAACCTGTGCCAGAGCCAGTACACCGATGAAACCGACCCCACCTCCGAAACCACCCTTTGACAACCCAGCTAGCAGGACGGCTCCAATAGCAAAGGATGCGAATAGCGGGTCAGAGAGAAGCTGGGTCATACCGTGGGGATGCCTCGTTTATTTGTCAAAGAAACTACGATTGGACTGATCTAGTTGCCGCCCGAGGAGGTCTCAACGTTAAATTCACTCCCTATGTTAATGTCAAAGGTCGTTTTTGCGTCCCCCTGATTGACGGCGAACTCAACGAGTCCTGAAGAATTTTCGTACCAGAAAACGCCGCCCTTCGGGAGATCTGAGAATGTTCGTGCCCTGACGAGCCGTCTATCGTTGACGGTAATCTCTGCATTAACCGGGACATTTTTAGCGCGTAAACCAGTAATCGCGTTTCCAAAGTGATCAAAGTAAATAACTTCTTGCAGGTCGTCTGGCCAATCTGCCCGACGTATTTCATCCACGAGCTTTGATTCTGAAGGTACCTGTTGGCCGTTTGCCAATCGGGCAGCGACGGGTGCGAACAGGTCACGGCCATGAAAACTCGGTGACAGATTTTCTGGCTTCCAGGTGATCCTTTGGAAGGATGTCAGCTCAGCGCGCCGCAATACAATCTCGAATAATCCGTTATCTGGCCCTACGAAACGTCTGCCATCCGCCTCGACGATGGCCGGAGCGCGGCTACCGCCGACGCCAGGATCGACGATACAGAGAAAAACTGCATCGGTCGGAAATATATCGATTAACGAAGATAGGAGGTAGGATGAGGCACGCACCCTGAAAGGAGGTGCGTTATGTAGAAGATCAATGATTGGAACCTCTGGTGCCTCCCGCATCAAAACCGCTTTCAGCTGACCAACGTAGGGACCGATTTCGCCGAAATCTGTAAACAGAACTATCATAGAGCTAAGATAGAATAATTTTCTTCGTCAGTCTTTTCTCCTAACTGGAATTATAATTCTCGATAGATAAAGAGGACAAAAATGTAGAATGAATATGGGGCCATATATCTGGGAGATTTGCTTGCCGTTACAGCCAAGGGCCTATATCGTGCATCGCAACATATATTGTTGCGATGCAATAGGACGCGGCAAAGAGACGCACAAAGTGTAGAGGTGTGATGGATCAGCATACAAAGCCATTCGCCGTTGTGGCAACGATAGAAGAGCTACACGGGTATTTTATCGATGATCTGGAAGTAGGTATGACAGATGTCTACGTTCGTACTGTCACGGAGACCGATATCGTTCAATATTCTCAGATTTCAGGTGATGATAACCCTCTACATGTGAACGAGGAGTTCGCGAAACAGACAGTATTCGGAGGCCGAATAGCGCATGGTATGCTGACCTGTGGCTATATCTCCTCGGTGTTAGGGACGAAGTTACCGGGACCTGGATGTGCGTACCTCAATCAGAACCTCAACTTTCGCGCTCCGGTTCGTATCGGGGATACGGTTCAAACCCGGGTCACGGTTAAGGAAATTGATAAAGATGATAACAATGTAATTTGTGAGGCCGTCTGTTCTATCGGCGAAAAGGTCGTGATCGACGGAACGGCTATGCTTTGGGTGCCCAACCGGGCTAAATAGCCTTGATGTTGCACGAGCCGGCGTAGTTATTGGTTTGACTTGCCCTCCAGCGGTAGTTACGAAGACCGCCGCTATGCGTATATTCAGACACGTTGCCGGGCTTCCGAAATCTGTACGGAATTCTTCGGTTGCCATCGGAAATTTCGATGGGGTTCACCTTGGCCATCAAGCTGTGATCGGCAAGGCAGCAAGCCGTGCGGAAAAATTGGCCGTGCCGCTGTCTGTGATCACATTTGAGCCTCACCCTCGGCGGTATTTCCGGCCCGAGGAACCTAAGTTCCAGCTAACGCCCCTGCGTAGCAAGGTGCGGCGATTTGAGGCTGTTGGAGTCGAGCAGCTTCTTGTAGTTCATTTTGATGCTGACACATCACAGATTACCCATGATGAATTCGTCGATACTTTCGTTGTCGGTGGCTTTCAGGCAAAACATGTCACCGTTGGCTATGATTTTGTTTTTGGTGCTGGCCGAGAAGGTAACGTTGATTACTTACGTGAACGCGCTTTATCTGATGGTTTCCAGCTATCGGCCGTCGAACCTGTCAAAGATGTTAACGGTATGGTCTATTCGTCAACGAATATCCGAAAATGCCTCATGGACGGTAAACCAAACGATGCCGCTGGGCTCCTCGGTAGGCCATGGGAGGTCGAAGGACGGGTTATTAAAGGTGATCAACGCGGCCGCCAGATAGGTTTTCCCACTGCTAATATCTCTATAGAAGATTACGTGGAGCCAGCATTAGGTGTCTATGCGGTGTGGGCGGGATTAGAAGATGGTGGAGTGACTTCTTGGCATATGGGTTGTGCGAACATCGGTCGCCGCCCGACCTTCGATAAGGATGACGTCAATTGCGAAGTCTATATATTCGACTTCACTGAAGATATTTACGATAAGTTGCTGCGTGTTGCGCTTGTTGAATATATCCGGCCTGAGAAAAAATTTGACGGAATTGCCCAGCTTCGTGAACAGATAGCGCTGGATTCGCACGATGCCCGTACGCTATTGGAAAGCGTTGATCCCGACGATTTTCGCCGGGTACCCTACTAAAGGCGAGATTGAAGATAAGATCGAATAACGATGACTGATTATAAATCCACCGTTTTCTTACCCGAGACTGATTTCGAGATGCGCGGGAAATTGCCTCAGCGCGAGCCTGACATACTGGCACATTGGGAAAGAATAGATCTCTACCAGCGCCAACGTGAGTTATCCGAAGGAAGGGAAAAATTCATTCTACATGATGGTCCGCCTTACGCTAACGGTAACCTTCATATCGGACACGCCTTGAACAAGATCCTGAAAGACGTAATTAACCGATCGCAGCAGATGATAGGTAAGGATGCAAATTATGTTCCCGGCTGGGATTGCCATGGTCTTCCGATCGAATGGAAGATCGAAGAAAAATATCGCGCTGACGGACGAGATAAGGATGAGGTACCCATCGTAGAGTTCCGACAGGAGTGTCGGGAGTTCGCGGATCACTGGATACAAGTCCAGGCGGAGGAATTTAAGCGTCTGGGCGTTATCGGTGACTGGACAAACCCTTATACGACGATGAATTTTTGTGCCGAGGCACATATTGCTCGCGAACTAATGAAATTCGTCGATAATGGCCTGTTGTATCAGGGATCAAAGCCGGTCATGTGGTCGGTGGTAGAAAAAACGGCGCTTGCCGAGGCGGAAGTTGAGTATCACGATCACGAGTCCGACACGATTTGGTGCAAATTTGGAATTCGAGCTCACGACACGACTAACTTGTCCGGTGCGTCCGTTGTTATTTGGACAACCACACCTTGGACCATACCGGGCAACCGCGCTATCTGCTATTCGTCCAAGATCTCCTACGGATTATACGAAGTAACAGAGGTGCCGGATGAAAACTGGGCTGCGGCGGGTGACAGGTTTGTGTTGGCAGACTCTCTTGCAGATGATGTCAAAGAATCTGCGAGGATAGAAGGTTGGACACGCTTATCCGATGTATCTACTGACCTGCTATCCGGGATCAGTTGTACCCATCCCTTGAAGGAATCGGGTTACGACTTCATCGTGCCCTTGTTAGACGGAGATCACGTCACCGACGACACGGGTACAGGTTTCGTGCACACAGCACCGGGCCACGGTCGAGAGGACTATGAAATTTGGGTTGCCAATAAGAAAATTCTTAAAGACAAGGGAGTTGATACGCGTATTCCCTATACGGTTGACGCCGACGGCTATTTTACTGAAGAGGCGCTTGGGTTCGCCGATAAGCAGGTAATCACGAATAAGGGAAAAAAAGGTAATGCTAATCAAGCAGTGATAGACGCGCTGGTGGCAAGCAATGGGCTAATTGCGCGCGGCCGGCTGAAGCATCAGTACCCACATTCATGGCGGTCTAAGAAACCACTAATCTTTCGTAACACTCCACAATGGTTTATCGCCATCGATAAACCTTTCGGAGAGGATAAAAAAACCCTTAGAGAGGTCGCGCTAAAAGCAATCGATGACACCACCTTTTACCCAGTATCCGGCCAGAACCGCCTTGGCGCCATGATCGAGGGTCGTCCCGACTGGGTGGTCTCTCGCCAGCGCGCATGGGGCGTACCTATTACAGTATTCATCGACAAGAAAAGTGGCGAGCCTCTGGCTGACGAGGGCGTACAAAATCGAATCGCTGCGGCCATATCCGAAGAAGGCGCGGATGCATGGTTTACGTCTAACCCATCACGCTTTTTGGGAGACGATTACGATAAGGATGGATTCGAACAAGTTTTCGATATCCTTGACGTCTGGTTTGACTCCGGTTCGACCCACAGCTTTGTCCTCGAAGAACGAGAGGATTTACAATGGCCTGCCTCTCTTTATCTCGAAGGGTCTGATCAACATCGTGGGTGGTTCCACTCCAGCCTGCTCGAGTCTTGTGGTACTCGGGGACAGGCCCCTTACGATGCCGTTTTGACGCATGGTTTCGTGCTGGCTGAAGACAAACAAAAGATGTCAAAATCGACCGGTAATATCGTCTCTCCCCAAGAAATTATTAAACAGTATGGTGCTGATATATTACGGATTTGGGTTGTTGCATCTGACTATTCAGAAGACCTGAAAATCGGCCCCGAGATCATCAAATATCAGGCTGACGCATACCGCCGTTTACGGAATACGCTTAGATATATCCTTGGCAACCTCAACGGTTTCGAGGAATCCGAGAGAATTGATTTTTCCGATATGCCTGAGTTAGAGCGTTGGGTCTTGCACCGTCTAACAGAAATGGACGTGCTGATCCGGCGATGTATTAACGAATACGACTTCCATTCAATGTTTACGGCGCTTCATAATTTCTGCGCGGTTGATCTATCATCCTTCTATTTCGATGTCCGAAAGGATACATTATATTGTGATGCGCCCGGGTCGGCCCGACGTCGGGCTGCACGAACAGTTCTTGACCAGCTTTTTTCCTGTCTTACCGCTTGGTTAGCACCAGTGATCTGTTTTACAGCTGAAGAAGTGTGGCGCACGCGTTATCGTGGGGACGATGAGAGTGTTCATCTACGAGTATTTCCGGAGATCCCGTTGGAATGGCAGGATCCCGTGCTTGCCGCAAAATGGGAGAAAGTTAGAGAGGTCCGCCGGGTTGTTACCGGTGCGCTTGAGATCGAACGTGCTGAGAAACGGATCGGGTCAAGCTTGCAAGCAGCCCCAGTTATTTCGGTGTCGGAAAGCTATTTCAATAGTTTAGATGGCGTAAATCTTGCCGAAATTTGTATCACTTCCGATGCTACGTTGACCGTGGGCGGCGGAGATGGTTTCAGTCTAGAAGATGTGCCTGGTGTCACAGTGGCCCCGGCATTTGCAGAGGGTAGTCGATGCGAGCGATGCTGGCAGGTGTTACCGGAAATTGGTGGTCGAAGCGACTACCCCGATATTTGTGATCGGTGCGCTGACGCCGTCAAGTCTCTACCTATCATAGCGGAATGAGCCTGGTGCACTGATGCGTCTCGGGTTTTCAATTTCTGCTTTGGTGGTCCTATGCGATCAGGCAAGCAAATACTGGATAGTCCATAACGTGATGGAGCCGCCCCAAAGAATCGAGGTGTCGCCATTTTTGAACATTGTAATGGTCTGGAATAAGGGCGCTAGCTTCGGTCTTTTCAGTAGCCAGTCACCCTGGACGCAGGTTCTGCTTGGAGGGCTAGCGCTGACTATTTGCATCTTTCTCGTGAAGTGGTTGAAGAATGCGAAAAACCTCTGTCTGGCAACGTCACTTGGCTTAGTGATTGGCGGAGCGGTCGGAAATGTGATCGACCGTGTAATTTATCGCGCGGTGGCCGATTTTTTGGATTTTCACGCCGGAGGATTTCACTGGCCAGCTTTTAATATTGCGGACGTTGCGATCACGACTGGAATAATAATCCTATTATTTGATTGCTTGATTAGGAATCGTCACAACAATACATTATTGAGCTAGCGCGGATAAAAAATGCTTGGAATGGATCAAACGATTACGACTCGGATATCAATAGGACTTATTACTGCCGCAGCATTGCTCCTCGGTGGTTGTGAGGGTGCAGGCAAAGCTATTGGGATGGGCAAGCAGGCACCTGACGAATTCAACGTTTTAACCCGCGCCCCTCTAAGTATGCCGCCCGATTTCGGCCTGAGGCCGCCTCGTCCAGGTGTTGAACGGCCGCAGGAGCGTGAGACAGTGCGCTCAGCAAGAGACCTAATTGTTAAAAGCCCCAACCAGAATGTTTTATCAAGAAATGTTTCGCCCTCTTCGCCCGGTGAATCCGCAATCCTATCAAAGGCGGGTGCAACCAATCCCGACCCTAACATACGACAACAAATCAATCGCGAATCCTCGATTCTTGCGACAAATGACGAAAGTTTTGCCAATAAACTCATTTTTTGGAAGGGACAGAGTGAACTTGGCACCGTCGTTGATGCCCAAGCGGAAAGAAAAAGATTGCGAGAAAACGCCGCGCTGGGTGCCCCGCCCACGAGGGGGCGCACGCCCGAAATCATTCGTAAGCCGGGGGGTTGGTTAAAGGGTTTAGTCAACTAACCAATTTAAGAGTGCGGCGGGACTTGCCTCCACCTTGGATATGATCAATATCAACAGATGTCCGACCGGCGTTGAGAATACACTTGTATATGGAGTTTATTGTGGGCCCCCGACTAAGAAACAGTGCCGCGGCAAAGTGTGTCCTTCTTCTTTCCGCCGCGCTTTTTTTATCCACCGGTGGGCTTAACGCCGCCGTATTTTCGCCAAAATCTTTCACATTAGGAAATGGCCTTCAGGTTGTAGTAATCGAAAATCATCGAGCACCGATCGTAATGCAGATGTTGTGGTATCGTGTTGGTGCCGCCGATGAGGAGCCCGGTGAATCTGGTTTGGCCCACTTTCTCGAACATCTTCTATTCAAAGGAACAAAGACAACCGCACCAGGTGAATTCTCGCGAACCATCGCTCGCATCGGTGGTCAAGATAATGCTTTTACCAGCTACGATTATACCGCTTACTTTCAACGCGTCGCCGCCCGTGAACTGGAAACCGTCATGCGACTCGAAGCTGATCGTATGCAAAACCTCGATTTAACAGATTCTGTTGTGCTTCCGGAGCGCGACGTAGTCCTTGAGGAAAGACGCTTTAGGACTGATAACAGCCCTGCGGCGCAACTCCGGGAACAGGCCCGAAGCGCGCTTTATCTTAATCATCCCTATGGGCGGCCAGTAATCGGCTGGATGAGAGAGATCAAACAACTGACGACCCAGAAGGCTCTTGCATTTTATAGAAAATACTATTCACCCAGTAATGCGATGCTAATAATCGCCGGCGACGTTAAGCCTGATTCGGTGCACGAATTAGCAAAAAAATATTATGGGCCAATCCCTGATCGTTCAGTTCCGCCGCGGGTGCGGCCGAAGGAACCACCCCATCGAGCGCCTCGCCGTTTGGAGCTCCGTAGTGCCCGGGTTCAGCTCCCCACAATTTCTAGAGTCTATCTAGCTCCCAGCTACGCCAGTGGCGAGAAAAAAATGGCGTATTCCCTAGAGGTGCTTGCTCAAGTGCTGGGAGGCGGGCCTACCAGCAAGCTATACCAGAAACTAGTCGTCGAACTGGGTATCGCATCGGGAGTAGGTACCTGGTATATGGGGAATAGGCTCGACTATGGTGAATTCGGTATCTACGCTAGCCCGAACGCTGGTGGAAATGTCATGGATCTTGAGCGTGTTCTTTTCAAAGAACTTGCTTTGCTGATCGAGAAAGGCCTCACGCCTGCCGACATACAACGAGCGAAGAGACTGATTACTGCACGGGCAATCTATGCCCGCGACGGTCTAAAGGCAGGAGCTACTGCTATTGGTGAGGCGTTTACACAGGGGCAAAGCGTCGCCGACGTGGAAGCGTGGCCTAATCGCATCGCTGCCGTCAGTACTAAAAATGTCGTGGAGGCCGCGCGTACCGTGTTTGATATAAAGAAGTCCGTGACCAGTGTGTTACGACCTGAGGTATCTAAATGAACCGGTACACTGGTGCTTTTTTGATCGCAATCGTCACGGAATTTTCCTTCGGCGCCGATGTTAAAGCAACAAATATACGACAGATCACGTCCGATAGAGGGATTGTTGCTTGGTTTGTGCGAGATAAGTCGGTACCTCTGATCGCAGTGAACTTCATTTTCCGGGGCGCCGGATCAGCAACAGAACCAGAAGGTTTAGCAGGTCTCGCCGCTATGAGCTCGGCTCTATTAGATGAAGGGGCCGGGGAAATAAAGTCTATCGATTTCCAGAAAAGACTCGAAGAGATTGCGGCACAATTGTCTTTTTCTGTCGGACGGGATCATTACAGCGGGAGTCTAAGAACACTGTCGGCCGAGAGGAGAAAAGCCTTTCAACTCTTGAAATTAACTCTGAATAAGCCACGTTTCGATAAAGAACCCATAGAGAGGATCCGTGGTCAAATGCTTGCGTCTCTGCGACAGGATGCCGAGAACCCAAAGCGCATTTTGGCTAAAAGATGGTCAGAGACGGTTTTTAGAGGACACCCATATTCTAGACCCTCCGATGGCAATGAAAATGGCATCTCCGCCATAAAAAATACTGATCTGAGAACATTTATATCAGAGCGGTTTACGCGAGACCGCTTAGTTATCGGCGTTGTTGGTGACATCTCGGAAGTTGAGCTGAAACAGCGACTCGATGAGGTTTTTGGTGATCTTCCGGAATCGGGTAGTCACCTTCATGTGTCGAAGATGTCTCCTTTGGGATCTGGCAGAACGATAGTAATAAAAAGACCGATACCCCAGAGCGTGATGATCTTTGGACACTCGGGAATTAATCGAAAGGACCCAGACTGGTATGCTGCATTCCTCGTTACGCGGGTCCTCGGCGGTAGTGGTTTTAGTTCTCGGTTGTTTGAAGAGATTCGAGAAAAAAGGGGCCTAGCCTATTCGGTTTATGCCTATTTGAGTCCGATGGAGAAAACAGCTTTGGTTGTTGGTGGTGTTGCGACTCAAAACGCGCGGGCTGCCCAGTCTCTGATGGTCATTAAAGATGAATGGGAGAGGATAGGCAGGGAGGGCATAAATGAAAAAGAGTTAGCAGACGCAAAAGCCTATTCGAACGGCTCGTTTCCGCTTCGGCTGGGTTCTAGCCGTGATATTGCAAGACTTCTTGTGGCGATGCAAATCTCTAGTCTTGGTATCGATTATATCGATAAACGTTCGTCTATGATCAATTCTGTTACGCTTACAGATGCCAACCGAGTCGCGCGAAGGCTATATGATTCCGGTAAATTGACCACTGTGATTGTAGGTGAGCCCGAGGGCCTCGAATCGAGCCGCTGAGATAAAATCTCAATATTAATGAAATATAATCGTAGCCTATTAGTAACTTATCCACAGATCTATAAGTCTGAGTTGATGTGGTCTTTCCACGATTCGGCAGCATGACCTATGTTGGGACTGTAGTCGGGCTGGAAATGTATGTCTTACACACAGGATATCACAGACTGTTTTGCTTCCGAGATCGGGGATGGGGGTTTGGATCAGATTGTCTTTGAAGACTATCTGAGAAAAATAGGCCCATTCTCGGATAGCCTGCAGGAGTCGTTGGAAAAGGGAGATCTTCCTTTCTTGGCACTTTCGCGGGAAAAAGACGACCTTAAGATTATTAATGAGGTAGCGGCATTCTACCGAGAGACTTTCGAGAACATTATCGTTCTTGGGACGGGCGGTTCTTCCCTTGGAGGCCGCACCTTATGTGCGCTTGGATCTTCAGAATTTTCCGACAATTCTGACGCACCCAAATTACATTTTGTCGACAATGTCGATCCGCATACTTTTGATTTTTTGATCGCCACGACAGATTGGGTACGAACAGGGATTATCGTAATTTCCAAATCCGGCTCGACACCGGAGACGATTACACAGTTTGTCGTATTGTGGGATGTTCTGCAGCGTAATATGACCTCAGACAAAGCTGCCTCGCATGTTGTCATAATAACGGAACCTGGCTCGAGCCCTCTTTCGATGTTTTCTAAGAAAATCGGCTGTCGCGTTTTGGATCATGACCCCCTGCTTGGCGGCAGGTACTCAGCGCTGTCCGTAACGAGTCTACTACCCGCATCTATTGCAGGATTGGATATAGACGCTATACGTGCTGGAGCATCTGCTGTACTGCAATCTATGCCCGGCGGTGGATCAACCGGTTTTGCGCCAGCCGAGGGTGCAGCCGTTTCCGTGGGTTTGGAAAGAACAAAGGCGACTAAGGCAACTGTCCTTATGCCCTATTGCGATCGGCTCTCTGATTTCAGTCTGTGGTATCGACAGTTGTGGGCCGAAAGTCTCGGAAAACGGGGTGAGGGTACTACACCGATACGGGCGATTGGAACGGTGGACCAACATAGCCAGGCTCAACTCTATCTTGATGGACCGAACGATAAAATGTTTACGCTGATCCTTACTGATACTGGGAGACGAGGGCCAATATTGCCCGATTTAGCGGCGGAGATCGATGGTCTAGCCTATCTCAAGAACCAGACCATGGGAGATCTATTCGCTGCTGCGTCTAAGGCAATGGCAGAGACTTTAGCTAATAATGGGCGTCCTACACGGATAATTCGCGTTCCCAAAGTAGATGAAACGGCGATGGGTGCTCTGGTGATGCATTTCATGCTTGAAACTGTTTTTGCTGCTCGACTGATTGGCGTAGATCCCTATGACCAGCCAGCGGTAGAAGAGGGAAAAACGCTTACCAGAGAATACTTGGCGAGAGAATCTTGAAATGACCTTGAGACTTCTCCCCGAAAATCTTGTCAATCGAATAGCTGCGGGAGAGGTAATCGAACGTCCCGCCGCTGCTGTAAAGGAGCTCGTCGAAAATTCCATTGATGCGGGAGCACGTACGATCGACGTAGTGCTTGAAGATGGCGGCCGACGTCTGATATCCGTGACTGACGATGGATGCGGAATGTCTTCCTCGGAGCTCTCCCTTGCGGTTGAAAGACATGCGACTTCGAAACTTCCTGATGATGACCTTGTTAATATCCGAACTCTTGGGTTCCGTGGTGAAGCATTGCCCTCGATCGGTGCCGTGGCCCGACTGAAGGTCACGTCCCGTGAAAAAGGATCCGACGAAGCTTTTGAAATCTCGGTTAATGGCGGGATTAAGGGAAAGTTTCGTCTGGCGGCTCTCGGAAAAGGCACTCGGGTCGAGATACATGACTTGTTCTATGCCACGCCAGCAAGGCTAAAATTCCTTAAAACGCTCCGCACTGAGGTCGATCATGCTTCTAGCGCGATAAAAAAATTAGCCATGGCTCATCCAGAAATTGTGTTTTCACTGTCCGATGAAGATCGGACCCGGTTTCGGTTTGGAACCGCGCAAGGTGACATGGTCACTGCTCGGTTAGAGCGAATCTCGATGGTTATGGGACGGGATTTTGCCGATAATGCAATCGCGGTCTCGTCGGAACGGGAAGGACTAGCTCTTACTGGCTATGCAGGTCTGCCGACGCTCAACCGCGGAAATTCGAGAGCCCAGTATTTGTTTGTCAACGATCGGCCGGTTCAGGATCGATTATTAGTTGGTGCAGTGCGTGGAGCGTATCAGGATTTCCTAGCACGAAATCGACATCCAATGGTCGTACTTTTCCTTGAGGTGCCAAACCAAGCTCTTGACGTAAACGTACATCCAACAAAAGCAGAGGTTAGGTTCCGAGATACATCGAACGTTCGGGGGCTCATCGTTGGTGGACTGCGTACAGCACTGGAGAACGCAGGGCACAGAGCATCTACAACTATTTCCCAAGCTGCGCTTGGCGCATTTAAATCTGCGCAAAAGGGAAATTTCCGACAAGGGTTAGCCGATTTGTCTCTAACTCGGGAACTAAAAGAACATGCGAATGTATACCAGGCGCCATCAGTTGAAGATGTATTCGACGATTTTGACCGGCCTTCGGCACGGGATATGGTTAACGAAGTTTTGTCACCATCGACCGCTACCAAAAACCCGTATCCATTGGGTGTTGCGCGTGCACAGGTGCATGAAACCTACATAGTTGCACAAACTGAAACTGGCCTCGTAATTGTCGATCAGCACGCTGCGCACGAGCGCCTAGTATACGAGCGAATGAAGAGTGCACTTGCCAATGGCGGCGTCAAAACGCAGGGTTTGCTTATCCCCGAAGTTGTAGAACTAGGGGAGATCGCGGTGGAACGACTATGTCAGAAATGCACTGAGTTTGCCGAACTCGGACTTATTATTGAAAAATTCGGTTCCGATGCCATCGTGGTCCGAGAAGTACCCGCCCTGCTAGGGCAATCCGATATCGCCGGACTTTTGCGGGATCTTGCTGGTGATCTGGAGGAATTCGGTAGCGGTTTAGCACTAAAAGAACGCCTCGAGGATATTTGTTCTACCATGGCCTGCTATGGCAGCGTGAGGGCGGGACGTCGGCTAACGTCCGAGGAAATGAACGCGTTACTACGAGAGATGGAAGCGACGCCTCATTCTGGTCAGTGTAATCACGGTCGTCCTACTTACGTAGAACTCGAACTTGTCGATATCGAACGTCTATTTGGGCGTCGTTAGGCCATACAACCTATGTACAATCCGTAAATGAGTTCTAAAGGGTCAGTTATTCTCATTGTATAGGAATATTCTGATGCGTGTTCTGCCATACTTCCTGTCTTCTAAAAGTATAAAGGCATATCCCATATTGAGTATCTCGTCTGGTCCGCTTTCGACGATGCAAACCGCTTTGTCGGCAATCCAGCCGCGGTATCCCAGATTCAGCAAGGCGGGTTGGGCCAAATTTTTACTATAGGGTGGGTCCATAAATACTAGACCGCAAGGTTCCGCGGGATAAATAGATTTAAGACAGTCTGTCCGAAGTAGATCGGTTCGGACTCCTTCATTTAGCGCTACTATGTTCTGTCGGCATAGATCTAGTGCCGTATTGCTGATATCTAGGAAGGTAGAATGTTCGGCACCGCGGCTAAGGGCCTCCAGACCGAAGGCGCCGGTTCCGCAGAATGCGTCGAGAACTCGTGTACCTACCAAAGCCGATTTGCCGCCAATTCCAAGGTCTCGATGTTCGAGGATATTGAATACACCCTCTCGAACCCTATCCGAAGTAGGCCGGATCTCCATTCCTTCGGGCGCGACGATTTGTCGGCCTCTATGCTTGCCGGCGATAATCCGCATTAAAAAGCCCTGCCCTGATTTGATCTTTGAGAACTCGTTTCGGCACCCCTTCAACGCCACCACGATCCAGTTTTCCAAGCTGGAATGGGCCGTAAGATGTTCTAATAAGCCGGCTCACTTTATACCCGAGGTGGTTGAATACCTTTCGGAGCTCCCGATTTTTTCCTTCTCGGAGAGATACCGTCAACCATGCATTCGCGCCTTTTTTGCTGTCTAAAACAGCTTCAATCGCACCGTATTTCGTACCTTCTATCACAATACCTTTCTTGAGCGCAGCAATATCTTTTTCGTCGGGAATCCCAAACATCCTCACCCGATATCGCCGTGTCCAGCCAGTTTCGGGTAACTCAAGATGGCGAGCCAGACTTCCATCATTGGTAAGCAACAACAAACCTTCTGAGTCGAAATCCAACCGACCAACACTCATCACACGAGGTAGAGAATCGGGAAGCCGGTCATAGATCGTGCTACGTCCGTTGGGGTCGTTGTTGGTGCAGATTAAGCCGGGAGGTTTGTGATAACGCCAAAGACGAGTGGCCTGAGGTGCGGCCACAGTTTTTCCGTCTACACGTATGATTGATTTTTCCGTGACTAGCGTGCCGGGCTTTGAAACCTCTCTGCCATCGACGGAAATCCTGCCTTCTCTGATCCAGCGTTCGGCTTCTCGACGCGAACAGACACCGGCTCTGGAGAGTCTTTTGGCTATCCGCTGATCAGATTTTTCAATCATTGTAGTTAGCTGCAGCGTTGGTAAAAGCTTTGAATATCTGAGCGTCCGCGGGATTTATGGAGAACTCGGGATGCCACTGAACGCCAAGACAAAATTCGTATGCCGCAGATTCAATACCCTCGATAACCCCGTCTGTCGCAATAGCGTTTATAGTGACGTTTCTCGCCACGTCTTTGACTGCTTGATGATGGGCTGAATTCACTGACAGATCGGTGTTTCCGGTAATACGGTGAAGTAGGGTATTTTCAAGAACCTTAATATCATGACCTACTTCATCCCGTGGATTCGGCTGCTCATGTGCCAGAGGGTTTTCTATCTCGTCCGGTATGTGCTGTATTAAGGTACCACCGAGGACAACATTGAGTAGTTGTTGGCCTCCGCAAATACCCAGAATCGGTATGTTTCGGGAGAGCGCTCCCTCAGTTATACCCCATTCAAATTCCGTCCGGTGTGTTTTTAAAACGACCGATGGGTGTTTTGAAGAAACACCAAAAAGTGCGGGATCAACATCAAAAGCACCACCTGTAATCAACACCCCGGAGACCAGATCAAGATATCTATCGATTTGGTCTATTTCGTGGGGGAGCATTACCGGTAGTCCTCCTGCAGAGCTGACGGCGGATCCATAATTTTCGCGAGCAGCGTACCAGCGGAATTTTGAATAACCACCAGGATCTTCTGAGTCTAGTGTAATACCTATCGCTGGAGGGTTCATCCCATGGTCCCATCAGTGAGCACAATATGCACCAGTTTCCCCAAATTACAGATCGCAACAGCCGAAGGCATCTCGGTAAAATAATTACCATCCGGGAAGATTATAATGAATCTTGAAAGCCATACCATGCTCCGGTAGTCCGTTGCATGGTCAGAGCCAGCGTCGGTTTTCTATGACCGCACTGATCAGATTCACCGGGAGAAATCCTTTTTATTTTTTCCAGATAGTAGTCGTGATTTATAAAAGCGTGAAACAGTCGGTAATAGAAATCTCGGAATTGTTTTTAATAAATCCGTATTTGTTTCTATGAGATACTGAAAATACGAGTTTTTAAGCTCAGGAATAGACAGCACCGACCGATTATAATCAAGATTGAAATTATTCAACCACGATTGAAAAAATACTTATATCTTGACCTTCTGTTTAAGGAGGAAGACCTTGGTAAGATGACATCGGGAGGCCTATCGGCTCACATCAATTTCATGGAGATTGCCTTGCAGGAGGCCCGGCGATCTGCCGATAGGGGGGAAGTGCCAGTTGGTTGCGTAATTGTTGACTGGCGCTCAAAAACAATCGTCGCAAGTGAAGGAAACCGGGTTGAGGAGTGGAAAGATCCAACAGCCCACGCTGAGATGGTGGCAATCAAATCGGCAACTGAGATTATTAGAGAGAAACGTCTGGGGACATGTGATCTTTACGTCAACCTCGAACCATGTCCAATGTGCGCCGCGGCAATTTCCTTTGCTCGAATTCGCCGACTTTACTTCGGTGCATTAGACCATAAGAGCGGGGGCGTCGAGAATGGTGCGCGGATATTTGATCAAAAAACCTGTCATCACCGTCCCGAGGTCTACGGCGGCATCCGAGAGGTAGATGCCGCCAAATTACTAAAATCATTCTTCGCCAAACGTCGTTGACCCGGTGATACGTCAGATTACTTATTTTCCTCGGGGAAACCGTACTCCTCCCACCGAGAAACTACTTTATCCATATCTTCCTTATGAGGATGAACGGTCTTTGGATAGCGCTCGCCGTCGTATTGATCTTCTAAATCAAAATCCAGGTTAATAGTGGCATCAATCAGTACGCGGCACCATTTGCCGGTACCAAACTTCATAGGATCTCGGTCACGCAGCCTCGTTGAGGGGTCGAGAAGTGAACCGAAAGACCCCGGGAAAAAGACGATATCATCCTCTGCAGCATTTACGCGATAGGCGAATGCCCAATCCATCGAAGCGTAATCGTGGATATCGATGTCATCGTCTACTACCCAAATATTCTTGTATCTGAGATGGGCAGAGTTTGACCCCCAGACAGCGGCGGCGGCCTGCTTCGCTTGACCGCGATAAGTCTGATTCATCTGTATCATCAGGGTAGTTCCGTTATTAGCGGCTGGGCAATGCACATCTGTGATACCCGGTACGCCGGCGCGTTCTAGCACGTTCCAGGCGACGCCTGCCCGTTGGACTGAACTCGTAATAGAATTCTCGTTAAGCATCTTGGGAAGAGTGCCCTCCAGCGTCCCGCGATGAATAGAGTCATTACGATACGACACAGAAGTTACCTTGGTAACGTGCTTCGGTCCCTGATCACCTCCGAAATACCCAGTGTATTCTCCGAAAGGTCCCTCCATTTCGAAGGTTTCTGGGTCTGGGTCAATGAAGCCTTCTATAACCATCTCACAATTAGCGGGTACCATCAGGTCGCTAGTCTCGCATTTTATAAGTTCTACGGGAGCGCCGCGGATCGCGCCCATAACCTCGTACTCCGACACCCCTGTTGGGATCGGAGCTGAAGCGCAATAGGGTAATGATGGTTCCCAGCCATATACATGGGCTACGGGCATCTTCATTCCCCGGTCCGCCCATTTTTGGAAGTGAACTCCCCAGTTCTGGGCGCGCCAAAGTAAGACTGGCAGCGTGTCCTTCTGTCCCAACATACCGCGGTATATGCCGAGATTGTGCTGCCCTGTATCTGGGTCCATGGTAATGGTAGCTTGATAGGTATTGATGTAGCGGCCCCCATCCTCTCGGTGCCAACGCGGCACGGGCACTTTATAGATGTCTATATCGTCGCCCGTGACAATGTTCTCTTTGACCTTTCCTTCTTTTACCTCAACTGGTTCCACACGTTGCTGTAGAAAGTGTCGTGTCGCCAGAACCAGATCGCGAACGGGTGCGTCTTTTGGCAGGCCTAACATCATCGCGACGCGTTTGTAATTTGACAGCCCACCGGTGAAAACCTTTCGAGAATAAACGTCGTCGCCTTCGCCGTAGCCAGTAATATTATTAAATAGCAACGCGGGACCGTTACCCTGACCAAAGGTCTTCCGTGCGACTGTACCCAGTTCACAATCCCAATCCACCTCAACATCGATTTCTTGCAGCTCGCCCTCATCGCGGAGAGCATCAATCCACCCCCTCAAATCGCCAAACTGACGAGGGACGATTTTGTTATGCATAGCACCGACTTGATTAGACATTTTACGCTCCGTTCTGTCTGTCTGAATTTAAGCTAACTCATTTGGCAGAGACGCCATAAATCATATAATTCTGAGGTTTTCGCGATCGCGGCTATCTTAGTCAATCGTTGGCCTTTCATGACCCCATGCAAGTACTGCATGGACAATTATGTGTCGGAAGAGAGACGTGGCTTCCACTTCCCACTTAGTTGCAATGTTTCCATCCGGCCTTCAATCGACGCAATGTCCTCATCTGAAGGGCGAACCGTCGGGGGATATCGCTGTCCGCCTCTTTCTGGCTCATAATCAAGGTTGATAGTCGCATCAGTTAAGACACGAGACCACTTTCCAGTCCCAAAAAGATGAACATTTGCGTCGCGTCGTCTAACGCTGGGGTCTAGACCGGCACCCCAGTTGGCCGGATAGATCAGGATATCTCCCTCGCCGGCATGGACCCGCCAAGCATACGCCCAATCAACGGCCTCGTAATCATGTACATCAATATCTTCGTCAACGACCGTTACATGCTTGTATCGAACGTGGGAGGAAGAATCTCCCCAAAGGGCAGCGGCAACCTGTTTTGCCTGACCACGATATGTCTGATTTATAGAGACGTTCAGATTGACGGCTGCCTGTATCGGATGGCCGAATACATCCACTACGCCGGGAACTCCAGCGCTTTCTAGTGCGTTCCAAGCGACTGCAGACCGATGGATAGAACTCATAATCGGATTTTCCCCGATGCTTCCGGGGATAGCGCCTTCCACGGTTCCTCGGAAAATAGGATCGTCACGGTGCATAATCGCTGTTACCCGCGTAGTATGTTTTTTTGATCGTTCCGGAGCGTAAAAGCCGGTGAATTCGGCGTATGGACCTTCTTCTGTAAATGTCGACGGATCAGTTGATATCCACCCCTCGATTACGATTTCGGCGGAGGCGGGCACCTTCAATGGGACTGTCTCGCAATCAACAAGATCAACTGGTTCACCCCGTATCGCGCCCATGACATCGTATTCTGAAATACTACGCGGTACAGGCGCACCGGCGGTGAAGCCAAGTGCGGGTTCCCACCCTATCACGTAGGCGACCGGCATCTCGCTACCCGATTGCTGGTGTTTTGAAAAATGACCGCCCCAGTGCTGCGCTCTCCATAAGAGGACAGGAATCTCTGCAGGACCACCGACCATCCCGCGATAGATACCCACGTTATGGACATCTGTATCGGGGTCTTTGGTAACACAGCCAGCATAGGTAAGGACATAACGGCCGCCATCCAGCCGATTCCACTTTGGCACTGGAAATTTTAAGAGATCAATATCGTCTCCAGTAATTATGTTGTCTTTCACCGGGCCATGCTTGACCGTCCGCGGTTCAATTCGCTCTTGGAATATAGTTCTACATATACTGACTAATTCTCGCGCTGGTGTGTCTTGTGGTAGCCCAAACATCATTGCGATCCGCGAATAGCTCGCATGGCCACCTGTGAAAATCCGAGAACACAGGGTTTCGGGGCCATTATAATCCTTAATATTCGAAAATAGAAATGCCGGCCCGTCGCCGCTTCCCTGCATCACACGAATTATATTACCTAGCTCTACGTCCCAGTCGACTTCGCCCTTGATCTCTTCTAATTCTTCAGCGTCGCGTAATGCTTCGATCCAGCCACGAATGTCCCCAAAGACTGCCGGCCCGCGTGATATTCCGGAACTACTCATTAAACTCTCCCAAAGCTCTGAACCTTTATTGTTGAGGTTTAGCGTTAATCCGGGGAGGATACCAGCGCAGCGATATTCACTTCAGACATGGGCTCATGCGGTAATAAGATGCTTGCATTGAGGTCGACGCGGTAAAATAGAATTGAGGGGTTATCACATACCTAGCTATCAGATTAGAAGGAACAGGGAGAATCTATCGACCACTTTCATATGTCCCGGTAGACCTGAGATTGGTTGATGATATCTTGACTCGCTACCTGCCATGAGCAAACGATGGTAGGCAATTTTACGCAGGCGGGTTATGGCGTCTAAATATCAAATGATCGACGATAGACCGCAGGAAAATGTTTTTCGCGTGAGACGGGCCGCGTTTACTGACCCTGAAACATTCGAAAGAGAAATTGAATGCATCTTTAATCGTTGCTGGCTTTATATTGCCCATGAAAGTCAGGTGCCGGAGCACGGAGATTTTGTTGCGACGCGTTTGGGCACCTATCCAGTATTCATAATCCGAGGTGGCGACAGTATAATCAGATGTTTTTACGATGCCTGCAGTCATCGCGGCTCAAAGTTAACCGGGCGCTTATCCGGAAACACAAAGACAATTAAATGCCGTTATCATGGCTGGTGTTTTAACGCCGAGGGCGATTGTACCTTAGTCCGTGGTGGTAAAGAAGCATACCGGCCTGCCGATCTTAATCGAATGGGTACCGCCCTACGTCCGATTGAACAATTCTCGTCCTATAAAGGGTTTCTATTCGGGTGCACAGACCCGAAAGCACCACCGCTGGAGGATTTCCTCGGAGGTGCAATGTCTTTCATAGATCTAATCGCTGACCAAGCGCCTGACGGTATGGAAGTTTTGCGGGGCGAAAGCCGCTACATGATGGAGGCTAATTGGAAGCTACAGACCGAAAATTCGACGGATGGTTACCACGTTGCGACTGTTCATCGGAATTTTGCGACGACTGTAGGTTATCGGGAAACACTGACACCCGATGGGAAGGAGGGTATGGCGAAGACCGAGGCAAGCCGAATTCTCAGCCTTGAGAAGATCAATTCTGGCGGCTACGACGTTGGTAATGGTCACATGATCAACTGGGCCGATCGCGGGAATCCTGCAGCAGGACCGTCATGGCCGCAACGCGAGGCACTGCTCCGGAAGTATTCCAAAGGAAAGGTGAAATGGATGTTGGAACGGGGTAGAACGGTCACGATTTTCCCGAACCTGCTACTTAACGATGTCGCATCCACCTGCATTCGCGTCTGGCGACCAATTGCCGTAGGCGTGACTGAAATTGAAACCTGGTGTGTCGCGCCGAGAGGAGAAACCTCTGATGCCCGCCGCGCCCGAATTCGGAAATACGAGGATTTCTTTTTTCCTGCCAGCCTAGCTGTCCCAGATGACGTACGCGCTATGGAGGGAGGATATACCGGTTCCCAAGCCCTGGACGACGGTTGGAATGATCTTGCTCTTGGACATAAAACACTTATTGAAGGCGCAGACATGGCCGCACAGGAACTGGGCGTTGTGCCCGTTAACAGCAACCCGGGCCGGGAAGTAGAAACGCCATTCTTTGCATTTTGGCGGGAGTGGGCGGCGCGCCTCTCCGTATGACTATTTTAAGCCAAGAGTATGCTGAATTCCTCTATCGAGAGGCCTGGTATCTAGACAATAGACGCTGGGACGATTGGCTATCGATTTATGCCGAGGATGCAACCTACTGGGCGCCAGCGATGGTGGGTGACGAAGAATGGACCGACGATCCCGATAATGATGTTAGCCTGATGTATATGGATCGAGCTGGCCTCGAAGCCCGTATATTTCGGATAGAGGGAACAGACTCATATGCCACCGATCCGCTTCCTCATACCACACATTTGGTGACCAATGTCCTAACACAGGGTGAGAGGGATGACCTTATTATCGTCTCAGCTGCATGGATGGTGCGAAGTTATTCGAGAGTGCGTGGCTCAATTTCCCGGGGAGGACTCTATGAATTTGCGTTACGTAAGTCGTCGGGTGGACTGAAGATCGTACGAAAGAAAATCTTCATTCATGACGACCGGATAGTCGGACCCATCGATATATATAACATCTGACTATTCATCATCGAAGTTAGCTGCAATTTTGATAGACCTTCACTTCCCGCTGAAGTCATCTCAGCTCATTATTAGCCAAAGTGCGAGAACGCCCGTCTATACCGTTTTAGAGCGTGTTTGCGGCATTTTGACAAAAACTCTATCCTTTAGATGCCGGAAATAAGCGGAGCGAACCTATGTTCTTGAAAAA
>DBHK01000010.1:105188-106385 GCA_002295635.1 Alphaproteobacteria bacterium UBA830 | reverse complement strand
CGAGTCCCGTCACTCCCGCCACTATTTCTCTTTTATTTTCAGTTACTTAACAGTCTAAAAACCGTTTTGTGTCACAAAATGTGTCACATAATGTGTCACGGACTTGCTGCGTTGCGCAGATAATCCTCGTTCAAACCCGCCATTAGGTCGCGGTCACTGCCCGCAATAGCGTGTGCGTAGGTTGTCATAGTGGTATGCGCCGTTTTATGGCCCGCACGTTGGGCTACGGTGGTTACTGGCGCACCGTCCAGCAGTAGCAGTGAAAGGTGCGTATGCCGCAGGTCATGGAAACGTAATTTGCGGCTAATCTTCTCCTGACGCAGCAGACGGGTGGTAACCCGGCCGTATGCATTGGAAACCTGCCAAGTCATAAAGTACTCGCCGGCTTTGCCAGTTACCGGCCAACTATCAAATATCGGCATATCATTAGATCGTGCCTGTAAGCGCAGGTTACGCTCTGCCTGATTAAGCTGGGCTTTGCGTAAGGTGTCACACGTGAATGGCGAAAGGGCTATCACGCGCTCGCCTGCTTCGGTTTTGGTGTCCTTGACGAATGTTCCCAACTCGTCGGTAGAGGTCAGCGCGCTATCAATCGCCAATGTCTTTGCTTCTAAATCGACGTGCCGCCAATGCAGGGCCAAAATTTCGCCAAGCCGCAGACCAGTCTGCATTGCGACAATAACGATAGGCTGCAACCAATGGCCCTCCAATGCCCTGATAAGTTCTGCGCATTCGTCGGGCGTATGTGCGTCTGCCTTCGGCTTTGTCGTTTTGAGAAACTTGGTTGCACGATAGGTGGGCAGGGTGGCTATCAGTTCTTCGTCTAATGCCCACTTCATTGCATCCGAAAAGCAGCCGTGAATATTTTTGACAGTCTTCACGGCCAACCCCTTGCCGGGCAAATGGTGGCCTGACTGCAAAAGTTGCTTCCACGCCTTTTCAACGTGCCGCCTGGACAACTCCTGTAGCCGCTTGGAACCGAGCACAGGTTTGATGTTGCTTCTAACTATCTGCTGATAGCGTTCCCATGTGCGTTGGCTAACCTTCGTCTTGCAAACGTTGCCCTCATACACCGGCTTGGTCGCGGCCACCCACTGATTGATTGTCCAAACGCGACTGTTGGAAACAAGAGCGTCAGCAGAAGTATGGGTGCGAGGATGCGTTTCATCGGGTTCTACTCAACACCCTTTGTATTTC
>DBHK01000010.1:102509-104858 GCA_002295635.1 Alphaproteobacteria bacterium UBA830 | reverse complement strand
CTTACGGACACATTCACGGGCAAGGTCTTGTGTAGTTAATTTATAAAGTTTTACTTTTGCCTTTTATTGAATTCCAAAAAATTAAACCAGCAAGACCCCCTACGAAAGCGGGAACTGGACCACCCTCACCTAATATTGCAGCAGTTACTAGTATACCAACAATCCCAATTAAAATTGTAATTACTACTTTTAACCAAATTGCCATCAAGTTATCTCATTTTAGTTTTGAACTAATTTACAAATCCACTCAGAAGGAATTCCCACTAACAGTTTAAGTCACCTTCGTCCATCCGGCAAAACCCAAGTAAGATAACGGCGATTAAAGGGTGTTTACGCATGTGAAACTCCTAAAAAGTAGAATTCATATTCTGTTGTAATCAACCGTATCCATCCACTATCCACTGACATTCTTTTTCATTTACTAGTTGGGTATTAGCGGTCCATTGCCAGATCAAGAATCGATTCTTCTGTGTGTTTTGCTTTTGCGCCAAATTGCCAATGATCGCCATGGCACGCGCGCACGCTCCAACTTTAAAATTTAACGGTTTTGGTGTCCGCTTTAACTTCGTGAATATTTCACTGATATTTATGTCCCAATGTTGTCTGATAACTGACACAAACCGTTTACAATTGAGAATGCTCCGTGACGTAGTGGGTTCCCAAGAATTAACTCGTTCTATCAATTTTCGATAAAATTCGGGTGAGCGATTGACTGCTTGACGAACACCTTTCGGGTTCCGTCTCGCTGCGTCTGCCAAAATTTGTGCATATATCTGAACCTGTAACACGCAGTTTTTAGAATACGACACCCCCGCACTTCCAATAAGCACGGCAATCGTCAGGCAGATTGTGACGGTCAGGTTTCTCATTTGAATCAGTCGTTATTTTCCAAGTTCTCTATCCGTAATATCCGCGAGATATTTTTCCACTAGATCATCAAGGTTTGGACTGTTCGGTTGAGCATCATGTCGTTCTCCTTCACTCAGTCCGTCGATAATTTGGATAATTAACTCTTTGAGTTCCCGTCCGTTTAAAAGGTCAGTCCGTGTCCGCCCACCATATGCCTCAAGGATACGCATCATCTCAGAGGTATTTAACCAAGCGAGAGAGTGACGCAGCATCAGGGGAATCGCGATTGAAAGTGCTTCACGAATTATCTGGTTATCTCTCCCTGTGACTTCTTTGGACGCCTCGGAATATCTTTTTATTAACGCCCAGTCGCCTTCATATTTCTCCATCCACCCTTCGGAATATTCGGAGAGAAAATCAATTTCTGTTTTGGATAAGTACTCACTGAGGTCTTTCTCTTCTGACTGAAGATTTCTTATTGTTGTTGGAAGACCGGACAGTTTATTATAGTCGCTCAGCAGTACCCGCATGTTTGTATTATTTTTTTCAGTACTTTTTTGCGCGGGAATTTTTAACCAGATTTGATGTGACTTTCTCAAAACATGAGAGACAGTCTGCGCATCTAACAAGTAGATTTTTTCTTCATTGGTTTGCTCCGAGATTCGGACAAAACAAAAAATCAGGTTTTCAATGACTTTCTCGTGCTTTTTACTCATCAACCATTGATGACGAGTAGTGGTCGTTTTAACTTGGATGGGAGCAGAATGTATTCCATCATCGCTCACAACTACTAAATCAAAATCTTTCGTAAATTCAGGTGCCTTTCCAGCAATAAACCCATTCAGCAAAAGTTTTGATAAGACCAGAGATTCACCGGACGCACCTAATACGGCGGATGGTATTTTGGTCATCGAAATTCCTCGGTCGAAAACAGAAATAATCTCCCCGCACTTCCAAGAAGGACGGCAATCGTCAGGCAGATGGTGGCAGTCAGTTTTCTCATACGGAAATTCTGACAGACAATCTTCGGAATGTGTATAGAGAATGGGGTGTGGCAGCGTGACATTACTCTTCCCCCAATGCCGCGAAATAATCTTTTTATTCCTCCATGTCGAAAACATTTGGACCCGAGGGATCACGCCAGCCCATTTCCTCCAGTCGCTCCTCGCTGGGCGCATGATCGAGCTGATATTCATCAAGTTTGATCGGCACCATCTCTGCGGCGAACCGCTCTAGCTCCCAGGAAAGATTGTCTACGTAGGTGATGAAGCTCCAATCGCCATTACCATGGCGTTTCAGATAGACCTGTTGAACTTCCTGACAGCATTCACCGCCGATATAGCGATAGCCCGCCCAAAACACTCGGGTTCTAGGTTTTGGCCGTCTGGCTGGAACTTTCACTCGTGGAAACTTAACGACAGATGCGTTCATCGACGCAGACTCCTCTCTTTAGTGCTTTTGGCGGAATGCCAGGGGGCACAAGCTGAAGTTCAAATCCCC
>DBHK01000010.1:0-102195 GCA_002295635.1 Alphaproteobacteria bacterium UBA830 | reverse complement strand
GCACAAGCTGAAGTTCAAATCCCCGATCTGTTTGGCGGGATTTAGACGGCCTAGAGAGCCCGAAGAGCACCACTAAACTTGACTAAACTATACATAACGCTACACAAGAGAATGAGGGGTAGTGGTTTTGGGTCCCGCCACTCCGATTACTTTTTCCGTTATATTACTTAAGCGGGACAACTCTTTGGTTTAGGTGTTTTTGGACGGTCCTATGAAAGCAATTGTCGGTGGCAATGTAATTGATGGGCTCGGGTTAGACCCGATTCAAGACGGTGTCGTCTTGATCGATGAAGACCGGATAGTTGCGGTCGGTTCTGCTAAGACCACACCTGTGCCCCGAGGCGCTGAAACTATAGACGCAGTTGGTTGTCATGTCTTACCCGGAATTATCGACTGCCATCTCCACTGCACATATCGTTCAAGAGACGTACGTCAACACTTGCTGAACTCACCAACATATAATGTTCTGCGTTCGACCCAGATAATTGAGGAGACAATAGCTTGCGGGGTCACCACGGCGCGAGACATGGGGGGAGCGGACGCGGGTTTTAGACAGGCAATCGAGGATGGGTTAATTGCCGGGCCAAGGCTACAGATATCAATTGCTATGATTTCCCAGACTGGGGGTCATGGCGATTACTGGGTGCCCGCCGGTATGCGTATCCCAAAGCGGACATGGTTGCCAGATGGGGTCGCTGACGGTGTCGAGGGTATCAGAAAGTTAGTACGCCAATTTTTAATGGCGGGAGCGGATTTTATAAAAATTTGTTCAACTGGCGGCATTACTTCGGTTACAGATAGCTGGGATGAACCACAATTCACGATGGAAGAGATAAAATGTGCGGTCGATGAGGCAGCTGCCAAGAAACGACCTGTTGCCGTTCACGCCGAGGGTATTTTAGGGATTCGTACTGCACTTGAGGCTGGGGTGCACTCTATAGAACATGGTTGGTTTATAGATGAAGAATGCATTGATCGCATGATCAAACAGTCCACGTGGTGGGTACCGACGCTTGCTCTCGTTCCGCTATCTATCGAACATCGCCAAAAAGACCCGAATTGGGGGAAACAGCAGTTAGGGCAAGAGGAGCAGAAAGACCAAGAAATATACCGCAAGATGAAGGAAGAACAGTTCCCGATTTGGCGAGAGGCAGTTCGTCGCGGGGTTAAGATCGCTATGGGTACTGACCAATCGCATCGATTGCTCGTGGGCGAAAATCTCGTGGAACTTAGATTCATGGTCGATTTCTTGGGTATGAGCCCAATGGAGGCTATCGTTTCAGCTACTTCGAACGCCGCTAACTGTATTGGAAGACCGGACCTCGGGGAACTGTCACCGGGGAAAATTGCGGATGTACTGGTTGTCGATGGAGATCCCTTAGACGACATCTCCATTCTCGAAGATCGAAACAGACTTAAATTAATAATGAAACAAGGAAAAACTTACAAAAATATTGTCTAGATTGACTAGTAAAACAGTTACTTTTAGCCATACTTATATAATAGACACTCTCAACGCGTGGGAAGCTTATGCAATTAAATCGTTTTTTAATCCGGCCTCTTATTGAAGCAGGGCTGAGGGAGGAACTTGGGTCTGGAGATACTACAGGAGGATTCCTAGTTCTTGATGACGACCCAATACAGACTGGCCAGATTTACGCAAAAGATTCTGGCATTGTCTGTGGGCTTTTGTTGGCAGATGAGACAATCAAACAGCTTGATGAAAGTGCGGAAATAGAACATTTAGTTCGGGATGGAGACGCGATAGGACCAGGGACTACCCTCTTAAAAATTTCAGCGCGGACATCAACGTTTTTCGCCATCGAGCGTTGTGCGCTCGACTGGATTCAGCAACTTTCGGGTATTGCCACGAAAACCCGGCGCTACATGGACATGATACAAGGCAGTAAAGTGCGTATAACTGATACGCGAAAAGGGTGGCCCGGGCTCCGTATTCTTCAGAAATATGCGGTTCGCGTCGGAGGGGCACACAACCATATTTTTAATCTAAGTAATTGCATTCTAATAAAAGACAATCACATCAAGGCCGCCGGCTCCCTAACAAATGCTGTGGAAACGATACGGTCTAACGCCCAGCATACCTTTAAAATTGAAGTAGAATGCGAGACTTTAGAAATGGTTCAAGAAGCTCTTGATGTAAATGCCGAAATCATCATGTTCGACAATATGGACCTTGATGAAATGTCGGAGGGGCTAAAGTTAGTTGACGGTCGGGCGATGACAGAAGCATCGGGTGGTATTAATGAACAAACGATAGAGGCGATTTCTAAGATCGGGGTGGATATAATTTCTTTGGGTGATTTAACTCATAGCATTAACGCTTTGGATGTAAGCCTTGATATTAAAGATATTAAACCAAGTGCGTTGAGAACGATCCAGCGCCTCGAAGAAAAATAATCCAATTTTAGTCTAGCCCGTCTTTGGTATGGAGAAATTGGGGTGCGAAGGTGAGTATAGTGAATGATAGCCGATCATCAGATGATTTGTTCACACTGACGCACGGTATTATACCGGCACTCGATAATCCATCACTTGATGGAATTATTCATACTGTAGAATCCTGTGCCGACGTTGATGGGATTGTTGGATTTAAAATTGGTCTGACAATCGCACTACAATTAGGGTTGTCTAAGGCAGTTTCAACAATCCGCGAAATCACAGGCTTACCTATAATTTATGATCACCAGAAAGCTGGTGCCGACATCCCAGATATGGGGGAGAAATTTTGTAAAATAGCCGCGGACGCAGGCGTCAATGGATTAATTCTCTTTCCCTTGGCAGGCCCGAGTGCGGTTAATTCCTTTGTGGGATCATCAATTAAACATGGAATTGCCCCGTTAGTTGGAGGAGACCTTCCAATTGAGGACTATAACGCGGCTGGCGGTGGTTACGTCGTTGATGATGCCCTAAGCGATATTTTTTCAAGGTCTATAACCATAGGCGCAAGGTATTTCATTGTTCCCGGCCAGACGTCAAACAAGGTTCGAAGGCACTCGGAACACCTGCGCGCGCGGATAGATAGACCCTCCATTGTTATCCCGGGTATCGGTGCCCTAGGAGGTAATATATTGGATTGTTTTGCTGCGGCCCCCGATTGTAACGCATATGCGGTAATTGGCCGAGGAATTTATGGAGCAGATAATCCGACCGATGCTGCGAAGAAATTTAGTGATGAAGCACTGAAATTCTTATGATTCCTGAAAAGTTGGAAAAATTTCAGCTTTTCATTGATGGTGAGTTTGTTCCGTCGAGATCGGGTGAAACATTCAACGTAAAAAGCCCATTCGACGGCACCGATTTTGCTACTATCTCAAAAGCGTCCGCAGATGATCTTAACATCGCAGCTATTGCTGCCAGGAATGCTTTTACAGGTAGCTGGCCAAAGATGTTGCCATTTGATCGCGGGAAATACTTGCGCGATATTGCCGATGAAATTCGCAAGAGGGCAGACGAAATCGCGATTGCTGAGACAAAATCAAGTGGGAAAACAATACAAAATTCGAAAAATGAGGTGGGGGCAGCTGCTCGGGTCTTTGAATATTACGCCGGGGCGATGGATAAATTCTTTGGGTCCACTATTCCACTAGGCGCGGATTTCGTAGATTTCACGCTTCGCGAGGCGGTAGGCGTCGTTGCTCAGATAACACCCTGGAATTTTCCATTTATGGCAGCGGCCTGGAAAGTAGCACCTGCTCTGGCGAGTGGCTGCACAGTATTGATTAAGCCTGCCAGTTACACGCCGATAACAACCCTTATGTTAGCCGAAATTACTCAAGTGGTGGGGCTCCCTCCCGGAGTATTAAATGTTCTGCCGGGGCCTGGGGGCGAAATTGGTAAAGACATCGCTACCCATCCTTTGATCAATAAAATAGCGTTCACTGGGGAGGGAAAAACTGGCGCTGACTTAGTTAAGTCTGCTGCGGACGATATTAAACGAGTTTCATTAGAGTTGGGGGGAAAGAGCCCAAATATTATTTTCGCGGACGCCAATATCGAAAAAGCAGGTAAGGCCGCTATTGGGGCGGCATTCGGCAATGCTGGTCAAAGTTGTTCAGCCCGGACCCGAATAATTGTCGAGCAATCTATCTACGACAATTTGATAGACATAATGGTCGATGGTTTGCGCGACTATCACATTGGAGACCCTTTCGATAAAGAGACAGATATGGGCCCTCTGATATCGGACACGCAGTGGCAGATAGTCAAAAATTATGTTGCCTTGGGTATCGCTGAAGGAGGTGATGTTGTTGTCGGTGGCGATCGTCCGTCCCATCAAACTTCGGGTAATTTCTTTGAGCCAACAATCATAAGAAACGTCACAAATAAAATGCGAGTAGCGCAGGAAGAAATTTTTGGCCCAGTTGCTGTCGTGATACCCTTTGAAAGTGAACAGGAAGCTATTCAAATTGCGAACGATTCGGTTTTCGGCCTTAATGCTTCTGTTTGGACACGAGATGTTAACCGTGCTTTACGTGTGGTGAGGGATATTGAGGCGGGGATGGTGAGCGTGAATTCTCATGGGAGCGCGAGCCGCTACAGCACCTTTTCGGCTTTTGGAGGAGTAAAGCAGTCTGGTATCGGTAGGGAGTTGGGTATGGAGGCTTTGAAACTTTATACAGAAATCAAGAATGTTTTTATCGATATAACGGATACCTCAGTAGGAACTGACGTTTAGGTGTACCCCTTAGAGACAACAAATTTGGCAGCAGGGGCGCTGAATTCTGCGCGCGTTCAAGAAATTAGAATCTGTACGGTTGAGACAGTCACCTCGGGCCTTTTGGCAGCGGCCTTAACATCAGTTTCAGGAGCATCTGAAATTTTTGAACGCGGTTTTATTCTTTATCATGCTAACGCAAAAGCCACCGGATTAAACGTTAGTCCTGAGTTGTCGAAATTGTATGGTGCTGTAAGTTCTCCTGTTACGCAGGCCTTGGCTGATCACGGGCTTAGACATTCGGGAGCGGGTATTTGTGTTGCGATAACAGGTTACGCTGGACCCACAGGTGGAAACGAAAAGGACCCAATAGGAACTTGTTATATTGCAGTATCTAGTATTAAAAAAGAAAAGCGTATCGTAGAGAGGCGCAGAATTGAGGGTGATCGAGATTCTGTTCGTTTAGGTGCAGTAGACGCCAGCTTGCAGATTCTGAACAAGGTTTTGCTCGAAATTAATTAATATATTCACCTGTCTTGATAGAACAGGAGTAAGTTTAATCACGAGCCATCAAAGATAGATCGTCAATTGCTTCTGAGATTAGTTCGTGATGCATCCCCCAGCCTATTGCTGTGATTGTATTTCGCCCGGGATTAATAAAGTTGTTCTCGAGCTCCGTCATCGGAAAAACATGGTCCCGAACGCACTGAAGAGTAACGGGTCGGCCGACTTCCTCTAAATGAAGAATTCCTTTCACACGAAGCAGGTTTGACCCATATTGCGATAGCGTTTTATCAATCCAGGATTGGACCTTTTCAGCATTTAAATATCCACAGAACTGCTTACCCACTGTCTGAAATTCTCTTTCACCATGAATCTGGGACGCAAGTGAGGCGGGTGTGTGGGGGATAAATGACGGACTAAAATATGAGGTCTTAAATTTTGCGATAAGTTTGTCATTCGCATTAAACTCGCTAGTGTCTGAAATCAGAGCAAAAGAATTTATTAGGCGAATTTCTTCGTCAATTTCTTCTCGCTCTAACTCAGGAGAGACGTCGGTTTTCGTAATAACGATAATATCACCAGCGCTTACTTGAAAACTGGCTTCGGGGAATTCTGAAAACGTTTTTTTGTAGGAGGTAGAATCCAAGGCTGTGATCACGATTGGATCGCTCAATTTCGCTAGTTTATTTGAGTATTGGCTCAGATTCTCTAAAATTGGGTAGGGGTTGGCAGCGCCTGATGTCTCAATGATTATATTTTCCGGCCGCGGGTCCAATTTGAGTAATCTAGAGATCCCATCTGTAACTGTGCCTTGTGGTCGACAGCATAGGCAACCTCCGTCAAGTAAAAGAATATCGTCGCTTGCGCCTACCACCAATTCATGGTCGATGCCTATCTCACCTAATTCATTCACCAGAACAGCGGTGCCTCGCATTTGCTTAGACCGTAGAAGCTGATTCAACAAAGTCGTTTTTCCGCTTCCTAAGAAGCCGGTGAGAATAAATAACGGGATACGTTTCATTTATGTTGAAAGTTAGAGCAATGGTTAAAAAATTATGTTTGTAGAAGCATAATAGACCAGCGCCGGGAAATGGCGAATTGTTGATTTATGGGAAGGGAATTTTAGAAAACTAGTTAAGTCCACATGAGCAATTTATATAGGGAAAGGTTATTCACCGCAGTTAACAATGGGTTTAGATTTCAATTTCCATACCGCTTAATATTTCACAGAACTCCTTATTAGCAAGTATCGAGCAAATCCGGTAAAGTGGTTCTGTACCTAATCCTTCGCAGATAGGCGAATGCACGGGGAGGAGACCAAATGACCGAGATGCGTTACGAGGCGCCGAAAACTCTGGATGCTGCTGTTGGATTGCTTCGTGATGCAAATGGCGGCGGTAGGGTGCTGGCAGGGGGTACGGATGTCTTAGTGCTTTTGCATGCAGAGATTATCGAACCAGAGGTTCTAGTCGACATAAAGAATATTTCTGATGTTAGGATCATGTCGGAAACAGAAGGTGCTTGGATGGTCGGTGCCGCGGTGCCCGGAATGCATGTAATTAATAATGCGGATTTCGCTGCGGCCTGGCCTGGGGTCTGCGAAGGCGTCGCACTGATCGGATCGGTTCAGGTTAAGGGGCGGGCAAGCATTGGCGGCAATCTTTGTAACGCATCACCCGCGGCCGATAGCGTTCCTGCGATCATCGCGGCTGGGGCGGTTGCCAACATCATCGGACCCGACGGCATGCGTAAGGAGCCGGTTGAAAATATCGTGACTGGCCCGCGTCAAACGTCGCTTTCCCGTGGAGAGTTTATCGTTTCTTTTTCATTTCCGAAAAAAGCACCGCACAGCGGAGACTGCTATTTACGGCTAACCCCGCGGACTGAGATGGATATTGCCGTGGTAGGTGCGGGTGTCTGTCTTACCCTAGATGAGCGTGGTAACTGCATCGCGGCCCGTATATCGATTGGTGCCGTGGCGTCGACACCGCTTCTAGTTCCAGATGCTGCTGATGCCCTCATAGGTACCAAAGTAGATAATGCGGCGCTGGAGGCTATGGTGGTTGCGGTTCGTGCAGCCTGTGATCCAATCAGCGACAAGCGGGGTACACGCGACTACAGGATCAAGACGGCCGGCGTAATAGCACGGCGGGCAGCTTTGAAGGCATTGGAAAGGGCACAGGAAAACTGATGGTGAAGAAGGTACATGTGACGACCACGGTAAACGGCGACGAATATGAATATCTCGCCGAGGCCGGGCAAACCCTTGTCGACGTGCTACGAAACGAGTTGGAACTTACGGGCACAAAGGAAGGGTGTTCAACCGGTGACTGCGGCGCTTGTAGCGTAATAATGGATGGTGAGTTGGTGTGTTCGTGCCTCGTGTTGGCTGCGGAGACAGACGGGAAGTCGTTGGAAACGATCGAGGGAATGGCCGACGGCGATACCCTTCATCCGCTGCAGCGAAACTTCCTAGAACTTAATGGCCTGCAGTGCGGCATCTGCACTCCGGGGTTCTTAATTGCGGCCAAGGCATTGTTGGAACGTAACCCGGACCCGACCGAGACAGAAGCTCGTTTTTGGTTAGCCGGGAACCTATGCCGTTGTACCGGATACGATAAAATTGTTCGGTCAGTTATGGCAGCGGCGGCAGAAATGAGAGGAGCTTGATATGGCGACTATTCTCGAAGATTCGAAATATGACCCCCAGCGTGATCTGAAGATCGTCGGCGGTAATCCGGTCAAGCATGACGGGCTTGACAAGGTTACCGGTCGGGCGAAGTTCGGCGCCGATTTCTTTCTTCCAGGAATGCTTTACGGCCGCACGCTGCGGAGCCCCCACGCACACGCGACCATTAAGTCTATCGATATTAGCGAAGCTAGTGCGCTGCCGGGTGTGAAGGCTATCGTTACGCGTGACGATTTTCCCGAGATTGAGCCGGGCTCAGTTGCCGGAGATATGACACGGACAGCAATGGCGCGAGAAAAAGTATTATTTGATGGTCATCCCGTTGCTGCTATTGCTGCTACTAGTGACGCCATCGCTCGGCGGGCATTAAAGCTAATCAAGGTGGATTATGAGGTCTTGCCGCACGTGATTGATCCCGTTGATGCGATGCAAGCAGGTGCCCCAATTTTGCATGATCACATCCGAACCAAAGGGCTTGACGAGCCGAATGATAACCCCACCAACGTGACTGAGCGTATGGTCAGTCAGATGGGGGATATCGAAAAAGGCTTTGCCGAGGCTGACGTGATAGTTGAGAAGGAATTTGATTCCAAGCCAATGCATCAGGGGTACATTGAACCGCAGGGTTGCGTTGCCGAATATTCTGAAGACGGACAGGTCGAATTGTGGTGCAGTACCCAAGCCCCATTCGTATATCGGGACCGTTTGTCAGCAATCCTCAAGGTTGATGCATCTAAGATCAACGTTCAACAGTCGGAGCTTGGCGGCGGGTTTGGTGGCAAGACCGGTTTCTATCCAGAGCCGATCGCGATTCAGCTTTCCAAGAAAGCATCTCGCCCGGTCAAGATGGTGCTCAGCCGAAGCGAAGTTTTTCGGGGGACTGGCCCGGTATCTGGGACCAGCTACAAGATAAAGATGGGGGTCACCAAGGATGGTAAGATTACTGCCGCTCAGGGCAGATTGATTTTCCAGACCGGCATTTTCAGCGGTTCAATGTACTTCAACGCGCCAAATGCGATGTTTACGAGATACGACCTCGAAAATGTTTACATCGAGTCTTTCGAGGTAGTTTCGAATCGGCCCAAGGTAAATTCGTTCCGCGCACCCTGCGTGCCGCAGATTGTATTTGGAGTCGAGGGGGTGATTGACGAACTTGCGCGGAAGATCAACATGGATCCGATTGATATGCGGCTGAAGAATGCCGTGACCGAGGGCTATACCACTATTTATGGCGAGACCCTGGGCCCCATCGGGTTTGTAGAGACGTTGGAAGCGGCAAAAGAATGCGATCACTACAAATCACCAGTCAAAAAGGGTGAGGGAAGAGGTGTCGCGACCGGATTTTGGTTTAACCGCGGCGGCGAAACCTCGACTTCAATGAATATTGCCCCGGATGGGTCGGTGACGATCATTACCGGGACGGCAGATGTTGCCGGATCGCGTATTTCTATCGCTATGATGGCTGCGGAAGAACTCGGGATTGATGTGGCTAAGGTTCGGATCACCATGGCCGATACCAATTCTCTTGGGTTTAATCGCGTTACCGCGGGTAGCCGGACGACATATTCAGTGGGTATGACCGTAGTCGATAATGCCCGCCAGTGCATCGATCAATTTGTTCGGCGAGCGGCTGAAATATGGGATGTACCGGAGGACGCCATTATCTTCGAAAACGGTGAATGTCGGCCCGCCAGTGCGAATGTTGGAGAATTTGAACCTTTGTCTATCGCTGATATTACCAAGCAGACGACTATGTCGCACGGTGCAGTAACCGCGAGCACATCTATGAATGTGACCGGTGCCGGACCGGGATTTGGTGCTCATATAGTCGATGTTAAGGTCGATGAGGAAACCGGCCGCTGTGATGTCACGCGATACACGGTCGTTGAAGACGCTGGCAAGGCGATACACCCGCTACAGGTAGAAGGGCAGTATCAGGGAGGTGCCGTACAGGGAATAGGCTGGGCGCTGAACGAGGAATACGTTTATGGAGAGGATGGGCGGCTTCAGAATGCAGGCTTCCTTGATTATCGCATGCCGGTAACGTCCGACGTGCCGATGATCGATACCGTTATCGTGGAGGTGCCAAACCCCCGCCATCCATTCGGTCTACGAGGAGTTGGTGAGGTTCCGGTGGTTCCGACGATGGCAGCTATAGGTAACGCAATAGGAGACGCTATCGGTGTGCGGCCGCAGTCGCTACCAATGTCACCGCCAAAACTCCTTGAGTTAATCGAGAACCGTGATACTTAAACTAGCTTACGGTATCTAATTAAAGGGAGCGGTTTAAAAAAATCCGATCCCTTTTTTTTTACGTATTTTTTATCGAAAAGTTGTTCTGTAGCAAAGTAACCTGATTCGCCCCAAAAGCTTTGAAATCTATAGATTTTAACCTTATAAAGCGCTCAACTGAGCGTTCACTGGACAATATAAAATGCACTGGTTGACCTAACCAGCTAACTTTGTTCGAATTCTCTCCGGGACCCTTGGGGCAGGGTGCCAGTCAGGGATTATCTAATGCAAGACATGTTAAGTGAATATCTGCCGATCCTAATATTTCTTGGGATTGCGACAGGTATGGCGATTGCTGCGCTAGGTACGTCTTTTATCATTGCTAAACAACGACCCGATCCAGAAAAAATTTCGGCTTACGAATGCGGCTTTGACGCGTTTGATAACGCCCGCGGCCAGTTCGATGTCCGATTTTATTTGGTGGCAATTCTATTCATTATTTTCGATCTCGAAATCGCGTTTCTATTCCCGTGGGCTGTCTCTCTCTCGGAAATCGGTATTTTCGGGTTTTGGTCGATGATGGCCTTTCTCGGGGTTCTGACGATAGGCTTTATCTATGAGTGGAAGAAAGGCGCACTTGAATGGGAGTAGACGCACCGCTTAAACCCGGTTCGCAGCAGGATTCAGTCCTAAGTCACGTAACCGACGAATTGAGCGATAAGGGTTTCGTTGTTGCCCAGATGGACAAACTGGTTTCCTGGGCTCAGTCCGGCTCGCTTTGGCCAATGACCTTCGGGTTGGCGTGTTGTGCGGTTGAAATGATGCATACCGCGGCTAGCCGGTATGACCTTGACCGTTTTGGTGTTGTATTTCGCCCTAGTCCGAGACAATCCGATGTCATGATTGTCGCCGGTACGTTAACCAATAAAATGGCTCCGGCCCTTAGGAAGGTTTACGATCAAATGGCAGAGCCGCGATGGGTAATCTCCATGGGTAGCTGCGCCAATGGCGGCGGTTATTATCATTACTCCTATTCGGTGGTGCGTGGCTGCGACCGCATCGTTCCGGTCGATGTCTATGTCCCGGGCTGTCCGCCTACGGCGGAAGCGTTGCTGTATGGTATTCTTCAGTTGCAGAAGAAAATCCGCCGTACCAGTACAATCGTGCGATAACCAGCGGACCAGACTGACTAATGGACGAAGTGCTTAACGATCTAGGTGGGTACATCGCGGCCAAAGTTGATAAAGGGGTCGCTTCCTGGCACATCGCCTTGAATGAACTAATTCTGGAGACCTCAACTGATGGTCTGGCTAGTTTATTAAAGCTGATCCGCGATGACTCTAATTGTCTTTTTAAGGTTCTCGTTGATATCACCGCGGCTGACTATCCTGAGCGCGAAGAGCGATTCGAGATCGTTTACAACTTTCTAAGCCTTTCCCACAACCAGCGCATCCGGATCAAGCTTTCGACCGACGAAAAAACCCCCGTGCCATCGGTAGTATCACTATTCAGCGCCGCTGGCTGGTTTGAGCGTGAAGTTTGGGACATGTTTGGAGTTTTTTTCACCGATCACCCAGACCTTCGCCGACTGCTTACCGACTATGGCTTCGAAGGGCATCCATTGCGGAAGGATTTTCCTCTAACTGGTTACGTCGAGGTCCGCTACGACGAGGAACAAAAACGTGTCATCCGAGAACCTGTTAAACTAACACAAGATTTTCGTAGCTTCGACTTCATGAGCCCATGGGAAGGAGCGGAATACATTCTTCCCGGAGATGAAAAGGCGGAACAAGACGCAGCGGGGAAGACGGACTGATGGTTGAGACAGAAATTAAAAACCTTACGATGAACTTCGGTCCGCAGCACCCAGCAGCGCATGGTGTACTTCGACTTGTGGTAGAAATGGACGGCGAAATCGTCGAGCGTTGTGATCCCCATATAGGATTGCTACATCGCGGTACTGAAAAACTGATTGAGCACAAAACTTATCTGCAGGCGGTTCCGTATTTTGATCGGCTAGACTACGTCTCGCCGATGTGCCAAGAGCATACTTTTGCGTTAGCTGTCGAGAAGCTCGCAGGTATTGAGGTGCCTTTGCGCGGCCAATACATCCGTGTCCTCTTCAGCGAAATCACTCGGATCCTAAATCATATTCTGAATGTAAGTGCTTTCGCACTAGATGTAGGTGCCATGACGCCGCTCCTTTGGGGTTTTGAGGAGCGCGAAAAACTTCTGGGATTCTATGAACGCGTATCGGGTGCACGGTTTCATTCAGCCTATTTCCGGCCCGGCGGGGTCCATCGCGATTTGCCTTCGGGATTACTCGAAGACGTTGTCGAATTTTGCGAAACCTTTCCGGCGGTCATAGACGACATTGAATCGCTGCTTACCGAAAATCGAATTTTCCGGCAGAGGACGGTCGACGTTGGAGTCGTTACAAAGGATGAGGCGCTCGATTGGGGTTTCTCCGGCCCGATGCTTCGCGGCAGTGGCGTACCATGGGATCTGCGTAAATCCCAACCTTATGACGTTTATGGCAGAATGGATTTTGATATTCCGGTTGGCAAAAACGGGGACTGTTTTGACCGCTATCTTGTTCGGGTAGAAGAAATGAGACAGAGCCTTCGTATCATAGAGCAATGCGTCGATGATATTCCCGGTGGGTCGGTTCGGACCACGGATAACAAGATCACGCCGCCACGCCGGGGCGAAATGAAGCAGTCGATGGAAGCACTGATCCATCACTTCAAACTTTATACGGAGGGCTATCACGTCCCCGCCGGGGAAACTTATACGGCTGTTGAAGCGCCAAAAGGGGAGTTCGGTGTCTATCTGGTAGCTGACGGCACGAATAAACCGTATCGTTGCAAGATTCGTGCTCCAGGTTTTGCCTTCTTGCAAGCGACAGACTACCTGTCGAAGGGACACATGCTGGCAGACATGGTAGCGATCGTCGGGTCCATGGATATCGTGTTCGGGGAGATCGACCGGTGAGCGGAAAACCCGAGATATTTACATTTGACGCCGATAACTCGGTCCTGGTGACCAAGCATATAGCTAAATATCCAGATGACCGGAAAGCCAGCGCTGTCATGCCCTTGTTAGATATCGCTCAGCGTCAGTGCGGTGGATGGCTACCACGCGAGGCGATGGATCATATAGCAGACATGCTCGAAATGGCGCCGATCCGAGTATACGAGGTGGTCTCTTTCTACGAGATGTATCACGATACGCCCCGGGGAAAACATGAGTTACGCGTCTGTACAACGACGCCGTGCTGGCTGCGGGGGAGTACTGATATTGTCGCCGCCTGCGAGGACGAACTTGGCTGTAAGATTGGACAGACGTCCGAAGATGGTGTGTTTTCATTGGGTGAATTCGAATGCCTCGGGGCCTGCGTCAATGCACCGATTATATGGATCGACGATGACTATTACGAAGATGTTGATCCCGAAAACGCACGCAAATTGATCCAGGCTTTCCGCAGGGGTGAAAAGCCCGCGGCGGGCACCATGATCGACCGACAGAAGTCGGCGCCAGCGAGCGGACCAACTACCCTGACCAGGGCAGTGGACTAGCGGCATGCTGAACGATAAAGATCGAATATTCACCAATCTCTATGGTCTACATGATTGGAGGCTCGAGTCGGCCAAGAAACGGGGTGATTGGGACGGCACGAGGGATATCCTGGCCAAGGGCCGGGACTGGATCGTCGACGAGATGAAAGCCTCCGGTCTGCGTGGTCGTGGCGGTGCGGGCTTCCCAGCCGGCCTGAAATGGTCGTTTATGCCGAAGGAACCGACTGGCAAACCACACTACCTAGTAGTAAACGCGGACGAATCTGAACCTGGTACCTGCAAGGATCGCGACATCATGCGCCACGACCCGCACAAGCTGGTCGAAGGTTGTCTCGTTGCCGGCTTCGCGATGGGCGCTAATGCGGCATATATCTACGTACGCGGCGAATTCTATAACGAGGCGGCCATTCTAGATGCGGCCGTCGACCAAGCATATGAAGCAGGTTTGATTGGTAAGGATGCCTGCGGTTCTGGATATGACTTCGACATATATGTTCATCGCGGCGCCGGGGCCTATATTTGCGGCGAAGAAACAGCTCTTCTAGAAAGCTTGGAGGGCAAGAAGGGTCAGCCGCGGATCAAGCCACCGTTTCCGGCGAATACCGGTCTGTATGGCTGTCCGACTACGATCAACAATGTTGAGACCATAGCTGTGTCGCCGACGATTTGCCGGCGGGGGGCGTCCTGGTTCGCAGGTTTCGGTCGAGAGAATAATACAGGCACCAAGGTGTTCTGCATTTCTGGGCACGTCAACAATCCTTGCAATGTTGAAGAGGAGATGAGTATCCCGCTTAAGGAGCTAATCGAAAAACATGCAGGTGGCGTACGCGGCGGGTGGGAGAATTTGAAGGCGATTATCCCGGGTGGATCCTCGGTGCCGTGTCTTCCGAAGGGTATTTGCGATGACATTCTGATGGATTTTGATTCTTTGCGCGAAGTAAAATCTGGACTTGGCACGGCCGCTGTCATTGTTATGGACCAATCAACCGACATTATCGCGGCGATCGCACGGCTGTCGAAATTCTATAAGCACGAAAGCTGTGGACAATGTACCCCATGCCGCGAAGGTACCGGCTGGATGTGGCGTGTGATGGAACGCTTGGTCACTGGTGACGCCGATATCGAAGAAATCGACATGCTGCTGGATGTTTCCTACGAAATCGAAGGTCATACGATTTGTGCGCTGGGCGACGCGGCGGCTTGGCCTGTTCAAGGGGTAATCCGTCATTTCCGAAACGAAATCGAAGACCGCATCAAGTTGCGGCGATCGAAGACGGCGGCGTAAGGGCATGGCTAAACTCACAATCGACGGTACCGAAATCGAAGTAGTGGACGGCATCACCGTCCTTCAGGCCTGCGAGGAGGCCGGAGTTGAAATTCCCCGATTCTGCTACCATGAGCGCCTCTCGATCGCCGGAAATTGCCGTATGTGTCTTGTTGAGATGGAAAAGGCACCGAAACCCATCGCGTCTTGTTCTATGCCAGTTGGTGAAGGGATGGTCATCCGCACCAACACCGAGACCGTTAAAAAGGCGCGTAATGGAGTGATGGAATTCCTCCTGATTAATCATCCGCTGGACTGTCCGATCTGCGATCAGGGGGGTGAGTGCGATTTGCAAGACCAGGCAATGGCTTATGGCTTCGACCATTCGCGCTTTTCCGAGAACAAACGTGCAGTGGCAGACAAGAACTTAGGCCCGCTAATTGAAACTCATATGACCCGCTGCATTCACTGCACGCGTTGTATTCGGTTTTCGACCGAGGTTGCCGGAGTGGAGGTTCTGGGGGCAACTGGCCGGGGCGAAAACATGGAAGTCGGCACCTATGTGGAGGCCGCAATTTCATCCGAGTTATCGGCTAATATTATCGATTTGTGCCCGGTCGGTGCGCTGACGTCCAAGCCTTATGCCTTTGAAGCGCGGCCGTGGGAACTTACCAAGACGGAATCAGTCGACGTTATGGATGCCGTTGGCAGCAACATCCGGGTAGACAGCCGCGGGCGCGAAGTCATGCGAATTCTGCCAATGCTGAACGAAGATGTGAATGAGGAATGGATTTCGGATAAAACCCGATATGCGTGTGACGGGTTGGCTCGTCAACGTCTCGATAAGCCTTACCTCAAGAAAGATGGCAAATTGCAGCCTGCGACATGGCAAGAAGCTCTAGACCTTGTTGTTAGGAAGATAAGCGGGCTTGACGGAGGCAAAATTGCGGCTATTGCCGGCGATATGTGCGATGCTGAATCCATGGTGGCGCTGAAAGGGTTGATGGATGAGCTAGGATCTCCGAATATCGATTGTCGCCAGGATGGAGCCAAGCTTTCAGCGGATAACCGCAGTGGCTATTTGTTCAATACAACAATCGCCGGGATCGAAGATGCCGACGCCTGTCTTATTGTTGGTTCCAACCCGCGACTTGAGGCACCAATCATCAATGCGCGATTGCGCAAACGCGCTAGCGTCGGTGGTTTTCGGGTGGGAATTGTCGGCGAGAATGTCGATCTAACCTACCGCACTGAACATCTGGGTGCCGGGCCACAGACGCTTCGGGAAATTGCCGACGGGACACATCCATTTTGCGAAACATTAAAATCCGCTGAACGTCCAATGATTATCGTTGGACAGGGCGCGCTAGCCCGTGCCGATGGGGCGGCAATCTTGGCCAAGGTGTTCCAAATCACAAGCGATACTGGGATGGTGTCGGCTGACTGGAACGGATTTAATATCCTTCATCTTGCGGCGTCACGCGTCGCGGGTCTTGACCTTGGGTTGGTACCTGGAAAGGGCGGGCGTGATGTCGCGGGTATTCTGGAAGGTGCCGCTTCGGGTGATATCGAATTGGTCTATCTTCTTGGTGCCGATGAAATTGACACTTCTAAACTGATCGATGCTTTCGTTATCTATCAGGGACATCATGGAGATGCTGGCGCTCACGCCGCAGACGTAATTTTGCCAGGTGCGGCCTATACAGAAAAGGACGGAACTTACGCGAATACCGAAGGTCGGGTGCAGCGCGGAAGGCGCGCGACATTCCCGCCCGGAGATGCGCGCGAAGATTGGACTATCCTGCGCGCTCTTTCGGAGTCGCTCGGGAAAACCCTGCCTTATAACAATATTGGCGATTTGCGTACGCATATGGTGGGAGTTTCGCCGGCGCTTGGGAAAATTGACACATTGACGCCGTCTGAATGGTGCCATGTTTCGACCAGTGGTGACATGAGTAGTTCCCCCTTTAAAAGTCCTGTGCAGAACTTCTATATGACCGATCCGATAAGTCGAGCGTCCAAGACAATGGCTGCTTGTACGGAAACCTTTATCCGAAACGAAGAGAAAACGGGAACTGATGGCTAGCTTCTGGGACGGATATCTCTGGCCAGGTTTGATAATTGTCGGCCAGATACTGCTGATTATTCTGCCCATCATGGGTGGCGTTGCCTATCTGACGCTTGCAGAACGTAAGGTCATTGCAGCGATGCAGTTACGCAAGGGGCCGAACGTTGTCGGCCCGTTCGGTCTCTTCCAGCCAGTTGCTGACGGGCTAAAGCTCTTGGTCAAGGAGACTGTCATTCCTTCAGGGGCCAACCAAGTAGTATTTATCCTTGCGCCGATGCTGACTTTTATCCTCGCTCTTGTTGCTTGGGCAGTGATCCCGTTTGATGCCGGTTGGGTGTTGGCGGATATAAATGTAGGGGTCCTGTATTTGTTTGCGATTTCGTCGCTGGGCGTTTACGGAATCATAATGGCCGGCTGGGCTAGTAATTCAAAATATGCATTTCTCGGTGCACTTCGCTCTGCCGCGCAGATGGTTTCTTACGAAGTCGCCATCGGCTTTGTAATTATTACCGTGCTCATGTGCGTCGGTTCACTGAACTTGACTGATGTTGTTATGGCTCAGCAAGGCGGTGGATTCTGGACTTGGTACTGGTTGCCATTGTTCCCGATGTTCATCATCTTTTTCATCTCCGCCCTCGCTGAGACGAACCGGCATCCTTTCGATCTGCCAGAGGCGGAAGCGGAACTCGTCTCCGGCTACAATGTTGAATATTCGTCTATGACTTTTGCACTTTTCTTCCTTGGCGAATACGCGAACATGATATTGATGAGCGGTATGACAGCGGTGTTATTCCTTGGCGGCTGGCTGCCACCATTTGATATCGAGCCGTTTACTTGGATCCCAGGGATCATCTGGTTTGCGCTTAAAATTGCGATGTGTTTGTTTGTATTCCTCTGGGTACGGGCAACCTTCCCGCGGTATCGATACGACCAGCTGATGCGGCTCGGCTGGAAGGTATTCCTGCCGTTTTCCCTAGTTTGGGTCGTTATCACGGCCGGTGCGCTGATTGCATTCGATTGGCTGCCGGCGGCCGGTGGTTAAGGACGAGAAACGCGTATGTCTTTTTTCAAAAACTCCTCTCGAGCTTTGCTGTTAACAGAACTTGTGTCTGGCATGGCACTGACGCTGAAATATATGTTCAAGCCTAAAGTTACAGTGAACTATCCCTTCGAGAAGGGACCGCTGAGTCCGCGTTTTCGGGGCGAACATGCCCTTCGTCGCTACCCAAACGGTGAGGAGCGTTGCATCGCGTGCAAGCTTTGTGAGGCGGTCTGCCCGGCGCAGGCGATCACGATTGAGGCGGAACCCCGCGCCGACGGTAGCCGACGGACCACGCGTTACGACATTGATATGACCAAATGTATCTATTGCGGTTTTTGCGAAGAAGCCTGCCCGGTGGATGCCATAGTTGAGGGACCCAATTTTGAATTCGCGACCGAAACCCGCGAGGAACTAATGTATAATAAGGAGAAGTTGCTCGACAACGGCGAACGATGGGAAGGGCATCTTGCGCAGCGTCTGTCAGCAGAGGCGCCTTACAGGTAAGCACGTAGTATGATTCTTGAAGCCATTTCCTTCTACGCATTTGCGGTGATTGCAATCGCCGCAGCCGTCATGGTGATTTCGGCGCGTAATCCGGTACATTCAGTTCTATTTCTAATTCTTGCCTTCTTCAATGCCGCCGGCCTTTTTGTGCTGATGGGAGCAGAATTTATCGCGATGATTCTGGTAATCGTTTATGTAGGCGCCGTCGCTGTTCTGTTCCTCTTCGTCGTAATGATGCTGGACATTAATTTCGTAGAGTTGCGGCAAGGCTTTCTTCAGTACCTGCCAATCGGTACCCTCGTTGGTTTAGTTCTACTTGCCGAACTGGTTCTTATCCTTGGCAGTTGGGTCGTTGCCCCTGATACAGCCAGCCGCGCAGCGGCGCCAACACCGCCGGCGACGGAGGTTACGAACACTCACGCGATCGGGCAGGTTCTGTACACCGACTACATTTACCTTTTTCAGGCTTCTGGACTGATCCTACTAATCGCAATGATCGGGGCGATCGTCCTTACGCTGCGTACTCGAGACGGGGTGAAAAGGCAGAAAATATCCGACCAAGTAGCGCGGACGCGGGAGGAATCGTTGGAAATTCGCCACGTTGAACCGGGGAGTGGCGTCTAAGATGATGGAAATCGGCCTTTCTCATTACCTTACTGTTGCGGCAATCCTGTTTACTCTGGGTGTATTCGGTATCTTCCTTAATAGGAAGAACGTAATCATCATTCTGATGTCGGTTGAACTAATCCTCCTTGCCGTGAACATCAATCTGGTCGCATTCTCAATCTACCTGAACGATCTAGCGGGCCAAGTGTTTGCACTTTTGATACTTGCCATTGCGGCGGCGGAGGCAGCAATCGGTCTCGCGGTGATCGTTGTCTATTTCCGGAACCGGGGATCGATCGCGGTTGAAGATATCAACCTGATGAAGGGCTAGAGGCTAGGTGTACGCGCTCGCCATATTTCTGCCGTTAATCGGCGCGGTTATCGCTGGATTCGGTGGCCGCTGGATAGGAGATCGCGGATCACAAGTTGTTACAAGCGGGTGTATGCTGCTGTCTGCGATCTTTGGCTGCATCATCCTGGTGGAGACTGGAATCGGCGGCAAATCGCAAACCGTCGAATTATTATCATGGATCAATTCCGGGTTGTTTCAGGTCAACTGGTCGCTTCGTTTCGATACATTGACGGCGGTAATGGTGTTTGTTGTGACCGTAGTATCGTCGATGGTCCATATCTATTCCATCGGATACATGAGTCACGACCCCCATATTCCACGGTTCATGTCTTATCTCAGCTTCTTCACTTTCTTTATGCTAATGTTGGTCACTTCCGATAACCTTCTTCAGATGTTCTTCGGATGGGAGGGCGTGGGTCTTTGTTCTTATTTGTTGATCGGGTTTTGGTACGAAAAACCGGAAGCTAATGCTGCGGCTATCAAAGCCTTCCTAGTGAACCGGGTTGGTGATTTTGGCTTTGCACTGGGTATCATGGGCGTGTTCCTGATGTTCAATTCTATCAGTTTCGAAACCATTTTTGCTTTGGCGCCCGGCAAAGCGGAGGCGACGATCCAATTTCTTGGTTTCGAAGCTCACGCCCTGACAACGTTGTGTATTTTGCTGTTTATCGGCGCGATGGGTAAATCGGCGCAGCTTGGGCTTCATACTTGGCTACCTGACGCGATGGAGGGCCCAACACCGGTTTCTGCCCTCATTCACGCTGCGACTATGGTAACAGCGGGAGTCTTCATGGTGGCGAGACTGTCGCCGCTTTTTGAATATGCGCCGGATGCCCTGACCGTTGTCACCATCGTCGGGGCGACAACCTGCCTGTTTGCTGCGACCGTGGCACTGACGCAAACGGATATAAAGCGAGTGATTGCTTACTCTACCTGCAGCCAGTTGGGGTACATGTTCTTTGCCTGTGGGGTATCAGCGTATTCGGCGGGTATTTTCCACCTGACCACGCATGCCTTCTTCAAGGCGCTATTATTCCTTGGAGCTGGATCGGTAATTCATGCGATGTCCTCTGAACAGGATATGCGCCGGATGGGCGGCATATGGAAAATGATACCGGTGACTTATTCGCTGATGTGGATAGGCAGCTTAGCTCTGGCGGGACTTCCATTTTTCGCAGGTTTTTATTCCAAGGATATTGTACTTGAGGCGGCATTCGGCGCCCATACGACCGCCGGCATGTATGCATTCTGGTTCGGTATAATCGCGGCTATTCTGACGGCGTTTTATTCGTGGCGACTGATCATCATGACATTCCACGGTGAAAGTCGGGCGGACGAAAAGACATTGGCTCACGTGCACGAATCACCAAAGGTTATGATAGCGCCATTGCTGCTACTCGCACTTGGCGCACTATTCTCAGGTTATTGGGGTTATGAATTTTTCGTCGGCGACAGCATGAAAGAATTCTGGGGAGCATCGATTTACGTACTACCCGGTACCAACCCAATAGAAGCTGCTCATCATGTACCTATGTGGGTTAAATTGCTTCCAATTGTCGTTGCGGTCGTTGGAATTGCTGCTGCATATTATGCCTACATGATCAATCCAGGTTTGCCAGGAATTTTCGCAACTCGTTTTCAGGTCGTTTACAGATTTCTGTTCAACAAATGGTATTTTGATCAGCTATACGACTTCCTTTTTGTCAGGCCGGCGCACCGGTTAGGTAAAAACCTCTGGAAGGATGGTGACGGTGCGGTGATTGACGGGCTTGGACCCGATGGTGTCGCGGCTGCTGCAAGGTACCTTGCCCAGAAAGTCGCATCGTTGCAGTCAGGATACCTTTATCACTATGCTTTTGCGATGCTCATCGGTGTGGCGGGAATCGTAACGTGGTATCTCGTTGCCGGTTCGGGCGGCTAATAAATGTCTTATAGCTGGCCCATACTTTCCCTTACGACGTTTCTGCCTACAATAGGCGCGCTCGCTATATTTCTTATCAGGGGTGACGAGAAGGTGGTCGCACGAAATGCGCGTGCGACAGCACTGTGGACCTCTATCGCGACATTCGCTGTGTCGACTTTTATTTGGATCGGCTTTGATACTTCGACAGCTGATTTCCAGTTCGTCGAGAAGGTAGCTTGGATCCCATCCTTCGGAATCAGCTACCACATGGGTGTCGACGGTATTTCCGCATTTTTCGTTCTTTTGTCTACATTCCTGACGCCTATTTGCATCCTTGCCAGCTGGGAGGCCATAGAGCATAGAGTTAAAGAATACATGATCGCGTTTCTGGTTCTAGAAACTTTAATGATCGGTATGTTTTGCGCGCTAGACTTCGTGCTATTCTATATCTTCTTTGAGGCGGTGCTGATCCCAATGTTTCTGATCATCGGGATCTGGGGCGGTGCGCGCCGGGTCTATGCCGCGTTCAAGTTTTTCCTGTACACGCTGACTGGCTCAGTCCTTATGCTGATCGCCATACTCGCGATCTATTTCGAGGCTGAGACAACGGATATTCCCGTGCTTCTCGAAGCTTTCATCGATCCGCGTATGCAGTTGTGGCTTTGGCTCGCCTTCTTTGCCAGCTTCGCGGTGAAAGTACCCATGTGGCCCGTCCATACCTGGTTGCCTGATGCTCATGTCGAGGCACCGACTGCAGGTTCGGTTATCCTCGCCGGTGTGCTTCTTAAAATGGGCGCATACGGATTTCTTAGGTTTTCGGTTCCAATGCTGCCTTATGCCACCGAGTATTTTACGCCACTGATATATACGCTCTCGATCATTGCGGTTATCTACACCTCGCTTGTTGCGCTTGCGCAAGAGGATATGAAGAAGCTCATTGCCTACTCCTCGGTTGCGCATATGGGATTCGTGACCATTGGTATTTTCACACTTACGCATCAGGGTGTGCAGGGTGCGGTGGTACAGATGATCAGCCACGGCTTCGTCTCTGGTGCCCTGTTCCTGTGTGTAGGGGTAATTTACGACCGGATGCACACCCGCGAGATTGCGCGGTACGGCGGCTTGGTTGAACGAATGCCGAAATACGCAATGGTTTTTATGGTCTTCATGTTGGCCTCGGTCGGCTTGCCTGGCACCAGCGGGTTCGTTGGCGAATTCCTTATCCTTGTTGGTGCCTTCAAAGCTAATACTTGGGTCGCGGTGCTCGCGACGACAGGCATTATTCTTGGTGCCGCCTATATGCTTTTTCTTTATCGCCGGGTCGTATTTGGCAAGTTGGAAAAAGATGACCTGAAAGCAATTCTCGACCTCAACCGGCGAGAGATGGTTATTTTTGCCCCATTGATTTTAGTAACCATCTGGATGGGTGTTTGGCCAGCACCTTTTCTGGAAGTGATGGATGCATCTATCGCCAACCTAATCGAACAGCACGAGATTGGGATGAATGCTCTCCAATCCGCAACCATAGCGGGAAACTAAAAGGTTATGACCCAGATGGTGACCGCCGCCGATTTTTATCCCGTTTTGCCGGAACTGACGTTGGCTGTGATGTCTATGGTCCTGCTTATTTACGGAGTCTTCCGCGGGGATGGGTCGACCGGAAGCTGTTCGTGGCTTGCGGTGCTCGCTCTATTAATCACGGGCATCATCATGTCGCTGTTACCGGAAAGCGCCGAATCTGCATTCCGCGGGCAGTTTATTGTAGATCAGTTTGCCCGGTTTATGAAATGGCTTGTGCTTCTGGGTTCTGCGATCGCAGTTGTAATGTCGATGACCTACAACGCGAGCGAGGAAATCGAGCGGTTCGAGTTCCCGGTACTTATCCTGTTTGCTAGTCTTGGCATGTTGCTCATGGTCTCGGCTAACGATCTAATTTCTCTATATGTAGGCCTTGAGCTGCAAAGTCTTGCCCTTTATGTAATCGCTGCCTTTAGGAGGGACTCAACTAAGTCCTCTGAAGCAGGCCTTAAATATTTCGTGCTTGGCGCTCTTTCATCTGGCATGCTGCTTTACGGCGCTTCGATGATCTATGGATTTGCAGGCACCACTCAGTTTGACGCATTGGCAGCTTTGTTCGTCGGGCCGAGTGCAGACCCTGGTGTTGGCGTCGTTGTCGGTCTTGTTTTCCTTCTGGCTGGTCTGGCATTCAAGGTTTCAGCTGTGCCGTTCCATATGTGGACGCCCGATGTTTATGAAGGTGCCCCTACTCCGGTGACGGCATTTTTTGCAGTGGCACCAAAGATTGCCGCTATCGCGTTACTAGTTCGCACAATGACTGGACCATTCGGTGAACTTTTTGGCCAGTGGCAGCAGATCATTATCTTCGTCTCGATCGCGTCAATGTTGCTTGGCGCTCTTGCAGCAATCTGGCAGACCAATATTAAAAGGTTACTGGCTTACAGCTCGATCGGCCATGTCGGATATGCACTTGTTGGCTTGGCCGCCGGGTCGGAGGAGGGTATTCGTGGCATCGGCGTTTACATGACTATTTACCTTGCCATGAATGTGGGAACATTCTGCTGTGTGCTGTCGATGCGTAGGCAGGGCGTAATGGTGGAGGGGATAGATGATCTTGGCGGACTGGCTCGTAATCACCCGTTCATGGCAGCCGCAATGGCCGTGTTCATGTTCTCAATGGCGGGTATTCCCCCATTAGCAGGGTTCTTTGGAAAATTATATGTTTTCATGGCGGCGGTTAACGAGGGATTATATACCTTGGCGATTGTCGGTGTTTTGACGAGTGTTATTGGGGCATTTTATTATTTGAGAATTGTCAAAATCATGTATTTCGACGAGCCGGAGGAAGCCTTCGACCGGACGGCTGGACGCGAGGTGGATGTCATTATGGCGGTCGCTGGAATTTTCACGCTTCTGTTCTTTATATTCCCGTCACCCATTATCGAGGGGGCCGGTCAGGCCGCGGCGGCTCTTTTCGCAACGGGATAGCCAGTCGTGTCTTCATCGGCGTCGGGGCCGACCCTGCCCGTTGGCTACCAACTAATTTCATACGAGCAAATCGATAGTACCAATGCAGCTGCGCTTCGCGCTGGCTGCCCTCATGGTTTGGTTATAATTTCTCGCAGCCAGACGGCTGGTAGAGGACGACATAATCGCCGCTGGAAATCGCCGGCTGGTAATCTTCACGCCACAATTTGCGTAACCTTGCCGGTTCTGCGGCACGGGGCTCAATTAGCCTTTGTTGCTTCTCTAGCCGTTCTGGATACCGTTTCCGACCTACTACCCGAGTGCCGTTTTGCGCTTAAATGGCCAAACGATGTCCTGTGCGGTAGTCGCAAGCTGTCGGGTATCTTGATAGAGGCTGCGGAGTCAGGCAGATTTGCTGTGGGTATCGGTATAAATGTCTTTGAAGCGCCCGAAGACAACGAGGTTAGGTATCCAGCGATTAGTCTAAAGGAGCTATCGGGACAGATAATTTCGCCTGACACCGTGACTACTTCTCTGTGTCAGCATTTTGACCAGTGGTATCAGCGCTGGCAGACTAAAGGTTTTGAACCGGTGCGTGCGGTGTGGCTTGCGTCGGCGCACGGGATCGGCGATACCATCGCCGCATCCGCGGGTGGCCGGCATGTGGAAGGCTGTTTCGAGGGTCTTGACGATGATGGGGCGCTGATCTTGACGGATAAGAGAGGTAAACGTCATGTCATTACAGCCGCCGACATTTGTTTCTCTCAACGGACTGATTGAATGCTTCTGACCATAGACTCTGGAAACACCAATATCGTGTTCGCTCTTTACGAGGGTGGTAAACAACACGGTGTGTGGCGCCGGGCTAACGATAACAGGCAGACCGCCGACGAGTATGGTGTCTGGTTGCTACAACTGATGGCATTGGCGAAGTTGCATCCGGAAGACGTCGATTCTGGCATCATCGCAACGGTCGTGCCGGATACGCTGTTTAGTCTGAAAGGGCTTTGCCGTAATTATTTTCAGGTCGAGCCGCTAGTTGTCGGAGACACGGACGTTGCACTTGGTATCGAGGCGCTGGTGGATACGCCGGAAGCCGTAGGTGCCGACCGACTAGTCAATGCAGTCGCCGCGCATGAGGAATACGGCGGACCGCTCATCATTCTCGATTTCGGTACCGCAACTACCTTTGATGTTATCAATGCTGACGGTAACTATGTTGGAGGGGTAATCGCACCAGGGATTAACTTGTCGATCGAAGCACTACATCGGGCTGCGGCTATGTTACCTAAGGTATCTGTCGAACGACCACAGACCGTTATCGGCAAGCGGACCACGCCGGCTATGCAATCCGGGATCTATTGGGGCTATGTAGGTCTTATCGAAGGCTTGGTCGCACGCATTCGCGATGAATATGGCGAAGAATTGCGTGTGGTCGCGACTGGCGGTCTGGCGCCGATGTTTGAGCCCGCAACCGATTCTATTTGGCAGGTTGACCGTAACCTTACACTGCGCGGTTTGGTGAGTATTCACACCCGAAACGCTGCCGAATGACTATAGAGGAAGTGGTGTTTGTCCCTCTCGGTGGGGCCGGTGAAATTGGCATGAACATGAGCCTCTACGGCTATGGTGGTCACTGGCTGATGGTCGACATGGGGATCGGGTTCGGCGATGGCACTATGCCAGGCGTTGACGTAATGACGCCTGATCCAGCCTTTGTGCTCGACCAATTAAACCGCTTGTCGGGGCTCATGATCACACATGCCCACGAAGATCATCTGGGGGCGATTCCTTACCTATGGCGAAAAATCCGTTGTCCAATTTACGCAACACCCTTCGCCTCTGGGCTACTCCGTCGTAAACTGGAGGAGAGTAACCTCATAGACCAAGTTGATCTGAAGGTGATACCGGTTGGCGGTGGCGCCGCTATCGGCCCGTTCGTAGTTGATCTTATACCTGCCGCTCATTCAGTACCGGAAGCCAACATTCTCGCCATCCGGACCGGGGCTGGAACTATTGTCCACGCCACGGACTGGAAAATCGACCCGGAACCGCTGGTTGGTCGCCCCACCGACACGGAAGCGCTGCGCAAACTCGGAGATGAAGGTGTTCTGGCATTAGTATGTGATTCAACCAATGTATTTGTGGACAGCGAAGCCGGATCGGAGGCGGCACTCCAGAAAAGCCTCGTTGAAATTATTGATAACTGCGCAGGACGGGTTGCCGTGGCAAGTTTCGCCAGCAATGTGGCCCGGATGCTTACAATCAACAAGGCCGCATTGGAAACCGGGCGCCATTCGACACTTGTCGGCCGCTCGCTGTGGCGTAGTGTCGATATCGCAAAAGAATGCGGCTATCTTGGTGATATTGAGCCTTTCGTGCCGGAACGGGAAATCGGTTTCATTCCACCCGATAGGGTTCTCATGGGGGTTACCGGGTCGCAGGGTGAACCACGCTCCGCACTGGCCCGAATTGCCTCAGGATCGCATCCTAACGTGTCTCTAGAGGCTGGAGACACTGTGATTTTTTCGTCCCGGGAAATTCCTGGTAACGAACTTGCTATTGGAAAGATACAGAATCAGCTTGCGCGGCTTGGCGTTAATGTGATCACGGAAAAGGATGGCTTCGTACATGTGTCGGGGCATCCGGGGCGCAGGGAATTGATGAATATGTATCAGTGGGTTCGGCCGAAAATCGTGGTGCCAATTCATGGGGAAATACGCCACTTGCAGGAGCAGAAACGTCTTGCCGACAAGTGCCAGGTACCGCATTCGCAGGTTGCTGAAAACGGAACTATGGTAGCTTTATCAAATGCCGGTACAGACGTGGTAGGCCACGTAAGTACTGGCCGCTTGGCGGTCGATGGACGGCGGCTGGTGCCGGTCAACGGTGCGGTTATCCGCGAGCGGAATCGTATCCGGTTTAACGGCTCAGCCGTCGCAACAGTAGTTATTAGTAGCCAAGGGAATCTCATGGGATCGCCGCAGTTAACGGTACTGGGTGTGCTTGACGAGGACGCCGAAGGCGAAACCTGGTGCGATGCGGTTGAAGCAATGATTGATGCAGTCAATGATCTGAAAAAGTCGGAAAGGCGAGACGATAGTACCGTTCAAGAAGCCGCTCGCATTGCTGTTCGTCGAGCGTTGCGCGATAGTATTGGCAAGCGGCCCGTGACGAATGTGCACGTCGTCAGGGTTTAGATAATGACTTGGTTTTCAGCAGTTTTAGTTTACGTAGTCGTATGGTGGCTCGTGTTTTTTATGAGCTTACCAGTCGGTGCCCGCTCCTATCACGAAGCCGGTGAAGACGTCGAAACCGGCAACGTAGAAAGCGCGCCGATTAGGCCCAGGTTATGGCTGAAAGCTGGTGTATCGACAGTAATCACGGCAATCCTCACCATGATTATTTATATTCTTATCAACAGCGGCTCTCTTAACTTGCGTACCTGATCAAGAATCATAGTTCCATGGATCGCTATTTTGCGCGCCCTCGTTTTTAATATGTCGTCGAATATCATCTAGTTTTACTGTCTCAGCGGGTCGGGAAACAGCCAGAGCATTCCCAGCCGTCGTTCAGATTCCGGAGACGGCTGGGTAGTTAATTTTCCGTAGGTCACCATAATGTGCATTGTTATATTCGAAAGCGCGCTCCTCATTTTTGATAGTAGACATTTCGAGACGATAGTAAGGATCCTTATATTGTCTTTCGTGCACCGGGTCGCTTCAAGCGCTGGAGTCTATGATACCTCTGCTAGTGTAAATAATTAGCCGGATATAGTGGCGCGGACCGGAAATTATAGGTACTTTCTTAGTCTCGATATACCGGCGACACCCCAAGCGATTTTGGCGACGCTTGAAGATTTAAAACAACGGATGATAACCGCATGAGCGACACTCCCCGCCTCGAGCTGGTCGGGATTAACAAGGTCTATCCCGGAGTCGTAGCAAATAAAAATGTCAGCCTAAGAATAATGCCGGGTGAAATCCACGCATTGCTCGGTGAAAACGGTGCCGGAAAATCGACACTCGTTAAATTCATATACGGCGTTCAGACATCCGATTCTGGTCGAATGTTGTGGGAAGGCGAAGAAGTTTGCCTATCGAACCCCAATGCTGCACGTAAGATTGGAATAGCTATGGTGTTCCAGCATTTCTCCTTGTTCGAGGCGATGACGGTTGAAGAGAATATTTCACTTGGGATCTCGCCAGAACTGACAAAGGGGGATCTTTCTGACCGCATTCGGAGTATTTCCGCGCAGTATGGGCTCCCTCTGGATCCAAACCGTCATGTCCATACGCTGTCGGTTGGCGAACGCCAGCGGATCGAGGTGGTACGGTGCCTTCTCCAGGATCCGACACTGCTGATCATGGACGAGCCGACGTCGGTTCTAACCCCGCAGGAAGCGGAAGAACTATTTAAAACCCTTCGTCGCTTGTCGGATGAGGGTGTCTCGATCTTGTATATTTCGCATAAGCTAGAGGAGATAAAAGTGCTTTGTCATACTGCGACCATTATGCGTATGGGCGAGGTCGTATCGAACTGCATACCGTCGAATGAAACCCCCCGATCAATGGCCGAGATGATGATGGGCGAAAATTTAATGAGCCCCCAAAGACCTGACCGACAAACTGACGGCACAACTCGACTGCAAGTGAGAAACCTAACTGCGGCATCCACCCATCAACACGGCACAGCCCTTCATGATATCTGCATACAGGTCCGGGCTGGAGAGATTGTCGGCATTGCGGGAATCGCAGGAAATGGTCAACGTGAACTGATGGAAATACTGACAGGCGAGGTTTTAGCGCCGGAAGCCAATAAGATCTCTATTGATGGTACGCAGATCGGTAGGCTTGATCCAGTCCAACGACGCAGAATCGGTCTCGGTCTTGTACCGGAGGAGCGGCTGGGTCACGGTGCGGTGTCTGAGATGTCGTTGTGGGAGAATGGACTCCTGTCAGGTGCAACAAGGATGAACCTAATCAAAAATGGTTTTATTGGGGTTGCCGAATCGAGTGAATTCGCTCAGGAAGTGGTAGAGGAGTTTCGGGTCAAGACACCTGGAGTTAACCACACCGCAAAAAGCCTCTCTGGTGGCAATTTGCAGAAATTCATTGTGGGCCGGGAAATCGTCCAGAAACCTGGGGTGATAGTTGTCTTGCAGCCGACATGGGGGGTCGATGCTGGGTCCGCGGCGGCGATCCGACAATCTCTTATCGATATGGCGGCGGCCGGAACAGCTGTGCTGGTAATTTCTCAAGATCTTGAAGAGTTATTCCAAATTTCTGATCGAATTGCGGTGATCTGCCGGGGGCGGTTGTCGGAAGCGCGGGCCGCTGAAAACGTGACCCCGGAAGAAGTGGGATTATTGATGGCCGGGGTCGAACTGGACGGGGACAATACCGGTGCTGGTTAGGCTGGAGCAGCGTCTTGAGGCATCTAAAAGGATGGTCTACCTGTCTCCTCTGGTCGCAGTATTTCTAACTATACTGACTGCGATGCTTATGTTTGGCGTTCTCGGGGTAGACCCTGTTAAAGCAATAGAAACATTTTTTATCGAACCGGTCTCCACCGTAGACGGTGTGGCAGAGCTTCTCTTAAAGGCCACCCCGTTGGTTTTGATTGGCGTGGGATTATCTCTCGGTTTTCAGGCTAACGTTTGGAATATTGGCGCAGAGGGGCAGCTTATAATCGGCGCGCTTGCGGGCGGTGGATTAGCGCTTGCGTTTTATGACCACTCTAGCATTTTACTAGTTCCTGGAATGTTGTTCTTTGGTATCGCTGGTGGGATGGCTTGGGCGGCAATTCCTGCTTGGCTTAAGACCCGTTTCAATACCAATGAAATCCTAACGAGCCTGATGCTTACCTATGTTGGTTTGCTGGTATTGGGCTACCTTGTTCACGGACCATGGAAGGACCCAGATGGGATGAATTTCCCAGAGTCGCGTCTATTCCATGATTCCGCTCTATTACCAATTCTCATTGATGAGACCCGGTTAAACATTGGTTGGCTTATAGCGCTTTTGGTGGTTGTCGCCGGGTGGATACTGATTTCGCGGCACATCATTGGGTTTCAAATCAAGGTGATCGGTATGGCGCCTCTCGCAGGTGCTTTCGCAGGATTTAAGGAAAAAAAACTGATCTGGGTGACCTTGGTGATTTCCGGCGGGTGTGCTGGCCTAGCCGGAGTAATTGAACTCTCTGGGGCGATCGGACAAATCGTACCGTCAATCTCACCTGGTTATGGATTTACGGCGATAATTGTTGCGTTTCTTGGGCGGCTTCATCCCGTTGGGGTACTGTTCGCTGGTCTTTTGATGGCGTTAACCTACCTTGGAGGTGATTCCGCACAGATTACCATGAATTTGCCGAATGCCGTCACTGGTGTCTTTCAAGGTATGTTGCTCTTCTTTCTGCTGGCCTCCGATGTGTTGATTACCTACCGAATACGCTTTGGTTTATCCAAGACCCGAATGAAGGCGGGCGAATGAGTATCGAGCTGCTTGTCCCGGCGATACTGACCATCGTTACCGCCGCAACACCGTTAGTATTTGCAGCCGTCGGCGAAACAGTCGTGGAAAAGGCTGGCGTTCTGAATCTTGGCGTTGAGGGCATGATGATCATGGGAGCAATTGCCGCCTTTGCGACTGCGGTATCTACGGGCAGTGAGATGCTTGCGATTCTTGCTGGAGCGGGCTCCGGTCTACTATTGTCGTTGGTCTTCGGCGTCCTGTGTATCTATCTACAAGCGAACCAAGTTGCTACCGGTCTCGCTCTGACAATTTTTGGTCTCGGGTTAAGCGCCCTGATCGGCTATTCCTATGTTGGAAAGACCTTTGTAGGTCTTGCTAAATTAAATATCTCCGGGATCTCAGATATCCCAATACTAGGACCCCTGATTTTTGGGCACGATGCCCTAGTTTATCTTTCGGTTATCGCAGTAGCTATAGTCTCTTGGTTCCTAGCTAAAACTCGACTCGGTTTGCTGGTTCGAGCGGTTGGCGAGAACCATGACGCGGCCCATTCCATCGGCTATTCTGTTAAGCTGATAAGATTAGGCGCGATACTGTTCGGCGGCGCCATGGCGGGGGTCGGTGGAGCTTATCTCTCGGTTTCCTACACGCCATTATGGGTTGAGAATATGACAGCCGGTCGTGGATGGATAGCGCTAGCGCTTGTTGTTTTTGCTTCCTGGAAGCCCTGGCGTGCATTTTTCGGTGCCTATCTTTTCGGCGGAATAACCATCATTCAACTTTATGCACAAGGAATGGGAGTTGAGGTTTCCGCCCCGTTCTTATCGATGCTACCATACCTCGCGACAATCCTGGTACTTGTCATAATTTCGCGTGACAGCGTAAAGGCGCGACTTAACGCGCCGGCGTGTCTTGGAAAGAATTTTCATGTTTCAGGTTAGATGGAAGATTACCGTAAATCGACTTTAGCAAAGGAGGTACTAATGAACTTGAAAACAAAAATCGCCGGAGCGGCCGCCGTCGCAGCCGTGTCGCTCGGACTAACCTCGGCGGCGCAGGCACAGCTTAAAGTGGGATTTGTTTACGTCGGACCAATCGGAGACCATGGTTGGACCTATGAGCATAATCAGGGGCGGGTAGCTATCGAAAAAGCTCTGGGATCTAGAGTGAAGACAAGCTATGTCGAAAAAGTACCAGAGGGAGCGGATGCCGAGCGAGTGATCACAAAACTTGCGACTTCTGGTCACAATCTAATTTTTACTACTTCTTTTGGTTACATGAACCCGACAAATAAGGTCGCCAAACGCTTCCCCAAAGTGAGATTCGAGCATGCGACAGGGTATAAGCGGTTATCGCCAAACGTATCGACCTACTCGGCGCGCTTTTATGAGGGGAGATACGTGGTCGGTAAAATTGTCGGGAATATGACAAAGACAAATACGATTGGGTACGTTGCATCATTCCCAATACCAGAGGTTATTCGTGGTATAAATGCCACGTACCTAGCGGCGAAATCAGTTAATCCCAATATCAAGATTAAGATTGTATGGGTATTCACTTGGTTTGATCCCGGCAAAGAAGCCGATGCGGCGAAGACCCTTATCGACCAAGGCGCGGACGTTATAATGCAGCATACTGATAGTCCTGCACCTGTCCAGGTTGCACAAAAACGTGGCGTATGGGCCGTCGGGCAGGCATCGGATATGACAAACTTTGGCGAGAAGGCTCATCTGACCGCCATAATCGATGATTGGGCGCCTTATTACATCGCTCGGACGAAAGCGGTCATGGGTGGAACCTGGAAGCAGAGAGATACTTGGGATGGTTTCAAGGAAGGTATGGTCAAGATGGCACCGTATAATCCGGCTATTCCTGCAAAGGTTGTTCAGTTGGCTGAGGAAACCCGGAAAGGAATTATCGCCGGCAAGATCCATCCTTTTAAGGGAGAAATCAGGGATCAATCCGGCAAGGTCAGAGTGGCCGCTGGTAAGAATGCCGATGACGGCCTAATGGCAGGTATGAAGTTTTATGTTCAAGGTGTTGAGGGAACGATTCCGAAGTAAAGAGGTGGCAAAAGTGCATGGGCGGCCGCGGATAAGAACCGCTGCCGCCTTTTTTCCGAATTAGAGAGGCTTTTAGCCTTATTGCGGCCGCCGGAAGCGAGCTACTCCATGCTGGATACGCCTGATTGTTTGTGTAGGGCAGTAGAGGCCTTATCTCCAAGAGTCAAAAATGTTGGGTGTTAGCCGGGGTATGAACTGACCCAGAGGTAATTGATTTGAATTAAATCGCGTTAATCATGTATCGAACTCAGCGAGCAGGAAGGTCGCGGGATGCTCTGTTCGCTCAAATGATTACGGCTGACGATGGCGCGATCCGTACTGTTAACGTTGAGTTCAGAAAGACGGCTGGTTTTGGAGGCGTTACCATTTAACGAGGTAGAGATGGATCCCTCCGGGGCCGTGCTTCCGGCGCGGCAGTGTCCGTTCACCAACCAATATGAATTTTTTAACGGTTGCTAATCCAAACCCCTTCTGGCCTACCACGGCGCTGAAAGCGCTGCGAATCCTATCGATCTCAATTGTTTTGGGAGCTAATATGAATACCGGATTATCAGCCGATAATGTAAGGCCGCGGGAGTGGATATAGTGTTTTAAGGTTCCGCTTTTTCCGTGCGAGTCCAAGGTTTCTAATGGCCTCATTACCTTGATTGTATGACCCGCCTTCTCCGACATAGAACGATATTGATGATGCGTCCCATAGTCCCACGGAATTAGGTACGACCCGATCGGGATCCGTCGGTCAAACTCAGCGACCACAGATTTCCAGTGGGAGGGCCCTACCAGAGGACCCCAATTCTTAACCGAATCCGGTGCCATAAGTCTCGGAATCTCTACCGCAATGTGCAGGGTCGTAGAGATGGCGACTAAGCTAGCCACGGCGAGACCAATTGTTTTAGGTACTGAGGCTGGCCGTGTTTTCTCGAAAACACATGTACCAGCTATGTAGATTGTCCAGCCGCCACCTAGAATCAACATAGGAATCAAATATGCCACCGTACGGTCGTACTGACCAAATATTCCAAGAAAGATTCCCATCAGAATATGGGTAAGAACGATTGTGAACGGTAACGTCGTTCCATTACGCCAGGCAAGACCAACAACTCCGACCATACCTAGTGCTAGACCTGGTACCGAATAGAAAGCGCTAGCTTCTTTAAACCAATGGGTAATGCGGCCTATCGCATTTGAAGCCGGCCACCCATTATTTGAAAAAACAAATGTCGCCAGTTGACCACCGAAAGTCTGCTTACTGTTGCCGCCACCAATGGAAGGGTCATAAACGATAACAACTGCGATCCATGGCAGAAAAGCAAGCACCATGATCAATGAATACTTGATAATTGAGACTACTCGCTTCAGAAGTTCGGTGTTGGGTTGCAATGCCAACGCCATCACGGTAGCTGCGGGCAAAATAAAAACGTTGGCATAATGCGTGTATACGGCAGCTAATTGACTCACAAACATTGCAATTGTTAGTAGCCTTGTCGAAGTATGTGTTACCCCAGCTTGGCTTGGGGTGACCCATATTTGTGTGACAATAACCGCTAGTATAAGGGTCATGACCCCTGCATTGTGCGGACCGAAAGCGGAAAAGACGTTGAAGAATGAGTTGCTGCAGGCCAAAACAAGGATTATCGCAATCATTGTTACCGCGCCGCGATCACTGATCCCGGAAATATTTCGGATGAAGGCGGGAAATGCGGATAAGAGAAACAGTGCCGTCGCGCTGAATGCGATACTAACCGCAACAATGGTCTCTACCGATGCACCAAAAAAAGCCGCTGATATAAGATACAGCAAGACTGAGACGACGGTGAATATCAGAGAATGTGCTTGGTATATTTGCCCAAGTAGTACGCCTAGGAAATTCCTCTCATCGCGGATCAGTTCCAGTGGCCATGCGCCGCCTTCCTCGTTTGGAGGCAGCAGGTGCGTCGACTCTGAAAGCCTTCGAACCCACTGGGTAAAAAACGCCTGATCGCTGACCAGATCAATGTCACCGAACTGATAGGTCCGCCAAATAGCGCATAACACGGCTGCGGTTGCGACCGCGAAAAGGGAAAAACGAACCATCTGGCGACGAAACAGCTAAGAAGGCAATCTGTCAAGAATTCTGAGAGGAGTTGGTCTGATTTGATAAATGGGTTGTCTAAAAAGACCGATGTAAAACGAGATCCCGAACTACAATACGGAATTTCTGAGAAAACTTGGCCCGCGGGCGGCCTAGAATTATAGGGCCGTTGAATTAAATCTTACAGTAACTAGGTTTTTGTTGCCCCAGTTTACGTTGCGGGTCGATCCGCCATTACGTATGTTCGCCTCGCACGTTAAGGGAGGCTGTTTCGCTCATGCGTATGTCGCAATATTTTCTGCCGACGCTCAAGGAAGATCCCGCGGAGGCGCAAATTGTTTCACATCGATTAATGCTGCGTGCCGGAATGATCCGTCAGTCCAGCGCCGGAATATATTCTTGGCTACCGCTAGGCCTTCGTGTTCTTCGCAAGATTGAGCAGATCATTCGTGAGGAACAGGATGCTGCGGGTTGTCAGGAACTGCTGATGCCAACCATCCAGCCTGCGGAGTTATGGCAGGAAAGTGGCCGTTTTGCCGATTATGGTGCCGAAATGTTACGAATCCGAGACCGACATGACCGTGACATGCTCTATGGGCCGACAAATGAGGAAATGATAACAGAAATTGTTCGCGCCCATATCCGTAGCTATAAGGATCTACCCAAGCTTCTCTATCACATTCAATGGAAATTCCGAGACGAAGTTAGACCTCGGTTTGGAGTGATGCGTGGTCGAGAATTCCTGATGAAAGATTCCTATTCTTTCGACCTGACATACGAAGGCGCACGCGCCACATATAATAAAATGTTCGTCGCGTACCTACGAACCTTTGCGAGGATGGGTCTTAAAGTTATCCCGCTGGCCGCGGACACGGGGCCTATCGGCGGTGACCTGAGCCATGAATTCGTTATTCTTGCCGAGACCGGCGAGAGCGAGGTGTTTTGTCACCGGGAGCTGCTGGAGTTTGACGTACTGGACCACGACGTAGATTATAGTGTCGACCTACAGCCAGTAGTCGATCGGTGGATAAGCTTTTACGCGGCGAGTGACGAAAAACATGACAAAACCGAGGCGGCTAAGATAGGTGATGCTTTGGTCAAAGCCCGTGGTATCGAGGTCGGCCATATATTCTATTTCGGCACAAAATATTCGGAGGCGATGAACGCGCTAGTCACTGGTCCCGACGGGGACCAATTGTTCCCCGAAATGGGCTCATATGGTATCGGTGTTTCGCGTTTAGTTGGCGGGATTATCGAAGCTTTCCATGACGACAATGGGATTGTTTGGCCAGAGTCGGTGGCGCCCTTTGGGGTGGCCGTGATCAATCTCAAAATTGGTGATGCGGATTGCGTTTCAATTTGTGAGGATCTTTACGTTAAGCTAAAGGCGGCCGGTAAAGATCCACTGTATGAGGACCGCGACGAACGAGCCGGGGCCAAATTCGCGGACATGGATCTGATTGGTATTCCATGGCAGATCGTGGCCGGACCCCGTGGCCTTAAGAGTGGAGTTGTCGATTTGAAGAACCGAGCCAGCGGTGAGACCGCGGAGGTTTCTCTCGAATCCGCAATTGCTCGGCTTATAGGATGATATTTAACGCCTTTGAGCGGATGGTAGCGCTCCGTTACCTTCGCGCGCGGCGGGAAGAAGGTTTTGTATCCGTAATCGCGGGATTTTCGTTGACTGGTATAGCATTAGGGGTGGCCACCCTGATTATTGTTATGTCAGTGATGAATGGATTTCGCGCCGAACTTTTGCAACGGATACTAGGATTGAATGGTCACCTTGGGGTATATGAGTTAAACAATCAGCCTTTGACTAATTTTGATTCTCTTGCGGATAAGATCGCCCTAATCAAAGGCGTTACGCGGGTTATACCAACTGTCGAGGGTCAAGCACTCGTCAGTGCTAACAATGTTGCAGCCGGCGCTATAGTTCGAGGAGTGCGGCCTGACGATATCCGGGAGCGCAAGATAATTGCGGATAACATCCGCGCCGGGACGTTAGACGATTTTAAGGGCCGGAACAGTGTGATCGTGGGGTCCCGATTTTCTACGAAATTTGGAGTGAAGACGGGTGATACAATCCGACTGGTATCGCCGCAGTCGAATCCTACTGCATTTGGTAGCATCCCGAGAAGCAAACGATATCGTATCGCCGCTGTGTTCGAGATCGGTATGTTTGAGTACGATTCAAGTTTTGTATTTATGCCGCTTGAAGCCGCCCAGATTTACTTCCGCTCGAAAGGGGCGGTGACAAATATTGAGGTTTTCCTCGAAGATCCCGACCTGGTGCCCAAAACACGTATCGATATCGATCACGCGGCGGATCGACCCCTGCGCATCGTGGACTGGCAACAAGCTAACTCTAGTTTTTTCAATGCGATCAAGGTGGAACGCAACGTGATGTTTCTTATCTTGACGCTGATTATATTGGTCGCAGCGTTTAACATCATTTCGGGCATGATTATGATGGTAAAAGATAAGGGTCGCGATATTGCAATTCTGCGTACGATGGGGGCGACGCGCAGCATGGTGATGCGCGTTTTCCTACTTGCGGGTGCCTCTGTCGGGATAATCGGAACGGCTATTGGTTTCATTCTTGGCATTGTCTTTGCTGACAACATAGAAACAATTAGACAGTTGCTGCAGGCTTTGACTGGGACTGAACTTTTTGCGGCAGAGATCTATTTCCTGTCGCAGTTGCCGTCGGTTGTCGAGACCTCCGATGTGATAAGCATCATCTGTATGTCTCTCGGCCTATCTTTTCTGGCCGTACTTTACCCAGCATGGCGTGCTGCTCGCCTAGATCCGGTAGAGGCGCTACGATATGAGTGACGCTGCGTTGGCACTAGAGGATATTCGACGAACGTTTAAACAGGCGGATAACCATCTCCAAGTCCTTCGTGGTGCTTCGTTAACTATACAGCCCGGGGAAACCGTTGCCCTGGTTGGCCCATCAGGAGCCGGCAAATCGACGCTGCTACATATAGCGGGACTTCTCGAGCGCCCCGATGAAGGCAGAATCTGGGTCGCCGGTGTTGACTGTAGCCCGCTCACTGATGAGAAGCGCTCAGCTCTGCGGCGTAAAACCATCGGTTTCATCTATCAGTTTCACCACCTATTGCCTGAATTTTCAGCTTTGGAAAATATAGTCGTGCCGCAAATGATCGCAGCGCAATCGAAGTCTGTTGCTCAGGAGAGGGCGCAGGTATTACTGGATATGGTAGGCCTCGCTGAGCGAGCTACTCACCGGCCAGCAAAACTTTCGGGGGGCGAACAACAGCGCGTAGCCATTGCCCGTGCCATGGCAAATAGACCGGACTTGCTAATCGCCGATGAGCCTACGGGTAACCTTGACCAAGAGACCGCTGAGCGGGTTTTTGAGTTGTTGATGGCGCTTACCCGTGATACGGGTGTGTCTGCACTCGTAGCTACCCATAATCCTAATTTGGCATCTCGCCTAGACAGAACGCTGACGATCCGCGGTGGAATGATGGAAGAAGTTTGAAGTTCTAATTACCCAAATCTAGTCAGAAATTGGGTTTCTCTTTTTACAGCCCGTATTTATAGTTTTCAGGGTAACGGTATATGCGTGCGGATTAATTCGCAAAAAATTTGACGCACACATCTCCATAGGTTTGCGATTCGCTATAAGCTTAACGGATGATTGATCCGAGTTTCATCCATCTTCGGGTGCACACTGCATATTCTCTATCCGAGGGGGCTATCAAGCTTTCACAGTTGGTCGAGTTATGTAAGTTGCATGAATATCCAGCAGTCGCGGTTACTGATACTAACAATCTGTTTGGCGCACTCGAATTCGCCCATGTTGCATCGCAATCCGGCATCCAACCGATCATCGGCACACAGATGGATGTCGCGCGAGAAGGAGCGGCGGCCCACAAAACTGGCGGTAAGGGGGAGGTTACACGCCATGATCGATTAGTTCTCCTTGTAAAGGATGAAGAGGGCTACGAGAACCTGATGGAAATTACGTCCAATGCGTTTCTTACTACTGATCACGGTGATACCCACACAACGTTGGAGAAGATTTCTCAACGATCCGACGGCCTACTGTGTTTATCGGGCGGCCCCGATGGGCCGTTGGGGCGGTTGGTCTCCGAAGGTCAGGGGACGGCGGCAGAGGTAATGTGTAAAAGTTTAGCTAAAATATTTCCGGGCCGCTTTTATATCGAGATTCAACGACATGGAACAACATTGGAGCGTCAGATAGAGGCGGGGCTTCTGAAACTCGCCTACGATTACGATATTCCGTTGGTTGCCACTAATGATGCCTATTTTTCTACCATTGATATGCATGAGGCGCATGATGCGCTGCTATGCATCGCGGGCGGAACCTATGTCGTGGAGCGGGACCGGCGCCGTCTTACCAAGCACCACCATTTTAAATCGGCCGACGAAATGCGCGAGTTATTTGCTGATCTGCCGGAGGCGATCGACAATACGGTAGTTATTGCAAAACGCTGTGCCTATATGCCAATGGAGCGAGACCCAATTCTGCCCCCATTTGAAATTGAGGGTATTTCGAATGAAGAAGAGGCGCTGCGCTTAATGGCGAAAAAAGGACTGGATGCTCGCCTAAAGAACCATGTTTATAACGCGGAAATAACTGAAGAGGCGGCGGAAGAGACGTTCAGGCCATATCGCGAGAGACTAGAATTCGAGCTGAATGTCATCATAAAAATGGGTTTTTCCGGCTATTTTCTTATCGTTGCGGACTTCATTCAGTGGTCTAAAGAGCAGGGTATTCCAGTAGGGCCAGGTCGCGGTTCGGGCGCCGGCTCTGTCGTTGCATGGGCCCTGACTATCACCGATCTAGACCCATTAAAGTTTGGGCTTCTGTTTGAACGTTTTCTAAACCCGGAGCGCGTATCGATGCCTGACTTCGATGTCGATTTCTGCCAAGATCGTCGCGACGAAGTGATACGCTATGTTCAGGATAAATACGGCGAGGAAAAAGTAGCGCAGATTATCACCTTCGGAAAGCTCCAGGCTCGCGCCGTGCTGCGAGATGTCGGTCGCGTACTCGGGATGCCGTACGGCCAAGTCGATAAGATTACCAAACTTGTGCCGTTTAACCCTGCGCACCCACCAACATTGCAGGAAGCAATTGACGGCGAGCCCCAATTGCAGTCGCTGCGTGAGGACGACGAAAGTGTTGCCCAGCTGATCGATCATTCACTGAAGCTGGAGGGTCTATTTCGGCATGCATCAACCCATGCTGCTGGCGTAATTATTGGCGATCGGAGGCTGGCGGAGCTAGTACCTCTCTACAAGGATCCGCGCTCCGATATGCCGGCGACCCAGTTTTCTATGAAATACGCGGAGTCGGCTGGTCTTGTGAAGTTTGATTTTCTTGGTCTGAAGACGCTTACCGTTTTGCAGCGGGCTATCGAGTTGATTGCGAAGCGGGAAGCCCCGCCAGATCTGCTCAACCTGCCGCTGTCAGACAAAGAGACCTTCGCAATGCTGTCCAAGGGTGACACAGTCGGCGTTTTTCAATTAGAAAGCTCCGGCATGCGAGACGTGCTCCGCAATATGCGTCCGGATACGTTCGAGGATATCATCGCTCTGGTAGCACTTTATCGTCCGGGACCGATGGATAACATCCCGCGCTATATAGCATGCAAGCACGGTGAGGAAGAGCCAGATTACCTCTACCCGACGCTTCAGCCAATTCTCGAAGAAACATATGGTGTGATGATCTACCAAGAACAAGTGATGCAGATTGCTCAGGTATTATCTGGTTATTCGCTAGGTAGCGCCGACTTATTGCGCCGCGCCATGGGTAAAAAGATTGCGTCGGAAATGGAGGCTCAGAGGAACGATTTCGTCGAAGGCGCGGTAGGGAATGGCGTCGACCGGGCAAAGGCTGGTCTCATTTTCGATCAGGTCGACAAGTTTGCGGGATACGGATTCAACAAGTCCCATGCTGCAGCTTATGCGCTTGTGGCCTATCAAACCGCATATCTTAAAGCTAATTATCCTGTTGAGTTTCTTGCTGCTTCTATGACTCTAGATTTGGGTAATACCGACAAGCTTAATGCCTTCCGCCAGGAACTGGACAGGTTGAAGATTCCGTTATTGCCGCCCGATATCAATAAGTCTGGGGTCGTCTTCGGAGTTGAGTCTATTGTCAACGGTGCAACCGTTCCCGCGGTCCGCTACGCGCTTGCCGCAATTAAGAATGTGGGTCGCCAAGCAATGGATGATTTGGTGGCAGAGAGATCTACGAATGGCGATTACGCGGATCTAGCCGATTACGCGACTCGTCTTGGTCAGACTGGAGCCAATAAGCGTCAGTTCGAAAATTTAGTCCGAGCGGGTGCATTGGACAGCCTCGACGCTAACCGTAAGCGCTTGTTCGAAGGTGCGGAGAGCGTCATGCGCCTCGCCGTCCAATCGGCGCAGGAACGGTCGAGTGGCCAAGAGAGTCTCTTCGACGCTGTTGTTGGGGAGGATGACAATATGCGGCTCCGCCTCCCTGACACTCTGGATTGGCCTTTAATGGAACGCCTCACCCATGAATTTGAGGCTGTTGGGTCTTACCTGTCGGCCCATCCACTTGACGCCTATGCGGGCCAGCTGCGCCACCTTCGGGTAACTCCGGCCAACGAACTGACTGCTGCAATGGTAGGTACGTCGCCCAAAGTCGCCGGTGTGGTCATTAGCCGCCAGGAACGGACCTCTGCCAAAGGCAATCGATTTGCATTTGTACAATTATCTGACTCGTCCGGTGTTTTCGAGGTGGTGCTATTTTCTGAACTACTTTCTACCAGCCGAGAGCTATTGGAGAGTGGGCAGAGAGTGCTGTTGAATATTGAGATACGAGCGGAAGGCGATGGGACGCGGCTATCGGCTACGAAAATTCGTCCGTTGGACGAAGTGTTGGCCGCGGCATCCACCGGGCTAAAAATCGTGATCAACGATGAAAGGTCGCTTCCTGGAATCCAACACGCGCTCAACGCAGGCCAGCCTGGAAAGTGCAAGGTCGTCCTTATCGTGGGGACGGATAATAATCATGAGGTGGAGATAGATTTGCCTAAAAAGATAGCACTAACCGGCGAATTTCGGGCCGCTGTAGCTTATTTACCCGGCGTAGAAAAGTTGTTGGATGCATAGTGTTTGTATGCTTTCCAGCAATATAAATTTCCCATTGAGGGTCAAATTTGAGCAGACCCTTAACGGTTAAGTGTTCCCGGCTACAGAGGTAAAGACATGGGTGTATGTTTACCGCGGAGTGTGGCCTTGGTGTGTAAATTTGAGATAGAAACTGATCCATTAAAACCTTGCAAATCAGTGTTCTGGGGAGTAAAGAATCGCGCATAAATCCGCACGCGGGGTTACGGGTGCCGGCGTCATAGGCCGGCAGTTCGATCCGGTGTCATGTTTTTAGGGTTAACCCCTAAATATACGACCACTCCCGCGGAGGCTTAACCGGAGAAGGACCTAGAATATGGCAATGCCTGAATTCTCAATGCGCCAGCTTTTGGAAGCTGGAGTACATTTCGGACACAATACGCGGCGATGGAATCCGCAAATGGAACCGTACATCTTCGGTGTACGGAACAAAGTACATATCCTTGATTTGCAGCTGACGGTTCCGATGTTACACGCGGCGCTGGCTGCGGTTCGCGAGGTTACGGCGCGCGGCGGAAGGGTATTGTTTGTTGGGACCAAGCGTCAAGCTAGTGAGATCGTTTCGGAGGCGGCTGGACGCTGCGGCCAGTACTACGTCAACCATCGCTGGTTAGGAGGTATGTTGACCAACTGGAAGACTATCACGGCCTCAATCAAGCGACTTCATGAACTAGAGGAAATGCTCGGCTCCGCTGAAATCGCGGAAGGTCTGACAAAGAAGGAGCTTTTAAACCTGACGCGAGAGCGTGATAAGTTGGATCGCTCTCTCGGCGGTATAAAGGACATGGGTGGCCTTCCAGATATGTTGTTCGTCATAGATACTAATAAGGAAGAACTCGCGGTCGCCGAAGCGGTAAAGCTCGGAATCCCGGTGGTCGGCGTTATAGACAGCAATTCCAGTCCGAAGGGTATCACTTTCCCAATCCCCGGTAACGACGATGCAATTCGCTCCATCGCGCTCTATTGTGAATTAGTATCAGCATCTGTGCTTGACGGCCTACAGCAGGAAGCAGTCTCGTCGGGGGTGGATATCGGTGAGTCCGAAGAAGCGCCTGCGGAAGATATACCTGTGGTAGGGGTAACCGAGACTGAAGCAGCGCCTTCCGTGGAAGTCGTACCATCGGAGGATGCACCGGCCGAAACGGGGTCATCGGGAGAGGAAAAAATAGCTGAAGAAGAAGCGTCCCCGGAATAAAAATAATAAGTTTATTAAGTAGTTATGATTGTTTATTGAGAAAGTAAATTATGGCCGAAATTACAGCAGCACTCGTTAAGGAACTGCGAGAGAAATCCGGCGCCGGCATGATGGATTGTAAGAAGGCGCTGGTGGAGAACGATGGTGATATGGAAGCGGCCATTGATTGGTTAAGGATGAAGGGTTTGGCGGCGGCAGCCAAGAAATCGGGCCGCGTCGCTGCGGAAGGTTTAATAGCCGTGGCGACTTCAAGCGGTTCAGGTGCTGTTATCGAACTTAATTCAGAGACCGACTTCGTCGCTCGAAACCCTGACTTCCAGCGCTTCGCGGCTGGTATCGCGGCCGTAGCAATTGAGAAGGGTGGTAATTTTGATGCTACAGCGGCGACGGAGCTTGATGGGGGAAAAACAGTACAGGAAACGGTGACGGAAATGATTGGCATGATCGGTGAGAATCTCACCTTCCGAAGATCTGCCGGTATTACGGTGAAATCTGGTGTCGTTTCCTCTTATGTCCATAGTGCGGTGGCGCCCGATATGGGCAAAATTGGCGTAATAGTCGGCCTTGAATCGAATGGCGATAAGACGAAGTTGGCAGCATTTGGTAAACAGTTGGCAATGCATATTGCCGCTACCAGTCCACAATGGGTGTCGCGGGAGGATATCGAACAAGCAACATCTGACCGTGAGCGTGATATTCTCGTCGAACAGGCCCGGGAGGAAGGCAAGTCTGAAGATATCATTCAGAAAATGGTTGATGGCCGAATGCGTAAGTATTTCGAGGAGGTCTGTTTATTAGAACAGACCTATGTGATCGACGGCGAAACTAAGGTGGTTAGCGCAGTTGATGCGGCCGGCGAGGATGTCGGTGGCAACATCAAGGTTGCTGGATTTGTCCGCTTTCAGATTGGAGACGGGATTGAGAAGGAAGAGTCAGACTTTGCGGCCGAAGTTGCGGCAACAGCGGGCGGTTAGGGAGTATACTTGCATCGGTTCTGAACAAAATTGAGGCAGCCGGGATGACGGAAAGTGATCGATTAAGGTTCAAACGGGTCCTCTTGAAGGTTTCGGGAGAGGCCTTAATGGGCGATCGTCAGTATGGAATAGATCCGGGTACGGTCGACAGGATTGCCAATGAAATTAAATCGGTAACAGATATTGGGGGCGAAGTTTGTCTAGTTATCGGCGGCGGTAACATCTTCCGCGGTATCTCCGGTGCGGCTGCCGGCCTAGAGCGCGGTACTGCGGATTATATGGGCATGCTTGCAACAGTGATGAATGCTCTGGCTTTGCAGGGAGGCTTGGAGGATATTGGGGTACCAACTCGGGTACAGTCGGCTATTCCAATGGCGACTATTTGCGAGCCGTTCGTCCGCCGGCGGGCATTTCGGCACATGGAAAAAGGCAGGGTTGTAATTTTCGCCGCGGGCACGGGTAACCCCTACTTCACAACTGATACCGCAGCTGCGTTGCGAGCAACCGAGATGAACTGTGATGCTATATTCAAGGGTACGAAAGTCGATGGTGTTTATTCTGCCGATCCAAAACAGGTGAAGGATGCGGAACGTTATGAAACTCTGACTTATATGGATGTTCTGTCCCGTGATCTACGGGTGATGGATGCGTCTGCGATTTCACTCGCGCGTGAAAATGGCATACCGATTCTGGTATTTTCGATCCAAAATTCCAGTTCCTTCGCTCAGGTAGTTAAAGGCGAGGGTACGTTTACGATCATTTCGGATTCTTCATGAAGACTGGGAGACTGACATGGCTGATCCTGATATTAACGATCTGAAGCGGCGAATGAGGGGCGCGGTTGAGGTGCTTAAAGAAGAATTCGGTGGCCTACGTACTGGGCGTGCGAGCCCCGCTCTTCTGGAGCCAATTCATGTTGATGCCTATGGCTCCAACATGCCTCTAAATCAGATTGGTACAATAAGTGCGCCGGACGCCCGGACTCTCTCGGTGCAGGTGTGGGATAATTCCCTTGTTCCTTCGGTTGAAAAGGCGATCCGAGACTCCGATCTAGGGCTAAATCCGCAAACCGAGGGCAATGTCGTACGGGTCCCGGTGCCCCAACTCTCGGAAGAACGGCGCGTAGAAATGACGAAAGTTGCTAGTAAATACGCCGAACAAGCGCGGGTCGCCGTGCGCAATGTTCGCCGCGACGGTATCGACAATCTAAAGAAGATGGAAAAGGAAGGCGAAATTTCCCAGGATGAACAGCATGCCTGGGTGGATGAAGTTCAGACGCTGACCGATGATATTATCAAAGATATTGATAAGGCAGTCGAATCTAAGGAAATGGAAATTCTCCAGGTATAGATTCATGAAGCCATTGCCCAGTCAGCCGCATTCGAACGGTACACCGACCCATGTAGCCATCATTATGGACGGTAATGGCCGGTGGGCGGAGGCGCGTGGTCTACCTAGAGCCGCCGGACATGCACAAGGGGCAGAATCAGTCAGGTCAACAGTAATTGCCGCAAAGCAACTTGGTATACGCTACCTCACGCTGTATGGCTTCTCCCTAGAAAATTGGAAACGCCCAGCTCGGGAGATTTCTGATCTGATGGGCCTGCTTCGGGTTTATCTGCGTAAGGAAATTGCGGAATTGGCGCGCGAAGGGGTTCGCATTCGGTTCATCGGTGATCGTAGCCTACTCGAACCAGACATTGTCTCACTATTTGAGATGTCAGAACAGAAAACGAGAGGAAACGCAGAACTCGAACTTATTGTAGCATTTAGCTATGGAAGCCGCCAAGAAATCACGATGGCTGCACGAAAATTAGCGATCGACGCTGCCGCAGGTGAGATCGATCCGGAAGCGATCGACGAAAACGCACTTAATTCCCGGCTTTTTACATTCGACGTTCCGGACCCGGACTTAATCATCCGTACTAGCGGAGAACAGAGGATCAGTAACTTTCTGCTCTGGCAGTCCGCATATTCTGAATTAGTATTTACCGATGTTTTGTGGCCCGACTTTTCCAAGGAAGAACTAGAGAGTTTGATTGCGGAGTTTGGTAGCCGCGAACGGCGTTATGGTATCACCACCGTCTGATCAAAAGAATGGAGAACTTATCCCGCGCCTGCTATCCACGCTGGTTCTCGTTCCCCCTACTTTAATTGCGATCTATCTCGGGTCTCCTTGGTTTGAAATTATCGTCGGCATTGTCGCTCTTTTAATGGCTTGGGAGTGGGCGCGAATTTGCTCTAACGGCCAATTTCATCTTTCGGGGTGGCTCGTAATCGCGGGCGTGATTGGGACGATCGGCACAATGGTTCTCGGGGTGCCGAGCGCGGCTCTTATCTGGATTTTTGTGAGCACCGTTGTTGTGTTCTTTCTTCAATACTTAGGTTCGTCCAAGAGCCTAGCGATTGGCATAGTTTTGATTGGTGCTTTTACCTTGTCGGTCCTGTGGATTCGGGGTTTGCCTGAAACAGGTCGGGTGCTTACGATCTGGCTAGCTTTTACGGTGTGGTGTACAGACATCGGTGGATACTTTGTCGGACGGGGAATAGGTGGCGCAAAACTAGCGCCAAGGTTGAGTCCGAACAAAACTTGGGCAGGTCTTGTTGGAGGCCTTGTTCTGGCATCGATCTGGAGTGGCCTTTGGCTGTCGGGTGCCGGCTATACCGATTATGTGACGGGTATGGCCGTCGGAATAGGTGTCGCCGTTTTTGCCCAGCTTGGGGACTTACTAGTTTCGGCGGTAAAACGGAAATATCAAGTTAAGGACTCCAGCAGCATTATCCCGGGGCATGGGGGTGTCCTCGATAGGCTGGATAGCATGTTATTGACCACACCCATGGTGGCAATCGTGCTATTAATGTTCGGCGGAGGTGGGGCATGATCAGAGCAACGGGAGATCCGGTACAGACGGTGGTTGACAGTACCGGGCCGCGTCGGATCACTATACTGGGATCGACCGGGTCGATCGGCACGAATACTATCGATCTAATTGAAAGGAATGCTACCGCTTATCGCGTTGAGGCGTTGACCGCCTATCGCAATGTTGATGAATTAGCGGCGCAGGCGCGACGTTTCAATGCACGTTTCGTTGCTATTGGTGATCCCGACAAGTACACGGATCTCAAAACAGCGTTGTCAGGGTCGGGTACTGAAGTCGCCGCAGGGCCCGAGGGCATTATTGAAGCGGCGGCCCGCGAGGTCGATTGGTTGATGGCGGGGATTGTTGGTGCCGCCGGTCTAGAACCAACATTGGAGGCAGTTCGTCAGGGTGCGATCGTAGCCCTCGCTAACAAGGAATGTCTTGTTTGTGCGGGTGAGCTTATGCTCGAGGCTGCGTCGCGAAGTGGGGCAATGTTGTTGCCCGTAGATTCTGAACACAATGCGATTTTCCAGGTATTTCCTTTTGACCAGCGGGAATCTGTCGAAAAAATCATACTGACCGCCTCCGGTGGCCCCTTTCGCACATCGACGTCGGAAGAGATGCGATTGGCTACTCCCGCTGAAGCTATTGCACATCCTAACTGGAGAATGGGCGCCAAGATATCGGTTGATTCCGCTACTATGATGAATAAGGGACTAGAGCTTATAGAAGCTTTTTATTTATTTGGTTTCCCAGAGGACAAAATAGATATTCTGGTGCACCCGCAGTCTATAATCCATAGCATGGTTGCATATGTAGATGGATCTGTGCTCGCCCAGCTCGGAGTACCCGATATGCGAACTCCGATTTCGTATGCGCTCGCTTGGCCGGACCGTATGCCGACGCCGAGTGCACGTCTAGATCTTGGAAAAATAGCTACATTGACATTCGAGCGTCCTGACTCACAACGATTTCCATCACTGCGATTGGCGCGCGAGGCCTTGAAAAGGGGTGGGGCCGCGCCTACTATCCTTAATGCCTCCAACGAGGAGGCTGTGGCGGGTTTTCTGACTGGAAAAGTGGGTTTTCTAAATATTCCGCTAATTGTTGAGGAAACCCTTGAAAAGATGCCTGACTCAGAAATTCAGACGGTCGACAACGCTCTTGCTGTGGACGCCGAAGCAAGACGGGTGGCGCGAGATCTGATGTGTGTGGAGGGGCTGAAGGTCTGAGTTGTGCATGGACCGGAAAACTGATTGTTTGAGCTGATGATTGACTTCGCCTCCCTACTCTTAGATTTTTTACTTCCGTTTCTAGTGGTACTAACAATTCTCGTGTTCGTCCACGAGATGGGCCACTATATTGCAGCCCGCGCATGCGGTGTTCGGGTAGAGGTTTTTTCTGTCGGATTTGGACGCGAGATCGCTGGGTGGACGGATAAGCGTGGCACCCGATGGCGTTTGAGCCTTATTCCGTTTGGCGGCTACGTCAAAATGTTTGGAGAAATGTTGGTCGGTAAGCGCGTAAAAGGGGAATCAACCTCGACAGAAGCCATGTGTCCCGAAGAGAGAGAAGCGGCGTTTAATACAAAATCTCTTGGTGAGCGGGCGTTTATCGTTGCCGCTGGTCCTATCGCCAATTTCCTGCTCGCAATTATAATACTTTCCGGTATGTTCATGTCAGTTGGCCAGCCATTCACCCCGCCTGACGTCGGAACTGTTATCCCTGGGAAGTCTGCGGACAGGGCGGGCTTCCAGCCGGGAGACATCATAGTTTCCATCGATGGTTCGTCGATTGAGCGTTTCGAAGAGGTAGTCCGAACGGTGCGGCTTTTCCCCGGTGTACCTTTGGATTTCGTCGTGAAACGTGGCGGCCGCGAGATAATACTGAACGCCACGCCTGATGTTATCGACCAGGAAGGACGGTTTGGTCATCAGCGTTACGGCCAGCTTGGTATTACCCGCTCGGGTCTTGATCGGGAACTGGTCCGGCATGGGCCATTTACCGCGATATTGCGCGCGACAGAGGAAACGTACATCCTGACCGGAAGCATACTTTCCGCTATTGGTCAGATACTAAACGGGACCCGAACCACAAAAGAAATAGGTGGTCCGATACGTATTGCCCAAATGTCCGGTGACGTTTGGCAGGCCGGTCTGATAAGCGCCCTATTTTTCGCGACCATTCTTTCGATCAATCTTGGACTCATAAATCTTTTCCCTGTGCCGATGTTAGATGGCGGACATCTAATGATGTACGCTATAGAGGCGCTTCGCGGTAACCCGCTTGGCGAGCGCACCCAAGAATACGGGATGAAAATTGGTTTTGCGTTGGTGCTTGCGCTGATGATATTTGCTACATGGAATGATCTGGTTCAGCTACGCGTCGTAGATTTTTTCGTCAAACTGGTGACGTGACCAGATAGTGAAGAATATGAGAATTATCGCACGAATTCTTTGCGTGGTCCGGTCGGGTATCGCTGTTCTGCTTTTTGGTATTTTCTTCGCGCCAACTTTGTCTGCGCAGAGCACCGATAAGCCGTTACGGGAAATCCGAGTTGAGGGCGCTCAGCGGATAGAAGCAGGAACAGTTCGCTCCTATATGGGTATTAAACCAGGTGACAGTATTTCGCCCGGGACTCTCGACCGATCTCTTAAATCCCTTTTCGCGACTGGTTTATTTGCTGATGTAACTATCCGTCGTGACGGTCCCGACGTTGTCGTCCGTATCATCGAGAATCCGATTATTAATCGCCTTGTATTTGAGGGGAACCGCCGTATCGAAGACGAAATTCTTCGCGATGAAGTCAAGCTACGTCCCCGCGTTGTATTCACTCGTGCTCGGGTCCAAACTGACCTTCAGCGTATAAGCGATATTTATCGAAGAAGCGGGCGTTTTTCTGCTGTCGTCGTGCCAAAGGTAATTCAGTTACCGCAAAATCGGGTGGACCTCGTTTTTGAAATAAAAGAGGGCGAACTTAGTGAAATCCGAAAAATATCGTTTGTTGGAAATAAGGAATTCGATGACGGAGATTTACGGGAAATTGTTCAAACCAAAGAAAGCGCTTGGTACCGTTTCTTTTCGTCTGACGATACTTACGACCCGGACCGACTGACGTTCGACCGAGAACTCCTGCGGCGTCATTATCTCGCCAATGGTTATGCCGACTTCAGGGTTATCTCGACGATCGCGGAACTTACCCCTGACAATAAAGCTTTTTTCGTGACGTTCACAATTGAGGAAGGCAAGCGTTACAAATTCGGTCGAGTTGATGTTCGAACGTCTCTGAAAAATGTTGACGCCGAAACCCTTCAGGCCGAGTTGCCGATCAGTAGTGGAACCCGTTATAACGCCGACGATGTCGAGGCTGCGATAGGCCTGCTGACGGATTCGGTGGGTACTATGGGGTATGCGTTTGTCGATATCCGTCCCCGGGTTCGTCGTGACCGGAATAAACAAATTATTGACGTAACTTTTGATATCAAAGAAGGACCACGGGTCTTTGTAGAGCTAATAAATATTTCAGGCAATGTTCGCACGCTTGATGAGGTCGTTCGGCGTGAGGTCCTGCTAGTAGAGGGGGATGCCTTTAATTCTTCGAAACTCAGACGATCGCGGCAGCGTATTCGTAATCTTGGTTTTTTCGAGCGCGCCGGTATGACAAATAAAGCCGGGTCAGAGATAGATAAAACGATAATTGACATTTCCGTTAGAGAGAAATCAACTGGCGAATTAGCATTCGGTGCCGGTATTTCCTCAGAAACTGGCGTGCTGGGGGATGTGAGCCTTCGGGAGAGAAATCTGCTTGGGCGTGGACAGGATTTGAGACTGGGCGTTAAGGTTGGTGCGAAGCAGCAAGATATAGATTTGTCTTTTACTGAACCGTACTTTCTTGATCGAGAACTCTCAGCAGGGTTAGACGTATTCCGAAAAGTTCTTGACCGAAAGTCAGCAAGTTCGTTCCAGCGAGAAACTACAGGGTTCAAGCTACGGACTGGCTACAGGATCACCGAGATCCTGTCTCAATCAATTAATTATACCTTACGAAACGATGAGGTAACCGATATACCATCTGGTGCGTCCGCCGCCGTCAAGGAACAGGACGGATCTTTCGTTACGTCGGCGATTGGACAATCTCTTCTATACGATAAACGCGATAATCGCTTCTCCCCGTCGGATGGGTATTTTGTGGAGGTAGGAAACACTCTTGCTGGTTTTGGGGGCGATTCCCAATATCTCCGTAATATACTTAAGTCCGGGACTTTCTTTTCCTTTGGCGAGGACTTGACGTTGGCAGTCACTGGCGGAGGTGGATTGATTGTAGGGATAGATGACGATATTCGTATTATAGATCGGTTCTTCCTCGGTGGTTCTTCACTGCGCGGTTTTGAAGATTCCGGCGTTGGACCTCGAGACCTAACCACGCAAGATTCTGTTGGCGGTAATTGGTTCTACCGTGGTACGGTCGGGCTTGCCTTTCCATTGGGTTTACCGAACGAATTCGGATTTCGGGGTCAGGTGTTTACCGACGCCGGTAGTGTTGGTGAAAATGATAGTACTCTGGCCTCAATTACCGATACTGGGTCGATAAGGATGTCGGTGGGTACTGGAGTTCAGTGGGATTCACCCGTCGGGCCGATTAATATCACACTCGCGTATCCGATTTTTAAAGAAGATTTTGATCAGACTGAGATATTTAGATTTAGCTTTGGTGCCAGATTTTGATGAATGTAATGCTTAAATTATTCACTCTTCCGACGGTGGCTGCAGCCTTACTGCTGGCAACATCGACCAATCCATTGGCGCAGGCGACGCCCGCGCCAAGTATTGGAATTGTCGATATACAAAAAGTAATGAGAGAGTCGATGGCATCACTGAGTATCCGTCCAACGGTGGACCGGATGCGAAAGGAATTCCAGAAACAGGTCAGTTCTCAGGAGCAACGTCTTCGACGGTCCGAGCAGGAACTCAGTCGTCAGAGGGCTATCTTGGCACCCGAGACCTTTGCACAGAAGCGAAGGAAATTCAGTGCACAGGCTCGCGAAGCCCAGGTAAGTGTTCAAAGACGCCGCAGCACCCTTGAACGAGCATTTAACAATACGAAGAATGAGATTCTTAAAAATCTTATCGTCGTCGCCCAACAGGTTGCTACTGAGAAGAATCTAAATTTTATGATTGAAAAGCGCTTTGTGCTTATTTCAGCAACATCACTTGATGTCACAGATGAAATCATGAAACGCCTGAATGAACGACTCCCCAAAGTGGAAATAGATCTAAGCCTAGTTGGAAAGGGCGATGCCAAGGGTAAGAAATAGAGATGGCACCCGATAAACGGTTTTTCTCACCGCGTGGACCGTTCTCAATCGAAGAACTCTCTTCGCTGTCGGGTGCAGAGGTGGTCCGTCCGGGGAAAACATCAGCCAATTTTAAGAATGTTGCTGCCCTTCATGATGCTCGTGCGACCGACGTTAGTTTTCTGGATAACAGACTATACAGAGAACATCTTCAAACCACACGCGCAGGTTGCTGCATCATTCGGGTGAATAATTTGGATTTGGTACCCGCAGATACAGCTATCCTTGCATCAGATAACCCGTACCTTGCTTATGCGCGGATCGCCACCGCATTTCACCCGGATTGGGATGAGACGTATTACCCGAGGTCAGACGAGGAGCGTGTCCATCCGTCTGCTATTCTCGGGAACGGAACGATAGTTGGAGTAGGAGCGGTCGTCGGTCCAAATGCGCAGATTGGCTCTAACTGTTACATCGCGGCAAACGCCTATATCGGAAGCGGCGTGAGCATTGGTAAGAACTGTCGTATTGGGCCAAATGCCAGTATACGTTTTTCGGTCATTGGTGATGATGTGGTGATTTATGCCGGAGCGCGTATTGGGGAGCCAGGGTTTGGTTTTGCCGTGGCGTCGGATGGTCCGTTAAGTGTTCCCCAAGTCGGTCGCGTTATTATTGGCGATGCTGTTGAAATCGGTGCTAATACAACAATCGATCGGGGAGCGGTGCCTGATACGGTGATCGGTTCGGGGACGAGGATTGATAATCTTGTACAGATCGGGCACAACGTGGAGATCGGCCAATTTTGTGTTGTTGTTGCCCAAGTCGGAATCGCAGGAAGTACAAAGATTGGTGATGGTGTTCAAATCGGCGGGCAAACAGCGATTTCAGGCCATTTGAAGGTCGAAAATGGGGCCCGAATAGCAGCTTGCTCGGGTGTTATGCGCAATATTCAAGCGGGTGATACGGTGGCGGGAAGCCCCGCTGTGCCAATGAAGCAGTTTTTTCGCCAGATAGCGGCGCTCTCGCGTTTGGTTCAAAAGAAGGAAAGGTAAATGGACACGTCGGAAACCAGTTCCACCGTCGTGGGCGAGATCGATGTTCATCGTATCATGGAGATGATCCCGCATCGCTACCCGTTTTTAATGATCGATCGCGTTGTCGACATCGTTCCAGGCGTTAAAGCGACAGGTGTGAAAAACGTCACCATCAATGAACCTTTCTTCGCTGGTCATTTTCCGGAGAGACCTGTCATGCCGGGTGTACTCATAATTGAGGCCATGGCGCAGACGGCGGCAGTTTTTGTAGTTAATACACTTGGAACGGAAGCGGAGGGTAAGCTGGTTTATTTCATGTCGGTTGACGGAGCACGATTCAGGAAACCGGTAGAACCCGGAGATCAGCTCCGTGTTGAGGTTACGAAGCTCCGCAGCCGAGGAAATGTATGGAAATTCAATGGAGAAGCCAAAGTCGATAATAAGATAGTTGCAGAAGCGACATACGCAGCCATGATCATGAACGATTGAATCCATATGACCGATATTCATCCAACAGCAATTGTCGATCCCGGAACCAAACTCGGTGAAGGGGTTTCTATTGGTCCGTATTGCATTATCCATAGGGATGTAGAGTTGGGTGATGGTTGCGAGATCTTATCCCATGTTGTTTTGGATGGTCGGACACAGATTGGCCCTAATTGCAGGGTATATCCCTTCGCATCCATCGGTTCCCATCCGCAAGATATGAAATACCACGGGGAACCCTCTACGCTGGTGATTGGAGCCAACAACATCTTTCGTGAGCATGTGACAGTAAATCCTGGCACTGAAGGTGGCGGGATGGTCACCACCATTGGAAACAATTGCCTCTTTATGATGAGTTCTCACGTAGCGCACGACTGTCAGGTCGGTAATCACGTTATCATGGCAAATAACGCGACGCTTGCGGGGCATGTCACCGTAAATAATTATGCAATTATTGGCGGCCTTTCGGCAGTCCATCAATTCTGTCGTATAGGCCGTCATGCGATGGTCGGAGGAATGTCCGGTGTCGAAAATGACGTTATACCCTATGGGTCAGTTATGGGTGATCGAGCGCGACTAAGCGGGCTTAATATCGTAGGCCTTAAACGACGGGGTTTTTCGAGGTCTGATATATCGGCATTACGCAAGGCCTATCGTCTTATGTTCGCGGAAGAGGGGACGATGTCAGAGCGCCTAGAGGATGTTGTCGAAAGCTTCTCAGAGCATGAGGCTATAATGGAAATTGTTAATTTTATCCGTTCCGACTCGAGCCGGGCGATCTGCCAACCAAAAGCGGAGCAAGGTGTCTAAGCTAGGTATTATAGCCGGCGCTGGCGCACTCCCCGGCCAAGTAATTGCCGCCTGCCGAGAAATTGGTAGGGATTTTTTCGTTCTCGCGTTCGAAGGTAGCGCGGAGCGAGCCGTTATCGGGGACGCACCCGTTGATTGGATAAAGATGTCGTCGATTAGCACCGCGTTAGCTGGTGCCCGCCGGGAGGGTATCAAAGACCTTGTTCTCGTTGGAAAAATACCGCGGCCCAGCTTACTGGAATTAATGAAGGATGTGCGCTCAGCAAGGTTCGTGGCCAAGGTAGGGACCCGAATGCTTGGAGATGATACTATTCTCTCTGCCGTAGTCAGAGAACTCGAAGAGGCGGAAGGTTTTAATGTCGTGGGCCCCGAGGAGATCTTACAAGATTTGTTAGCGACTTCAGGATATTATGGAAAGTTAATCCCGACGGATGACGATCTTTCTGATATCCGCCGGTGCATGGAGGTGGTGCGGGAAATTGGAAGGTTGGACATCGGCCAGGCGGCAATTGTCCAGAATGGATTTGTCATTGGTGTAGAAGGTGCTGAGGGAACAGACCGTATGATCGCCCGCTGTGCTGAATTCGTAAGTTCAGATTTGCCCGGCGGGGTGTTGGTGAAAGCGGCTAAACCTAACCAGAATCCGCGGATAGATTTGCCAGCGGTTGGGCCTTCCACTGTAAAATGTGTCGCGGATGCTGGTCTGCGGGGTATCGCTATCGAAGCCGGCCGTACCCTGGTGGTGGAACGTACCGAAATGGTACGTGTAGCTGATGCGGCCGGTATATATCTGTTCGGCGCGACGCCGGATTCCTGAGAAGGCCCTGAATGCCAAATGGCCATGAAAATCCATTTGTTTGGTTGATTGCTGGCGAGCCTTCCGGTGACCTATTGGGTGCCCGTTTGGTCCACTCCCTTAAACAGCGAACTAACGGGAATATTCGTATCGAGGGCATCGGTGGTGAGGAAATGGCGAACGAAGGTCTCCAAAGCCTTTTCTCGATTTCCGATATCGCGGTGATGGGACTCATAGAAATCGTTCCTAGATTGCCGCTGATCAAGCGGCGCGCCCGTGAAACAGTATCGCGGATATTGGCTGATTGTCCCGATGTCGTAGTCTCTATCGACGCCCCAGGTTTTTGCTACGAAGTCTGGAAAGGCCTCACGAACAGTAAAATACCCAAAGTGCACTATGTTGCTCCCTCTGTCTGGGCATGGCGTCCAAACCGCGCGAAGAAATTCGCCAGAGAACTGGATCATCTGATGGCATTGATGCCTTTTGAGCCACCATTCTTTGAAACGGAGGGGCTTGATACGACCTTTGTGGGACACCCGGTATTGGAGGGTAACGCCGGCCAAGGCGCCGGCTCCGCGTTCCGTAAGGCCAATTTTATTGACGAAGAAACTAATGTTGTCTCTATTCTACCCGGAAGTCGCAGAGGTGAATTACGGAAGTTAATACCAGTTTTTAGATCGGCGTCGCATCGGATTACTGATCAATATCCTGAGACGGTTTACCTGTTTCCAACCGTTTCATATTTAAGAGATACCGTTACGAGGGAAACAAAGAAATGGCCGGGTAGGACAATCGTTGTTGGCACCGTCGAAGGTAAATGTAACGCGTTTGCAGCCTCGAATGTTGCAATGGCCGCGTCTGGCACTGTTTCTCTAGAATTGGCGATGGCTCGAGTTCCACATGTGGTCGCCTACCGCATGAACGCTTTGACAGTTGCGGTCGTGAAAATCCTCCATGGTGTGAACCAAAAGTATGCGAACCTATTGAATATTCTCCTCGATCAAGAAGTGGTGCCGGAGTTCATACAGGATAAATGTATCCCGAATCTAATTGGGGATGCGGTCATAGGGCTGATCGTTGGCGGGCACGCTCTTGAACACCAGCAAACGTTGACAGAAGATGCGCTTAAGAGATTGAGGCCAACAAGCGGTACTCCGAGCGGAACTGCCGCGGATGTTGTATTGTCCATTCTGCGCGAACGTGAAAGGCAAGGAGACATTGTTTCATGACTTCGGGAAAGGGTGTATTCCGATTATTGCACACAATGATACGCGTGAAAGATGCTCAGAAATCGATAGATTTCTATTCCAGGCACCTAGGAATGAGAGTATTGCGCAATAAAGACTTTCCGGGCGGAAAATTTACCAACATCTTTATGGGATACGGTGATGAGAGCGATCATACGGTTCTTGAGCTGACCTATAATTGGGATCAGGAAGAGCACTATACCCACGGTTCCGGATTCGGGCATCTTGCAGTGGCTGTACCAGACATCTACGCGGTATGCGATCAAATGAAAAAAGATGGTGTCAGTATTCCCCGACCGCCCGGACCAATGAAACACGGCACCACGGTTATCGCCTTCATCGAGGACCCTGACGGTTATAAGATCGAACTGATCGAAAAAACCTGAGATTTTGAGAAGGATATAGCCTGCAAAGAATATCGTTTTTAATTAATTAACGCTGGGACAGTTCGACGAAACTGCGTTCGGTTGAGCCAATGTACAATTGCCGAGGCCTACCAATTTTCTGACCGGGGTCTTCGATCATTTCGTTCCACTGTGATACCCAGCCAACTGTGCGTGCCACGGCGAACAATACAGTGAACATGGTTTCAGGAATGCCAATAGCCTTTAATATGATTCCGGAATAGAAGTCCACATTCGGGTAGAGCTTTCGCTCAACGAAATACTCATCCTCTAGCGCGATTTTTTCTAGTTCCATAGCTAGCTCGAGTAGCGGTTCATCTTTGATTCCTAACTCTGAAAGGACCTCGTGGCATGTTTCGCGCATAAGAGTCGCGCGAGGATCGAAGTTCTTATAAACACGGTGACCAAATCCCATCAGTCGGAACGGATCATCTTTATCCTTCGCCCTTTTCACGTATTCAGGAATATTTTTTACGTCACCTATTTCGTTAAGCATTTTTAGGACCGCCTCGTTCGCTCCGCCATGGGCGGGACCCCAAAGGCTGGCTATTCCCGCTGCTATACAGGCGAACGGGTTGGCGCCCGAAGATCCCGCAAGTCGCACCGTCGAAGTAGAAGCATTCTGTTCATGATCAGCGTGTAAGGTTAAAATCCGGTCCATTGCGCGTTCGATTGTGGGACTAACTGCATATTCCTCACAAGGAGTCGCGAACATCATCTGGATGAAGTCAGCCGCGTATGAAAGATCGTTGCGCGGGTACATGAAAGGTTGGCCCAGCGCATATTTAAACGCCCACGCTGCTATGGTCGGCATCTTCGCTATCAATCGGTATGACGCTATTTCCCGCTGTCGAGGATCGGAAATATCGGTGGAGTCGTGATAGAAAGCGGCCAAACCGCCGACGACTCCGCACATTATAGCCATTGGATGGGCGTCGCGGCGGAAACCGTCGTAAAACTTATGAAGTTGTTCGTGAACCATCGTATGATAGGTAATGTCGTGCACGAACTTTTCTTTCTGATTGTAATCAGGCAGTTCTCCTTTTAGAAGCAGGTAAGAAACCTCAGGAAAATCACAGTTCTTGGCAAGATCTTCAATTCGGTATCCACGATAGAGGAGGACGCCCTCATCTCCGTCGATATAGGTGATCTTGGAATCACAGCTTCCAGTTGCCATAAAACCTGGATCGAACGTGAAGTAATCCAGTTCGGCGTATAGCTTACGAATATCTATGACCTTGGGTCCGACCGAACCTTCCAGAAGCGGCAGATTCAACTCTTTACCTGTAGAGTGGTCGATCAGCGTTACACTTTCCTTTGGAGCGTTGCTGCCAGCGTCCTGACTCATGTAAGTTTATCCCTTACGTCAATTTAAGGTGTTGTTCGGCGATCCAACCAAAGGCATTACCGATTTCTGGCAGATAAATAGCTCTTTTGGCCCGTTTAATCAAACGGTGCACCGCACAATTGATTTAGGCTTGGTCAATTGCATCTCTAATACGTCCGATCGTCTCGTCTTTCCCAAGAACTGTGGCAACTTCGAATATACCCGGCGACTCCGTTGTACCTGTTAATGCGGCTCTTAGTGGCTGTGCGATTTCGCTGAGCTTTCCCCCACTGCCTTCAATGTGCGATTTGACTAAATTTTCGAGGGCATCCGCTGTCCAGTTGTCTAGAGCTGCGAATTTAGTCTCCAAGACTGAAAGGCGGGACCTGCCGTCCTCATCCAGCAGTCTGGCGGCTTTTTCAGAGTATTCTAGGGGTCGACGCAAGCAATAAAACATTGACTTATCAGCAAGTTGAGAGATCAACTGTGCACGCGGCTTTAATGAATCCATCCCCTCCGATAGACGACGTCTAGTGTCGTCATCAAGCGGTTTCTTCATCTTCTTTTCAATACCGGGTGTGATTAGGGTTAATAGCCGTTCGGTTGAGCTGGCAGCAATATATTTGGCATTCAAGTTAGCTAACTTTTCAAAGTCCAACCGGGAGGCCCCTTTGTTAATATCCGCAATATCAAACCATGAGACCGCCTTGTCCATCTCGAAGAATTCGTCATCCCCGTGGCTCCAACCAAGTCGGCACAGATAATTCAATACCGCTTCCGGTAAGTAGCCCATATCTTTATACGCGCCGACACCAAGAGCTCCGTGACGTTTGGATAGTTTCGCGCCATCTGGGCCGTGGATCAGGGGAATATGGGCGTATACCGGGGCTCGCCACCCCATAGCCTGAAATATCTGCGTTTGACGGAACGCATTAGTTAGGTGATCGTCACCTCTTATAGCATGCGTAACACCCATATCGTGGTCGTCCACGACAACGGAAAGCATATAAGTCGGGCTTCCATCGGCGCGGAGCATAATTAAATCATCTAACTCAGTGTTAGCGATGGTTACTGAGCCTTGGACGGCGTCTTGGATGATGGTTTCGCCCTCCTGCGGGGCACGGAGTCTGATAACAGGATTAATATCGTCAGGTGCGTCTGCTGGATCGCGATCACGCCATGTTCCGTCATATCGTATTGACCGCTTTTCCTCCTTTGCTTTTTCGCGCATCCGAGCGAGCTCTTCCGGAGTGCAATAGCAACGATATGCATGCCCGTTATCAAGGAGTTGGGACGCCACCTCCACATGCCTATTTCTTTGCAAAGATTGGTAGACGGGTGCTTCGTCCGGGCCAAGACCTAGCCAGTCCAACCCGGCAAGAACTGCTTCGATTGCTTCCGGCGTCGATCGTTGGCGGTCGGTATCTTCAATCCTAAGAAGGTATTTTCCACCCATGTGCCGCGCGTAAAGCCAGTTAAATAAGGCGGTGCGGGCGCCACCAATATGTAAAAAACCTGTTGGGGACGGGGCAAAACGTGTAACGACGCTCATAGCGTTCATCTCGACAGTTCAACGTGAAAAATTTGAACGGGTGTAACACATTATTTCCCTGTCGGGTAAATATCGAATTAGTCCCAAGATTGGGCCGGCCATAAGTGCTTCATGGGAGGCGCGGTCAAGACGATCGACATAGGCCGTGCTCCATTTGTGGACGAGAAGTTGTTTGGTAAAAGAGTGAAAGGGGTCTTCGGAATTCCCGCCTAGCTCCCATCCTCGACCTTCCATGTTATAAGCGGGAGTTAATATCAGGCATCTTCGAGATGATGTGCAATCGGTCAAAGCTGTTACTGATGCCGCTGGCAAGACCATTAGGTCTTTTTTTTAAGACTCAATATTTTCGGACCAGCCCCACCAAACGGCCCTGAATGCGGACCTGGTCCGGTCCGAAAATTCTAGTTTCGTGATTGGGATTAGCTGGCTCAAGCGCGATGGAGGCGCCGCGGCGACGCAACCGCTTAAGAGTTGCTTCTTGATCCTCGACCAGTGCCACTACTATTTCGCCGTTGTTGGCTGTATCAGTTCGGTTGATCAGTACGATGTCCCCATTGAGAATACCGGCATCGATCATGGAGTCGCCCTCAATCTCAAGCGCGTAATGATCACCGCGGCCTATCAGCGCCTCGGGCACTTCAAAGGACCTCGTATTGTCGCGTAAAGCCTCAATAGGTGTACCAGCCGCTATTTTACCGTAGAATGGCAAGCTGACGGAATTCGCCGAATGTGGCTCATTTTTATTTTGCTCGTCTGCTTCGCCCAATGTACCGTTAACAACCCTAGGCTCGAAAGTTCCTGTGGCCGGAGGAACATTAACCATGTTTTGTGGCTTTCTTAGAACCTCCAATGCGCGCGCTTTATGGGGTAGGCGACGTATAAAGCCCCGCTCTTCTAACGCTGTGATCAGACGGTGGATCCCTGACTTAGATTTTAGGTTGAGTGCGTCCTTCATTTCGTCGTAGGACGGCGGAACCCCGTTATTATTGAGATTATTGTCAATATAGGTAAGCAGTTGATGCTGTTTGCGAGTTAGCATTCTATTTTCCCCAAAAAACACAAGCCGTAATGGAACAAAACATAAACATTATGGACGGTTTTATTTAAGTTCTTGTCTCTGGTCAAGAATCACAAAGTTTAGATACTGAAAAGGCTTCCTTTAAGAGGAATAATATTAACCAAATCTCCGATCTTCGAGGCCGGCGCGTGCGGTGGCCGGATAACCAGGGCATCGGCGCGCGCGATGGTGGCAAACATCGAGCTATCCTGCTTCTGGAAAGGGGTGGCGATGAGGCTGCCGTCGCCGTTTTTTTCAATTGACGCCCGAAGGTAGTCTTCTCTTTCGTCATTTTTGGTTAAGGCACTACCAAGGTTCGCTGGAATAGTGCTCGGCAGGACTTCGTCCATACCTAGTAGGCATCGTAGCGCGGGTGCAAGGAAAACAATCGCGCATACCAACGATGATACTGGATTGCCGGGTAAGCCGATCAAATATGTACTGCCAATATTCCCAAACATCAGCGGTTTACCTGGACGCATTGCGATCCGCCAGAAGTTGACCTCAAGTCCGATATCGCCGAGCGCGCTCTGCACCAAGTCGTGATCGCCAACCGACGCACCACCGGTTGTAACCAGAATATCGCTGCCTGACGCGCTGGAGGCCAACGTTCGAAGACCTTCCTCCTCGTCCGGTGCAATCCCGAGGTCGAGTGGGTCCCCGCCATATGCTGATACAAACGCGGCCAAAGAAAGGGCATTGGAACTCACAATCTGTTCACGACCGATTGGATCGCCAGGCATCACGATCTCGTCACCGGTGGCGAGGATAGAGATGCGTGGTTTGCGATGTACCATTAGCCATGGAACGTTCATCGCCGCCGCCAGGCCGATATCGCGAGCAGTCAGTGCTTTGCCCGCTTCCAGCAGCTTGTCTCCTATTGCGAAATCTAGACCGGTTGGGCGGACGAAACGACCTGCTGGAGCCTCTCCGCAGATTACTATGATGTTTTCACCGGATTGTTCAGTATTCTCCTGAATGACGATTGTGTCAGCACCTTCCGGTACACGCGCCCCTGTAAATATCCGTACAGCCTCTCCCGGTCCAACAATCCCGTCATAGGCGTAACCTGCCGGTGCATAACCGATTAATTTGAGTTTTGACGGTAGTGCCGCGACGTCTTCGGCGCGGACGGCGTAACCATCCATTGCGGATACGGCCATAGGTGGCTGACTGCGGCGGGAGACAACGTCTTCCGCGAGCACCCGCCCAAGACCCTGAGAGAGAGACACCTGCTCAGCGGGTAGAGGAGATAATGCATCAATGATGCGCCGCTGCGCGTCAGAGACGGAGATAAGGCTATTCCGTTCATGAAGTCCCATTGGCACGGTACTCTCCTGATTTTCCACCCGACTTCTGGACCAGCTTGATATCGGTGATTTGCATCCCGCGGTCCACGGCCTTGCACATGTCATAGACCGTGAGCGCGGCAACCGAAGCGGCTGTGAGAGCCTCCATCTCAACGCCAGTGCGCCCACTAGTCCGGCAGGTCGCGACGATATCAATAGCGTTGCGGGGCTTGTCGTACGTCAGGTTGACGTCAACGTTGGTCAGTGCCAGCGGATGACAAAGTGGTATTAAATCAGCGGTGCGTTTGGCAGCCATAATGCCGGCTAACCGCGAAACCGTTATAACGTCCCCCTTTTTTATTGACCCATCGATGATCAATTTCAGGGTTTCCGGCTCCATCAGGACTGATCCCTGTGCGGTGGCTGTCCGGTCAGTAATATTTTTGTCTGATACGTCGACCATCTGAGCTTCACCATTTTTTCCGATATGAGTTAGTCTGGACATTGCTCAGCGGCCCGCGGTTGTTTTTGGTTGCCTAGCAATTTTCGTGTCGCAGCCTCAATATCGTTCTGGCGCATCAGGGACTCTCCGATTAGAAAGCAACTTGCACCTGCAGACCTCATCGAGGCGAGGTCCTCCGGCGTAAACAGCCCACTTTCGCTTACCACTAATCGATCTGGTTCGGTTACCCGTGGCGCCAACTGCCGAGTAGTTTCTATATCAGTTTTCAAAGTCTTGAGGTTACGGTTATTAATACCAAGTAGCGGTGATTTGAGAGCCAAGGCCCGATCAAGTTCCTCCTCGTTGTGGACCTCTATCAATACGTCCATACCCCAGTCAAATGCGGTTCTTTCCAATTCGGACGCTAGGACATCATCCAGCGCTGCAAGGATCAATAGGATGCAGTCGGCACCCAACGCACGCGCCTCTACGACCTGGTATGGGTCTATCATGAAGTCTTTTCGGATAGCTGGCAGGGAAACCGCGTCCCGCGCAGCGGCCAAATGCTCATCTGCGCCTTGGAAGTAGGGCACATCCGTCAACACGGAAATGCAGGTAGCTCCACCGCGCTCGTAGTTAGCGGCGATCAATGCTGGATCAAAATTTTCTCGAATTAGACCCTTACTGGGCGAGGCCTTTTTGACTTCCGCAATAAGGCCATAACGACCATTAGAGGAGATTTTTTTAAGCGCGTGGTAGAATCCCCGTGGTGCTGCCGCAGATCTGGCGCGGGCTTCAAGATCTGCAAGCGACCTGATCTCCTTTGACGCGGCAACATGGTTGACCTTGTCAGCACAAATCCTGGTCAGAGCATCACTCATCACTATCCTCTTCTGCTGGGTCTGGGATAGTCTCGTGGGAAATCTCAATCATCCGATCTAGCGCAGCGCGTGCCCGCCCACTATCTAGCGACGTGGCCGCAACATCAGCGCCTTCTTTTAGATCTAACGCCTTTCCGGCAACAATCAGTGCGGCGGCCGATGTAAATATCACGGTATCGCGGTAGGCGCTCGGCTTGCCATCAAGTAATGCAGTCAATGCTTCGGCATTAAAGTGGGCGTCGCCGCCCTGAAGATCAGCGATATTGCATGTTTTAAGGCCGGCATCCTCTGGCGTAATCACCAAGGTCTCAACTTTTCCATTATCAAGAATCGCAACTTCCGCGGGCCCGTTGGTCGCTAATTCATCAAGCCCACCCGAGCCGTGGACGACCCAAGCCTTTTTAGTACCCAATTCACCTAGCACTCGGGCAACTGGTTCGACCCACTCCGGAGCAAAAACGCCGACCATAAGGCTATTAACCATGGCCGGATTAGATAACGGACCCAGCATATTGAAAACGGTTCGGATCGCTAGTTCTACACGAGGCCCGGCTACATGCCGTGTGGCACTGTGATGTCTTGGCGCCATCATAAAACCAATCTTTGCTTCCGAAATCGATTTTTCAATCAGCCGTATATCGGCGTCAATATTAACACCGATAGCCTTCAGGACATCAGCGGCTCCTGACTTGGATGACAGGGCACGATTACCATGTTTGGCCACAGGTACGCCGCTGCCGGCAACAGTCAGGGCTGCGCCAGTAGAAATATTTAGAGTGCCGCTACCATCGCCCCCGGTTCCAACAATATCGATCGCGTCAGGGGGGGCCGCTACCTTTAGTGCTTTCGAGCGCATAACAGTTGCCGCGGCCGCGATCTCGGTAACGGTCTCGCCGCGTATCCTGAGGCTCATTAGAAACGCGCCGATCTGGGAGGGCGTAGCCTCACCCGACATAATTATGTCGAATGCGGCTTCTGCCTCCTCACGGCTGAATTCATGGCTGTCGGCAGCTAATGTAAGGATACTCTTGAAGTCCATCGGCTCCCATATCTCCAATAAATAATTTGACTCGTTTATACAACAAGTCAGCGAAACGCGTTAATACGCGTAAAAGGCTGTTTGGGAAATGGTCTTATCGGTATTCGCTAAAATCTTCTTCAAATCCTGATCGGCGGTAACTCACGTTGAAATCGGGTGAGTTAAGCTTTTTAAAAATCTGGGTTTACGGCCGCGTCGAGAATATGAATTTATTCGAATAATCACCTGCCTTAATGAAAATGTGGCAGCACTTTAGGTTTATCCATCTACCGATGGTGACGAAAGTAAAATGAAACAAGTGTGATTGTCGTTGAAACAATGCGGATAACGCACCCAAGGCATCATCGATAAATATTCTAATAGCCAAATCACTATACCTATCTTTCAATCTAGTAAGTATAGAAATACAAATAATCTATTGCATGACTGGCATAATTTTAGTCAACTTAATAAGCTTAAATGGTCGAGAAATAGTTTGGGACGGGCGCGTGATACGCGAATGTACTGGCGCCGATTTCGAGGCGATACTCTCCATAATTAATGACGGTGCGCAGGCGTATCGCAGTGTAATCCCAGTGGATAGGTGGCTTGAACCCTATATGCCCGCGGGAGAATTGCGACACGAAATTAATACCGGGGTACTTTTCGCAGGAGCCGAGGCCGGTGGTAGTTTGGTTGCAGTAATGGGTTTGCAGATCGTGAAGGATGTCACTTTGATCAGGCATGCCTACGTCCGAACTGCCTGCCAGAGGCGCGGGGAGGGAAGTAGGCTGTTGCAACACCTTATGAAACAGACACGTTTACCGGTATTGATCGGAACTTGGAAGTCAGCACGCTGGGCATTACGGTTTTACGAGAAACATGCCTTCAACCTTATTGAGGGTGAAGAGAAAGATCGCCTATTAAGATCCTACTGGAACATTCCGTCATGGCAGGTAAAATCATCTGTCGTGATGGCAGATCAGCAGGCGATAGAAGAACTCGTTAGGTATTCCGACGAGCCATTTGGCGCGATCGGTGATGATGGTGGCCACCATATTTGAACTCTAGTCGGGGGACCTTAACGGGCTCAGCGGCGGCCATAGTCTTGATTTGAGAAATATGCATCTAATGCCGCTTGATTCATGACCACGGGGTATTCCTCTCGCAATGCTCGTGAGTATTCTTGCAGGACATCGTTTGCAATGGCGATTGACAGCGCTCCCTTGAGATCTTTCAGATCGCTGTCACTGTTGGCTAGGGATGCTGCTTGGATACCCTTTACGCGAACAACTGCATATCCGTCGGAAATGGGACCAATCAAGAGATCGCCGACCTTAGCGTTGAACATCTCATGGAGCAATGAGGGCGGAATTAGGTTCCCCGACAGAGAACTGAAACGCGAAACGGGTTTGCTAACTTCGACAGTCAGGTTCTTTCCGGAAACAGCTGACGCAAGGGGTGTACCCCCCTTTACTGAAGCTCGAATTTCCTCCGCAGTTTTGCGTATACTTTTGTTAAGCCAATCGGCCTTCCAGGCAGCTTGAACCTCAGGGCGAACCTCATCCATCGCCCGCTTTACAGCTTCCACGATATCATCGACCCGAACCATAAAATAGCCGCCATTCGACGTTTCGATTAAATTACTAGTCTCACCTTTTTTGAGGCTAAACGCGGTCTGCGTGAAACTCTCTTCCAATGGGATGCCATTTTGTTTCTTTTTGGTCTGTGACATTCCAGAACTATCAATAAGCGCCGTTTTGAGGACCTTGACGCCGATATCATTCGCCGCGTCGTCGATAGAGCCGCCGCCCGCTAGAGAATCTTCCAACTGATTAGCTCGTTTGACGAGATCATCAAGCGCCAAATCGAGGGCAAGGTCGTCAGAAATCTGCTTTCGTACCTCTTCCAGTTTGGGCTCCCGTCCCGGCTCGATTTCGGCTACCCGAATTATATGCCAACCCATTGGTGACTTCTGAGGCTTAGTGAACTGGTTTTTCTTGAGGGCAAATACGGCATCTGCCAGCATGGGAAGCATATCCCTTCGGGCGACCAGCCCCAACTTAGTTTTTTCTATAGGTTTTTCGCTAAATTCTGTAGCGACCGAGAGGAAACTACGACCTTCGTTCAGGCTTGAATAAGCCCTCTTAGACGCTTCCTCATCTTGTAGCAAGATCTGCTCCAGCTGACGGCGTTCTGGCACTGATAAAGAGGCAAGTCGGTCCTCGTATTCCGTTTGGATATCGTCCTCAGACGGCGATAATTCTTTTGCTACCTCTACTGGATCTAGGTGAAGGATACTCAGACGACGATATTCCGGTGCCATAAATTGGGCGGAATTCTTGTTTAGAAATTCAACTAATTGCACCTCCTTGGGAGAAGGCGGTTTGCCGGCTAAAGAACGCTTAATTTTTATGATGTCCGCAGTGCGCCGTTCGTTGCGAAACTGGTATACCTTGTTGACGAGAGTAGGCGGCGCCTCCACGCCCGCGGTTATCGCTCCCCCGATATACTCTTGCTGCGTTTCTTCCCTTAGTGATGCAACGTACATATTTTCCGAAAGACCATTATTCGCCAAGGTTGTTTGAAACACGACCCGATCGAACTGACCCATTTCATTGCGGAAAGTGGGCTCTTTCTTTATCCTTCGAACCACTTGGTCGTCGCTAATGAGGATACCGAGAGCAGTTGCTTGGAGTAGGATTAGGCGCTTCGCGATGAGGCTGTTTAAGGCTGTATCGGCTAGGCCAATGTTGCGTGCTTGTTCCGCGTTTATATTACCAACACGCGACCTGATCCGCTCCATTTCTCGTCGAAACTGATCCTGGAACTCTCGTTGAGTAATTTTCGTCTCACCAACGATCGCAATCTCATCAGGATTCGATATTACGCCGGCCATGTCACCGATTCCCCAAACTGCGAAACTAAGGATAAGTAAGGATGCAAGCACGATCATCACGTACTTTCCAATGCCCTTTTTCATACTTTCCAGCAGCATACCGTTTCCGTCTCTATCTGGTTGATTCTGCGTAACTTGTAATCTTAATGCGGCGGCATCATACGGATCTGCTATAACACCAGCAAGACAAAGGCGAGCGGATTGCCTTTCAAGGCCGAGTAGCCGTTGGCCCTATTATTCCGATATGTTAAATACCCTGCCGAAATGGTCTAATAAAAGGCGAACTCACTGATGCTCGATTCTCCCATTCCGCTTATTGCAGGTAATTGGAAAATGCATGGCTCCCGAGAGTTTGCGGCGGATCTTGCCGGTTCGCTAGCTGCTCAGATATCGAATAACGGCCCAACAGTTTTTGAAATGCTATTATGCCCGCCCGCGTTATTGTTGAACGTAGTCTCAGCCGAGGTTGAGAGGTCTGGTATAATGGTAGGTGGTCAGGATTGCCACATATCAAAGCAGGGTCCGCATACCGGGGATATCGCGGCCGAAATGCTAACTGATGCCGGTTGCAGGTATGTAATCGTTGGCCATTCTGAACGCCGGACTGACCATGGCGAGGACGATGCACTGGTGCAGGCGAAGGCGGCCGCCGCGCAGTCAGCAAATTTGGTCCCAATAATATGTATCGGCGAAACGCTAAAACAACGCGACACCGGGCAGGCTATAGAAGTCGTCACCGGCCAACTCCTCCTGTCGATCCCTTCAGGATCGTCTGCCGCCAACGTGGTTATTGCATATGAACCTGTTTGGGCCATTGGAACCGGGCAGACGCCCACGCTGGCTGATATTATGAAGGTCCATGATGCGATACGGTCGACTTTAACTGATATAATGGAGGATGGGGTGCGCGTTCGCATTCTTTATGGCGGCTCGGTAAAACCAGAAAATGCAAACGAAATACTGAACATAGATAATGTCAACGGTGCGCTTGTCGGTGGAGCGAGCTTAAGCGCTGAAGATTTCTGGGCGATTGCTAAAGCCGCCTGACAATAGGCAAAAATGCGTAAAACGCCTAGCCAAATAGGTTTTTTGCCAGTAAACAGACTGCCAAAAACTAGGCAGAAATCAGATGATCCAAGTAATCCTGATACTACACCTTTTACTTGCTATTGCTTTGGTTGCGGCGGTGCTCTTGCAACGCAGCGAAGGTGGCGCGTTGGGTATGGGCGGCGGCAGTACTATGGGTGGTATGATGACCACGCGCGGAACTGCAAACCTGCTAACACGAGCTACGGCTCTGCTCGCGGCATGTTTTATCGCGACGAGCCTGACGCTTGCAATCATGTCGTCTTCTGAGCGAACACCCACATCGATTCTCGATAATCCCGGAGCAACAGTCCCTGCCCAGTCAGTGCCAACGTCCCCACCGACCGGTCCAACTGTTCCGCTTGGTAAGTAATATCTGGGCACAAACGAATCGATTTAATCGATTTTCTTAATTTAGGTGCTGCTGACAGTTTCACAGATACAGTTAAATGCTGTATACTATCGGTCCATGACGCGGTTCATCTTCATCACCGGCGGCGTGGTTTCATCACTCGGCAAAGGTATAGCATCGGCGGCACTAGCAGCGCTCTTACAGGTGCGGGGTTACAAGGTGCGATTACGAAAGCTTGATCCTTACCTTAACGTGGACCCCGGCACAATGAGTCCAACGCAACACGGCGAGGTTTTTGTCACTGATGATGGCGCAGAGACGGATTTAGACCTCGGTCACTACGAGCGGTTTACCGGGGTTCCCGCACGCAAAACTGATAACGTTACAACGGGCCGTATCTACACCAATGTAATTGAAAAAGAGCGTCGCGGAGATTATCTGGGTGCGACCGTCCAGGTCATCCCACACGTGACCGACGCGATTAAGGAGTTTGCTCTCAGCGATGTTAGCGATGAAGACTTTGTTCTTTGCGAAATTGGTGGGACGGTGGGAGATATAGAGAGCTTGCCGTTTCTGGAGGCTATTCGACAACTGGGAAACGAACTTGGTCCAGATTGTTCTATGTTCATGCATCTTACGTTGGTACCGTTTCTCAAATCAGCGGGTGAACTGAAGACGAAACCAACCCAGCATTCTGTTAAAGAACTGCAGAGCGTTGGTATCCAGCCTGACCTGATCCTTTGCCGCTGTGATCAAGATATCCCTCCGGACGAGCGCCAAAAAATCGGACTATTTTGTAATGTTCCGGAGGATAACGTGATCAGCGCGCCGGACGTAAGTACGATCTACGAAGTGCCGATCTGTTATCATCAACGCGGACTCGATCAGCAGGTAGCGCAACATTTTCGGTTGGCAGATGATTCTACTGAGCGGAAGAGCCTAAATTTAGGCCGTTGGCAAAAGATTGTTGAACGCGTGAATAATCCCGAAGGCGAGGTCACAATTGCGGTTGTTGGCAAATACACGAACCTTCTGGATTCATACAAATCACTTGCGGAAGCGCTTGCCCATGGCGGTATTGATAATAATGTTCGAGTTAATATGAACTGGATCGATTCGGAAATATTTGAATCAGAGGATGCCGTACATCAACTTTCCCAAGTTGAGGGGATACTGGTCCCCGGTGGTTTCGGAGAGCGCGGGGCCGAGGGTAAAATTGCTGCCGCGAAATTCGCCCGGGAACACAACGTACCGTATTTTGGAATCTGTTTCGGGATGCAGATGGCAGTGATTGAAGCTGCACGAAATTTGGCCGGAATACAAAAAGCCGGCTCGACGGAATTCGGGTATTGCGAGGAGCCTATCGTTGGTCTCATGACGGAGTGGGAGCGCGGTGATACGGTCGAACGGCGCGGCGTCGGAGATAATTTGGGGGGGACTATGAGGCTTGGGGCATACGACTGCCACTTGAAAGAAAGCTCTTTGGTACGCCAAGTCTACCGTGAAGCAGATATCAGCGAACGCCATCGTCACCGGTATGAGGTGAATATCAATTACCGCGATCGCCTTGAAGCAGCCGGCGTGCGTTTTTCCGGGCTTTCGCCGGACGGTATTCTGCCAGAGATAGTCGAACTAACAGGCCATCCATGGTTCATCGGGGTCCAGTTCCATCCGGAGCTCAAGTCGAAACCGTTTGAGCCCCATCCCTTGTTTAGTTCGTTCATCGCTGCCGCTGTAGAACATTCGCGGCTTGTTTGATATATGATGACGCCAAAGACTATCAAGGTAGGCAATGTCACAATTGCTAACGATGCGCCGTTCGTACTGATTGCTGGACCTTGCGCGTTGGAAAGTCGCGACCACGCGCTGGAAATGTCCGCGGCCCTAGTGGAAATAACCAGCAGTTTGGGTATCGGCCTTATCTATAAAACGTCATTCGATAAGGCAAACCGAACGTCTTTGGATAGCCCCCGGGGTGTTGGCCTTGAGAAAAGTTTGCCAATCCTCGCGGAAGTTCGTGAGACCCACGGGTGCCCGGTAATTACCGACGTTCATCTGCCGGGGCATTGCATGTCGATTGCCGAGGCGGTTGATATTCTCCAGATTCCAGCCTTTTTAAGCCGACAGACTGATTTGATCGTTGCGGCTGCAGAAACCGGCAAAGCATTGAATATCAAGAAAGGCCAATTTTTGGCTCCGTGGGACATGATAAATGTAGTCAAGAAAGCCCTCGCTACTGGCAATGATAAGGTGATGGTTTGTGAACGCGGGGTGTCATTTGGTTACAATACGCTAGTTTCAGATCTACGGGCACTGCCTATCATGGCGGAGACCGGCTGTCCGGTGGTCTATGATGCGACGCATTCTGTGCAGCAGCCAGGTGGGGAGGGCAATGTTTCTGGTGGCCAGCGCGAATTCGTACCTGTTTTGGCGAGGGCTGCTATGGCAATCGGCGTAGCGGCTGTGTTTATGGAAACGCACGAAGACCCGAATGCCGCACCATCGGATGGTCCTAACATGGTCTCGCTAACTGACATGCCCAGAATTCTCGAAACACTAGTTGAAATTGACCGCATTGCGAAAGGTGATCCGGTAAAAATTTGACAGTATGATTACGAACCGGAGACGTGGAGAGTATTTATCACCTCGTCTCCAAATTTAAGCCTTTGGGAAAGAAAATATGTCAGCTATCGTCGATATACATGCGCGGGAGATCCTCGATTCCCGCGGGAATCCTACTGTCGAGGTTGAGGTTGAACTTGAAACTGGCTCCAGCGGCCGCGCCGCGGTGCCATCCGGCGCGTCGACCGGTGCGTTCGAGGCGGTCGAGCGGCGGGACTCCGATCCGCAAAGGTATGGAGGAAAGGGGGTTCAGAAGGCCGTAGAGACAGTGAATAATGAGATATTCGAAGCTCTTTCCGGTATGGATGCCGATGAACAGGCGCTACTTGATGAACGTATGATTGAATTGGATGGTTCGGAAAACAAGGCGCGGCTTGGAGCCAATGCAATTTTGGGGGTAAGCCTTGCCCTCGCGAAGGCGGCAGCTGACGATGCCGGTTTACCGCTATACAGATACGTAGGTGGTGCAGGGGCGCGAGTTTTGCCGGTGCCAATGATGAATATCCTCAACGGTGGTGCTCATGCTGATAACGCTATTGATTTTCAGGAGTTCATGGTCATGCCAGCCGGCTCTGATACCCTATCAGAGGCGATACGTTGGGGGGCGGAAATTTTCCACGCGCTTCGTGCTCGTCTGTCCCAGGCAGGACACAATACGAATGTGGGCGACGAAGGCGGTTTTGCGCCCGACCTCAGTGGTACACGTGAAGCGCTCGATTTTATTGTTCAGGCCATAGACGAGGTGGGGTTCAGGGTTGGAGAGGATGTTTTCCTCGCTCTCGATGCCGCTTCAACTGAATTTTTCAAAGATGGTAAGTACCTCCTTAAAGGAGAGGGAAAGGTTCTATCAGCCGAAGAGATGGCTGCATATTATGGGGACCTTTGTAAAAGCTATCCTATTGTCTCTATCGAAGACGGTCTCGCCGAAGATGACTGGGATGGCTGGAAGGTTTTGACCGACGCGATCGGCGATAGCGTGCAGTTGGTGGGTGACGACCTGTTTGTAACTAATCCTAGGCGTCTGTCGGACGGGATCGGGCGCGGGGTTGCAAACTCAATTCTTATAAAAGTTAACCAGATCGGGACGCTGACCGAAACATTGGCAGCGGTTGAGATGGCGCACATGGCGTCTTTCACCGCTGTTATGTCTCATCGTTCAGGGGAGACCGAGGACACCACTATCGCAGATCTTGCCGTCGCGACCAATTGCGGACAGATAAAGACCGGATCCTTGGCGAGATCAGATCGACTTGCAAAATATAATCAACTAATGCGTATTGAAGAAGATTTAGGTCCTGCGGCAATTTATGCAGGACGCGGAGCGCTAGCGAGCTAATTATTTCTGGGACAAACAATTATTTGTGGCTCATTCACTCTTTTTGATCTCATTTAAAAAAATATTTGCTTATTTGGTTTTTTTTATTGACCTGACGAATCGAAATGTGATTCGATTCGTATATGGGAACTGTTCACGAAATAAAACGCCGATCCCGCCGTATGGTTGTACCAATGATCGGAGCGCTCTTTGTGTCATATTTTCTTGTTCACGCCTTCCATGGAGACCGCGGGATAATTGCTTGGATGCATGTTCAGAAAGAGGTGTCTAGCGCGGAACAGACCTTGGTATCGGTCCGAGAGGTGAAGCAAAACTATGAACGTCGAATTTCTTTACTTAAAACCGAGCATCTTGATGCAGATATGCTGGATGAAAGGGTCCGGATAATGGTCGGTCTGGCCCGACCCGACGAATACATTATAATCGGCCGAGGCGATAAGGGATACTAGGTTCAGATCTTTTTAATCCGCCCATTTTCGGCATTTTTGAAATTTTCTTTTAGTGAATGGCTCTAAAAAGACCGTTCCTTTCCCACGTCCTTGTTGCGGTGTGTGTGCGTTTCTATATTGTAAGTCACCTAATTTCCACACGAAAGCGGGTATATACACGCTTATTAAAAATGTTGGAGAGGTGGCATGGCTAAATCATCCCGATCGAAAAGCGGAAAAGGTAAAAATACGAGCGCACCGCGCAAGGGTAGACCCGCGGCAAAACACAACGCTGGCGAGCTACTTTCCTACTATCGTGACATGCTTCTTATTCGGCGCTTTGAGGAGCGTGCGGGACAGATGTATGGAATGGGTCTTATCGGTGGGTTTTGTCACCTTTATATTGGGCAGGAGGCAGTGGTCGTTGGAATGCAATCGGTCATCGACGATCGGGACTCCGTGATCACCAGCTATCGAGATCACGGCCACATGCTGGCATGCGGCATGGAAGCCAGAGGGGTGATGGCAGAGTTGACAGGACGCACTGGCGGGTACTCGAAGGGCAAGGGGGGCTCCATGCATATGTTTTCAAAGGAAAGGCGGTTTTTCGGGGGGCATGGCATTGTCGGAGCACAGGTGCCAATCGGAACGGGCTTAGCATTTGCTGCGAAATATAAGGGATCGGATGGCGTGTCCCTGACCTATCTTGGTGACGGAGCGGTGAACCAAGGCCAAGTCAACGAAGCCTTTAATATGGCCGGACTCTGGGATTTGCCGGTGATCTACGTCATCGAAAATAACTTATATGGTATGGGGACTTCCGTTTCCCGAGCATCCGCGGCGAAGGAATTGTATCGCCTTGGCGAACCTTACGGGATGCCGGGTGAGCAGGTAGATGGGATGGATGTACTTGCAGTACGTAAAGCAGCCGCAAAGGCTGTAAGCCACTGTCGGGCTGGGAAGGGTCCATACGTTCTCGAAATGATGACCTATCGCTATCGCGGCCACTCCATGTCAGATCCAGCAAAATACCGGACGAAGGAAGAAGTTGCGGAGATGCGGGAACAGAATGATCCAATTACCAATCTCAGTAGCGTGATCGTAGATGCTGGTTATAAATCCGAAGAAGAGTTGAAAGAATTAGATAAGGAAGTTCGGGCGATCGTCGCCGAAGCTGCTGAATTTGCGCAGGAGAGTCCCGAGCCAGACCCATCAGAACTTTATACCGATGTCCTTGTGGACTCCTCAGTAGGAGGGCGCCATGCCTATTGAAATTCTGATGCCTGCGCTCTCGCCAACTATGACGGAAGGTAATATCGCAAAATGGCATAAAAAGGAGGGAGACGAAGTTTTGGCCGGAGATGTGATAGCGGAGATAGAAACCGACAAGGCTACCATGGAAGTAGAGGCCGTTGACGATGGGGTTCTCGGGAAGATTCTTGTTTCCGAAGGCAGTGAGAATGTTCGGGTCAATCAGGCAATTGGTATTCTCCTCTCGGCGGGCGAGGATATTAGCAATATTGGAGAGAGCCCGCCGGCGTCTCCCGCTGCTGACGCTAAGCCGCCTGAACGTCCTCCACCATTGGCGCCACAGGCCGGCATCGTCGAAAATTCGGCTCCCATATCGATTGCCGACACATTTAATTACAATGGCGATACTGTAAGCCTAACTGTTCGCGAAGCTCTTCGGGATGCCATGGCGGAGGAAATGCGGGTTGATGAAAACGTCTTCCTCATGGGCGAGGAGGTTGCGCAGTATGAAGGTGCATACAAGGTTAGCCAGGGACTACTCGAAGAGTTTGGAGATAGGCGTGTGATTGATACGCCAATTACAGAGCACGGCTTCACCGGTCTTGGTATTGGCGCTGCCTTTGCTGGTCTGAAGCCCATTGTCGAGTTTATGACCTTTAACTTTGCCATGCAGGCTATGGACCATCTGATCAATTCAGCCGCAAAGACAAATTACATGTCTGGCGGGCAGATGGGATGCCCAGTTGTGTTTCGAGGCCCCAATGGAGCGGCGGCCCGCGTAGCAGCGCAGCATTCCCAATGCTTTGCGAGTTGGTTTGCGCACGTGCCCGGTATTTTCGTAGTTTCACCTTATTCAGCGGCTGACGCCAAAGGACTATTAAAGTCTGCTATCCGGGACCCAAACCCAGTAATATTCCTTGAGAATGAACTACTATATGGCCAACCCTTCGATGTGCCAGATATCGCAGATTGGACTGTACCAATTGGCAAGGCCAAAGTTATTAGAGAGGGGAAAGACGTTACGATAACTGCTTTCTCGATCATGGTCAGGCATGCCCTTGAGGCGGCAGACGAACTCTTGAGCCATGGTATTGATGCTGAGGTCATCGACCTGAGGACCCTTCGGCCGCTTGATATAGAGACCATTGTCAATTCGGTCAGGAAGACCAACCGGATTGTTTCAGCAGAGGAGGGTTGGCCGGTGGCAGGCATGGGGTCTGAGATTTCTGCCATTATGATGGAGCACGCCTTCGATTGGTTAGATGCGCCAGTAAGCAGAGTCTGCGCGGCCGACGTGCCATTGCCGTATGCGGCTAATCTTGAAAAGCTTGCGTTACCGCAGGTCGTCGATATCGTTGAGGCGGCTAAGGCCGCCTGTTACGCGAATTAAACTGGTAGGTAGCCGAATATGACGATTAAGATTCTAATGCCGGCTCTGTCGCCTACGATGACCGAAGGTAACCTCGCCAAGTGGTGCGTGGAGGTGGGTGATGAAGTAAACCCCGGAGATGTCATTGCAGAGATAGAAACTGACAAAGCTACCATGGAAGTTGAGTCCATCGATGAGGGTGTTGTTGGCAGGATCCTGGTGCCGGAGGGTGCTGAAGGGGTGGAGGTGAATGCAACTATCGCCTTGTTGCTGGAAGATGGCGAGGACACTTCGACCGTTGATGTCGAAGCCGCCGGAGACGATACCGAGAAGCAATCTGGATCAGATCCCGCTAGTCGGGAATACGAAGTATCTTCAAGCACATCTCCTTCTGCAACTTCCCTGCAGAGTGCTGATGTTCGGGTGAGCCCGCTCGCAAAGCGCATAGCTGAGCAGACAGGTCTTGATCTCGGCTCGATTGCCGGATCTGGTGCCCAGGGCAAAATACTAAAAGCTGATGTTGAGGGGGCGCTATTCGACAGTGGAAAGCTGGGTCGTAATCAGGGTGCTATCTCCATGGAGGGAGATCGATCCAATATTCCCGTGGAAGTTGATCGCATCTTCGTCAGCCCTCTCGCGAAGCGTATGGCCAATGATTTAAATGTCGATCTGGAGAAAATTTCTGGCACAGGACCAAGCGGGCGGATTGTAAAATCCGATATCGAAGCTGTTGAAAATATTAAACAACCTTTAGCCGCCCCGAAAACCTCATTTATCGAGGGAACAACCGAATCTTCCGAAGGCAAGTCAGAGATAATTAAACTGACTACAATGCGGAAGGCTATTGCCCGGCGAATGATAGAGTCTAAATCAGAGGTGCCACATTTCTATCTTACGATGGACTGCCAAATTGATGAGCTTCTCAAAACCCGAAAATCGTTAAATGACGCACAGAGCGATGTAAATATTTCCGTTAACGATTTCGTTATCCGAGCGTGCGCTTTGGCATTAATGGAGGTGCCAGCTGCCAATGTTGCTTATGAAGGTGAGGGAGAAATGCGGCAGTTTCACGCTGCTAACATCTCGGTCGCCGTCGCTATCCCGGGTGGATTGATAACACCTATCGTGCGCGCAGCGGAGAATAAGGGAATTAAGAAAATTTCAGCCGACATGAAGGATCTCGCGTCCCGGGCTCGTGAAGGGAAGCTGTTGCCGGAGGAATATGAGGGCGGATCATTTTCAATCTCGAACCTTGGAATGTTTGGCGTCAAGCAATTCGACGCAGTGATCAATACGCCGCAGGCCTCAATTCTCGCGGTGGGGTCGGGGGAACAACGCCCGATCGTGAGAAATGGAGAGATCGTGCCAGCGACGGTCATGAGTTGCACACTTTCGGTTGATCATAGGGTGGTGGACGGCGCTATCGGAGCGGAGCTACTGGCAGCGATTAAACGTCGGTTAGAAAACCCTGCTTTGATGCTTCTGTAGAATCCTAATGGCGTCTGGAAGTTGCGCCTCGTTGAGGAAAACGCTTAGTAATGAAACGTGATTGTAAAATTCCCCCGATGGGGTGAGAAAGGATATGCTGTGGCGGACAAGCAATACGATTTGATCGTTGTTGGCAGTGGCCCCGGCGGTTACGTGGCGGCTATCCGAGCGGCGCAGCTTGGCTTGAAGGTAGCGGTCGTCGAGCGTGAGCATCTGGGCGGAATTTGCTTAAATTGGGGCTGTATCCCCACCAAGGCCTTGCTGCGAGCCTCCGAGATTAAACACCTCATCGACCATGCCGGGGAATTTGGACTTTCGGTGAAGGGTGTCTCTTTTGACGTGCAAAAGATTGTAAAGCGTTCTCGCGGCGTCGCGAAAAAACTTAACCAAGGCATCGGGCATTTGCTGAAAAAAAACAAAGTTGATGTGATTATGGGTGCTGGCGCCTTGTCAGGCGCTGGAACTCTAACGGTCAACGATCTGGATGGTAGTTCAACCGAGTTGACCGCCGATCATATTATTCTCGCAACTGGCGCTAGGGCACGCGCTTTGCCCGGGTTTGAACCGGACGGTAGGCTCATTTGGACTTACAAAGAAGCAATGGTGCCGGAGATAATGCCGGACTCGCTTCTGGTAATCGGCTCGGGCGCAATCGGGATCGAGTTTGCTAGCTTTTATTCCGACCTTGGCGCTAATGTATACGTTGTTGAATTGATGGACCGGATACTGCCACTGGAGGATGAAGAAATCTCGGCGATGGCGCAGAAGGTGTTTGAGAAACAGGGGATGACCATCCACACTAGCGCCAAGGTCAAGGAACTAGTGCCCGGTGCGGACAACGTCATAGCGACAATCGAGGTGGGTGGGAGAAAGTTTGAAGAAATAACCGTCGACCGGGTAATTGTAGCAGTAGGTATTACCGGTAACGTCGAGGATATTGGACTCGAAAAAACCGATATTCAAATCGATAATGGCCATGTGGTAATTAACGAATGGATGGAAACCAGTGAGCCGGGCGTCTACGCCATCGGAGACCTAACAGGACCACCCTGGCTCGCCCACAAGGCAAGCCACGAGGGTATAATCTGTGTTGAGCATATCGCGGGCGAGGATACCCATCCTTTGAATACATCACTGATCCCTGGCTGCACCTATTCTCGGCCACAAGTAGCCAGCGTTGGCATGACTGAGACCGCTGCTAAGACAGCTGGGTATGAAGTAAGGATTGGCCGGTTCCCGTTCATTGGTAACGGCAAGGCAATAGCCATGGGTGACAGCGAAGGCTTAGTTAAAACGGTGTTCGATGGGAAAACCGGCGAACTTCTTGGCGCGCATATGATAGGTGCCGAGGTAACGGAGCTTATTCAAGGTTACATGGTTGGAAAGACGCTCGAAGCTACTGAATCGGAGTTGATGGGGGCGGTATTCCCGCACCCAACTCTATCTGAAATGATGCATGAATCGGTACTTGACGCATACGGCCGCGCGGTTCACTTCTGATATATGGGAAAATTTGCCAAATCTGAGCGAGTACGTCACCCGGAGAAGGTTCATCGGCCCGATAACCCAATCCAGCGCAAGCCACCGTGGATAAGGGTAAAGGCTCCGACGTCGCCGGTTTATCAGGAAACCCACGACCTTATGCGGAAGCTGAAGCTGAACACCGTATGTGAAGAGGCGGCATGTCCCAATATCGGTGAATGTTGGGCTCAGAAACATGCTACAATAATGATTATGGGCGATGTTTGCACTCGAGCCTGCGCTTTTTGCAACATTGCGACGGGAATACCAAGCCCTCTTGAGAGGTTAGAGCCAGAACACGTGGCCGTCGCAGTGGCGGAGCTGGCCCTCTCGCACGTGGTGATAACTTCTGTAGATCGCGACGACCTTAACGATGGTGGGGCCGCGCATTTCGCTATGGTTATTCGCCGTATCCGAGAAAACTCCCCTCAGACCACTATCGAAATTCTGACACCCGATTTTAAAAATAAAAAAGGTGCGGTCGAGATCGTGGCAGAAGCTCGCCCGGACGTATTTAATCACAACCTTGAGACCGTTCCGCGACTTTATACTTCGGTCCGTCCTGGTGCTCGATATTTCCGATCTCTTAATCTTTTGCACAAGGTGAAGCAGATGGACCCGACTATCTTCACCAAGTCCGGCCTAATGGCAGGCCTCGGGGAGGGCAAGGAGGAGATTTTGCAGGTAATGGACGACTTGAGGGCCGCAGATGTAGACTTCCTGACGATCGGCCAATACCTGCAGCCAACGGTGAAGCATCATGGCATTGACCGCTTCGTAACGCCTGACGAATTTGATTCATATAAAAATGCCGCCTATGGCAAGGGGTTCCTGATGGTCTCTTCTTCGCCTTTGACGCGATCATCCTATCATGCCGACAGTGACTTCGCTCAAATGCGGGAGGCGCGGGAGGTAAAACTGGCGGCCGTAAGCTAGCGTCCCCATGCCGACCCACAGTGAAAAGCAGTTTCTGCCACACACGCCTGACCAACTCTACGAACTTGTCTCAGATGTTGAAGACTATCCTAACTTTTTGCCTTGGTGCTTGGGATTGCGCATCACTCATAGGAGGGATTGCCTGATCGAGGCCGATATGATCGTGGGGTTCAAGATGCTTAGGGAGAAATTTAAGTCCAAAGTGACGCTTACGCCCAAAGAGCGTATCGACGTAGAATACCTCGATGGTCCATTTGAATACCTAGAAAATCGATGGCTATTTAAAGACAAGGAAGGTGGTTGCGAGATAGATTTCTTTATTGATTTTGAATTCCGCTCCCGATTGCTGCGCAAGATTATGGAACCATTATTTTACGAAGCCGTTCGACGTATGGTACGTGCATTCGAAACCCAAGCTAACAATAGGTACGGCTGATTTAGTATTGGTCTAGCGGACATTCGAGAGGAGAGTTGAGTTTAATGACCAAACAACTAAAAATAGCCCCGGCATTCGAGCCGGTCTGCGGCTGATCGTGGCGAAATATCTACGATACCCGAAGCACAAACCGCGGCCAATGCCGCGTCCAATGCATCCCCACCGATATCTTCCACCATAGATTTTCTTATTGCACCAGTAATTGGTAATAGTAGTTCACGTTGCGTCATTTTCGACAGGATCATTGACCGTGCTTTTCGCAGCTCCAGTCCGCGGCCCTTGTAACGAACGTACAAGCCTTCACTTTTGAGAAGGGAGGCGGGACAAACCTCCGCTATGATCGGTAGTCCATATTTCGGTGTTTGAATGGGAACAACCCGTACGCATTTATCAGCGACCAGAGGAGAGAGCACATGTCGGATACCTGCCCACGTTTGGCGGTAAATTCTTAGGTTGTATGCACACCAGGGAACCCTAGCCTCAACGTCTGAAAGGCGTTTCAATTCCTTGCCGCCCGTTTTCAATCGGCAATGGTCTCTAAAATTTTCGGCTGTTTCAAAGCGACTAGAAAAATCCCGGATAAAAGCCGGCCAAGTTACTTGTTCTATCAGTACTGCGGGAATGCTGAATGGAAAATCAAGACCAATGATAGTATCTGTCATGCCTTCGAGATGATTGCGCAGCCCCGTAATAGCCTCGGTAAAACCTACGCCGCCGAGAGGTAGGTCGGCGGCCCGAGAAAGAGTGTCGATTTGTAGGCCTTCAACGGTTGGCGTCCCTTCGGCTACCCAGATATGATGGCCCGCGTCGCGGGCGCCGGAAAAGTCGACCCCAGCAACCCTTGGTCTGAGGCTCATAGCAGACGGCTGATAAGTTCGAACGCCTTCAGAACCGAAGCCTTTCGCACTGCAGCTCGATCACCAACGAACATGCAGCATTCGTGCAGGACTTCCGTATTTTTCCTAGCCGCACAAATATGCACCAGACCTGCCAATTTATTCTCGCTTTGGCCCGGCCCGGCTACGCCCGTTATACCTACCGAAATATCTGCTCGGGAATTTTCTATGCCCCCAACTGCCATTGCGCGAGCGACTTCTTCGCTGACCGCTCCCACCTTCGAAAAGAGTTTCATCGGGACATCAACCAGTTCATTCTTAGCCTCGTTCGTGTAAGTGACAAACCCACGGTCCAAGACTGCCGAAGAACCGGGAATTTCTGTCAGAGAAGCGGCGACTAGTCCGCCGGTACAAGATTCGACCGTTGTAACCATCAGGCCCGCTTCAAGACAGTTCGCTATAAGAACTTGGGCTGCAGTTCGGACGTTTTTATCGATCATTTTGTTAACCAAATAGATAGTTGTTTACGCTGTAAAGGATCCCGATTGGGTATAGAGCTGCGAAAATATCATCAGTCATTATACCCCAGGCTCCGGGTAGGAAACGATCCGCCCACGATGCGGGCCAGGGTTTTAGGATGTCGGCGATACGGAACAAGATAAAACCGGCAAGGTACCACCAAAAATTCAGCGGGACGAAGGCAAGGACCAGGAACTGGCCAGCTGTCTCGTCGATAACGATCGTTCCGGGGTCCTTGAGGGAAGTGGATTTCAGATAGTACGTGGAAGACCAAACTCCCGCCAGCAGGGCGACAGCCGAAGCAGTCAGAAGACCCAGACTGCCGAATTCGGAGGCGATAAGCCAGGCGAAGGGCAATGCGAATAGGGAGCCCCAAGTCCCAGGTGCGACCGGTAATAGGCCGGTTCCGCCGAAGGTGGAAATCAGAACCGCTGGGTGCCAGAAAGATAATCCCGATGGAAGCTTACCGAACTTCATTTTTTATCTGAGGCGGACAAGGGCTGAGGCTTGGGCTGCTATCCCTTCTCCCCGGCCCGTGAAACCCAACATTTCCGTTGTTGTGGCTTTCACGCTAACTCTGTCTGGAGAGATTTTGAGGATGTTGGCTAAGGAAGAAACCATTTCGGCACGATGCGGGCCTATCCTCGGTGCTTCACAGATAATCGTTAGATCAATGTTTCCGATGCTTCCGCCTAGTTCCGTGATCAATATAACGGCATGTTCGAGGAATATACTGGACGGCCGTCCCTGCCATTCTGGTTCCGAAGGCGGAAAGTGGCTTCCGATATCGCCCTTCGCGACTGCGCCCAGAAGTGCATCTGTTACCGCGTGCATAGCTACGTCAGCGTCGGAATGACCCTCTAAACCTCGGCTATGAGGTATCTTGACCCCGCAAAGAACTATATGATTTCCTCGACCAAGAGCGTGAACATCAAAGCCATTACCCACTCGAATATCGCCACTTGTGTTCAAAGTCATGCGCTGCGCCCATCTTAAATCTTCAGCTGTGGTTATTTTGAAATTTTCGCTATTCCCCTGTACCAATGCGATTGGTAACCCTACGTGCTCGGCGATTGCGGAATCGTCAGTCATCTTCAGTCCTTTACAGGCCCGATGAGCACTAAGAATATCGGCGAAACGAAACCCCTGCGGAGTTTGTGCATGCCATAACCCCAAACGGTCAACGGTATCGCTGACCATCAGCGGGTCACCCACACATCGCTTTAAAGTATCGGTCACGGGAATTCCTGGTAAAGCCGCTGGTGATGTTTTTAGCGCGGCGAGTACCCGGTCGATAGTAGCAACATTGGCGAATGGCCTTGCAGCATCGTGGATCAATACATATTCTGGCGCGTCTACTGCCATTACTTCGAGGCCATTAATTACTGACTCTTGGCGAGTTGTGCCACCGATAATAGGCGGCGCAATGTCCTTATCTCTCATCGCTTCATCTAAAAGATCCCTATCTTCGGCACGGATAACGATTTTAATGGTTTCAATCGCGGGATGGTTCGCAAAGACATCTACGGTTCTGCGGAGCATCGAAATTCCGTTAAATTGGAGATACTGTTTCGGGGTGTCGGATCCGAGGCGACTGCCGGAGCCTCCGGCAAGTATCAGGGCGGCACTGTGAGCCATCGAAACTCCTAAGGAGGGTAGAGGATCAAGTTACGGGAAACCTAGAACGCCGCCAACCGATTCCCAAAAAAAGTCTGCTTAAGTTAGATGACGACGTAGCATCGCTTCCAATGCTATTATCTATATATGCTTTCTCACACTTTACTAACAATATCCGCTTTTCTCGCCCTGTTACCCGCAACGATTATATCGTTACGTCGCAACGCGACCCGTGATGCCTTGTTCTGGGGCCTACTTGCTGTTGCTGTTGCCGGACCTGTTACTTGGGTATTGGCGACGTTTGCACCGGGTTGGCGTACCGGGCTCGCATCAGCTCTTTGGGTTACGATCGCCACTAGCCTAGCCGTTTTCGGGGTCCTTTCGGCCATGATGCGAGACGCCTGGAAGCTGGCACCGATAGTGCTGCCGTATATGGTTATTATTGCGCTTTTGGCCACGCTCTGGCTACACCAGCCCGAGAGAGCGATGACAGAACAGGCCCCCACGGCATGGGTGCAATACCATATTCTCATTTCGGTTGTGACATACGGTCTGCTGACAATTGGTGCTATCTCAGGCTTAGCAGTAATCCTCCAAGAAAACGCACTAAAGCAAAAGCGGCCGGGTGGGTTTGCGAGGTTGTTACCATCTGTTGCGGATGGTGAACGTATTCAGGTTACTTTATTAACCGCGGGTGGGCTGGTTCTTGGCCTTGGCCTTCTTAGTGGTATGGGAGCGGAGTATTTTCAGTCCGGTCGTTTAATTGAATTAAATTATAAAACGACGTTTTCAATGATGACATTCGGCGTCATCATTACGCTTTTGTTGGTTCATGTTAGGACTGGTATTAGAGGTCGTCGAGCAGCGCGATATATTCTAGCCGCGTATCTGCTAATTACACTAGCATATCTGGGCGTGAAGTTTGTCACGGATGTAATACTGGCAGGTTCCGGATAACTGATTGATTTTTTTGCCTGTCAGAGTTAAGGTTGCCTACCTTTTCATCACGAAAAAAACGCTGCCTAAATAATGCCCATCCGCATTGGATCTGTTGTGCTAGAATCGCCGGTGATTCTGGCGCCAATGTCCGGTATTTCCGATCTGCCGTTCAGGAGGCTGGTAAGGAAATGGGGCGCTGGACTGGTCGTTTCAGAGATGATCGCTAGCCAAGCCATGGTCCATGCCAACCAAAAAACTCTGAAAATGACCTCGAATTTGGTTGATGAGGAGCCTATTGCGGTACAACTCGCCGGCTACGAGCCGGTGATTATGGCCGAAGCGGCAAAGATGAATGTCGATCGTGGGGCCGCCATAATCGATATTAATATGGGGTGTCCAGTTAAGAAGGTTGTCAATAAACAATCTGGTTCGGCGCTGATGCGGGATCTCGATCACGCGCGGAAGATTATTGAGGCCACCGTTAACGCCGTGGATGTTCCAGTAACTTTAAAAATGCGGAAAGGGTGGGATGAGAATAGCCTTAATGCTCCGGAACTAGCGAGAATAGCTGAAAATGAGGGCGTTCAACTTATCACTGTGCATGGCCGCACGAGGTGTCAAATGTACACAGGAACAGCGGATTGGAGATTTATCCGCAATGTGACAGATGCGGTGTCAATACCGGTTATTGCGAATGGTGATATTCAGACCTTGGATGATGTGGATAAAGCCGTATATCAATCCGGTGCGGCCGGTGTGATGATCGGCCGAGGGGCCACCGGACGTCCTTGGTTTCCTGGTCAAGTTGTTCAATACCTATTAACTGGGGAACGGGTGGCTGATCCTTCACTACCCGAGCGGGCCCAGATAGTTCGCGGTCATTTCGAGGATATGCTAGAATATTTTGGAACTTATCGTGGCCTTCGAATAGCACGTAAGCACCTCGCCTGGTATAGCCAAGGCTATAAATTTTCAAAAGAATTCCGACATAATATCAATAGGTTAGAAAACCTATCGTTAGTGCAGGATGAAATAAATTATTTCTTTGATGGCGAATGGGAAGGGAGGAGTGTCTGATGTCTTCGTTGATAGAATCAGGCGGTTTTTCCTTACGTCCACTTGATTCTGATATGATCCTCGGTGCACTTCCATTCGCTGTTTTGGCCGTCGATTCAGCTATGCGTATCCGTTTTCTTAATATTGCTGCTGAGCAATTTTTCGGGCACGGTGCAAATGGATTGACGGGGTTAAATCTGGAGGAGATTATGCCTCCGCATAGCCCGCTACTGTCGTTAGTATCGCAAGCTTTACAGGGCCAAAAAAGCATTTCTGAGTATGATGTATCGCTATCCTTCTTTGAAGGAGGCACTAGAAATCTGGCTATAACCGCGGCGCCCCTCGGAGACGGATACGATCTGACTGTTATTTCACTTCATGAACAGTCAATTGCGCGGCAGATAAATAGTCAGATTACACATCGAAATGCAGCGCGATCGGTTAACGGTTTGGCGGCTGTCCTTGCCCATGAAGTGAAAAACCCGTTATCAGGTATCCGCGGCGCGGCGCAGTTGCTTGAGCGGTCGGTATCCAGTGACGAAGATCTTGGTCTCACACGACTTATTTGTGAGGAAACCGATCGGATCTGTGACCTTGTCGATAGTATGGGATTGTTCTCTGACGCCACAATCGACAGGACGGCCGTTAACATCCATCAGATCTTGGAGAGGGTACGCCAAGTCGCGGAAGCGGGATTCGGTCGACACGTATACTTTGTTGAAGAATACGACCCTTCTTTACCACCAGTGCATGGAAATGCAGATCAGCTGATCCAGGCCTTATTGAACGTGGTTAAAAACGCTTGCGAAGCGGTTACTGAAAACGAAGGAAAAATTATTCTTCGGACAGCGTACCAGCACAGTGTCCGATTGGCGCTGCCCGGAGGTGGGACGCAGATACAACTACCTTTATTGGTGGCCGTCATAGACAACGGTCGAGGAATTTCCCCAGACGTGGCCGAAAATTTGTTTGACCCGTTTGTGACATCAAAATCTGACGGATCGGGTCTCGGTATGGCGCTTGCAGCGAAAGTTGTCGGAGACCATGGCGGAATAATTGAATTCGATACGGCGGACACGGGGACCGAGTTTCGGCTTCGACTCCCAATGTGTCAGGATGGTGGATCAGGAATGGAAGAAAAATCATGAGCGAGATATCTACTGTTTTAATCGCCGATGATGACCGGGCTATCCGAACAGTTCTAGAGCGCGCCTTGATCCGAGAAGGTTACGACGTAAAGGTTTCGGGAAATGCGCGGACACTATGGTCATGGGTAGCGGGTGGAGAGGGGGATCTCGTAATTACCGATGTCATCATGCCAGACGAAAACGGGTTAGATCTAGTTCTTCGGATCAGGGAATTCCGGCCTGAACTAAAAGTGATTGTGATGAGTGCGCAAAGCACGCTGCTTACAGCGGTGAAGGCTAATGAGCGTGGTGCATACGAATATCTGCCTAAACCCTTCGATTTGCCAGAGCTTTTGGCAGTGGTGGAGCGCGCACTGCGTGAAAGAACGGATACGGTTCCGGTGGTCCCGGCGCAGCAGATTGAAAAATTACCTCTTATTGGCCGATCTGCGCCGATGCAGAACATATATCGGGTTCTAGCCCGTTTGATGACAACCGATTTGACAGTTATGGTGAATGGCGAATCTGGGACTGGAAAAGAACTGGTCGCACGGGCGTTGCACGATTACGGGAAACGCCGTAACGGTCCGTTTGTCGCGATTAATATGGCGGCGATACCTCGTGAATTAGTGGAAGCAGAACTTTTTGGATATGAGCGTGGTGCATTCACCGGTGCGACGACGCGCGGGATCGGTAGATTTGAACAGGCGCAGCGCGGAACACTGTTCCTTGATGAAATCGGTGACATGCCGCTAGATGCGCAAACACGACTGCTGCGCGTTCTGCAGGAAGGTGAATACACTACCCTTGGCGGCCGCACTCCCATAAAAGCGGACGTCCGCATTGTTGCTGCAACACACCGAGATTTATTGCATGAGGTCCGCCAGGGACGCTTTCGCGAGGATCTATACTACCGCCTTAATGTCGTGCCGATAAGGTTACCGCCGCTGCGCGAGCGTACGGAGGATATTCAAGAATTGGTGGGCCATTTCTTTGCTCGAGGTGCCGAAAATGGCCTTGCGTTTAAGACCCTTGAGCCTGACGCAATGGCGATTTTGATGGGCCATACATGGTCCGGTAACGTACGAGAATTGGAAAACCTTATTCAACGGCTTGCAGCTCTATATGCCGACGATACAATTTCCAGTGAAATTGTCCGACAGGAGCTTTCCGGGGCCTATTCGGCAGGCCGGGGTGTTAAAGATGAAGATGAAACTCTTTCCGAAGCAATTTACCGGCATCTGGAACGTACTTTCTCGGAGTCTGATGGGGGTGTACCGTCAAAGGGTTTATATATGCGGATTTTACGCGAGATGGAGCAGCCCTTGATCACACTTACACTAAGTGCGACCGGAGGAAATCAGATACGAGCTTCTGAAATTCTGGGTTTGAATCGCAATACTCTGAGAAAGAAGATCCGAGACCTAGATATAGAAGTTATTCGTGGTTTGCAGTGACCAAATGGTTAACGGCGATCAAATGGATATGATGTGGCAGACGCGGAACGACCAATAAAAGTGCCGCCTCCTATGTCCCGGGCGGCGGGAGCCTATGCATGGCTGTCGGCAGTCAATGACCGATATAGCCTTGCTCGAAGGCTTGCAATACTCCTGACTATTGTTGCGCTTGCGTCAGCCTTTGCGACATACGCGGCGATAACCGGCACGTCACCTTTTGGCGTGGACACACGCACCATCTTGGTTCTACTTCAGATAGACCTTGTCGTGTTTTTACTGTTGGGATTGGTTGTTGCGCGGAACCTTGTGGGCCTTTGGATGGAGCGCCGGCGTGGACAGGTAGGCTCGCGCCTTCACACGCGATTGGTGGTATTGTTTAGCCTGATCGCGCTTGCACCGGCAATTGTAGTGTCAGGATTTTCCGCCTTTTTCTTTAATTATGGAATGGAAAACTGGTTTAGTGAGAGAGTTCGCACTGCGATTATCGACTCCCGGGCTGTTGCTGCCGCTTATTTGAAAGAGCACCAACAGGTTATTCGAGGCGATGTCCTGTCTATCGCGCGTGACCTTGACCCAGCAATACCTTTGCTTGACGAAAGCCCTAGGCAGTTTCAGCGTCTCCTCGCAGCGCAGGGAATGATACGCAACCTGAGCGAGATCTATCTTTTGGACGGTTCGGCCAGGGTGTTGGCACAATGGAGTCTAGGTTTTGTTCTCGATCGAGGACCTGTCTCTCTCAATGCTATAGAACGGGCGCGGAAGGGGGAGGTAGTTATATTAACGAGCGAAACTGACGATCGGCTGCGCGCCGTAATCAAACTAGATAGGATTGTTGACACATTCCTTTACGTGGGCAGATACGTCGAGCCCAATGTTTTAGAGCACATAGATAAAACACAACGGGCCGCGCGTGAATACGAAGAGATAGAGGGGCGCAGGTCAACGATCGAAATCACTTTTGCGATGATTTTCATTCTGGTTGGTCTGCTGCTGCTGTTCGTTGCTATTTGGATCGGGTTAGTATTTGCAAACAGGCTGTCACGGCCGATTTCTGACCTAGCATCTGCGGCGGAAAGGGTCCGTGAGGGGGACTTGTCCACTCGCGTTCGGGAAGAACCAAACTCGGATGAACTTGGGCTACTCAGCCGAGCGTTTAATCGGATGACTGACCAACTTGAGGGGCAGCGGCATGAACTTGTTGAGGCCAATCGTCAACTAGATGAACGGCGGCACTTTATTGAAACGGTTTTGGGGGGGGTATCGGCGGGGGTTATAGGGGTGGACGAAAACGGCCGTATCAACCTCGCTAATAGGTCGGCAAACTCTTTATTATCCAAGAACCTTGATAGCGAGATAGGAAATATGATCGGGGATGTCGTACCCGAGTTCAATGACCTCATTAGTAGAACTACCGTTCGGCCCAATTCCCTCGTTGAGGCGCAGGTGATAATCCAAGGTAAGCGACGTCCCAGCACTTTATTTGTTCGTGTCGCTGCGGACGTAGTTTCGGACAGAATTGTTGGTTTCGTAGTAACCTTTGACGACATCACTGAACTTGTCGGAGCGCAACGGAAAGCCGCTTGGTCGGATGTCGCTCGCCGGATTGCACATGAAATAAAAAATCCTCTTACACCTATTCAGCTATCTGCTGAGCGTCTCCGGCGGAAGTATTTATCGGAGATTACCTCTGACCCCGACACATTTTCCAATTGCACGGACACCATAATTCGCCAAGTGGGTGATATCGGTCGGATGGTCGACGAGTTTTCGTCTTTCGCCCGTATGCCGCGGCCCGAAATGGAGGAAACCAATCTTGTTTCAATATGCAAAGAGGCGGTAGTACTTCCGCGAAACGCTCATCCCGAAATCCGTTTCGATCTTAAGTTTCCCGATGAGCCCGTTTGGATTTCTGCGGACCCCCGCCAGCTCTCTCAGGTAATGACCAATCTACTCCAGAATGCTCTTGACGCGATTGATGGCCGAAGGCAGGTACAAGCCGAATCCTCTCCAGGGGAGGTTTGCATCAAAGTTTCGGTGTTAGGTGAAGACGCGTTGATTGAAGTCCTTGATAACGGCACGGGATTGCCCCCGGGCGCGCCGGATCGCTTGACTGAACCTTATGTAACTTCAAGGACCAAAGGAACAGGTTTAGGCCTTGCGATAGTCAAAACCATTTTGGAGGATCACGGCGCGGGACTTCGATTGGAAGACGGGGAAGTGAACGGTGCCCGGGTTGAAGTCAAGATTCCCCTATTCGAACGCAAGGGAAAAGCTGACCCTTCCATCGCGGGGGATGGCTAACCGATGCCCCAAGAAATTCTAGTTATCGATGATGAAGATGATATCAGCAGCTTAATTGCGGCGATCCTCGAGGATGAGGGTTACAATTGTAGGACGGCGTCTAGTAGCGACGGAGCTCTATCTGCTATCCGGGAAAAGCTTCCGGATCTGCTAATCCTTGATATCTGGCTTGAAGGCAGCAACCTTGATGGTATGGAAATGCTGGAGAAAGTCTACACGGATTTTGTTGATATTCCGGTAATTATGATTAGTGGCCACGGCAACGTTGAGACCGCTGTCAACGCAATAAAGTTAGGCGCATATGATTTTATCGAGAAACCCTTCAAGGCCGATCGACTTATTTTGACTGTAAAAAATGCACTCGAAAATTCTAAGTTACAAAAAGAAAACGAACAACTGCGGAAACAAACAAGCGAAGTTAAAGACGTGGTTGCGGCGTCGGCTGCGATGAAACAGTTACGCGGCTCATTGGAGAGGGTTGCGCCAACCGATAGTCGGGTCTTGATTTCGGGGCCACCGGGCGTAGGGAAAGAGGTTTTCGCCCGGCAGTTACATCGCATGTCAAGCCGTGCCGATGGTCCGTTTATTGTTCTTAACTGCGCGGCAATGAACCCGGACCGAATGGAAGTAGAATTGTTTGGCGAGGAATCCGTTGAACCAGATGGAATTGCCAAAGTGGGTACGCTCGAACAAGCGAATGGGGGTACTTTGCTGTTGGACGAAGTCAGTGACATGCCGCTTGAAACGCAGGGTAAGATTGTTCGCGTCCTGCAGGAACAGACATTTACGCGTGTTGGTGGTGACAAACTTGTCGAGGTCGATGTGCGGGTAATTGCCTCGACAAACCACGATATGGAAGCGGAAATGGCGGCTGGAAATTTCCGCCAGGATCTATTCTACCGTCTTAACGTCGTCCCAATAGAAATTCTGCCCTTAAAGGATCGGCCAGATGATATTCCCGTGTTGATCGAACATTTTATGGAACGATCGGCAAGTAATTCAGGCGTGTCTCCGAGGATGATTTCTAGCGAAGCGATGGTCGCTCTACAGGCATGTGACTGGCCCGGAAATGTCCGGCAACTGCGAAACGCCGTTGATTGGATACTAATCATGGCACCCGGAGGGCCTGAGGAGGAAGTCGGCGTTGATAATCTGCCACCTGATTTAGGTACCAGGGCTTCCGTTATGGCTGGGTTCAGGGGGGGAGCTAAAATTATGTCATTGCCGCTTCGAGAGGCCCGGGAGAATTTTGAGCGTCAATACTTGCTTGCTCAGGTATCGCGATTCGGTGGAAATGTCTCGCGAACGGCGCGATTTATCGGTATGGAGCGGTCTGCGCTTCACCGAAAGCTTAAGACGCTGGGCGTTACCAACCGGGATATCGCTGACCGGGCTGGTGAACCGGTCTCCGGTACTGCGGAGTAGAAGAGAATGAGAGTAATAGTTTGTGGCGCTGGCCAGGTAGGCTATCACATCGCGCGTCAGTTATCACTTGAGAACCATGATGTTACTGTTGTGGATTCATCTGAGGAGAATATTCGCTCGGTTAACGAATCTCTTGACGTGCAGTCATTACAGGGTTTTGCATCTTATCCGGATGTACTCGAACGAGCGAACGCGGCTGACGCAGATCTGCTGATTGCCGTCACTCAGTCGGACGAAGTGAACATGGTCGCTTGTCAAGTAGCTCACTCCCTTTTTAACGTGCCGACCAAGCTGGCTCGTGTTCGGAACCAGGGTTATTTGCGGCCGATTTGGGCAGATTTATTTAGCCGGGAAAATATGCCCATCGATGTGATTATTTCACCTGAGCTAGAGGTTGCGCGGGCAATTTCCCGGGATCTCGTTGTTCCGGGTGCTTTTGATACCATTCCGATGGTCGACGGAAAGGTGCGGGTTATTGGTGTCCGGTGCAATGATGACTGCCCAGTTATCAATACCCCACTTCGTCAATTGACGGGGGTTTTCCCCGATCTCCACATTGTAATTGTAGGCATTATTCGGGATGGAAAAATCATCGTTGCTAACGCCGACGAACAAATGTTTGTTGGCGATGACGTATATTTCGTCGCGGACAATGAGCACGTCCCGCGTGCGATGACGGTTTTTGGACATGAAGAGCGACAGGCACGAAGGATAATTATTGCTGGTGGCGGGAACGTTGGCATTTTTCTGGCAGAGATGATCCGGAATGAACACCCGGGTGTCCACGCGCGCATCATTGAGGCGAGCCGGGAAGGAGCCGAGCGCGCGGCTCGTGACTTGCCGGATACCACGGTTATCAACGGCAATGCGCTAGAGCCCTCTATACTCGAGGAAGCCGGAGTAGCGGTAACAGAGGCCATTGTCGCGGTTACCAACGACGACGAGACAAATATATTGGGTTCTCTCCTGGCAAAACGACATGGAGCTCAGCGGGCAATCGCGCTTGTAAACAATACAAATTACTCACCACTGATAACTACCTTGGGTGTTGACGCGGTGATTAGCCCGAGATCTATCACGGCATCGACTATTCTTCAGCATGTTCGTCGTGGGCGAATTCGAGCGGTATATTCCCTAGGTGAGGATTTTGGCGAAATGATGGAAGCGGAAATTCTTGAAACTTCCTCGCTCGCGGGTCAGCAGATCCGTGATATGGAACTACCTGAAGGGGTGATGTTTGGCGCGATCGTTCGAGATGAGGAGGTGATTACGCCGCGAAGTAATACTGTGGTTAACACGGGAGACAGGGTCGTTATCTTTGTGAGACCGACAGCGGTTCGCGATATCGAAAAGCTCTTCGCAGTCAGCCTTGAATTCTTTTAAATAAGGGTAAAATGCCACGGATATCATACGTTAATGGGCGTTATTCCCGCCATAGTTTGTCGGAAATCCACATAGAGGATCGTGGATACCAGTTTGCTGATGGCGTTTATGAAGTGATTGTTGTCATCAATAGCCGGATGGTAGACGAAGATCTGCATTTTGATAGGTTGAAACGGTCATTGCGTGAAATACGGATGGAAATGCCATTCGGGATCGAAATATTTAGAATGAAGGTTACTGAATTGCTTCGGTTAAATCGCCTGCGGGACGCCAGCCTTTATATTCAAATATCTCGAGGGGTCGCACCGCGAAACCACCTCATTCCAAATGAGATTCGTGCTGCGGTGATAATGACCCTGCGACCATTTGTAAATCCAAAGCGCGAATGGGTTGAGCAGGGGGTCTCTGTAATTACTCTGCCGGATAACCGGTGGAGACGCCCGGATATAAAATCCATTTCCTTGCTGCCAAATATATTAGCAAAGGACCTGGCTGCACGCGCGGGCGCCTATGAAGCATGGCTGGTCAACGATACGGGCGTCGTAACCGAAGGCGCATCCACTAATGCTTGGATCGTAAAAGGGCAGAAAATTTTTACACATCCGCCGGAAAATTCAATCCTAAATGGAGTGACCCGGCTTTCACTTTTAAAAATCGCTAATAATCTGCAGCTTGATGTCGAGGAAAGGGCTTTTGGCGTCCAGGAGGCAAGGTTGGCAGATGAGGCGTTTTTGACGAGTTCAACTGCTTTTCTGATACCGGTTGTTGATATAGATGGAAAAAAGGTGGGTTCGGGACAACCGGGCGCGGTTACCAAAAAGCTCATTGGTGGATACGCTTCACATTTAGGTCTTCAGAATGCCTGACGGCGTGCCCGAAGCCGTGTTGTTTGACTGGGACGGGACGTTGGTGAATAGCTGGCCCATTATTCACGAGAGTATGAATCAAACGCTTGTAGCTATGGGTCATCACCAGTGGACAATGAATCAAACTCTCGAACGCGTCCGAAAGTCCTTACGCGAAGCGTTTCCCCCTCTATTTGGCGAGCGTTGGGAAGAAGCGCGCGATATTTTCTATAAAGCGTATCGGGCAGTTCACCTTGAACGCATAGAAAAGAAGGCTGGTGCAGAGGAACTTTTGAAGGCATTTGTGGCGCTTGGTGCTCATTTGGCCGTCGTAAGTAACAAGTCCGGCGGTCATTTGCGTGCTGAATCAACAAAACTAGGGTGGGACAGCTTTTTTGGCGGTTATCTTGTGGGCGCGGGAGATGCTCTGCGCGACAAACCAGCAAGAGATCCAATTGATTTGGCCCTTGACCGTACCGGTATCGTACCCAAAGGTGGGAATGTTTGGTTTATTGGCGATACATGGGTCGATATGGCCTGTGGACGTGCGGCAAACTGCCATACCATTCTTATAGGCGAAAACTTACCTGAGGATCCCGAATTTGCTGATTATCCGCCTAACGAATATTTCTCCGGTTGTCGTCCCCTAACAGAGGTTGTCAGAAATTTCTACGGTACCATTTAAAGAGAAGTAGTGACCCAATAAAGGTAATGTGATACGTGGATTGTGTCCATATTTCATAAAGCGGAAGATAAAAAATCCAAAGAAAATCAAAAAGGTATAAAAATGTCTTCAGATAAAATGCAAAACCTTCAGGACGTGTTCTTAAACCAAGTCCGGAAACAAAAAATTCCCGTGACCGTCTTTTTAGTAAATGGCGTTAAATTGCAGGGGATAATTACTTGGTTCGATAATTTTTGCGTGCTTCTGCGGCGCGATGGACATTCGCAGCTTGTCTATAAACATGCTATTTCAACTGTGATGCCTACAACGCCTGTCACTCTCTATGTTGACGATGATGAAGGGGAGAGTGCGATACAAGAGGTTGTCGGCTGAATTGTCCGCAGATAATGGGAGAAAAGTGGGGCCCCGCAGATCGAGGGTAATTGTCCTACATCCCTACTTGAAATCGGTTAAAAACGTTAACAGGACGATCGGTGCTCGTCTGCAAGAGGCGCTGGGGCTCGCTGAAGCCATAAATCTGGAGGTTGTAGCATCGGAGACTATCGGACTGAGGCGTATTAAAGCAGGAACCTATTTCGGAAAAGGAACTGTCCAACGCTTTCATAATATAGTTGAAAAGCAAAATGTGGACCTAGTCAGCGTTGACGCAACCCTATCTCCGGTACAGCAAAGGATGCTCGAGAGGGCCTGGGATACAAAGGTTATTGACCGAACGGGCCTTATTCTAGAGATCTTTGGTGATAGGGCGACGTCTCGGGAGGGTGTGCTGCAAGTAGAGCTGGCGCATCTAAACTACCAGCGCAGCCGCCTCGTAAGGACTTGGACCCACTTGGAGAGACAACGAGGCGGTTTCGGATTTCTCGGTGGGCCGGGCGAAACCCAGATAGAGTCAGACAGGAGAATTATTTCTGAACGGATTACTAAAATCCGGAATGAGCTAGAAACCGTTACGCGAACCCGCGAACTTCATCGCATGGCTCGGCGCCGCATTCCTTATCCGGTGGTTGCGCTTGTTGGTTACACAAACGCTGGGAAATCTAGTCTTTTCAATAGACTAGCAGATGCCAATGTCTTTGAAAAAGATCTCCTGTTTGCGACCCTTGACCCTACCATGCGCGAGGTGAAGTTACCGTCAGGTAGATTTGTAATATTAGCTGACACGGTGGGGTTTGTGTCGGATTTGCCGACTACGCTGATCGCCGCTTTTCGGGCAACACTAGATGAGGTTATTTCCGCAGACGTTATAATCCACGTTCGCGATGTCGCACATCCCGATACCGCAGCTCAAAAAAGCGATGTAATACAAGTTATGTCGGAGTTAGGTCTTGAATTTGATGATGACACAGCATTTATCGAACTTTTCAATAAAATTGATCTCCTTTCAGAGGAAGAACTTACAGCCACAATGAACATAGTCTCGCGAAATGATAAGGTTGTAGCGACGTCAGCTCTTACAGGTAGCAATTTGGCGGGGTTGCTGGAGAAACTGGACAAGTTACTGTCTGTCGACCGCAGGGCAACAAAGCTGAGTGTCCCCCACAAGGATGGCGCGGCGCTTTCTTGGCTGTATCGGAATACTGAAGTTCTTAGGCGGGCTGACCATGGTGAATATACAGAAATTGAGGTGTCGATCTCGCCTGATCAACTTACGCGCTTCGAAAAAATGTATGTTAAACGATAAATTTTTTCGTTTGGTATATTGACGTGGTGGGGGTCCATCCCTATATATCTGGCACTCATTAGCTTAGAGTGCTAGAGAGTAGAAAAAAGTCATGGGAAATCAATAATTTAAGGAGAGATGGTCGATGGGAATTAGACCTCTGCACGACCGCGTTCTGGTCGAGCCGCTGAGCGCGGAAGAAAAAACCGCTGGCGGCATCATCATCCCCGATACCGCACAAGAAAAGCCGCAAGAAGGCAAGATCATTGCCGTCGGAAATGGCGCGAAAGGTGAGGACGGGAAGTCTCAGAAGCTCGATGTTAAAAAGGGTGACAAGATCCTTTATGGCAAATGGTCGGGTACTGAAGTCAAGCTTGATGGAAAGGACCTTCTGATTATGAAGGAATCTGACATCATGGGAATAATCGAGTAGGAGCACAGAAAAATGGCTACGAAAGAAGTTAAATTCGAAGGCGATGCCCGCACACGTATGCAGGCAGGTGTCGATACCCTTGCCGACGCGGTCAAGGTTACGCTAGGGCCGAAAGGACGAAACGTTGTCTTAGATAAGGCCTTCGGTGCGCCACGCATTACTAAGGATGGTGTGACGGTTGCAAAGGAAATCGAACTTGAAGACAAGTTCGAAAACATGGGAGCCCAGATGGTACGTGAGGTCGCTTCCAAGACTAATGACGAGGCCGGCGACGGGACGACGACGGCGACCGTTCTAGCTCAGGCCATCGTGCGCGAGGGCTGCAAGTCTGTAGCGGCGGGAATGAACCCGATGGACCTTAAGCGTGGGGTCGATTCTGCGGTTGAAGCTGTGATCGAAGAATTGCGCAAAAAATCTAGAAAGGTCTCCACCGACGAAGAAGTCTCTCAGGTCGGTACCATATCTGCTAACGGTGACACCGATGTCGGTGAGATGATCTCTAACGCGATGCAGAAGGTTGGTAAAGAAGGAGTCATCACGGTTGAAGAGGCTAAATCCTTATCGACTGAACTTGAAGTGGTCGAAGGTATGCAGTTCGATCGCGGCTATGTATCTCCTTACTTCGTGACCAACGCTGAAAAGATGATCGCTGAATTCGAAGATCCTTACATTCTTCTCCATGAGAAAAAGGTCTCCAGTCTTCAGTCAATGCTGCCGTTGCTTGAGTCTATCGTGCAGTCTAGTCGACCGCTACTAATCCTCGCTGAAGATGTTGAGGGTGAGGCGCTTGCAACACTGGTCGTCAACAAGTTACGTGGTGGCCTGAAGATTGCAGCTGTTAAAGCTCCGGGTTTTGGCGATCGTAGGAAGGCGATGTTGGAAGACATTGCAATTCTGACGGGTGGCCAAGTAGTTTCAGAAGATCTTGGTATCAAACTGGAAAATGTTTCACTTGATATGCTCGGAACTGCGAAAAAAGTGACGATTACGAAGGAAGAGACGACTATCGTGAACGGAGCTGGCAAGAAGACTGATATCCAAGGCCGTTGCAATCAGATCCGAGCGCAGATCGACGAGACGAGCTCTGATTATGATCGTGAAAAGCTGCAGGAACGTCTGGCAAAACTGGCTGGTGGTGTTGCGGTCGTTCGTGTCGGCGGAGCAACTGAAGTTGAGGTTAAAGAAAAGCGAGATCGTGTTGAGGACGCGATGAACGCAACCCGCGCCGCTGTCGAGGAGGGGATTGTACCCGGCGGTGGAACGGCACTTCTACGAGCTTCAAAAGTGCTCGACAAACTGAACCCGGGCAACGACGACCAGAGAGTTGGTATCGAAATCGTGCGTAAGGCGCTCCAGTCGCCGGTCAGGCAGATAGCTGAGAACGCCGGTGTCGAAGGCTCGATTGTTGTCGGCAAAATGCTTGACAAGAAGGATGCTAACTACGGGTACAATGCGGCGACGGATAAATTCGAGGACCTGGTGAAAGCTGGTGTCATTGATCCGGTTAAAGTTGTCCGTACGGCACTTCAGGACGCAGCATCCGTTGCTGGTCTGTTGATTACTACGGAAGCAATGGTGGCCGAAAAGCCTGCGGATGCAGCGGCACCGATGCCTGCGATGCCCGACATGGGCGGCATGGGCGGCATGATGTAAATCAGGCGCTCCTGTCTAAGAACGTTAGAGCCGCCGCGGATTTCCGCGGCGGCTTTTTTACAGATGCGAAAGGTCGAAAGAATCAAACTTTCGGACACCGGAACGGTAAAAATACACCATGACAGTTGGTCTACCACCATCGTTAAAAGTTGAAGCTCTCATCCGCGAAGTAGCGGCGGCGGAAATCATGCCCCGATGGAAATCCCTATCTTCCGATGAAAAGTGGGAGAAAAGGCCAGGATCGGTAGTAACCGCTGCCGACTTGGCGGCGGAGAAAATACTCGCTCAAGAACTACCAGCTTTGCTGTCGAACTCCGTTGTTGTAGGCGAGGAAATGATCGAGTCCGATCCAGATCTACTTGGTCTTTTAGATAACGATGCGCCAGTTTGGGTATTGGATCCGGTAGACGGTACGTCAAATTTCGCCAAAGGCAGTTCCGATTTCGGTGTGATGGTAGCCTTGGTTCTGAAACGTAAGACGATCGCCGGTTGGATCTTTAGGCCGGTCGATGATGACATATACACCTGCGAGTTGGGTGCAGGATCATTTCTCAACGGGGAGCGGCTAGAGATTTCCCCGTCACCTCGCCTTCTAGCTGACATGGAGGGTTCTCTCGGGGGTTATTTGCGTCGCAAAACTGATCTTCCTTCAAATTTTTCTCGGGTAACATCGACGCATTGTATCGCCGTTGACTACTGCGCCCTCGTCATTGGCGAGATCCACTTTGCTCATTACCGTGGGGTGCGCGCATGGGATCACGCTGCGGGTTGGTTGCTTCACTCGGAGGCTGGTGGATATAATCGATGCCTAGACGATTCGGAGTATCTAGCCGGAAAGCCCGGTCAGGGTGGTATTCTTCTAGCCACCGACCGGGAAGCATGGGAGATGTTACGAGATCCCATCCAAAACGCTCTGAGAGCCTTTAAGTAGACTGCATAGAGGTTATAGTGCGAACAATTTAAACTTCCGGTAAGTTGGAAAAGACAATGAGCGAAAAAGGAACAGCCGCCTTCGTGGGACTTGGTGTTATGGGATATCCGATGGCGGGCCATTTGGCCAGTAACGGATACGAAATGCGCGTTTATAACCGGACTGGGAGCAAGTCAGAACAATGGGTGGGGTCTCACAAAGGTACTGCGCATTCTACCCCTGCTGAAGCAGCAGGTGGTGCAGATTTTGTTATGACCTGCGTCGGAAACGACGACGACCTTCGCAGCGTCGTCCTTGGAGAGGCGGGCGTATTTTCAGGTATGAAAGAGGGCGGGGTGCTTATAGATCACACGACAACTTCTGCTATCGTTGCGCGGGAGTTAGCAGAAGAGGCGAGAAATAGAGGCTTGGGTTTTCTCGATGCGCCGGTTTCGGGGGGGCAAGCAGGTGCCGAGAATGGTGCGTTGACCATCATGGTTGGAGGTGTTTCGGAGGTTTTCGATGGCTGTGAAGCGGTGATGAAATCTTACGGAAAGACAGTTATCCGTATGGGTGGCGTCGGCGCAGGGCAATTAACGAAAATGGTTAACCAAATATGTATTGCCGGACTAGTTCAGGGTCTTTCGGAAGCAATGAATTTTGCTATCCGGGCGGGCCTGGACGCCAAACGCGCGGCGGAAGTAATGTCTGGGGGTGCTGCACAGTCATGGCAGATGGATAATCGGGCAGCCAGCATGGTGGCCGGCGAGTTCGAATTCGGCTTCGCGGTCGACTGGATGAGAAAAGATCTGGGTATTTGTCTAGAAGAGGCTCAAACTAACGGTGCTCGGCTACCAATCACTGAAATTGTTGATGGTTATTATGCAGACGTTCAGGCGAAAGGTGGAAATCGGTATGACACATCTAGCTTGATCCTCAATCTGCAGGATAATTAAGGCTATCTACCAAACAGAAATCAAAGGAGCTGATAATGATAGAGCTTTACACATGGATGACAGACAACGGCTACAAGGCAAGACACATGGCTGAGGAAAGCGGTCTCGAATTCGATTTGAAGCCTGTCAATATTCGTAACAAAGAGCAATTTGATCCAGAATATTTAAAAATAAGCCCTGGCCATAAAATACCCGCTATCGTTGATAACGATGGTCCAGGCGGGCAACGTATCACGCTATGTGAATCAGGTGCGATCCTGAAGTATTTTGCGGAGAAATCCGGCAACGGCATGTATCCTACTGACCCTGTGAAACGCGTCGAATGCGATCAATGGTTATTTTTTGGTTCGGCGCAGTTCACTACTCTCTCTCAACAATACGGATTGTTTTGGGTAAGGCTTGGGGAAGAAGTACCTCGCGCGAAGGAACACTACGACGGTGTATTACGAGACATGCTTAGTATGTATGACAAACGTCTCTCCGACCATGAATTTGTCATCGGTGATTATTCGGTTGCTGATGTTGCTTGTTATGCGGACATTCATATACACGGCGTGAACGATATTGGATTGGATGAGTATCCTAATATCCAACGTTGGCATGATGCCATAGAGGCCCGACCAGCAGTAAATAAAGCATGGACGCCCTTCGCTTAAGATGAAACCAGGGAACAAAATTTTGCAATGCTAGTCGTAATGGGCCGGACATTAATAAATTGATCATTCCAGTTTAAAAGACTGTAATCCTCGGCGAGTCACGCATTAATTGGCAGGTCGGTTAATATATGTCTCTACCGGGCGTAAGTTTTGGGCGTTCTGAGGCTTTTGGGTCTTCGGTTGCGGAGTATTTGGATACTTCGGGCGTTGGTTCTGTTCGTGTGCCGCATGGTGATTTTCTTTTATCTGCAGATTATGGGCGTATGGGTCCCCACCTTTCGTTGTCGGAAGGTGATACGACGGTTATCGTAAAGAACTTCTTCACTTTTGGTAAAGCCCCGGACCTGACGACCGAGAGCGGTCATTCGGTTATCGATGGTTCTCTGGCGGTCAAGCTTGCGGGTCCTTTTGCGCCTGGCCAGTTTGCACAAGCTGTTCAGCTGGCGCAGGCGCCTGGGTCGCCGTCGATTGGTGTTGTTGAGAAGCTGGCGGGGACGGTGAGCCTTACGAGGACGGACGGTACGAAGGTTCAGGCTTCGAAGGGCACGGCTGTTTTCTCTGGCGACGTTATCAAGACGGAGGCTAGTGCCAATATCGGGATCAAGTTTGTTGATGATACAAGTTTCTCGCTTGGAGAGAGCGGGAGGATGGTCATCGACGAGATGATCTATGACCCGTCGAACAACAGTAACTCGAGTAGTTCCTTCAGCGTTGTTAAGGGTGTCTTTTCTTTTGTGTCTGGCCAGGTTGCGAAGGCTGGTGACGACGCGATGGTTGTTAAGACGCCCGTTGCGAGTATTGGTATCCGGGGAACGACGGTTGCGGGTAAGGCAGCTGCGGAGGGTTCATCGAACTCGATCACGCTGCTTCCTGATGCTGGTGGTGGTGTTGGTCAGATTGCGGTGAGTAACTCTGCTGGTACGCAGATTATGTCTGTGCCTTTCCAGACGACAAGCCTGACGAGTGCTTTTACGGCTCCGGCACCTCCGGTTATTGTTCCCGCCAATCAGCTCCAGAACCTTTACGGCAGTAATATCACGACGGTCCTTCCGCCGTTGCAGCAACAGCAGCAGCAACAGCAACAAGACACCAGCACTGGTCCTGCGTCTGAGGCGACTGAAGGTCCTTCTGGAGAGGGAGAGCAAGAGCAAGAAGAAGGCGAGGGGGAGAACC
>DBHK01000013.1:40225-140274 GCA_002295635.1 Alphaproteobacteria bacterium UBA830 | reverse complement strand
CGAAGGCCTTCGTATACATAGATTGCATTTTTTCCACCCTATCAATATGAAGCTTTTATAAAATATTCATTCACGTTTTTAGACAAAATATTCATTCACGTTTTTAGACTATGGTCCCAAACCCATTTAAGCGAGGAAAAATTTTCCTTATTTTTGAAGACCATGCTTACTGGGGAGGTAAAATTGTTCCGCTGCTCGATAAAGACACAATTGGTTGCCCCACTCAGGTTCGATACCCCTTAAGTGTGTATTTAACCCGGTTCGCCACTATGCTAGATTAGGATTATCCTTGCGAGGAAGAGTGTGGTTTTCGGAGAAAAATGATGAGTAAATTCATTATAAGCCCACATATGCGGCTACACGAATGGGTTGCACAAGACAAAGGATACTTTGAAGAAGAGGGCCTCGATTACGAGTTCAATGAGCAATTGAATTCAAAAATCGGGAAGAAAAGTAATCTCGGTAATAAAGTCGGTGCATACCAGTCGTTCGAACGTGGCCGAACCTGCGATGTAAGTTCTGCGTGTCATTGGACTGTGAACATGGCAGCGGCAGCAGGCCATGGGCTACTTTATGCAGATGCATATTCCGTAGCTCCCTGCGGGATCTATGTCGCGCCGGATTCAAATATTAAGCGTCCCGAGGACCTTGCTAACATTCCAATTTCTGTGGGCTATCAATCAGGAAGCCATTATTCGACCATAGAAGCGCTAGATATGTTTCTTAACCCCGATCAAATTGATCTTTCTTTTTCCGAAGGTTTGCTTTGGAGTAGGATGGAACTCCTAATTGATGGGGCGGTTCCTGCGGTTAACGTATTCAGCGGCCCCATGTATTTTCTTGAGCAACTGGGCTTCAGGAAGATAGTCGACACAAGTTTCATGATGGCCTCAATGATTGATGAGTCGGCTAATCTAGACGATGTAAAGAAGTACTATAATGCTCTGCGACGGGCACAGTCAGACATAGATCTTCATACCCATAAATATACTCACTTCTATAAGAACGAATTCCCGACAAGATTCCATGATAAGATGGATACTCGGTTGTTTGGACCGGGGGAACGTATTGTCTTCGAACCGTATAGCACTGAAATATATGTGGATACTCAGAAATGGGTAATGGAAAGAGGTATATTCCCCGATGGGGACCCCATTGTCCGAGACTACAATGGTTCCATTATTTCCGCCGCGGAATAATATTTTAGTTTTTTCGTCACCCGGAATTTTTAACTAAAAGTGATGTCTTGGTAATCAGAGGCTTCTCCGCGCCCAGTTATTTGCAGTTGGAATCCAACATTGAAATTCGTATCGATCCTTCTTGGGCGGGGGGAGGATTTCTAGCTTGTGCAGTAGATCGGGAAGAAAGGCTATATTATCACTTCAAAGCCCTCAAATTCGGGATGTCCCAAATATACACCGCTATGAATACCCGCGCCCTTGTGCGCTTTACGGAATTGATCAGATTTCGTCCAATTAACAAAATCGTCCTCTGATGACCAGGTACTATGAGATGCATACAGTGTGTGATTCTCATTTGTTTTGCCTCTTACCAAATGAAATTTGATAAATCCGGTTACATCTTCCAGATAAGTGTCGCGTACGGCCCAAATTCTTTCGAACTCTTCCTCTTTCCCGAGGACGATTTTAAATCGGTTCATTGCTATGTACATTGGCTGTACCCTCCTTAATATTAAAAACGTCTGCTTTGTGCCGACAAATATATTAATCACGGCTAAAATGATTCTTTTTAGTGTTCGATGACACAAATGCTCACACTTTTTGACGGTACCACTTCGGTCTGTGCAATCAAGGTTCGCCTCGCGCTTCACGAAAAGGGCATTAAGTTCAAAAGTCATAACATTGATTTGCGTGCAGGAGACCAGTTCGAGCCATCTTATCTTAAGTTGAACCCCAACGCGGTGGTACCCACGTTAGTGGACGACAGTAGGGTAATCGTCGAGTCATCAGTTATACTGCACTATGTAGATGAGATGTACTCACGGCCTCCCCTAATGCCAAAAGACCCAGAAAATAGAGCGCAGGTGCGGATTTGGATGAAGAGGATGGATGACACCGTGCATCCATCTATAGGTAGCTTGACTCACGCGACTGCTTATCGACCCGCCTTCCTATCGTTGAACAAGGAGGAACAAGCTTTAAGACTTTCAAGAATACCTGATCAAAACCGTCGCGACCGATTTGCAACAGTATACGAGGAAGGTTTAGAAGCGTCACTCGTGGTAAATGCAGTGAAGGTGATCGACAAGTTGATACGCGATATGGAAGAGGTGCTGGTAGACACTAAATTCCTAGCTGGGGATACATATAGTCTCGCAGAATGTGCAGTCACACCTTACGTCAACCGCCTATTTGACCTGGGCCTTTTGGGGTTATGGGCGGTCAAGGCACCCAATGTCTTTCGCTGGTTTAGCGAAAGCCGGGGCCGAAAAAATTTTCCACTATCTATTACCGATTACCTTACTGATGCTGATAGGCTCCTCTTCGGGGGGGTCGATCCAGAAGCTGCCGTTAAAATAAAGGGGATCCTTGAGACCGCCTGAAATCGAGTATTTTTTCGGAGGCATCTAGTTTAACTTCGAGTTCATTAATAAATTCCGGTTATTCCATTGAGCTTGCAAGGACAATAAATAACGTATGATTTGGTTGACTGTAAAAATTTCTCTATGGTGTTTCAATCAAGAAGGGGAAATCCGAGCCACCGGTCTATACTAATAAACTATCCTGCGCCGACCATTCGACTGGGTGGTAGGCTATTATTCAGGGGGAGCTATTTGAAAAAGTAATATAGAAGGTGGCTCGAAAAAAACTCCTCAGCGATCTGTTTCTGCGGTGAGGGAATACCGAAGGATCGCCGAGGAGTTCCCAAGTTAATAGGGAGTTTTCCCAGCGACCCGCGCTCCGGGATATGAAGAGCCGATAAGTCGCTGGGTGCTCTAAAGTTTCGAGTTCGAGCATTTTAAACTTAATGAGAATCACTCTCACTTGCAATAGGAAATAATCAAATTTTAAAAAAAAAATTTACAGGATTATGAACCGATCTAGCGGTTTATTTGGTAATGCTATTTTGTAGTCGATCGGGTTTAATAATCACCAATGGCAGTTTCACACTCAACCAAAGGTAATCAATATGCTTTTTAAACTTGCTTGGACCCACTCACCAGACGTTAGAAATACGACGATCAAACGGTTCATGGATACTGGAGGTATGCCTCCGGAAGGTATAATGATGCATTCGCGTTATCACCACGTCGATGGTAAGGGCGGCTTCGCTATTTGTGAAACAGACGACGCGGCCGCTTTGCATAATTGGGCGTTAGATTGGACTGATCTTATAAAAATGGAAATCACGCTAATAATGGACGATGATTCTATAGCAGGAGTTCTGGGAGATAGAGCCGAGTTTAAGTAGTATTCTATTCTAAATATGTCGAGAAAGAGACGAAAGGCCGCCTTCCATTTCGGAGAGGCGACCTTTCCATTGTCAGTAACGGTCCAAGGGGACCATGAAAACGTCAACTCAGGCGAAGCATTCTTCGTCAGAGGCGACGATCCAGATCCGCGCAGCTTGAGACCGCGCAATTAGACAATGAGACACTGGATCACCTCCTTTCGATTGTTGAAAAGCAAATCTAATTATGTGACGGCTGATGAGTCGTCGCAAGCCACTGATCGATTTAATTGTGAACGCTGTCGAATAATTGAAGGTATGTAATTTTACGAGAGGGATTAGAAATATATTTCAAATTAACAAGACGATAGCGGCGCATGGAGTACACTCGTCAGGTTTTAAAGAACATCTGCGTAAACATCATCGGATGCGAGTGTTGAGGGTTAGGCATTGATTGTCTATATGATCGCGATGGGCAAATTCTTCGGGTGACTTGAGGCGTGATCATTACTATGGGCAGCTTCCTTAACTGATCTGGCGACGTTAGGCTGCAGCTGATTTACGAATTCGATGTTTGAGGGAGCAGCGGATGGTGTATGAAAAGATCAATATAAAAAAATGTTCTCCGCATATTGGTGCGGAAATCGGGGGAGTAGATCTGACCTCTCCACTCACAAACAGCGAGACTGAAGAGATCCTATTTGCTGTTAATGAGTTTGGGGTCGTATTTTTTCGCGAGCAGAAAATGGATCCTGAGTCACAGGATCGGTTTGTCCGATATTTTGGAGAACCACACGTCCACGTCGGAGGTAAAAGCACTGCATCGAAGCCTGTGGCGGGATACCCTGCATTACGTAAACAGCATTTTAACCAGAAATCGCCGCGTATCTCGGGTGAAGCGTGGCACTCCGATCAAAGTTGCACGGACATTCCACCAAAATTTAGCGTCTTGTATCAGGAAATCATTCCGCCAGAAGGTGGAGGTGATACAATGTTCTTGTCGGCGGCAAAGGCCTATGAAGAGCTAAGCCAGGGTATGAAAGATTATCTCTCCGGAAAAGTAGCATTTCATAGTGCCGCAGAAGCATTTGATGCTTCGGTGACAAAAATAAATAAGGAGGTTCACCTTGCTGCGGAGCACCCGGTTGTGATCAAACACCCGGAAAATAGTCGCAAGGTACTTTACGTTAATCCATATTTCACCCGCTATATAAAGGGTATTCCCGACGATGAGAGTCGCTATATTTTAAAATTCCTGTATCAACATCTTCAGCGTCCTAACTGGACAATGCGATTCAAATGGACTGATCATACGGTCGCGTGTTGGGACAACCGGGCAGTTCAGCACTACGCTATATGGGATTATTGGCCTCATGAAAGGCTGGGCTATCGGATGTTTGTAGGGGGGACAGAACGTCCAAGCCCGAGTAGCGCTGATCAGTAGACTTAGCGGTAATTTATTTAGGTTTGCTAGAGGCCAACAGTAGGGGCCTACTGTATTTTGCGGGATAGCGTAACGGCACCTGTGCCTAACTGGCGACCGGTACCGCTCATGTCAAACTCTGTGAAAAGTTCATTTGAGGCATATTTTATGGCTGCACTGTTCCGTTTTACCGCGGCTAAGACAATTTCTCGATCAGCCTGTAGCCGGGCTGAGGCATGTTTGAGCGCTATACCCCACTTTTTTACCGCTTTAAATACCACCTCACGATCATCTTGAAGAGCGGGGGACGCGAATTCCAGTGCGATAGCCCATTTGGTGATCGCCGCCAAAACAATTTTCCTATCGTCTCTCAGGTGGTTGGCTACGAATTCGAGTGCCCGGCCATTCTGCCGAACCGCTTTTAGCGCGATTTCTGGATCCGCTCGAAAAAGTTCAGACGCGTATTTAATTGATATGCCAGATTTACTTACCGCTGCGAGGACAAACTCTCGGTCATTACGCTCAGTGTTCGAGGCTTTTGAAAGGTCGTAGACCATAATTAATTCTCAGTATAGCAGAGGGATTTAACTGTTTATTGCATAACTTACTTCATTCGGGCGATTGAACCATGAACATCATCTCTTATAGAAGTTTGTCCAGATTAATTTAGTAACATAGAATTGGCTTCTGCCTGGCTAAACTTTTGTTGTTGCGATTTAATGTGGAGATAGTTGATGGCTAATCGGGCACCAGGCTTTATTACAAATCCAAACAGAAAGATTTATCTAGCGGCGTCACCATGTCGCGTACGGGTTAAATATGGTCGAGAGTGGATAGCTGATACTATTAAAGGAGCGATCATGTATGAGAGTGATCACCTTCCTGTATATTATTTTCCTCTCGCGGACGTGAGGACGGATTATCTTCATCGGACTACTCACTCCACGTATTGTCAGTATAAGGGTGAGGCGTCCTATTGGAGTATCCGGGTCGCGGGTAAAGAATCCTACAATGCTGCATGGGGCTACGAGAGACCATATGACGAGATGATGAGGTTCAATCTGCAGGATTACTGCGCATTTTACTGGGACAAAGTTGATCATTGGTATGAGGACGATGACGAAGTCACGGCTATCCAGACACGAGCGTGATAATCATCCTAGAAAAATCACCGTGGGCTTACATAAAACGAGATCATTCGGCTTACGATTAGTTGGGGCACAAATTTTTGTATCCGTAGACCGCACCCAGAGTTCTTATTACCCGAACCACCAGAGTTCTGTCAGACAGTAGGCTCTTTAAGTTTCACGCCACTTGAACAAATTTGCAAAAGTCCTCCGAAAAAGGTTGTGTTTTGAACACTATTGAATGCCCGGAGCGGTAGACCGTTCGTCTAAAAAAAACCCCGGTGGATGGCCGGGGCTAAGTTGGAGGCTACGCCTCTAAGGGAGGAAAGCTCGGAGAGACCGAGCACTCCTATTTATCTACGTTACACCAGTCGCATGGGATCACTTTTCTTTTTAACAAAATATGGCCTGTAGTGAGACAGCCTGAAGGACCAGGTTCTGCTCTACCGCGGTTATAATACGGCTTTATATGAGTTAGCCCGTTTGGTACTTGGTATTCCAGAATATCAATACAAAATCGTTAAACTGGTTCACCTCGATTATTGACGACCTAGGTTCAGCTGAGAATTATACCTAATTTGTTGTTAATGATTTTATCGGGTTTGCCGTCAGTTATATGAAAAAGGTAGGGATTAGGCGGTTTGTAGACATCCCATTTCCTGATGAAGGAAAACCTCCGGCTGTCATTATCATGTTAGTCGCTGAGATGCTTTGCGATATTTAATTGTCAGGGTTGGATGCCGAAGCAGCTGAGGGTTGGTCGCTTGGGTGGTGTTTTTTTGATTGGAGTATCGTTGTGAGATAAATCCCTAATCCGATCATCGCGACACCAACCGCGTGGAAAAATTTTGGCTCCTCACCCAATAGACCGAGTGCAAGAATGAATGTGAATACTGGTATTAGATGAAGTAATAGACCAGCCCGGGAGGCTCCCAGACCTTCGACTGCCCGGTTCCACCAAAGCAAAGCGAGGATTGACGTAAATAATGCCATTGAGCCGGTTACTCCAGCGGTGGCCCAAGAAATCGGGGTTGGAATATAATACAAATTTTCTAGTATCCAAAATGGGAACACAGCGACGGCCCCGGCTAATAGAATGCAAAAAAGATAGTTCAGGCGGTCAAGTTCGGGCGGTATCTTGCGCATAAGGACGGCGTAAACCGACCAGCATAAGATTGAGATGAAAACAAACACGTCCCCAAGGTTCAGGTCTAAGTCCAATAGTACGCCGGCCTCCCCGCGTCCGATCAGGCAAATTACTCCACCGAGTGATACAAAAACTCCCAGCCACTGTATGATCGTGAGGCGGTCGCGGAACATTAGCCATGCAAGCGCCATAATCGTAACCGGTTCTGCGGAATTGATCAGAGCTCCATTGATCGCTGTAGTGAATTGTAGTCCAACAAACATGATCCCATTACCGCAGACGATGATTAGAACACCCTGTAGCGCTATAAACCGCCAATGTTTCCGAATTACGGACTGCTGTGCTCGCAGTCTTTTTCGACAGATAGGGTAGAGAATAATTAATGCGATAGTGCAACGAAGAAAGGTGATCGCAGCTGGAGGTATAATACCAGCAAAATCTCTAACAATAATAAACGTTGCCGCGTAGCATAGCATTGCCATCACCCCTGCTAGTGCCGGTGGCGGCATATATCGGGTAAGGATATTATCGAAGGCGGGCGTGTTCACCATGTGGATCAACCAATCTCCGTATTTCGTTCCTGAACTGTGAGATAAATGGAGGCTGCTGCAATAATCCCGCCTCCGATCCAGACCCATATATCCGGAAATTCACTCAAGACGAGGAATCCGATCAAGGCTGCGATGGGGAGACGTGTGTAGTGGAGAACGACGACCACGATCGCGTCACCGCGCAGATACGCTCTTCCTAGGATACGCTGGTTCCCTATTTCCAATATGCCAATTACCGCCATCCAGCCAATTTGGGCCCAAGTCGGTGTAGTCCAGAAAAAATAAGACGTCACCGCGGCTAGGGGCAGTATCGTAAGCACGTTCCAGACAGCGACCGTGTCTGGATGATCACTTTTTGATAGTAGTTTGCGGTTGATCGGATTCCAACTCTGGACCGCAACAGCGCCCAGAACGAACAAAACGCCAATATTCACTTCCGTAAACCCGGGTCGGATGATTATCGCAGCTCCAGTTACGCCTGCGATAATAGCAGCGATGCGGCTTCCATGAAGGGCTTCTCTAAGGACTACAGCTGCTACAAGTGCAGCAAAAACAGGTCTTACAAAGTGAATGGCGGTAATATCTGCGACCGGAAGTTCTTTCGCAGCCAAATAGAAGAAAGTGCTCGCCATAAAGGCTAATGCCCCGCAAAGGATAGCCAATCCTGGTCGGTTCGGCCGGAGGTAGGTTTTAGCACCGCGGGCGATTAGGCCCGAAATGGCTAGTAATCCGAATAGGGCACGAAAGAGAATGATTTCAAATACGCTTATGTCATCCCCAATGAAACGTACAATGACCAATTGGCTAGACATAAGCACACCAGAGATCACGATGAGTATACTGCACTGTGTTGCCGTCGACCAATTTCCGATCAATGGCCGAAGCTTCGTTGAGAGGTAAAGAAGCATGGGTCCAGTTTTTTCATTTTTAGGAATTTTTTAAAACCCCTGAGAGTAGATTAGATACCGTTTATTACGCATTATGTTGCCAAGAGGTAATATAAGAGGCGATAAAAAATGACCGACCTTCCGGTGACTATGGCGTGTGGACCCTACGATCGGCTTCAGGCTCTCAAGGAGGGGTTAATAAAGCCCGAAGGAATTGATCTCCGATATGTCGAGATCCAGTCACCACCAGAGATCTTCGCGCGGATGCTGAAGACCAAATCCTTCGACATCGCCGAAATGTCCAGCGCCCATTATATTACCATGAAGTCGCGAGGTGACTTTCCGTATATTGCTTTGCCGGTATTTCCTTCGCGACTATTTCGTCATGGTTTTATCTTTATAAATCGAAATGCGTCAATTTCTTGTCCGACCGATCTTGCTGGTAAACGTATCGCTGTTCAGGAATACCGGCAGTCAGCGGGCGTATGGATCCGTGGCATACTGAAATCTGAATATGGTGTCGATTTTTCGGATGTCACTTGGTTCGAAGGCGGTGTTGATACACCTCGACAGTTCGATGAAACGATGGACTTGCGTCCTGCGGGTGATCTTAAATTAGAGCTTATCGGTCCAGAAAAATCGATTAGTGGGGTTTTAGCCTCTGGAGAAGTCGATGCATATTTCGGCGCCCGAGCGCCTCAGGCATTTTTTGATAGTGAGGATGTGGTACGACTGTTTCCTGACTACCGGGCGGAGGAGCGGGCATATTTCGAACGCACTGGGATTTATCCAATAATGCATACCATGATAATGCCGGAGGCGTTTCACGAGGCCCATCCTTGGGTGGCGGAGTCGCTGTTTAAGGCATTATCCGACGCTAAAGAATGGGCGTTGGCTCAGATGCGGTTTTCCGGAGCACAACGGTATATGGTGCCCTGGCTGTTCGCAGATATCGATGAAATGAATGAACTGTTTGGTGGTGACCCTTGCCCGTATGGTGTTGAGCCCAACAGAAAAACGCTGGAGACCGCCGTTGGCTATCTTTTTGATCAGGGATTCATCGATAAGACGATGGATGTCGAGGATCTATTTACGCCGATTGTTGGTTGGACGGAATAGGGCGGAATTATTGTCCTTCAGAACCATTCTGCCGAAAATAATGGAAAGAGGTTATTTCTCGCGGCCCAAATTCCTGCAATCGCAACCATAGTCGGTGGCTAATTGGTAAAACGACCTTTTGTCACCATAGCGTGCAAGTATTAGTCGTCGAGGCACGACGAGCCGGTACGTCTATAGCTGGAACCTAAAGGACCGAGGCATGAAGTATATACTCATCCGACGCGATTGACCGGGCCGGGCGGAGCAGCGTGCAAAGCTGCAGCCAGCCCACGCGACCTGTCAGGAGCCTTTCCTGAAACTTATGGTATACGGTGGCGGCTTAGTTAGTGAGGGAACTGATACCAGCGGCAATCTATATAACCGGAGATGTAATCGTTTTTTCGGCAGATCGTCAGATGGTGGAGGAATTTCACTGCAATGATCCTTACACACAGGAAGATATGTTCGAATTCGCGCTTATTGAGCCGATATGGCGGCGCATCCCGGTAATATATCCAGATTGAAATATGTCAGCTAGGCGGCTGCAGGTTCTGGTAATTTCGGTGCCGGCCTGTCGCTAGCCAATATCTGGGCAAAACCGGCGATGAGTCCAATTAATACAGCCGTTTGCCAGGCACGGTCATATGACCCAAATGTATCGACGATCAATCCCGCACCCCAAACACCTATAAATGAACCTACTTGGTGAAAGAAGAAGGCGATGCCGGTCAGCGTGGCAACGTATTTTAGACCAAATATCTGTGTAATGAATCCCGCTAGAACCGGCGCGATGCCGAGCCATAGAATTCCCATAATCGCCGCAAAGAGTAGGGTGCTCGCCGGAGTAGCCGGAACGAGAAAATAAATTACGATAAAGATAGACCGCAACACATATACCGCACCGAGCACCATGTTTTTTGGATATTTGTCACCAAGCCATCCAAGCAGATAGCATCCGATCGCGTTAAAAGCGCCGATCGTACCGAGTGCCCATGCGCCGAGTGACGGATCAAGCCCACATAGCGCAATATAGTTCGGTAGGTGCATGGCGATGAAAATTAATTGTAGGCCACAGACAAAAAACGCGACTGCGGTAATTACATAGCCGCTGTGGCGGGATGCATTTTTTAAAGCGTCTTTCAGCGACAAATTGGCGTCGGGTTCGGCGGAAGTTCGAGCAATTTCAGCGGCTGCTTTGTCACCGGACCCCACGAAGAAAGCGGCCGGAAGCATAACAACGCAGAGCCCGATGAACGCCACCATTGCTATCAACCAACCCTGCGTTGATATAAGGCCCTCCGCTAATGGCGCGGCGATAAATGATCCAACCGATCCCATTGCCGAAATGATACCGAGAATGAAGGTGCGTCGGGATACCGAGACAGCGCGCGCCGACGCGGCCATAGCCAGCATTAGAGCCGTACACGACATTGCCAACCCGATCATAAATCCCAGCCCTACGATCAGCATCAAAGTGTCTGTCGCTGCCATAGTAACCCCGATTCCTGCCGCGTAGAGAATGGTTCCTAAAATGACTACCATTCGGCTGCCAAATTTGTCGGCGTACGCTCCCACGATGGGCTGGGTTGCGCCCCAGACTAAGTTCTGGACAGCAATGGCCAACATGAAATCGGCTACGGAGATACCTAGATCGTCGGTAATGGGTACCGAAAACAATCCCCAGCTTTGGCGCATGCCCATACTCATAGTCAGCATGACGCTGGATCCAACTAAGACCGCAATTGTCTGCTGCCGGGTGTAGCCTGCGTGATGGATGTTATTTGGCATTGAAACCGGTTCCGGGATTCGAAAAATTTATGATGAGATGACGAAACGTTACCATAAAGCGTCTTTCCAAATATCGCGAACACACCATCATATTTCTGTTTTCAGACAGACGTATAAAAATTTAATAAGGTCTAAGGAAATTGATTTATTTGAGCCATACCAGAATTTAAAAGCCCATTTTAGCTCTCCATTTCCCGCTCCCCGAAGAGACGAAAGTCTTTGATGCCGAGCGCGGTGTGAAAATGTCTTAAATAGGGTGGATACTCTCTATCTAATGAAAGGGAAAGTAACTCGGCGCGACGGCGTTCGGTTTCCTTTTTGTTTACCCTTTGGGGGTTGCCATCGATCACGACACCATAAACGTCGTAAGCATAATCCACGGTAAATCTCTCTTCACGAATGTCGTCAAGGACGTCCTCTGGCGCGCGATCAATAGAAGCTCCGTGACCGCCGCCGCCGCCGGAGATATGAAGGAAAGTCTCTCCCTTCTTGAAAAAAACCGGCCCCATCGGCATAACAGGAATTGCCCCTTGGTTGGACGTGCCTACATTCCGCAAATTCCACGACGGTGTGCCAGGGCAACCGCCATCTAAGCCATAAGGAAGGAAGCGCCGCCGGTCGGATCGCATGACCATCTGTGTTTCGTCGCTGAGAAACCGGTATTCTCGCTGATATGCATTAGAGCCACGAAATTTGCCCGGTCCGCCCGAGTTCTCGACCATACCGTAACGGGTAACCTCAAGAGGAAAGAGCGCCTCAACCATTTCTACGGGTTGGTTGGTAAGGTTGCCGCCCGGATTAGGAATTCCGAATGCTCCATCCCGATCTTGCATGGCGCCCCAGCACCCGGCCCAGGCTTCTGTGCAGACGAATCGTTCGTCGCCGTCATATCCACTGAAAGAAGGGAAAGTCACCCCGCCTTCACCGGCCGCTGGTACACGTTCGGGTACGATTTGCGCAAAACAGCCGAGGAGAACGTCCAGAGAACGCCAGCCAACAATTGCGCGCGCGGCGCAGGCGGCCGGAGAAATCGGATTTACGATCGTGCCTGTGGGCGCAATAATATCCAACGGTCGGATAAATCCCTCAAAATTAGGTATTTCCTCCTCAGCAATGCATTTCATGATGAGGTGGCATGCCGATTTTACGAAGGGGACGGGACAGTTGATTGCCGCGTCAACTTGTGGCGCTGACCCAGTCCAGTCGAGCGTCATGTCATTCCCGTCTATCGTGATAGTTACTTTTAAAGGGATTGGTTCGGGTTCTTCGCCCAGGCCATCAATATAGTCGGTAAAAGACCAAGTTCCGTCGGGCAGGGCGCTGATTTCAGATCTCATAACGCGCTCGGCATGGTTATGCAATTCTTCGACGATCTCTCGATAGGTATCTGGGCCATAACGTTTTAAGAGATCGGTTATCGCAGTGTCTGCTGTTCGACAGGCGGCGACTTGGGCCCGCATGTCACCGGCAAGTTTATCAGGAATGCGAGTGTTTTTTTCCATCAACTTAAAGAACGTCTCGTTTGGCACACCCTTGTGATAAAGCCGTAAGGGTGGGATCCTCAGTCCCTCTTGAAAAATCTCTCGGGCATACACGGCGGCCGAGCCAGGCGCTATACCCCCCATATCTATCTGGTGCACCAGCGACGCTGCAAAACCTTCGACCTCTCCGTCTATAAAAACCGGTTTGACTATATAAACATCGGGTAGGTGCTGCCCGCCGCCAGCATACGGATCATTCCAGATGAACATATCGCCCGGAAACATATCGTCACCGTAATTCCGTAAAAGAGCCGCCATCGCGTCCGGAAATGAACCTAAATGCAGTGCCATGGTCATCCCATGGGCTATAATACGCCCGTGGCGATCGCATACACCGGTGGAATAGTCCATTGAGTCTCGGACGATTGTGGAATACGCAGTCCGCATAATGACTAGCGCCATCTCATCTGCAATCGCACCAAGGGCATTCTGCACAACTTCCATGGTGATTGGGTCGATATTCGGTGATTGGATTTTCATATTTCGATCGCCCTCTTGAGTAAAATATGATGTTGCCGGCCCAACTGCGCATTCCAGCCAGGAGGCACGATGCACGTCGAGTCATATTCCTCGATAATAACGGGTCCAGAAATCGGGCCTAACAGATCGTGTCTGTCAATTACTGGCGTTTCCATATGACCATGATCTGGCCCGAAATAGGCTCTGCGAGGTTGAGTGATGCATTTCTCGCCTCCGGAGGTCGTGTCTTTTCGCTCTGGTCGTTTCTCGGTAACCCTGGCTATCAAACGGAGAGTTACACATTCAACTGCCTCCGTCTCGGCTTGATGGCCATATGAACGTTCGTGTTCCGCGCCGAAGGCTAATGCCAGTGCATCAAAGCTGAGCGCGACATTTCCAGATGTGGCTTCGACCGTCAGCTCGTGCGCCTGACCGGTGTATCGAAGATCGATGTACCGCGAGACGGAAAAGTCCGCTGATGCGTAACCTTCATCATGCATCAAATTACATAAATCGTGTTCTAAGGTCTCGTATGCTGAATTCATTTCATCGAGAGTCACATCGGCCAACCGTTTAAGCCAGGCGCGGCTAATTTCGTGTTCCACATCGGATAGCAGCAGCCCAAATGCGCTAAATACGCCCGGCGTTGGTGGTATTACCACCTCCTTCATTTCTAGCAGATTGGCGATTTCTGCAGCGACTACGGGTCCATTGCCGCCAAATGCAAAGAGTGAAAAATCACGAGGATCACGTCCGCGATAAGTGGATACCGCCTTTACTGCTCGGACCATCGTGCCGCAGGCTACTTGGAACACACCCCAGGCGGTTTCTATCGGGTCACGATTGATCGGTTTCGCGACCTTTGTATCAATAATTCGACGAGCTTTATCTGCATCTATCTGGAGATCACCGCCTACTAAGTGGGTTGGGTTGAGGAAGCCAAGGGTCACAACGGAGTCTGTAAATGTTGGCTCCTCTCCGCCGCGGTTATAGCATGCTGGGCCTGGCAAGGCGCCCGCACTTTCCGGCCCGACCTTTACCAGGCCGCCCCGATCCATCGAGACGATACTCCCGCCTCCGGCTCCAATTTCGGATATGTCGATAACCGGCAATTTTAATGCGTACCCGCCACCCATTACCAACTTGCTTGAGAGGTTAATGCCGGCCCCAACCTCATAATCTCCTGTGCGGGCTATTAGTCCACTTTCGATCATCGATGCTTTTGCGGTAGTACCTCCCATATCTAGGGTGATGACATTTTCGGTCGTATTTAGCCGGGCCGCACCAATAACACCTGCCGCTGGGCCCGACTCCACAATATACGCCGGTTTATTTGCAGCGGCGGTTACTGACATTACACCGCCGTCGGATTTCATGATCTGTACAGGGGCCAACAAACCGATCTGTTTTAAATGACGCTGGAGAGAGTCGAAGTAGTCCGACAAAATAGGGCCCAAATAGGCATTTATGACGGTTGTCGATGTTCGTTCATATTCTCGTATTTCCGGGAGAATATCGCTTGAACATGTGATGAATACCTTCGGGCCTAAGATATCGCGCAGGATTTCGGCGCTTCGCTGCTCGTGATCTGGATTCGCATAGGAATGCAAATATGCGATCGCGACGGCGGAAACGTTTTCTTGTAACAGGCGTTCGCCGGCGGCAACGACGGTATCCTCCTCCAAAGGCAATCGTATGTCACCCTGAGGCCCGACCTTTTCTCGTGCTTCCCGTCGTAATCGACGAGGCACTAGAGGTGGCGGCTTGGTCCAGTTGAGAGAATACATTTCCGGGATACGAAGGCGGCGTAACTCTAACACGTCGCGAAAGCCTTCGGTCGTAATAAGCCCGGTTAAGGCTCCCTTTCCTTCCAGAATAGTATTCGTAGCGACTGTTGTACCATGGACGACTACGTCCACGTCTTCTGGTTGCGCACCAACGTTTTTTAGGGCGGCAGCGAGACCAGTGGCGATACCCCGACCAAAATCGTCTGGTGTCGTGAGCAATTTTTCAGCGTGCACTGACCCGTCGTTTGCCATCAGAATGAGGTCGGTGAAGGTGCCGCCGATATCAATACCGACGCGATATTTCATCTCAATTTTACCATTTCCAACGTTACACTTATTTAAGCTCCGTCCCCGATTTCGAGAATAATTCTGCCGCGGGTGTTTGAACCGTCTTCGACTATTTTATGTGCTTCCGCTGCGAGCGTTAGCGGTAATAGTCGAGAAACCTGTGGCTTTAATATACCGGCTGTAACCTGCTGTGAAAGTCTTTCCATTGTATCCCGACGGTCGTGGATGATCGCCTGCTTGCAGTGGATGTCATATTCCGAACTTACATCGTCGAAAGGTTCGGCAATGAGCCATACTAAGGTTCCTCCCGCTCGGAGGACCCTGCATGAATTTTGATGCACAATACCGCCAATTAGGTCGAATACTATGTCCTGCTTCTTTACCTGGTCGCGAAATTCTTCCCTGTCATATGGAACCACATGACGGGCTCCTAGTTCCCGAACATAGTCTGAATTGGCAGCGCTACATGTCGTGGTCACGTTGCACCCTAAGCTGCTAGCGATCTGGATCGCCATCCCACCGATAGCACCAGCTCCTGCGTGTATCAGTACATTTTGTCCGAAAGATATCCCCGCGTTCTCGATTAGCCCGATCCAGGCGCAAACACCCGCGTGCATCATAGCTGCCGCCTCAGCAAAATTGATATTCTGCGGTTTGGGGATGGTCATCTCTCTAGGCCGGGCAATGAGTTCTGCGTAACTGCCTGGTTCGACATGCTCTGAAACGAAGCAAAGTTCATCACCGATGTTGGCCCAATCACAACTTTCACCGGTTGCAACAACTACGCCCGCGCCGTCTCGTCCTGGTATTGTCGGAAGATCAATCGGAAACATTTCGTGTAATTTTCCTGACCGAACTTTCCAGTCCCCGGGTATGACGCTAGCGCAACGAACTGCAATCAGAGCTTCGTTCGGGGCGGGAATTGGATCTGGTAGGTCGAGATAATCCAAGACCTCGGGACCCCCATACTGGCTATAACGTATCGCTTTCATTCACTTGACCTTAACTTTGTCTTCTCAAATACGGGCCCATACGTAAGAAGTGGAATCATGTCTTATGTAAATTATCGGAATTTACAGTTTGTAATGTGATATTGATAAATAGGTTCTTATGGCAGCTAAACTTGCTCCCTGTGATTATCAATTTAAACCACTTCCTCAACGGTATTGAGGATGGAACTTTATCATAACCATCGCTTGGGGCGGGTATGCAATAATATTTACGGAACTTGATTTACGTAGCCATATCGTCTGCAATTTTAAGCAGAATTTCGTCACTTTTTTGGGGCCCTAATATAGAAACACCGATCGGGCTGGCCGCATCCGCGAGTGGTAGGCTGACTTGCGGACAGCCTGATAAACCTGCTGGACAAGTCAGGCCCATCGTCCTTCTGCGAAAGTCTTCGACCTGTGCGCCGCTGGCTTTTCGTTTCGGGCTAATAGGTGCCGTCGGCATGATAATGATAGCGTTACCGTCAGCCAGAAGAGTATTTATACGCTCTCTGGCGTTGGCGCGAACCGGTTGATATCTCTGTCGATCAGCAGTGGCAAGCTTGGCCGCATAAGCGAACCTCTCCCTGACACCGTGCCCGAATGAAGGTTTTTTAGATTTTATCCAGTTGGCGTGTTCGCCCCATATCTCCAATGCTTGAAGATGTTGGAAGGCGGAATACCAGTGATCGAGACCCTCTCGGGCCAATTGAAGAGGGATTGTCTCAAGCCCTAGGCGCTTGATCAGTTTTGAAGCAGCAATCTCTATTATTGCACGATCTGCGGCTGGTAGTCGCGCAAAAGCATCTTCTGCAAAGATGGCTTTTGTCGGTGAGATATTGAGGGATTCGTCTAACAATAGAACGCTACCCACCGCCCGCAATATGCTGGGATCCTTCGCTAACCAGCCAACGACGTCAAAAGAATTAGCCAAGGGCACTACCCCATCGGCATCGACCCGTCCATGTGTTGGGCGAATACCGTATATACCTGCGAAACTTGCGGGGCACCTGACCGAACCACCACAATCCGTACCCAACGCGAAATCGACGAGATCACCAGCAACGGCCGCCGCTGATCCAGAGGACGAACCTCCAATAGAGCGGCTTGGAGATGTTGGATTAATGGGTGAACCATAGTGGACGTTATCTCCCGCGAGGCTATAGCACATTTCGTCGCACACGGTTTTTCCATAGAGACTGGCACCAGCAGAGAGAAGTAGGTCAACGGCTGACGAATTAGCATTCGGTAAAGGGTGCGTTTCCCGCCACATCGGATGCCCATTGCTTGTGGGGTGGCCTGCTACGTCAAAAACATCTTTCGCTGCAAAAGTTTTTCCGGTCAGTGGCCCGTTTGCGGACCCTTCAATCCTCAGCCGTTCTCCTGGCATGAAGGCGCCGTAATCATCGTACATATCCCACTATCCCAGTTTAGATTTCCACGATCATATCGAACATTTTTAGGTATCCACTATGGTCGGACCAATCAGAAATATTTCTCGTCCTCGTTTGAATAATTGTTGAGGGCAACTTCACTATTTCCTTATGTGGAGCGGCCGGAGTGGTCCTTTTTCTAGTGTCTAAGTTTCTCGCGATATATACGGTGGCAGCCTCCGCAGGTTTGCCTCCCAATCAAACGAAATTTTGATCTAAGAACCGTTGTGCTGGCTCCAGTGTTTGCCGCTTCTATAAAATCGGAGGCCAGAGAAGACATTTTCAACGAAAGAGTTTTAAAGCCAGAGGCATCTGAGAAGATTGCAGACTTGGCGCCAGTAACGCCGTTGTATGTTTCCATTCCAGTGCCTGGAGGAAAAAGACTTGGGATAATCCGACCGATTTCTTCAATCTTTATAGCGGCCTCATTTAAGTCGGTAATACTAACTTCCTGCTTCAGGCCTTTGGCTATTCTCTTCATGCTGTCGCCGAGTGCATGCATAATATCACGCCGTTTAGAGATAATCACGGCATGGTCGGTATTAGGAAATTTCTTCTTAATCTCTTTAATCAACTCTGCGCCGTGTTTGTGCCCCGGGCCGCTGGCGACGACGCTTGGGGCTTGAAGGATAATCGTGATTGCAAGTAATTGAATCGCTAAAAGAGGTAGTGCTTTCATTACCACTTGATATCCCTAAAACATGTTACGAGATGTTTTATTGTCTAAATGCAAAAGAGGCGCCGGGCATTTTCCTCAAAAATCATCTGGCGGTCCTCATCCTCACAGCGGAGATTTTCCAAAACCTTTAATGTAGACCTGATATTATAAGATCCCCCTTCATGATCATATGGAGCGTCAGTGGCAAAAAGGGAATGGTCTGCTCCGAAAAAGTCGAAGCCTGCCTGACTGGCGGCTTGGGCGCCAAACATAGCCGTATCGCCGTAGAAGTCCTTTTTGAAGTAATCCACAAGAGGCTTCTTTAATTTGCCCGCGAAACCCCGTTCATCTCCCATTACCGCATTACGGCTCTCCCATGCTGGTGTGAAACGACCCTCGGCGTGGGGTGCGTACGCACCCCAGTGATGTGCGATTATCTTTAGGCTGGGAATTTCGTCAAACATACCGGAACAGACAATCCGGGCCATTGCTGTGCTTGTTTCGTATGCCCAACCGAAACCCCAAAAGATTTCATAAAATGATCTGTCCTCTGTGAGATAATCCGGATGTGTCTCGGGGCGTGTTGGGTGTAACCATATGATTTTCCCCCGCTCGGCAATTTTAGCGAATACATCACGGAATTCAGGCTGGTCTAATGCTTTATTGTTAACGTTGGTAAAAAGCTGGAACCCAACGGCATTATGTTCATCGATTACTCGATCTACCTCAGCTACAGCCGCTGCTGTGTTATTCATCGGCAGTGAAGCTATAAACCACGGCATACGATCAGGATGTTCACGACAAATTCTTGCCATTCCATCATTTGCGACACGTGTGAGAGCTGGGCTGTCATCGGGACCCGCAATCGCGTCCGTCGGTGGTTGAGACATAGAAATGATTTGCTGATAATCGTCGAACTCGTCAAGCATTCGGAGGCGCGCATCCATGTCGTATATTGTTTTAATCGATTTCCACCTTTTGACAGCGGTGTCCGGCATCAAGCCGTCGACCTGTTCAAAGAATTCGATTGGAAACACGTGATTGAATACGTCTATCTTCATGGCAGATACCCCTGCGTCGATAAGTTATTAATTTAATAGACTGTATATTAGTGCTGTCTTCTGGAAACCATTAAAATAGACATGATCTGTACGCCTATGCGCCTAATGTGTTGCAGAAAAACCTATAATTCGGGACAACGCGGTTATGCACGATTTAAAGACTGCATTTTTTCTCGCTGCAGAGTTAATATTCAAAGGTGATCCCGACCTGATAGAAATCATCGGATTATCTGTGGCCGTCAGTTTGACATCCGTATTTTTTGCTTGCGTACTCGGCATGTTTTTCGGGGCTTTCGTTGCCGTGACCCGGTTTCATGGGCGACCGACTGTTATTGTTCTCTTGAATGCATTGATGGGACTGCCGCCGGTAGTGGTTGGCTTGGGGGTATACTTATGTTTGTCGCGAGCAGGCCCTCTGGGTGTATTTGGTCTACTCTATACACCCCTCGCTATGGTTATCGCCCAGACTATTCTTGTCACGCCGATTGTCGCCGCGCTAACGCGACAAGTGGTGGAGGACCTCGCTGTTGAATACGATGAACAATTGAGGTCATTAGGCGTTTCCGGGTCGCGGCGGATTATAACCTTGTTGTGGGACGCCCGTTATAGCCTAGTTACTGTCTCTCTTGCCGGTTTTGGACGCGCCATCGCCGAAGTCGGCGCTGTAATGATTGTTGGGGGTAATATTGATCACCTTACACGCGTGATGACGACTGCAATCGCTCTTGAAACCTCGAAAGGCAACTTAGCGTTAGCACTTGCTCTGGGTATAATACTTGTGGGAATCTCACTTTTGGTGAATGGCGCAGTTGCTGTTCTTGGCGACCGTTCGCGAAAGATACCCCATGGGTAGCACTATCCTGCCACTTCGGGCTCGGAATCTCCGGTTCTCAGTTGGTTCAAAGGCTTTGATTGATGGAATTTCTCTGACTGTCCACCCGGCCACTTCCACAGTTGTCCTCGGACCCAATGGTGCTGGAAAAAGTTTACTTCTGAGATTGTTACATGGGATGTTTGAGCCGACATCGGGTTCCATAACCTGGGCGAAAGGCCCGAATGATGGAGCCCGACGGCAGGCAATGGTGTTCCAGCGACCCGTGCTACTAAGGCGGTCTGTCGAGGCAAATATTGTATATGCATTAGCTGCGCTGGCGATACCACGCCACCAAAGACCAGCAATGATTGACCTGGCTCTACTTCGCGCCGGACTAACCCAAGCTCGGCGGCTCCAAGCCCGTTTGTTATCGGTTGGGGAGCAGCAACGGCTTTCTGTTGCGCGAGCTCTTGCTTCGGAGCCAGATATTCTTTTTCTAGATGAGCCAACCGCTAGCCTTGATCCTGCGTCGGTACAACGGATCGAGACATTAGTTTTGGAGGCAAATGAACGAGGAACCGCAATCGTCTTGGTTACGCATGATATTGGTCAGGCACGTCGCTTGGGGAAGGACGTCCTTTTTCTGTATAACGGTAAAGAAGCGGAAAGAGGGACTACCGAAAAAGTTCTAAGTAATCCTCAATCCGACGTGGCTCGGGCGTACCTTGAAGGTGAGATAGTTGTTTAGGTTGTTAAACTGCATAGTTCTGACAGCTTTTTTGATGACCTTCCCGGCAACCCAAACACGGGTATTGGCCGAGCGCAATTACATTATTTTACAGTCAACGACATCCGCACAAAATTCAGGTTTACTTAACTATCTAATACCTAAATTCCGTTCCAAAACAGGGGTTGGTGTGCGCGTTGTAGCGGTGGGGACAGGCCAGGCGTTAAAGAACGGTAGAAATGGAGATGCAGACCTCATTTTAGTCCACGCACGGGCGGCGGAAGAGCGGTTCGTTGATTTAGGTTTTGGCATCGAGCGGCATGACGTTATGCGGAACGACTTTGTTTTGATCGGACCAAAATCTGATCCAGCTGGTGTAGCCGCAATGTCCTCCGTGTCGGATGCCTTTTCAGTAATTGCCAAAAGGAAGATTTCCTTCGTTTCAAGAGGTGACGATAGTGGCACCCATATTCGAGAACGTTCCTTATGGAAGATGGCGGGGTTAGACCCGGGTTTAGATAGCGGGGGTTGGTACCGAGAAGTTGGGAGTGGAATGGGGGCGACGCTAAACGTTGCAGTTAGTCTCGGTGCGTATACGCTCACAGATCGAGCGACATGGGCGAGCTTTAGTAATAAAAACGATTTCGATGTTTTGCTGAAGGGGGATGAGCGTCTTGTCAATCGGTATGGCGTGATTCTCATAAACCCAGCCAAACACCGCCACGTGAACGTTATTGGAGCCAGAGCCTTTATTCACTGGCTTACTGGTACAGAGGGTCAAAGTGCTATTGGCGCATTCCGTCTCGATGGTTTGAAGGTCTTTCATCCTATCGCCCAGAGATAGGTGCAAGGGGAAAGAAAACCGGTATACGAGAGATGGAAGTCGCGACGGTTTTAATAATTTTATAGAGACAAGATTCTATTTGTTTAAATAGGAGGAGTTTAACCGAAGTCTTTATTAAACCGTTTGACGTAACTCGGATTTTAGAACCTTGCCGTAATTATTTTTTGGTAGGGTATCGATAAAACGATAGGCTTTTGGACGTTTAAAACGCGCGATGTACTCAAGGCAAAGTGCGTCAAGTTCGGATTCTGTAATTACCTCTCCATGTTTCGGAACAACGAAAGCTATGATTTCCTCACCCCAATCCGGGTGGGGCCGTCCAATTACCGAACATTCTAGGACCCGGTCATCGCGGAGCAAGACTTCCTCAACCTCTCGGGGGTAAATGTTGGATCCACCGGAAATAATCAGATCTTTTGAGCGGTCCTTGAGGGTAAGAAAGCCGTCTGTATCCAGTGTTCCCATGTCACCTGTATAAAGCCAGCCGTCGCGAAGGGTTTGCAAAGACGCATCAGGATTATTCCAGTAACCTCTCATTACAACATCTCCACGGACGAGGATCTCGCCGATTTGACCCGCCGGCAGATCGTTGTCGTCAGTATCCACGATGCGCAGTTCGACGCCGGTTTGAGCCTTTCCGACGGATGCAAGGCGATCAAGGTAGGCTGCGGTGTCGCTAGCGACGTGCAAAGCGCGTGACAGTACTGTAATGGTCATCGGTGCTTCGCCCTGACCATATATTTGTACGAGCTTAGGCCCCAATCTATCGAGCGCTTTTAAGCAATCCTCAGTGTACATCGGGGCGCCACCATATACGATGGTTTTTAAGTTTTGCGTATTCGCCTCGTCCATTTGGGGTGCATTTATCAACCTAGTTAACATCGTAGGTGCCATGAAAATTGTTGTGCCACTCCAAGTCTGTAGGAGGTCCAAAACTTCGGCGGGATCAAAGCCACCCGATACTGGAATCACCTGACAGGCGCTACGTTCAACATGAGGGACTAGGTAAAGACCGGAGCCGTGGCTGTATGGTGCCGCATGTATGATGCAATCGGTCGGCTTAATATCGTCTACGCTGCCGAAATAAGCGGCATTCATTGCACGCAAATTTGCATGCGTCAGCATTGCCCCTTTCGGGCGGCCAGTGGTCCCAGAAGTGTAAAAGAGCCAGGCCAGATCGTCTCCCTTTACTGGGAAGACTTCTCTCGAATTGCCTGCCACCATTTCAGCGTAACCGGTCGATGGAGCCTGAATTAAATGTTTCAGGTCCGGTATATTATCTGTGATACTGCCGATAACATCGATTAAATCGCCGTCCACGAAGCACACCTTAGCGCCAGCGTTATCGAGGATATAAGAAAATTCTTTTGGGTGAAGGCGAGCGTTCATGGGGACGATCGCAAGACCGGCATGCCACGCTCCGAACATGATTTCGGAGTATTCTGGCGCATTTTTCATAGCAATTGCTACATGGTCGCCTGGTTCTATTCCGGGGAGCGCCAGAAGGGCTTCGGCCAATCGTGACGACCGGTCAGAATGCTGGGCGTATGTAGCGACTATTTCGTTACCTAGCGCTAGAGCGGGCGCTTCCGGTGTTTGATAAGCAGCGTCATGAAGAAAGCCTGCGAGGTTCATAAGCCGTTGCCTAGTTTTATCTTTAATTCACTAGGAGTGATGAGGGACTGGGTTAACGGCATTCGACTGACCAAATATTTTATCGGTCTTACAACGATGCGTTGGGCTTGAGGCTGCTTTTTCAAGACGTAAGTCAGCGCGCTGCTTCGAGAATAGAGGTATAATTGGCCACGGCGGACCCTCCCATATTGAACACGCCAGCTATTTCGGCTCCAGAAACTTGCAGTGGACCGGCATCACCCCGCACCTGCATTGCGGCCATAACATGCATTGACACACCTGTTGCACCAATCGGGTGCCCTTTCGATTTTAGTCCGCCCGATGGATTAATGGGCAGTCTGCCATCTTTGGCAGAAACACCCTCCGCAATGACGGTGCCGCCTTTCCCTTTTTCGGCTAGGCCCATAGCTTCATATATTAGAAGTTCGGCAATGGTAAAACAGTCGTGAACCTCGACAACGTCAAGGTCGTTTACGGCAATATTTGCTTGATTGTATGCTAGCCGCCATGCCTTGGCTGCACCCTCAAATTGTGTCACATCGCGGCTAGACATGGGCAAAAAGTCATTAACGTGGGAGGCAGCACGGAAAGCTACTGCCTTTTTCATTCCCAACGCAACTTCTTTGCTAGCTAATACAACCGCTGCTGCTCCGTCAGTTACAGGCGAGCAGTCTGAACGTTTAAGCGGACCCGAAATAAAAGGGTTTTTCTCGGAAGCCGTGCGGCAAAAGTCGTATCCCAGATCCTTTTGGAAATGGGCCAGTGGGTTAACTGCACCATTGGAGTGATTCTTGGCCGCGATCTGTGCCAGGGCGTCGGAATGATCTCCGTATTCGCTAAAATATCGCTCAGCGATGCGCGCAAAGATATCGACGAAGGAGCCGTTCTCTCCGCCTTCCTCCTTGAAATAACTTGCTTTTGTCAAAACTTCGCCGATTGCAGTGCTATTTAACTCGGTCATTTTTTCGACGCCGACGCAAAGTACAATCCTTGCATTACCAGCAGCAATGGAGTTTAGCCCCTGAAAAATTGCAGCTGTACCTGTAGCACAGGCGTTTTCTACTCGTGTCGCTGGCGTAAAACGCAAACCTTTGTGAGCCTGAAGGACCAGCGATGCTGGGAAGTCCTGCGTCACGAAACCACCATTGAAATGTCCAATGTAGATTTCGTCGACGTCTTCGGGTGCGATACCGGCGTCGAGAAGGGACTCCGTGGCAGCTTCGACTATGAGGGTTTCAAGTTCAACACCTTCGTGTTTTCCAAATTTAGTGTGGGCCCAGCCCACGATGCAGCCAGTCATCTCGCTCTCTCTCCACCTAAACCAATTGCGATACTGTGTCAGGAAGTTCGAGTGCGTCAAGTGATCTCAGCTGTAATTCGTCCGCCGAGCGGATATTTGATAGGTGGGTACCATTCGGTTTCGTAGTTAATGGATAATGCAACTTGCTCATTCGAGGATTTTTCGTAATCTTGGATTTATGAGTATAATTGAGTGAAAATAATGACGGGGGGGGTATTCGATGCCATGCCGTTCCGTAGATATCTTGGTTTGGCTGGTGAATAGGATCAAATCCAATTCTGATATTATGTTGCCGGAGATCAATTGTCAGTTTCATGAGGAAACGTCGGATGATTTTTTGCATCCCTTCTCTCGGGTCTACTCCGAGGGTATTTACCGAAGTTTTGGGGGCGGAAAATTGAAGAGTTTGAGTTTATTAGCGCACGATTCTCGCGAACGCCTGTCGTTAAAGGTTGACGATATGGTGAAGGTCTAAAAGTATTTAATCCCTAGGAAAGTAAGAATGCAGCGCCTCTTCGCCCCCGACCCTGATAAATATTCCGATGATCAGAGACGGATAGCGGACTCAATTACTGAGACAAGAGGGTCAATTCGCGGACCATTTGGACCCTGGTTGCATGCTCCCGGACTCGCTGATCCAGCGCAAAAATTAGGTTCCTTTTTACGCTACGGGTCGAATTTACCCGGGAATTTAAGGGAATTAGCGATTTGCACTGTCGGCCAATATTGGCAGGCAAATTTTGAATGGTTTGCGCACGCGCCGTTAGCAGTGGAGGAGGGTGTAGATGCCAGTGCGATTGAATTACTTAGAACCGGTAAAAACCCAGAACCCCTGTCGGACCAGGAGCAGTTGGTCCATGAAATCGCGCAAGAAATAGTCAAAACCGGAGAGCTTTCGGACGTATCCTACAAGAGCGGCGTTGACCTTCTTGGTGATGAGCTGATGGTGGAACTGATCGGGATTTGCGGTTACTACACTCTAATCTCATTTACTCTAAATGTATTTCGAGTAGCTATACCCGAGGGTGAGCCAGAACCGTTCACCAAATAATAAATAGGCATTATCCCTTAAAAGCGGGCTCGCGTTGCTCAAATAGTATGGGTATTAGCTCCTTGTAGTTTTCTGGAGCGTAAGGGCTTACTCAGCGAGGCGCTTTATATCTTGACTGGGGTGAGTATAAACTTTTCCCGAGACATCTCCAAAGTATCCGCCTCAACCCGCCTCAAAATGCGAGTTATCTAGTTAACTCAGGCATAAGAATAGACTCTGTCCATAAATTCCTCATAATTATAAACTTAGCAACTATACCGATGTGGCGTGTACATCGGGATTTACCGGATCGACGGAGGATGTATGCTCTGCCGAAGCGGCAGAAGATTTTGGGACACAGTCGGCGAGTGTGTGATATTTCCTCTATAATTATACGGTCTGTTTTGTTACTGGCATGGCTGTCGACTTCAGCGCAGAATCGGTTCTCCTTAATACAGGTAAAAATCGATTAGCCACATGACAGAGTTCAAAATCCATATCGGTTGTGATATCGGGGGAACCTTTACAGATATTGTCGCACAGCTTGCAGACGGAACCCTGCATGTTCGTAAAGTGGCTTCTACGCCGAACGATCCGGGACAAGCAGTAGTAACCGGCTTGGCGGGCTTGCTCAAAGACCTTGGGGCTGAATTTAGCGCTGTTCGGGAGATAGTGCATGGCACCACGGTTGGATCAAATACGATTCTTCAAAAATCTGGAGCTAAGACAGGTCTAATCACGACAAGAGGCTTTCGCGATATTCTCGAGATTGGTCGTATCCGAACTCCCACGATGTTTAACCTCTCATGGGAAAAGCCGGAGCCATTGGTGCCTCGTAGGTATCGCTTAGAGATCAGCGAAAGAATGGGCGCTGACGGAGAGGTTGTTCACCCGCTTTCTGAGGAAGAGGTAATTTCGGCTGGCGAGATGCTCGTCGAAGAAGGGGTTGAGTCCGTTGCTATTTGCTACATTAACTCTTGTGTGAATCCTTCAAATGAACGCCGAACTGTTGACATTCTGCATCAAAACTTTCCCGACCTATTAGTGACAGCTTCTTGTGATGTGTTGCCCGAGATGAAGGAATACGAACGTACGTCGACCACAGTAGTCAATGCTTACCTTTTGTCGGAAATGAGACGATATCTTGCAAATTTGACGCTAAACCTGTCCGACGCGGGAATGAAAGCACCACTTCTGGTAGTTGCATCATCTGGCGGCATGATGCGAGTCGAGACAGCCAGCGCCGTACCAGTATTTGCGGTTGGTTCGGGACCGGCGGGTGGAGTGATGGGGGCCGCGCGTTTGGGACAAGACAATGGCTATGAGAATGCCATTGCGTTCGATATGGGTGGTACGACAGCGAAAGCTTCTATTATCGAGTGTGGCGAACCAAGTCTAACATCGGAGTACGAGTTCCGTGATGGTATTTCTACCCCAAGCCGATTTATTAAGGGTGGTGGTTATATGTTGAAAGTGCCTGCCATAGATATAGCCGAGGTAGGGGCTGGCGGAGGCTCGATAGCTTGGATCGATGAGGGCGGTTTACTCCAGGTGGGTCCGATATCCGCTGGAGCTGATCCTGGTCCTGCTTGTTACGGTCTTGGTAACGACCGACCTACCGTCACCGACGCAAACGTCATTCTTGGGTACCTCAATCCGGATGGCTTGGCTGGTGGGAGTCTAGCAATCGATGTGGGGCTTTCTGAAAACGCGGTGATGGAGAAAATCGGTAAACCACTTGGACTAAACATGGTCCAAGCGGCGGCAGGGATCAGAAAAATCGCCAATGTTGCTATGGCTCGAGCTATCCGTTCAGTAACAGTTGAAAGGGGACGTGACCCGCGGGATATGGCTCTAATGGCATTCGGTGGATCTGGTCCCGTGCACGCTGTGGAAGTGGCAGGATTACTGGGTATTCGAAAGGTAATCGTGCCACCGATGTCAGGCGTGTTTAGTTCGGTCGGAATGTTGGCATCTGACGTGGAACACAACTTTGTACGTAACCTGCTCCAACCTATTGCGAGACTGGAGGTCCCCCAATTTGCTGAGGCCATTGCTAAGTTGCGTGAGGAGGGTGTTGAGCGTTTACGTATCGACGGGTTTCCCAACAGCCAGATACAATTATCATTCAGCGCGGATGTTAGATATATCGGGCAGTCCTCGGAATTGACAGTCCCAATTAACCCGGAAGAGATTTTCGAACAGGGGTTCGATGTCCTAAAGCGCGCCTTTCAGGTGGCTTACGAAGATACATACGGATATATAAATGATGAGGCAAAAGAACTTGTGAATATACGACTAGCTGCCCGGGGTATTCGGGACAACCGTCTAAGTTTTAAGGGAATTGATTCTCAGGTTGTGGCGCTTGATATCCCGGACGAACAACGTTCGGCCTGGTTTTCGGTGACGGAGGATTATACACCGACACCTACTAGAGCACGGACAACAATTACGGACGGTTTGATTGTGGGTCCTACAATACTTGAATCTTACGATACAACGATCGTTTTGCCGCCGGACTCTATTGCGGCTGCAGATGGCTGTGGGAGTGTTGTCATTGATGTTCCTGATAGCGCGATGGTGTATTGAAAATGACCCCTGATATTGATCCAATTACCTTTGCTGTTATCAAAAATGGCCTAGACTCGATTGTTGATGAAATGGCGTATGACGTCATGCGCACTGCACGGTCCGAGATAGTAAAGGACGTGATGGATTTCTCTGCCGCAATTTGCGATGCATCTGGAAATATGATCGCGCAAGCAAAAACCGTAGCACTTCATCTTGGTGCTGTACCGGAGGCAATGGGCGTGGTGTTAGAACAATACGGTGATAGTCTCTCTCCGGGGGACGCAGTAATACTCAATGACCCCTATCAGGGCGGAATGCACCTCCCAGACATTTTTATGTTCATGCCGATATTTCATGGAACTCATCTACAGGGTTTTACGGTTGTCATATGTCATCATACAGACGTTGGTGGGCGTGTGGCGGGATCAAACGCCAGCGATTCTGAGGAAATTTTTCAAGAAGGGCTAAGGATCCCGGCGTTAAAATTTTTTGAAAATGGAAAAATAAATAACACTCTAATTAAGTTAATCGATTTAAACGTTAGATTACCAGATCGTGTTATCGGTGACTTGAAAGCGCAGTATGCTGCTTGTGGTACCGGCGCGCGTGAAATGAGCAAACTATTTGATCGTTATGGTGCAACGAGGGCCCAAATTTATTTCACTGAGCTTCTTAATTATGCCGAGCGCATGACCAGAGAGGAAATCCGGAAGTGGCCGGACGGGGTGTATGAATTCACGGATTATATAGACGATGACGGTTTCACTGACGAACCTATTCCAATTAAAACTTCCATTACAGTTAATGGTGATGGGGTAACAGTTGACTATACGGGCACTGCCCCACAAGTGCCTGCAGCTCTGAACTCGACTAAATCCTACACCAATTCCTGCACCTATTTGTCGGTTCGATGCGTCCTAAAAGGCGATATACCTAATAATGCCGGCGTGTTTCGGGCGATAGACGTAAAAGCACCCGAGGCATCTATCGTGAACCCGAAAATGCCCGCTGCCTGCGCTGCTCGGGCGTTAACAGGATATCGTATCGTTGACACAATGTTTGGTGCTTTAGCGAAAATCGTGCCAGATATAGTGCCGGCTGCGGGCGAGGGCGGTAATACGGTTGTGTCTCTGGGTGGGTATAAGGCCGATGGAAATCCATTTATCATTGTTGACATGATTTGTGGCGCTTGGGGCGGTCGACCGGATAAGGATGGGATCGAGGCCATAACAAATCCCTCGCAGAATCTTTCGAATACGCCGGTCGAAACAATGGAATCGCAACATCCCGTCCGGGTAGAAGAATATGCGCTTGTACCAGATAGTTGTGGCGCAGGTGAATTTCGCGGTGGCCTTGGCGTTGCTCGATCATACCGCCTTTTGGCGAGGGAGGCGGGGTTGCAACTGCGTGCTGACCGGATGAAAATCAGACCTTATGGGCTCGCCGGGGGTGGGGAGGCAAGCCCCGCTGTAAACGAGATTACAACTCATGCGGGCCACCACATCTCTCTGCCCAGTAAAATCAATAGAAAGTTGGAACAGGGCGATTTAATCCGCCATGTTCAGCCAGGCGGTGGTGGTTTTGGTGATCCACTAAAACGAGATCCCCATAGCGTCGCGCGAGATGTCTGGAATGCTAAAATTTCAGCTGCATACGCACGAGAACATCACAAGGTTGTGGTTGATCCTAGCACAGGTGTTATCGACAAAGTGGCAACTTTAGCACTTCGCCAAGTCAACTGAGACTTATTATCAAAAGCGATAGACGGATCTATCGTTTTTTTAGGAAATCCGAGAGTTAGTCCAGTGCTACAATGTTGTCAGCAGCGTTTCGGCCATCGCGGCTAGGAACTAGCTCAAACTCGACCTTTTGGCCCTCACGCAACCCTTGCAGTCCGGCCCGCTCAACAGCGGAAATATGAACAAACGCATCTTTCCCGCCTTCGTCGGGCTCAATAAATCCAAAACCTTTTGTGGGGTTGAACCACTTAACGGTACCTGTCGGCATAGTAACTCCTTAATCGACGTCTAATTATTTTAATCATTTATATAATTGATCTGTGCAGTCTTGACCTTACTGTCCGAGCGCTTCTCGTCATACGCGCTCTACGGCGATAAGAACGAGTAGCCAACATCAATCCCTCAAAGCTTAGCGTTTTTGTCGCTTTAAACGCAAACCCTTTCATAAAACGGTATACGGTTGTCTTAAAAAATGTTTTCCCGCTCATAATTGCCTCAATATTTAAAAATTATGAGTTTGTTCCGTCGCCTTTAGAAATTACGTATTTACGACGGAATTACCAGCTTTTGCCGCAAGGCTCTCGGCGGGATCGGTCAACCCGTCTGAAGGGCCATGAGGCAAAGGTATTCGATTAGGTCTACAAACTTTCAAAGTGTTTCGAACTGTTAGGACTCCACATCGATGTTGCGATAGTCATAAAATCTTGGCGTTCACGAAGGCCATCTCGCAAGTGAGGCGGAATTAATTCGCATAACTCGTGTTTAGCCGTTCCGGGTAACGGTGAATTAATTAGTTTTGCACCATTCATTGCGGTTGCAACACCGCTGGTGATGATCCCGAATGGAATGTCGCGGCGATCGTTAGGGTCAGTTGCCGTGATTGTTTTGCTTGCGGACACCTCTCCAAAAGCATCAAAATCTCGACGCCAGAAACGAATATTATGCTCTGTTTCCGCGGTATCCGCCGCCGTAGCGTATCATCCGTGTTTGCCTCCGAGGACAGTTATCTCCACGTTTCTTGCCTTCGGTATGTATAAAACCAAATCCTTTTAAACGTATTTGAATTTCAACAAAGCGTTCATTTCATCTGCAGAACAACTTTGCCTTGGGCGTGATTGGTCTCGCTTAGACCGTAAGCTTCGATTGCGTCGTCGAGGTAATATACGCTCCCAACACTGGGCCTAACGGCGCCTACTTGAATTAGTTCAACGATACGTTCGACGCCCGCTCGATCGTATTTAACCAAGGGGGTATCGACCCTAATATCCTCGCGCGTTTTTTCACTAGGGACCGGCTCCGCATTGAGGCAAACCATTAGGCCGCCAGATTTTAGAATGTCGTATGATCGTATATTAGTGTCTCCACCTAAGGTGTCATAGACTATGTCTATATTGGAGACGACCTCACGAAAATCCTGCGAGCGATAGTCTATTACCTTATCGGCCCCAAGATTCTCAACAAATTCAGTATTTGTGGGGCTTGCTGTGGTATACACTAGCGCTCCGCGGGACTTGGCATACTGTATGGCGAATGAACCGACGCCGCCGGCGCCGGCATGGATTAAAACCTTCATTCCGGCAACGATATTGGCGGTCTGCTCCAGAGCGGTGAGCGCGGTCAGTCCGACGAGGGAAATAGAGGCTGCTTCAATGTGGGAAATCTCGGGGGGCTTGATGCCTAGAGCGTTGGCTGCAACCGCAACTAATTCCGCATGGCTACCCCAACGGTCTGGTGGGCAGGTGCCGAAAACAGTATCACCTTTTTTTAGGTGATCCACGTTTTGACCGGCTGCGATCACTACGCCGGATAAGTCTCTTCCCGCGACATCCGGAAACTCAAGTTCAAACCGTCCACGCATCTGGCCAGATCTTACCTTCCAATCGATCGGGTTCAGCCCCGCTGCGTGCACTTCAACCAACACGTCGTCGGGTCCTGCTTTGGGATCTGGCATTTCAGCGATTCTCATACCAGAAAGGTCACAATAATCGTCGTAAATAAGTGCTTTCACGTCAGGAGCTTCCATAGGGGTTTGGGGGGAGTGAGATGCCAAATTGGCTGCGAAGGAGATCTTCAATCAGGTCAAAACACGAGCCATAGCGAATAACTTCCATCGTGCTAACATTAATCATTGTAGATGAATGATTGTATTGGTTCCATCGCATTAGACCATAATCGATTACGATATCAGCTACTGCAAGAATTTCTGATTCGATCTCTGAGGGGTGAAACTTGACACCTCGGAGTGATACATTCGCAGAGGAACCTATCGCCATACGGTTTTCGGCAAATGCCAGCTGCGCGATCTTTTCCATTAGAGTGCCGGCATTTAGTAACATTGCGAGTGTCCCGTTGTGTGTCGTTTGTTTTAATGTGTCGTCGGGAAGGTTTGCTAGCGATGGGTGATCCATAAGGACCGGGGCCGCGGTCCCCATCGGAAGATCCCATTCCTCCGTGATAGCTTCGACAATTAGACGGCGCTCATCAGGCAGGTCGTGCAGCTCCAAATGCATTTCTTTACAGCCGATGACGGCGTTGAGTTTTTCAGGTTTGCGCTTTTTTGCCGTGAAGATGCGCCAGATCGCCTCGGGCTCGCAAGCGACGATGACATACCCGACATGGGTCGGTATTACGCCTATCCCGCCATCCTTCAGAATAGCGTATACCCGTTGCGCGTCGGCGTCATAGTTATAAATAGCCACGATGAAAAAGCCCCGTTGAAGTTATTAATTCAATTATTAGTTAGTCGGTATCGTATCCCTAAGTGTGGTATTTGGATTTTATCCGATATCCGTAGGAATAGATCGAGAGAAAATTATGTCCACAGAACTTAGAGCGCCAAATGGTCTGCGTCGAAGTCTCGAAGAATTACCCGGCTCACTTATACGCCATATTGCCGAACCAAATATGGGTCGTGATGGATTATTGAAACTCTGGTTTGGCGAACCCGACGTGCCGACCCCGCAGTTCATCAAGGATGCGGCCACCGCGGCCCTTGACGATGATCATGTGTTTTATGCCAAAAATCGTGGCGTACCGCTCTTACGAGATACTATCGCTACCTATGCGTCGTCTTTGCACGGCAGAGATATAGATCTAGATCGGATTACGGTAACTGGTTCCGGAATGAATGCGATTATGATGGTGTCTGAGGCTCTGATGGCACCTGGTGATAATATGGTTGCCGTCGGTCCAATTTGGCCTAATTGTAAAGAGACCGTGCGCATCATGAGCGCAGAGCCCCGTCAGGTCGCTCTTAAATTAGGAGAAGATGGCCGCTGGAAACTGGATATCGATGAATTATTTGCGGCTTGTGATGGTCGCACTCAGGCAGTGTTTATCAACTCACCGGGTAATCCGACCGGGTGGGTAATGCCCGCTGCCCAGCAGAAATTGGTATTGGAAGAATGTCGCAAACGCGGGATATGGCTTATCGGAGACGAGGTATATATTCGGCTTGCTTACGAATCGAACCTGCCACTCGGTCGGGCGCCATCTTTTCTGGATATTGCTGATCCCAAAGACCGAGTAATCGTAATCAACTCTTTTTCTAAGTCATGGTCGATGACTGGGTGGCGTCTTGGATGGATCACCCACCCCGCTGATGCCGGCCAAGGCTTTGAGAAATTGGTTGAATATAATATCGCTAATCCCACGACATTCGTGCAATACGCTGGTGTTACCGCTATTCGTAAGGGAGAGCCGTTCATCAAAGAAACATTGAAGAGGTACCGGCAAAACCGCGACATAGTGGTCCAGCGCTTAGGGGCAATGAAACGGGTAACGTTATCGCGTCCTGAGGGGGCATTCTATGCATTTTTTGCGGTTGAAGGAATGAAGGATTCTGTTGCTTTCGCGCAAAAACTAATTGATGAAGTTGGTGTTGGCTTGGCGCCCGGTCTAGCCTTCAGCGATGATGGCGAGGGCTGGATGCGGCTTTGTTTCGCGGCTGATACTCCGACAATCTCCGCAGCTATGGATAGGCTGGCTTCAACACTTGATTAATTCGGAAAAGGCCTAAGTGCCGGGCCTTTTCAAAGAGTAAAACCCAGCCAGATATCTTTTTGTCTACTTCGCGTGTTTAAACCAACATAGAAATCCAAAACTACCGATAATTTTGGATTTCCTAGATAACCGGTGATGCGCCGCCGTCCACGTTGATTGACGTACCGGTGATATATCCAGCCTGATCCGAAGCCAAGAAACAGGCAATATTGGCAAATTCGTCGGTTTCGCCGATACGACCGAGCGGAATATTTCGCTTATTTGCTATCCGTTGGACGAAAACCTCATAGTCTAATGCGTCCTTTTCTTTTTCGAAGGCTCTTTCCCACTGGGCAGATTTAATTAACCCTACCATCAACGCATTAACTAGGACGTTGTGCGGTGCTCCCTCGCTGGCGAGTACTTTGGTCAGCGCCAGTCCGGCGGCCCGGGATACGACAGTGGGGGCACCGCTAGCGGTCGGTGCCTTAGCACCAATGTTGAGTACATTTATAATTCGACCCCATTTTCGCTGTTTCATTCCCGGGAGGGCAGACCGGCATAGACGCACCGCCGCCATCAGCTTGAGTTGTATATCTTCATCCCAATCGTTATCGGTGACCGTCTCAAATGGTTTTGCTCGTGATGTACCGGCATTGTTGACCAGAATGTCGATTTTTCCAAAGGCTTCTTCAACATCTGAAAATGCTTTGGCTGTTTCCTCAGAACTCAGAAGGTCGCAGGTGATGGCAATTACTTTACCCTTTCCGGCGGCTTCTACTTCTGCTTTTGCAGTGGTTAGTACGTCCGGCCGGCGGGCTATGATGGCGATATCAGCTCCAGATTGCGCAAATCGGATCGCCATGCCCTTTCCTAAACCCTCGCTGCCACCGGTGATAAGGGCTGTTCGCCCATCGAGTGAAATTTCCATGAAATCTGCTCCCTAAGCCGGACCTGACGCTGGGGCAGCTTCAGGCGAGGTGGGTTGAGTTTTGGTTAATAGAATTCCGACAATAATGAGGTTGATGCAATTGACAGCGACGCCGATAAGGAAGGGTAGGTCGTAGCTGCCAGTCGCATCGAATAGGGCGCCGCCCATCCAACTGCCAAGGCCCATCGCACAGGCCCCAAATAGGAAGACAATTCCGGTGCGTCGGCCGGCTTCTTGAGGTGGCATATATTCACGAATTATTACTGCGTAGACTGGAAAGATACCACCGTATCCGAGGCCAAAGCCGATCCCGACCACGTAAAGTAGGAAAGTTGTGTCTGCATATGCCAATAGCGCGAGCATAGCGGCCTGAAGTGCGGAAAAGGAAAACAAAGCCCACATTCCACCATAACGATCGGACAAAATGCCGACCAGGAGTACTCGGCTGAAAAATGCGGCCATAAGGGTTACGGAGAGAACCGTTACAGCGTCGGTCAGTGGCAGCCCCTTGTCAGTGGCATGCGCTACCAGATGGGCTAGGGGTAGAGCCATAGATACGCAGCAGCCGATGATTGCAGCGCATAGCACCATCTGTAAATGGAGATAGCTCAGGCTTGTCTCGCTACGGCGAGCGCCGCGCCGAGAATACGCGGTCTTGTTTGGTTGCTCCGAAGCCTCTGCGGCCTGAAGAACTGAAGTTTCCGGCGGTGTGCGGACAAAAATTAAACACATAGGTAGCATGATGCATCCGGCGATAATCCCGAATCCTATAAAGCCGTTGCGCCACCCCACCTCCGTTACGGCAATTCCGAATATTGGTGGCCATATGATCCCCGACAGGCTCTGCCCGCTAGCCACGATGCCCACTGCCATGCCGCGCCTTCTGTCATACCATTTTGAAATGTTGGCCATTAACGGTGCGTATAGACTCCCCTGTCCAAGAAAACCGAATAAAACTAGATAAACTGAAAACAGTTGCCATTGGACGTCAACGAGGGTGGTAAGGATAGATCCTGTGACAACCGCAAAGGTGGCTACGACTGGAAGTACGACCGCGCCCAGACGGTCGAGCAGATATCCCATTAGAATTCCCCCGAGCCCGCCACCGATAAATTGGAGCGAAAACGCCAGGGAGGGGACTTCGCGGGGCCAGCCGAATTCAGCAGAAAGATCCTTTAGCGTGACTGCGATCAGAAAAAGGCTTCCAGAACCGACAAATATCATCGCGTGGGAACATAGCAACACGATAAAACGAAATCGGAGGAGTGACTTGTGTTGGTCGGACATTGTGTATCTTAAGTCGTATTAGTCGCTGATAATATGTGGTACGAACCGGGCGTCGTCGCCGGTTATGAGAGTGGTATCTTCGCGGATACAAATACCGCAGGCCTTACTCGCGACTAGCCAAGATCCGATCATTGGGTAGTTGCCATCGAAGTCTGGAAGAGGGTGAAGCGCCTGAATGATATGACCCTCGGCTCCGTAATCTCCATCTACGCTAATAATCCGGTCGCCGTCTCTGAATATTTCCACATTAGCGCCTTCGCGCGAAAATAATGGCTTGCGTACAAAATTACCGTCTAAGGCAGAGGCCGCAGGATCGCCTTCGAAATAAGCCGGCAGCAGGTTGGGATGACCTTCGAACATCTCCCACAAAAGGGGCAACAATCCCTTATTGGAGAGGATTGCTTTCCAACCCGGCTCTACAAAACGGACGCCGGACTTTGGAATATGTTGCCCAAATTCCTCCGACATGAGCCATTCCCATGGATATAGCTTAAAGAGGTTTTCGATAAGGTTATCCTGAAGATCTGTGAAGCGACCCTCACCATTTACGCCTATGTCCTCAATATAGATTAATCGGGTTTCGAGTCCACTCTGTCGGGCGCAGTCCGCCAGGTACTCAACGGTTCCTTGGTCTTCATCGGAATCTTTGCAACATGCGAGGTGCAAGGTGCCGTTAATAACCATTTTGCTCCACGCTTGCGTCAGAGCTTCGTGCAAAGAATTAAATTGGTCACTTCCGTCCGGGATCAAGTTGAGTTCAACTGCCTGTTCGAGCCAAACCCATTGAAAGATCGCAGACTCATATAACGAGGTCGGGGTATCGGCATTGTATTCAAAAAGCTTTGCTGGGTTGCGCCCGTCATAGGCAAAATCTAGCCGACCATATAAATTTCTTTCCTGATTTCTCCAGCTGTTAGCGACAAAATCCCAAAATTCCTCTGGGATCTGCAAACGCTTCATAATAGTTTCATCCGACAGCGCGCGTTCGACCACCTCAAAGCATAGTTGTTCTATTTCCTCAGTCGGGTCTTCGAGGTCGCCTTCAATCTGATCCATTGTAAAACGGTAGTAGAGCCTTTCGTCCCAGTAAGCTTCATCTTCGGGGCTATGGAAACGAAACCCATGTGCTTCTGCGGTTTCGCGCCAATTTTCGCGCGGCTCAACCGGTATTCGGTCCATCTTTCAATCTACGACCTGAGTTTTAAACTTAGTTACGTCGCGAGAGGAGCTCATCCATCAGCCACCAAACGACCTACGCACTGTACTCCGTGCGTTAGCGCCGAACCCGCCACGCGATGTGGTGCGTGTCTTTGCTTTTGGGGTTTGGGTCGCACTTTGGGCAACCTTTGTTCTTCCGACGGTTGATCCGACGGCCATATTATTGGCGGTCCTAAAGGTTTTCGAGTTGCCAGCTGCCCTGTAAAGCGGTTGGCCCCGACCGCCGCCGGAAAGCATGCTTCCCATCATATATCCCGCCATCATAGGCATAAAAACACTGCCGCCAGAGGTCGTTCGTTGTGGAGCTACCTCGCATTTTTTCGTTCCGAAATCGGCCTCACAATCGCTCTGCGAAGTGTACTTAGGCGCTGCCGATATGTGTGTACGTTGCGCTTGTTGATAATTTGTCACGCATTCTTGTTGTGTGAACCCCAACTCGGTGCACTGTTTTACGGATTCGAATAAAGCTGTATCGAGTTTGGCCTCCTCGCAACCGGTGATCAATAACAACCCCGTTCCCATTGCGACAAGTCTGACGGATTTTGATCTTTTCATTGTGAACTATCCTGCGGCAGATTACTTTGGACCTATATAACACAGAATCTGTTCTCGGCGATCACGTGACAAAAATGGGGTTACAGTTTTTCTATGTATGTGACAGGCAACCTAATGGGAGGTTCCCAAATACAGAGCGGCGAGAGTGAGATTTAGCCTGCTATTCGGTCTTCGATTTGTTTACTAGCGTCCAATCCAGCATATAGCTTAGTCAAGAGCTGGCGGAGGGTTGCAAGCTCTGCTTTTGAGAAGTCATCAGTTGCTACGTCTTCAAGTGCGGCAGCCTTAGGTAGGATTTTATCTGTGACAGCGCGACCGGACGCACTTATTTCGATAGTGAAAGAGCGGGCATCTGAACCACGTGTGCGTTTTATAAGGTCCCTCATTTCCATTCTGTCTAGGACCCGCGACAAGGTGGAAAAATTAATGCTCGTTAGTTCGGACAGCGCTCCGACCGGCTGACCGTCACGTTGGTAGAGAGCGATAAGTACTCGCCAGGATTGGATATCGACGCCAACCTCATTGAGGGTTGGCGCTATGTCTGAGATAAAACGCTGACCGACCCGGTTGACCAGATAAGGTAGGTAGGTGCTCAGTTCCACGTCCAGTTACTCTGCAGCGACCTGGTAGCTCTCGAAGTTAGGTGCAACTTCTTCCATAAATTTGTGCATTTGATCCTTAACTAGGCCGTTCGGTTTTTTGCCAACGTTGAAATATAGGATGCATTCATCAATGCCCGCTGCTTCGACTTTTTTGAGCTGTTCTGTGATTTCCTCAGAGCTACCGAGTAGCACAGAATTTGATGAAAGCGTATTTTTGGTCATGTTGCGCAGAATCTCGTTAATCTTCATGAAGTAATGCATAGTTGGCGGCATCGTCGATGGATCGTCGGGGAAGGCCCTGAGCACACAGTGTTGGAAATAGTCTATCATTGCTTGACGTCCGAATTCGTCTTCCTCCGGCGTGTCAGAGATATGAATAAAATAGCTACACATCGCACGTCCGGGTTTTTTACCCGCTGCGACGCAGTTCTCGCGGTAACTGTCTACGGCTTTGTCCAAACTTCCGTATACCATCGCTGCTGCAAACGGCGCATAAATTATGTTATGCCCTCTTGCGCCTGCCATCTTGGAAGAAGTCTCAGAGAAAGATGCGACATAGAACGGTATAGGGTTCTGGATAGGCTTCGGTGTGATATCCATATTTTTAATGTTGTAGTACGTACCTTCATGCGACCATGGGCCGTCTTCAGTCCAAGCTTTCCAGACAATATCCATTCCTTCTTCGAATACCTCAGCGGAGGTCATAAAGTCGGCGCCGAAAGGGTGATATTCGTCGGCGTCGTACCCTCGACCGCACGCATAATCAACGCGACCACCCGATAACAGGTCGAGGGTTGCCCACATCTCTGCGACGTGGATTGGATGATGAATTGGTAGGACATTTACAGCCGGCGCAAGGCGTATATTTTTAGTTTCAGGGACGATGCTAGCTAGCAATATGTCGGGTCGTGAGTTCACTCCTAGACGGTCGAAATGATGTTCTCCAATCCAAGCCGAACTGTACCCCAGTTTGTCTGCCAATATTGTTTGTTCGCGGATTTCAAGAACGAAGTCGTTCGCAGATCTGGAATTATTCGGGTAATGGTTATCGGAAAGAGTGAAGTAGCCAAAATCAATTGTCATCTAAGTTCTCCCTAAACTAACCGTATACTGTATTAAGTTACTTGTAATTGCAAATAAAATGCTCGGGTTGGAAAAGTGATTTTATCCAATTCTTCGTTTTTTGAGGTTAAAGAGAACGGCCGTGGATTTTAATTACTTGCCAGGTAGGCTCGTATTTTAGTACGGCTAAGAACTAGCTGGGCTATGACCATATTGGGAGATATGTAATGACTGAGGCCGTTTACCGGGATTACGACGTCGATGAGCTATATGCGCAATACAACAACCGTGTGCAGATCAGTGAAGAGGCACTAGCAGCAATCAAAAATGACCAAAACCAGCGGTCGGCCGAATATCGTGCGAGTGCACCAAGAGGGTTTCTCGATGTAGCTTATGGTGATGATCCGCGGGAACGACTCGATATCTTTCTCCCAAAGTCCGATAACGCTCCGATGTTCGCTTTCATCCATGGAGGATATTGGCAATGGAATGATAAGGAGGGATTTGAATTCCTTGCCAAGGAATTAAATATGCATGGGGCCGCTTTCGCCAATATCGAATATTCGTTGTGCCCCAGTGTGACGCTCGCATCGCTGACTGAGCAATGTCGCCAAGCCATCGCTTACTTGTGGAAAGAGGCGGATAACTATGGTTACGATCGGGATCGGATAGTCGTTTCTGGACATTCTGCCGGGGGACATCTTACCGCAATGATGCAGGCTACCGATTGGCCGTCTGTAGATATAGATATGCCCACCGATGCGGTGGCTGGTGGGTTACCGATAAGTGGAATTTATGATCTTGAGCCGATCCGGCTAACCCCATTGAATGACGCGGTCCAACTTGAGCAGGGTGACGTGGCAGCTGTAAGTCCTATGTTTCTTCCCCCTCATACCCTCAGTCCTACAATCATCGCCTTCGGAGACGACGAATACGACGAATTTGATCGCCAGGCATGCGATCTCGCGAAAGCCTGGGGCGATGAGGGAGTGGAGACTTCGACCCTTAGCATGACGGGCCGCGATCATTTTACCGCGCTCAGCGCTCTAGCAGAACCGGATCATGATTTGTTCGCAGCTGCTTTAAAGCTTCTCAGTTTGCGCTGATCCAATTGCCGGACGTTGGTACAGTCTAGTTGACAGTCGTAAATTGGCTTGGCTCGAGCCCGGGAAGGGGTCTGGTACTTATTTACGGCATGGGCATTCCGGTGATTGGGAGGCGCAAAACCCGTCCATTTGGGATCGATACTGGCAAATTTGGAAACCTTATTCGGCAAATGGCAATTAGACTATATACGTTCGTTAATTATAGTATTTCGTAAAACTCCTATTTTATCGAGTTCGACCTCAATCGTATCGCCTTCACTCATGAATACCTGTGGGTCACGATAGACGCCGACGCCGCCAGTAGTACCGGAAACGATAACGTCACCGGGCACTAGCTCGGTGACGGTGGTAAGATAATGTATCAACTGTGGGATATTAAAAAGTAGGTCGTCGGTTGTTGCCCTCTGCATTTCCTCACCATTGAGCCGAGTCATAAGTGTTAAGGACCCCGGGTCAGTTATTTCATCAGCTGTAACCATCCAAGGACCAAAGGCCCCTGACTTGTAGAACCCTTTGCCGGGTACGAACTGACTGGTATGTCTCTGATAATCGCGGATTGACCCGTCATTATAGCAGGAATACCCCGCAACAACCGAAAGGGCATCTGCTTCGGAAACGTGGCGACAGGTTTGACCTATAATGACCGCCATCTCGCCTTCGAAGTCAAACATTTCAGATACGTTCGGTTTAATCATCGCTTGGGCGTGACCAACCTGCGAATTGGCAAATCGGGTAAAAATCATAGGCCATTTCGGAATCTCGCGGCCTCCCTCTAAAACATGGCTGCGATAGTTCAGGCCGACAGCAATGATCTTATCAGGGTCTGGGATCACTGGAAGAAATTCGATATCATCAAGACTATGATCGGGTGATTTACCCACGACAGCTTCCGCAATTATATTTAATGAGCCGGCGGCGATCGCCGCGCGCAATGTTTTTGGACCGCCGGCAAGCGGTTGCGCGTCAATAATCCCGGCATCGGTGATAACGCCATAAGATTCGTTGCCGTTTACTGAATAGGAAGTAATTTTCATGCCACACTCCGTTGAACTGATAGGGCATCAATAACGTTTGCGTCGTTATATGCAAGTGCGGTAATTCCGTCATAATTGCGCAGCGGACGAGACCGCGCCTAAGATTAGATAATATAATTAGACGGGAAATCTGCCAATGTCCAAACTACCAGAGATGAAACTTGCTCACGTCGGGATCTGGGTGCAGGATTTTGAGCGAATGAAGAATTTCTATGTCCGAATGTTTGGGTTTGGTATCGCTGATGAGGGTTTGCTCAACGGTAACCGCTATGCCTTCATGTCCCGAGATCCGAAGGATCACCATCAAGTAATTGTCGCGGAAGGTAGGAAGCCTGAGACAGAGCAGACAACCGTGAACCAGATTTCCTTCAAATGCGATAGTCTCTTGCAATTACGACAGGTCTACGATGCAGTAACGACAGACGAGGACGTTCAAGAGGTTTTCGTCACAGATCATGGGAATGCCTGGTCTGTCTATTTCTTCGATCCTGAGGGAAACCGGCTTGAGGCGTTTATGGATACACCGTGGTATATCAATCAGCCTCATCGCCACGGAATTGATTTTTCAATGTCTGATGAGGAAATCTATGCCGCATCGGAAGCACACGCAAAAGCCGATCCGACTTTTCAACCGATAGAGGACTGGCGAACCGAATTCAGGAAACGTATCCCGGCGAATGTTTGATATGTTTCCTTAAGCTTTTACTAATTTTTTTTCGGAATCCAGAAATGATTTTAAACGCGCTTTCCACGTTTGATTTCGACCTAGGTAGCGCTGCCGATATGCTTCGTGAAACTGTTCAAGACTTTGCGCGGTCCGAGATTGCCCCAGTCGCGGCGGAGATTGACAGGTCAAACGAATTTCCCATGGAGTTATGGAAAAAGATGGGGAGCGTCGGACTGCTCGGCGTGACGGTAGAAGAAGAATACGGTGGTGCTGGCATGGGATACCTTGAACATGTTGTTGCCATGGAGGAAATTAGTAGGGCTTCAGCTTCTGTAGGTCTTTCATATGGGGCACACTCCAACCTTTGCGTTAACCAAATCAGGCGTAACGGTTCCGACGCCCAAAAGATAAAATATTTACCAAAGCTAATCTCAGGTGAGCATGTTGGCGGTTTGGCAATGTCAGAAACCGGCGCCGGGTCTGACGTAGTTTCAATGAAGCTCCGGGCTGACCCCGCAGACGGGGGATATGTTCTCAATGGTCATAAAATGTGGATTACCAATGGTCCAGACGCTGATGTATTGGTTGTGTATGCCAAAACGGAAACAGGTGCGGGCTCGAGAGGTATTACCGCGTTCTTGATAGAAAAAAGCTTTGGGGGTTTTTCGACTACACAGAAACTAGACAAAATGGGCATGCGTGGATCCAACACCGCAGAACTTGTCTTTCAGAATTGTTTCGTCCCCGAAGAAAATGTAGTCGGGCCCGTTAACGAGGGCGTCAGAATTCTGATGAGTGGTTTGGATTATGAGCGGGCAGTTTTGTCGGGCGGCCCATTGGGGATAATGCAGGCCTGTATGGATGTGGTTTTGCCCTATGTGCACGACCGCCAGCAATTTGGTAAGCCAATCGGCGAATTCCAGCTCATTCAGGGTAAAATTGCCGATATGTATACTAATATGAATGCGTCGAAAGCATACGTATACTCTGTCGCTAAAGCCTGTGATCGAGGTCGGATTGCCCGGAAAGATGCGGCAGGTGCTATACTATACTCTGCGGAGAGGGCCACTGAGATGGCGTTGGAGGCGTTGCAAATTCTCGGTGGAAACGGATATATTAATGAATACCCGACTGGCCGCCTCGTGAGAGACGCAAAGTTATATGAAATTGGCGCGGGGACATCGGAAATTCGACGAATGTTGATAGGCCGGGAGTTATATTCTGAGAGTGCTTCAATCCGATAAAATACTTTAAAAAAAATCCATAATTAATTGAAAATAAGGCAGAAAATATTATATTTCCAATAATATATTCGTTGCCAACCTGCCATATTATTTTTCATAGATAGGTTTTCCGGAGCGGTGAAAAGTATCTCCGAGAGTACCGTAAAATATCTTGTTGGAACCTTTTATGGGCACATGAATCGCTTTTCCAAATTTGTTTCTGTCGCTTTAGCTGTCCTCCTAACCCTATACTCTGGACAGATTGTAACGGAGTAATTTATGCCAAAGTTGTATTCTGCTATCGACCCGGCCTCCGCCGATTTTAAAGCTAATGAAGCGGCAATGGTGGAGGTCATTGGTGATCTTCGCAAGGTCATGGCCGAGGTGCGTCTTGGTGGAGGTGAGGCATTACGGGAGCGCCATGAAAGTCGCGGAAAGATGTTTGTGCGCGACCGTATCGACGCACTTTTAGACCCGGGGTCTCCTTTTCTGGAACTTTCGCCGCTAGCTGCTCATAAAATGTATGAGGCCAATATTGCATCTGCAGGAATCGTGACCGGAATTGGAAGTATCGAAGGTCGCGAATGTTTGATTGTCGCCAACGATGCTACTGTGAAAGGAGGCACATACTTTCCGCTAACGGTGAAGAAACACCTCAGAGCGCAAGAAATAGCCCGAGCTAATAATTTGCCGTGTATCTATTTGGTCGACTCCGGCGGGGCAAATTTGCCAAACCAGGATCAAGTATTTCCCGATCGCGATCATTTCGGGCGGATATTTTTCAATCAGGCGACTATGTCGGCGGATGGTATTCCTCAGATCGCTGCAGTGTTAGGGTCCTGCACCGCTGGCGGTGCCTACGTCCCGGCGATGTCTGATGAGAGCGTGATTGTTAAGGGCCAAGGTACGATATTCCTCGGAGGCCCTCCCCTGGTAAAGGCTGCAACTGGGGAAATAGTATCGGCGGAAGAACTGGGCGGTGGTGAAGTGCACTCGCGGGTCTCAGGCGTGACGGATCATCTTGCAAATAGTGATAGAGAGGCTTTGACGATTGTTCGCCGTGCCGTCCGAAATTTGAACGTGACAAAATCTTCTGAAATCGTAATGGCCGATCCGATAGAACCAATTCTCGATCCCTTTGAGTTAAACGGAATCATGCCGACGGATTTGCGCACACCGTTTGAAGTAAGAGAAATTATCGGACGACTAGTGGATGGGTCGGAGTTCGAGGAGTTTAAAGAACTTTATGGTACCACGCTCGTGTGCGGTTTTGCTCGTTTACACGGTTATCCAGTCGGCATTATTGCGAATAACGGCATTTTATTTTCAGAATCCGCACTTAAGGGAGCTCATTTCATCGAGTTATGCTGCCAACGACGGATCCCGTTAATTTTTCTTCAGAACATCACCGGTTTCATGGTTGGGGCGAAATACGAGGCGGGTGGAATTGCCAAAAATGGGGCAAAGCTGGTTACCGCGGTTGCTTGTGCGAATGTCCCGAAGATCACGTTAATCATCGGAGGTTCATTTGGCGCTGGGAATTACGGTATGTGTGGGCGGGCCTACGACCCTCGGTTTTTGTTTATGTGGCCCAACGCTCGCATCTCGGTTATGGGTGGGGAACAGGCTGCGAACGTTCTAGCGACCGTCCGCCGAGACGGAATAGAAGCTAAAGGGGGCGATTGGTCGGCTGAGGAGGAAGAGACATTTAAAGAGCCAATCCGACAACGTTATGAAGCCGAAGGTCATCCTTACTACGCAACAGCACGCCTCTGGGATGATGGAATTATTGAGCCAGCTGAAACTAGGATGGTATTAGCTCTCAGCCTGTCAGCTGCGTTGAACTCACCAATAGAGGCGACTAAGTTCGGTATTTTCCGAATGTAGTAGTCTATTAGTAAGCCGGCACGATATTAAGTATTTTAGTGTATACTATACTTTATGTTCGAAAAGGTTCTTATCGCCAATCGGGGAGAAATCGCCTGCCGAATAGCGCGAACATGCCGAAAACACAATGTCTTAACTGTTGGCGTGTATTCTTCTGCGGACAGAGGAGCTATGCATACAACAGCGGTAGACGAAGCCGTTAGAATAGGTGCGGCGCCCTCGTCGGAAAGCTACTTAAATATCGGTGCGGTGATTGACGCCGCACTTCAGACGGGGGCACAAGCCGTGCACCCCGGCTATGGTTTTCTTTCTGAGAACTCACTTTTTGCTGAAGCCTGCGAAAATTCTGGCCTTGTTTTTATCGGCCCATCCGCAAAGGCCATCAGGCAAATGGGCTCAAAGGCAGAAGCAAAGTGTATTATGGCAGACGCTGGCGTACCCGTTCTGCCTGGTCGTTTTAAGTCGGGACAGGATGACCAATCACTGGCGGAGTCTGCAAAGGCCGCCGGCTATCCAGTAATGGTAAAGCCCCTTGCCGGGGGTGGTGGGCGGGGTATGCGCATCGTTTCTGCACCGGAAGGCTTGACTAAAGCGCTGGCATCGGCTCGGCGCGAGGCTTCCTTATCCTTTGGTGATAAATCGCTTCTGGTCGAAAAACTGATCGAGGGCCCGCGGCATATCGAGGTTCAAATCTTCGCCGACACACATGGCAACATAGTCCATTTATTCGAGCGTGATTGTTCGATTCAACGGCGTCATCAGAAGGTTGTAGAGGAAGCCCCGGCACCTAATCTTGAGGAGGAAACGCGTTCCCGGCTTTACGCCGCCGCATTGACCGCTGCGAAGGCTGTTGGATATGTGGGTGCCGGCACAGTCGAATTTCTTTTGGCACCCGACGGCAGATTTTGGTTTATGGAAATGAACACCCGACTGCAGGTTGAGCACCCGGTTACAGAACAAATTACAGGCATCGATCTGGTCGAATGGCAGCTTCGGGTCGCTGCCGGTGAAGCATTACCTTTGAGGCAAGAGGAGATCACGTCTACTGGACATTCGATAGAAGTTCGCCTCTATGCAGAAGACCCTGCGAATGGTTTTGCTCCAGGCTTTGGTAGAATTCCATACTTAGCGGTTCCGCGGGAAACCGATATTGTGCGAATTGATACCGGTGTCCGTCGGGGTGATGAGGTCACAGTTCACTATGACCCAATGATTGCCAAAATTATTGTAACAGAGAGTGAGCGAGGCGAGGCCTGCACAGCGATGGCTAACGCCCTTAGCGCTGTTCGTGTTGCAGGGCCCACTACGAATGAGAAATTTCTGAGGGCTATCATTAGCCACGGTGAGTTCCGGGAGGGCGGCGTCGACACGGAGTTTATACCCCGTAATTTGGATGACTTAACGCTGGTTGATGAGGCGCCACCGTCAGAGTTCATCGTTCTTGCTGCGCTTTCTGAGCTATCCCGAACTTCGGAGGGTGAGGATGACCAATCACCGTGGAAACGTTCTTCCGGCTGGCGGCTTGGCTCACCATTGAATAAAAAAGTAACGATTATGGAAAGCGGTAGTCCGCAAACATTTGTTCTGTCATTTGATGGGTTAACAAAAAACGGCCGCACAATAGATGCCAATGGCCGATGGATTTCGGAAACTTGCTTTGAAGCTATGATCGATGGTCAAAAATATAGAGCAGACGTGGTCAAACACGAGTCAGTTATAAACATCTTTTCGGGGGAGATGTTTGTGACGCTGTCGATCGATGATCCGCTTGCGTATGTGAGTGGTAAAGGAGGTGTGGAGGGTTCTCTCTTTTCTGATATGCCTGGCATCGTCGTCGCGGTATTTGTGGAGGGTGGAGAGAAAGTCACTGCGGGACAGCCCTTAATAGCAATCGAAGCAATGAAGGTTGAGCATACGATTCGAGCACCCGCTGACGGCACAGTTTTATCCGTAAATTATACAGAGGGGGATCAAGTTTCAGAAGGTGAAGAGCTTGTATCATTTACCCCGGATTGATAGCTGTCGGTAAAAGCTAGTCGTTGTGTTCAATCGGTCATCGGGAGCAAACCAATTTAAATACCTGTCTTAGAGGCTTATGATTTGTTTCTGCGGCATCGTTGAGAACAGTACTTCACGTCACCCCAAACTTTTTTCCATCGGCGCCGCCAACTGAAATGCTTACCGCAGACTGCGCAGAACTTTACAGGTAAGTTGGACTTTTTAATCATAATCTACAGAGGAGTGCCGCTAGAATAATTAATTGTTTGATAGACAGTGTTATGAATAAGCAAAAAAGTATTCGTTTGATAATATTCAAGTTATCTGCCGTCTCTGTGTTCTCTGGTATTCCTATTACCTCATCAGATTTTTCCAAGGCCAGAAATACCAAACCAAGTCACTACACTATGTTTAAAGATGGAAATGTCTTCATAGCTTTGGAAACGTACGTTGTAGTTATTTAGGTTTCATAATCGATGATGGGTATCGTTGCTGGAAAAATTTTTCGATAAAAATGGCTGGTAGCTGTGGCTTTTGGTAGGACGGACACAACCAGAGTTGGCGACACACCGACTGGTATTTTAAATTACTTTAATAAAAGTAAATAAAAAAAATATAATTTAAATAAAAGATAATTATTAGATTTAAAAATTTAAATATAAATTAATTTTTATCGTATTTGGTTTTTATAATTTTTGATTCTTTATTGAAGTATTCAATATTCAATTAGGGGTATCTTTTTTTAATGCTGGATTGATTCGTTAAATTCGGTTTTAACAAATATGTCATTGTAGAAAAAAATGGAGGAAACAATGTTTGACAGTGCGAGAGGCGCGATCAAATCCATAACGGAGATCGGAATTGCGCTCCTAGCCCTAGCCATCGTGGCGACGCTACTTGTTGGCGGATCTAACATGGCGTTTTTAGGGGACGTGGTCGGTAATATTATCGCCCTTGTTAAAGAACTGGGTAGTGCAGGTCTTGTTGGCCTGATTTCCCTTGGTGTAATTTTGTGGCTCTTCCGCCGCTAAATTAGTTAACCTCCCTCTCCCAACGATAATAAATCGATGCAGGCGGTAACAGAATTTCTCACTGCGGCCCGTGGAATAGTTTTCCGTTTTGTTGAGGCCGGCGTAGCAGTCGTTGCTATTATTGTTCTGGTTTATTTATTGTTGGGAGAGGCTTCAGGCTGGTACGTCAATTCAGTAGTCGATAATCTAGTTGTCTTGATAGAAAAAATATCCAGCCAGACCCTTGTAGCTATTGCTATTGTGATAGCTGCTTATGCGATTATGAGAGCTAAGCGGTAATATCACTGCAACGTCCTAAATTCGTCATTGTTGCCTTATTCGAATACAGCTCATTAAAAATTTGTATCGATGGTCCTGCAAGCAGCTTTTCTCTCGGCGCCCTTTTCTTACAACGTTAATCGTCTTTCCCAGATTTTTCTTTGCCAGCTGGAACTACATCCTTTACGGAACCGCCCCAACCTAAATGGGTGCAGTCAATGATTACGCCGTGGGGATCACGGAATTTCATTTCATAAAATGTATTTGGTGCATCTTCATCAGGACGCCCCTGAAAGTACTTCCCCCCGGCGGCTTCGATTTTTTTTTCGGTCTCCTCGATGTCATCAACCCAGAAGCCCATATGGTGAATACCCTCCCAGTCCTTGCCACGTTCGTCTTCACCCTCGACATAACCGGCCCATTCATCAGATTTATAATCCAATAATGCAACGGTGATAGTTCCGTCAGATACATAACAACCCCGGGCGAGGGGGGAATTTGTTTTGCCGACGCGCTCCATATCGAAGGCCTCGCAATAGAAATCTGCTGCTTTTTCGGGGTCTGGAACCGAGAGCGCAACGTGACGTAATTTGGCCATAAACTTTCTCCTTTTTTATCAAGGATTCGGGAAGGGTTGAATTGTTTTAGTATATAGACCTTAGAGTTGGATAGAGATCGAAGCAGGATCTGGGCCGGTAAGCTGAAACATTTCCATACAACGGGTGAATACCACTTTTTTTCGAATCTCAGGGTCAACGCCGACGAATGTTTTCTCCATTACTTCATCAGCATTCGGCCATACGCCCTGACCGTGAGGATAATCAGCTCCCCACATTAGGATATCCGCCATACCAGAGTCCGGATGTTTTAGTAACATTCCAGCCACATAATCTTCTTCGTAAGTAATGGTTACCTGACGTTTAACGTACTCGCTAGGCATTTCTTTTAGTCCGGTGTCGGCAAAAAGGCCCGGCCGCTCAACAGCCTGGCGATCCATCCATTGTAAGAGCATAGGGCCCCAACCGGCCCGGCATTCGCCATAATTATATCGCAACTTTGGGTGGCGCATGAGTGTTCCTGAATAAGCGAGCTGAGATATTGGCTTGGCGGCACTAAACGGCACGCAAGAGAAATACGCCATACGCACACCACGTTCGGTAGGCGGGTAAGGGGCACCCGCGCTGTCACCGATGTGGCTACAGACAGTCACATTGCCATCTTCACAGGAGGACCAGAATGGATCCCAACATTCGTGCCAGATTTCCTCGGCCATGTCGGCAACGGGAAATTCGATCGCTTTGCAGCCGGATTTCTTCATTCTCTCCAGCTCCGCAACTGCGGCTTCTGGTTCGAATACCGGCATGATCGGTAGCATCAAAAGCCGATCTGGATTGACGGTGTTTAATTCCATCATCCAGTCATTGTAGACCCGGTGCACCTCATGTCGAAGGGCGCGGTCATGAATTTCCCACTTGCGAACCGAAGCGTAGCCGACGTATGCCCATATCCCGGCCATGTCCATGTGCTTCAGAATTATGTCGGGGTCCGCCGGCGGCAGGGCGCCATCGGGTATGTCATTGGCGTATTCACCGTAATAATCCTCCAACGCTTTTCGGTTATCAGGGCTGTCCGCTGCGCCACCATCCCGACCACTAAATACCCGACCTTCCCATTCCCAAACCCAAACACCATTATTTTCGACGACTTTCGGTGCTGCTGTCCTGAATTTCTCGGCAACACGATCCTGCCAAAGTTTAGCCGGGATCCAGCGTTGGTCGATGTGATTGTCGGCGGAATTGTATTTGTAATTTGTCATGGCTTTTAAAATATCCCCAGAAATAACGCCGTCTACAGAAAAACGGCCTCTCCTAGAATGGAGAGGCCGTTTTTTGTTGTTTCTGATCACCGCCCTCAGAGTTTTGCTGCACCTTCATAAGAGAGCTTTGAGGCTCTTTTCACGACCTCAGGGCTTGTATTGGCGATTGCGTCGTTAACCACTTTTTGGATAGTCGCCGCATTTGCGGGAATTACACGTAGTTTCCGCTTTTTCGCATCGGCCAAGAAAGCTGGGTCCTTGACCATCTTTTCCCAGGCGGTTTGTAGGACCTTGATAGCTTCCTTTGGCGTTCCGGGAGGCGCAGCTACGCCCCTCCCGATTAGACCAAGTGATCCGATGAAGTTGAGGACATCGTGATATTTTTTATCAGTAACTTCCTTCATCATTGGAACATTTGGCAGTTCCGGGTCCTTAAAATGGCCAAGTTGAAGAACTGCACGTGCATACGGTTTGTCACCTTTGAACCAACGCTCGTATTTGGATTTCCAGAAAAGCCAGTTAAAGGCTGCGCCGCGGTTTTCGCCCTGTTCTACCGACAAGCCGGTTTTTGAGGATCCCTTGTAGCCGGTTACGATCTTCATCTTCGTACCCAGCATGTTATTGACCAAGCCTGGCATTATAGTTGAGGTTGAGGCAAGACCTGTGGATCCCATCGGGACAGATATATTCCGCATATCCTTCCAAGTCTTGACCCCGGTATCGGATCTCACGACCAGGATGACATTAGTTTGGTTTGCCGAGCCGATCCAAGTGAATTTACTCATGTCAAACTTCGCCTTTTTGGGACGCATCAGTTGGACGACGACTGCGCTATCTGGCGGGACGAGGTAGTTTAGACCATTCGCTGGCATGGCCTTGGCGGCATAATTAGCAGCTTTGAGGCCACCAGCACCCGGGCGGGACTCAACAATAATGTTTGGCTTTCCAGGGATATGATTTTTCAGATGCTCCGCGAACATTCTGGAGTATTTCCCGTAGGTTCCACCAAAGCCGAAACCGATTACAAATTTTATTTGTTTGCCCGCGAAGTCAAAGCCTTGTGATTGGGCGGGAGGTGCAAGCATTGCAGCGGTACCGAGTACCGCTCCAGCAAGCGCAAACTTAGAAAAAACAGTCATGATGCCTCTCTGATTATGATAAGGTGGACAACCCCAATTAGGCGGACATACCTAATACTTAACTCTAGTCCGATTTTTTAAAGGTTGAAAAGAGTTTTAGCGAGTTAGATCAGAAGTTGCAATCGAGTGAGCCCTATAACGCCAATTATCCGTGGCGTTTACACCATCAGGAAATTTTCATGTTGAAGGTCCGTATTTACAAACCCCGAAAAAATGCAATGCAGTCTGGTCGAGCCAAATCACGAGATTGGGTTGTTGAATTCGAGCCAGGTGCAAAGCCAAGGAACGATAGCTTGATGGGCTGGGTTGGTCAGGGGGATACGCGTAATCAAATAAAAATGCGGTTTTCCAGTCAGGAGGACGCGATTGCCTTTTGCGAGAGAAAAGGGCTCCATTACCAGGTCAGCCAGCCGAGACCACGGAAGATCAAGCTAAAATCCTATTCAGATAATTTTGCTCACAGCAGGAAAAAAAATTGGACCCATTAGAGCGGGCTATATGAATATTTTATCATCGCAATGCCTGATTGGTTGGGCATGCGGGCGGAGAAGCCCAAAGTTTTTTCTCTTCCATTATTCCAGTGTTGCTAGACCTCGAATCCCTCGCCGTAGAATCTGACGTCCGCGGACCCAGACAAGCTCTTTCCAGTCGGCCTCGTCGGGAAAGAGGGCTTTCCGGATCTGTTTCTTAATCGAACGACCTTGATCGCTCTCAAGGTTTCCCTTTGCGTGAAGCCAATTGTCTGCGATTAGCGGCATCAGAACGTCGCGAACTGGATAGGTACCGAATTCGACGGTTAGACTGGTAATTTCGGTCTCTGTCTCCGCAAAAAATCGGCGTAGGCCCGATCCGATCGTTCCCGTCAGTGGCGCAGACGGAGATTGGCCTTCTGAGGGGGCCTCAAGGCCGTGACTAAACCAATTATTAACTCGATCTCCATGATGGCTGCCTGGTCGGGTCATTCCTATAAGTTCGCCGGTGCCATACGGGCCAAGCCCCGTATGCCAATCGAGAAAAAGAATGTGTTCCGCGCCGACGACGTGATTTTCAACTATTTCCATAAACCGTCTATGAGATTTGGTTGGCTTCCGTCCGCCATAGAAAATCCCATCAGGATGGTCGTATTGGCCACCAGTCAGGACTGATTGTAATTTGAACGTTGAGGTCTTTGAGGCATAGCTCTCTAGTTCTTCGGTAGATTTAGAAATGGTCCTCGCATCCCAGACATCTGGCAGAATGAATGGATGAAGTTTGCTATACTCCGTGTTCCTTGGAGGGGGCTGGTTGTGGTCGATGAAGTTTCGATTTAGATCCACGTTCTCTTCCGTAACTCTCCGGAGCCAAGCGTAGCCATGGCAATTGAGGGCATGAATGAATACCAAGCGTATTTTTCTCGGTAGGATTTGCGTCTCTCCACTGTCGAGAAACCCCGAAAATATTCCAGACCCGCAAAAGCCCTCGACGCCGTGAGTCGCCGAGTTACATAGCAGAACGTATGGAGCGTCTTTTTGGCCAATTAGGGCTACATCGGTCGTGACTGCATTGCCCTCGGGGCCCCTAACGTTAGCACCGTAAACGTGCAAATCAGCATTCGCCTTCTCTGCAGCCGCCCTAAATTTAGTCCGGCCGTCTTCGTAGTCTGTGGGAAAATAATGCGATATGAACATTTCAGCAGAACATGACCAAACCGGTTGCCGCTGTCCAGCAGACCGAAATCGGCCACTATTTACCGGTGTATTAGAAGTACCGATAATCTTATCGTATGTACAAAACGGGTGGCTATTCCGTCGTATAATACAACGGTCAACGCCGAGTGCCATCGGCGTTACGACATAGGAGGTAATCGGATCGTGAAAAGAATACTAGATCGTTGTTCCCGGTCCGGAACACGTACGTCGAGAGTAACGCGCGTCGGTAAGGGCATTGATCTCTTAGATTGCCAATTCCACACCATTTTCAATTTTGTCGATCGTAATAAGAATATCGCCATTGGTGAAATCACCCACGCGGTAGTCCCTAACTTTACAGTGCCTTTCTTCTCAACGTGTTAGGAATACCTGTAACTCCCGTAACTCAGCATAATTTATGGTCCGTTTGCTATGTCCGTTAAGCGCTTGGCTTTAGAAGAACATTCTAATAATAATTATGTGAATAAAAGAGCGACGTGCAAACGTCTTATAAAATGTTCAGGAGAGGTAGCATTAAAATGTCATTAACGAAAACACTTGCTGCGGGGGCGATCGCCACCAGCGTTATGGTATTACTGGGTGTTTCGGGGACTACAGCTAAAACATTTAAGTTAACGGCAGGATCGAGTCATCCGCCCATAGTGCCTTGGGTTCAAGTTATAAAAGATCACGTGGTCCCGCAGTCAATGTCTCGGGTAGCTTCGGCCGGTAAGGGGGACAGTATCAAATGGACTCAAGCATATGCTGGAGCGCTTTATAATTTCAAGAACACTCTCGAAGGCGTACAGAACGGGCTGGCTGATTTAGGCTGGGTCGGCACTCTCTGGGAGCCGATTAAAATGCCGTTAATGAACGTATCATTCTACGCTCCGTTTGTGACAGGGGATGTAAAGGTTCTGAATTCAATCGGTGAGAAGCTACATAAAGACGTGGCAGCGATGAAAAAGGCCTGGGATAGGCACAATCAAGTTTATCTTGGTATCCAAGTCGCCGATACATACAACATTTTCACCAAATTCCCGGTGAAATCAGTTGCGGATCTTAAAGGTAGAAAATTGTATGCTCCTGACGCACTTGCTGGTTGGGTAAGGGGAACCGGCGCAGTTGCAGTAAATGGTGGCCTGCCGGTGTACTATAACGGTGTGAAAACCGGTGTAGCTGACGGCGGTATCTCGATTACGACCGGGATGTTTCCTTTTAAGCTCCACGAAGTGGGCAAGTACGTGACAGTAGTTGATATGGGAGGGCCGATATCCGGTGCCATCACGATGAACAAGGACACTTGGAATTCCCTGCCAGCTTACATGCAAGATATTTTTATGAAGCTTGGCGGCGAGTATTCCTCGAAACAGGCGGCAATCATTGAGAAAAAAGCCGGTTTATTCCTTAAACTAATGGCCAAACAGGGAGCTATCGTTACTACCCTGCCGGCGGCGGAACGCCGTAGCTGGGCAGCTGCGATGCCGAACCTTGCCAAGGAATGGGTAGATGCGAACGAAAAGAAAGGTATTCCTGCGAGGGTAGTAATGAAAACCTTTATGGATGTTGCGCGAGCGTCGGGTGCCAAACCATTACGGAACTGGGACGAAGGCCTCTGATCGGACCTTCTAACGGACTTAGCGGGTGACAGACCCCGCTCAGGCGGGTGACGGATCGGGTAGAGAGACGGTGATCGGTCTGCCTGTTCGCCTTTTCATCAGCCTTACTAATTTGATGAATAGTGTCGGCACCCTGTGGGTGTTCGGTATGATGCTGATCATCTGCGCCGATATTTTCGCCCGGAATGTTCTTAACCATCCGCTGAATGGCGTTCCTGAAATAATCGCTTTTTCTATTTCCGGTACAATTTATTTACAACTTGCGAATACCCTGCATGCAGGGAAGTTCATTCGTGCAGAACTACTGATTGAATGGCTTGAAATTAAGCGTCCCTTCGCGGGGCGTGTATTCAATGCTATTTTCAATTTATTTGGGATAGTTGTTTTTCTTATTATGGCCCAAGGGTTTTGGGGTGAGTTTTCGGATGCATGGGCCGAAGACGAGATTGCTGGCGTGCCCGGTGTGGTTACCTTTATCGTGTGGCCGTTTTATTTAATTTTGCTGGTTGGCGGAATTGCAACCAGTATCGAATTTCTTTTGCGCTTCATCCGAGAGGTTTCTGGAGCAGGCCGAACTTTTCGTAAGGGCTTAGCCGGCGTTGAGGGTGTAAAGGGAGGCTACGGTTGGCTGTTAGGGTTGGCGGGGTTTGCCATCATTATATACTGGCTTACATCCGCCGATCTCTCAAATGCGCAAATCGGAATTCTGTCCATAATCTTCATGTTAATCCTGATTTATGCAGGAATGCCTATCGGAATTGCTTTAATAGTCCTCGGTTTTTGCGGCATCTGGTTGATGAAGGGAAACACCGTTATCGCTGAAAGAATGTTACCGCAGGCCGGTGCGGAATATATGAAGAACTACTTTTTTGGTGTGGTTCCGCTTTTTGTGCTGATGGGATTACTTGTGGCCGCGACCGACGTCGGTAAGGATACCTTCCAAGTGGCTCGATGGGCGCTTAGACGGGTTCGGGGAGGGCTCGGGATAGCCACAGTCGCAGCAAACGCCGTATTTGCTGCGATTACAGGTTCCTCTATCGCATCCGCGGCCGCGTTCACCCGTGTCGCTACGCCGGAAATGATGGCGCAAGGATATACGGCACGATTTTCTGTGGGTGTAGTGGCTGGCTCTTCTGTTCTCGGGATGCTGATACCGCCGAGTCTTCTTTTTATTGTATACGCCTTTATTGCGGAACAGTCAGTTGGCGTTTTGTTTATTGCAGCCTTAATCCCCGGGCTTATCCTCGCGGTCGCCTTTGCCCTTGTCATACTTGGCATGGCTACTTGGAAACCGGAGTGGGTAGGTGACGTCAAAGTGATGCAAGACCAGACGAATGGTGACGAGTCGAGTAGATCAGCGTTACTAAAACTTTTTCCGATTTTCAGTCTCATGGTTCTGGTGATCGGTGGAATTTATGGTGGTATATTCACTCCTACTGAAGCAGGCGCGGCAGGTGCATTTGGTGCGCTTTTGATTGGACTCATCAGACGAAAACTGGACTGGAAGACGCTTTGGGGAGTCCTTGTGGAAACGGGCCACATCACGGTGTCCATTCTATTTCTAATTCTTGCCGCAAATATTTATTCGCGCATGCTAGCGCTATCCGGTTTACCGCAGCAGATGGGAGGTTTTGTGGGGGACAGCTATACCCTTTTTATAATCGCCTATGTATTAATTTTGATTTTGCTTGGCATGATCCTCGACTCCATCTCAATTATGCTAATCATTTTGCCGTTGGCGCTTCCGTCTCTTGCAATGTTTGGCGGGGATCCGATTTGGTTCGGGGTTGTAACGGTGATTGCCGTTGAAATTGGGTTGCTAACCCCTCCATTAGGAATCACGTGCTATGTTGTGAAATCTACTTTGAATGACGACCGGATAACATTGAACCAGATTTTTCTGGGAGCGATGCCATTTGCATTCGTTATGCTTCTGGTAACAATCTTGTTGATTGCAATCCCCGATCTTAGCTTGGTCTTTACTTAGTGCTCTACCAGGGAATTTCTTTACCAAAACGGTCGAAGAATTTTCCTGTAAATCTTTCGTCGAGACCTTCGATAGTAATCTTAAGATCATTGGCCACCTTAGCGGCGGGTGTACCGAAACCACCGGTCATGCCAGTTGCAACAATCCCGGGGTGGAGGGCGACGACGCATACACCTTTTTTACGAAGCTGAATGGATAGGTTCGATGTCAGCATATTTTGTGCTGCTTTTGACATCCGGTAGCCATAGTCATCGCCGGTTTCATTGTCGTCGATCGACCCAAGCCGGCTGGAAATATTTATTACCCGAGACCCTGTGTGCAGAAGTTGTTGGAAAGCGAGTACAATGTTGAGTGGGCCAAGGGCATTGACTTCGAATTGCAGACGGAGGGCGGCGAGATCTATTTTGTTGATATCGTCTTTAATCATTATCCCTGCGTTATTGATCAGTATGTCTATTGGAGTATGCCCGATTTCCTTAGCGACTTGATCGATGACCCCGGGATCCCTTACGTCAGCTTTGGCGTAGTTAACGTGCGGGGCCAGCGCGTCCAACTCTGCTGACGATTCACGGCAGATTACAGAAACAATATCGCCGGCGGCGGAGTACGCTCGGGTTAGCTCGAGGCCTAGTCCAGTTTCGCCACCGGTTATGAGAACGCGGGACATTTTGTCAAATTGCCGTATATCCGCCGTCGACAATAAGGTCAGTACCGGTCATGAAGGCGGCATCATCGCTGGCTACAAAAAGGGCGGCGCCCGCGATATCATCCGGCTGGCCTAAACGTCCGATTGGATGGCCAGGTGTTAGTTTTTCGCGAATTACTTCGATGTTTTTATGACGGGCTAGAAGACGGTTGGTTTCTATAGCACCTGGCGAGATCGTTACCGCCCGAATATTGTCCTGTGTAGTTTCGACAGCGATTGCTTTGGTAAGCTGGATTACAGCACCCTTTGTTGCATGGTAGGCGGGGCGGCCCGGAGTAACCACACTTCCAAGCTGCGATGCGATATTTATAATTACACCTCCTCCTTTGGCTCGCAGTTCGGGAATTACGTATTTGCACTGGAGAAACATGCTAGTTAAATTTACCCGAATTGCTTCGTTCCAGTTCTCGATTTCTGTATATTCCGTGGGTGCTGTCGGATCACGGCTGGCAGCAGAGTGAACGGAAATATCTAGCCCTCCTATCGCATTGGACACTTCGCTAACCGCCCATTTTGCTCCCTCAGGATTGCTTATATCGATGGCGATTGAAAATACCTGGGCGGTTCCGGGTCCGTCTTTCAGTTCGGCCACCCGGGCTTCGATTGCCTTCTCGTCAACGTCTACAATACCGACCGCCGCGCCCTCTATGTGAAATCGCCGAGCAATCGCTCCGCCGATTCCGCCCCCACCGCCAACGATAATTGCTTTTCTCCCTGTAAGTTTTCCCCCCATGAGTTTCTCTCCCGCGAGTAATTATTCCTATGAGTTAGCTACTTTATCTATCAGCTAAGCTTGCTTCGCAATCTCTATGAGTTCATCTCGTCGCAACGCGATTGAAAACGTGGTACAAACTTGTTACTTGGCGCCCGTAGCTCAGCTGGATAGAGCAGCGGATTTCTAATCCGCAGGTCGGGAGTTCGAATCTCTCCGGGCGCGCCATCTAATTGCGAACCTCTTACGGAAAAGTAAAATGAAGGTACGTAAATTCCTCAGCGTCTTTGTAGCATTTTTGATTTTAATGAGTGTTTCAGTTTCAAATGCCGAACAGCCACTCGATATCAATTATTCGCGCGCTGAGTTGGAGACGATGTGGCGAAAACGTATTCAGTCGTTTTTGGATATTGGTGAAATTCCGTTGATCGATTTGCAGTCGAGTCTTAAACGCCAGGATGGAGAGGCTTATCTTAGTAAAGCGATACCGGTGATGGATGAAGTCGGCGTTGCGTTGATGGCTTTTGATGGATATCAGGCGCGTAGGAATAGTAAAAAGCAGAAGGGTTACCGCTGGGGCTTTTATATCCACAAAGTTGTAAACTCGTATCCCAACCGTTTTCTGCTTGCTAGCAACGGCGGCACAAATAAGAACTGGGTGAGGGGTAAAAATAGCTTTATTAGCCAGACTGAAAAACATATACGGTCCGGCGCCTATCCAATTATGGGGGAGTTCGAATTCCGACACTATATGTCCCGTCGGCAATGTAGAGCGGGCAATACCTTCCGTGATGTTCATGTTCCCATAGAGGGCCCTAACGCACATCGGCTGTTCCAACTTTCAGCAGATAGCGCCGTCGCATTTGTTATTCATAATGAACCGGAGAATTTACTCCTTAGAGGGCTCGAAAGAATGCTGAAGGCGTATCCGAGTGCCAAAGTCATACACGCCCATTTTGGACAAATCCGGCAACCGAAGAAACAAAGTGACTTCACTGCCGACAGGGTAAGACATCTTTTGCGGAACTACCCCAACCTCTACTTTGACTTAGCGACAGGTCGGCCTGGAAGAATCTATAATTGTTCCGGTGAAGAAACTTTAGATACCATAATTTGGCGGCGCGAAAGTGATCGGCAGTTTCCTGATCTTGCTGATCAGTGGAAGGAGATAATTATCGATTTTGCAGACCGTTTCGTTGTTGGTCTTGATTATGGAGGCGGTCGAGGGCCGCTTGACAAATTTATTAGGAAAAGAGTCCAAAACATTCGGCTAATAATGCGCGACCTGCCCGATGGAGCGAGGCATGCTATTGGTTATCGCAACGCTTGGAAGCTGTTAACGGGTAGGTCCTGGAATAGTAAGAACCCGATATGAGAGAGTTTTTAATACGGCGATAAAGCCTTTAATTTAAAAACAATTGGAGAAGAATGCCTGCCACGAAACTCATAGAAGCCATCCAAAAATTTACAATAAAGCAGGAACGCTAATAATCGAAGAGCTATTCGAAGATAATTTTTCTGTCTCTTAGTGGACAAGGTTCCAGTGATAGAATAATCAGGCTGACCAACATTAGCGCTTTAAGGTATCTCGTTTGATTCTCGAATATTTTTCCAAACTTTCACGCTATTCCAAATATGGAGTTTGGCAATTTTTCATTGGGCACAAATCCTTTCAAAATTTTTCATAGTTTTGGTGATTGGCGTTTCATTTTCTGTCAGCTCGTTAGCAACAAGTTTCAAATTTAAAGTAGCCGGTATCTCTAATTTAGATATCCATGCGTCTGAGGGCGCGCAGTCCAAAGCAAATATTATCGCTATTATTGGGGGTAAGGGGCTCAGAAACCAAGATGGGAGAGGTAATAATTTTCTCATCAGGCAGCGCGTCGTATTCTTCGATGAAAATATTAATTTTTATCTGTTGCCTAACCGCTCAAGTAGACAAAAGGCGGGTTACCAATACCGTGCTAGTCGAGAACGTTTGGAGGCAATATGGGAGCTTGTAAAGTTCATTAAGCGGCGAAACAATCGACCGATCTTTATCGTCGGTTTCAGCAGAGGCACTGTAGATGCCGGTGCATATTCAAAAACATTCCCTAAAACGATAGACGGAGTTGTTCTAGCTTCCGGGATTTATACAAATAACTCGGCGAAAGCAGTCAATTATTCGATGGAGATCATCATCGGTAATAGTATCGACGTCCCAATATTAATTGCACATCATTCGAAAGATGAATGCTCGGTGACGCGTTATAAATTTGCAAAAGTTTTTTTTGATCAGGTTTCTGCACCTCGCAAAAACTTTTTGAGGTATATCGGGGGTATTCCCAGCGGTCGTGGGTGCGGACCTTTTCACCACCATGGTTTCGAGGGTATTGAACGGCAGGTAGCTCTAGAAATCGCCGATTGGATTCTCTTTCAGAGCACAAACTAAATTCTTCGACTCCGAGAATAGGTTGATTAACGAACATTTTTTGGTTTAGCGGAAATTGTCGACCATGGATGAGGAAAAATCCGAGGGGCAGTCTGATCTATTTTGGATAACGGCACGTAAAGAAAATACCCTTATCTAGTAACCTCAAGGATTTTAATGAACCATGTCGAAAAAATTTTCACATCTTTTGATTGCGTCAACTTTAATTGCTGCATTTTCTAGCTCAGCTCAGGCAACAAATCCGGACTCCTCGCCCGTCAAGGTCGCGACTGAGGTGCATGCTGGAGCCGACTTGGCAGCGGCTCACAACGCTTCGATTTTGTTTTCGGGCACAACTCGGTTTTTAGGTTCAGATTTTCTTACCTCTGCTTCCGTCATTGAATCAAACAGGGTTGGAACTCACGTGGGTGTCGACATCGCCTCGGCCTTCGCTTCGCACGGTCAAATCAAAAAAGGAGACCGGCTATCGGCAAGCATTGAAGCTGTTTCGACAGTCAGGATGTAGGCCTTCGGTCACACGAAGAAAATAGTGAAGTAGCTGGGGGTCTTACTCGTCTTTCGGAAAAGCGTTTCGCGACAAGACCCCCCGCTATTCAAAACAAAAATTCAATGAGAATTTCCACCAACAATATTGGTACTTTCCTTTTAACCCATATACTTTTTTTAATTCGGGCTGTTCGCACTTTATTTATAAAAATTAGGTAGACTATTTTGATAGAATTAATTGGCTTTCAAAATGGAACGTAATCCGATTATTATTTGTTTTCGGACTACGACTTCCTTCGATAGGTAATTGTCAGTTTATGCTTTTAGCTGTTTCTACAAACGAGGGAGCAGGCGCTCACGCTTTTGTTTTTAACTCGTTAAATGGCCAAAAACTTCCACTATCTGATTTCAAAGGCCACGTTGTGCTAATAGTTAATACAGCATCTCGATGTGGTTTCACTCGTCAATATAAAGGCCTTGTATCGCTTTGGCGGGCATACCGCGACCGAGAATTTGTAGTGTTGGGTATCCCTTCAAATGATTTTGGTGGTCAAGAGTCCGGAACAACGACAGAGATTAAAGAATTTTGCGAATTTAATTTTGAAGTAGACTTTCCAATGACTGAAAAAAACCATGTCATAGGTAATCAAGCTCACCCCTTCTTCAAATGGGCCGCTTCAGAACTTGGCGTGATTGCAAAACCGAGATGGAATTTCCATAAGTACTTAATTGGGCCCGACGGCCGGCTCGTGGACTGGTTTTCCTCACTAACCAGTCCTTCAAGTAAACGCGTGATCAAGGCAATTGAAGCTCAAATCATGCTAAAGGAAAAATTGATTTATTCTCAAAAATAAAATCAACCTATGGGGCAAGTCATCTCGCTGTTAGGTCTGCTTGTTCTGACCAAACAAATGAGGCTCGAAGATGCCCGGAGGCGAATAATTGGAGCCACTCTAGTTGATGTATTTGGGCCTAAACCATACAAAAAATTTAAAGCCATCCTTTTCGAGTACGTCAGAGCGACTGGGGGCGGTTTGTGGGTGCGTATTTGAGTGCCTGGGCCGTTAACCGAGGTATAACATAATTGACTTGATAGTGTGCTCGACAGCTACGCCTGGCTCGCAAGGCTATCGTTAGAATGTACCTCGGCAGTAGGCTTTAACTAGGTGGATCTTATTAGATAAATCGTAAAAGTGGATGCAGCTTTGGGGATGCATAGATAACTCAGTATATTTGAGTGTTCTACAATCAGTTCGAAAGCGGATTAGTCGCTCTGGGACATCGATACCGCGGAGCACAACCATACTGACGTATAGATATCTGTCCGTTGTGATGGAGCCGATAGTTGGAATATGGTAAGTAAAATTACGATCAATTACTCTCTTGCTTATTAGGGTCCGAGCAGTCTCCAGAATTTGTTCCAACTTTATCGGTTGGATTTTCGGGACCAAAGTATTGTTTTCGCCGCTAGTTTTCATCCAATTTATATTAAAGAAGGGACTTATAATTGCTGATAAGAGAGCTCTGATTCTAATTAGTGGGCCGCTAATCCGCTACCCAGCCGCGCAAAGGTATGGGTCAAACCTCCTCCTAATGAAATTGGCCGAAGTATTTAATATAAATTAATATGACTTATGTTCGTTGCCCCATTTCCACATAAAGTCGTTTGATACTTAGCTATGTTTCTTAACGAGATTCAAGTATGGAACCGAAGATGAAGTTAGATTTTCACTCGCTTTAGAAGCGCTTGGCTCCGGTAAACTGTCCGCACCCAAAATTTCGTGGATGTCGGTGGCGACTGTTTGAAGTACTCTGCAATAAATTCCCGTCAACCGCTCCAACTCGCGCCAATTAAATAACTTTTCTATTTCCTCTGGTTGAGCGCCGCATTTTCGGAATAGCAACCATTCTATAAGCCTAGCTGATGCATAAATTTGTTCTTTTACTCGTCGTGGTTCGCCAGGGCAGACCTCAGATAGTTCGTTAGTTTTGTATATCTCCGAGAAAAAGGGCATAAAGTCGAACAAATCTCTTTGCATCTCAATGTGAAGTTTTACGGCGCGGGCGTTTTGCGCTCCTAGCGCATCGTTCGCAGTTTCCTCTAAATACTCGAACGCCCCGAGAACGCAATTCTTCCACGGCCGTTCTATTTCGTTAATTTTAGACCGCAATTTCGAAATTGTGGAAACAAGGGCGGAGGCGTAATGGGCATCGACTAAGGTGTGGTTGGTGTCATCCATTTTTCTGCATACCCGGTTTTAGTTTGAAGACGAAGCAAAGGTAGTAATCGACCTTCGATAAGGTTACGATTCTCAGTTTTATTGAGCCGAATGCTTGGCACGGGCGCCCAATTGAATATTAAACCTACCGTATGGAGAGGTTATATTTTTGATGCCGCAGCCACTTAATCGACATAAGTCGCAAAGTCTTTTAGAAAGCGGGCTGCTTTTGTCTTATCGTTGGACAATAATTCGAGTACATCGTCTCGATTGAGCATCTTGGGGGTATCAGTGATTTTTGTTAGTTCGTCGAAGGTTGATTGTATAAATGCCATAGACCACTTCGAAAACAGGCGTTCCTGATCAAGGTATTCAGCGATAATTGCGACCGCTTCATGACGGCTATCGTCGCAAATTGTTTCGAAAAGGTTATGAACCTCTGTCGTAGGTCCTTCCAACACCTGGATAAACACACCGTTTGCGAAAACTAAAAGTCCAGTTATCCCCCTTGAAGGATTATTGCGCCGCGAGACCTCGAGTATGGCATCCAGGTCAGACTGTTTTAATTCCGGCTTGGAATTAGAAAGATACATTAATTGAACGAAATCTTCTGACATGTTTTGTATCCATCTTTGAGAAAAAGGTGTGCCAACATATACTTGATCGATGCAGTATTGAACCCACCCATAAATCTTCTTTTTCCTCAATAACTTATTTCCAAGTCGGTAATAAATTATTGATCGTCACCATCGAACGTAAAACGCCAGTTGGTGTCTGCCGCTATAATTCGACCAGCACCAGGGGTGGGGAAATGTGCTGGCATTACTAGGACAGGAGATCCCGAATAGGTTTCTAGAAAGCTACGTCGCGTCTCTGCGGATTGGGCGGGGTCGACACAGAAACAACTATTCCAATGTGGTTCTGCGCATTGCAATGGATGATGCATAAGATCACCCGTCATAATAGCTTCTGGGGTCTCTTTTCCAATATGTACGCTGACATGTCCCGGCGTGTGACCAGGCGAGGGAGATAACCTCACCCAATCATCAATCACATGATCACTCTCTACTAGTACGCTCAGGCCCGCTTCTAAGATGGGGAAGATGCTATCTTCTTGATATAAATCTTCACTGAATTCCAATGACTTAAATTCTTCTCGCCAAAATTCCCACTCATTTTTTGAGAAAAGATAGTTGGCGTTCGGAAATGTAGGGACCCATTTCCCGTCGATGAGGCGTGTATTCCAGCCCACGTGATCCACATGGAGATGAGTACACAATACGTAATCAACCTCTTCCAATCTTATGCCAGCCGCCATGAGATTTTCCAGATAGGGCCAGTTTTTTTTATGATACCTCGGTTTTTGTGGGCGTTCCTTATCGTTCCCGCTGCAAGTATCCACGAGGATGACGTGACTTGGAGTTCGAATTATGTATGTGTGGAAGGCAAGTATAAGCAGCCCTGTTGTAGGTTCCTGAAGTCGTGGTTGTAGCCACGATTGGTGATTACTGATTGTCTTGGGATCGGCATTTGGAAACAAAGCTATTGGATCAAGGAGTGGAGCTTCAAATTCGATAACCCGAGTTATCTCAACCTCTCCGAACTTCCAGCGCTGCATTTTTGTCTCCGTTATTAATAATCTGGTAGTTTATATTTTGTGATAGGGATTAAATACGCTCAAATGAAAGTTTTGTTATCTATGGAGGGATTTGTGAACTTTTTGCGATGGTTATTGGGCCGATTAGTATTGAGTTACGACGTGTTAACCCGTCCGAAACCTGTTTATCGAAGTGTTAAAGAGCAGGCTGAACTTGATGAGAGGACTAGCAGATTTGCTCTTTATCAATTCAATGCATGTCCTTTTTGTGTCAAGGTCCGTAGAGAATTAAGGCGAAACTCAATCAAGATTGAGATTCGTGATGCGCGTAAAGTTAAAGCGCATAAACAGGCTTTGATTGAAGGGGGCGGTCGATACAAGGTCCCGTGCCTACAGATTTCAAACGAGAAAGGTGAAGCAACTTGGCTGTACGAGTCTGATGAAATCATCACCTACCTGAAGAATGAACTCAACATCGCCTGAGCTAGATCGTCGAGGGCAACCTTCTTTTGTTTGAATAAACAGGATTTTGGGAGGTTTTCCAATTGTTGTGACCCGCCGCTTCTACTGCTAACGTTTTCCAAACAAGAAGGCGGGGGGGGAGTCGATGACTGAGTTCAACCAAACTGTTGATTATATTGTCGTGGGGGCGGGGTCTGCCGGATGTGTGCTCACTCACCGGCTCAGCGAAGATAGTTCAAACCGCGTTCTAACGCTGGAAGCTGGTGATCGTGACAAAAGTTTCATGATCCATATGCCGCTTGGTGTAGGCCAAATATGGCATGACCCAAAATATAATTGGTCGTATGAGTCTGAACCTGAGCCCCATGTAGATAACCGACGATTATTTCATCCTCGGGGTAAGGTTCTGGGTGGATCGTCGTCAATTAATATGATGGCGTATGTTCGAGGTAATCACGCGGATTATGACCGATGGCGCCAGAAGGGTATGACTGGTTGGTCATTCGATGACATTTTACCTTATTTCAAACGAGCGGAAGCTTTTCAGGACCGGAACGATCCGTATCACGGTTCCAATGGTCCATGGAAAATCAGGACAACGGATACGAAAGATCCTATATTTGAAACGTTTTTTACTGCGGTCGACCAAGCGGGTTTCGAAAGGGCTACCGACTACAACGGAGCGTCGCAGCAAGGATTTGCTCGATTGCAGGTGAACGCGGTTAACGGCCGAAGGCAGTCTGCGGCTGTTGCCTACCTTCACCCGGCCATGAAGCGTCCCAATGTTGAAGTCCAAGTCCGAGCTCATGTAACCCGGATTTTATTACAAAATGGTCGTGCAATTGGGGTTGAATATATCCAGAACGGTCGAAAGCGGGCAGTCCGAGCCGAAAAGGAAGTAATACTCTCAGGAGGATCTATAAACTCGCCTCAGGTTCTGATGCTGTCCGGAGTTGGGCCCGCGGGTGACTTGTCGGAGATGGGTGTCGATGTAGTGCATGATTTGCCTGGTGTAGGGAATGATCTACAGGATCATCCAGCCATTGGGATAGAATATAATTACATTGGAAATTCCCAATTTCATCGAGATCTTCGTCTCGATCGCCTGACCTACCATGTTGCACGAGCAAAATTGTTTGGTACCGGGATGGCAGCATCTCCTCCATCTTCGTTAACTGGATATGTGAAAAGCCGACCAGAATTGGAAATTCCCGATATCCAGATTTTTTTTCGTTCCATGTCCATGTCTGCAAAGCAGTGGTTTCCAGGAATTATGCCCGCAGCTGAACAAACCTACGCCTTTCGGGCTTGCCATTTGAGGCCAGAGAGTCGAGGTAGGGTCTCGCTGCGGTCATTGGATCCAGAAGATCCCGTACGTATTCTTAACAATTTTTTGTCGACAGATGAGGATCGCCGTGTTTTACGCGAGAGCTTTCGCATCATGCGAAAGCTCGGTACACAGCCGGCTTTCGATGAATTTCGCGGGGCAGAGTTCGCTCCCGGGGACCAACTCAACACAGATGATGACGATGCAGTTGATGCATATATTAGAGAGACATTAAGTACAGTATTCCACCCGACGAGCACTTGCCGAATGGGTGTTGATGATACCGCTGTAGTCGATAATCAGTTAAACGTGTATGGTATAGATGCGCTCCGAGTGGTCGATGCCTCAATTATGCCCGATATTATAGGGGGTAATTTGAACGCTACCGTCATTATGATTGCGGAAAAGGCGTCCGATATTATTCTAGGTAGACCGGCGCCGGCGGCCGCAGCTGCCTGAACCGACAGAGAGGGAAAACGCCATGCTGCCGATGCCTATCGCAGATCATATTGCAATTACAAAGGAGCTAGCCTACTCCGGCAAATACGTTAAAGTTTTGTGGCAGAGTGCCGATACATTGATGTTTATAGCACGAGGGCGTGAGTATCGCTCTGAGTTCCATATAAATCCATCCGACGAGCATATGACCATGCTAAAAGGCAGTATGAACCTGCATTACAGGACACCCGAAGGTAAGGAAGCTATCGCGGTCTTAAATGAGGGGGAAACAATATACACCGCCGCGGGCATCCCTCACTCGCCTCGTTTTTCATCCGACGCATTTCTGCTTGTAGGGGAACGGATGCGAAAGGCGGGTGAAACTGATACGTTTCAATGGTTTTGCGGCACTTGTGACGCCCAGATCCATCAAGAGTTTTTCGTCGTCAATGACTATACTAAGGACCCCGTATCCCGCGCCTATGACAACTTTTTCAATTCAATGGCGGCGCGCACCTGCGAACACTGTGGTTCATTGCACCCAGGCCGGGACTTCAGTTAGGAATTCCGCTGCTTCTTTTGGTAACTCAGGCTTATTCATATATTAGATGGTGATCCACTGGGATTTCATTGGAAATTTCAAGGAGTTTCTCATGCCTAAGGAATTCGTCACTTCTGCTACATCCCCTACGACCGGATTTACTTACAGTTCAATGCAGTCACCATTGGCTCAGGGTACCTATTTTGGACCATAAGAGGGCTTAATTTCACATTTGTACCGGTAGAATACGATGCCGGTACTGTCCCGGCCCTTTTCTTAGAAAAGACTTGGAAAAGTTTATTTTGAAACTACTGAATATTGTATAGTTTCAATGCATTATCTCTGAGAACTTTACGTTTTGCATTAATTTTCCAATCTATTTTTTGTATATCGTCCATAGCCCTTTCGGGATCCACTACCGGCCAGTCTGTGCCGAACATAACCTTGTCCTGACCAAAACTATTCATGTAGTTTTTTGTTGCCGTGGGCCAATGTTTCGGCCCGTAAGCATCGAGCCCTATATGGACATTTGGGTGTTTCCAGGCGACGGAAATCATCTCTTCATACCATGGGTACCCCACGTGGATTCCAACTAATTTAAGGTCTGGAAAGTCTAGTGCTATTCGGTCTAGACAAATCGGACGACCGACACTTGGTAGATGGCGGTGGGCGTTATAGACAAGGCAATGTCCTACCTGCATTTGTATCGGGATATTTAGTTCGCAGCATTTCGCATAGAATGGATAATATTTGGCGGCATCCGGTGCTTCATCAAACCAGTGCGGATAAAGGTGTGCCCCCACGAAGCCTAGGTCATCCACCGCGTGTTTAATTTCCGCTAGGCTATCCATGATTTTCGATGGGTCTACCCCAATAAGCCCAGAAAATCGGTTGGGATGCTCCTGAATGAGGTCCGCAATGTAGTCGGTCGGCATGTGAGCTGAACCTTGAATTCGCAGATCCCCGGAGCGAGACGCAACTAGAAATGAACGTTCAATCCCGCAGCGGTCCATCATTGCGATGTATTCTTCGGCTGTAACTCCGTCTATGTATTCGGGTTTAACTCGCACCTTTTCACGAAACTTAGGATCTACTGACATCCAGCCGTTTTCGACGGCGACTGGCGTAAAGGCATTGCAAACAATATCGATTGCGCCGTAATTTTCCCCAGCAACTTGGGTCATGTTTTATTCTTCCTTATATAGGCAGAGATACCTGAAATTACTTGATTTGCATGGTCAAAGGCTAGAATTGCGGTTCGCGCGTATGCTGACGGTGAGGGGTTATCCTATATTAAAGAAAATGCTCACTCATCTTAAAACAAATAGACAGAAGGTAACCCCCTTTCCTAAGGGACTCGTCTGCAGGCAAGTGGGGGAATTAACAATTGAACGAATCCTATGACATACCGTTAACTGGTCGGTACCCAGTTAGTCATGAATCTAGTATGGGAATGACGTGCCGATTATTTCCGCTCAATTGAAGTTCTGTGACATCGATGACCTCTATGCTCTTAAGCGTACGGTATAAGTGGGGAAAGGTTTTGCCGTCTCGAGATTTTTCCCATTTCAAGGAATCTGTTACAAGACTTATCGGTACTTTTAGGAGTACTAGGCCTTCGACGCCTTTCAAATGCGATTCAGCGGTCTGGGCTACTTGATCCGCAGTGGAGAAATGAATGAACCCATCTTTCAAGTCGAGTTCCGAGCCGGAAAACTCTCCCGTTTTTAACGCTTCCTTCCAAGTTTCTTTCTGACATAGGTGATAAATGAAATCGCAAACCATAGCGTAAAAATAATAATAATGTCCTGGCCGACTTTCTAGCCCCGCCGTGTTCATTTGCGGCTTAGGTTTCGTTTGGAGGGAGTCAGGAATTATCTTGAACTATCATTCAGAAAGTTCGTTTTACCTTGATTTTCTCAATTTGGAATTTTTAGCAGATGAACGGAAAATGTTGCTGACATCGTACGTATGGTCTTAAAAATTACCATAACTTTCCAATCGAGTTTTTCATGAAATATCCTCCGCCGCCACATCCTTCGCCTAGTAAACCGACGTTCATCCCACCACCCGATGCCTGCGATGCGCATGTCCACGTATTTGGCCCTTCTGTTACCTTTCCTTACGACCCGAACACCACTTACACGCCGGCAGATGCACCGAAAGACAAACTCGAGGAGCTTCATCGGCTGTTGGGATTTGACCGCTCTGTCATCGTGCAAGCGACTTGCCATGGAACCGATAACTCGGCAACCTTGGATGCCATCGCGTCATCCAATGGTCGCTGGAGGGGTGTGGCGATTGTTGATGAAGATTTCACGGAAAATGATTTCCAAGCTCTGCACGACGGCGGCATCCGGGGTATAAGATTCAGTTTCGCGCGTCATCTTAGTGGCCCACCGAATTTTGATCGGGTACACCGCATCGCGGAAAAGATCGAGGGACTGGGCTGGCACCTCGTGATTTATATCGAGGCGGAGGACATCGTCGAGTTCAATTCCGATCTCCGCAAATTTAGGTTGCCAGTCGTATTTGACCACATGGTTAGGGTCAAAGTTGAGCACGGTTTGGAGTCGGAACCGTTTAAACTTCTGATTGATTTCATGCGTACGGAAGACGTTTGGGTTAAGATATCCTGTGCCGAAAGACTGTCGCAAAGTGGAGTGCCCTTTGATGATGTGGTTCCATTTGCTCAGTCTCTAATCGAGACGAACCCCCGGCGAGTGTTATGGGGAACAGATTGGCCGCATCCCAATCTTTGGAAAGGCATGCCGGATGACGGCCGCCTTGTGGACCTAATACCGCGCTATGCCCCCGACCCAGCCGTACAGCGGATGCTCCTTGTCGATAATCCTGCATCACTATATGGATTTAACGATTGAGAACGATGGGTCTTAACCAGTTCCTTTTCTTGATGTTTCAGACAGGCGTTGATTGTTGATCACCGACGCGGGTTGGGATTCCATCATTGAATTTCATATAGCGCCAACGCCAGGCATCACCCTCACTATCGATATAGCCAGCAGTCTGTCCCGGAAAATGCGCGGGTACGACTATGGTGTTACTGTCAGCGACGCTGCTGAGAATCCGTTTGCGGCTTTCCGCGGCTTCTTCGGGAGCGGGACAGAAGCAGGTGCTCCAATCCGGCTCCGCGCATTGGAGAGCGTGGTGCATCATATCCCCGGTGAAAATTGCGTGGTTATCTTGGGACTTAAAGTTGACGCAGACTTGTCCGGGAGAATGGCCAAAGGCCGGGCTCAGCCAGATACCATCCTCCAGCTCAAAATCGGCATCTACCAGTTTTGCCTGTCCAGCCTCAACTATGGGCCGGCAGCTGTCTTCCCAAATTGCGGAACGGGGTTCGTTACGTTCGGCTTCGTTTGCGGCTGCTTCCCAAGCTTCGTATTCAATTCTCCCAAAAATGTATGTGGCATTGGGAAAGGTCGGTACCCACTTTCCATTGATTAGCCGTGTATTCCAGCCGCAGTGGTCGACGTGTAGGTGGGTGCAGAAAACATAGTTTATATCCTCGAAACGCAAGCCATGCGCGGCGAACCCGTCGAGCCAAGGCTGTTTTGGAAAATCGAGAGCGGGGCCGCGCAGCGGCTTATGTTCGCCAACACATGTGTCGATGAGAATGTTGTGTTTCGGTGTGCGCACGACAAAAGTCTGGTAGGTGATGACCAGCAGGTCTTGTGCGGCGTCATAGACCTCGGGTGCCATTGTTTTGAGGTGTAACAAAGCAGTCGCCTTATCAGCGGTCGGAAACATGACAGTCGGTGCGCGCCAGGGACCATCCCGTTCGATAAAGCTGGATACGAGAATATTACCGACATGAAATGGCCGCATTGGGCGTCTCCCTTTTAACTTACAACAGAATACCCGCGCAGATTCAGTCTGGCGATATCCATAGTATGAGACCGGCATAATAGCCAACTTAGAGGGATATATCATAGACACAGGTATTGAGGTTAGATGCGAGATCCTGATCAAGGAAATCATCACCCAGACCAATCATCGCGAGATAGTTTGAGTTAGGTTGAGGTTTACAAATGCCAAGTAATGTCCGCTCTATATTACCGACTGGCCACATAGGGACTGCGATGCTCCCAACGCCATCTGGGATCTGAAAATGTTGGATGATGCGAGTGAGAAAAATATTTCGGGCGAGAATACTCTGAATTTATCGGCCTGGAATGGCCGGGCGGGAGGCCATCAGTGTCTATCAGATATTTGATCGGAGAGAATCAACAATTGAAAACTGACGGTTTTGTCTCATGAGGATGGGGTTCGAACCGGCATTTATTCTATTTAAAGCTATTTTTCTTGCTTGCGCTTTAGATTCTCTGCGTGAGCAATCCAGAGGCCTGAAGCGAAGATCATCGCGCCGCCGATCCAGATAAAAATGTCGGGTATTTCGCCGAACAAAAAATAACCGAAGATCGCGACCCAGATCAGCCTGACGAAATCAATCGGCATCACGACATTGGTCGGGGCTTCCTTCAAGGCAAGGTTCAATAATAGATGTCCTGCGGAGCCGCAGATGCCGACAATCAAGAGCCAGCCAAGCTGTTCCCAACTCGGCCATTCCCAAACAAACAGCGCAGGGACTAGGGATATAGGAATCAGGAGTAGCACCATGTAGGTTGTGATCGTTAGTGCCGAATCCGTGCGGCCGAGGTCCTTGATGATCATTACTGCGCTACCCCATAGCAAAGCTGCGCCGATGGCTAGTAGGGAGCCTACATTCACGGCTTCGAACCCGGGACGCAGGATGACCACCGTGCCAGCAAAGCCAATAAAGATCGCGAGCCATCGCCCTAATCCGACGGTTTCCTTAAAGATGAAGATCGCGAGTACGGTCGCGAAGATTGGTGCTGAGAAGGTCAGCGCCGCGACCTCAGCTAGCGGTGTGATTGATAGCGCGTAAAAGAACATTACCATGGAGACAAAATTGATTATGACCCGCATCGTGTGCGTACCAATCCTATTGGTTTTTAATGGTGCCAAACCGTGTCTCAGAAATAGCGGCATCAGTGCGACAAATCCGAACAGATTGCGGAAGAATACGATGATAAAGGTATCAACGTCCCCGCTAACATGCTTAATTGTTGTGTGCATGCCGGAAAAGGCCAGTGTCGATGCTACCATTAGTACAATTCCGCGCAGGCGGCCGTAATGTGGATCGTTGATAAACGCCTGAAAGTCCAAGCGCGTCAGCCGTATTCATTCAAAACGTGGCGTTGCAACGAATGTTTCAGGATTTCCTCTGGGCCTTCGGTAATGATGAAAGATCTAGAGTCTCGCCATAGTTTTTCTATCGGGAAGTCTGTTGTCAGTCCAAGGCCGCCATACATCTGCATGCATCGGTCAGTTGCTTCAAAACCTTTTCGGTCCCCGAGATATTTACACATGTAGGACTCCCAGCGGATATCATCGCCGGCGTCGTACCTTGACGCAGCAGAGTAACACATTAGCCGGGTTTGATGCAGATCAGCATAGGTATCGACCAGCATCCACTGGATGGCCTGGCGGTCGGCTAGAGGCTTACCGAAGGTGACCCGGTCTTTGGCATAAGAGGCGCCTAATTCGAGGCATCTCTCCATGCAACCCATCGCAAGTGCCCCGTGGCGAAGGCGTCCTGCTGTAATCCAAGTCTGTGCCATTCGAAACCCATCTCCCTCATTACCCATAAGGTTCTTCACGGATACTCTAACATCATCGAAAGCCATTTCGCACGGTTGGTCATCCATCATGGTCTGCTGTTTGCGGAGGACGTTGACGCCGGGCGTGTCTGCGTCAACTAAGATACACGAGATTCCGCCTCTACTGCCTTTTTCAGGGTCTGTAACGCAGATGACCTGAAAAAAATCGGCAGTGTCCGCGCCGGTAATCCACCGTTTGTTTCCGTTGATAATGTATTCGTCACCGTCACGTACCGCTGTTGTTTTCATACTAGCTGGGTCCCCGCCGGCATCGGGTTCCGATTGAGCAAATGCGGGCTTTAGTTTCCCTTCGATGCAGGGTTTCAAATACTTCTCTGTCTGTTCTTCGTTGGCGAATTCGGCAAGTAGGGGGCTGACATCAGGGCCAAATATCCATTTTTTGCGTCGTGGAAAAGCGATCGTGCGGCCCATTTCTTCCCATATGACGACCCGGGCGAGAAGCCCCATATCGAGCCCGCCGAGATGTTTTGGCACATCAACGCCCCAAATACCGAGCTCTCGGGCCCTCGTTTCCAGATTTTCACGAATTTCCGGCACCATTTCTGGTCCTTCATATGCATCGCGCTCGATCGGAATAACTTCGTTATCGATAAATCGCCGAAGTGTTTCCTTCAGCATTCTTAATTCTTCGGGTAGTTGGTAGTCCATTGCCTCTCTCAATCCCCATTGCATCAGGGGATGATGGCGGATCGTCGGAACGCTGTCCAATCGCTTTAGTATAGTTTCACGTTTCTCCGCAAGGGCTTAAGATCAGATTGCATAAACATATTGTGGGGAGTGGCTCAGTGGGCATGGTAATTGATGGCAAGTGGATTGATGATGATGAAAAATACCGGAACCCGACGGGCGGCACATTTGTACGTGCAGAATCCGTTTGGCGTGACACGATCACGGCGGACGGCTCTTCCGGTTTTAAGTCGGAACCTGATCGGTATCATTTATTCCTTGCACCGTCTTGCCCATGGGCCCATCGAACGCAAATAATCCGCCGTCTAAAGGGACTCGAAAATACGATTTCGGCGACTTTGGCTGATAAGCCGAGGGTGCGTAGTTGGGCATATACACAGGGCATTGACGATATTCAGCCAGCCGACAGTGGCATTCTAGAACTTCATGATGTCTATATTAAGGCCGACCCGAGTTATACAGGCCGCGTCACCGTACCAACCTTGTGGGATAGGGAGCGACAGACAATCGTGAATAACGAGTCCTCGGAAATTATTCGGATGCTTAATACTGAATTCGACGAGTGGGCGGAAAATGATCTTCCTGATCTTTATCCCGAGGTGTACAGGACCCGTATCGACGAGCTGAATGACCGCATTTACGAGACCATTAATAATGGGGTTTATCGTTGTGGTTTCGCAAAAACCCAACAAGCTTATGAAGAATATATAGGCCCGATGTTTGAGACTTTGGATTACCTTGAAAAGATTCTTTCTAAACACCGTTACCTCGTGGCCGACTACCCAACCGAGGCTGACTGGAGATTATTTACAACGTTGATCAGATTTGATTTCGTTTACTTCAGCCATTTTAAATGCAACATCCGCCGAATTCAGGATTATCCGTCTCTGTGGAATTACACACTTGAACTTTATCAGACACCTGGGCTTTCGGATGTCATAGACATTTCAGGTATCAAGAGGGGGTATTATGGCGGCCAGTCCGATATAAATCCGACTGGGATCGTTCCTGTTGGTCCGGAAATAAACCTGACCGTACCGCATAATCGGGGGGAGGTTAGTTAGGCGGCCTAACGCGAGATAAATATGGAACTGAGGGATAAGAATCACTTAGGCTTCCTGAAAATCTCTATAGCCGCGCGGGAACTCAAGCTGCAGTAAGTCTTATTTTGGAGAAAGTTTGGTTTCTTTCTTGCCTCAAATTTTCATTCGTTTGGCATTGAGAGAAACAGAAGCGACAGTAATGGGAACTACGTTCGCATAATGTGGTTGGCTAACTAAAAGTAACTTAAGATGTATAGTTTACAGAAGGTCCGAATTGAATTCGAGCTAAATCAAAAGATTTCTAGGCAAATAAGTTTGCGAATTGTGTGGGGGCAAGAGGTTTGATTTTCTGTGTTATTTTATGGTTCTTGATGGATGCGCTAACGGGGCGTCAATGGCGACGGCTTTGACCATCGCAAACACCCGAATACCCGGGGTGATCCCAAGCTCTGAGACGGATTTACGGGTGATCTGCGACCAGATGGTTGCTCCCCCAACATCTATGCAAATGTAGCTCTGTGAATCATCTGTATCGGAGACGGAGATAACCCTTCCTTGAAAGATATTTAGTACGGATACGTCTTCCGGCCTCTTGAGGGCTAGGCTGACGTCACGGGCGCGAACACGTAGACGCACCAATTCGCCGGTTTTCATTGCTTTAGCGGGTAAGCGAAAATTTCCGCCTTGAAAGGATAAGGTTGTTATTCCGAATCTATCGTCCCTGTTCGTTACCCGTGCCGTGATGACGGTCCCGGCATCACCGGTCCTTGTAATTCGAATAAGATCGGGGCGGTTCATAACGTCTTCCACAGGTCCGACGGCGGCTACATGACCATCAGCTAGCAATACCATTGTGTTGGCAAGCTGAAGAACTTCATCTACCGAATGGCTGACATAGACCATTGGTAATCGGAACTGTTCCTGAACGTGTGCAATAAAGGGAATGATTTCGGCTTTAAGTTCCGCGTCTAGAGAAGCAAGCGGCTCGTCCATCAGCAAGACACTTGGGCCTGACAAAAGTGCCCGGCCAATTGCAACACGTTGGCGTTCCCCGCCAGACAGTAAATTTGTGCGCCGGTCAAGCAGGCGAGCAATATCGAGTGCCTCGATTACGTCATCGAAACTCGGCGAGGAACCCCTGACGCCCCGCCACCTGCGTCCGTATTCTAGGTTACGCCGGACGTTCATATGAGGGAACAAGCGTGCATCCTGAAAAACGTACCCGACACGCCGTTGATGTGCGGCTATATCGATGTTTAGCATACCGTCGTAGACCGTTACGTCATCGATCTTGATGTGTCCGGATTCTGGGCGGATTAAACCTGCCATCATCTGGACGATGCTGGTCTTGCCAGCGCCCGATCTCCCGAATAGAGCGGTTATACCGTCACCACAATCAAACCGAGCGTCGATGGATAAATCGCCAAGGGTTTTGCAGACTTCCACGGAAAGACTCATGCGTCAGAAATCCGTTTACGAACTCGGCGAGCGAGCAGTTCAGCTGCAAACATTGCGCCGACAGCTATGATCAACGACAGGACTACCAGTCTAATAGCACCCGATTCTTCTCCCGGTACCTGCGACAGAGTGTAAAGAGAAATAGGAAGCGTCGTGGTTTCTCCCGGAACGGCGGAAACGAAGGTAATGGTGGCGCCAAACTCTCCGAGCGCGCGGGCGAATGCTAAGATTATTCCGACGACGATACCGGTTCCAGAGAGCGGCAGAGTGATCGTTAAAAAGACTTGTAGCGGCCCGGCACCAAGTGTCCTTGCAGCCTGTTCGATACGCCTATCAATTGTCTCAATTGAAAGGCGTATCGCTCGCACCATAAGCGGAAAGGCCATCACCGCGGCTGCGACGGCCGCACCCTGCCAAGAAAATACGACCGTTAAGCCGAAGGTCTCGTATAGCCAGCCACCAAAATATCCGTTTCGGCCAAGCAATAAAAGAAGTAGGTAACCGACAACCACCGGAGGTACCACCAGCGGCACATGAATAAGTGAATCGAGAAGTATTTTTCCTGGAAATTCCAGCCTTGCCAGGATCAAGGCAGTTGCAATTCCCAGCGGTAGGCTGATACCCACAGCCCAGATAGACACCTTTAGACTAAGGAGAACTGCATTAATTTCGACGGGGCTCAGGTCTAGCATCTAGGACTGGTCTCGAACGATGAAGCCAGCTGTGCGATAAAGCGTCCTAGCCTCCGCTGATTTGAGTATAGCGATAAAATCGCCGGTAGACCGATGACCAGAACGAGTACCGACCACTTCGTATTTAATTGATGAATGCAATTCTTTTGGGAATTTCGCAATTATTTGTACCAATGGCACATTCCTCGCATCTGTCTGGTAAACTATACCAAGAGACGCTTCCCCTCTTTGGACCAAGGCGAGTGCAAAACGGACATTATGGGTATAGGCGGTCTGTTTATTTATGCTGTTCCAGATTCCGAGACTTCGAAGTGCTTCACGAGCGTATTGGCCGGCAGGCACGTGTCGGGGATCGCCAAGAGCGAGCCGTCCGCCAGTTGCTAGAATTGCGGGTATCGCTGAAGAGAGATCTTTAATTCTAATTCGTTTCGCATGGGTTGAAGAGATCAATGCGAGCCTATTTTCGAGGACCGAATGTCGAGTCTCGCCGTGCGCGGATTTTTTTTCAATCAGGTAGTCAATCCATTTTGGATTAGCAGAGATGTAAACATCTGCCGGTGCGCCCGCCGAAATTTGGCGGGCTAGGGCACCACTAGAACCGTAAACCACACGGAGCTTTCTGCTGTGTTTTAGGATCCAAAGCTTCTCAATAGAATGGATAACAGGCAGAGTGCTAGCGGCAGCGTAGACGGTGAGCGGTGCCGCTTCAGGTTGTGAAGGCTGGGTTAGTGCTATAAAAGCAAGCGGGACGAATATAAAACGCATACCGTTATTTACCATTGGATATAACGGTTGGACAGGGGGCTAGTTATCGAGCTTCGCAGCCTGTTCGGTCAAGCTGTCTAGTTTTTCCTCTAATACATTTTGATCGAGGCCGCGGGTAATGAAAACTATCCGAGACCGTCTGTCTTCATCCGGCCATTCGGCTAGTTCTGCCGGATCGTGAAACATGTGCTGCACGCCGTGTATTGCGATAGGTTTGTCGCGTCCCGAAATATTGAGAATTCCCTTGATGCGAAGAAGGTTTTCTCCATGTTGTCCGATCAAGATGCGAATCCATGCGACGAAAGCCTCCCAATCGATGGGATCATCTCGAGTCATACAAAAGGCAGAGATCAAGTCATCATGACGGTTTACATCATTGTGATGATGGTTGTGCCCGTGATCGGGATGTTGGTGGTCTGACCCGTTTTCCTTCAAATAGGCTTCGTCTCGAAGCCAACGCTGGACATCTACTGATTTGGTCTTTGGATCATAAAGGCCGGTATCGAGCACCTTATAAGGTGCGATTTCACCCATAATAGCCACCTCTTGGGGTGCCCCGGTATTGAGTGCACTTAGCCGGTCCTTAAGTCCCTTTAGATCGTCGGAAGTGACTAAGTCAGATTTTGTAATTACGAGGCGGTCCGCGACCGCTGCTTGTTTGACAGACTCCTCGTGGCTATCCAATTCGTTCTCGGCGTTGACTGCGTCAATGGTTGTGATGATGCCATCCAAGGCAAATCTTTGGCACACCTGCGGTGCCGTCATTAATGTATGAATAATTGGCGCGGGGTCGGCGAGGCCGGTAGTTTCTATAAGTACGCGGCGGAAATAAGGAACTTCTCCTCTCGAACGTTTAAAAAACAGATCCGATAGTGCGTTTACAAGGTCTCCCTGAACCGTACAGCAGAGACAACCAGCGTTTAACAACACAGTGTTTTCGTCAATGCGTTCTACTAACTGGTGATCTAGACCAATTTCACCAAACTCATTGATCAAGACTGCGGTTTCTACCATCTCAGGGTGTTTAACCAGCTTATTCAGAAGCGTTGTCTTGCCGCTCCCGAGAAATCCAGTTAGCAGAGAAACTTGAACTGGTTCTTGTTTTGGATCGGTTTCAGCCATTTCCGTTTAAGCGGTTGAAGCCCTGCTGAAGATCCTCAATCAAGTCTTCTGGATCTTCTAGGCCGGCATGAATACGGATAAGTTGGCCCTCGTATTCCCATTTGGTGGCCGTACGGTTGCCTCCGGGATTAGAAGGCATGATCAGGCTCTCGAAGCCACCCCAACTCGCACCCATTGCGTAAAGTTCCATTTCGTCGAGCATGGAGTGGATGCTCGGCCTATCGAATTCGTTTTTCAGGACAAACGAAAAAAGACCGCTCGCACCAGTGAAGTCTCGCTGCCAGATATCGTGACCTGGATGATCGGGCAGAGCCGGGTGAAATACCCGCTCAACTTCCGGTCTCGCCTTCAGCCACTTAGCTAATGTGATGCCAGTTTCCATATGTCGTTTGAGGCGTACTGGGAGGGTACGAAGTCCACGAAGTGCGAGATAGACGTCGTCAGGCCCTGAATTTGCGCCTAATACGGATGCAGAGGGACGCACCATTTCCCAATGTTCTTCCGTCGTTGTGATAAGTCCCATCATCACGTCCGAATGGCCTACAATATATTTGGTAGCGGCCATAGCGCAGACGTCAACGCCGTGCTCGAAAGGTTTGAAGTAAATACCTGCCGACCAGGTATCGTCCATGATGACCACACATCCACGCCTGTGGGCTTCTTGAGCTATCGCAGGGATATCTTGCATTTCGAAGGTCTGCGAGCCAGGTGCCTCGACATAAACTATTTTGGTATTATCGCGGATCAGGTCCTTTATGCCCGCGCCGATCGCTGGATCATAATAAGTTGTCTCGACACCGAACCGGCCGACAACATTATCGCAAAAATTCCGTGCAGGACCGTAAACGCAATCTACCATCAAAACATGATCACCTTGCTTTAAATAAGCGAGCATGGCGGCGTTGATCGCGGCGAGACCTGAAGCAACTGCAACTGAGCGATAACCACCTGAGATTGCCGCAAAGGCTTCTTCCAGTGCGTCGTGGGTTGGCGTGCCATGTCGACCGTAGGTGTAAACGCCGGGCTCCCACCGATTCTCGCGTCGACGTTCCATCTCGGCGACGGAGCCCCATGCTATTGTTGAGGCGTGGTACACCGGGGGATTTATTATGCCGTGATTGGCGTCGGGGTCGCGTCCCTTATGAACAATTTTGGTATCTTCTTTCATGGCTCTCGAAAACTTGTGGAAATTAGAATGAGTAACATATAGAGGGTGGCATCAGGATGCTACTGGCGTATCCTCATGGCCTCCCCATTCAGTCCAGGAACCATCGTAGACCGCTACATCATATCGTCCGGTCAAGTAAAGACCCAGTGCCAAAACGCAGGCGGTTATCCCCGAACCGCACGTGGTAACGATCGTGCTAGCCTCGTCGATGCCGGCGGCGTCAAATATAGATTTGAGGTCTTCCGCCGATTTGAACAAGCCAGATTCCTCATCGATTAATTGATTAAACGGTAAATTAAGGCTTTTGGGGATATGCCCTGACCGACATCCCGGGCGGGGTTCTGGGTCGATGCCATTGAAACGGCGGGAGGTTCGGGCATCGAGTAATTGTTCTTGATTATTAATCAAATTCTCCCGGACCTCGTCGATTGAACGTATCATAAGAGTATCTAAGCGCGCGATAAAATTTGTCGCGTGAGTACAGGAACTGGTTTTAGTCAGTGACCGGTTCTCGGCGACCCACTTTTTCTGACCACCATTCAGGATGGAAACCTTATCGTGTCCAAACGCTCGAAGCGTCCACCATACGCGCGGTGCCGTCATCATTTTCACATTGTCATAGACGATGATGTGATGTTCGCTGCCTATGCCTAGCTCTCTCATGTGACCTTCGAATATCGCCTCATCTGGCATCATATGCGGTAACTGAGTATTTGGATCGGAAATTGCGTCGATATCCCAAAAGACGGCCCCAGGGATATGCCCATCATTGTAATTTTCTATCCCGTTACGATCGACGGTAGGAAGATACCAGGTAGCATCGATAATTCGGATCTCACCACTGGAGAGATTGGCGGCTAGCCAGTCCGTTTCAACGAGGGTGGGAATGTCGTTATTCATCTGTTTTCTCACTAAAAAATCAAAATCTAAATTAGCTCGGTGGGACATCGGCTGCAGATACAGAGATTCATTGGGATTGAATTTTAAAGTAGCTGGAATTAATTGCGGTGTGATCGTTATCGCACTTGCCGGAGTTGAGTTTCGGTTGTTCACATCGTAGCTGCAGTCACCACAGTCCTTTGCAAGTTTCTGGGTTTTCATAGAACATATGGTTGTTTAAACCTTTTAGGTTTCTACCAGTAGCGCCCAGTACTTCCAATCACCGAGGTTATTAACCCGACCAAAAGGTTAGTGGTCACCAACACGCGGATTTGATTGAGATTATTGCCAGCCGTTGGGATGTCTCCATCTGCGAGCGCTGCTCGAAAACGCTTGTAGGGCGCAAACCAAAGGTGAAGGTAGATCGCGATCATTATAAGGCCTATCCCATGCATAATATGGACGTGTGTTGGAAGTGAAGAAAAACCTCCCCACACCGCAAAGATCATCCAGTAACCTGTCAATGGAAGGATAATGACCGCTACCCAAACCCACGGGAAGAACTTCGCGAAGACGCGGCCCCATAAAGGTGCTCTGGTCGGAGGTGCAAGTTCTCCAGCGGCCAAACGAAGAACCATGATGGCAAAAAACATACCACCTACCCATACGACTGTGGCGAGCACGTGAAGGGCGAGGGAGATAGTGATCATACAGAGGCACTCGCTTGATCGTTGGTGGGGGGTGCATTATTTTCCGGCCGTATTGTAACTGTTTTCCGTAGAAAGATCACTTTATGAAGTTTACCGGTACACAAAATTATGTCGCGACGGATGATCTCATGACGGCCGTCAACGCTGCTATCACTCTTCAGCGTCCCCTTTTAATTAAAGGCGAGCCCGGTACTGGCAAGACTATGCTTGCGATGGAAGTGGCAGAGGCGCTTGATATGCCATTTCACGAATGGCATATCAAATCTACTACTAAAGCGAGCCATGGATTATACGAATACGATGCGGTTTCACGGCTTCGGGACTCTCAACTCGGTGATGATCGAGTTCAGGATATAAACAATTACATAAAGCGTGGCATGCTGTGGGAAGCATTTGCTTCGGAAAAGCAGGCCGTGTTGCTAATCGATGAGATCGATAAGGCTGATATCGAATTTCCCAATGACTTGCTGCGCGAAATCGATCGTATGGAATTCTACGTTTACGAGACGAAGGAAACGGTGAAGGCAGTTAACCGGCCGGTAGTTATCATTACGTCTAACAACGAAAAGGAACTCCCCGACGCGTTTTTGCGCCGATGTTTCTTCCACTATATTCGCTTTCCGGATGAAGAAACGATGGAACAGATCATTGCGGTGCATTTTCCAGATATAAAAAAACGCCTTCTAAAAGAAGCTATGGAGGTATTCTTCTCCATTCGTGATGTTAACGGTATTAAGAAAAAACCGTCGACCTCTGAACTACTGGACTGGATCAAGCTGCTCCTTGCTGAGGATATCGATCCCGAGGTACTGCGGGGTGACTCAACCAAGGCAATTCCAAAACTTCACGGTGCCTTGTTAAAGAATGAACAAGATGTTCACATGTTTGAGCGCCTTGCCTTTATGTCACGACGACAGGATCCTTAATACCCGATGCTGGTCCAATTCTTTTACAATCTTCGAGAAGCCAGAATTCCCGTCACCATACGAGAATATCTTACGTTTTTAGAGGCACTAGATAAGGGGGTTGCCGAAGCGAATATCGATGAGTTCTATTATTTGTCGCGAGCGTCTCTCGTCAAGGACGAGCGATTCTTTGATACCTTCGACCTTGTTTTTGAAAATTTCTTTAAGGGGGCGATGCATAAAACCGCGGGCCTTATGGATGAACATATTCCCGAGGATTGGTTAAACGGTCTCGCTAGAGAAATGTTCTCCGACGAGGAGATCGATGCCATGTCTTTTGAAGAACTGATGGACGAATTGGCAAAGAGACTGCAGGAACAAGACTCTGCTCACCATGGAGGCAGTCGCTGGATCGGTACCGGTGGAACATCGCCCTTTGGCAATAATGGTCAGAACCCGGCGGGGGTACGTATCGGCGGTGATGGCGGCGGTAAAAGTGCCGCGAAGATGTGGCAGAAACGAGATTTCCGGTCGTTACGTGGCGAAACCGAGATCGGCACGCGCAACATGAAGATGGCTCTGCGTCGTTTACGCCAGTTTGTCCGCGAAGGGGCTGAGGATGAGTTTGATCTGAATGAGACGATAAAATCTACTGCTGACCGCGGTGGTATGCTTGACATCAAGATGCGCGCCGAGCGCAAGAACAAGGTAAAGGTGTTAACCATGTTCGATATCGGAGGTTCAATGGACAGCTTTATCCGTATTTCGGAAGAGCTGTTTTCAGCGGTGCGAACAGAGTTCAAGCACCTTGAATATTATTACTTCCATAATTTTTTGTATGAGCGTGTTTGGAGACAAAATCGGAGAGGTTATAACGAATGGACCTCGACTTGGGAGGTCATGAATACGTACGGACCCGATTGGAAGGTCATCTTTGTTGGTGATGCGACCATGAGCCCTTTCGAGATAAGTGAAGTAGGTGGATCAATCGAACATTGGAATGAAGAGCCGGGCGATTTGTGGTTGAGACGTTTTCTTGCGAAATACCCCGATGCGGTTTGGCTTAACCCCGTTCCTCCGGAGCGTTGGATGTCGACGCCCAGCATACGGATTACGTATCAGCTCCTTGAAGGCCGTATGTTTCCACTGACAGTCGATGGGCTAGACGCAGCCATGAAGCTGCTTCGGCAAGGCCGCCAAGCGTCATCGCATGTGAATTGACCTTAAAGATCTCAACGGAACATTTATAATCTAAGAAATAATATTTTTTCTTATACATTGCCGCCGGGGTTTGTCGCGGCAGACCCTAGCTTTCAATTGTGGCTAGATATCTCTTTCCCAAAAGATTAGGCCTATTAGAGGGTCCATGTCCGATATCGACGTCGCGTGAACATTGCTATTCGTGCGCAGTTGGTTTCGTCTTCGAGCTAATTATCCATTTTGAACAGAGTTCACCTCAGGCTAAGTCCAATATACAAGTGGGTATGTTATAACTCACCGTCGAGATTTGGGATTTAACTAACAATCACCAAATGTGGTAGAATAGCTGCGTAACAGCGCTACACAGTCCAGCAAAATCATTCCTTAAATGGAATTTTCTTTTGGAAAAAATTAAATGAATCGGCTTTTTAGAATCGGTATTTCGGCTGTAATAGTAATCACCTCCGCAAACATAGTATTCGCTCATTCCCACAAGATAATGCGCGATAAAAATGACTCTCGTTCTCATAGTATGAACGGATTAAAAATTGAGAAATCTTGGGCACGTGCAACCCTGGGTAGGGTCAAGAACGGGGCAGCTTATCTAAGGATTGTTAACGTCGGTGAGATTAAAGACCGTCTTATGATGATAAAAGGAGGTGTCGCAAAACGTATAGAAATTCATACCCACCTGATGGACAATGGTGTCATGCGTATGCGTCAGGTTGATGGTATTGACCTACCAGTCGGCGGTACGGTCGAGATGAAACCGGGCGGATACCACGTCATGTTGATTGGCCTTTATAAGCCGCTCAAGGTAGGTGATTTTTTTCCGCTTACGTTAGTATTTGAAAAGGCTGGAGAGTATATCATCCAAGTCGAGGTCACGACGGCTGCCGCGATGGGTGACCGAATAAAAGGCAACATGCAGGGATTCGGCCACCACAAAGGCCACTGATTTCCGCATGTCGGTGAAGACCCGTGGTTACGGCACCTAACATTTTTTGTTGTTAGTACCCCTCTCTTTTATTTTGACGGAAGTAGTTGAATGCATATTTTTAAACTTATTATCAAATGGCTGTCTTAAAGGCAGGATACGCTAATAAGTCTAGCTGTCTGGTTTGCCGGGGTTTTGATGACTGCAGGATGGACATATCCTTAGGCTCGAATCCCCATAATATTCTTCGAAAACTGGTGGGAGGTCTGTGACAATATTGTTCACTTCGATTTCACGTCGATGAACCTTCGTGTCGCACTTCTCACAATACCACTCGAATGCATCTAATTCCCCGGGCCGGCGTATACGTTCAATTACCAGACCTACGGTATCAGCTGGGCGTTGCGGGGAGTGCCGTGTATGCGACGGTAACAGTAAAATTTCACCTTCGCGAATTGGCATATCTTTAGGTTTGCCTTCCTCAATAATCCGCAGGTTCATATCGCCCTTCAGTTGGTAGAAGAATTCGTCACCAGGATCATCGTGATAGTCTGTACGGATATTGGGCCCACCTACAACAGTGATCATGAATTCTCCATCTTGCCAAATCTGGGCGTTACCGACTGGTGGCTTAAGGACTTCGTCGTGGTCGTTGATCCACTTCATCAGATTAATGGGTAGGCGAGACGCCATGACTATTCTCCCGCGATAAGCCTATAAGTCACACAAGGCGGTGCATTCAATCTCGACGTCGAACTCCCAAGGCCATGAGCCGACGGTCACGAAAGTCCGAGCTGGTGGATTTTTTGGGAAAAATTTCCGATATTCATCGTTGATCCGGTCAAAATATCCAGAATTTGAACAGTAAATATTTACTTTCACAACCTGATCCATTGAGGATCCAGCCGCTTTTAGCGCGTCCCGGACATTCCTTAGTGATTGACGCGTTTGACGAGATATATCGCCGTTGACGAGCTTCCCGGTCTTTGTGTCAATTGGTGGTAAGCCCGACACGAAGACAAATCCGTTGGCCTTAACGGCAGGTGACAACGGTACTTTTCCCTTTTTTAAGGCCTCGGTCATACCAGGAATGTAAACACATTCTTTCCGCAACTTTTCTTTTTTCGCCATAGTGACCCCCTGGAGCAAATTTTAGACTGGTTATTAAGGATATTCTTGCGGTGTTATTAACGCCAGCACTATACAGGGGCGTTTTGATAAAGGTACGTCGCGGTACATTTTCCGTCAAAAGATTCTCTGCGTCCTCCGAGGGATTTATTTCAATTATTGTGGGCGGTATTTCAGATTAGGTAATAAAGACTTACTCGAATATGAGGTGGAATGAGTTGGGATAGTTTAAAAAGAGAGTGTTCCGACAACTAGTATAATGTTGGAAAAGTAGGTGGCGAACTGTTTTATCGCTATCTGTATTCAACTGATTTCAGAAAGAAATTATATATTAACATAAATAAATATGATGATATGAGTAAAAATAATGCGATAGTGATTATGTTCCCAAACATTAATGAGAAATTTGATTCTTGGTAAAATAATGGAATTATCGACGATGAAAAAATCCCAAATCCGATTGGCCTATGCCGTAATAATGATAAAAATATTACGAATAACGATATAAAACCACCAATAAAGAAACTAATAGTTACTGCCTTTATCGGGCCATAAATAAGGTAAAATTCTGCGGTCCATGGCAAGTTCCAAGATGTTCTATGATCATTTTGATGGACAAAAGAAAACCGTTTTCCAAACCAGTTTCCCCGGACTTCCTCGGGTTTTGTTCTCCATATTATTCGTGGAATATGATTAATCGCTGCGTCTAAGAAAGGAGAATATTTTGCGTAAGGAATTTCTCTAGGTGTTTTTTGGATTACTTTCTCAAGAACTAGCCCATGGGATGATCTTCTAGCCGCAGCGTTTACCGATGCAAATATAGAGTACGAGGATATATTCGGTTTGAAGTCACGAATACCTGTTTCACCACCTTTGATATATGTATTTGCGACATATTTGACATGACTATAGCTTGAGAAAAGTACACTCAAGAAAATGAATGTAGCTACTGTGCAGAAATATCTTTTCCAATAAAACGCCGCAGATAAAAAGATAAAAAGTGATATGAAAATTGGCGTGGTCAATCCTGTCAAAACAAAGTTCACGAGGCAAAGTAGAAAAGCAAATCCCGCGATAAAAATCTCTTTTAACGGCCGTTTCTTACCAAGAGATAGCCAAATTAAAACTCCAAATCCAAAATACCACAAAGGTTGTTGGAGTTGGTTAATGCTCGGTACTTCCTTCAGTAGTGGAACGGCGGAAAATGTGAAATGGGCTAATATTGCGATGCTCGATAAAACAAGCATCGGTTTGGTCTGAAAATTATGCAAACCGATATTTAAAGGTGACTGTAGTCGGCGAAATAAACTTCGATCAATAAACCGAAATAATAAATTAGAGAAGAGAAAATAGCCGATTAATTGTGAACAGATGAATGCAACAATGTAAACAGTTGTGACTCCGCCGAGTTCTAGGGGATATATTGGGTGAAGCTGGTAAAGAGAGGTCCAGATTGATGATATTCCATAAAAGAATAGATAATATATTGCCACGAGTGTCATAAAAGGAAAGACATTCCTTTTATTTTTCCGAGATATCTCATATGTAAAAACAGATAATGTTATTATAAATAAGATTAATGTTAAAATGAGATCCAAGACTCAACCTTTGATTATAGAAATATATCTAAAAAATTATAAAAACGGATAATCAGAGAAGACACGAAGGAGGAAAACGTTTTGATCATTTAACAAAAAATAACCTTTAGGAACCCGAAAAATAATTAATCTATAATCGATTATTTGTAGCAATATACGCTTTATTTAAACCGTCATAGTTAATCCCTTTTTTTCGCCAAGTTTCCTTTGTAACAAGTTAGAATGGGGATCCTTATCTTTAAAGCCGAATTAGAGGACCCAAACTAGAAGTTAAAACCCAAAAGGCGTTTTCATTAGTTTATAAAACCCGCTAATGATAGACCTTCACTAAGATGGGAAACATCATCGGCGTTTCCGTAGTGTTGCATGGCCATAATATCTTTAATAGTCAGGTTCGAATTAAGCCCAAGTGCGGCGTCAGTGAAGATCCGGGCCTTTTGGATATCGCCAAGATATGCATGGCTAGCGGCTGTGTATGCGAGTTGCAGTACATCTGGCGTTTCAATGTTTTCCATTGCAGATACCGCTTCCTGGTAGTGTTTGCCGGTAAAATAGGCTCTCCCGAGGTGACCCCAAAATCGTGGAGGGTGAAATGGATTAAGTTCCATCGCCTGGCGGATTAAATTCACTCCTTCCTCTGGACGTCCAAGCCACGTCATTAATTCCCCAGATTGGACCACTACTAAATCGTAGTTAGGATTTAACCTTTGCGCCTTTTCTTGATGACGTTGCGCCTGTTCAAGGTTATTGTTTGCGATATTAATTGCACCGAGAATTCGGTGTATATCAGCGTCATCACCGTCAAGTGATAGGGCCTTCTCTAAGTCTTTAGTTATACCCTCAAGTGCAGCGGAAAAATCTTTCTCTAGCCAACCGTATGTAAATGCCTGGCCTGTTACACAGGCTCTCCACGCGATTGCATGTGCATAGCTTGGGTCTAGTTCTATAGCGCGCTCAAGGAGTCTTAAGGCTTCGGCATTATCCTTTTTGTTACTCTTGTGGTGAAGTACCTTTCCAGCAAGAACGCACTCGTAAGCCGGCATGCTTTCAGTAGGAATTTTTCGAGCGCGATCTACGTTGTCGGCAACGATCCTTCCCGGTAACGTTGACGCAATTGATGCAGTTATCTCATCCTGTATTTTGAAAATATCCTCTAGATCTCTATCATAACGTTCTGCCCAAACGTGCCGATCAGCACGGCCGTCAATTAACTGTACATTAACCCGAACACGGTTCGCGGCCTTACGAACGCTACCTTCAACCACGTATTGTACATTTAATTTTTCGGCGACTTCTATTGCCCTCGTTGCTTTTCCTTTGAAGGTAAAAGTTGAGTTCCTTGAAATGACAAACAGGTCGTTAAAACGTGATAACTCGGTAATAATATCTTCTGTGAGCCCATCCGCAAAAAAGTCTTGCTCAGGGTCAGAACTCATATTGTCGAACGGAAGTACCGCAATTGAGGGCATTTGGGCCTCATTGCTCGTTTCTGTTGAATTTTCCGCGCTTTTGGTCGGTGGCCCATCGCAGGAAATACGAAATACTCGAACAGGGTCATCTATGTTTTTTACCGTATGCTCACCGATATCCTCGAAAGAGCAATTTACCTTCTTTCGTACTTGGTCGTATACGAGCGATGAAACACAAATACCCGGTGCGTCAGATAGACCCTCCAGCCGTGCGGCAATGTTGACACCGTCACCATAAAAATCGTCCTGATCGAATGTAATCTCGCCTAGGTTAATACCCATTCGGAATTTTAATTCTTGCTGCTCCGGTTGGTGGTTTGCCCGACCAATTAAGAGACTTTGCATCGCTACTGCGCACTCAACCGCACCGCTTACAGTCTTAAACTCCGCTAGAAATCCATCACCGGTGTTTTTGATAATTTGACCGGAAAATTTATCCACACTCGGTTTTATAATTTTTTCGCGGATCGCTTGCCATTCCCTGACGGTGCCTCGCTCGTCTTCATGCATATGTCGGGAGTATTGCTCCATGTCGGCGACCAATATCGCCGCAAGTCTTTGTTCAATTGCCTCGGGCATTATCCTAATTCCGGTTCAAAATTTTTAATAATTATACTACGAATTTTAAATTAACGTAGGTTGGATAATGCTTATAAGTTGAACGGAGATATAATTTAGATCGGAAACCTTTGGCCCCCGTCGTCCCTTCAATGGTTGCATTTGTCGACTTCGAGGAAGGATGTCGGAACCAAAACACCCCGCCGCTCGATATCGGATTTATATTTATCTGTATCCGCCTTTGATTCTTTCGACGAACAGCCCTTTATAGAAGTTATGAAGTTGTTCTTTAACGGTGGCCTGACTGTTAAATAAATATCTTAACGTGATTGCCATTTTGTAGTGTTTGATGCATAAAAATTTTTGCGCGAAGGGCCCTGCGGAAGGGCCCTGTGATAGATAAATAAAAGAATTTTGTGCCGCAGATCGATTGGAAAACATCAAGGAGTGCTGACGTTTACGCTGGCTAGGCCAATAAAAAGAATCTGATATCAAGGGCTTAGTTCAGGGGGGACACCCATCCTTATTCAATCCTTTCTGAGATTAGTATTGAGTTATTGCTTGCACGCTTTGCCGAGCTCGCAATCATGACGAAAAAGGAATAACCAGATGAAACTTTACTACACCAAGGGCACATGCTCGTTCGCCCCGCATATTGCGATGCGCGAACTGGGCATCGAACCTGAACTCGTCGCCGTCAACCTGATGGAAAAGAAGCTTGACGACGGCGCAAATTACAAAGCGCACAATCCGAAGGGCTATGTACCCTATGTCGAAATGGAGGACGGCACCGGCCTCAGCGAGTGCGGCGTGATCATACAGTACCTTGCCGATCAGCACCCGGAAAAAGGCCTAATCCCGGCCGCCGGCACGCCGGAACGTTACAAGGTTATGGACTGGCTAAGTTTTATCGGCTCCGAGCTACACAAGAACCTGCCGCCGATCTTCCTACCGGGCATCCCCGACGATTACCGGGATATCGCCCGCAACCGCCTCGGCGTCCGACTCAGCTACATGAATGACGCGCTAGAGGACAAACAATACCTGATGGGCGCCGATTTCTCGGCGCCGGACTGCTACGCCGCGGCCATCCTGAACTGGACCGTCCCGGCTAAGGTCGACCTGTCGGCTTATCCGAACGTGGCGGCCTACTATGAGCGTTGCTGCTCCCGCGACAGCGTGAAAGCGGCCCATGCAGCAGAGGAAGCCGCGGCGGCATAATCTTAGCACCACAAGTTGCATTGAGGTTAGGTCCTTTTCCACGGGCACCGGCCCCAAGGCTGTTCGTCCAGCCTTGGGGCCGTAATACTGGCGATGCGATTTAGCCGTTAGATTGACGAGGCAGGTCTAACAAAAATTTTCTCAGCGCATGGAGTGCGAAAAACGCTGGCAATAACCCTTGCGTATCAGGAGGCGAGGACTGAGGAGCTGAAAGCAACATTCGGCTGGATAACGCCAAAACAAGCTGACGTTTACACTGCCCAGCCGAATAAAAAGAAACTGGGGTCGAGCGGACTGGAACATATCAAAAACAGTTCTGTCCTACCCGCCCCCAGCAAAATGTCCCAGCTTATCGATCAATCCCAGATTACGGGGATTGGATAAGGGTGTTGGCTCCTCGGGAGGGACTCGAACCCCCGACCCAGCGGTTAACAGCCGCTTGCTCTACCAACTGAGCTACCGAGGATCATCAGACCCGGCCGTATAACATCCGCAGCCTTTTGTTGCTAGTCCAATTGAACAGGTATTGTTTAAGAAGGTTATTTGGCCTCGTACCAAAACTAAAATTTACACTTTGACGCTCAAGCGGCGACGGGCGGACTTTTTCCATCTAGTTGAACACGATACCCAGATCGAACACTGGGTAGGTAATCTGATATCGCCATGTGCTGGGTGCATCTATTATCCCAGAAGGCAATTGAGTGAGGCTTCCATCTGAACCTCGTAGTCCATTCAGGCCTAGCGCAATGTGCACATAAATACTCTAAAATTGCCTTACTTTCATGCTCTGACAGCTCATTAATTTTCATCGTAAAAACTTCGTTAACGTATATTAACTTTTTCCCGCTTTCCGGATGTTTTACTATGACCGGATGGTTTGCATTCGGGGTTCCTGCACCAAAGGTTGGAACCCCGTCATGGTATGCGGTAAGGCCTTGTAGGTAAACTTTCATTCGCACCGAAAGGGCGTCGTAAGCCGCGTACATGCTGGAAAAAAGAGTATCACCTCCGCCATTCGGTGGAAGGGTGTGATTATAAAGAATGCTTCCGAGGGGGGGCACCGCGGCGCACGATTGATCCGTATGAAATACATCACCCGAGACGCGCGGCGTATTCTCATCGTAATGAAATTTTCTCACACGAGGATCCTCGGTAGTCTTGCTTATCGTGGATTTGCCGACGTGAGACCCGAGTACTCCGAAATATTCGGCTAAACGTATGTGATCTTCGAAAGATATTTTTTGATCTCTGAAGAAAATTACTTGGTATTTGATAAAAGCGTCCCTCAGTTCCTTTACCTCGATGTTGCTAAGAGGCTTGGTTAAATCCAACAATCCAATCTCCGCCCCGATATTTGGCGAACATGGTGTAACTGAAAGAGCTGAAAAATTTGTATCGACAAACGATTGTTCAGAATTGATTAAGGCCATCAACTACATTCCGAAAATAATGCCAGAAATTAAATTTTACCCGTGTTTCAGATCCTACTAACTTTTCTCTTCCATATAGGATGTTAATGATATGCCTTAGAAAATAAATCTGCCTAGTAGGCTCGGTCTATAATATGGTTCGAACATAGATCTATTTCGTACCGGTTCTCCGTTCGGGTTGCAAGATCTCTTACCTCTGACCCGTTATAATGATGATGTCGATTTTTAGGTATATTCAAAACTGGTGAATCCTTGAAATCGGGAATATTTGTGTTCCTTGGCATAAGAGAACACAGTCTTTGGAAAAACATTTTCAGTATCAGAGAAAACGTCGATAAAAAGGAGCGTAGGAAATAAGCGCTGCGATGCTTAACCCGAGCATCAAACCGCCGAATGGTACAGCAGATCCGTCGTGGAGGATGCCGATTGCGATCGCAGCTATCGCCCCGGCAGTGGTTTGATAAAAGCCGATTAGGGATGATGCCGCACCCGCATTCTCCGGGAAAGGAGCCACCGCAGCCGCCATCGATTGCGGATAGTGAAGCCCGTGTCCAAACATCCATACTAGGGCGGGCAAGGCAACCGCGACTCCGTTTCGAACTTCGAGATAGCCGAGAAGAACAATAATTGCGGCTGCGAATATTGCGATTGCGCTTCCCGTCATGATCAATATGTGGGGTCCAAGGCGCGTTCCTAGCCTTCCAGCAACCGCTGCGCCTGCCATGAATCCTGCGGATCCGAAGGCGAAGAGTAGGCCGCCAATATCGGGTGAAATACCGTAGCCGTCGACGATCACAAGCATACTGCCTGATAGCCAGACGAACATGGCAGAGTACATTAACAAATTCGACACACAATTAACTGCAAATCGGGGATTTGGTGTCAATCGAACGTATAGGGCGAAAGTCGTCGAGAGTTTAAGGGCGTCAGGGGCCCCTTCCGGACGCGATTCCTTAAGATAGACGAATACTGCTGCGATAGTGACAAGTCCGTATACCGTGCAGAAAAAGAATGAGGCCTGCCATCCCTGCCAAGCGACAAGAATGCCGCCGACGGCGGGTGCTCCGATCGCGAAAATACCAAATGCCGACATCACATAGCTCATTACTTTTCTAGAGCCATCGACGCCATATAGATCCCGGATAACCGCGCGCGCTAGCGCAGGGGCGGCGGATGCTGAGGCTCCTTGTAGCGCGCGTGCCAAAAGCAAGGTCTCAAATGTAGGGGCGAAAGCACACAAGATAGTTGCGACGCAATATAAACTCATTGCAATCAGAAGAACCGGGCGGCGGCCGAACCTATCGGCAATTGGCCCATAAATCAGTTGCATGAAGCCAAATGCGAACACGTAGGTACTAAACACGAGGTTTGCGCTACTTGTGCTGACCCCAAAATAATCCCGGAGTGCGGGCACACCGGGAGCAAGTGTGTCTGTGCTCACGGGATTTGCAGCGACTAAAAGTGTGAGGACCGCTCCTATTACTAAGACGCTGGGTGCAGCTGCGGGCTTGTTCAAAATTCCGGTTCCCTTGCGGTCTCAGCCGCGGTTGTCGATAAAACGCTGCTGTTTTAATTGGGTCTGAAATTCCTTTTCGAGCGTCCCGGGAACAATCACTTCGACTTCGGGTGATACCTGGAAGACCTTACGGACCTCTTGTTTGAGAACATTGATCGTGTTTTCGACATTGTTATTTTTTCCGAGTTCGATCGATATAGTCATACTATCGAGTGTGTCGGTTTCCCAAATATCGACCTTAAAATCTGAGATATCGAGTTTTCGGTTCATAAAGTCTTCAAAATCTGCGTGATTTATATTAACGCCTCGTACCTTAAAAAAGCCGGATGTCCGGGCGGCGTGGCGGATCATCGGATAGACCGATAGTGGCCCATCCGTTTTTCCATGCTCAATAAATGAAACGTAGTCGCCTGTCTCCCAACGCAAAAACGGGGTCATCTCGTTGTTCCAGTAGGGGGTCATCACAAGAATGCCGTTCTCACCTTCGAGAACTGGCTCGCCGGTATGTTCGTCGATAACCTCCAGATCGAACATGTCTGTCCAGTAATGCATCCCGTCGTGGCAGTCAGATTCACTAGCCATGAAGGAACCTTCCGTACAACCGAATTGGTCGTAAAGCTCCGCGCCCCAAAGTGCTTCTATGCGTTTGCGCTTTCCTGGGGACACCGGTTCGGCTGCCGTCATGAAGGTTTTTACAGAGGAGTTAGCAAGATCGAATCCCATGCGTTCGGCAACCTGCGCTAGTTGAAGGCCGTAGCTAGCCATACCACAGAAAACGGTTGGTTTGAGTGTTCGAATAAGTTCGACCTGGACTTCGGATGGGGTTGAGTTGCCTGCGCCGCACCAGTTAACTCCTATACCCATCTGTTGAGCCGTTCGGCAATAAACCTGACCAACTGGATGAATTCCCAGTGGGAATGATACATGCGCTAGGTCACCCCTATTTATCCCGGCAGCCTCCCAAGCGCGCCTAAACCCCTCCCTAGCTAGTCTCAGATCGTTGTGTGAGCGAGGGTAGAACAATGGCTTTCCCGTCGACCCGCCGGAACGCCAGAATTCGGCTATTTCTGGTCGGGGACCGATGCAGAAAACGTCGTGAAAATCCTCAGGAGCGATATTACGAAGTTCGTCTTTAGTCAGCAGTGGTACTTTTGCCCACTCCTCCGGCTCATGCACATATTCAAGGTTAATGTGATAAAGTTTGCCACTGAAGAAGCGGGACTGTCTCGCGCGCTCGACAGCGAGGCGCCTACCTTCTTTTTGCATCTCCGTTATGCGGTCTCGCGAGGCGGCGGGGAATGGAAGTTCCGGCGTATCCCAAATGAAATCAGGCATCGTTCCGGTTACCAAATTCTTTGGCACGCTCTCTGAGAATGAATTTCTGGATCTTGCCGGTTGACGTTTTTGGCAGGGGGCCGAAAACAATTGTACGCGGTACCTTAAACCTGGCCATGTTTTCCCGGCAAAACGCAAAGATTTCCTCGTCGGTCGCTTCTTCTCCTTCCTTCAAAGTTATAAACGCGCAAGGGCTTTCTCCCCACTTCTCGTCCGGACGGGCGGCGACGGCAGCTTCAAAGACTTTTGGATGCTTGTATAGGATACCCTCTACTTCGATGGAGGAAATGTTTTCGCCTCCCGAAATAATAATGTCCTTCGACCGATCCTTGAGTTCGATATAGCCGTCTTCGTGCCACACGCCTAAATCGCCTGAATGAAACCACCCACCCTGAAAGGCTTCTTCAGTTGCCTTAGGGTTCTTCAAATACCCCTTCATGACATCGTTGCCGCGCATAAAAATTTCACCCATTGTCTCACCGTCCTGAGGGACTGGCTCCAAGGTATTGGGGTCGGCGACCATCAATCCTTCCAATACATGATACCGCACGCCTTGACGCGCTTTCAGCGCCGCGCGGTCGGCAATCGATTTTTGGTTCCATTGTTCTTTCCAAGCACTTACCACTGAGGGGCCGTAGGTCTCGGTAAGACCATAGACATGCGTAACGTTGAAACCTTGGGTCTCCATAGCCTCAATCACTGCGGACGGTGGGGCAGCGCCCGCTGTCATAGCCTCGATTGTGTGGTTGAACGGCTTTTTATCCGAATCTAACGCATTGGCTATCATGTTAAGCACGATAGGCGCTCCGCAGAAGTGGGTTACGGTGTGATCGGTTATGGCATTGAAGATAGGTTCCGCTTCTACTCGCCTCAAGCAAATATTAGTCCCGGCAAAAGCCGCGATGGTCCATGGAAAACACCAACCATTGCAATGAAACATCGGAAGTGTCCATAAATAGACGGGATGCGGCTGCATTGCCCAGACAAGTGCATTACCGACGGCATTTAGAAATGCCCCCCGATGATGATAAACGACGCCCTTCGGATTTCCAGTCGTTCCCGACGTGTAGTTAAGCGAGTACGCATTCCATTCGTTGTCAGGCCAAGCCCAGCGATACTCGGGATTGCCGCCGGCAAGGAAGGATTCGTATTCTATCTGGCCAAGAAAGTCGCCTCCGTCGTAAGTGATATCGTCAACGTCGATTACGAAGGGTTTTTCATCCAGCTTCGACAATGCCCGCTCGATTGTTTGAGAAAACTCACGATCCGTGAGCAGTATCTTTGCTTCTCCGTGCTGTAGTATAAATGCGATTGCATCCGCATCGAGCCTAATATTAAGGGCATTAAGAATGCCACCCATCATCGAGACCCCGAAATGTGCTTCGACCATTGCAGGTACGTTCGGAAGCATGACGGCGACGGTTTCTCCGGGTTGAAGCCCGTGATTTTCGAGCGCGCTGGCTAAGCGCCTGCAGCGTGTATAGGTTTCTGCCCAGCTACGACGGATATCACCATGAACGACCGCAAGTCTCTCGGGGTAGGTTGAGGCAGTTCGTTCGATGAAGCTGAGCGGAGTCAACGGCTGAAAATTAGCTGGATTTTTTTCGAGATTGGTTTCGAAAGGGTTTGTCACTGGATGTCTCCCGTGTTGCGGGCTCGTAAATGATTACAATACGTGCAACACGTCTTAGAATAAGGAGAGGTTCAAAATTTAAATAGTCTATTTCTCTGTATTACCGGAAATTTAGGCACAGTGAACAAACTAGCAAAGCTGAGCTCCCGACGAGTGATTAGAACGAATTTAAAGATATTAATGTGAAACCTTAAAATAAAAAATTGTCACCTATTTATGAAAATTTCCTAAAATAGGGAAGCTCTAGCAGACACTGGAGGCCCGGAGCGGATTCGAACCGCTGTACACGGATTTGCAATCCGCTGGATAGCCTCTCTCCCACCGGGCCTTTATCTATCTAGGCCGCGCTATATAGGCTTGACGTGGTGAGGGGTCAATATTCCGTGTAACGAGTGCATATGTTGTTGTGGCTTGGTTAGGATTATTATGGTTAACAGGATATACATGGCGATCAGCCATTTTGTCTGCAAGCTAATAGATTTTTGCGAAATTACGGCCTAAAACCACGATACTAAATAGCGGAGTGATCGTCGCTCGATGCCAGATTTTGATAGCCTTAGGCAAACAATGGTAGATACCCAATTGCGTACTAATAAGGTAAGGGATGAGCGGATACTGGCCGCGATGGGTGAAATCCCGAGAGAAGACTTTATTCCCACAGATATCTCGTCGCTTGCCTATATAGATGAAGACATCCCTATTGGGTCAAGTAGGGGTATGATCGAACCAATGATCCTGGGCCGAATGATTCAGGCGACAGAGCTTAAATCGGACGAAGTGGTGCTCGATGTGGCGAGCGGAACAGGGTACTCAGCCGCGGTTCTGGGAAGGATCGCCCGCGTCGTTGTCGCTGTTGAAAGCGATGAGGATCTGGTGAAGAAGTCAACGCTGCAGATGGTTGAACTCGGGATGGACAATGTAGTCATCGAACAGGGTCCGATTGAACTAGGTTGGTTGGATCAAGCTCCCTATGACGTGATTTTGGTGAATGGCGCTCTCGGTAAAGTACCTGAAACATATTTCGATCAGCTATCGGAAGGTGGGCGTCTCTGCGCGATTAGGAAAGAACCAAATGGTATTGGTTCGGCATGGCTCTGGGTAAAACAAAACGGTACACCTTCGGGCCGGCCGCTTTTTGATGCGAATATTTTTGATCTTCCCGAACTCAAATGCGAATTAGGATTCACTTTCTGATGAAATTTTTAAAATTCTGGGTTGCCCTGACCATAGGCTTTGTAAATATCTGGTCGTTAGATTCCGCAGGGGCCCAGACTCTCGATGAGGCATTGGTAAAAGCTTACCGAGAAAATCCTAGAATCCGAGCCGAACGAGCTCGGTTGCGGGCTTCCGACGAGGGTGTTTCACAGGCGTTATCGAACTGGCGTCCCGTCGTTCGGGTGACTGGTACTACTGGATTGAAACGTTCTGATAGTACAATCACAGGTCCAGCCGCCAAGGAGGCTGAAGTCACGGAACCCTTTACAGCCGAGTTGACCATTACACAAAACCTATATCGGGGTGGACGAACTGAGGCGGAGGTCGAAGAGGCGGAATATATTGTACGGGCGGACCGTGCTCGCCTCGCTTTGACCGAGCAATCCGTTCTTCTTGGTGCAGCTACCGCCTATGGAGATGTTGCCCGGGATCAGGCTGTCCTAGAGCTAAATAAAAGCAACGAACGCGTACTTGAAAAGCAACTTGAAGCGACTGAAGACCGGTTTCGGGTTGGTGAGGTGACGAAGACCGAAGTATCGCAAGCAGAGTCCCGTCTATCGCGTGCCCGTGCTGATCGTATAGCGGCTAATGGCACTTTGATCGATGCGCGTGCCGCATATAAAAACGTCGTGGGAGATCTGCCTGATAAACTTCAGCTGGAGAAGCCATTAACGGACCTTCCATCGTCGTTGCCGGATGCGATTGATCGTGCAAAATCTAATAATTTCGGCGTGATACTGTCTAGACTGATTACAAAAGCAGCAGAGAGTAACGTGCGCAAAATTAACGGCGAACTTCTGCCTTCGTTGACGCTTAACGGGTCTGCCCAAATCAATGAAGAAACCACAACGCCGCGGAGCGAGAGCCAAGTCTTATCCATGACGGCAAAGATTACTGTGCCATTATATGCGTCAGGGTCGGTGAGGTCGAGAATTCGAGCGGCCAAACAGATTGTTTCTCAACGCCGCGATGAATTTAATCAAGCAGTTCGTGACGCGATCGAAGACACGACCGAAGCCTGGCAAATTCTTCAGACGGGGCGCGCCCAGATTCAAGCATTTCGCTCTGCCGTGAAGGCGGCTGAAATTGCGCTGGAAGGAGTTCGGGAGGAGGTAAATGTAGGTTCCCGAAATGTACTTGACGTGCTTGATGCTGAGCAAGAACTCCTTGATGCCCGAGTCGGGGTAGCTCGTACGATGCGGGATGAGTTAGTAGCAACTTATCGGTTGCGTAGCGCGGTTGGAGAACTAACCGCAGTAAAACTTGGCCTCCCGGTAAAATTTTACGATCCCGGAAAACATCATCAGCGTGCCCGCGGGAAATGGTGGGGTTTAAGCGCCGACGATGGAAGATAATGAT
>DBHK01000013.1:0-39903 GCA_002295635.1 Alphaproteobacteria bacterium UBA830 | reverse complement strand
CGATGGAAGATAATGATAACGTACCGAATTTGTCAGAGAATGTGTTTTGTTAAGATAAAGTTAAGCTACTAATGTTACGTGTAAGGTCGCTTTTCTTTTATCCGGGAGTAGTCATTCTATGAGCGACCAGAGGGCCGAAAAGGAACCATCGATGGAAGAGATACTAGCTTCCATTCGGCAAATTATCTCTGAAGACGGTCAGAAAGTAGTTGCCCCGCCAACCGATAACATGAATTTAATGGCGGGATCGAAACCGAATTCTCTAGATGCATTGGAACAAGAAACTCGGGTATTCGAGGATGTCTTGGAACTCACAGACGAAGTCAAAGATGATGGAACCGTTGTAAATCTTAAGACTGGCGAGAACCTTGGTGATAAAGGTCTCGAAGAAGGAGAAGGTAAAGACGAAGTTATTAAGGAGCAGACTGGAACACAATCAACAGAGCCACTTGAATCAAAAGCCGTTCGGGTTTTTACAAATCGTCTCGTTTCCGATCTTGGGAAGAGAGAATCGTTGTCAAACAATTCCGGGTTCGACGTCACCGCTCGCAGTAAAAGCAAAAATCCTAATCTGGGTATTGAAGCGAAGACCGTTGAAGACCTCGTAAAAGAGGTTTTGAGGCCGATTATCAAGGAATGGCTAGACGCTAATCTAGATTCTCTGGTGGAACGATTGCTGAAAACAGAAATTAAACGCCTAAACGATGAGGCCCAATAAATTCCTGAAAGATAGGGTTTTGTGGGGTATATCAGCCGTCGTTCTGAATAAGCCTTGAACTCAAACGCTGTGCCGCTAGTAATCAGCGATGGGATGAGTGCTAGTGGCGAGCACGAAACTTAAAGATAATTATAGCTGTGTGAGAAAGATGGATAAGACCTATCAGCCGGAAACGGTAGAGGCGAGAACCTACGATAAATGGGAAAAAAATGGCTCTTTTGGCTGTGGGCACACCCGTAAAGAAACATCCGATGGTGTTTCGTATTCGATCGTTATCCCACCGCCGAATGTGACGGGAAGCCTCCATATGGGGCATGCTCTCAACAATACTCTTCAGGATATCCTTGCTCGCTTTGAGAGGCTGCGGGGCAAAGATGTCTTATGGCAGCCCGGAACCGACCACGCTGGTATTGCTACCCAGATGGTTGTTGAGAGGCAACTGACTAAAGATGGTAAAAACCGTCATGATCTTGGTCGTCAAGCTTTTATTGACCGAGTATGGGAGTGGAAGGCCGAGTCGGGTGGTACGATAATTGGACAGTTACGACGGCTCGGCGCTTCCTGTGACTGGGAACGTGAACGCTTCACGATGGACAAAGGACTGTCGTTGGCGGTGAGAAAAGTCTTTGTGACACTCCGGAAGGAGGGACTGATATACCGGGATAAAAGACTGGTAAATTGGGATCCAAAGTTGCATACCGCGATATCTGACCTTGAGGTCGAACAGCATGAAATAAATGGAAGTCTCTGGTATTTTAAATATCCGATAGAAGGTGAACCTGATCGCTTTGTAACAGTCGCGACCACCCGGCCTGAAACTATGCTGGGTGATAGCGGGGTAGCCGTCCACCCAGAAGATAAACGCTATGCCAGTTTAGTCGGTAAAAATGTCATCCTACCCATCGTTGGACGTTCTATTCCTATAGTTGCCGACGAGTATTCAGATCCCGAAAAAGGTTCCGGGGCAGTCAAAATTACACCGGCTCATGATTTTAACGATTTTGAGGTTGGACGCCGCCATGGTCTGGCGATGATAAATATTTTTGATGTAAATGCTAATCTCAACGACGAGGTCCCCGCGCATTTGCGGGGTCTTACCCGTGAGGAAGCCAGAGAAAAGGTTGTTGAGGAACTGAAGGCCAAAGGACTTTTATCCAAAATAGAAGATAATCACATGACTGTACCGTTCGGCGACCGGTCTGGAGTGGTTATAGAGCCTAGATTGACCGACCAATGGTTTGTTGATGCTGAAGCCCTTGCGAAACCTTCGATCGTAGCGGTTGAAAAAGGCGATATCCGTTTTATCCCGAAGCACTGGGAAAATACTTATTTTGAGTGGATGCGGAATATTCAGCCATGGTGTATCTCCCGTCAAATCTGGTGGGGCCACCAGATTCCCGCATGGTATGGACCTGACGGAGAAATTTTTGTCGAGATGACCGAAGAAGAGGCGCTTGCGGCTGCCGCTGCGCATTATGGAAAGCAAGTTGATCTAGAGCGGGACCCAGACGTTCTTGACACCTGGTTTTCTTCGGCATTATGGCCGTTTTCAACACTAGGATGGCCTGAGGAGACCCCCGAACTCGCACATCATTACCCGACAAGTGTCTTGGTGACAGGGTTTGATATTATCTTTTTTTGGGTAGCTCGGATGATCATGTTAGGGATTCATTTCCGTGATGGAGCCGTTCCTTTTCGAGATGTTTATATTCATGCTCTCGTGCGTGACGAATATGGCCAAAAAATGTCGAAGAGTAAGGGCAATGTATTGGATCCGCTGGAGCTGATTGACCAGTATGGTGCGGATGCTCTGCGTTTTACATTGACCGCTCTAGCGGCTCAGGGAAGGGACATCAAGCTATCGGCCGGACGGATTGAGGGATACAGAAATTTCGTTACTAAGATATGGAATGCTGCACGTTTCACAACGTTGAATGATTGCAGCCCGGTGTCTGATTTCGATCCGGCATCGTGCGCCCTCACCCTTAATAAGTGGATTGTCGGCGAAACGGTAAAGGTAGGTGAGCAAATATCTAGTGCGTTAGAGGATTATCGTTTCAACGAAGCGGCTCAGGCTGCATACCAGTTCGCGTGGCACCAATTCTGCGACTGGTATCTCGAATTTAGTAAACCGATCCTGCAAGACGGCGATAACGCTGAGCAGAGCGAGGTACGCGCCACTACATCTTGGGTATTTGAACAATTACTAACTTTTCTACATCCAATGATGCCGTTTGTGACTGAAGAACTTTGGGAACAGCTTGGGCCGGAAGGCGGTAGGGACGGAATGTTAATGGATCATGTCTGGCCCGCATTTAGTCTTGATTTAAGTTGCTCCGAGTCTGAAGAAGAAATGAGCTGGCTAATCCGTTTGATTAGCGCTATCCGCACGGTCCGCTCAGAGATGAACGTGCCTCCTAAGGCGGAACTTGCCGTTAAGGTCGTAGGCGCGTCCGAAACAACCCAGCGGAGGCTGGTCGCTCACCATACACTTTTGTGCCGACTGGCAAGATTGTCGGTTGTTGATCTTGCGGAAGAAGTTCCTTCTTCTGGATCCGTGCAAGTTGTCATTGATGAAGCTACCACCGCGCTCGCAGTGGGGGATGTTATTGATATCTCCGGTGAAGTCGACCGCCTCGAAAAAGAGATCGAGAAAGTTGAAGGAGAAATTAGAAAAATAGATCAGAAATTGGCCAATAATGATTTTATTGCCAAGGCTCCCGCTGAGGTTGTTGACGGGCAATACAAGCGTCTAGCTGAAATTAAAATATCACATGACAAGCTTTCGGAAGCGTTGGGCCGTTTGTCTAAGCTTTAAGTCGTTGTCGTATATGGTCGAAGAATAAGAGGGATAGAAATGCCAAAGATTAGGATTGGGACGTCGGAGCGCGGCGGTACATTCTGGACGGAGGGAAAATCGATAGCGACGTTGTTTAAACGAGATTATGGAATAGACCCGGAGATCATAGATGCCAGTCAAGCCAGTATTGAAAATGCAAAAAGGCTGGATGCAGGCCTAATTGAGTTAGGTTTCATGGCTTCGAATTGGATAGGATGCGCTTACAGGGGAGATCATCCCTTCAATAAACCGATCGATATCCGGATGGTTGCACCGGCGAATTCGGGCGCCATGTTTTTTATTACTCAGGCTGATAGTGATCTGAAATACGTCCGCGACCTCGTAGGTAAACGGGTATCAATCGGCCCGAAAGGTAGTGGCATGGTGCAACATATCCACACTATCTTTGGTGCGCTTGATATCTCTTTTAGTGACTTTGAGCCAGTCTATCTCTCCTTTTTAGAGGGGAGCGAGGCGATAAAAAACGGATACGTTGATGCACAATGGCAGTGCCCTTATCCAAACGTGATAATGGATGACATTAGTCAACAACAGGATGTCCGCGTTTTGGATTATTCACCGGCTGATCTGAAGACCATTTTTGAAAAGGTTGAATTCTATAGGTTGGAAAAGATGCCAGGGGGATTATTCAGAGGGTTAGATAAAAACACAGATCAGGTCGCGGTAATTAACGTAGTAGGAACGCATGCTCGAACAGATCCCGAAATCGTTCGGCAGTTTGTGACCACTATGCTTAATAACCTCGAAGAACTCGCGGTCATTAATCCGCTTTTTATTGGGTTGGACCGGTTATTTGAGCCAATTCGGTTATACGGTAAAGCGGCAATCGAATTCGGTGGCGTACACATTCATCCCGGTGCGTTAGATGCCTATCGCGATAAAGGTTATCTCTCCTGACTTTGTGTTAAACTAGCCGGGATCTGCTGACGGGACTATTGTCCCAAGAAATATTTCACCGACAGGAGAACGACATGCCCGACGGATCGGGTGCTGTGAAACGCGCCACAAAAAAAACGGCGAAGAAAGCCAAACGTAAATTTAATAAGAAGCTGCTACCTAGTCGGCATACAACGATTGGTCCGGAGCGGGCGCCACATCGCAGCTATTTGTATGCGATGGGGCTGACTGAAAAAGAAATCGCCCAGCCTCTTGTGGGTGTAGCGTCCTGCTGGAACGAGGCCGCGCCGTGTAACATTTCCCTCTCCCGGCAAGCACAGGCGGCTAAACGGGGAGTGAAGGCTGCCGGTGGGACACCGCGGGAGTTTTCAACGATTACGGTCACAGATGGTATCGCAATGGGTCATGAAGGTATGAAATCGTCATTAGTATCTCGCGAGATCATCGCAGACTCCGTCGAATTAACGATGCGGGGCCATTGTTATGACGCATTAGTGGGATTGGCTGGGTGCGATAAATCCCTACCTGGTATGATGATGTCAATGGTTCGGCTAAACGTTCCGTCGGTATTTGTTTACGGCGGCACAATCCTGCCGGGTAAATTTCAGGGCCGGGATGTCACCGTTGTTGACGTATTTGAAGGTGTAGGCCAGTACGCTGCCGGGAATATGACCGCAGACGAACTGCAAGAGCTAGAGAGCGTTGCCTGCCCATGCGAAGGGTCTTGCGGTGGACAATTCACCGCAAATACGATGGCGTGCGTGGCTGAGGCGATGGGGATTGCACTCCCCACCTCATCTGGAGCCCCCGCGAAATACAAGTCACGCGATGAGATGGTCCGAGCATCTGGTGTCGCGGTTATGGAGCTCTTGGCAAAGAATATTCGTCCTAGAGATATTGTGACGCGACAGTCACTTGAAAATGCAGCGGTGGTAGTCGCAGCCACCGGAGGATCAACCAACGCCGGGTTGCATCTGCCGGCCATTGCTAATGAAGCTGGAATCAAGTTTACACTCGATGATGTCGCGCGCATTTTCAAAAAAACCCCGTATATAGCGGACTTAATGCCCGGCGGTACTTACACGGCGACCGATATGTATCGGGCGGGCGGCGTTCCAGTAGTGATTAAGGAATTGTTAGATAACGGGTTGCTTCATGGCGATTGTATCACCGTGACCGGTAAAACGCTTAAACAAAACCACTCTAAGTTAAAGTTCCCTGAAAAACAGAAAGTTTTTTACAGGGTGAAAGATGCGCTTTCGCCAACAGGCGGGGTTGTTGGTCTTAAAGGCTCGCTAGCGCCAGAAGGTGCGATTGTTAAGGTCGCCGGTATGGAGGAAAAGCTCACATTCCAGGGTCCGGCTCGGGTTTTTGATTGTGAAGAGGATGCCTTCGAAGCGGTGGTGGAAAGGAAAATCAAGGAAGGTGACGTCATAGTGATCCGATACGAGGGCCCTAAGGGTGGTCCCGGAATGCGGGAAATGTTGTCGACAACTGCAGCATTGTATGGCCTTGGTATGGGCGAAAAGGTGGCTTTGATCACTGATGGGCGCTTTTCCGGGGGCACGCGTGGATTTTGTATCGGGCACGTTGGGCCCGAGGCAGCTGTTGGCGGTCCGATCGGTCTCCTTAAAAACGGTGATATTATTTCCATCGACGCTAAGAAAGGTAAGTTAGATGTACACGTGTCGAAGGCGGAACTTGCCCGCCGACGGAAATCATGGAAGCCGAGGAAGCATGATTATCAGTCGGGGGCTTTATGGCGTTACGCCCAGACGGTCGGCAATGCAAATGAAGGTGCGGTTGTACATCCGGGAGCGAGAGCGGAAACGCACACCTACGCCGATATCTAACGTGAGCGTATCAGAATTATGGCGCGTCTAATGGCCCACATCACTAGTCCTATAATGGCGAAAACTATGATTGGTCCCGCCAATAACTTAAAATCGGTCATCTGGCCATTCGTGTACTGCACGATCGCCCAAATTAAACCAAATATTAGGCCAATAAGGATAAACCGAATAGCTTCCAGAAGAGAGCTCACTCGAGTTCGCACCAGACTGGGGTGTGGTCGGAGGCTTTCTCTCTTCCGCGCGGCCCGCGATCGATATTAGCATCCTTGAGCATGTCCGTTGCCCGCGGAGAGAGTAAAAGGTGATCGATCCGGACCCCAAAATCTTTTTGCCAGGCGCCGCGTTGGTAATCCCAGAATGTGTATCTATGCGGTCCTTTGTGAAATACTCGATATGCGTCGGTAAGTCCTAGATAAAGCATTCGACGGAAATAGTTTCGGCTCTCTGGCCGACATAGTGCATCGTTCGACCAGCTTTCCGGGTCGTGAACGTCATCAGGGGTGGGTACGATGTTATAGTCTCCCCCAAATACGATAGCCTTATCTGGAGTTAGACAGTCTTGCATGTGTTCACAAAGGCATTCCATCCAGCGCAACTTATAATCAAATTTATCGCCGGGTACCGGGTTCCCATTTGGGAGATATATGGAGGCGACTCGAATGCCCGCAGTCAAACCCTCAATGTAACGTGCTTGGTGGTCTTCGGCGTTATTCGGTAAGCCTCGAATAACATCCTTGATAGGTGAGTTAGAGAGCAAGGCCACACCATTAAAATTCTTTTGGCCATAGATCTCGACGTTATAGCCACGATCTTCAATTTCTAGGCGGGGGAACGTTTCCTCTGTAGCTTTAATTTCTTGGAGCAGGGCTACGTCTGGTTTGAATTCATCAAGCCATTCAAGCAGACGTGGCAGTCGGGCACGCACAGAGTTGACGTTCCAAGTAGCGATGATGGTCAAGATTTTTTCCGTAAGCTGATAATTTTTTCTCTAATTCTTACCGGTTCGTCATTCCTAATGAAACACTGGCACCGAATGGGATTTGGGAACGATATTTATAGATTTCGTTGAAGAATTTCTAATTTCCGAAAATTTTGGTGACAACAGGGCCGGTAAAACTATTCGGTTCAACTCTGTTCGGTGGATTCTTCTCTCGGTTAGCCTCAACATGATTCCGCCTCATTGCTAAATAAATTTATGGGGATCTAGCTCCAGATGAACCAATTATTTTGCCTGAGGGAAAGAGATTAATGCGGTCTAAAAAATTCAAATTCCGGCTCGGCAGATCAGGAATCTGAATTTTCAGATGGCGAACGATGTTCCACAGCCGCAGGTGGATGCCGCGTTCGGATTTTCGATAGAGAAATATGCCCCGATTAATTCGTTCTTGTAGTCAATCTCGGAACCGACCAGGTAATCCCATGAAATTTCATCAATGATTACGGTAACACCATCTTTTTCGATCGTTCGGTCATCATCGTTGATTTGATCGTCGAAGGAAAAGGTATACTGGAATCCCGAGCATCCGCCGCCGCTAACAGAAACCCGCAGCATCATTCCCGCATTTTCTTTGTCACCATGAAGTTCCTTCAGCCGACAAATAACGGAATCGCTGACAGTTATTTGTGCAGAAGGCTCTTCCAGACAATCGACCATAGTTATTTTCTACTCCTTTACACATCATATCTATTTTGAAGAAAAGATTTCGTCAACTTTTTCGATTGGAAAAACGGCTTTTGTGTATCCGATTCCATTGCAGATCTGGATATCCGGGTCTAGTTTGCGGCAATGAGCCCTGCAGATGGATCTGTTCCCAAATCCAAGCTAGCGATTTTTGCGTGTCTACCGACGCTGTCCCGAGGGCGGGTTTTTCCAGAAGAAGAAAGCCCGACTCGAAGTATATATCAGCGCGATAGAGACAGGATTATTCACTCGGGTGCCTTTCGGCGTCTGAAGCATAAAACCCAAGTATTCGTCTATCATGAGGGTGATTACTATCGGACACGCCTCACTCATAGTCTGGAAGTCGCTCAAATTGCACGGTCTCTGGCTCGTTGGCTATCTGTTGATGAAGACCTGGCAGAAGCTTTATCGCTTGCACATGACCTTGGTCATACGCCATTTGGGCATGCTGGCGAGGAAGCCCTCGACGAAGCAATGCAACCACACGGGGGATTTGATCACAACATTCAGACACTACGCATAATTACATCTTTAGAAGCGAGATACGCAGAATTTGACGGTTTAAACCTAACTTGGGAAACCCTAGAGGGGATTGCCAAGCATAACGGACCCATAACGGGTGACTTACCTGGCGCTCTTGATGCATATAACTCGAAACACGACCTCGAATTAAATACATGGCCCAGTATTGAGGCGCAAATTTCCGCTCTTTCGGACGATATCGCCTATCATTCTCACGATGTTAATGACGGCTTGCGCGCTGGCTTGTTTTCCATCGAAGATCTCGTAGATGTGCCCATTCTTGGCCCTATCATTTCGGAAGTGCGCGGGAAATATCCAGATCTGCAGAATAGTCGCCTATTTCATGAAATCGGTAGACGTCTAATCAACTTGATGGTCAACGACCTTCTCTCTGAGACATCACAAAGACTTTCCGACGCAAATCCAAAGTCGGTGGTGGATGTAAGGCAATTTCCCGGGCCTTTGGTTGCGTTTTCTAATCAACTAGATGCTGATAATCGGTCCCTAAAGTTGTTTCTTTTTGAGCGTATGTATAGGCATTACAGGGTAAACCGGATGACTAGCAAGGCACGCAGGGTGGTGGCCGATCTTTTCAAACTGTATGTGGAAGAACCAGAGTGTCTTCCAGAAGATTGGCGGCCGGGCGCTGAAGGGGTTGAAAAGAAGCTGCGAGCACAGCATATCGCTGACTACATCGCGGGTATGACCGACCGCTTTGCACTTGATGAACATCGCCGACTTTATGACGTATACGAAGTGAATAGATGAACGTTTTTAATAACTATCGGCAGGCTATCGAACGTACGGTAAAGCAATTGTGTGCGGATGGGAGCTTGCCACCTAATTTGAATCTTGGTCGGATCTCGGTTGAACCACCGCGCGATCCAGAACATGGTGATATTTCGTCAAACGTCGCGATGATCATTTCCAATCAAGCGAAAGAGAGCCCTAGAGAAATCGCAGATAGAATAGCTCTAGGATTGAAGCTCGAACCTGGAATTAAAACGGTGGATGTCGCGGGGCCCGGTTTTATCAATTTACGGCTAGATGTTTCTGTCTGGCAACAGCAGATTACAGAGATACTTAGTGCCGGAACGGAGTATGGCGCTAATAGCCTAGGTCGAGGAAAGAAGATCAACGTCGAATACGTCTCCGCAAATCCTACCGGTCCGATGCACGTAGGCCATGCGCGGGGCGCAGTGATTGGTGACGTACTGGCAGCCCTACTAGAGAAATCTGGGTTCGAGGTTACTCGAGAATATTATATTAATGACGCTGGCGTCCAAGTCGATGTGCTCGCTCGTTCCGCCTTTCTGAGATACCGTGAGGTGTTGGGCGATGATATCGGCGAGATCCCTGATGACCTCTACCCTGGAGATTATCTTGTTAGAGTGGGGCAGGAAATAGCTAAAAACTTCGGAGACTCACTGCTTTCTGAAGGAGTCGAAAAGTGGCTGCCAGTGGTCCGCGACTTTACGATAAATGCCATGATTGATTTAATACGCTCCGATCTCATATCGCTCGGGATAAAACACCAAGAGTTCCGATCAGAGAAATCATTACATGATGAAAATGCGATAGAGCAAGTAGTATCAGAACTGAAGTCTCGAGATTTAGTGTACTGGGGCACACTAAAACCACCTAAGGGACAAAAACGGGATGATTGGGAAGAACGAGAACAGTACCTTTTTCGTTCGACTCTCTTCGGGGATGATATCGATCGCCCTCTCCGGAAATCAGATGACACCTGGACTTATTTTGCTGCCGACATTGCCTATCATCTTGATAAATATAGGCGCGGCTTCCGGGAAATGATCGATGTTTGGGGTGCGGACCATAAAGGTTATGTAAGACGGATGCGGGCGGCGGTTGAAGCTGTCACAAACGAAGAGGGTGTTTTGGATGTATGCATCTGTAACCTTGTTAATTTTCTCGAAGACGGAGAACCCGTGCGGATGTCCAAGCGGGCAGGTACCTTCGTAACTCTCCGAGAGGTGGTCGACCAAGTGGGTAGGGACGTTGTGCGATTTATGATGCTAACCCGTAGCAATGAAGCTCCTCTCGATTTCGATCTAGCAAAGGTTCTCGAGCAATCACGCGATAATCCAGTGTTTTATGTCCAGTATGCCCACGTTAGGGCGTGCTCTGTTTTGCGCAATGCAAATGACCTTTTTCCGAGTCTTTCAGTTGACGATGCGAGTCTCTCACAAATTGATATGTCCGTCCTAGACGACGAAGCGGAGTTGGCACTGATTCGGTTATTGGCGAGTTGGCCAAGGGTCGTCGAGACGTCATCTATCATGCGGGAACCGCACCGTATAGCATATTACCTTGGGGATGTGGCCGCTGCTTTTCATGGGCTGTGGAATAAGGGAAATGAGAATGTCGGTCTGCGTTTCTTGATTGCTGACGACGAAAAGATTTCAGCAGCCAGAATTGCAATGGTGAGAGCAATGGCGGTTGTAATCGCTTCGGGGCTGGCGGTGATGGGTGTCAAACCGGTTGAGGAGATGCGCTGATGGCTGACGAATTTAAAACACCGGGTGATTTGCCACTTACAACAAAGGAAGGAGATGATCCTTCCGGATATAGTTGGCGTGGACGACGAATTATGGCGTTCCTCGTAGCCATTGCTGTGATAATGGGGGTCGGTGTCATCGTATTATATGCTTACAACAAGGGACGCCAAGCCGGAGAAAGCAAGATCCCTCCGGTGATTCAAGCCGCCGAGGGTCCAACCAAGATCCGCCCAAAAAGCCCTGGTGGGATGAAAGTCCCCAATCAAGACAAGGAAGTTTTCACGCGACTTGAATCAGAAAAACCGTCGAGCCGCGTTGAGCGACTGCTGCCGCTACCCGAGCAACCGATCAAGGCTCCTTCAAAAACCTCACGTATTCGCTCACCTGCGGCCGGGTCAGCATCTTCGAAGGCACCTAGTTCGGCGAGTTCTTCAAGGCCGGCTTTTTCAACAAATATTGAAAAAGTTGGGAGAGAAGGTCGGGAACCATCGTCAACCTTGAAACAAATACAAACAGCCAAGAAACCAAATATAAAAACTGCACCGACAAAGCCGGCGACCGTAGCCCCTACGTCGTCTGCAAAGAAATCTACTTTGGGGCGTTATCGGATCCAAATCTCATCAATGAGATCGGAGGCGGTTTTACGAAGAAATTGGGCATTGTTAAAAATAAGACACAAAGATTTGCTCGGTAGTTTGCCCCTGGTTGTTGAAAGGGCGGTTCTTGGTGATGGTCGCGGCACCTTTTATAGGATGCAGGTGGGGTCTTTTGCCTCCAAGCAGAAAGCCTCGACCCTCTGCGGAAGTCTTAAATTGCAGAACCTAAGCTGTTTCGTTGTTCGCCGCTGAGCCAGGACCAGCGGCCGTCGTTTATGGTTGTGCTGGACTGAAACTTACCGCCGATGAGAAAGCATTATTCCGAGATTGTAAGCCTGCGGGCTATATACTTTTTGATCGAAACTTAGATACACCAGAACAAGTGATGCGCCTAACCGAGAGTCTTCGGGTTGTTTCGGGTAATGAAGAAATCCTCATAATGATTGATCAAGAAGGTGGACGGGTTCAGCGTTTGCATCCTCCTCACTGGTCAGAATATCCGCCGATGCGAATGTTTGGTGATTATAGCAGAGATAACGCTAATGAAGCAGCGGCTTGCGTTGCGCTCAACTATCGTTTGATTGCGTCCGAACTTACGCCTCTTGGTATCAATGTAAATTGTGCTCCGGTACTAGATATTCCTATTGCAGGCAGTCACGAAATTATTGGTGATCGCGCCTTTTCTAATAACCCCTCTATTGTCGCCATTCTGGGGCGTTCAGCGTGTGACGGACTTCTTCAGGGTGGGATCCTACCGGTGATCAAGCATATTCCCGGGCATGGTCGCGCGTTGGTTGATAGCCATAAGGAAGTCCCCAAGGTTGATGCGCCTCTTGTTAATCTTCGCCTAACCGACTTTGTGCCGTTTTCGGGCTTGTCCGATGCGCCCGCCGGTATGACCGCACACGTCATTTATTCTTCGGTCGATAGCGAACAGCCTGGTAGTACCTCGCCAGTATTGATCGAAGAGATCATCCGGAACGAAATTGGTTTTAACGGGTTGTTGTTTTCCGATGACGTCTGTATGGAGGGATTATCAGGCCGGCCGGAACAACGCGTTCATTCGGTGCTTGCGGCAGGTTGCGACATCGCAATCCATTGCGACGGAAATTTTATGAATATGCTTGCCATCGCTGAAAATTGTCCACAGATGCGAAAGGAGTCACTGGCACGCCTTAATTCTGCAAGACAAAGGGTATTCGATTCGGATGATTTCGATGCCGAGGCTGCGAAATGGCGGATTTCAGCGTTTTTGGGCCAGCTGTAAGTCAACGCCGGTAGTGGTTCGTTATTAGCCTGCACCTAGCGAAACTTCTATAATTTTGAATTGTTGGCTTGGTGCCTTTGGAAGGGAAATGGTCCGCATGTCCGATACGACGGACACATTCGAAGAAGAATCAATAAAGGAAATAAATGAACTTGTCCTAGACCTGGACGGGTTTGAGGGGCCTATAGATCTGCTTCTTACACTATCACGTCAGCAAAAGGTTGACCTGACTAGGATTTCAATCCTCACTCTCGCAGAACAGTATCTATCCTTTATCATGGCCGCCAAACAGCTTCAGCTCGAAATAGCAGCAGACTACTTGGTCATGGCGGCTTGGTTGGCATATCTTAAATCGCGGCTCTTGCTGCCCGAAACCGAAGAAAGCGATGAGGGCTCAGGCCCAGAACTTGCTGAAGCTTTCAAATTCCAGTTGCGCCGCCTAGATTCAATGCGAAAAGCAGGCGAGCAATTGTTGGTCATGCCTCGGCTTGGCAGAGACGTGTTTGCCCGGGGCGCACCTGAGGGAATGGAGGTGATTAAAACCTCGGTTTACGAGCTTTCGCTCTACGAAGTACTTAAAGCTTACGGTGATAATCGCCGCCGTTTGACCGCCTCGCAATTGACGATTGAAGCATCGCAGTTGTTTTCGATAAGTGACGCAATCGAGCGACTTCGGGGAATTATTGGTCATGTTGGTGAGTGGACAACCCTTAACGCCTTTCTACCCGATGGTTTGACTGATGGGATTATCTGGCGATCCGGTGTGGCTTCGACTTTTGCAGCCAGCCTTGAATTAGTGAAAGAAGGTAGGGCAAGCATAAGCCAATCAAATGCCTTTGACACACTTTATGTAAAAGGGAAGGAAGCCCCGTCAAATGATTGAAAAAAGGGATGAAAGTATTGTGACGGAGGCAAAAGAAACCCAAGAAAAATTAGAGACAAATACGGGTGGTGGAGGCGGTCACTTTGTTGAGGAGGCCGTGACACAAGAGACTCGGATAGTAGAGGCCTTATTATTTGCGGCAACAGAGCCAGTTGGCACAGATTTTCTTCTCGAGCGTCTTCCGGAGGGGACTGATATCGGGGCTATACTCACCGAAATACAAGCGCGGTACGAAGGCCGTGGCGTGAATCTAGCTCGTGTCGCGGGGAAATGGTCACTTCGTACTGCGGAGGATCTCTCCCCCCATCTGCGGATTGAGCGAAAGATCAGTCGAAAACCTTCACGTGCTGCTATAGAATCCCTAGCTATCATCGCCTATCACCAACCGGTCACTCGAAGCGAGGTGGAAGAAATTCGTGGCGTATCTGTCAGCAAAGGTTCTTTTGACGTTCTACTTGAGGCGGGATGGATAAAGCCGGTAGGGCGTCGTCGAACGCCGGGACGGCCCACTACATGGGGTACCACGCCAGCCTTCCTTGGCGAGTTCGGCTTAAACTCCCTTGCAGATTTGCCCGGAGTCGACGAACTTAAAGCATCCGGTCTACTCGATACTCGCCCTGCAGGGACCATAATTGGTGATAGTGGTGATTTTTACGAGAATTCGTCAGCTGAAGGTACGCTGGAGCAGGGAGACGCAGAGGCACTCTCGGACGGCGACGAACTTTAAATTGAGGATAGGTAACACATAAATGCGATGATTGAAATAACGGACGTTTCTTGCCCCCGCATCGAACACTATTTCCCGGGCAACCTCGAAATTTATTAGGCTATCCCCAGTCTGGAGCACCCCCATATTTTCGTCCTCGCAAAGCATCAGGAGCAATATGCCTAGAAGAGGTTTTTTAGTGACCGAGGGGTACCTGTTTATTTAGCAAGCGTTGATCAGGAAATTTGGGATCTCTGAGGGAGGCATAGTTGATAGTTGTCCTTTTCGTTGCGAGTTATTCACCTATCTGCAATTATCTTATAGATTTTAAACATTTATCATGAAAGTTGGCTATGTCTTTAGGACCTTGGCAAATCGGACTTATCGCACTGGTAGTGATCCTATTATTCGGCGCTGGAAAGCTCCCTCGCCTGATGGGCGACGCAGCAAAGGGTATTAATGCGTTCAAGAAAAACTTGAAGGAAGATAAGTCCGTCATTGAGGACGAAAAAGGACTGGAGACCGATGAAAACTTTGGGGTGTCGGATGCCAGCAAAAAAGACAAAAAGGCGAAAAGCTGAGTTTTCAGCAACGTTCATATCTTTGAAGAAAGGCGCACCCGGCCATGCTTGATATCGGCGGCTGGGAATTTCTGCTTGTTTTAGTTCTTGGGATTATAATTTTTCGACCTAGGGACTTGCCAAGGGTAATACAAACTTGGAGCGGGTTAATGCGACGGGTGAGGCACAACGTGCGGGAATTCCAATCAGGGCTCGAAGAAGTGGCTCGTGAGGCAGAATTCGATAAAGTATCGGATTCAGTCAAAACTATAGGTGAACCCATTGGCTCTGTCGGTAAAGAAATTATGGATGTTCTCGATAGGGAGGATGATTTAACCGACTTGGGACGATTAAATAAAGACTCAGCTGAAGAGCATTTCGTAGATTATGACGTTTCAAATTTCATCGAAGAAAACGAGATAAGGGTACCAGAAAACCTAAAAAAAGTGAAAGACAATCCGGCAAATAGAGAGGAGAACGATGATCCGGAGAAGGCGGTATGAACGATAAGATGAAAAATGAAAAAAACATGCCGCTGTTAGGTCATCTGGTAGAGCTTCGCACTAGGCTAATATATAGCATTTTGGCTTTTTTTTTGATGTTTGCAGTTAGCTTTGTATTTGCCCAAGACATTTACGACTTTTTAGTTCGACCTCTCGCTCGGGCTTTAGAAGATCAGAACGGTGCTCGACTGATCTTCACCGCGCTTTACGAACCATTTCTTGCTCAGATCAAACTAGCTTTCTATATCGCTCTCTTCCTCGCCTTTCCAATTATTTCGATGCAGATGTGGATGTTTGTTGCGCCGGGTCTTTACAAGAATGAGAAACGTGCCTTTTTTCCATTTTTGGTGGCTACTCCAATCTTATTCTTCCTCGGCGGTGCCCTAGTCTATTTTTTTATAATGCCACTGGCCTGGGAATTCTTTCTTAATTTTCAAACATTAGGCGGCAACGGGACACTTCCATTGCAGGTAGAACCAAAGGTAGATCAGTATCTTACTCTAGTGCTACGGCTGATTTTTGCTTTTGGACTTGCCTTTGAACTACCCGTTCTGTTGATGCTACTTGCACGAGCGGGCCTCGTTACCTCGGCGGAGCTTGCAGCGAAACGTAAATATTCAATTATCGGTGTTTTTGTCTTTTCTGCCATAATCACTCCCCCCGACGTCGTTAGCCAAATTGGGCTCGCCATCCCGATTATCGTTCTTTATGAGTTTTCGATTCTTGGTGCACGGATGATAGAAAAACGCCGAATAAAAGAATATGACGACGTAGACCATGAAGATTTAGAGCAGGGGCCTGACAATCGGACGGCCTGAGATTCTTTTGAAAATCAGCTAGAACAAAATATTATGCATGACATAAGATGGATCCGGGACAATCCCAAACAGTTTGATACGGCGCTAGCGCGCCGAGGTCTAGAACCGTTATCTATCCAGGTGATAGAACTCGATGGGTCAAATCGACGTATCACTACAGAGTTGCAAGAACTTCAGAAACTGCGGAATGAAGTTTCTAAGCAGGTTGGTCGTTTGAGGAGTAAGGGTGAACCCGCTGACGATTTGATCTCTGAAGTCGCAGAATTGAAAAACCGTATGACGCACCTTGAGGCGGAACAGAAGCGGGGGGTCGCATCTATTTTTGATCTTCTGCAAGAGATTCCCAACCTACCATTTGATGATGTCCCTGATGGTGAGGATGAAGATGACAATGTTGAAATTCGTGTTATCGGAAAGAGGCCTGAATTCAATTTCAGAGCAGAAGATCACGTTGATATCGGCGAACGCCTCGGGATGTTACATTTCGAACGTGCAGCAAAATTATCGGGTTCACGTTTCGTCATAACAAGCGGGGCTCTTGCTCGAATGGAACGAGCACTTTCGGCAATGATGCTTGACCTGCATACTTCGGAGTTTGGTTATACTGAGGTAAATCCACCACTTCTTGTTCGCGATGAGGCAGCGTTCGGTACTGGTCAACTTCCTAAGTTTTCCGACGATCTTTTCAAAACGGAGACGGATCATTGGTTGATACCAACAGCCGAAGTTCCCTTGACCAATATGGTCGCGGGCGAGATCCTCGCTGAAGAAGATCTTCCCCTTCGGTACACTGCTTTTACTCCTTGTTTCCGGTCGGAGGCGGGCGCTGCAGGTAAGGACACCCGGGGTATGTTGCGACAGCACCAGTTTCCGAAAGTTGAACTTGTCAGTGTGGTGCATCCAGATATGGCAGCAGAGGAACACGAACGCATGACTGCATGTGCCGAAGAGGTGCTGAGGCGTTTGGGTTTGCATTACCGGGTCGTTTTATTGTCCACGGGTGATTTGGGATTTTCCGCATGTAAGACATTCGATTTAGAGGTTTGGCTTCCCGGTCAGGGTCGCTACCGCGAGATCTCAAGTTGTTCCAACTGTGGCGATTTCCAGGCTCGCCGAATGAATGCGCGGTTTCGAACTACGGAAGGAAAGGGAACCGGTTTTTTGCACACGCTTAATGGTTCCGGTCTCGCGGTTGGGCGTACGCTGATAGCTATTCTTGAAAACTATCAAAATATCGACGGGTCGGTTACCGTTCCCGATGCTCTCCAGGGGTACATGGGTGGGCTGACAAAAATTAATGCTCTTAAGGCAGACTAATGCAGCTGCGCGGCGCCAGGATCCTTATCTCTAACGATGATGGGATCAATTCGCCGGGCCTAAAGGTGTTAGAGAAGATTGCGAAGTCTTTTTCACCTGATGTCTGGGTGGTTGCGCCGGAGAGTGAAAAAAGTGCCTCTGGACACTCTTTAACTATCAACCTTCCCCTCCGGGTTCGAAAGATCAATGGACGAAAGTTCGCTGTAGACGGAACGCCGGCAGATAGTGTTCTCGTGGCAGTTCAGCACCTTATGATGGAAAAAAAACCGGATCTTGTTCTTTCTGGCATAAATGCGGGAGGTAATCTTGGTGAGGATATAGCATATTCCGGTACCGTGGCTGCCGCCATGGAAGGCACATTGCTCGGCATCCCAGCTATCGCACTCAGTCAAGCTCGCGTTTACGGGGAAAAGGTCCGCTGGGAGGCTTCATTACAACACGGACCCAGGATCATACGAAAAATAACGCAGGAGGAATGGCCCAAGAATGTTCTTATAAATGTCAATTTTCCTGATCTCCCGGCAAAAAAGATAGGTGGCACACAAATAACATTTCAGGGGCGCCGAAAGATCGGAGATAAAATTAGAGAGGGTCGAGACCCTAGAGGATACGACTATTTATGGATAGGTAATGAGCGGAGGGAGGATCCGTCACTTCCCGGCTCGGACCTAAAGGCGGTAAACGAAGGTCGTATATCGATTACACCATTATGTCTCGACCTAACTCACCGACCCACGATGGCGGCATTTCGGCGGGTTTTCTAATGACACTGGAGGCGAACCGCATACGGCTAATCATGGAATTGAGAAAGCAAGGGATAAAAGAACCAAGGGTACTTAGTGTGATTGAGCGCACGCCGAGGGAATTGTTTATTCCAGAGACTTTTCAGGATCAAGCCTATGAGAATATGGCCTTGCCTATCGGTAATGGACAGACAATCAGTCAACCCGCGGTTGTAGCCTTCATGACACAGGAACTTGATGTTGGTCCCCGGATGAAAGTTCTAGAAATCGGTACCGGCTCGGGATATCAAGCAGCTATTCTGGCGAAATTGTGTCGGCGCCTTTACTCAATTGAACGTCACAAAGATCTTCTTGACGCCGCTGAAAAACAATTCCGAGCGCTCCGTATCAATAATATTACCACTAAGTTAGGTGATGGAACCAAGGGTTGGATTGGCCAAGCACCTTTTGACCGTATTATCGTTACGGCTGCGGCAAGCCGACAAATACCGCGAACTCTGATCGATCAACTTGCACCCACCGGTACCCTGATCGCACCGATGGGAGAAACCGGAAGAAACCAGAATCTTTTCAAGTTCTACTTTGATCAAGGGGGAGAAGTTAAAACCGATAAACTTTGGCCGGTCCGCTTTGTGCCTTTGATAGGAGAGTCGGAGAGTAAATATGGCGGTTGAAGTTCGTAAATGCTGAACATAATTTGACGCCAATGGAAAATAAGTTGTTAAAGAATTTAGGGATTGGACTTTTTATACCACTAGTGCTGACCTTGTCGGCATGCGGTCAGAGGGTGGGAATGGCGCCCGTGATTCAAGGTGTATCAGGAGAAACTGTCCGAATTAGTCCCAAAGTACGGGCAGCCAAGGGAAAAACTATCACGGTTCGTCAGGGAGATGCGCTTTACAAAATTGCTCGTAGATACCGTGTCCGGCTTCGAAGCCTAATCGAAGTTAATAGCCTTAAGCCGCCTTATACAATTTACCCGGGGCAAAAACTCCGATTGCCCTTTTACCGTGTGCATACCGTTCGGAAGGGGCAAACCGTCTATCAAATTGCAGAGAAGTACAATACTCGACCAATTACCTTGGTTCGCTTAAATAGGATTGCTCCGCCTTATCGGTTATCTCCTGGACAAACTATAGTACTGCCCGGAAATCAGTCTCATCCGCGACGGAGAGAGAGGGCATCACCAAATTCGGTATCAGAGAAGTCTTCTGATGGAACCGCATTTGGCTCTGGTGCGACAAGAGAAATACAAGGTAAAAGTTCTCTACTTGCCAAACAAAAGCGGGGCGGTGGTTCAGCCATACTGCGACCCAGAACAAACCTGCGGGCTCCAAGCAGGAGTGGTTTTATCTGGCCAGTGCGCGGCCGTGTGCTGTCTAGGTTTGGAACAATCGGAAAGGGTCTACAAAACGACGGTATCAACATCCAGGCAAAGAAGGGGACGCCCGTCCGCGCAATTCAAAATGGTATAGTGGCGTATGCAGGTAATGAACTTCGTGGTTTCGGTAATCTTCTTTTGCTTAAACACTCTGGCCGCTGGATCTCAGCATACGCCCACAACTCGGAGTTACTTGTCCGAACCGGGCAGACAGTCACGCGGGGACAGGTTATCTCTAGGGTAGGTCGGACAGGCAGCGTCGATAAATCACAATTGCATTTCGAATTACGGCGGGGTAACCGAGCGGTAAATCCCGAACGCTATTTAGGGCGGCAGACAGCTGCCGCCCAGAACTAATTGAGAAGCTTTTTCTGGCGGCCCGCAAGGTCCTGAATATATTGCCACGCAACCCGACCAGAACGTGCCCCACGGGTCATGGACCATTCAATTGCTTCCGCCCGGAGCGTTTTCTGGTCGATGTCGAGATCGTAGTGCTCAACGTACCGGTCAAGGATTTCGAAGAAAGTCTCTTGGTTGCAATTGTGAAATCCTAGCCAAAGGCCAAAGCGATCTGAAAGAGATACTTTTTCCTCCACGGCTTCACCGGAATTGATTTCAGTAGAACTCTCGTTTTCGATCATCTCCCTCGACATAAGATGACGACGGTTAGAAGTTGCATAGATAATCACATTCTCGGGTCGCCCCTCAATTCCGCCTTCTAGCATTGCTTTAAGAGATTTGTACGTTGTGTCATCGGCATCAAAAGAAAGGTCATCGCAAAACAAAATAAACTTACGATTGCTGTTACGTAAAACCGCCAATAGTTTTGCTAGAGAACCAAGATCTTCCCGATGAATTTCGACGAGGACTAAGGAACCATCCCATTCTTCGGATACTGTCCAGTGTACAGCTTTTACTAAAGAACTTTTTCCCATGCCGCGCGCACCCCAGAGTAGGGCATTATTAGCGGGATACCCCGCCGCGAACTGTCGGGTGTTTGCTAGTAGAGTATCACGAGGCCGGTCCACGCCTATCAGTTGTTCAATGTTTACTCTGTTGATCATTACAATTGGTTCGAGACACTCCGTTTCCGCCTGCCAGAGGAAAGTATCATTTTTCTCTGAAATCTCCGCCAAAATTGGTGGTGGTGCTAGTCGGTCGAGAGCATCCGCAATACGTTTCATTAGCTGTTTGGTTTCAGCGTCAGTCATGGGCTTCAAAAAAGAAGTTTGAAATGGCGCAACCCTAACATACGGGGACTTTCGGTGAAACTCCCTGGCTTACCCCCACCCGGAATGTGTTGCATGCTTTCGGTGGACCGGTATATTCCGAAAACTTTCACTCAACGCGGAGAAAAGCATGTTTGTCTCGCCAGCTTGGGCGCAGGGCGCCGGTGGTGGTGGATTGGGCGGAATGGAACAACTCCTTCCACTAGTCCTAATATTTGTTGTCTTTTATTTTCTACTTATTCGTCCGCAACAAAAGAAGGCGAAAGCTCATAGGGAACTGCTCGGCAATCTTCGTCGCGGCGACCGTATTGTTACCAATGGAGGATTGATTGGATTGATTACGCGGGTACCTAATGAGACAGAATTGATTGTTGAAGTGGCGGACGGTGTGAAAGTTCGCGTTCTCCGCGGAATGATCGCCGAGAGTCTAAGCAAGACAGATCCCGCTCCCGCCAAGTCCGGAAAAGAAAACGATAACGGAGCAGATAAGGTAGATCGAGAAGACTACGAAGAAGACGATGATGTCGACGCCGAAGATGGCAAAAAGAGCTGAAGTTTCGTGTCTAACTCGCAAAGTACGTTTTAAATGGTCTACTACGCTAAGTGGAAAATGCTTTTGGTTGCTCTCATTGGTGTAATGGGAGCTCTCTTTGCATTTCCAAACATCCTGAGTGACAAGGGTCTTGAAGAGTTACCTGGCTGGTTGCCCGGCCAGAAGATGAACCTTGGGCTAGATCTGCAGGGTGGATCGCACTTGCTGTTGGAGGTGGATGTTGCCTCGGTTTTAGCGCAGCGTAGGGAAGCGCTCGTCGATTCCATTCGTGATGGATTACGCCGTGGATCCCCGCGTATAGGTTACCGCCGGTTGGGAACCCGGGATGAATGCGTGGGTTTTGATTTGCGTTCGGAGTCAGACCATGGGCGCGCCCGAGAGGTTGTCCGGAATATCGAGCCGAATTCATTCGACCCATTGTACGAGGTCTTGACCGATGAATTATCATACACTGTTTGTAATTCTGAAACCGGCCGCCGAAAGATTTTGACGTCGGCTATCGGACAATCGATTGAAATTGTGCGTCGCCGCATAGATGAACTTGGCACACGAGAACCGACGATTCAGCGGCAGGGCGCTGCCCGTATTTTAGTCCAAGTACCCGGTCTTGACGATCCCGAACGTCTAAAAGCGCTGATCGGTACGACTGCCAAGATGACCTTTCATTTGTTAGACCGCACGAATTCCGCCGCAGATAGCTGTGGTGCCGGACGTCGCCGTCCTCCCGGGACAATGTGCCTTCCCGCGATCAATGAGGGGAATGGTGATCAAGATCCTATAATGTACCTGATTAAACGCCGTATAATGGTAGATGGCGAAAATTTAGTTGATGCACAAGCTACCTTTCAGGATGGGCAGGCGGTAGTATCATTCAGGTTTGACGCTATCGGTGCACGCCGTTTTGGTGATGTTACGCGCCAGAATGTCGGCCAGCCCTTTGCAATCGTGTTAGACAAAAAAGTCATCAGTGCGCCGGTAATCCGTGAACCTATACTCGGAGGTAATGGCGTTATTTCTGGCAATTTCAACGTTCAATCAGCTCAAGATCTTGCACTTTTGCTGCGGGCTGGTGCGTTGCCGGCTCCGCTTACAGTCCTCGAGGAACGCACTGTTGGCGCAGAGTTGGGAGCGGATTCTATTGCTGCCGGTAAATTCGCAAGCATTCTATCGATAGTCTTGGTGATAATATTCATGGCAGCTGCTTATGGCATGTTTGGGTTGATGGCGGATGTCGCGCTCGTTCTGAATATCATACTGATTTCAGCGGTGCTTTCCATGTTGCAGGCAACCCTTACGCTTCCGGGTATTGCTGGGATCGTGCTAACCATTGGTATGGCTGTTGATGCAAACGTTTTGATTTTCGAGCGTATTCGAGAAGAAGAACGTAACGGACGAACACCTATATCGGCTGTGGACTCCGGTTATCAACGCGCACTTACGACGATTGTTGATGCGAACATCACCACGCTTATTGCCGCGATTCTGTTGTTCCAATTTGGATCGGGACCAATAAAAGGGTTCGCGGTTACGCTTGCGATCGGACTTGTTACGTCCATGTTTACTGCGATTATGGTGACCCGCCTCATGGTAGTGACGTGGTTGCACCGAAGGCGGCCTAAAAAGTTGCCCATATAGGGGGTCCAGAAATGCGTCTTATCAGACTAGTCCCTGTCGGTACGAAGATCGACTTCATGCGGTTTCGTAAGATCGCAGGTTTTCTCTCTCTTGCGATGATTATTGGTTCCGCGGGCTTATTCTTCACAAAAGGTCTAAATTTTGGGATCGATTTCCGAGGTGGTATTTTAATGGAAATCAGAACAGATCAACCGACAGATATGTCGAAAATTCGGAGGACTCTCAATGACCTAAATCTCGGTGAGGTACAGCTACAGGAATTTGGTCAGCCCACCGATGTTCTTATACGAATTGAGCGGCAACCAAATGGTGAAAAGGGGCAGCAAGCTGCTGTTTTAAAAGTGAAAACTTCGCTCGGTGACGAGGTCAGTTATCGTCGAACGGAGTTTGTTGGTCCGAAAGTGGGCGGGGAACTAATCGAGGCTGGTATTACGGCGGTATTAGTCGCCTTGACCGCGATGCTTGTCTACATCTGGTTTCGGTTTGAATGGCAATTCGGGGTGGGTGCGGTGTCGGCACTCCTTCACGACGTAATTCTCACAATTGGTATCTTTTCGTTATTGGGGTTGGAGTTTAATCTTTCTACCGTGGCGGCGATTTTGACTATCGCCGGTTATTCTATCAACGATACCGTTGTGGTCTACGATCGGGTCCGAGAGAATCTGCGAAAATATAAACAGATGCCACTTTACGAGCTTTTGAACCTCTCTGTTAACGGAACGTTATCGCGCACCCTATTGACCAGCCTTACAACGTTGATTGCTCTTGCCGCGTTATATTTCTTTGGTGGAGAAGTTATTAAAGGTTTTAGCTTTGCCATGATCTGGGGTGTTATAGTTGGCACTTATTCATCAATATTTATCGCCGTACCCTTGCTAGTTTATATGAACCTACGTCGTTCTGGCCTGATTGTCGGGGATAATATAGATGACGCTCCAACAGGGAATACTCATCAAAAGTGATGAATGGTGTGATGCCGCCTGTACGTGCAGTTCAGCAGAGCATACAAAGCTATGGTAACGGAGTTTTCTGGATTTCCGGTGAACGGCATAGTGGTTCGGTGATAGTCCTACCAAAAGTCACAATCTCATGGGCTGTAGATCGCTATGAAGATATCTCCAGCGGTTCAATTCAAAGTGTCCCAACCGACGAAACTGATATTGAAATTCTTTTGATTGGTTGTGGAAAACGGATGGGAATTCCACGTGATGATGTTCGGAATTATCTCAGAGAATTTGGGATTATTTCTGAGTGGATGGACACAGGTGCAGCATGTAGAACTTTTAATGTTCTGCTCGCAGAAGATCGCCCAGTCGCCGCCGCATTGATTGCCATAGAGTGATAAAATGAAGGAGGCAGAAAAGCCCCCTTCATTCCATGCCAAAAAATCTGGTTAAAATAGATTTTGCGCCACAACCATCGCGAAAAGCATCGGTATCGACAACATTGTATTCGTCCTAGAGAACAGCATTGCTGTGCGGCCAGCTTTCGCTTTTTCATCTGCTGCGACTTTAACAATTCCAAGTGCTTTCTTTTGGTTCGGCCAGATAATAAACCAGACGTTGAACCACATGATTGTACCGAGCCACATGCCAATACCGATAGCCGTGTGCTTTGGAACGCCATCTGTCAATCCTATAGCGACGGCGTCAGCGAGATAGCCGTTTAACCAAGCAAGGATCAAGCCGGTGATAATGGTGGACATCGCACCCCAGCGGAACCAGAAGAGGGCAGCCGGCGCGATTACACCAGTGATTGCCGGCTTCTGCTCGTCGGGAATGTTCCCCATATTTGGTATTTGAATAAAATTAAAGTACCAGAGGATCCCAATCCACATAATGCCACTGATCACATGTAGCCAACGGAAAAGAAAAGCCCAGGAGGCATTATCAATTGACAGGCCGGCGTCCGGCAAACCAGCTAGAATTATAATAAGTACGATAGCCAAGACTACGCCAGCGATAATCGTACTTGTAAGATCAGATAGTAGTTTAGCCATTCTCACATCCCTCAGTTTCGAAACGATGTGATGCTAACGGGAATGAATTCTTGGTTCAACGCGTATGAAAGATTTTATAAACTTTATAAGGGACGGAATTTTCGAAATGAAAACTCAATTAAAAACAAGGGGATAATGAATTTTCGCTCTTTGAGATATGAAACTGACCGAAAAACCGAATCGTAAATGTATTATTTGGTGTCGGTGTAGACAGCAAACTTGACCTTTTCGCCTGCCAACTTGGCTGCACGAAACCCGGACAAAATACTACCCTCGATGGTGGCGGGGAGACCGGTATCGGTCCAGTCGCCAGCTAAGAAAAGATTCTCAACGCCGGTTGTCGTAACTGGTCGAGCGTTAACTTGTGTTGGATTTTGAGCAAAGGTCGCGCGGCGCTCCTTGATAATTCGCCAAGCCGGGGGACATTTTAACGGGTACCTAAGTACCGCACTCGCTTCGATCCATAACCTGTTTGCTATTTGGTGGCCGGGTTCATCCGCTATTGCGTCCGCGGCGCTCACTGTCAACGATACTATGTTATCACGTACAAAAATCCAATGTGTCTCGGCATTTATTAGACCGAGGAAAGGCCCATTCCCCGGGAGTGATGGGGTATTCTCTAATCGAAAATGGGCGTTAACAATAGTTTTCGCATCAGAGGGTGCTTTTATAACTGGAAAAATTCTTCTGCAGGCCTCGGGGGGAACCGCGAGAACAACCGCATCTCGTCGATCCAAAGGGATGACGTCGTCAGAAAAAATTAAGGATTTCACTCGGTGTTCGGAGCAACGAATCTCGCGGAGCCGTTTACTGAATCGAATATGAACACCTTTTGCGCTAAGAAAATCTTGCGCCGGACGAACTAGCGCCTCCCCAAGCCCGTTTGGGAAGTACCAAGGTCTGGAGGCTTTTTCTCCACGAACAAATGTTTCCTTTATCACACGCCATAATAGTGAGGCTGATGCCTCAGTTGCGTCAGTATTCAGCACTGCTGTAGACATTGGTTGCCATAGAGTATTAAACAATAATGACTCTGTTCCTACTGCATCTGCTACTGTTTCGGCCTCACCAGCTCGGCGTAGCCGAATAATTTGGGAAAAATACTCCATCGGTCGAGTATGAGGGATACGGCGCTTGCTCGAGAATATCCAAATTGGGGGAAATATTTTGCCCGGACGAATGCCCCATCTCTTGCCGCTCTTAAAGTCGAGGAATGGGAAGACAGCCGGGCTGATCTCCCGAATTGAATCTGCTGCATCAATTTCCGCGAGATAAGTCCGGGTTGTTTTATTCGCTCCTAGTAAAAGATGGTTACCGTTGTCAATAATACAGCCAAGACTCTCATCATAGAAAGATCGTGCTCTGCCACCGGCGTGGCCGGCTGCTTCGTATACGATAACATTAAAACCGGTCGTTGCAGCGTGCGTCGCACAGGAAAGACCGGATAAACCGGCACCGACTATATGAATTGTGGGCATTACGAATCTTCTTTAAATCAAAGGCAGCGGGACTTTGTCACGCGTAAGTTGCTTTGCGCAAGCGTGTGATTACCGTTGTTTGCCAACGGTCCCAAGAATTGAGTTCGATAGTGCCTTTCATTAGGGGATTTATGGTTAGCCGATGTAACCTTTTCTTGAGTAACTTTCTCTCATTAGTAAGGAATAGTGCCGTTTCTCGATTCACGTTTTCTGCATTTAAACGCGGAAGCTGGACGACAGATTCTTCCGCTCTCTTGACAATAGCGGCTAGCACCGGGCGCGCAGAATCGTCATTCAATTCCGAGCGGTTGATCCCATGTAGTCTAAGGAGTTCCGACGGAAAAAGGCCTTGGTAATCATCCCGTCGTAATACGATTTCTATAAGAAACTTTGCGATAAAAATAGCTTCTAGTTGTGACGCAGACTTGGGTATGCCGACGATCGTTGAGATACTCTTTCCGATTGATCCGGCGCCGTATTGAGCTAGGGTAAGCAATTCCCCAATGAGTTTTATTTCTACGCCGGCAACTATTTTTTCCTCGGCCTGTCGAATCCGATTCACAGAGGAAACTATGATGTTTTCTAGCCCACTTACCTCACCAGTGGTGACGGCGATTTTAAATCGTTGGATAGCAACAAGTGTGTCACCGTTGGCGTTGCGCATCGGCTCAATAAGAAGATCAGACCAGAGAGACATAGATACATGATAATCCAAACCCTGTACGACTCGGAATACGCCGCCTAAACTCCTGCTCGATGTCGTCCAGAAACTACCGCGATTACTGCGAAGAGCAGGTCCGGAATTACGATTACGACCGCTATTTCGCGGCGGCTTTTGCCCCGGGCGAAATCCGTCGCGGGCTAATGGCGCTTTATGCCTTTAATATAGAAATCGCATCAGTTAGAGAACGTGTTTCTGAGGCAATACTCGGAGAAATCCGACTCCAATGGTGGCGAGATGCAGTAGAGGAGATTTACTCGGGATCGGCCCGAGAGCACGCGGTTGTGACAGAGCTTGCCGCCGCTATAGAAAAATTTTCACTCCCGAAGGAATCATTTGATCGGATGATTGATGGACGGGTATTTGACATGGCTGATGAAGCTCCGGAGGATATTAATGCATTCGAGAATTATGTGTCCGCGACCGCCGGCGAACTAGCGTATTTAGGATACCGAATCTGCGGTGTCAGTGGGGGGGGCGAACAGGCGCGATTACTTGGTATTTTGTGGGGAGGAGCGGGTCTGCTGCGGGCTGCGCCTTTTCACCTATCTTGCCAGCGTGTTTATCTTCCGAAAGATTTGCTGAGGCATACCGGCTTTTCGAGCTCTTTACTGTCGCAAAATTCCGAAGGTATCGATGTAAGTCCAGCCGTCAATATACTCGCCGAATTTTTGCTGGAGAAATGGGTGGGAATGCAGACGATTGAGAAGAAGGCTAGGCCTGCGGTAGCATATGTAGTCCTCGCCTCCGGTTACCTTAAACGACTTCGCACGAGCGGTAACAATATCTTCTCGGAAGGTCTAGAATATTCTCGCATTGCCCGACAACTTCGAATTCTTGGAGCGGTGTTAACGGGTAGAGTTTGATTTATTTTAAGTAATCTAACTGTCTTGCCACGCCCTAAGATCGCGGAGCGCGCGGTTTGAATGGGCTTTTTTGCGTTCTCGACCTTTAATTTTCTCTCTGAGCGGAGGAAAAAGGCCAAAATTTATATTCATAGGTTGAAACGTTTCACCATGGCCACCGCTGGTAATGTGCTCAAGTAGCGCACCAATGGCTGTCGTGACTGGCGGCGGATAAAAAGATGACAGCTGTGCTTCTTCGGCCGCCATTTGACCTGCAAGAAGACCGATGGCGGCGCTCTCAACGTAACCTTCCACCCCGGTAATTTGACCTGCAAACCGTAGCCGCGGCATAGCTCTAAGGCGTAAGTTTCTGTCGAGGAGGCGCGGAGAGTTCAGAAAGGTATTACGGTGAATACCCCCGAGGCGAGCAAAACTTGCATTTTCTAGCCCCGGGATCATCCGAAATATTCGGGTCTGTTCACCGTGTTTCAGCTTTGTCTGAAAGCCAACCATATTGTATAGCGTTCCGAGACTGTTGTCTTGGCGCAACTGGACCACGGCGTAAGGTTTATCGTCCTTGTGGGGGTTGGTAAGGCCAACCGGTTTCATTGGACCGTACCGGAGGGTTTCATTGCCGCGCGCTGCCATTACCTCGATAGGCAGACAACCCTCGAAATAAGGGGTATTTCTCTCCCATTCTTTAAATTCAGTTTTGTCACCGTCGTGCAACGCCTCTAGAAAGGTCAAATATTCCTCTCTGTCCAATGGGCAGTTGATATAGTCCTTTCCAGTTCCGCCCGGACCCGGCTTATCATAACGTGACTGGAACCAAGCTTTGTCGAAATCTATAGATTCAGTATAAGCTATTGGCGCGATTGCATCGAAGAACGCTAAGGATTTTTCGCCGGTTACGCCAACGATCGCCTGTGCCAATGCCAGAGATGTAAGAGGACCTGTCGCCACGATAACGCTCTTCCAGTCCGGCGGCGGGATACCGGTTACCTCGCCGTGTTCAATAGTGATCAATTCCTGTTCTGACAAGGCTTTCGTCACGGCATTGGAAAATGCTCCTCGATCAACCGCCAAGGCACCACCGGCAGGTACTTTGTATTTATCCGCCATCATCATGATAATAGATCCACAGCGACGCATTTCTTCGTGGAGAAGTCCAACCGCATTAAATTCGGCATCATCGGAGCGTAATGAGTTAGAACAAACCAACTCCGCTAAACCACTTGTCTGATGTACTTCGGTTGATCTTTCGGGCCGCATTTCATGGAGAATTACCGGCACTCCACGCACTGACAACTGCCAGGCTGCTTCTGAGCCTGCAAGGCCACCACCAATAACATGAACCGGTTCAGGAATCATTTAATGAAAGCTTCCGTTCAACCAGGTTACACAGCTCCCGCATCATTGGATCGTGTAGGCCGAGGTCTTCTAGGTGCTGAGTTGTGTTGAATAGATAATCTTTACACGGGCCAAGATGACCAGAACCCTGAGCGATATAATGGGCGATTTCTTCAAGCGGCCGACGTCCTGCGTATTGTTCTGCTTCACGATTGGCAACGAACGTGATCGCCGACACCGTTCCCTTGTCTGTTCGAACCTGCCCCCATTTTGGATGATAGGTTTCACCAACCAGTTCGCGCATGAAAACGCTAGTTAGCTCGTCCTGCGCCCGCTCTCGCTTCACGCCGAGAACGATCCCCTTGCAGCACCCGCCGCGGTCCAAGGCTAACATCATGCCCGGTTCCTCTGGCGTGCCGCGTCCGATCTTTGACCAAAAGCAGAATAGACGGTGATAACCATACAAGATACCGGTACGGATTTCGTCAAATTCAAAGGCCGGGTTCCAAATCAACGAACCGTAACCAAAAACCCACACCATTTGGCCGGGCGGCGAATTCTGAAGCATTTCATCACGGCGTGCGATGCGAACCTCAACCGGTGTGCGTTTCATCACGTCGGCGAGACCCGCTTGAAGGATCATCTCATCGTGGCGGCCATTGAGGAAGTCTTCTTTCGAGAGCTGTTTTCCATGAATAGGGGGTTTCATACGCAATCCTGGTGCAATCTTAAAATGAGACCCGCGGAAAATGCCTTATTCTTGCGGCTCGGTCGAGTGCAGACCCCCAGAGCTTTCGTCTAAATAAAGCGAAGATACCCGAGCGAGAGCAGAAAGAGATAAAGACTGGTAGATGATATAAGTTGCGTTTGCAGAGAATACCCGCTGATAATACACGGCGATTATTTAAACCAACCAAATCAAGCGGATTTTGTCGAGATCTGTATTGCATCCCCAAGATACGGTGCAAGAAACTGACCAGTATGGCTTCTCTCCATCGTTACGAGGTCTTCGGGCGTACCCACGGCGACTATTTCGCCACCACCATCGCCGCCTTCTGGGCCTAAGTCGATGATCCAATCGGCGGTCTTGATGACATCGAGATTGTGCTCTATCACGATGACCGTGTTACCCTGATCGACCAACGCCTGCAGCACCTCAAGAAGTTTGCGAATGTCATCGAAATGGAGCCCAGTCGTCGGCTCGTCAAGGATATAGACCGTCTTCCCGGTTGCGCGCCGGGCTAGTTCCTTTGATAGCTTCACACGCTGAGCCTCCCCGCCCGAGAGTGTTGTAGCGGATTGACCGATCTTTATATATCCGAGCCCCACCATGTTCAGCATTTCCAACTTGTCGCGGATCGAAGGTACAGCGGAAAAAAAATCGAAACCTTCTTCGACAGTCATATTAAGAACATCTGCTATTGACTTGTTTCTAAATAATATATCTAGCGTCTCTCTATTGTAGCGTTTACCGTTGCAAACGTCGCATTGAACGTAAACATCGGCAAGAAAATGCATTTCTATCTTTATAACGCCATCGCCTTGGCAGGCCTCGCAGCGCCCACCCTTGACGTTGAACGAAAACCGGCCAGGCTTGTAACCTCTAGCCTTAGATTCCGGCAACCCTGCGAACCAGTCCCGTATAGGGGTAAAAGCTCCAGTGTATGTAGCGGGATTGGAGCGGGGTGTTCGTCCGATCGGCGACTGGTCAATATCCACGACCTTGTCGACGAGTTCTAAACCCTTGATATATTTGTGTTGCCCTGGGATTACGCGAGAGGAATTAATCCGCCGTGCCATAGCCTTATATAGCGTCTCTATAATTAGGCTGGATTTTCCGCCACCCGAAACCCCAGTGACACACGTAAACAATCCGATTGGAATATCGACATCCACATTTTTCAGGTTATTTGCCGTAGCCCCGGCAATTTTCAATACCTGTTTCTTAGAGATTTGGCGCCGGCAGGCCGGTAATAGGATTTTCAACTCCCCGCGAAGATACTTAGCCGTTAAGCTCTTTTTTGATCGTATCACGGTCGACGGTTTACCTGACGCAACAATATTGCCGCCGTGGACGCCAGCCCCGATGCCGAGGTCGATTAGGTAGTCGGCACTCCGAATTGCTTCTTCATCGTGTTCTACAACTATCACTGTGTTGCCTATATCTCGAAGATGTTTAAGGGTTTTTAGTAGGCGTGCGTTATCACGTTGATGTAGGCCTATCGACGGTTCATCCAGAACGTACAGGACCCCGGTAAGGCCCGAGCCTATCTGTGAAGCAAGGCGGATGCGTTGTCCTTCGCCTCCTGATAGAGTACCTGACTTTCGCGAAAGGGTAAGATAATCGAGCCCGACGTTATTCAGGAATCCCAAACGCTCGTTGATTTCTTTTAGAATACCGGTCGCAATTTCTCTTTGCTTGTCGGTCAGTGATATAGAGATGGTTGAGAACCATTCTGCTGCTGCCGCAATGGAGTAGTCGGTGACATTGCTAATATTTTTACCATCGATTTTGACCGCGAGGGCTTCGGGTTTCAAACGCGCACCACCGCAGACTTCGCAGTTGGATACTGCCTGATACCTGCCAAGTTCTTCTCGTATCCAGTGGGAATCGGTCTCATGGAGTCGTCGTTCCATATTCGGAATGACACCTTCAAATGGCCGGTCAATTGTGTAAGACCTCTTTTCATCGGCGTAGATCATTTTGACAGACTTATTCCCCGATCCCTGAAGGATTATATCTTTTGCCTTCTTCGGTAAGTCCTTGAAATGCGTGGTTAACGAAAATTTAAAAGCCCGGGCAAGCGAATCCAGAGTTTGCTGATAATAACTTGACGTTGAATCTGACCATGGCGCAATCGCGCCCTCCTTGAGCGATTTGTCATGATCAGGAACAACTAGTGTAGGATCGAAATACATCCTCGTGCCCAATCCATCGCAGGCCGGGCAGGCACCGTGCGGATTGTTAAACGAGAATAGCCGGGGCTCTATCTCGTCAATGGTGAAACCCGAAACAGGACAGGCGAACTTCGCAGAAAATATTGTTCGTTCACCATTATCAGCATTTTCGGCAACTGCGAGGCCATCTGTCAGACCAAGTGCGGTTTCGAGAGAATCAGCAATACGGTTCCCCATGTTTGGGCGAACAACAAGTCGATCGACTACCACTTCTATATCGTGTTTGAAATTCTTGTCTAACTTGGGGGTGTCCTCAATATCGTACATTTCGCCGTTCACCCGGATCCTCGTAAAACCTCTCTTCTGAAGGTCCAGAAATTCCTTGCGATATTCACCTTTCCTTCCGCGTACGATTGGCGCCAACAAATAAAGTCGCGTTCCGACCTCTATCGACTTTATGCGGTCCACCATCTGAGAAACCGTCTGGCTTTCGATCGGCAAACCGGTCTCGGGAGAGTAGGGGATACCGACCCGAGCAAATAGCAGCCGCATATAATCATATATTTCTGTAACAGTACCGACGGTTGACCGCGGATTTCGTGATGTCGTCTTCTGTTCTATGGATATCGCCGGTGACAATCCTTCAATAGAATCCACTTCGGGCTTTTCCATAAGCTCAAGGAATTGACGGGCGTATGCTGATAGACTTTCTACATACCGGCGTTGACCCTCTGCATAGATCGTGTCAAAGGCGAGTGTCGACTTGCCCGATCCCGATAACCCGGTAACAACGATCAATTCGTTCCGAGGGATGTCAACATCCACGTTCTTAAGGTTGTGTTCGCGCGCACCGCGGACAATGATCTTCGATTGCATAGAATTTATTTACGGCTAATAAAGCTATTTAGATGATAAAGATAATAGGGTGGGATCTGATCCAAAGCGACTCGATAAGGTCGTGAAACGTTCATGAGGCGCGGCAAAATGCGAAAATTGGCAATTCTAGACGACTATCAAAATGTAGCTATGGAGATGGCAGATTGGACCCCTCTCGATGGTGATATCGAAATCACGGTCTTTAATGATCATTTGTCAGATGAATTCGAGGTAGCAGCTCGCCTCATTGATTATGAAGTCGTCATGGTAATGCGCGAACGAACACCATTCCCACGCTCTTTGATAGAAAAACTTCCAAAGCTGGAACACATAGTGAGTAGTGGAATGAGGAATCTATCCATTGACGTCGATGCCGCTACTGAGAATGGCGTTGTTTGTACCGGTACGCCCTCGCTCGGCTATCCAACGGCTGAGCTCACCTGGGGGCTTATCCACGCTCTGGCGCGCAACGTACCCCAGGAAGATCAGGCAACGAGGGCAGGGGCATGGCAAGAAACGGTGGGGATTGGTCTCCGCGATAAGGCTCTTGGCATCATGGGGTTAGGGAGAATTGGCATGGACGTCGCACGTGTCGGTATTGCTATGGGTATGAGGGTAATTGCTTGGTCAGAGAATCTAACTCAGGATCGCTGCGACGAAGCGGGTGCCGTCTTAGTATCTAAGGAAGAACTGCTGGGACAGGCAGACTTCCTGACCATTCACTTACTCCTCAGTGATCGAACGCGTGGCCTTATACAAGGTGCGGACCTCGCCCGCATGAAATCAAGTTCTTATTTAATTAATACATCAAGAGGTCCAATCGTCGAAGAAGCAGCCCTGATCTCCGCCCTTGAGAACAACACTATTGCTGGAGCGGGGCTTGATGTCTTCGATGTTGAACCCCTCCCGAACAATCATCCACTTCGAAACATGCGGAATACAGTTATAATTCCACACCTCGGATACGTTACCGTGGAGAACTATCGCAATTGGTATGTCGGCACGGTTGAAAACTTGCGTTCCTGGCTAGACGGCAAAATTATAAATGAGATGTCGGGACGCAATCCAATAATCCCTGGATAAATTCACTCGTAGCGTTTTTCCGGACAGTCCGGAGAGATACTCTACTAAACAATTCATACATTATGGTTGTGTACTGTGGATTTAATTCCTTGTGAATAAACCGGCGAAATAACTTTAAAGCCCGTGGCGTAGTTTCAACAGCTTGGTATTATGATGTCGAATTATTTGGGCGCCTGTTGCGGTGCCCCAAAACGGCAAATGGGAGTATGATATGGCTGGCAGCGTCAACAAGGTAATTCTGATTGGAAATCTTGGGCGAGATCCCGAAGTCCGACACACCAACGATGGTAATCCGATCGTTAGTCTTTCCGTTGCAACTTCTGAAAGCTGGCGTGATCGTAATAGCGGGGAGCGGCGAGAGCGCACCGAATGGCATCGCGTCGTTATTTTCAATGAACGTCTCGGCGAAGTTGCGCAGAAATATTTACAGAAGGGCTCCAAGATTTATGTGGAGGGGCAACTGGCTACACGCAAATGGACTGATCAACAAGGCGCTGAAAAATATACAACGGAAGTAGTCCTTAACCGTTTCCGCGGGGAGCTTACGATGCTCGACAGCCGTAACAGTATTAGCGGAGGTGACTTCGGAGGCGAGGCAGGTTATGAAGATACGGGTGGTTCCCCGAGTGAAGGTGTCGGTCCTGCGTCGAGCGGCGGTGGAGATCTAGACGACGAGATACCTTTTTAATTCGTAAAGTAGTAGGAATGTGCGGCGGCTGGTGCTGAAAATTCAAAGTAGGCACTTGTCCAAAGGACGTTGGTTGGGTCATTAGGGTTTTTTTCATTTAGTAGAAAACAAGATACTATTGCCAACGGCCACATTGGTGATGCCGCTTAATCGTCTGACGGAATTATTTTTCAATTTTTTCAATTATTTAGGGATACTCTATAGCTCGCCGTTTTCTTGTTCGAATCGGCCGAGAGGTCTAAAATTGTCTAACAATCTGTCCCCTGTGACAGTCCGCTGACGCTATCGAGAAAGATAAGACCCTTGCCTGAAGAGAGCGTTCCCCCGCCGCCTTTCGATCCCGATATTGAGCAGATTTCGATCGAAGAGGAAATGCGGAAATCGTACCTCGATTACGCCATGAGCGTTATTGTCAGTCGCGCACTGCCCGATGTGCGAGATGGCCTAAAGCCGGTTCACCGACGCATCTTGCACGTGATGAACGAGAGTAATTACGACTGGAATAGACCATACCGGAAATCAGCCCGCGTAGTCGGTGATGTTATGGGGCAATATCACCCGCACGGTGATCAAGCTATTTACGATGCGATGGTTAGAATGGCCCAGGACTTCTCTATGCGTCTCCCGCTCATAGACGGTCAGGGTAATTTTGGCTCCATGGACGGAGACCCGCCGGCCGCCATGCGTTATACGGAGGCCCGGCTGGAGCGTGTGGCCCGAGAATTGCTGGACGACATTGATAAGGAAACTGTCGATTTCCAACCTAACTACGATGAAACAACCAAAGAGCCAACCGTATTACCCGCGAAGTTTCCTAATTTATTGGTGAATGGTGGGGGCGGTATTGCGGTAGGTATGGCTACGAATATCCCACCGCATAATTTAGGGGAAGTGATCGATGCTTGTTGCGCGTTAATTGATAATCCTAATTTGCCGATTGCCGAACTCATGCAAGTAATTCCCGGTCCCGATTTCCCGACTGGGGGGATAATTGTCGGACGTCAGGGACTTACGAATGCTTTTGAGACCGGGCGTGGATCCGTCGTAATGCGGGGGCGTGTCTCAATTGAAGAAATCCGAAAGGACCGTGAAGCAATTATAATTTCCGAAATTCCCTACCAGGTAAACAAGTCTCGGATGATAGAGCGTATAGCCGAGATGGTTCGCGATAAGAAGATCGAGGGAATAGGAGACCTAAGAGACGAATCTGACCGTGACGGTGTGCGGGTTGTGATCGAAATCAAGAGAGACGCTCTCGCGGACGTAGTTCTCAATCAGCTTTATAGGTATTCCCCTCTACAGACCAGTTTTGGTGTCAATACTCTGGCGCTAAACGAGGGTAAGCCGGAACTTCTAAACCTTAAACAAATTCTCGAGGCATTCGTTCACTTTCGAGAAGAAGTAATACGGAGAAGGACAGAATTTGACCTCTCAAAGGCCCGAGACCGAGCACACGTGCTGGTGGGCCTTGCAATCGCAGTGGCAAATATTGATGAAGCAATAGCCCTGATCCGCGGTGCCAAAGACCCAGTTGAGGCGCGTACCGAACTGATGAATAGAGATTGGACGGCGACTGATGTCGCTTCTCTGATTGAATTAATTGATGATCCCGATCATGTGGTTGTCGATGGCAGGTACCGCCTCTCAGAAGCTCAGGCTCGGGCGATTTTAGAGCTTCGTTTGCAGCGGTTGACCGGCCTTGAGCGCGATAAGATCGCCGAGGAGTTAAGCGGTCTGGCGACTGAGATCGAGGACTACTTGGATATCCTTCGATCCCGCGAGCGGATCCGATCGATAATGCGCGATGAGATGATTACCGTTAAAGAACAATTTGCAACGCCCCGCCGGACGGCGATTGAGGATTCTGAACTTGAGACGAATATAGAAGACCTCATCCAACGGGAGGAAATGGTTGTTACCGTCAGCCACGCAGGCTACATCAAACGGGTAGCGCTAACCAGTTATCGGGCACAGAGGCGTGGCGGCAAGGGACGTGCTGGTATGAGTACGCGCGACGAAGATTTCGTCAGCAATGTATTCGTCTGTAACACACATACACCGGTCCTATTTTTCTCCTCTCGCGGGATCGTTTACAAGCTGAAAGTCTACCGGCTCCCCGAAGGTAGTCCGCAGGCGCGTGGAAAGGCGCTAATCAATCTTCTGCCCCTAGAAGAGGGTGAGACAATCACCACTGTTATGCCCATGCCGGAGGATGAGGAGAGTTGGGGTAATCTCTTTATTATTTTTGCAACGGCATCGGGGGGCGTGCGCCGTAACCGATTGTCAGATTTCACTAACATAATGACAAACGGCAAGATTGCGATGAAATTGGATGAGGGTGATCAGCTCATTGGTGTTCAGACGTGTACTGAAGAGGAGGATATCCTCTTGGCTGCGGATAGCGGCAAAAGCATCCGTTTTCCAGTTACAGATGTTCGCGTATTTTCCGGGCGAACTTCGACCGGTGTTCGAGGCATAAAATTGTCAGGCGGACAGAAGATTGTTTCTATGGCGGCATTAAAACACACAACGCTTGATACAACTCATAGGGATGCATATTTGCGTACTTCGAAGTTACGTCGTCGACAGGAAGGTGATGAAGACGATAACGGTGTTGAAGAAATTGTCGAAATGAATGATGCGACAAACACGACGGTGAACCTGAGTGAGGAAGAAATTGAAAAAATCGCGGCCGACGAAGAATTTATTTTGTCCGTCACGGAAAATGGTTATGGCAAACGTACATCCGCTTACGAATACAGGATTACGAAACGTGGTGGCCAAGGGGTCGTAAACATCACAACAGAGGGCCGTAATGGTCCTGTTGTCGCCTCATTCCCTGTGGAAGACACCGATCAAATTATGCTGGTAACTAATGGCGGCAAAATAATTCGGAGCCCAGTTTCTGATATCCGGATTGCTGGGCGATCTACTCAAGGCGTTACTCTGTTCGACACGGCTGAAGACGAGCAAGTTGTATCGGTCGCCCACCTTGAGGAAACCGAGAATGAAGCCGAAGACAATGAGGATCCCTCACGCCCCGACGAAATCTTACCCTCCGAGGAGGGCGCCAAAAAGGTCGGTGAGGACATTAATCATAAAGTCGAAGTAGACGATGAAGGCGGACACGCGTAAAAATTACTAAAATCGAGTAATCACGGACGTGAACTATGGCCCCACAAAAAATCGGGATATACCCGGGTACTTTCGACCCCATTACCAACGGTCATGCCGACATCATTGGCCGAGCCGCAAGGCTGCTGGATCATCTTGTCGTTGGCGTAGCTATTAATCCGGGTAAGGGCCCTATCTTTACTATAGATGAACGTGTTCAATTAGTTCGAGAGGAGATCCAGCATCTCGAAAATGGCCTCAGTGACCGCATCGAAGTACGTCCCTTTACTGGCCTCCTCATTGATTTTGCCCATGATGTAGATGCAACCATTCTTGTCCGTGGGCTCCGCGCTGTATCAGATTTTGATTATGAATTCCAAATGGCGAGCATGAACGCCAAGATGGCGCCAGACGTGGAAACAGTTTGCCTCATGGCGTCCGATAAGTACCACTTTATCGCATCCAGCTTGGTCAAGGAAATTGCTAAATTAGGCGGGGATATAACTCAGTTTGTCTCTCCGCGAATTTCGAAACGTTTGGCTGAAAGATTAAAGGGGTAAAAACTCTTTAAACCGAAGGTTTCTGTTGACCGGAAAGAAGTGGCTACCTATTTATTGACCCCGTTATATAACGAATTTAGCGCCCATAGCTCAGGTGGTAGAGCAACTGACTTTTAATCAGTGGGTCCCAGGTTCGAGTCCTGGTGGGCGCACCATTTTTCTGGTGCAAAAACAAATACTTAGCTTTTGAAAAAGCCAATTTGTGCGATTTGTGTGCGATTTGGACGCCCCTGCATGCTCTTGTAATATGCCCGGTAGGCATTTTTATTCATCTGTCAGGTGTGGGGGAGATTAGATTGTAAATGGTGGGCGGCAGATGCATTTAGCGCCGCAACCGCTGCAGCATTTCTTCACGCCGCGCTGCTATCTGTTCCTTACGACGCTGCTGCACTTCTTCCGGCGTGCGAGAAAACATCCAATCTTTAATACCAAGCCGACGCAGTGTGACCCTGCCACCGGGGTCTTGCAACAACCACTCGCCCCGCTCAATAGCACTTGCCTCGCTGCTACTGTTACCTATTGACCAGCCGTTGATTAGGATTTCCCAACGCATGCTTTTAGTTTCTTCGTCGTAACGTTCTTCGGTCGTGACCGGCACGCTGTCATAGTCAATCGTCATGAGCTGATCTCCATCCTAACCCCTGTCCGTTTGTTGCAGTAGAAGAAGATGCTACTGAAGCTAACCGAACAACTGCGGGAGCAAAAGATATCCAGGCTCTTGATCGCTCCCAGAAATTAATTCCAAATAGGCAAGTACGGTGTGCGCGATTGTGTACGATTTGTGCGATTGTGTGCGAATTAGGTTTTATCGTTAGTTATTAAGTGTTTGAAATATATAGATTGTTCACAGGGTTACACCCTAAATAGCCCACCGGACAAAATGTCAATGTTTTCAACGACTTATAAAATAGTTTGAAAATAATTGACAGGTTCGAGTCCTGGTGGGCGCACCAATCTTTTCAAAGACTTAGCGGCCATTGTGCCGCTATTTCTTTAAAGTCGGTGAACTAGAAATACATTATATATATTAAAGATAAACTCAGATTGGCA
>DBHK01000012.1:0-48969 GCA_002295635.1 Alphaproteobacteria bacterium UBA830 | reverse complement strand
AGATTCTTCCGTCGGAGCTTCTTCCGTCGGAGCTTCTTTGGCTACAGCTTCCTCCGTCGGAGCTTCTTCAGCCGGAGCTTCTTCAGCCGGAGTATCCTCGACAGAGACATCCGCCTCAGCTTTCGCTTTGGCTAATTCTTCAGCCTCTCTCATACGTTCCAAAGTCTTGGCGCGCGGTGCACTCTGTTTCGGTGTCTCACGGATTTCCGGCATCGGGATAATCTCAGCTCGGCCGAGAAACTTCGCCACGCGGTCAGACGGCTTGGCGCCGACACTGAGCCAGTGCTTGATACGCTTATCGTCGAGCTTAATCCGGTCAGGATGTTCCTGCGGCAGCATCGGATTGTAAGTGCCGACACGCTCGATATAACGACCGTCGCGCGGCATACGCGAATCCGCAACAACAATACGATAGTAAGGGCGCTTTTTCGCACCCCCTCGAGATAGTCTGAGTTTAAGCGACATTAGGTTATTAACCCTCCATTTGATCGCGATTGTTTAAGTGGTTCGTATTCATCTTTCTGTTCGTTCTAATCCTTGGCGCTAACGCACCGTCGTCATCGTATTCCCGGACCCGGCGGCATGCCCGGCGGCATCATTCCAGCCATTCCTGACTGCATTAGACCCCTCTTGCCGATCTTCTTCATCTTTTTCATCATACGGCCCATTTCCTGATATTGTTTCAGGACCTTATTGACATCCTGCACAGTCGTGCCTGATCCGGCGGCAATCCGGCGCTTTCGGGATGCCTTGATCAGATCCGGTTTCTTTCGTTCATTTAGAGTCATCGATCCGATAATTGCTTCTTGGCGAACGACTACCGTGTCATCAAGATTAGCAGCGGCCATCTGCGCTTGAGCCTTTTTCACGCCGGGCAACATGCCCATCACGCCGCTCAGACCACCCATTTTCCTGAGCTGACGTAACTGTGATGCAAAATCATCGAGATCGAAGCTACCTGCCTCCATCTTCTTCATCAGCCGCTCAGCTTCGTCCTCTTGGACCAACTCGGATGCTCTCTCGACGAGACTCACGACATCACCCATACCAAGAATCCGTGAAGCAATCCGGTCGGGATGGAAAGGTTCCAACGCTTCCAGCTTTTCCCCGGTTCCAAGCAGCCGGATCGGTGTTCCAGTAACCGCTTTCATCGACAGAGCCGCACCACCACGGGCATCGCCGTCGATACGGGTTAGTACGATGCCGGTAAGGGTCAATTTTTTATTAAATGACTCGGCGACATTAACCGCGTCCTGGCCAGTCATAGCATCGGCAACTAGCAAAATTTCCGCCGGCCGCGCACCATCGCGAACATCGACGACCTCGGCCATCAATTCATCATCCAAGTGCAGGCGGCCTGCTGTGTCGAGGATGACTACATCGTAGCCTTCCTTCTTTGCGGCATCCATGGCCCGGTCTGCAATCATTCGGGGTGTCTGAAGCGGTAAGATTGGCAGCGTGTCGATCTTAGCCTGCTCGCCAAGTACGGCTAGCTGCTGCTGTGCCGCCGGGCGGCGCACATCGAGAGATGCCATCAGCACCTTCTTAGCCTGCTTTTCCTGAATGCGCCGAGCGATCTTGGCGGACGTGGTCGTTTTACCTGAACCTTGAAGACCAACCATCATTACGGCGGCAGGCGGCGCGGCGCGGATCTCGAATTCTTCGGTCTCAGGGCCAAGCATCTCGACCAAATAGTCGTTGACGATCTTGACAACCTGCTGACCGGGCGTGACCGAGCGCAGAACTTCCTCGCCAACCGCGCGCTCCCTGATGCCATCTATGAAGTCTTTTACAACCGGCAGCGCAACATCGGCTTCGAGAAGCGCGACGCGTATTTCACGCATAGCCAATGTTATGTCGGCCTCGGACAGCACGCCACGTTTTCTTAGCTTATCGAATATCTCGCCGAAACGATCTGTAAGTCCGTCGAACATGTTCCCGTATCATTACCTAAATTAACATCGGCCCAACTAGAACAATCCCCAACGCAAATGGCGCCAGTGCGCGCACCTGCGCGGACCGACGTACACCCGAAAGCGTTAGACAATGAATTTTGTCGTGGGCGGGCGGAAAACTAGGGGGAAATGACGGTTAGGTCAAGGATTTCTGCAGGTCTCGGCAGCAAAACGAAATAGTCAAAAATGGCGCTGAAAATTCCTTTCTATTCTTCCTGACCGCTCCAAGATGCTCCGCCTTCCAATAAATAACGGCCCGCACTTGGAGAGATGGAACCGAAAAGGAAATATTTTTGGCTCCTTTAGGCCAAATTATAGAAGTTAATCATATTGTCGTGCACCAACTTCGACTTAATCTCGTCCGAAAACTCGCTGCTCTCGAGAAATTCCGGTAACTCGCTCGTAAGGTCGTCCTCGGTTGGCTCATGCGGATAGTCTGATGCATACAGAATACGATCTGGCCCGATAGCGTCGATAGTGTATTTGAGGTTTTTCTCCCCCAATTCCATCGCCACCCAGAAATTATTCCCCTCCCGCAAATATTCAGACGGTCGCTTTTTGAGTTTCTTTCGGCTAGCGATACCAAATACGGAATCGTATTCGTAGTCCATTCGATCCATCATAAAGGGCACCCAAGAAGCACCTCCTTCCAAGAAGGCGATCTTGAGCGTTGGGAACGCATCCCACACCCCGGAAAAAACAATGTCGGTTAGCTGCATCATCAACGGAAACGGATGTTCAAGCGTATGCACCTTCACGAATTCCCGAAAGTGGTCAAAACCCATGCCTCGGCTTGGTCCGCCGTGAATGGCAAGCGGCATATCATACTTTTCCGCAGCTTCGTAAATCGGCCAGAAGAACTCATCGCCATACGATTTTCCGATATATGTCTGAGACGGCAACATCATTGCGGGAAAATGCACGCGTTCGGTAGCGCAGCGTTCGATTTCTTTGGCCGCCTCATCAGGCACCTGAACCGGAATTATCCCTGCGCCGTAAAGTCGTTTGTCTTTGGATGTATACCGATCTTCTAACCAGTTATTGTATGCGCGGATAGTTTCTACTGCCCACTTGGGATCGGAAATTAGCCCCGCAGCGAGCCCCGCCGTAGGATATAACACGGTACCATCTGCACCGATGATGTCTAACATCTCTGCCCAGACATCAGCGTCGGTATGTGTGTAGCGACGCGGCTCGCCGTCGTTCGACGCCATGATGAACCCCCTCGCCCATCCATCAAGGCTAGGCCAAACACCGAAAGTCTTAAAGCGTTGCAGATTTGCGAAATCGCCTTCGAAATATTCCGCGATCTCATCATCGTTCTCAAGGACGTGGCCGTCTCCGTCAAAAACATCGAACCCGTTAATAGCCATTCCTTCCCCCAATTTCTGTGGCCTTTAGACCGAATTGAAGACCCGAGGCATTCCGGAGTCAATGGCCCCGTTCGAGGAATATTTACGCTGTGCCCCAGACCTCCCGCGCCACCTCAACGACGAGGTTTAACTTGGCCAGTTGGTCATCTCTGGTGACAGGATTGCCAATAATTGCAGATGAGAACCCGCATTGAGGGCTAAGTGCAAGGCGTTCAAGATCGACGTATTTCTGAGCCTCTTTTATACGGGCGTGCAGAGCAATCTTCGATTCCAGTTCTGGAACCTTGGATGACACAAGGCCCAAAACAACTATCTTGTCATCTGGCATGGCTGAAAGCGGCTCAAATCCGCCAGCGCGTTCGGTATCGAATTCCAGGAAGAACACGTCTACGTCAAGGTTTTTGAATAGTTTTTCCGAGACGGCTTGGTAGCTTCCTTCCGACAACCAGGTCCCTTTGAGGTTACCACGGCACATGTGAAAGCCAACCGTCATGTCTGACGGTGCGCTGGCAAAGCTGGCGTTGGTAAGTTCAATATATTGGTCAACCAGCCGTTCTGGGTCCTTGCCCAGCTTTTCCAATTGGCCGCGGATCGCAGGGTCGCATAGCATGGGAAATGGAACGTCATCTAGAGTAATGTAGCAGGCACCACGGTCAGAAATGTCAGCTATGTCCTCATCATATGCGGTGGCGATGTCGGCGAATAAGTCTTCCTCATTGCAATAGAATTCCGGATCAGGGTCCTGAGCTCCGCCAAGGAAATGCATGGTTGCTGGCGAAGCGTATGTTGATTTGATTGTACTTTTGGTGACGGACTTCAAAAATTCTAATTCAACAGCTGAAAGCGCCTTGGAGCGTTTTATCTTGCCAACACAGGCCGGTGCTAGAAATTCATGATCATTACCCGAGATGTCATGAAAGCGGAACGAGCTCGGCCTAAAATCTAGACCGTCGCAACTCTCAACGAAGTGAGAGATATAAGTCGTCCGTCGGAATTCGCCATCGGTCACCGATTGTAACCCAACATCTTCCTGCATTTTCACTACGTCACGGATAGCGTCTTCGCGTGCTTTGGTCAGGCCAGTTTCGTCCAGTTCTCCTCTCTTATATGCTCGGAAGGCTTCAGGAATCGACGCTGGGCGTAGTAAACTGCCAATATGTTCGGCGCGGTAAGGTGGATTTTGTTTGACGGCCATTACTGTTTCTCCGTGGACATTTTAAGAACCCAAAACTATGTCAATTTGAGAATCGAAGAAACCGGGCTATCTACCCGACCTTGCAGCCCACCGTATCGCTCGCTACGCTTCCAAAAAAACAGGAGCAACCCATGGCCGGAGATGACCGCAAAGCGCAAACGCGCACCACTTGGCTCGGTGTGCTGAACAAACATGCCCACGATTTCGATGCTCCTGCTGATGGCCAATACTGGTCTCCTAGATTGGATACTGCGTCTCGCGACGAGCTTACCGCTATTCAAAATAACAAACTCGCGGCCGTCACACCATTTCTATACGAAAACAGCCCGTTTTATCGTGCACGGTTTGACCGGCTAGACCTTACACCGACCGATATTGCAACCGTCGATGACCTATCGAAGTGGCCAGTGCTTGATAAATCAGAGATGATGGAAGACGCTATCTCCAACCCGCCGTACGGTACCTATACCACCATCGATGACGACGACTGGCATCAGCGTGGCTGGATGCTGTTTTCGTCCTCGGGATCAACGGGTGTGCCACGGGTATTTCGCTATACTCATCTTGACCGAGAGTACTGGGAGTGGGCCAATGCACGGGCCATGTGGTCAATGGATATCCGGCCGGGAGACGTGATGTTTCCCATGGTCGGGTTTGGGCCCCATGTATGGATGTGGGGCGTAATGGCTGCTGCTAATCGACTTAAGCTCGCAGTCATTCCCGGCGGAGGCATGGATGCCAAGGCGCGGGTGGGCATCATAGATCGTTTTAAACCAACCGTAATAGCGGGCACACCCTCCTATGCGCTCTACCTCGGGCGCGTGATGCAGGACATGGGCCTAGACCCGGCTGAGAGTTCTGTCACCACCCTATTCACTGGTGGCGAGCCCGCGATGGGGATCGACCGAACCCGCGAGCGCATAGAAGACCTATGGGGCTGTCGCACTGCCGAGTTTTACGGCTGTACCGAGGTTTCTCCCCATGCTGGTGGCTTCACATGCCGCTATTCCGAGGCTGGTAGCCAAGTTTTCACCCATTTGTCGGAAGATATCCAGATATGGGAACTAGTCGATCCCGATACGATGGAAACTTTGGCAGATGGAAAACGGGGTTTAACTGTCTGCACGTCACTGAATTCAGAAAGCTCACCTCAGCTAAGGTTCTTGGTTGGAGACTATACGACCTTCAACCGAGACACTTGCGAGTGCGGACGTAACCATGTTCGCGCCATGGGTTCTTTCACTGGGCGCGCCGACGACCTAATCAACCTACGCGGAATTAAATTCTTCCCGAGTCAAATCGAGCAGGCGGTCCGCGCTGTCGACGGCGTCGGCGACGAATTCGAGATCATACTATCGACCAACGATGACGGCTTGCAAGTGATGGATATCCGCGTCGAACATCCCGATAGCAATGGTTACGTTGCTGAACAGGTGACCAACGAAATCCGTACTCGTTGCGAAGTACGCGCGACGGTGGAGGTGCTGCCGCCAGACACCCTCCCCAAGACCGAATTTAAAGCCAAACGGGTTCGCGACGAACGGAATCCTTGATAAGGCGCCGCAACCATATTTTCGGAAATATATGTGCCAATTATTTGAAGCGAGGTTCTCTTGATCAAGAGATTTGAAAACGGCGACGAAACCAAGATCAAATATTATCACGCCCACGTCTATTATGGCGATGACGATACGGTGCGGGAAACTGCGGCGCGTTTAAGGGAAAAGGTTTGGAACAAATGGCGGGACAAAGTTCGTATGGGGCGTTTCCGCGATACTGCCGTGGGACCTCACCCACAGGCTATGTTCCAAATCGAATTCGACCCAGGGATATTTGATGAAATTGTACCTTGGCTAATGTTCAACCGAGACGGTCTGACCATCCTGCTACACCCCGATGCCGAAGACCCCTGGCGGGACCACGCTTGGTATCCATTCTGGATGGGCGACATTCTGGAACTGCGCCTCGACTGGCTAGCGGCGGGGAATCGGAAGGCTTAGAACGCATGCCGCTTAAGTACCGTCCAAATCAGCCAAGCAACTGAACACAGGGCAACCTGCATTCCAACGACAGGTAACAAAGTACCATCGTATATTAGTCCTTGAGTAAGTGATACAGCCGCTGCCGCACACATCTGCACGAAACCAAGTACTGCTGCCGCCGCACCGGCAGCCTTGGGATGCGACATCATCACCCCGGCGGCGGTATTAGGGGCCAGAAATCCGCCACCAAACCAGAATACGAACTGCAAGATTACGATAACCCAAACCATCGACCAGCCGGCCACGCCACAGCCGGCGAGCACCACTGAGGGGAAAAACATAAGTAGGAGGCTGACATTTATGACCCGCGGCGAGCCCCAGCGCGGTATTGCCGCCCGCGCTGCGAACGATCCGGCCAAAAATCCCGACATAGCTATAGCTGCAATGACTCCGTAGATCGACGGTGCCGCGCCAATACTGTCAATGAAGTAGTAGGGTGCGCCGGCAACAAAGCAATAAAGACCTGCATATCCGATTGAATGGGTAATCATAAAGGCAAGGAACCCCCTGTGTCGGAAGAGGCCAATGTAGACGACACTAGGCCTATCTATTTCTGAGGGGCTATGCGCCTTGCTAGTTTCCGGCATAACAAAGAGTGTAGACAGAAGCCAGATCAATCCCGTAACTGCGGCGAATACAAAACCTACGCGCCACCCGGTGAGATCAAGCAGCACGCCGCCAATTAGTGGCGCCATTAGAAAAGAAGCCGCCATAAGGGCGAATAGCGTAGCCATAGCTTTCGGAGCGCCGACCGCGCCATAAACATCCCTCACAACGGCGCGCGAAACAACGTATCCCGCAGCCCCACCCAGTCCTTGTATGCCACGTGCCAGAACTATCACCCAGATACTGTCCGCAGCAGCCGCTAGAGACGAGCCAGCTAGCGCCAATACCCCACCGATCAATAATGCAACGCGGCGCCCTCGCCGATCAGAGAATGGGCCAAAAAACAGCTGACCTATCGCAAACATAAGGGCAAACGACACGATGGTAAGCTGTATCGTCTCCGGTGGTCGGGCAAAAACCTCGCCGAGGGTTGGCAAGGCGGGGACAATCAGACCAGTCGCTACCTCCCCGAATGCAGTGCATAGGACCAACGTCCCGAAGACAAGGATACCAATACTTTGTCCGGATTGCGTCGCAACAATATTGTTAGGGTCTTCGTTCATTCCTTACACACGTACATAATGCTGGGCGGCAATAGCTTCGGTAAAAAGAAAGGGTCGAGCGGAAAATTATTTACATATCGGAAGCCCGTCCGCAGAGGATCTTTGGACCACTAAGCCCCCAGCCCCACCAGAGACCGCGCGAAGGCCTCCGCATCGAAGGGACGCAGATCATCCTCACCTTCACCGACGCCTATAGCATATATCGGCAGACCAAATTTTTCAGCTAACGCCACCAAAACTCCGCCCCGAGCGGAGCCATCCAGCTTGGTGACCACTAGGCCTGTGACGTTACACAAACTCTGAAAAGTCTCAACCTGGGAATGCGCGTTCTGTCCAGTGGTTGCATCCAGAATCAATAGTGTATCGTGCGGCGCGTTTGCATTCTGCTTAGATATGACGCGCACCACTTTTTGCAGCTGCTGCATAAGATCATCTCGGTTTTGTAGTCGGCCAGCAGTATCGATCAGCAAAATATCGCTATTCGCTGCTCGAGCATGCTCGATAGCTTCGAAGGCTAAGCTGGCGGCATCGGCACCCTGTTCACTAGAGACCACATCACACCCCGTTCGTTCACCCCATATCTTTAGCTGTTCGATAGCCGCGGCGCGGAAAGTATCACCGGCCGCCAGCATCACGGTTTTGCCATCTTCTTTTAGCCGCTTCGCCAGCTTACCAATGGTTGTAGTCTTACCGGAGCCGTTAACCCCAGTCACTAAAATCACGTGAGGACGGCAATCGATATTGGTTTCCAATGGTTTAGCTACTGGCGCCAATATCTTCGTTACTTCCTGCGCTAGGGCAGCCCGGATCTCGTCAGCTGAGACTTCCTTATTGAAACGTGTGCTAGACAGTGCCGCACATAATTTTGCTGATGTTTCTACACCCAGATCTGATGTAATCAGTAGGTCTTCCAGTTCTTCTAACGCAACTTCGTCAAGTTTACGATCGGAGAAAATCCCGCCAATACCGTCCGACATTCGGGAGGAGGTGCGACTTAGACCATCACGGAGGCGAGCCAGCCAACCACTTTTCCCAAGCTCTTCGGTCATGTCGCTAATTGCGCTGTGAGCGTCTGATTGTCTCGCGCTACAATGCGAGCAGGAACAATCCGCCCTTCCGCCGGCACCTGATCAGGAGTTCCTTCGATCCGGACATCTGCAAATTGAGGCGAATAGCCCCGCCCCTCCCCTTCGACCAAAACATCGGCAACTGAGCCGATTTGCGCATCCAGAAAGTCTCGCACCTGCGCTGCCCCCGCAGCACGCAATTTGGCGGCCCTTTCTTTGCGAATATTACCGGGTAGTTGAGGCATCCTAGCCGCCGGCGTACCGGGTCGCTCCGAATAGGGAAACACATGCAACCATGTCAGCCTGCAGTCATGGACTAGCGACAAGGAGTTGGAAAAAGCGTCCTCGGATTCGGTCGGAAAACCAGCGATTATGTCAGCACCAAATGCCGCGTCAGGACGAAGAGTACGAACTCGTTGGACAAAGCTCTTGACATCGCTTCGCCTATGACGCCGCTTCATTCTTTTTAGAATTAAATCATCACCCGACTGAACGCTTAAATGAAAGTGTGGCATTAGGCGCTGCTCATCGGCGATAAGGTTAAATAACGTATCGTCGATTTCAGCGGGATCAACGGAGCTGAGCCGCAACCGTGGCAATTCAGGTACCAACTTCAACAAACGTCTGACCATTTCGCCGAGCCTCGGGGTGCCGGGGAGATCCTTGCCGTAGTCTGTGATGTCAACGCCAGTCAGCACTACTTCGCGGTAACCCTGCCGAACTAGGGTACGCAGCTGTTCTACAATTACCCCAACCGGCACAGAACGGTTATTACCGCGGCCAAAGGGGATGATGCAGAACGTACACCGATGATCACACCCCTGCTGGATCTCAACGAAAGCGCGCATACGGCCGTCGAAGCCAGAGACAAGGTGGCCGGCGCTTTCGCGTACCGTCATGATGTCCATAACGGAAATGCTGGGGCTATTTAGGATATTGGGCCATGTTTCAGCAAGGAGCTTTTCCTCGTTACCAACGACGTGATCGACTTCATCCATAGAGGCATATTTTAAGGGGTCAACCTGGGCGGCACATCCAGTCACGATAATTTTGGCATTTGGATTATTCCTCTTAGCGCGGCGAATCGACTGGCGCACCTGGCGTTCCGCCTCTGCGGTTACGGCGCAAGAATTAACAATGATGGCATCGTTTAACCCTGCCACTTCCGCGTGTCCGCGCATCACCTCGGCTTCGAAAGCGTTCAACCGGCAGCCGAAATTAAGGATTTGAGTTGCGCTCATGTCAACAGACTCTGATCGAGTATTCCACAGAAGCTAGTAGCTGCCGGGCCAGTCATGAAGACCCGACCCAACTCCCCGGGGCGATCCTCCTGCCAGTTTATGAGAAGTTCACCGCCATCGACCTCGACCACCATACGACGTCCTGCGAGGTCGCGTCGGTTAGCGTTCACGACGGCAGCGCAGGCCCCGGTTCCGCAAGCAAGCGTTAGTCCGACCCCGCGCTCCCAGACACGAAGTTTCATTCGGTCTGGTGCGAGGATCTGTGAAATGCCTATATTAGCTCGTTCGGGGAAAATGGGGTCATTTTCTAATTCGGGCCCAACCAATGCGATTGGTATTTCACTAACTTGATCGACGAAGAAAGTCGCATGCGGGTTACCCATACTAATAGCCGCCGGATCGCTTAGCGGCCCGCAGGAAAGATCAAGATGGAGAGTATCGGCCTGCACTGCCAACGGAATTTTGTTCCATTCTCCAAGCGGGGTGCCCATATCTACGGTTATTAGTCCATAACCGGCACGTTTCACCGTCAGAAGGTCAGCGCCGGTAAGAAGGCCGACCTGGTCTTCACCAGTCTCCGCTAGCAGCATGGCACCAACACAGCGGGTCGCGTTGCCGCAGGCATTGACCTCTCCGCCGTCGGCATTCCGAATCCGAATGAATGCATGGCCACCAGAATCTTTTCTGGGTGTATCCTCTATAGTTATCAATTGATCGCAGCCTACGCCGGTACGGCGGTCGGCGATCGCTGCCGCCTGGGCAGCAGAAAACATTATGCCGGCGGCGGGTTTTCCGCTACGTGCGTCGATTATCACGAAATCGTTACCGAGCCCGTGCATCTTTATAAACGGCAGTTCATTCATAGCGGCGGTAATATGGCGGTATCAGGCGTGATGTCCAGCGGATTGCGAGTTTTGTTATAGTTTCCCAGTATTGGTTACTCCCCCCCCCTCGACTTAAATCTATAATTCTTGGATTATCGGGTTGAGAGAAAAGGATTAGGTCAAATTTAGGTAACGGCGATGCAGTTTGGAATTGGACAACCCGTAACGCGCACGGAAGATCCAAAATTCTTAATGGGACAAGGTCAGTATGTAGACGATCTCCGTTTACCCCATACAGTCGTTGGCTACGTACTCCGCTCGCCACACCCGAATGCGAAGATTAACAGAGTCAATTCAAGTGAAGCGGAAAAGGCCGAGGGTGTGGTGCTGGTGCTAACTGGCGCCGATGCTGATGCACAAGGGCTCGGCACCATTCAGTGTCACGTGCCGCCGATGGCTTTCGGCGGCCCCCCGTCGCCGACACCGGCACATCCGGTCGTTGCTCGCGATCGTGTTCGGTGTGTCGGTGATCCCGTAGCGTTCGTTTTAGCCGAGACTCTGGCACAGGCGAAAGACGCTGCGGAGATGATCGAAGTCGATTACGAGGCACTGCCCGCAGTGGGGTCTACACGTGACGCGGTTAAAGACGGTGCGCCACTCGTATGGGAGGAAAACGCTGGTAATCTGTGGTTTGAAATGGATCGCGGTGATGCAGACGCGACCAACTCCGCCTTTGATAGGGCAGCACATATAGTGAGGGCAGACCTGCATCATAATCGGATTTCCGCTAACGCCATGGAGCCGCGCGCAGCGCTCGCCGACTACAGCCCTGGACGGCGAGAGTGGACAATATATATGTCTAGTCAGGGAACACACCAGCATAGGCCGACATTTGGTGAAATTTTCCACAAACCTGCGACGGCATTCCGTATCATCTCTCCCGATGTAGGCGGCGGGTTCGGAATGAAGAACGGTGTTTTTCCGGAGGATGCTCTATGTGCATGGGCATCCAGGGAGCTGGGTAGACCGGTTAAATGGACCGGGGATCGATCGGAATCGCTTGTCAGCGATACGCATGCCCGTGATGCCGAAACCGATAGCGAGATGGCTTTGGATGAAAATGGCAGAATTCTCGCCATTCGGGTTAAGGCGGATTACGGGGTCGGCGCATACTTGGCCGCTTCCGCGCCAGTACCGGCCTGTATCGGGTCTATGGTTTATCAAAACGTTTATGAATATGAGGCTATGCATATCCATATCCGGATCGTCTTCTCAAATACCACTTGGACTGGCCCCTATCGGGGCGCTGGTCGTCCGGAAGCAGTCTACGTTGTTGAACGCCTTCTGGATATTGCGGCCGATGAGATGGGAATTGATCCGGTAGAGATTCGGCAGAGGAACTATATTCCTAAGGATAAAATCCCGTTTACTACACTGATTCCAACGGTCTACGACTCTGGGGATTTTTCTGGCATTACTTCGCATGCGGCTGCGGTCGCTGACGTAGATGGCTTTGAGGCGCGGAAAGCGGAAAGTGCCTTACGCGGGAAACTGCGTGGGCTGGGGACATGTTCTTTCATCGACTTCGCCTCTCCTTTCAACGACCGGATGGAAATTCGATTCGACGAAACCGGTGCGGTAACGATTATTAGCGGGACCCATAGTCACGGACAAGGTCACCAAACGTCCTATGCGCAAATGATCCATAGCTGGCTCGGTGTGCCTTTCGAAAAGATCCGTCTTGTGCAAGGCGACTCGGACAAAGTTACTTTCGGCCGAGGTACCTATGGCTCCCGATCAATGACGGTCGGCGGGTCGGCACTTCGTCTTGCTGCTGACAAAATCATTGAAAAGGCAAAAAAAATCGCCGCACATGTGCTAGAGGCAGCGGTAGAAGACATCGAGTTCTTAGATGGCACCCTGACGGTCGCCGGCACCGACAAGTCGCTACACATTTGCGACATGGCACCGATGGCTTATATGCCAATGGGATGGCCTGGCGAACTCGGTATTGGACTCGAGGCCGAAGCGACTTGGTCGCCGGAGCAAGGCCCAAACTGGCCAAACGGAACACACTTCTCCGAAGTAGAGGTCGACCCCGATACGGGCTTTGTGGAACTCATTCGACATGTGGCGGTGAATGACTCCGGCGAGGTTATCAACCCCCTTCTGCTTGCCGGACAAGTACATGGGGGTGTCGCGCAGGGTATCGGTCAGGCACTGATGGAGGACGTTACTTACGATCCTGACGGACAAATATTAGCCGGATCATTCCTCGATTATTGCATGCCGCGCGCCGACGATTTACCAATGATTGAAACCTCCGATTTCGTAGAAGCGTGTCAGACAAATCCTCTAGGTGTAAAGGGTGGCGGTGAATCGGGCACAGTTGGGTCGATCGCTGCTGCTGTGAACGCAATCATCGACGCACTCTCCGATTATGGCGTGAAGGATATCGATATGCCTGCTACACCTCTTAAAGTTTGGCAAGCGATCCAAGAAGGAAAATCCGCGTGATGGACAATCGAAAGAAACAACTGCGCGATATTATCGCATGTAAATCATTCTCAAGGGGCGGCGACTTCAAGCTGGCGTCAGGTCAATCAAGCGGGTTCTATTTCGACATGAAGCCGACCGTGATGGATCCTAACGGTGCACGCCTTGCTGCTGAACTGATCCTTGAGGTCGTCGCGAACGAGGACCTAGACTGTGTCGGTGGAATGGCAGTTGGTGCAGTGCCGATTATTACTGCGGTCGCGATGGCATCAACGGGGACTGACCGATCTCTACCAGGCTTTCTTGTCCGGAAGGAGGTGAAAGAACGCGGCACAGAGAAACAGGTTGAGGGCAACTTGGTCCGAGGTGGCAAAGCACTTATCGTGGAGGACGTCACCACAACGGGAGGTTCGTCAATGCAGGCAATCGAGGCCGTAAACCGCGAAGGTAACGGCAGCGTTCCAGTCGTCGTCACCATAGTTGACCGGCTACAAGGCGCGGAGGAAAATTTCCGAAAACAGGGTATCCGCCTGATCGCGCTTTTAAACAAGGACGATTTCGCCGAATAAAAATTCCAGTCGCCTAAAAATAAAATCGCAGAGGTTACAAACACGAAACAGCTATCATGGTAGATAGTCTAAATTCTTATTGACGCATCTATATTGCGACGGCCGACTATCAAACATCTGGCCAACCGCTCCCGATCAACACCCGGTTTTGCCATCTTATGATTTTATTATATTAGTCTCTCCGATGCGGTTATAAAAATGTGGTGCGAGTTCCGCCATAATCGAGGGCATCACGAAGCCGTAGCACCCGTTGCTAGATGCGGAGGCATTCCTCTCTTATAGAAAAGCTTAATTAGTCGATGTCGGGCGCTGTCTACACAAACGTCTTTGATATTTTTTTAAATGGATAGACCACGTTCGGTTATAGTTTAACCTTGTTTAAGTCTTGCCACCCGAATAGCTTCCGGTCCGCATAATGAAACTGTGGAGGCGAGCGACTTGCCGTTTAAGAGCAAATATATGACCCGCGCTGAGTGGGCAGACTGTGATCCGCTAGGGCAAATATTTTATCCTAATTATTTCCGCTGGTTTGACATAGGTACTCACACGCTTCTGACTGCGGCCGGTATTCCTTACGAACAGGTGATCGAGAAATACGGCTTGGCTGGTCTACCGCTAGTGGATGCGCAGGCTTCTTTTCGAGGTCGTTGCCGTTGGACTGATCATCTGGAGGTCGAGAGCTTTATTTCGGAGTTCGGTCGTAAAAGTTTTACGGTAACGCATAATATTTGGAATGATTCCCTCGTGGCGGTTGAAGGAAAAGAAATCCGCATATGGGGGCTATTTAATCCAGAAGACGATACAAAGCTAAAAGCCGGAGAGATCCCTCAAGAATTTAAAACGATATTTGCATAAACTTATCGAATAGGGGAAAGGAAAAGATAGTTTTTGCGTATGAAAAAAATGTCGCTTTAGCAATTTAAATGAGGAAACAGCAATAATATACCGCCCTTCTGGATAGCTATATTGCTGCTATGGATTGAATGCATTATCCAATTTATGTTGTTTTACTAACCGGGTCTTAGACTGCCACATTCTCCCGGAAAAGACCCAGTTTCTGCTGTACCGGCTGATCAGTAAAACTGAACAAGAAAGCATCGGTATCAACATGATGCTCGTGTTCATACCACGCTGGTACAACGAATGTATCCCTCTCCTTCCAATCAATCATCTGGCCATTTATCACCGTGCTTCCAGATCCTTCAACACAGTGGTACACCCAAGCGGCTGTTGTTTGATATTTTTCGCCTGTAAATCCGCCCGGAAGCATCTGCATATATGTCGAGATTGTGGGCATAACAGGCCCACCGGTGGTGGGATTGATATATTCAAGTTTTATGCCGTGCCGAGGGTCGATATCGCGTGACTTAGTCAATGTCTCCAGCGTCTGGCGGGTCTGAACGTAGGGGTAATGGAACACCGGCGAGTTCTGGGATTGGAAAGTTTCGCCGAACGGTAGCATGTTTCCTCCATAGCGCGCCATGTTATCCCCAGTTGGCCGCCCTTGAGGAAATTCTGAATCAGGATAGGGTTCGGCGAATACTGGGCCTAGGTGCCTTACTAACGGAATGTCCAAGCCATCTAGCCAAACCACTGGCACATCGCCATCATGACCGTGATCATGCCATACCCAGGAAGGCGTAAGAATCAAATCACCAACCTCCATGTAAGCTTTTTCGCCGTTGATTGCGGTGTAAGCACCGGAGCCCTCGACTATAAAACGAAGTGCTGCTGGTGAATGGCGATGCGCCGGCGCAATTTCTCCTGGCATTATCAGCTGTAGTCCAGCGTATAACGCTTCCGTAATACATGATTTTTCTTCAAGACCCGGATTTTCCAAAACCATCACACGGCGTTCCGCCTCCTCGGCAGAAATAACGTCTGCCGATTCCATAATATAGGGTCGACAAAGGTCATAATCCCATTTATGCGGGACCGCCTCGGTAACTGGCGCCTCCGCCAACAACGTGTGCAGAACTTCCCAAAGCGGCGTCATTTTTTGTTCCGCCATCCTGCCATAAAAATCGGCGCGGGCGTTGGTCAACTCAGGTTTTTCGTGCAGTGCCCTGCTCATTTAAAATCCTCCTCAACCAGACTTCCGATTAATCATAGCATCTTTATGGATAGCGTCCCCGTAAAAACAGGACAACCTCTGCGTCCAGAAATTAGGAATATTCTATATTTTCCGACCGTGAGATATAGCTTAATGAGGCAAGTCCGAATCCCATCGCGATCTCGCAAATAAAGTATAAAATAATGGCGGGTATTCAGCGGATTGATAAATTTAACTATCCCAACATCGAACAAGGTATTAACCAGATCTAACATGCCACAGATATTTCACCTCATCGCCGCAGCTCGGCCGAACTTTATGAAGATCGCACCCATTTATCATGCGATGTCCGCTGCGGAATGGTGCAAGCCATTAATCGTTCACACGGGTCAGCATTACGACACCAACATGTCTGATAACTTTTTCGACGACCTTTGCTTGCCCCGCCCTGATTACAACCTTTCGGTCGGTAGCGGTACACATGCGGAACAGACCGGTGCCGTGATGATCGCCTATGAAAAGGTTCTCATAAAGGACCCCCCGGCTGCAACCATAGTAGTCGGCGATGTAAATTCAACAATCGCCTGTGCACTGGCAGCAAAAAAACTCTCTTTGACAGTGGCTCACCTCGAGGCTGGGCTACGCAGCCGTGACCGGGAAATGCCGGAGGAGATAAATCGTATCGTCACCGATTCAATCTCTGATATATTGTGGACACCGTCACCAGACGCGGACAAAAATCTGCTCATCGAGGGTATCGCCTTGGAACGGATCACGCGTGTCGGCAACGTTATGTTGGACTCATATGAACTGATGCGACCCCATATAGAGGCAGAGTCGGATCTTCAGGAATTTGGGTTAGATAAAAAACGTTTTGGTATTGTAACCCTACACCGCCCGAGTAACGTTGATAACGAGGAAACGCTGGTTTCTATATTATCTGCTCTGAAGACATCGGCTACGATCGTACCACTGCTTTTTCCGCTTCACCCACGCACCCGCAGAAACATGGAGAATTACAACTTACTTAATGATTTTTTGTCGGCCCCCGGCATCCATGTTTGTCAACCACTGAACTACATTCGTTTTATGGGACTTGTGCGAGAATCCGCCATGGTGATCACCGACTCGGGCGGAATTCAGGAAGAAACTACCTACCTAGATATTCCTTGTATTACGTTGCGCAGAAACACCGAGCGTCCGATCACGGTTGCCGAGGGAACCAACCGGCTCGCAGTGAGCGATGATTTGCAAGGTTATGTAAGCAGTATTATCGCCGGCAACTGGCCATCTGGCAGACGACCCGATCTTTGGGATGGGAAGACAGCGAGCCGCGTAATGGATGATCTTCAGCGTCGAATGGCACCAGGGTTTTCTTAGCGAGCAGGACAACCCGTCTTATTTTGATTTCAATTCGTTGGGGATAATCCTAGGAAAATTATCAAAAGAGTTGCTAAAATCTGACGTTACTAAAGTGGATAATCAACCCCTCCGAGCACGTCAGCTATAGCCTTCGTATTCTTTGAACCACTCAACGAACTTTGGCACACCGACGTCGATCGGCGTGGTGGGCTCGAATCCAATATCGTTCTGGATTGCGTCTATATCGGCTAAGGTCTCCTTTACGTCCCCCAACTGCATAGGTTTCATGATCAACTCCGTCTTGCGTCCCAGAGCCTCCTCTAGGAGTTGGATCAGATGCATAAGTGGCACCGAGCGGTTATTACCGATATTATAGACGCGATGCGGCGGCCCATCTATCGAGATGGGTGGGTTCTCGTACGATGCAACCACGCCCGCGACAATATCATCAATGAATGTGAAGTCGCGCTTCATATCACCATTATTAAAAACTTCGATTGGTCTTCCTGCCATCATAGCATCGGCGAATAAGTATAGGGCCATATCAGGCCGTCCCCAAGGTCCGTAGACGGTAAAGAATCGCAAACCCGTCTGGGGTATGCCGTAAAGATGAGAGTACGCGTAACTCATATGTTCGTTTGCTCGCTTTGTGGCCGCGTAAAGTGAAACTGGTGTATCTGTCGGGTCCTCGACCGAGAATGGCAGTTTCTTGTTTCCGCCATATACGGAACTGGAGCTTGCATAAACAAGATGTTCAAAGTCTGGCTGATGTCGGCAGAGTTCTAGTATCGTCATCTGAGCGACCAGATTGGCATCAACATACTGGAAAGGATGCTCGATTGAGTGGCGTACACCCGCCTGTGCTGCCAGATGGATTGCCCCGGTTACCCCTGATATAGCCGCTTTCGTCTCGTCCCAAGCCCTTCGGTCGGAGAGATCTAGCCTGTAAAACTGAAACCCGTCACGCTTTACAAGCTGCCCTAATCTCGCATTTTTAAGATTGACACTGTAATAGTCATTCAAGCAATCGATGCCTACGACCTCGTGCCCTCGATCAAGTAAACACTTAGCTGTATGAAATCCGATAAATCCAGCTGCGCCGGTAACTAACGTTTTCATGAAACTCAGAACCTAAAAATGCTGTATGTCCGAAACTTTAGAATAAATGGTATCTACCACACCTAGCTGGCTAGCACACAGATTATGTGTATTCGCCTATAAAGGGGTCAGGCCATTCCTTATACAACTATTTAGTCTGCTTTTGACCGCAAGTGGTTTCCCAGTGTTTAGGAACGCGCCGTTGATTTTGGCTAGTCAACTGAAGGCCGGGATCACTTTCTCTCCAAAAAGCTTCACCGAACGTTCGGCGTCCTCGTAACTTATGTCATGAAAATTCACCTGTAATGAGGCGTCGTCGATCCCACCGACAAGTTCATCGTAAGATTTTATTTGTTCTATCAGTTTTTCGGGCGGACCAACCCAGGCAGCTCCTTTTTCAACCTGGCTTTCAAAGGTTTCAGCGTCCAATGCCTCGATCATTTTACCGTAGCCCTTATAATTATCGGATGATGTGCCATCCACCCAGTCTTTAGCTGCGTCAACGAGCGATTTTAAATATCTATTCAGGGGGGCGCGGGCTATGCGCACAGCCTCCTCGGCATCCTCATGACAGTACATGTGGAAGGCAATCATTACACGTCCATCGCCATCATGTCCCGCGGATTGACGGGCATCCCTGTAAATCCGAATTAGCTCACCCATCTGGGCGCCGCCCAGTGGTATAGCCATCACGTTGTTACCTTGGCGGCCAGCCTTCTCAAATGACTCTGGAGTGGCGAAAGCCGCCGTCCAAAAGTTGGGTCGCGGGAGCTGTGTGGGACGCGGTAGGGAGGTTACGTTAGCAAATCTATGGAATTTTCCTTCGTGACTCACATTCTCTCCCGTTAGTAAGAGATCAATTTGTTCGACACCTTCGTCAAAGCGATCGACGCTTTCATCGAGACTTATTCCGAAGTGCTCGTATTCATGAGGAAGAAAAGCTCTCGCAAATCCGATTTCCAACCTCCCGCCACTAATGGCGTCAAGCATTGATAATTCGCCAGCGAGTTTGAGCGGGTTGTTAAAGACCGGCAACACAGCGCCCGTCACCATTCGAGCTTCCTTAGTTCTTTGAGAAGCGGCGGAGAGAAAAACAATGGGGTTAGGACTGTAACCTCCATAGGCATGGAAATAATGCTCGACTATACGAATATGTGTGTAGCCGTATGTATCTGCATACCCTGTCAGTCTGAGGCTTTCGTTAAAATATTGTTCCCCGGACTTTTGCTCTGGCCCCACACAGGGGAAAAATTGCATCCCAAATTCCACGACTATCTCCCAATGATAAGTATATGCCGATCATACCTCGGCACACCTGATACGCTAGCCGCATCAGTATATTGAGTACAGATTAATTACTCCCCGATAATATTTTTTTAAGACATTCTGGAGCATTCGAGATGGGCTCTGGACCGGTCATTTCTCGGCTCATTACATACCGTAAAAGTACGGGAAGGTGCTATCGTATGCATCAGGCTCAAGAGGATGGAGGTATAGTCTTATATCAGTTATTCATCACAGCACATGGTTTCGGGGTGACCAGTGACCGGCCGTTAGTTACTTACTGCGTACATTCATCGCCAGATCGAGTCGTCGACATAAGGGTTTGCATCAAATACTAACGCTTCGAGGCGAGAACAAAACCGTATATTTTCGATACCTTAGATGAGGACCTGGTAGACAGTAGTTAATCAGCTAGTGGCCGGAACGGCCGTCAGTCTGCCCCCACATCGTTCGCGACCTTTCCTTCGCCGACGCGGTGCAGGGGGCGCCCCGAATCTGTTAGTGCAACTATTACAACGATTTCATCGGCATGCGGCGCGTCCGCTAGAGAGATTTCCATGGCATCAAAGTGGGAAAATGTCCAAACATCTTCCTTGTGATGCAAAGGGCAATCAATGGTAGTACCTGGGCCACCAACCTTCTTTGCAGAGGGGATAATCGAAGGAGCAGGACCGACAATATTACGTAGTGGTTTGCCCATGGTTGGGTGCAGGCAGGCTGCGCCATGCTCCTTCTCTCCGTCCTCTCCAATAATCGTTGCCTTGCCGAAACTTTGTACTGCCGTCGCACCGATGCCGAGCGCATCCATCGCGCGCTGGCCGAGAATCTCGCCTAGTTCCGCGCCGGCGGCTTCAAGTTCGGTTAAATCATGATAATATTGCCCGACATAGGGGTTTTTGATCACCGCCACGGCTGCGCATTGTCGGCTGGGTGGATCGACTGGCACGCCAATCTCGGTTCTTGTCTCTTCGACAATAGTAATAAGTTTTCTGATTTGGATGCGTGACATATTTTTCCCCTCCATGGCGCGGTTAAACCGATTATGTCATAAATATTCAAAGATTATTCTGGGAGTGCAGAGCGTATGGATCAATCGATCCGGGGATATCTCGCCAATTTGGAACAGCAAGGTGAACTGGTGCGGTTTCAAAAGGAAGTAGACCCGCTAGAGAACCTAACTGCGATTGGCTGGAAGACATATGACCGGCTTGGTAAAGGGTCGCTATTCGACAATCTCAAGGGCTTTCCGGAATGGAAGGTCTGCAACCAGATTCTCATCGACAGACGTAAATGGGGTATCGGTCTCGGCGTGTCTGAACAAGAAGTCATCGAGACTTTCAATACCCGAGTGAAATCGCCGATTGATACGGTGATGGTTGATGCGGCGCAGGCGCCGATTAAGGAAGTCATTTTGAAGGACGAAGATGTTGATCTGACCAAAATACCCGCCGCTTGGACGTCAGAACTCGACCCCGGTCCATTCATCGCATCTGGTATGGCAATTATCAAGGATCCGGATACCGGTATTCGCAACATGTCGATACACCGCCAGCAAATTATGGGAAAAAACCGCACAGGCTACCTAATCTGCCCACGTCAAGCGCTCCGCATCTATCAGAAATACCAAGAGCGTAACGAGGCCATGCCGGTAGCCATGGTGGTCGGTGCGCATCCGGCAATATATTTTTCATCCTCCTATACCGCACCTTACGGAGTCGACGAGCTAACGGTGGCCGGTGCACTCATGGGCGAGCCGGTCAGAATGGTAAAATGCGAAACTATAGACATCGAAGTGCCCGCAGAAGCCGAGATGATTCTAGAAGGTGAAATTCCGCCCGATGCCCATACGCCTGAAGGCCCATTCGGCGAGGGGTCTGGCGGCTACGCGATGGAAGGCTTCACTCAGTATCTCGACGTTAAATGCATTAGCCGGCGTGAAAATCCAGTGTTCTATGCAATGCAATGCGGCGCGCCGATGACTGACACCCAAGCGCTCGTAGCAACAGCCATCGACATGCTGTTATGGGAACACCTTAAGAATGTTGAAGGGGGGCTCGACCTCCTCGATCTTCGGTGTCTCGGGCTCGCCGGAATGATGGCCGTGGTAATTAAGCTACGCCCACGGGTCGAAGGGCAGGCTAAAACCGCGTTGCTGGCGGCACTGTCGGGGCCTCAAATGCATCCGAAACTTGCAATCGCCGTTGACGAGGACATAGATGCGTCAGATATGCGCCAAGTGTTTTGGTCACTTACCACTCGCGTGCACGCGGAACGCGACGTGATCAAGATCCCCAACGCACGTACTTGGTCGCTAGATAATGTATCGGACATCGTGCCCGGACAGAGCGCTATGCACCGAATCGGTACTAAAACGCTAGTTGACGCCACCAAGCCGGCGGCGACTGACCCAGACGGCCGCGAACGGTTCGCCATGGCAATGCCAAAAAATTACGATAGTGTCGAACTCAAAGACTTTTTACCTGACTGAGGAGCAAGCCATGTCCGCCAACAGTAACGGTCCTGCGTTCGATCCACTCAATATAGAAGCCTTTGTGCGCAATCCCTATTTCCCCACCCACGACACCGCGCTGAATGGTAAGAAACGCCGTGCATTGGATGATTCGAACGAGCTAACTAAGTTTGGTGTCAACCTGACGGAGATGGCGCCGGGTTCTATCTCAGCCCTACGACCCTGGTACACCGAAGAAGACGAATTTATATACATAATTGAGGGCACGCCGACATTAGTTAATGATGCTGGGGCACAGCAGTTGCAGCCAGGAATGTGCGCCTGTTTTCCGACTAATTCGGGCGATGCGCACCGCTTGGAAAACCTTAGCAAGGCGGTGGTTCTTTTTTTAGAGGTCGGAAACCGGTCGGAGCGGGAAGAAGTCTACTATCCCGATGATGATATGGTCATGAGTCGAATGGCTGGCGAGGCGCCCACCTTCACCCATACGGACGGCTCGCCGTATTGATTCGGCCCGCTTTTGAGCGGATTGCTGGCGTCGCTACTTGGCTGATGGCGGGAGCGCTGGTAGTCGGGTATGCTGCCCAGCCGGTTGCTGAATTTTTCCGTCCATATATTTTACATACTATGGTGATCCTTCTGGCGATTGCCATGGTTAGGCTGGATGTTGAGAAACTTCGCGGATATATACGCCGGCCTCGCGTCCTAATCGCCATCGTCATCGTCAACCTTATCGCCGCACCGCTGATGATGTGGATGCTAATCCAACCGCTTTCAATTCCGCGCGGGCTAGAACAGGGACTTTTCCTGATGGCGGCCGCCCCGATGATCAGTTCCGCTATCGCCATCGCAACAATATTGGAACTCGACGCACCGTTAGCCGTAGCCGCGATGGTTGCAACCTATGCCATTGTCCCATTTACCCTACCGACACTGTCCGTATGGCTGATAGGCCTCGATCTCGGGGTGAGTATATGGGAGATGTTCATCCGCCTTTTCGCTACCATCGCCGGTCCAGCGACGCTGGCCTTTATACTGAGAAGATGGGTATTTAAAAGGGAAATGCTGGCCCGTAACGCTCGAGCAATCGACGGACTGGGGGTGGTGTTCGTTGTGATTTTCTGCCTAGGGATTATGGACGGTATAGCGACCTTCGCCGTCGGTCGGGTCGATTACGTCTTCCTGACCCTGGTGGCCGCGTTCGCCGCTAACATAGCGATGCAAGTGTTCGGTACCATAATGTTTCTTAAGCTTGGACGCAGGGAGGCCCTGACTATCGGTTTAGTCACCGGGAACACCAATCTGGGCCTCGTCATGGTGGTGCTAGCCGACAAGGCCTCGCCGGAATTGATCGCCTATTTCGTACTTGGTCAGGTGCCAATGTATTTCCTCCCCGTGGTGGCGCTGCCGATATATCGGCGGCTGATAAAAGCGTGATCCCGCTAAAGGGGCTGGACTGGATTGCGAAGCGGGCGACCTGGTTTCTTGCCGCTGGTGTGTTCGGCGGTATTGCCTGGCAGCCATTAGCCGATACGCTAGCTCCTTGGCTGGAAGTGCTAATCGTTATGAATTTATCGTTGTCGATGATACGCATAGATCCGACCTCCTTAAGGGCTTATCTCCGACGGCCTTACCTAATCACTATTGTCTTTATTTTTTCTATGTGTCTTGCGCCTTTAATTTTGTGGGGTCTGACCAAGGCTGCCGGCATAGATGGCCCGCTAGGCGCCGGCATCGTGTTTCATGCGCTAGCAACACCGATTATGTCGGCACCAGCATTGTGCTTGCTATTCGGTCTCGACGCGGCACTGGCACTGATCATAACGGTTTTGTCATATGCACTAGTACCATTCACGCTCCCACCGCTAGCGTTGTGGTTACTTGGCATAGAACTCGACGTCACGGTCTGGGAACTGATGTGGAGATTAGGTCGAATTGTCGGCGTAAGTTTCCTGATCGCGGTGATCGCCCGTTATGTCACGAAGCCCGCATTCCTTCAGGAGCAAGCGTCGCGGATGGATGGGATTATGGTGATTGGCATGGTTGGCGTAGCGGTCTCTCTTATGTCGGGGCTGCCGGATTTCGCGTCCGTTAAACCAACTTTTACCGCCACAGTGACCCTCACTACTTTCGCCATCAACATCGGATTACAGATATCTGCCGCCACCCTATTTTGGCGCATTGGGCGCCCAGAAGCTTTGACCATCGGCTTGGTTACAGGAAATACAAACGTTGCGCTTGTTCTCGCAGCAGTCAGCGAAAGTGCTTCATACGACCTTCTAGTATACTTCGTTTTAGGGCAGTTCCCGATCTATATCTTACCGCTGGTCGTCGTCCCTATTTATCGGCGAATGGCAGATATTAAGTAAGAGCAGTGGAACCAAGGCCCACCGCTCATATTAAGATCGACATCTTCGGCAGGGAGAGCAGCCGGGCATTCCAGCTTGACAGCTGAAAACCCGATCCTAGAGAGCCGCGACCAGATAACTGGGCATTCGTCCCCGGTTCGCGGCGCGCCTATCCCTAGGGTAAGATCGATTTCGCCAGGATCCTGTGCCGGCGGCATTCGATCCATGATGAAATGCTTCTAGATAACGGTTGCGCCCAAGGTAGCGACCGCAGTTTGGAATATAATTCCATCTCTTTGGTCTGCCGCGGAATCTACTCAGCAGCGACCGCCATTTCTCCCTGCTCTTCCGCTATTTTGCGGTCGATCATATTACGTGCTGCGATAGAACCCGCATCCTGAATCGTGTCAATCACGGGCTTATCATCCCAGTTTTCCTGTTGCTTGTTAAAGACCTCCCAATCCTGATGAAACGCCGTGAATATCTGCTTATAAGACATCTCGGTCATTTCGTCGGTAACCGGCTTACCTTCTATCTGATAGGCATTTGACCAGAAATAATGTGTTGTGGTTTCAGTTTCGGGCGTCACAAAATTGAGATTGTGAAAGCCAAACCCGCCACTAGGAACTGGAAGATCAATATCAGTGAACCCGAAATCTTTTCCTCCCGCGGCACCCTTGGCCGCCCCGGTAAACAGGCGTACGGCTCCCGGCATCTGAAATTCGATTATCTGCCATCTATCAACAATGTCGTTTTCAGTCCAACCACCCATTTTCTGATAGGTCGGCGCCGGATTTTGCCCTACCGTCCATCTCGCGACGGTTACAGAGTCGTCATTCTTCAACGTACGGATCCTGGCCGCCTCTGCCACTGCGGCGTTTCCAATTGTCGAGCGGTGCACAAAGCCGAGATGTGAGAGATCGAGAAGGTTGTCTACGACCAATTTATAGTCGCATTTGACATAAAAATAAGTGCCCTTGTCACCCCAATCGTCAGAGGTTTTCCAAGGATAAGGAACGATTAGACCGTCGTCAGCAAGCGCCGGGTCACCCATCCAAATCCATACCCAGTTATATTTTTCAACGATCGGATATGTGCTGACCTCAGCCCCTGGCGGGATCTTAGATTGGCCGGGCACGTGAATGCACTTACCTGCCGTATCAAACTGTAGGCCGTGATAATAGCACTCGAGCTTATCCCCGACGAGGTGGCCCTTAGACAGGGGCATACGGCGATGGCAGCAGCGGTCCTCAAAAGCTAACGGCGTTCCGTCCTCTTTTCGCCAGAAAACGATATTCTCATTGCAGATGGTGCGGGCCATCGGAGTTCGGTTAATTTCCTCCGGCTGTGCACAGACGTACCATGTATTCCTGAGAAACATTTTTTATTCCCTCAAATTTAGAATTAAACTTTAGCTTAGTGCCTTTAAGAGGTTGGTTCAATAAATTACGATCCGGATACTTGCCGGGACCCCATGAGGTTTCTATAGAAGAGTCCAAAGACTCAGGTTTATCTTAGGAGGTAGAGATGGAAAACCGTGCTTTTTATCCTGAAAAAATGCAAATGCCTTTGGGTCTTTATGCTCACGGCGTGGAGGTTCCCGAAGATGCCAAGCTGACTTTCGTGGCGGGACAGGTAGGTATGGATTTCGGCGGGAATGTACCGGACGATTTTGAGGGCCAAGCGCGAAATGCTTGGAATAATTGCCTCGCCGTTCTCGAACACAACCGCCTTCGCGTCAGTGACGTGGTCCACGTAAAGCATTTTATCACTGATGCTGCAAACATGGAATTGTACAACATGATAAGGGCTGAATTTTTGGGCGAAAACAGACCAACGTCAACCCTTCTGATCGTTGCGGGACTAGCCGATCCCCATTTCTTGGTTGAGGTTGAAATGATTGCTGCATCGACACGAAAGGCATAGGAAACTTTATTTGGTCAAGGTTTTGAGTTCCCTATCACTCTGCTAAAATAGTGTTTGCTACCTTCTCTGCCATCATCATGGTAGGAAAATTTGTATTCGCACGTGGCACCCTTGGCATAATTGATGCATCACAGATACGCAGACCTTCTACCCCGTAGACCCGAGCTGATGAATCGGTCACAGCACCAGGATCGTCCGCCGCTCCCATCCGGCAGGTGCACGACGCATGCCAGTGGCCAGTCACAGAAGTGCGCACCCATTCGGTAATAGCTTCATCGTCTTCGAGCAGTTCTCGGAGCGTCGGGCCTTCGCGGATAACATTATCGATAAAAGCACGCCGAATCGGGCCGCCAAGATCCATCAGTGAGGCGGCGATCCAGGTTTTAAATTTATTAGCCGTATTGAAGTCACCCACCTTACGTACTCTCTCTGAATAGGCGGCGGGAAAAACATCGTGTACCGCATTTTGTACAGCCTCATGTTGGTGCATCCGAGCAAGCATTCGGGTCGCCCGGACTATCCGCAATAGGTCTCGCTCGTCAGAACACATGTTGAAATCGACATTGGGTTCGACACCTGGGTTTGCTGAGATAAGCGTTACCTCGCCAGTCGAGAATGAATTATTAACCCAGACCATTGTTGCACCAATCCGGTCACCTAGCGGGTGCCAGGCCGATTTATTGGTTGGCACTATAAACATATCGCCGGGTCCACACCCCTCAACACCCGACGAGTATCGTATACAAGCGATCATCTGACGGCGCATACCGGCAGGTAGCCGAGCCGGCTTCTTCATGAATGACGCGATTGATACGCCCGGGTGCTCCATCAAATGCTGGCCTACCCCCTCGCGATCAGCGACTATATCAATGCCCAGATGAGACAGCTTTGCGGCGGGCCCAATACCGGACCGCATTAAGATCGCTGGCGAGTGGGTCGATCCGCCCGAGACGATCACTTCGTTAGCACGAATCTTTTGAATGCCTTCAGCGGTTCTGACGGTGAGACTGGTCAGGCGTTTACCATCAAAATTCAGACGTTGCACCTCGGCCCGGTCAAGGATGGTGAAGTTGTGTCGGGCTCGAACCTCTTTAGTAAGATAGGCGACATTGGCGGATACCCGCTTGTCATCAATGTTAGATATGGTGACCGGAAAGTAACCATCCTCGAAGTCGGCGTTCATATCGCCAAAATATTTGAAACCCTCGGCGTTCGCCGCATTCATTATCGCAGCGGTATACCCGGGCCAAACATCAGGAAATAGGCGGCGCACCCCAATCGGACCTTTATTTCCGTGAAGCGGCCCATCAAAATCACGGTCCGACTCCATTTTTTTAAAGAATGGCAGCACGTCATCCCAACCCCAGCCCGAGGCGCCGCGCTCGACCCAGTCTTCATAATCCAGCGGGCTGCCACGGTTGGCCATCATGCCGTTGATTGACGAACCGCCTCCTATTACTCGGCCTTGTTGGTAGAGCTTATCGGGCCTGGTGTCGGGCATATTCCCCGGTCGTGGCGAAACAGTGACGCGCAGATTGCTCCAGATAAACCGCTTGTCGTTATACGCAACCCCCGCGAACCCGTCCTGCAGCTGGTCAGGCAGGTTATCCGGTAAGTAGTCCGACCCTGCTTCGACCAATAGAACGTTGTTTGTCGAGCGTTCGCTTAACCGGCTCGCCATTACACAGCCGGCCGAACCACCCCCGACAATGACGTAATCGTAAACGGTATCGGTCATGTTGACTCCCGTCGCAACGTCCTAGCAGTTCATCCACAGCAAGTTTTAATTCCGCGTATAGAAAAACAGTCATAACCTCGATGAACAAGTAGAATTAAAGTCCGGAAAAACTTATCCAAGTATTAAATCTCTTGCCCCTTGTATACCGCCACTTTTTCGAACAAGTTTCTAGGGACGGAGAGTACATAATAGATAGAGGAAAGAAAGATGGGAAAACTTGATGGGCGTGTAGCGGTCGTTACCGGCGGGGGTCGCGGTATTGGTGTTGAATACGCAAAGGTTCTAGCGGCGGAGGGCGCGATGGTCGCCGTGACCGATATCGTCGACACCGAAACTACTGTCAATATAATCAAACAATCAGGCGGAGAGGCTATCGGTATCCATTGCGATGTGACTGATACGGATAATATTAAAGCTATGGTTTTAGAAACAATCGATACGTACGGTAAGATTGACATTCTGGTTAATAACGCAGCGCTTTTCGCTGATCTTAAACAAGGTTCTTTTCTTAATATCGACGAAGCCGAATGGGACCGCGTGATGCAAATCAATACCCGTGGAGTGTTCAGTTGCACCAAGGCGGTCGTGCCAGAAATGAAAAGAAATGGCTACGGAAAGATCATTAACATCGCTTCAGGTACCGTATTTAAGGGTACACCCATGATGCTGCATTACGTCAGTTCTAAAGGAGCACAAGTAGCGTTTACCCGCGCGCTGGCTCGCGAAGTAGGCGATGATGGAATTACCGTAAATTGCATTGCACCCGGCCTAACTATGAGCGAGAAAGTCTTGGATGATCCGCAATGGGATGCGATTAAAGATGGTAATACGGCAACCCGAGCGATTAAGCGCGAACAAATGCCGGAAGACTTAATTGGCACTCTTGTTTTCTTTTCATCTTCGGACTCTGATTTTATCACGGGACAAACCCTCGTGGTCGACGGCGGTTCAGCGATGCATTAACAGTATTTCGAATGATCTCAAACGAACGGCCTCAAGGGTGACCCCTTTTATTTTGAGGCCAAATAGATGAAATCTGCTGATACTATATTTTGATAGTATGACTGATATCTTCACGACAGCAGGAGCGGCTGTAGCAGCCTACGAACACCGGCTCAAATTTCACCGTGATCGGTTTGCCTCACGCCCATCTGTGGCCGCGCTTGAGAGCGGCGCAAACCTTCCCAGCGACATACTGCAAATTTTTATGATTCATTATGCGGCGTTCGGTATTTCAATGACCCGTCCAGTAGAAGACTGGATTCGTAGAGCAGGAATACGATGCTGGGACTTAAACTATCGGGCGCTGGGCGATGCTTTGATCAAACATGCCGCCCATGAATCAGGGCATCATAGACTAATGGTCGCCGATCTTTGGACGCTTATCGATAAATGGAATGCGGACCACCGAGACAAAATTGACCCGATAGCAATAAGTAGGTGTAACATACCCAGTAGCGTCGAACGGTATCGAAGCTTACACGAAGAGCTTATCGCCGGGGTGACACCCTATACTCAAGTTGCGCTCGAATATGAAATAGAATCTCTATCGGTGCGGTATGGTCCTGCTTTACTAGCCGCGGCGAGGAAAGCAGGAGCCGAGGGCGGATTTTCCTTTTTGGAAGAGCATGTCGCCCTGGATGTCGCCCACACCCAGTTTAATAAAAAGCAAATTGGAGATCTGCTAGCGGCACATCCGGAGTGCCTGGAACCCTTGATTAAAACCGGCGCCTCAGCTCTTGAAATATATGGCCAATTCATAGATGACTGTCTCACAGCAACGGTAGCATTCGGGAGTGGCGCCTCAGACGGTTTTATCTCATGCCAACTGATCGAGCCGCCCGGTCTCGTGGGGAATAAAATACCTGAATGGCTCACGCGGATGAGATCGATGCGATCACAGATCCTATTTGAGAGTGGAGCACGCCCAGCCTTTGGACCGGGTGGGAACGCCTACGGTGACCCGGATCCGTTAGACTTTTATTGTCACCACTTACTCCTACAAGATCGCGAAATGCTGGTTGGCGCTGTACGTCTAACAAAACCCGGGATCAGTTCTTTGCCTTCACTTGTCGATACCGCATTTGGACGCTCAAACGTCCGTAAGATCCTCTCGGAAGTAGGCGTTCGACGAGAGGCTTGTGCGGAAGCCAGCCGGCTGGTCGTTATGCCAGAATATAGAAACGGTTTTAATCCTCGAATACTTTTTGCCGGGCTTTGGGCGCTTGCAGTCGAGTTAAATGCAGATACAATTATAGCCGCCGTTGGCACCGCGAACCGCCAAGATCGGATGTTTTCGATGCTAGGCGCCGACATACTGGCCGAAGCCGGATACACTGATGCTCCGCTCTTCAATGATAAACTCCGGCTCGCCTATTTTATTATCGAGCCAGATGCACCTCCTAATTATCCCGAACTCGATCATATGCGGGAATTCGTCAGACGTTCTCTACCCCACGCGTCGTCGGAACTCTCTGCTTAGTAGCTTAGCCGCTAAAGGTCCTCATCTATGTTCGGGGGCGGATCGCAGGAGCGGGAACAAAGCCATCCCGGCAAAGAATCCTCCCGTGTGAGCTTCCCAACTGATATTGCCGCCGCCGAGTAAAGCGTATCCAACATTCACAATCATCATTAAAAGCGAATATTGCAGAATGTCCTTGCCTGAAGGCTTGGAAAATCCATCCCGGCCACGTAGTAGGACATAGCCTCCGGCGCCCAGCAACCCAAAGGCGGCACCTGATGCGCCCACCAAGACATCGCTTGCACCCCAATTCAGTGCTGAATGAACAAGTGATCCGCAAACACCGGTCGCGACAAAAAATGCGAAGAACCGTTTCTGAGACATATGCGGCAAAATCTGTGGGGAAATTATAATAACCCACATCGAATTTACGAGGAGATGTGACCATCCTCCATGAATAAACACTGATGTAACCGCACCATAGATCCAGACTGGATCAAAATGACCGGCGCGAAAAGGGTTGAAGCCCAGGAAATAGATCAGGTAGGCATCTAAGTCCGGTGGCAACACCGTGCGGACAAGCTGAACAGCGGAGAGAACTATCAGGATTCTTAAAGTAACCGGGGATAGAGAAAGGGAATTATTGTTCATCCAGTTTTTCGTCCGATTGTTTTCTGGTCAGTAATAAAATTACTGGCGGGTACGAGCTTTATGCACCAATTCACAGGACAGCCAGCAACAGCAATGGAAGAGTTACGAAGGAAATACCCGTAGATACGATCACCATTCCGGCGACTTCCTCCGGCTTACGTTCGTATTTTTGCGCGAATAGGTAGCTAGACACCGCGACCGGCATCGCGCTCTGGATGATAACGATAGCCCACGCGGCACCCTCTAAAGAAAAGGCTTCAGCAATTGCAAAACCTATACCTATACCCATCGCAAGTCGGAATACGCCAAGGAATGAGCTACGCGCGATACCGCCGGTTTTCAGTTGAAGGAGGGATACGCCTAGCGATACCAATTGTGCCGGGATCACCATCCCACCAAGTAAGTCAGTGGTATTGAAGATCCATTCTGGGAGGGGCGTGCTGGTTAGCTGCAACGCCACGGCGATGGCAACCGCGTAGATAACTGGTGCCGTCGCTAGTTTCTTAAACGAAAAACTTCCCGCGGCGATCGCAGCACCGAGTGTAAACGTACCTATCGCACCAAAAGTAAAATAAACTATAGCTAACGCGAGCCCCTCATTACCAAACGCATAGTACGACACTGGTAGTCCCATGCTACCGGTAAGAGGAAAAATTAGAGACGGAAGATAAGAGGGGATGTCGAGTCGCATAAGTTTGATCAGCACGAGGGCGATAATCGTAAAAGCGGTGTAACAGGCGATCGTTGCTAGCGCGACCTCCATCATGGCCTCAGCTGTTAGGGTAACTTTCTGAAAGGTGGACAGGATCAGACAGGGTGCCCCAATATTGTACACAAGCGAGGTAACTAATTTTGAGTCGAAAGCGGTTCCGATCCTAGCCCACAGGACTCCCAATCCGACGCAGATAAACACCGGCACAATTATATTGGTGAGTTGGATAATCGTTTCCATATTTAGTTAAGTACCAGCCACATCAGGAACGGCAACGTAACTAGCGAGATGACAGTCGAGATCAGAATCATACTAGCAGTATCAGCGGCGTTCCTATTGAAACGCTGGGCGAACATGTAATTGTGCACAGCGACCGGCATAGCCGCTTCTATCATTAACGCACCGCGTGCAGCTCCCTCAAGGCCAAGGCCACTGGCGATCGCGTACCCCACAGTGAACCCGCCGACTAGCTTGATTATGCAGATGATCACAATACGCCCGGCCCCTCGCGCTCGCATATTTGCAATGGCAACGCCAAGCGAGACCAACATCAACGGGATAGCAAGACCGCCGATTAATTCGGAGGCATTGGCTAGCCATACCGGTGGATTGATACCACTGATCATGAAAATTAACGCTATACCTACAGCATAGATTAGCGGATTATTGTACAGAACATCGCCTGCAAGGCGGCCAGCGTAGATGCTCCAACCCACCGTAAAACTAAAAATTGAAGACATCACAAATATGCAGATTCCGAGCGCCAGTCCCTCTGGCCCAAAAGCGAAGAGGCAGAGCGGCAGGCCCATATTTCCGGTATTAGATGAGGTAAAGATCGGCAGGTAGGTGTGAGACGGCACTCTCATGATCCAGATAGTCGTCAGCCCGATAAAAAGAAAAAAGGTCAGTACCAGCCCGTAAGCTCCAACCATCTCGATAAAAGCTTTGGGACTAACGTTCAGGCTTGTAAGGGTCGAAAATGCCAAACACGGCATGCCAAGGTTTAACGCCAACGCACCGACCATTCGGGTATCAAACGGCCTTCCTGTGCGACCCCAGACGAAACCTAAGCCTGCGCAAACGAATACCGGAGCAATGACCGAGATTATTTTAAAAAGCAAACCAGTGTCGCCGAAAAAATTACTGGGAAGCCGCGCTTCGGCGCGGTGAGATCAGGCAGTCTAATCTATTAAGTAAGTGCGGCAAACCATCACAGTCACTTTTTACGCTTGGAGTCGATATCTTCAGTAAGTTCACCTAACTCGCTCATGTCCTCGATCATCTGGCGCCAGCGGTCTTCGCCGAATTTTTCGACGATTATCGCTTGAGCCTTTTGCCAGACCGGAGTTGCGCGATCAATGGCGGCTTGGCCTTCAACGGTGACCTTAACGACTCGCTCTCGCCGGTCGTTGCCAGCAGATATAGATACCATTCCCTGATCAGCTAATACTTTTAAATTCCGCGTGAGTGTCGTGCGATCAAGGGCAAGCCTTTCTGCGAGTTGTGTCACCGAGGCTGGCCCCATCAACGATACAGCCCCCAGCATGGTAAATTGAGTAGCTTTTACTCCGCTCGGAGCCATAATACTGTCATAGAATTCTGTCACCGCCCGGGATGCTCTTCGAACGTTGAAACACGTGCAGTGCCACGCAATTCGAACTTGGGTTGGTTCTTTTTCAATCGTTTGATCATTCATTCCAGTGTACATACACTTAATGGGGCGAATCGGCAATTATTCAATTGGGTCTATGGTATTTGTTCGGGCCGAACGATAATACAAATTCAAAGCCTTTAATTATCGGAACACAAAATGGTCAAATTGGACAAAATTTATACCCGTGGGGGTGATGCAGGTGAAACCTCGTTGGGGGACGGTAGCCGAGTTGCAAAAAACAGCTCTCGGATCATAGCCCAGGGTGATATTGATGAAACAAACGCAGTTATCGGCCTCGCCCGTTGCAGCGCGGATGACAGTAAGTTAAACGCCTTGTTGGCGCGCGTTCAGAATGACCTGTTTGATTTAGGTGCAGACCTTACTCGACCCGGCGACAATCACGAAGACGGACGCCTAAGAATCCAACCTGCACAGGTCGAACGACTTGAATTGGAAATTGATGCCGCCAACGAAGTTTTGGAACCACTAAAATCGTTCATAATACGGGGAGGGACCGACTTGGCAGCCAATATGCACTTTGCGTGCTCGGTCTGCCGAAGGGCGGAGCGGGCAATGGTAGCACTAGCCGATGATGAGCCAATAAATCCGCATGGACTTAAGTATATCAACCGCCTGTCGGACCTGCTATTCGTTCTGGCACGGCAAGCCAACGATAATGGAAATTCAGACATCCTGTGGATGCCGGGAGAACACGGTAAAGGATGACGGAGCGTCCTTTCGCAGCTCCTCGCAGTTTCTGCAAAAATGCCTGCATCTTATAAGCATCTCGCCAACGATAGATTTAAATTAAGATATGGCCTCGCGTACCGCGTACGCTGTCATACCGAGAAAACCATCACTACCCGCCGCCCAAAAATCGGCGGTGTCACCGTCGACTGAAATCCCGAGGGTGATGTCTCCAGTATCATAGACTGGCTTTCCTGACCGGAAAGAAAACTCACTTATGGTAAAATCCGGCTTTTCATAGGACAGCATGTTTAACATCAGCCGTGCAATCAACGTGCCCTGCACCAAAAGCCCCGGATAGCCCCTTTCGACAACGTAGTTCCGATCGTAGTGCACACGGTGACTGTTAAAGGTCAATGCCGAATGCCGAAACATTAAGATGGGATCGGGGGTTATCACACAGGTAAGGTCTGCGTGCGGTAGCGGCGGCGCTTCCAGCTCAGGCGAGACACCGACCGCCGTGGGCGACGCAGGACGGAAAATAACATTGTTATCCTCAACTATTGCGAGGCCGTCATCGTTTGAAACCCTATGTTGGACAAGACATACGATAAATTCGCCGGATCGGCCATTTTTAAAATCAAATGACATTACCTGAGACTCTTTCCGTATTCTGTCACCAATATGGAGAGGCGACCGAAAGTCGAAACGAGCGCCACCGAAAAGTTTATTTGGATAATCGATCGCGGCGGGCAGAAGTCCCTCATCCCTTGCAAGACCGTCGACCCCAAGCCTATCGGGAGGTAGCTTTGCATTACAAAATAGGCCATGCCAAAGTGGTGGTAATTGGTCGCCAGTTCGAATTTCGGAATGATCTAGACCAAATGTTGCCATCAAGCTAGCAACAGGAGCAGCCGAGATCGTATCTTCCTCCATTACAGTGCGGCCCACGGCTGCCTTTAAGTTCTCTGGGATGCTGGTCATATCCATTTGCATACCCTAGCTGTGTTTGTCTCGCTAGACTGAATTGAACAATAAAATAAGGATAACTAATAATGGTGTTGGTATTAGGCCCGTCAGATGTCAAAGGACTGATAACAATCAAAGAAGCCGTAGACGCGATGGAACAGGGCTTTGTAGATTGGTCCCAAAATAAATGGTTTGCCGAAATGCGCCAACGCGTTCACTCCGCTGCAGGTGTTCGACTGACGATGCACATGGGGGCCCCCAACACACCTAACACTATTGGCACACTAGTGCATACCGAAAAACCGGTTATCGGCGAAGATATGCGCCAAACATACTCTCACCGCGGTGCTCGGGTCCGTGTAGTATACGAGGGGGAGACTGGCGGACTTTTATCGATCCAGATAGGTGAGCTAGAAGTTGTTGAACTACCTGGTGTCAACCAAAACGTTGTTATACCGACAAGCTGCGCTACCGCCGTCGGGACCAAGTGGTTGGCAAAAAAAGAGTCGAGAACGGTCGGGATCCTTGGTTCAAGGGGTCAAGCGCGCGGGCAGTTAGCCGCAGTAAAGGCAGCTATTCCTAGCATCGAGCGCGCGGTGGTTTTCAGCCCCAACGAAGACAACCGAAAGCGATTCGCGGATGCAATGGGGCAGATCCTAGATATGGATGTTAACGCGGTCGATAGCGCGCGTGAGGCGGTTGAAGATATGGATATCGTATTAACGGCAACTAATTCCAACGTACCAACTTTTGACGGCGACTGGCTCTCACCGGGTACGCATGTGTGCTCACTCGTCTCGTCTAACAAAGGCCTGCACGAGGCGGGTTTCATAAAAAATGCACGTCGAGAAATCGATGATACTACATTGCAACGTGCTGACGTAGTAGTCTGCAACTCGATTGAGCAAGACAAGCTTGACCGTACCGCCATTGTTTGGGGTGCAGCAGAAGAAGGCGTGATCTCCTGGGACAAGGTAGCCGACTTAGGACAGGTTATGCGCGGAGAGGCTGGACGGACGGAAAACGACCAGATCACATTTTTTAAACAGAATGCGTTCTGGGGGGTCGGTGACCAAGTCATTGGAAAGCTGCTCTACGAAAAAGCGAAAGCGCGTGGTATCGGTTTCAAATTGGATGTCGATCCATTTGAATCGACCACTGACTCCAGCTTGGAGGGCTAAGCCAGAAATTACGGGCGCCTCGCTTCACTAGTCCCGCCGATGGTGTGAGATGAGTAGCTCTTAAAAAACTCATGCGAAGCCCTTACGGCTGACCAGGCCGTTTTTTAAAGGAAAAGAACCGGACTCCACAGTACTATTGTCCCTAACTTTATACCCGCTCAATTAATGTAGAGATTCCCTGCCCAACTCCAATACACATAGTACAAAGCGCGTATTTTCCACCTGCTCGCTCAAGCTGGTTTAGCGCGGTAGTCATTAGCCTTGCCCCTGACATACCAAGTGGATGTCCAAGCGCAATCGCGCCCCCATTAGGATTAATACGCTCGTCATCGTCCGCAATTCCGAGGTCGCGAGTGCAGGCGAGCGCCTGAGCCGCAAAGGCTTCGTTAAATTCCATTACATCTAAATTGTCCAGAGTAAGTCCCGATTTTTCTAAAACCTTTCGTGTTGCGGGCGCCGGACCAATACCCATAATACGCGGTGGAACACCGGCAGTGGCAGCCCCAATGATACGGGCACGCGGAGTGAGCCCGTGCTTCTTCGCTGCTTCCTCGTTAGCCAAAAGCAAAGCCGCCGCACCATCATTAACGCCAGAGGAATTACCTGCGGTGACGCTACCATCTTTTTTAAAAGCAGGACGAAGATTAGAGAGGTCTTCCAAAGTGGTGCCGTGACGCGGATGCTCGTCCGAGTCGATAACCGCGTCGACCCCTCGCCGTTGTGGGACATTAACGGCAATAATCTCCGATGCAAGATATCCCCGTTTCTGAGCAGCCTCTGCTTTCTGCTGGGACCAGAGTGCGAACTTATCTTGGTCGGCCCGGGTGATCTGGTGCTCCTCCGCAAGATTTTCGGCCGTCTCTCCCATCGCATCAACGCCAAATAGTTTCTCCATCTTGGGGTTCACAAACCGCCACCCAATCGTCGTATCGAATATTTCCGCCTTCCGCGAAAACGGTAAGTCAGCCTTTGCCATCACAAACGGTGCGCGGGACATACTCTCGACACCGCCGGTAATTACCATATCTGCCTCACCGACGCGGATCGCCCGAGCACCCTGTGCGGTCGCTTCCATGCCGGAGCCACACAGGCGATTTACTGTGGCGCCACCGACTTCGAGTGGTAGTCCTGCAAGCAGCGCGGACATGCGCGCCACATTGCGATTATCTTCACCAGCCTGATTAGCACTACCGAAATAAACGTCGTCGATTTTTTCCCAATCGACCGAGTTATTCCGGTCCATTAGCGCTTTTATCGGCACGGCCCCGAGATCGTCGGTTCGAACCGCACTGAGACCACCACCGTAGCGGCCGACGGGGGTACGGATAGCGTCACAAATAAAAGCGTCGGACATTGTGTGATTTCCCTGTTTTGAGTTTGGGTTTACTACTCCCGGGTCTACCATGGCTTCCTGTGTTAGGAGGCCAAGAGGGAATAGGGCCGATACATTGCGGCCGAGGAATATTGGCCATTGTTGTCGATGCGCATCGTGGGAGCAAGACTTTGGTATTGAGTGCTTTTCATACCTATGCAATTAGAATTGGTGCAGGTGCTTGATCGTATTGCCCCTTCGCGCAAAAGTAGCGGATGACAGGAACTTCAGAATCAGCGTTGGCACCTCATCTAGACGGGGCAAATGTGATTTTTATAGGGAGATCGCCACGCATCGCTGTCGAATACATCGGCGATGGTCCGCTAGTATTAATGCTGCACGGAATTGGCGGTGACCGATCGATTTGGGCACACCAACTTCTGAGCCTCTCGGAGGCTGGTTATTGTGCGGCGGCTTGGGATGCCCGTGGCTACGGTGGCAGTGATGACTATGACGGACCCCTTAGTTTTACAGACATGGCCCAAGATGTCTCCGAAGTTCTAAATGCGTTTGCAGTAGATAGATCGCATATTGTCGGAATTTCCATGGGTGGGCGTATTGCCTTAGAGGTATACGCTAATTTCCCTGATCGATTCGCTTCCCTTACTCTGGCGGGGGTGCACGCGCGATTCGACGCGCTTTCTTCGACGGCCCAGCGTGATTTCGTTGACACGCGACGGAAGCCGTTACTTGAAGAGGGGCTATCACCGTCAGTTCTTGCGCCAGCAGTCATCGATAGTCTCGCCGGCCCCAACGCTTCAGAGGATGCTAGATCGCGCGCAATTGCTGCAATGTCGAGAATCCATGTTGATTCATATATAAAGACTGTCGAGGCAACAACAAAATTTGATCGCGAGCACGTACTTTCGGAGATCCGCGTCCCGACGCAGGTGATTGGTGGAGAATTCGACCTGCTGACGTTACCCAGTCTCACCAAGAGGGTCGCAGAGGGGATTGAAGGCGCGGAATATCACTTGATGTATGATGTTGGGCACTTGGGAAATCTTGAAAACCCTATTGAATTCAATCGTTTACTGTCCCAATTCTTAGCTCGATATAGGGAACGCGCCAATTTCGCAGCGGATCCAAGAATATTAATCTGTTAAAAAGGGTTGAAGATCTAGTAAGGAGCCGCGAGTTTGAGGGCAATCCTCACTACTTCCCAAGAATGGCTGAAGATTGAACCTATCAGCGTTGAAGCGCAGCAACGAACTATATATAATCGCTTTTTAAGCTGATTAAGTCGCCATTTATGTCAAAATTACTGACCTTTTTTTAAAAAAATTTTTTTAATTTCAGATGAAATGGAAATATTATATAATTTTTGGTCAGTATATGATACCCTTTTTACCCGAAGCCAGTTCCCTCATCATAATTGCGGTCCGGAGAAACTCGGATACGTGATCAAATAAAATTCACTAGGCGATATTTACGGTAGGTTGGCCAAGATCAAGCAAACCAAAGTACTACAATTCTTTCGCGATTTCCCCAAAATGCCAACGGGTTATATAGAAGAATCTAGTATATGATTTCCGTCTTGCGGAAAAGGAGAGAGAACATGAAGGACCGTTATTCAAGCTACGAACGCTTGAAATTCGATACCCCCTCGGACCGCATTCTTCGAATCACTATGGACGTGCCAGGGCGGCTCAACGCTGCCGACGAAACCATGCACGATGAGTTAGGTCGTGTATGGAAAGATGTTGAGGCGGATCCAGACATCTCTGTTGCAATACTGCGCGGCGCGGGCAGCGCATTTTCCTCAGGTGGGGATTTCAACATGATCGATGAGATGATTGATAAGTTTGAGGTCCGCGCCCGAGTCTGGAAAGAAGCACGCGACCTCGTTTACAACGTTATAAACTGCTCCAAGCCAATCGTCAGCGCGATGCATGGACCCGCCGTCGGAGCCGGATTAGTAGCAGGACTACTGGCAGATATATCCATCGCCGCCAAGGACGCTCGAATTATAGACGGCCACACGCGGCTGGGTGTTGCCGCGGGTGATCATGCTGCAATTATATGGCCATTGCTGTGCGGCATGGCTAAAGCTAAATATTATCTATTGCTGTGCGAACCTGTATCAGGAGAGGAGGCTGAACGAATCGGACTCGTCTCAATTTGCGTAGAGGAAAGCGAACTACAAGATACGGCCATCAAAGTAGCCGAAAAACTAGCTGCCGGGTCCCCATCAGCAATTCGGTTCACAAAATACGCACTAAATAATTGGTTGCGCATGATGGGCCCTAACTTCGATACCTCTTTAGCACTCGAGTTTCTTGGCTTTACCGGGCCCGACGCTAAAGAAGGCTTGAGGAGCTTGCGCGAAAAGAGAAAAGCCAATTTCGATCTGAATTCGAATCTATAGGATAGGCAAATGGCAAACGTCTATGCCAATTTTGATCAGGTTACGCTCGATAATGAATACCTGATTTCAAAAACCGTTCCAAGCATCGAGCCTTTCATGGCTGACTATGCAAAACAGAGCCGGAAGGCGCGCGAACTGCCCGGCTGTAGAGAAGATGTGCCCTATGGTGACCGACCGGACGAAGTGATCGATATTTTTCCTGCAGGTCACAATGCGCCGGTCTTTATCTTTATCCATGGCGGGTACTGGCGAATGCTAAGCCATAAGGATTCGTCCTTCATGGCGTCGACCATGGTGCAGCATGGTATCGCCGTCGTCAGCGTCAATTACACCCTAGTCGGAGACGGTGCGTCCATTAGCGATATCGTCCGCCAATGTCGGGCGGCTATCAGTTGGACCTGGAATAACGCTACCGATTTCGGTGGCAACCCAGACCAAATATTCGTCTGCGGATCCTCCGCCGGCGGTCACCTGACCGGTATGATGGTGGCAGGGGGCTGGCATAAAGACTTTGGTGTACCGAAAAATGTTGTAAAAGGTGCTATTCCTCTCAGTGGTCTACATGACCTCGAACCCGTCCGGCTGTCCTGTATAAATGATTGGGCGAATCTAGATGCAGACGAAGCCGCGCGAAACAGTCCAGTAAATAATTTGCCAGAGTCCGGATGTCCGCTGATTTTGTCATATGGTGCTTCGGAAACGACGGAGTTCAAGCGGCAGAGTGCACTGCTTGCGAATGCCTGGAAATTGAATGGATGGGAGGCTGATATCTTCGAACACCCGGACCGCAACCATTTCAATATCGTCTTCGACTTGTGCGACCCAGACAGCCTACTGGGCCGCAAGGTATTCGCAATGATTCTCGGCATTTAAAACCATTCGAGAACCTCTGTGCGAATAAAAATTCCCGTCGTTTACACTGCAGCTATAGCCATGCTTCTTCAGCAGTCTCTATCGACCATGAGCGGCCTGACCATTCCTGTTTTGGCGCCACCTATCGCCGCAGAAACCGGTTTAAATCCCAGCTTAGTCGGTCTCTACACTGCATTCCTTTATGGTGGGTCAATGATTTCATCGCTGGCTGGAGGCGGTTTCCTCCTTAGGTTTGGCGCTCTTCGCGTCAGCCAAGCTTGTCTATTCGTTGTGGCTATCGGATTAATGATCAATGCACCCGGACTGACATCACTGTTCGTCATCGGCGCCTTAGTGACGGGCCTCGGCGGTGGGCCGTCAACACCGGCAAGCTCCCAAATTCTTGCCCGGTATGCTGATCCAGCCAACGCACCGCTGATTTTTTCAATCAAACAGACCGGCGTGCCGATCGGGGGAGTAATCGCGGGAATGATTTTACCAGTATACGTATCGCTTTTTGGCTGGCGCGGCGCTCTAGTCTGCGCAGCCTTAATGGCGTTAGCACTCGCACTACTGCTGCAGCCGCTCCGCACTGAATTTGACTCCGACCGCCAGCCGCGGCGTAGCTTAAAAATGAACGATATCCGCGCAACCCTAACCGCCGTAATAAGCGATAGACGTGTCAGAGAGTTAGCTCTGGGACTTTTCGCGTTCACCGGCCTACAATTGGCATTCGCCTCTTTTTTCATTTCATTCCTCTCACTTGGACTTGGTTGGACACTTACCAATGCTGGTTTTGCCTATTCGATAGCAATGGGTGCTGGTGTTATCGGACGACTTATCTGGGGTTGGGTTGGGACGAAATATTTATCTCCGCTGATGCTACTCGCTCTTCTGGGCTTTTCTATGGGCTTTGCACACATGGCAATCAGCCTAGTCACCGAAACTTGGCAGACAACAGCCGTCTGGATAGTTGCATTTGTTTATGGTTTAACCGGCATTGGGTATCAAGGCGTCCTACTCGCTGAGATCGCACGCGTATCGCCGCCAGGCATGGCGGGCGTGGTCACTGGAGGTGCGGTATTTTTTGCCTATGCGGGCATGATCCTCATGCCGGCTGCGTTCGGTCTCATACTAGCCATCCTGGACAGCTATCGGATCGCATTTTTGATCCTAGGTATCGTTCCGCTTTTTGTCGCTGTTATGCTGATGCGATCTTCGCTGAAATATAAAACATGAATGGAAAAATACATGGGCCCCATAAGGACAACGATTGTCGGCAGTCTTCCCAAACCCTCATGGCTCTCCGATCCGGAGCAGCTTCGGGCCCCTTGGAGGCAAGAAGGTGATGCTCTTACGGAAGGTCAGAATGATGCAGTCTCACTCTGTCTCGCTGCTCAGGAAGACGCTGGGCTAGATATCGTCTGTGACGGCGAACAGCGCCGTCGACACTACATCTGGGGCTTTATCGAACAACTCGGTAGTGTCGATTTTGATAATCCAATGCAAAAGAAAAGCCGGGGCCAGCGCTATTCTCAAGAAACCGCAGCACCACGTATTTTGGAGAAATGGAACTGGACAAAACCGATATTGCTTGATGATCTACGTTTCGTAAAGTCACGGACAAACAAAACAGTCAAAGTAACCTTGCCGGGCCCTATGACCGTAGCAGACAGCGTCTATGACGACGCAAGTGGACGGTCCGATGCGGAGTTCGCGGACGCATACGCCAAACTCCTTAATAAGGAAGCCCGTGCATTATCGGACGCCGGCGCTGACATCATCCAACTTGATGAGCCCTGTTTCAATATCTATACCGACGAGGTCAAGGACTGGGGTATGGAGATGATAGAAAAGTCATTCGACGGCGTCTCCGCCAAAAGGGCAATCCACATATGCTACGGGTACGGTACAGAGGTTGTTCTTAAGTGGAAAAACTCAAATACAGATTGGAGCCACTACAGCGTCACATTACCGCTAATAGCAGATAGTTCCATCGACCAGGTCTCGATAGAGGCAGCGGCGGCAGGCATCAATTTGGGCGTACTCGATTGCCTAGAAGGGAAGGACGTAATGGTTGGGGTAATCGACGTCGGTACCGAGGAAGTTGAGTCCGCGCAAACTGTCGCGGATCGCATTCGCGAAGCAATGAAGCATGTGTCGGCAGAGAACCTAATCGCATGCACGGATTGTGGTATGGTTCCTCGCAGCCGTCGATCTGCAGGCGAAAAAATGAATGCTCTTTCAGAAGGTGCGGCCCTCGTTAACCAAGAGCTAGGCGCTTGAGACGTGATCCACTAAGACAGAATTTACCGACTCAAACTGTCTTTCTCACAGATCTCTCAGGAGGCTGAATGTTCGTTCCCATGATAGTTCTGCTGCCGCTTCATTATAGGCGGATCCGTGCCCGGGAAGCATATAGCCATGCTCTACTCCACCAGGGTACACAAAGACCTCGGCATCATCTATTCCCAAAAATAAACCCTTTACCTCATCTATAAGAGATAGCGAAGCAGCTCGATCGTCATCACCCCAATGAAAGCTCAGCGGACAACGCACCTCCTTAATACAGTCAAGGTGATCGCCAACAAAAGAGCCGTGATAAGATATGCCCGCCTGTATACAGCCCTTGGCACCGGCGACGATCGCAAATGGACCACCGTAGCAAAAACCCATTACAGCGACCTTGCCGTTGCATTCCGTCGCTAAGCGGAGTTCCTCAATTACATCTGTAACATCTCCAAAGGCCTGATCAAAAGGCGTGCGCTCAAGCCGGGAAAAAGCACGTGCGCGGCCTTCTTCATCATGGCCAATGACCCCTTTATCCTCATCACGCCAAAACGGATCTAGAATGACAGCGGCGAACCCCTGTTTCGCTAGGCGCTGGGCAACCATCTCCATGTCTTCGTCAACACCAAAAATAGAGGGAACGACCACCACACCAGTAGAAGGACCCCCAGCCGGATATGCCGCGATACAGGGGATGTCTCCGCCACCAGAAGCGGAAGCGGTTATCTGAGTTACGGCCATGATTGCTCCATCAACTCTCCGTTTAGGCAAGCATACACGTCGGAACCGTTGCCTGTCATAAAGAACATTCTTTTACTCGAAGAGAACTATACATGTAAATTTTTTAGCTTGCTGCATCGTAAAAGTAAGCGACAAGAAACTAGGAAAAAGAATAGATGACAGCAAAGGTTTACCCCAACCGGTGTGAATTTTCATCGGTTTAGATGTTGTGAAATCAGCTTAGACCCTCGAGAATCAGGAGCGGCAACCTCGCGACCATAAGCGATCGGTCGCGATTGACGCCCCTTCTCCCATCGCTCGAAATTTTGACCATACGACCGATTCCGCCACGGGTTGATCCTCACGCGCGAAGGTCCCAAAACCACAATCGGAGCCGGCGATAACCCGCTCTTTACCTACGATTTTGGCCCAGTTGCATAGACGCTGAGCTATTAATTTCGGGTGTTCAACGAAGTTCGAAGTAGAATCAATCACTCCTGGAATAAGGATCTTATGGTCGGGGATATACAAATCCTGTACGTCTTCCCACTCATGTTCATGTCGAGGATTAGCGCCCTCGAAAAGGATCGCCGACGGTCGAGATGCCATCAGCACCGGAAAAATTTTTGCCAGCGGAAAATCGTGTGTGTGGGGGCCTTCATAGTTCCCCCAGCAAATATGAAGGCGCATTTTTTCGGGGGGGATATTGGCGGTAGCAGCGTTTACCGCCTCCATATTACGCCAGGCGATCATAAGAAATTCTTCATCTGATAGGTGTTTGTATTGATTGTGGCGGGCGGATCCGAGATCAGGACAGTCTATCTGCAAAATTAACCCCGCGGCATGAATGGCCTCATACTCGGTCTGCATGGCACTTGTCATTGCCTCAATATAGGCGTCTTCATTCTTGTAGTAGTCGTCTGGTACAAACTTGCTTAGGACGCCCGGTGATGCTGCGGTCATGAAGGCTTCGACCGGGGAGGTCTCATCCATCGCACCTCTGAGATTTGCGATATCACGTTCCAGAGGCTCTCGATTTTCATACTCGACAGGACCAACAACCCAAGGCCGGCCAAACGAAAGTGCCCAGCCGCTCCGCTCTCGCGCAACGCGATCAGCAAAATCTGGGTGGTCCAGAATATCTTGGTTCGCCCCTTCGCGCGGCGGTTCGGCACCTGGCGGTTGGGCTGGATCGATATTGGATAACCGGTGTCTAACATAGAAGGTATAGGAAATCTTTCCCATATCTCCGTCCGAAACACTGTCGATCCCGGAGGAAACCTGCTTCGCTACCGCATCACGAACTGCATCAGCGGTACGAACTCTCAGCTTTGCCGCATCATGCGATTCGCCTCGTTCCTCCGCAATCAGCAAATCATAAAGATCTAACGGTCGCGGTAGACTACCGACATGGGTTGTAAGAATTCTATCGGTGCTAATTTTCATTGCCTCCCACCTTTCTGTTATCTAGGGATTGTAGAATCAGCCTATCGAAAGTTCAGGATTGGATATCGTGGTGCCGCCTGCGTGACTCGAACACGCGACCCCCGCATTACGAATAAACGGGTTTACCATTTATAAAAAAATTTTCTCTATACATTACATACACTTAGATACCATTAATAATTCTTATTGACTATATTGAAGGACAACAACACTTCGAACCAGTCACCTTCGGAAGAATGTCAGAGAGTGAGGCGGACCAAGCACTAGAACGGACGCAGACGAACGACCGATTGAAGGATGAATGGGCTCTCTCAAATGGTCACACCATGTTGAGGATTCGATATGATCAAGATGTATCTGAGACCCTCGGGGAGTTCTTCAGATCAAATTGATTTCTATCTAAACGATCGACCCGAAATGATCGTTTTTCTGTTTATTCAGATAAACGAATAAACAAGATTTCCGGCCGTCATAGATGCATCAGGAGAGACGTTGATCTCTTCACGAATGAACCCCATCGGACATGAGGAACACCCTTTAGAACTCATCTCTGGACGATGTAGGGGGGAGAAAAGTGGTTGGTTAGTTCAAACCAGTCCTATGTCTTTCTCTACGTAGGCACCGGATAGAAACCTCCTTGTCAACCTACCCTTACGGTGACATCCTTCATCCAACGAACAGGAGATGCAGATGTTCAGAACGGGGGTGTTGACGTTAACCATAATGCTCTTCGGAATGACTACGCATGCAAAAGACCAACCGATTAATGAAGTGCGTTATTTTGGAGGGTTTGAGGAACCAAGGTGTAAGGGACAGGAAGGACTCTCGAAGATACCCGAGTCTTGGCGAGACTGCTCATACATTGGGTCCCTTAGGACGATGACAACAAGGGTGACCTGGTGGGGATCACTGAACTCAAAAGGCAACATGCACGGGACGCAAACATCGGACCATCAAGCATTGGACCATAAGTTTTTCAAGCGTTGTGTGAGAACTTTTGAAGATGGAAAGATGCAGGGATGGGAAATATGCAGAGGTAAGGACGGATCTGGTCTCGCGAATGGACCCGTTATCTCCAAGAAATTTTATGTTAATGGCAAACACTCCCCTGAAAAAGAGGTGGAAATTCAAAAAACATCTTATCGAACTGAATGCAAAGAAATTGGATTCTCTCCAAAGACCGAGAAATTTGCAGAATGTATCCTTCGTTTGATGGAGTTGAAGGGGTATTCAAATAAAGAGATTGTCACGAAAAATAATAGATCTGAGACACCGGATGCTGTTCGTTCTTTGGTGGATGAAACAAAACGGCAAAATGACATCACAAATGCAATTGAGTTGATGAATCGGAGTCTGAAAATGATGGAATTGCCCGTTTCCAAACAATGATGTGAAGGTTCACTCCGTAAACGCCTTGGGACACACGATTCACCCCTTCGGGATGGATGTATCTAATAGATATGGAACACCCTGTAGAACTCATCTCTGGACGATGTAGGGGGGAGAAAAGTGGTGCCGCATGGGTGACTCGAACACCCGACCCCAGCATTACGAATAAAACGGTCTACCAAAACGTCTTGTAAAAACAATAACTTACAGACCGCCTAAAAAATATATAAACGTTTTATAAACCCTAAGCGAGCCAATAAAACGGTTATAATCTATGTTTTCTGCGTTGTCTTTAGCTCCTCCTCCCTTAGCTTCGCAAACGTTTCGTTTTAGTTTTTCAGAACCGAATTCTACCGTCTCAATATTTTCCCGGAAACTCACCCTTTGCCACATTTTCGGCGATGCGCCTAGCCTTTCGAATGTATCTAACACAAACTCTTCTCGCCATCTCTGCGTTAGACCCTTCGATATCGCCAGATAACGTCTCTGTATCCAAATCGCCTATGCCAAAACTCGCCTGTGTTTCTGTTTTGTCGGATCTAAGCCAATCAACATAAAGCTCGATAGCGTCGGTCATATATGGACGCCATCCACCTCTATAGCCTCGGGGCTTATCACTAATTTTATCTTCCCAACCCATAACCCAGTCGTGGTAATCGGATATCGTTTTGTTTACCCGCTCTCTTCGATTGAGCTTTTCGTGTTTGAGCCAGTAACCATATAACCGAAGCATCAGACGGGCGGTATTCATCCGCTTTTCAAAACCCTGCTTTGATCCCTCAGAAAGAGCGAACTTGCCCTTTACTCTAGGCGCTTCTCGATTGCCTATTCCTTGCTCGTGTAGAAGTTCTTTAAGCTCCTTGAGAGCCGTATTTGGATCGAGTGATAAAGGTACTTTTATAGCAACCGATGAGTCCGTGTTTCCTAGGCTCTCACCCCGTTCCATTAGACGGATACCAGTCTCGACGGCGAACAGGTTGCGCCAGTTAGCACTCCACCATTTATCGAAGGAGAGGTTTTCGACATCACCCCAAGATTTGTAGATGCGCTTGTCGACTTTGATGTCTGGGTCTTTCAGAGCGAGCTTGAGAAACTCAAACCAAAGGCGATACGGCTCTATTTTCCGTGCCGGCAAAATGTATTCGCCATCACCACTCCAAGCCTTTGCCATTCCCTAGATCACCTTTTCTTTTTCTTCTTTTTCCGTTTTAGGATTTTTCCTTCGAATAAGGATATCACCATTTTCGAGTATTTTGGGCGCTTCGTATTGAGGGATCGTTTTTAGAACGAGAGCAAGAGCGTCGAAAATCATCTTCGCCCCTTGCTCGATCATTACGTCTGGCTTCTGATCCTGCGCTTGAACTGCGGTTGAAAACGCAAGCCCAACCACCAAGCAAATTGTCATTACAAAATTCTTCATATCAACTCGCCTCCAAAGCACGATATACGCTTGCTCTGCTTATCCCTAATTCACGGGATATCTTTGTGGGCTTAAATCCCTGAGCCGCCAGTTCCTTAATTTTGCTCTGATCGATCTTAGGTGGACGACCTTTATAGACGCCTTTCTCTTTAGCTTTGGCGATCCCTTCGAGTTGGCGTTCCCGTCTGAGGTTCGTTTCGAATTCCGCAAACACACCCAACATATCGAGGAAGCACTTTCCGGCGCTTGTTGTCGTGTCGATGGGTTGTTCCGTGGCTTTAAGCTCGACGCCTCTTTCCCTCAAGTCTCGGACAATCGTTTGAAGGTCGAGAACCGAGCGACCCAACCTATCAACACGGGTAACGACGAGCTCGTCGCCTGATCTTAAGAATTCTAAGAGCGTTTTAAGCTCGTCTCTTCCGTTCACCGAAGAACCGGAAACCTTCTCGCTTCGGATTATCTCGCAACCCGCATTTTTAAGAGCTTCTTTCTGGACCGTTAGATCCTGATCCGTCGTCGAAACTCTCGCATATCCATAAACCGTCATAAGACCCTCCAAAAAATCGTATCTTATGGGTCTAGACTATA